>NZ_JNXE01000014.1 GCF_000716605.1 Streptomyces sp. NRRL F-525 | reverse complement strand
GGTATCAACATATCTGGCGTTGATTTTTGGCACGCTGTTGAGTTCTCAAGGAACGGACGCTTCCTTTGTACTCACCCTCTCGGGCTTTCCTCCGGGCTTCCCTTCGGTGTTCCAAACTCTATCAGTGTTTTTCCGGCCCCCTGACCACCGTCCTGCAGGCATGCAGAAGGCGACCCCGGGATAGGATCTGACAAGTTGGGTGCTGCTAGGCCAAGCAAAGACGCTTGGTCGCGTCGCTCGGCCTCAAGCAGGAGTACGACTGTACATGCGGCCGTAGAGCAGGTGCAAATCGATTAGAGGTGTGGTCTAGACCACTAATCCGGACCTCTCAGGCGGAACCGGTACTACATATGACATACCCTGCTGCTCAGTGTGCCGTCCGGGACAGGTAGTGACGGCCCCATCACATTTCCACCCCTGGGAGGCTTCCCATGACCAGCGTGACGTCCCCTCTCGCAGGACGTGCCATCGGACTGACGGAGGTGCCGGATCCGGTCTTCGCCGGAGCCATGGTCGGCCCCGGCATGGCCATCGACCCCGTACGTGAGCCTTCCGAGGCCGTCTCTCCCGTGGACGGAGTGATCGTCTCCCTCCACCCGCACGCCTTCGTCGTCGTGGACTCCGACGGACACGGTGTGCTCACTCACCTCGGGATCGACACCGTCCAGCTCAATGGCGAGGGCTTCGAGCTGCTCGTCAACAAGGGCGACACCGTGACCCGGGGCCAGAGCGTCGTGCGCTGGAACCCGGCCGCTGTCGAGGCCGCCGGCAAGTCCCCGGTGTGCCCTGTCGTGGCTCTCGAAGCGACGGCCGATGCGCTCTCCGATCTCCGCGAGGACGGCGATGTGAAGGCCGGCGACAGTCTCTTCACCTGGGCGTGAGTCAGTGCCGTCTTAAGACGGCGAGCAGGACAACCACCGCGGCGGCGGGACCCGCCGCACTATCGGAGACGGGTGAGATGGAGACAACGCTGCGAGGCGTCGGTGTGAGCCACGGTGTGGCGATCGGCGAGGTTCGGCACATGGGGACGGCGGTTCTGGAACCGCCTGCCAAGCAGATTCCGGTGGAGGACGCGGAGCGTGAACAGGGGCGCGCCCGCCAAGCCGTGGACGCTGTGGCGGCCGACCTGATGGCGCGCGGCAATCTGGCGGGGGGCGAAGCCCAGGCGGTGCTCGAGGCGCAGGCCATGATGGCCCAGGACCCCGAGCTGATGGCGGACGTGGAACGTCGTATCGCCGTCGGCAGTACCGCTGAGCGGGCCGTCTACGACGCCTTCGCCGCCTACCGTGCTCTGCTGGCCGGTGCCGGTGAGTATCTCGCCGGCCGGGTGGCCGACCTCGATGACGTGCGGAACCGTATCGTCGCCCGGTTGCTCGGGGTGCCGATGCCGGGTGTTCCGGACAGCGACGAGCCGTATGTCCTTATTGCCCGTGACCTCGCGCCTGCTGATACGGCGCTGCTGGACCCGACGCTGGTGCTCGGTTTCGTCACCGAGGAGGGCGGGCCGACGAGTCACAGCGCGATCCTGGCGCGGGCGCTCGGTGTGCCGGCCGTGGTGGCGCTGCCGGGGGCCGGGGAGTTGGCCGAGGGCACGGTCGTCGCGGTGGACGGCAGCACCGGTGAGATCTTCGTGAACCCCACTGATGAGAAGAAGGAGCAGCTGGCGTCCGCGGCCGCCGCGCGCAAGGCCGCTCTCTCCGCTTCTACGGGTCCTGGTGCCACCTCCGACGGGCACAAGGTGCCGCTGCTGGCCAACGTCGGCGGACCTGCTGATGTACCGGCCGCGCTGGAGGCGGGGGCCGAGGGTGTGGGGCTCTTCCGTACCGAGTTCCTCTTTCTGGACGACAGCAAGAACGCGCCGACCGAGGAGAAGCAGGTCGAGGCCTACCGGCAGGTGCTCGAGGCGTTCCCCGAGGGTCGTGTCGTCGTGCGGGTGCTGGACGCGGGCGCGGACAAGCCGCTGGACTTCCTGACGCCGGCCGACGAGCCGAACCCGGCTCTGGGTGTGCGCGGTCTGCGGTCGCTGCTCGACCACCCCGATGTGCTGCGCACTCAGCTGACGGCGCTCGCGAAGGCCGCCGAAGGTCTGCCGGTCTACCTCGAGGTCATGGCACCGATGGTCGCGGACCGTGCGGACGCGAAGGCGTTCGCCGACGCGTGCCGCGAGGCCGGGCTGCGGGCCAAGTTCGGTGCGATGGTGGAGATTCCGTCGGCCGCGCTGCGGGCGCGCTCGATTCTGCAGGAGGTCGAGTTCCTGTCGCTGGGGACCAACGACCTCGCGCAGTACACCTTCGCCGCCGACCGTCAGGTGGGTGCGGTGTCCCGGCTGCAGGATCCGTGGCAGCCGGCACTGCTCGACCTGGTCGCGATGTCCGCGGAGGGGGCGAAGGCCGAGGGCAAGAGCTGTGGTGTCTGCGGTGAGGCCGCGTCCGACCCGCTGCTGGCTTGTGTGCTGACCGGTCTGGGGGTCACCTCGCTTTCCATGGGGGCGGCTTCGATTCCTTATGTGCGTTCGACGCTGGCGAAGTACACGCTGGCGCAGTGCGAGCGGGCCGCGCTGGCCGCGCGCGCCGCGGACAGTGCCGAGGAGGCGCGCGCGGCGGCTCAGGCCGTGCTGTCCGGCGAATAGGCATTGAGCAGCTAGGCAAATGGTTGGGCGGGAAGCCGTCCGTCGGCTGTGGTTCAGGGGCGCCCCACCAGTGGTGGGGCGCCCCTGCCGTGCTCAGTGGTGGTGTCCTCCCTGGGGTTGCTCCAGGTCTCCGAGGTCGGGCGGTACGCAGTAGTCGACGCCTGATTCCGGGGAGATGAGGTCGCCTGATTCGACGTCGGTGCAGTAGGCGTCGAAGACCTCGCCGGCGGTCAGGGCTTCGAGGCCGTCGCCGCGCAGGCGCCAGCCGTAGATGCAGTCGGGGAGGTCGGGGCTGGTGGTGCGCATGACGAGGCCGCCGGGGCTTCGGGTGGCGAGGCCGAGGGCGAGGATCGTGGTGAATTCGAGGGCCTCGGCGTCGTCCAGGTGTGTGGTGCCGTCCTCGTGCTGGTCGGCGTGGAGGACGGAGACGATGGTTTCCGGTGCTCCCGAGACGCTGCAGACGAGGTGTCGGTTGCCGGGGCGGGCTGTGTCGAGGATGCGGACGAGGAGGCCGGAGGCCCGGGTGAAGGCGGCGCGGCCGATGTCCTCGCCGCAGGAGGCGCAGGAACCTAGGCGGGCGAGGAGTGTGGTCGCGTACTCCCAGGTCGCCTGGCGGACGGCCTCGTCGACCAGGGCCGGGAGGAGGTCGGCCAGTGGCTGGCCTTCGTAGAGCAGGGTGGGGCCGGTGGCGGCTAGTTCGGCGGTGAAGCGGGCGCGGCTCGACGGGATGTCGGGGTCGAGGCCGCTGTCGTCGCAGAACTCGGCGTATTCCTGGGGGTCGAAGAGGGCCACGCTGGTGTGGCTGCCCTGGAGGGCGCGGCTCCTGAGGAGGGCCTCGACCTGCTGGAGGTAGGCGGTGTGGTCGTCGAAGGTGAAGCTGCGATAGCGCCGCATGATGCTGAAGTCCTGCTCGTCGGTCAGCAGACCGATGGTTCCCGCGATTTCGCGGCGCAGAACGCGTCGCATGGTCTGGTGGTCGGTGTGCGCCATGTTTCCCCCTGTGCGCTGTTGATCAATGCTCACTCACAGTAACCGGCGGCACTGACAACGGCGTCCGAGCAAGGGGTTCACGGACCAGGCGGTGCTGAATCATGCAGGTCAGAGCGATGGCGGCGCCGAAGACGGTCCAGCCGAGGGGGCCGGTGGCGATGGCCGCGGTGACCGCGAGTGGGCCGACGCTGCGCTGGGTGGACTGGGCGAGTCCGTGCACGCCGAGGTAGCTGCCCTGTGCGGTGTCGGGCGCGAGGGCGACGGAGAGTTCCCACGAGATGGTGGCGTGCAGCATTTCCGCCATGGTGAAGGCGACTGCCGAGGCGGTGAGGAACACGATCGCCGTGACGGCTTCGCCGGTGGCCGAGAGCGCCAGGGTGGCGCCGCCCAGGGCGAAGGCGATGGAGAGCGGTATCAGCAGGTTGCGGGTGGCCGCCGTCGTGGTGGCGAAGCGGGCCAGGGAGACCATGAACGCCACCACCATCACGTTGTTGAGGACCATCAGCAGGGGTGCCAGTCCGTGCGGTGCGTCGCTGGCGTGGGCGATCCAGAGTGGCAAGCCGACCTTGAAGACTGCGTCGTCGAGGAAGAGAACGGTCTCGGTTGCGACGTACGCGAGGTAGGTGCGGTCGCGCCAGGGGTTCGGTGGCTTGCTCGCGGGTGGTGCGTCCTTCGACGTCGCGACGGTGCGGGTCGGTGACGGGGGTTCACCGCAGCGCAGGGTGAGGGTCGCGACCGCGACGAAGGAGAAGGCGTCGCCGAGGAGGAGCCAGTGGTAGGCGGCGGCTGTGCCGAGAGCGAGGGCGGCCGCGGCGGTGAGACCGCCCAGGGCCCAGCCCGCGTTGGCCGCGGTTCGGCTGATGGCCTGGTAGCGGATGCGGTCCGGGCCTGCGACGCGGGTGGCGTAGAGCTTGGTGAGCACGTTGGCGGCGCGGTCCCCGAAGCCGCCGGCGGCCGAGAAGACGATCAGCAGGACGTAGTTGTCCGTGGTGAGCAGGGCGAACGAGGCCAGGGCGCGCAGCAGTTGAAGGGCGACGAGCACGCGGGTGAGCGGGAACCGGTCGGCCAGGCGCCCTCCCAGGGGTGCGCCGGCGATGCCGATGGCTCCGGCGATCGCGGCGAGGGTGCCCACCTGGGCGATGGAGAGATGCGAGACGTAGGTGAAGTACAGGACGGACACGGAGGCCCACAGGCCGCTGCCGGTGCGGTCGACGAGGGCGATCGCGAGCATTCTGCGGCCGTCGCGCCCTCCGGGTACGCGTTTCGGCCGTAGGGCTGCGCCGCGCGTCGTAACCACTGCTCCCCCTTGCGTTGAATTATGTATTGGTACATAGTGATCGACGTGGCAATACAATATGGGATCAGTGGTACGACGGCCAAGGGGATTGCCGCGTCCGTCGAACGACGGGTGGCCGAGGGGGTGTTGGGGCCGGGTGCCGCGCTGCCTCCGGTGCGGCGGCTCGCGGACGGGCTCGGGGTGAGTCCGGGGACCGTGGCCACGGCGTACAAGGAGTTGCGGCAGCGGGGCATCGTCGTCACGCGCGGGCGGGGCGGAACGGTGGTGGCGCAGGCTCCGGCGGTGGCGTCGCGGCGGCCGCCCCGGGTCCCGGAAGGCTTGCGGGACTTGGCCGGTGGGCACCCCGATCCGGCGTTCCTGCCGGCCCTGGTGCCGCCTTCGCGGCTCTCCCCCGGTGCGCGGTCCCACCGGTCGACGCCACGACTGGCGCGGTTGGAGGAGACCGTACGGGACTGGCTCCTGCCCGACGGTGTGCCCGTGGAGCACGTGACCTTCGCGCACGGGGCGCTGGACCTGGTCGGGCGGCTGCTGTCCGTGGAGCTCCGGCCCGGGGATGCCGTGGCCATGGAGGACCCCGGTTATCACCATCTGCTGGATCTGGTCACGGCGTTGGGACTGCGGATGGTGCCTGTCGCCGTGGACGACGAGGGCATGCGTCCCGATGCCCTGCGCGCGGCGCTGCGGGTGGGTGTGCGCGCCGTGGTGTGCAGTCCCAGGGCGCAGAATCCGTACGGGGGTTGCTTCTCTGCCGCGCGCCGGGACGCGCTCGTCGAGGTGCTCCGGGATGAGCCGGAGGTGCTGGTCGTGGAGAACGATCACGCGTCCTCCGTGGCGGCCGCTCCTCTGTGGTCGCTGGCCTCCGGCGGGCTGTCGCGTTGGGTGCATGTGCGGACGGTGAGCAAGTTCCTCGGCACCGACCTGCGGTGGGCCGCGGCCGCCTGCGATCCGGTCACGCTGGCACGGCACGACGGGCGGCTGCTGCTGACGTCCGGCTGGGTCAGTCATCTCCTCCAGGAGACCGTCCACGGGCTGATGACGGACGACGGCACGCGCGCGTTGGTCACGCGCGCCCAGGAGGCATACGTGCTGCGCCGGGAGACCCTCCGCGAGGAGTTGAGCGGGCGGGGGATCGCCGCGCACGGTGCGAGCGGGATGAACCTCTGGGTGCCCGTGCGGGACGAGTCGGCCGTGGTCAACGGGCTGCGGTCGTACGGCTGGTGGGTCGCCGCGGGGGCGCGGTTCCGGCTGTCGTCCGAGCCGGGCGTACGGATCTCCGTCACCGACCTCGAACGCACCGACGCGGTACGGCTGGCCTCGGACTTCGCCGCTGTGCTCGGCGAGGGCGAGTCCGAGGCCACCTATGGAGGGTGATCGTCCTCGACGGGAGGGCGATCAGGAGCGCTTGCGGGCGAGGTCCTCGTAGAAGCTCAGCAGGTCGAGGTTGTCGATGGAGCCCGGGTTGACCGCCTTCTCCAACGGCGTGCCCTGGAGGAGGCGTTTGACGGGTACCTCGATGCGCTTCCCGGTGAGGGTGTGCGGGACGCCGGGCACTTCGATGACCTCGTCGGGTACGTGGCGTGGGGAGAGCTGTTCGCGGATCGTCTGCTTGATGCGGCCCAGGAGGGCGTCGTCGAGGACGGCTCCCGGGGCGAGGTGGACGAAGAGGGGCATCCAGTAGCCGCCGTCGGGCTGCTCGATGCCGATGACGAGGGACTCCTTGATCTCCGGGAGCCGTTCGACCGCTTCGTAGATGTCGGCCGAACCCATGCGCACGCCTTGCCTGTTGAGCGTGGAGTCGGAGCGGCCGTGGATGACGACGGAGCCCCGGGAGGTGACGGTGATCCAGTCGCCGTGGCGCCACACTCCGGGGTACGTGTCGAAGTAGCTGTCGTGGTAGCGGGTGCCGTCGGGGTCGTTCCAGAAGTAGATCGGCATGGACGGCATGGGGTTGGTGACCACGAGTTCGCCGACCTCGTCGACCAAGGGGTCGCCGTTCGGGTCCCAGGACTGGAGGTCGGTGCCGAGGCCGGGGGCCTGGAGTTCGCCGATGTACACCGGGAGGGTCGGTACGGCGCCCGCGAAGCAGGAGCAGACGTCCGTGCCGCCGCTGACCGAGGCGATCCACAGGTCGTCGCGGACCTCGTCGTGCAGCCAGCGGAAACCGTCGGGCGGCAACGGTGATCCGGTGGTGGCTACGCACTTCACCTTGGAGAGGTCGAAGTCGCGGGACGGGTGCACGTCGGCCTTGCGGCAGGCCATGACGTAGGCGGCTGACGTGCCGTAGAGGGTCGCTCCGGTGCGTTCGGCGATGCGCCACTGGGCGGCTGTGTCGGGGTACCCGGGGCTGCCGTCGTAGAGGACGATCGTCGTGCCGGTCAGGAGGCCGGAGACGAGGAAGTTCCACATCATCCAGCCGGTGGACGTGTACCAGAAGAAGCGGTCCTCGGGGCCCAGATCGCAGTGCAGGCCCAGTTGTTTGAGGTGTTCTACGAGGATGCCGCCCTGGGACTGGACGATGGCCTTGGGGAGGCCGGTCGTGCCCGAGGAGTAGAGGACCCACAGGGGGTGCTCGAAGGGGACCTCTTCGAAGACGGGCTCCACGTCGGCCGACGTCAGGGACGACCACTCCAGGGCGCCTTCGGGAGCTTCGGTGCCGAGCAGGGGGATGTGCACGACCGCGCGCAGGGTGGGGAGTTCGCGGCGGAGTTCGGCGACCGTGTCGCGGCGGTCGTGCTCCTTGCCGCCGTAGCGGTAGCCGTCGACGGTGAACAGGACGACCGGTTCGACCTGTTGGAAGCGGTCGAGGACGCTGCGTGCGCCGAAGTCCGGCGCGCAGGACGTCCAGACGGCGCCCACGGCGGCTGTGGCGAGCAGAGCGACGACGGCCTGGGGAATGTTCGGGAGGTAGCCGCTGACGCGGTCTCCGGGGCGTACGCCGAGGGTGCGCAACTCGGCGGCCAGGGAGCCGACCTGGCGGCGCAGCTCCGCCCAGGTGACCGGGCTCGGCTCGTGGGTCTCGTCGACGTACAGGAGGGCCGGTTCGTCCGCGCGGGTCGCCGCTGCGCGCAGGGCGTGCTCGGCGTAGTTGAGGGTCGCTCCGGGGAACCAGTGGGCGCCGGGCATCGAGCGGTCGCCGAGCACGCGCGCGTAGGGGGTCGAGAAGCGGACGTCGAACCACTCGGTGACGGCCTGCCAGAACGTGTCCAGCTCGTCGACGGACCAGCGGTGCAGTGCCGCGTAGCCGCCCTCGGCGGGCGCTCCGTGGTGTTCGGCCGCCCAGGACTGGAACCTGGTGACCTGTGCCTGGGCGATGCGTTCCGGATCTGGCTGCCAGAGCGGCAGGGGGTTCGCGGTCGACATGGGGCGGCTCCCGGGACTGTGCGCGTCGTGTGCGTCGGGTCGCGCACGTGCGGGGGTGTGCGCGTGACGCGGCTGACACGGACGATGCCATGTGATCGACTTCTGCACCAGGGCGGGCTCCACATAGTCCGTGTCGTGAAGATGTGGTCCCACCACGGGTGAACGGCAGTTGAACGACACGGTTATCCGGGGCCTGTAATGGCAGGGTGAGCAGCATGGACGGTCGTGACCTGGTGCGTTCGGTGAAGGTGGTCGGTTCGACGGGGGCGGCGCAGGGTTTGCGTACCGTACGGGCGGCGTGGCGCAGGCGGCGTGCCGACGCCACGGGGCTGCCCTCGCGGGGGGCTGAGCGGGCTCGGGTACCCGGCCCCGTGCGTGAGGCCGAGCCGGGGCCGGGCGGCGGGGTCATCCGGTTCAGCCGCTCGGAGCTGCGTATCACCGTCGCCGTGAACGGGGCCGTCTTCTGGGGCTGGGACGGGGCCGCTCCGGAGCCGTCGTACGCGCTCGGCGGGCGGTGTCCCGAACCGGATCCCCGGGCGGTCCTGGAGCCGGACAAGGACGGCGGCTGGCGGGTCGTGGCGGAGCGGGTGACGGTCGCGGTGTCGCGGCACGGCGCGGTCGAGGTGCGTACGCCCGGAGGTGTGACGCTACGTCGGGATCTGCCGCCGCGCTGGTGGGAACCGGTGGGCGGCGGCACGGCGCGCTGGATGCAGCGCTCGGAGGTGGCGGCGGACGCCCGGTTCTTCGGGCTCGGCGGGCGCGCTTCGGGCCCCCGGTTGCGCGACGGGACGTACCGGATGTGGAACACCGACCCCGGGCATGCCTTCACGCCGGGTGACGATCCGCTGTACATCACCATGCCGGTGCAGTTGGTGGTCGCCGACGCGGCCACGCATCTGGTGTTCCACGACACCTCCTGGGACGGCACGGTGACGCTGCGGGAGGGCGAGGAGGGTGCCGGTTCCGGGCACGACCGGGCCGGGGCGTCCGAGTTGCGGATGGACGGCGGTCCGCTGCGCTGCTGGGTCATGGTCGGCACCCCCGCGCGCGTGCTGCACGCCTGGGCCTCGCTCACCGGCGCTCCCGCGCTGCCTCCGGCGTGGGCGTTGGGGCACCATCACGCGCGGTGGGGCTTCGGCAGCGAACAGGAGGTGCGGCGGATCGTCGCCGGATACCAGAAGCACGGTCTGCCGCTGGACGCCGTCCATCTGGACATCGACCACTACGACCGGCACCAGGTGTTCACCGTCGACCACGAGCGCTTCCCCGAACTGCCGGTGCTCGCCGAGGAGTTGCGGCGCGACGGCGTCCGCCTGGTGTCGGTCGTCGACCCCGCGGTGAAGGCCGAGCCGGGAAACGCGGTCTACGACAGCGGGACGGCCGAGGACGCCTTCGTACGGGACGCCTCGGGACGGCTGGTGCGGGGAGTCGTATGGCCCGGGGAGGCCGTTTTCCCGGACTTCACCCACGCGCGTGTGCGTGAGTGGTGGGGCGGGCTCTACAAGGAGCGGCTCGCGCAGGGGTTCTCGGGCTTCTGGCACGACATGAACGAGCCCACGTCGTTCACCGCCTTCGGGGAGTCCACCCTCCCCCGTTCGGCCCGGCACGACCTGGAGGGGCGGGGCGGTGACCATCGCGAGGCGCACAACGTGTACGCGCTGTGCATGGCCAGGGCCGCCTACGAGGCGCTGCGCGAACTGGCCCCCCAGGAGCGGCCGTTCCTCTTCTCGCGCTCCGGGTGGGCCGGGATGCAGGCCTACGGGGGCACCTGGTCCGGCGACGTGGCCACCGGCTGGCCGGGGCTGCGGGCCTCGCTGTCGCTGGTCATGGGGCTCGGGCTGTGCGGGGTGCCGTACTCGGGTCCGGACGTGGGCGGCTTCGACGGGAGTCCGTCGCCCGAGCTGTATCTGCGCTGGTTCCAACTCGGCGCGTATCTGCCGCTGTTCCGCACCCACGCGAGCCTGCGAGCGGGGCGTCGGGAGCCCTGGGAGTTCGGTGCCGAGGTGCTGGAGCACGCGCGCGTGGCGCTCGTCGAACGGCGGCGGCTGCTGCCGTACTTCATGACGCTGGCGCATCTCGCGCGGCGGACCGGGGCGCCGTATGTGCGGCCCCTGTGGTGGGGCGCTCCGGAGGATCGTGCGCTACGGGACTGCGAGGACGCCTTCCTGCTCGGTGACTGTCTCCTGGTGGCGCCGGTCCTCGATCCCGGGTCGGACCGGCGGGCGGTGCAGTTGCCGCGGGGGCGCTGGTACGACACGGAGACGGAGCAGGTCTACGAGGGGCCGGCCCAGATTCTCGTCGACGCCCCGTTGTCGCGGATCCCGGTGCTCGCGCGCGCGGGTGCCGTGCTGCCGGTGCGGGGCGCGGACGGCGGCCTCGAACTGGAGGTGTGGGCGCCCGCCCGGGGTCGGACCGGGGGCGGGCTGGTGGTGCCGGACGCGGGCGACGGCTGGGACGAACCGGAGATCGAACGGTACGTCGCCCGCTGGGAGGGCCGGCGGGTGGTCGTGGAGCGGGAGTCGGAGGACGGCGTGAGCGCGCCGTCCTACCCGGTGCGGGTGCGGGGGCTGGGTGAGGGCTGACCTCAGATGTACCGGCCCTCGAACCAGGCCCTGACGGCCACGGAGTGCAGCGGGAAGGCGAGCTCCTCCGGCCTGCGCAGCAGGTGCCAGCCCTCCGTCTCGTCGGTAGCGACGGACTTGGGCAGCCCCTCGACCGGACGCTCGGGGAGGACCCCGAAGAGCAGGAGATGCCCGTCGGGCGAGCTGATGGCGTCGACGAGCCGTACGTCGCGCGTGGCGGCGTCGATGCCCGTCTCCTCCCTGAGTTCGCGGACGAGGGCCTGCCGCCAGTCCTCGCGGTCGTCGACGTAACCGCCCGGCAGGGCGACGCCTCCGCGCGCGGGGGCGACGGTTCGGGTGATGACGACCAGGGCGGTGCCCTTGGTGTCGTACACGGGCTGGAGTGCGACGGCTACGGGCAGCGGGTTGCGGTACGCGACGGTGCCGCAGGCCGGGCAGGTGCGGGGCCAGCCGGAGACGCCCTCTCCGTAGGGCGATCCGCAGCTCGAACAGTGGCTGTTCGGCCCGGAGTTGGGGACGGAGGCTTGAGTTTCGGACACCCGGCGGACTGTATCCGATCAAGCGGAGGGCGTCTTTCCGGGGGCCGCGCGCGTGAACGGGAAACGGCCGGAACCACCCCCGTGGGCCCCGGCCGTCCCTCCCGGTATCACGACGCCGTAAGTGGCTCGATGGTTCACCGAAACGCCCTGCTCATTTTCCGTTGCCCGTGGCACACTTCTGACGTTCCGTCAGATCCAGTGCTGTGGAGGGACGTTGTCGCGGACACGCACACCTGTGGTCACCGATTGGTTCACCGGGGACGGGGACGACTTCCGGCTCCTCGGCACGCGCTGTTCCGCGTGTGCCTCGGTCTTCTTCCCGCGTGAGGACGGCCATTGCCGCAATCCGGCCTGCGGGGGCGGCGAGCTGGCCGAGGTTCCGCTGTCTCGGCGCGGCCGGGTCTGGTCCTACACGGACAGCCGGTACCGGCCACCGTCACCGTATGTGAGCGATCCGGAACTTCCGTGGGAACCGTACGCGTTGATCGCTGTGGAGCTGGAGTCCGAGCGGATCGTGGTGCTGGGACAGGCGGTTCCCGGGATCACCGTCTCCGATCTGACGGTGGGCATGGAGGTGGAGGTCGTCCCCGGTGTGCTCGGCGAGGACGCGGAGACGACCTGGACGACCTGGCACTGGCGGCCCACGGGGGTGGCGGAATGACGGCGGACGTGGCGGTGCTCGGCGCGGGCATGCACCCCTGGGGGAAGTGGGGGCGCGGCTTCGTCGAGTACGGGACGGCGGCGGCCCGGGCGGCGCTCGCCGACGCCGGGCTGGAATGGCGGGACGTCGGCTCGATCGTCGGCGCGGACACGGTGCGTGGCGGGTATCCCGGGTATGTGGCCGGCGCGACGTTCGCGAAAGCGCTGGGCTGGCAGGGCGCCCGCGTGGCGAGCGTGTACGCGGCGTGCGCGTCCGGGGCGCAGGCCGTCAACGCGGCGCGGGCGCAGATCCTTTCGGGGCTCGCGGACGTGGTCCTGGTCGTGGGCGCCGATGCCGCGCCCAAGGGGTTCTTCCGGCCGGCCGGCGGCGAGCGGCACGACGATCCGGACTGGCTGCGCTTCCGGGTCCTCGGGGCGACGAACCCGACGTACTTCGGGCTGTACGCGCGCAGGCGGATGGCCCTCTACGGGGACACCCCGGAGGACTTCGCCCAGGTCAAGGTGAAGAACGCGGCCCTGGGGGCGCTGAATCCGTACGCGCGCTACCGCAAGCGGGTCTCCGCCGAGGAGGTCGCCGCCTCCGCGGTGGTCTCCGATCCGCTGCGGCTGCTGGACATCTGCGCCACCTCGGACGGCGGGGCCGCCCTGGTCCTGTCCAGCATGGAGTTCGCGCGCCGGCACGCAGCCGCGGACCCGGTGCGGATCCGGGCGGTGTCCACGGTGACGCCGCGCTATCCCAACACGGTGCTGGACCTCCCGGACATCGCCACGGACTCCGCGGCGGCGGTGGCACCCCCGGACGAGACGTTCCGGGCGTCGATCGCACGCGCGGCCTACGAGGAGGCGGGCGTCGGCCCCGAAGAGCTCTCCCTGGCCGAGGTGTACGACCTGTCCACCGCCCTGGAGTTGCAGTGGTACGAGGATCTGGGGCTGTGCGCCGAGGGCGAGGGCGCCAAGCTGCTCCGGGAAGGTGCGACGGCCCTGGGCGGGCGCATACCGGTGAACGCGAGCGGCGGGCTGGCCTCCTTCGGGGAGGCGGTTCCGGCGCAGGCGATCGCCCAGGTCTGCGAGCTGACATGGCAGTTGCGAGGCGACGCGGGTGACCGGCAGGTCGCGGGGGCGCGGGTGGGGCTCACCGCGAACCAGGGGCTGTTCGGGCACGGGTCGGCGGTGCTCGCCGTGCGGTGACCGACGGCGCACCGCGCACACGGTGTGATCAGGCCGCAAGGCTGCGTGAACGTCTTATGAACTGGGCCTGGGCGTACGCCGGTGGCGTCATCATGCTGCCGTGCGCTCCTCGACGGACACCCTCCGCTTCGCCTTCCAGCCGGTGGTCAATCTGACCACCGGTGGCGTCGCGGGCCTGGAGATCCTCCTCCGGCCGGAGACCGGGGACATCCTGGCCGAGGCCCGCCGCGACCCCGAACTCGACGGCAGGCTGGCCGTGTTGGCGGTCCGCGCCGCCGCGCGCAAGGAGACGCTGCTCCCGCTGCACATCAACGTGTTCGCCGGCACCCTCGCGGACCTCGGCGGGCTCACCCCGCTGCACAGCGCGGTGCGCGAGGCGGGGCGGCTGCCGTGGGAAGTCACGATCGACATCGTCCCGCCGTACACGCACGTGCCCCAACGGGCGCTCCTGGAGGCGGTGTCCGAGCTGCGCGGCCAGGGGTTCCGGATCTGCGCGGACGGCGTCGGCGACGGTGACGTACCCCTGCGGCTGCTCACGGATCTCGCGCCCGACCTGGTGAAGCTCGACGCGTCGCTGCTGGAGCGGCCGGCCGCGGTGCGGGCGATGCGGACCCTGTGCGAGCAGTTGGGCGCCCTGCTGTCCGTGGAGGGCGTCGAGACCGAGACGCAGTGCGCGACCGCGCGGGCGGCCGGAGCCCAGTTGGCGCAGGGCGAGCTGTTCGCGCCGCCGACGCGGATCCCCGCGGCGGACGTATACGTTCCGCCCCGCGCCCCCGGACTCGCGACGACACCGCCGTCGGGGCCCTGGGTGCGGGAGTTCGTCCGGCCGGCCGCGCTGCTGCCCGACACCGCGTCCGCCGGTCAGGTGCGGGCGCTGCTGACGGGCTCGCCGGACGTGTCCGGGGTGGTGCTCGTGGACCGGGACGGGGTGCCGGTCCGGTCGGTGCACCGGTCGCGCTTCCTGCTGTCGATGTCGGGGCGCTACGGGCATGCCCTGTACGCCGACCGGCCCGCCGCCAAGCTCGGCGACGTGCCGCGGACGGTCGGCGTCGACGCGACCGCGTGGGAGGTCCTGGACGTCGTCGCGGTCGGCGACGCGGACCGTACGTCGGACGATGTGGCGGTGGTCGACCGCTACGGGCGGTGCGTCGGCGTCGTACGACTCGCGGATCTGGTGCGGGCGTTGGCCGAGACGCGCGTCGAGGAGGCGGCCGGGCTCAATCCGCTGACCAGGCTGCCCGGTTCGGACGCGATCACCGGTGAGGTGGACCGGCGGATCGCGGACGGGCGGACGTTCGCGCTGAGTTGGCTGGATGTCGACCACTTCAAGCAGGTCAACGACGGAGCCGGGTTCGCGGCGGGCGACGAGTTGATCCGCGCGGTCGGGCGGGCGCTGCAGCAGGAGGCGACCGCGCACACGCGCGTGGGGCACATCGGCGGGGACGACTTCCTGGTGCTCACCGATCCGGAGGGGCTGCATCCGCTGGCCGCCGCCGTGCTCGACGTGCCCTGGGAGGCGGGCGGCAGGGCCGTGACGCTGTCCTTGGCCACCGTGCTGTGCGTGCCGGGCAGTGTGGCCGACCACCGGCAGGCGGCCGCGTGTCTGGCGCCGCTGAAGAAGGCCGCGAAGGCGCTGGACGGCACGAGTTGGGTGCTGGGCCGGGCGGAGCGGGGCGAGTACGAGATCCTGCGCGGATCGCATGTGACGCCCGCACAGGCCTCCCGCACGGCGGCGGAGTCCCCCGGGCGCTGACCGCGGCCCAGAGGCGTCCTACGGGGCTTGAGAGGCCGTCAGGGCGGGTGTCACCGTTGGCGTCCGCGACCTTGACGCTCCACAGGCACCGGTGAACACTTCCCGGTGTCGGTCGACATCGCCGTACATTCTCGGCGTACCAGGCACTGCGCCGCGCGGGCTCCGCCTGCGCTCAGGCCCACTCCCACGGGCGATTCGACTGCGACGGCACGCTCGTCACGGACGCCGGGCGGGGCTCGGGACCCTCCCTGCCTTCGGCTGAAGTCGCCAAGGGAACCGCACCCTGCACGGAGGACCGGGGCCGACCGTCCCGGGCGAGGGCCTAGGAGCCGCCATGAGCAATGGAGACATATTCCTCGGTGAGGTCATCGGCACCGCGATCCTGATCCTCTTCGGCGCCGGCGTGGTCGCCGCCGTCGTACTGAACTACTCCAAGGCACAGAACTCCGGCTGGATCGTCATCGCGTTCGGCTGGGGCTTCGGCGTGATGGCCGGGGCGTACACCGCGGCGCCGCTGTCCGGCGGGCAGCTCAACCCCGCGGTCACGATCGGCATCGCCATCGACACCGGGAAGTGGGACAAGGTCCCGCTCTACATCGCGGGGCAGATGGTCGGCGCCATGCTCGGCGCGGTGCTGTGCTGGCTCGTCTACTACGCGCAGTTCCAGGCCAACGCCGAGGAGGAGATGGCGCAGCCCACGCTCGGGATCTTCTCCACCACGCCCACGATCCGCAATGTCGTGGCGAACCTGATGACGGAGATCATCGCGACGATCGCGCTGGTGCTGCCGATCCTGGCCTTCGGGCTCACCAAGGGACTCGGTACGTCCGGCACGGCGGTACTGGTCGTGTCCTTCCTGGTGGTCGGCATCGGTCTGTCGCTGGGCGGTCCCACCGGGTACGCCATCAACCCTGCGCGTGACCTGGGCCCGCGCATCGTCCACGCGCTGCTCCCGATCCCGAACAAGGGCACCTCGGACTGGGGTTACGCGTGGATCCCGGTGGTGGGACCGCTGATCGGCGGGGCGCTCGCCGGAGTCATCTTCAACGCAGCCTTCTGACAACGGTCTTCCGAAAGCAGCCCTCCGAAGGACCGGAGCAGTCCCCCGGAGGATCCGAAGGACACGACAAAGGGGTCGTCATGACGGACAGGTTCGTCGCCGCAATCGACCAGGGCACCACCTCAAGCCGCTGCATCGTCTTCAACCAGGACGGCGCGATCGTCGCCGTCGACCAGCGTGAGCACCGCCAGATCTTCCCCAAGCCGGGCTGGGTGGAGCACGACGCCACCGAGATCTGGTCCAAGGTGCAGGCGGTGGTCGCCGGGGCGATCGCCAAGGCGGGACTGCGCGCCGACCAGCTCAGCGCGCTCGGCATCACCAACCAGCGTGAGACGACGGTCCTTTGGGACCGCGCCACCGGCAAACCCGTGCACAACGCGATCGTGTGGCAGGACACCCGCACCGCGGCCCTCTGCAAGCAACTGGGCGGTTCGGACGGCCCGGACCGCTTCCGCGAGCAGACCGGACTGCCGCTCGCCAGCTACTTCTCCGGCCCCAAGGCGGCCTGGCTGCTCGACAACGTGCCCGGCCTCAGGGACCGCGCCGAGCGCGGCGAGATCGCCTTCGGAACGATCGACTCCTGGCTCATCTGGAACCTCACCGGCGGCACCGACGGCGGCAAACACGTCACCGACGTGACCAACGCCGGGCGCACCATGCTGATGAACCTGGAGACCCTCCAGTGGGACCCGTCCATCCTCTCCGCGATGAACGTCCCCGAGGCGATCCTCCCCGAGATCAAGTCCTCCGCCGAGGTCTACGGCACCGCGGTCGGCCAACTCGCGGGCGTGCCCATCGCGTCGGCCCTCGGCGACCAGCAGGCCGCCGTGTTCGGACAGGCCTGCTACGACGTGGGCAACGCGAAGAACACCTACGGCACGGGCAGCTTCCTGCTGCTCAACACCGGGAACCGGCCCGTCCCTTCGAAGAACGGGCTGCTGACGACCATGGGCTACAAGATCGGCGGGGAGGCGCCGGTCTACTGCCTGGAGGGCTCAATTGCCATAACGGGCGCGCTCGTCCAGTGGTTCCGGGACCAACTCGGCATCATCCGCAACGCCGACGAGATCGAGACCCTCGCCGCGAGCGTGGACGACAACGGTGGCGCGTACATCGTGCCCGCGTTCTCCGGCCTGTTCGCCCCCTACTGGCGCTCCGACGCGCGCGGAGTCGTCACCGGGCTGACCCGGTACGTCACGAAGGCGCACCTCGCGCGGGCGGTGCTGGAGGCGACGAGCTGGCAGACGCGCGAGGTCGTGGACGCCATGTTCCAGGACTCCGGGGTGCAGATCACCACCCTGAAGGTGGACGGCGGCATGACCAAGAACAACCTCCTGATGCAGCACCAGGCGGACGTCCTCGACGTACCGGTGATCCGGCCCAAGGTCTCCGAGACGACCTGCCTGGGCGCCGCCTACGCGGCCGGGCTCGCCACCGGGGTGTGGAACGACCTGGACGAGCTCAAGGCGCACTGGCAGAAGGACGTCGAGTGGACGCCCTCCATGGAGGCGTCGGTACGGGACCGCGAGTACCACAACTGGCGCAAGGCGGTGGAGAAGAGCTTCGGCTGGGAGGAGGACGGCGACAACTAGGCACACGCGCGTGGGTCGTTCACGAGGCACACGCGCGTGCGTGTCGTTCCGCGAGCTGCGGCCCGTACCCCGGTCGGCGGGGGTACGGGTCGCGCCCGTGCCTCAACTCGTGACGCTCTGGCGGCGCTTCGCGCCGTAGGCCATCGCGTGCTGGACGACCTCGATGAGGACCTCCTTGACCGACGCGCGGTCGCGCGCGTCGCAGAGCATGAGGGGGACGTCCTCGTCGAGGTCCAGGGCCTGGCGTACGGCGTCCACGGGGTAACGGTCCGCGCCCTCGAAGCAGTTGACGCCGACGACGAAGGGTATGGAGCGCCGCTCGAAGTAGTCGAGGGCTGCGAAGCAGTCCTCCAGGCGGCGGGTGTCGGCGAGCACCACGGCGCCGAGCGAGCCCTCGGAGAGCTCGTCCCACATGAACCAGAACCGCTCCTGGCCTGGCGTACCGAAGAGGTACAGCACCAGGTCATCCCGCAGGGTGATACGGCCGAAGTCCATGGCCACGGTGGTGGTGTGCTTGCCCTCCACCCCGCTGGTGTCGTCGACCGGACGCCCCGCCTCGGTGAGCAACTCCTCCGTGCGCAGCGGCCTGATCTCGCTGACCGCGCCGACGAGGGTGGTCTTGCCCACGCCGAAGCCGCCGGCCACCAGGATCTTGAGCGTGACGGGCTCGACCGGAGGCTTGCCTCGCTCAGTACGCCCGAAGATCATCGGTCTTTTCTCCTGCTTGATGAGGTAGGGGTGCGGTGGCTCGCGCCGCTCACAGGGCCCGGAGGCCGGAGATCACGTCGCGCAGAATACTCTCGTCCACCAGTTCGGCCGGGGGTACGGGACGTGACACATGGACGAGTTCGCCGTCCACGAGATCGCCGATGAGGACCCGTATCACCCCGATGGGCAGGTCGAGTTCGGCGGCGAGTTCGGCGACCGACTGCGGGGCGTCACGGCAGAGACCGACGATGTCCACGTGCTCCGGGGACAGCGTCTGGTCCGCTTCCGAGTCGTCCTCGTGGGACTCCGCGATCACCACCGCGATGAGGTCGAGGCGGTGCTGGGCCGCACTGGTGGTGCGGCCGCGCGTCATCGCGTACGGCCTGACGACCGGTCCGGCCTCGTCGTCGAACCAGTGGCTTCTTCCCTGACCGTCTCCGCTCATGTCACTCCACTACCCGCCGGAGGACACGTCGGTGCGCGGAGCGGCCCCCAGATGCACACCGACCCGCTTCACGAGCAGGGTCATCTCGTAGGCGACCTGTCCGACGTCCGAGTCGGCGTCCGCGAGGACGGCGAGGCAGCTGCCGTCACCCGCGGCCGTCACGAACAGGAAGGCCTCGTCGAGTTCGACGACCGTCTGCCGCACGCTGCCCGCCTCGAAGTGGCGGCCGACGCCCTTGGCGAGGCTGTGGAAGCCGGAGGCCACGGCGGCCAGGTGTTCGCTGTCCTCGCGGGTCAGGTCCTGGGACACGCCGGTGGCGAGGCCGTCGCCGGAGAGCACGATGGCCTTGCGGATGCTGGCGACGCGCTCGACGAGGTCGTCGAGGAGCCAGTTCAGCCCGCGCTGGTCGGTGCTGTGGCCGGTCGCCTTCGGTGCGGTCATCGACCGTCCCCCTTAGTTCCTTGTGCTGTGCCGCCTCGGGCGTCGTCGCCCTCGGCGTTCTCCTCGCGGCCGCGCTGCCAGCCGCGCTGGAGCGAGGCCATACGGCTGCGCACCTCGTCGGCGTCGCGCTCGGCGACCTCCGCCGGGCTCGCGGCGCGCCGCTCGGGGTCCTGTTTCAGCTGCGGGGCCAGATTGGCCTGACGTACGCGTCTGGGCAACGCTCCGGTGCTCGGCGGGGTGTCGGAGTCCGGTGCGCCGGCCGCGAGTTCGGCCCGCCGGGTGCGCCTGGGGAGTGCGGGCGTCTCGGGCGGTTCGCCGAGTCCGCGCCCCGGGGAGGCGGGGGGCTGCGCGGAGTCGGCACGCCCCCCAGGGACGTCGGTACGGCGCCGTAGCGGCGTGTCACCGCGACGCCGGGCAGGGAGCGGTGCGGGGCCGTCCGCTTCCGGTCCGCCCAGGGTCGGTGCCGTGGCGGGGCCGTCGAAATCGGCCTCTACGGAGTCCCCCGTCTCGCGTCGGGAGCGCTGCTCGACGACCGGGCGTCCATGGGAGCTGACCAGCTTGGGCGTACGGCGTCGGGGCAGCGGAAGCGGCTCGCCGCGGTGACCGTCCGCGTCGGCGTCGGGGACCTGTTGATGCGCGTCTACGGGGCGTACGGGGGCGAGATCGTCCCTGTGGGTGGAGGCCCGACGGGGGCGGAAGATCCCGCCGCGCTCACCGTCCTCGTCGTCGAGCCCGTTCGGGAAGCCTTCGAGGGCGTCCAGGTCGACGGGCGCTTCCAGTTCGACCGGTCCGTCCAGGAGGGCGGGCGGCAGGCCGGGCAGCTTCACGGGCATCTGGGAGAGCGCGGAGCGGCGGCTCTCCTCCAGCTCGGCCTCCTTCGACGGCCGGGGCCGGTCGAGGCGGAAGCCGATGCCGTTGGTGTCGGGGACCTCGTCGCTCAGCAGGGCGTCCGGGATGAACACGACGGCGGTGGTGCCGCCGTACGGCGAGGGCTGGAGCGAGACGCGGACGTTCTGCCGCTGGGCGAGCCGGCTGACCACGAACAGGCCGAGGCGGTCGGTGTCGGAGAGTTCGAACTCCGGTGTCTCGGCGAGCCGCAGATTGGCGTCCAGGAGTGCCTCGGCCGCCATGCCGAGGCCGCGGTCGTTGATCTCCAGGGTGAAGCCGTTGGCGACCCGCTCTCCCAGGACCTGGACCGCGGTGTGCGGCGGGGAGAACACCGTGGCGTTCTCCAGGAGTTCGGCCACGAGGTGGGTGAGGTCCGCCACGGCGGGGCCGGTGACGGCGATGCGCGGCAGCCGGCGGACCTCGATGCGCTCGTAGTCCTCGACCTCGGCGACGGCCGCGCGGACGATGTCCATGAGCTGGACCGGTTTGCGCCACTGCCGGGACGGGGCAGCCCCGGAGAGGATCACCAGGCCCTCGGCGTGACGGCGCATACGGGTCGTCAGGTGGTCGAGGCGGAACAGGTCGGCGAGTTCGTCGGTGTCCTCGGTCCTGCGCTCCATGGTGTCGAGCAGGGTGAGCTGCTTGTGCAGCAGGACCTGGCTGCGGCGGGCGAGGTTGACGAAGACCTCGGAGACACCAGAGCGCAGTTCGGCCTGCTTGACGGCGGCCTCGACCGCCGCGCGCTGCAAGGTGTTCAGGGCCTGGCCGACGTCGCCGATCTCGTTGCGGTCGTACTCCAGGCGCGGGACCTCGGTCTCCACGTCGACCACTTCGCCGACGGACAGGCGGCGCATCACGCTGGGCAGCCTGACGCCGGAAGCCTCGTGGGCGTCCAGGCGCAGTTGGCGCAGGTCGCGGATGAGGCCGCGGCCGATACGCACCGACAGGAAGAGCGAGAACAGGAGGGCGATCAGCCCCAGGACACCGGCGACGGCCGCCTTGAGGATGACCCTCATCGCGACCGGGCGAACACGGTCCTGGTAGCGGTCGTTGGCCTGGTCGTCGAGGGTGCCGAGCTTGGCCAGCACCGCGCCGGCCGCGGTGTTCCAGGTCTGCGCGGTGACGTTGCGGGGCATGCCGGACGTGGTGGAGGCGGCGGCCTGTTCGGCCACGCGCAGCGGGGCGCTGGCCGCGTTCCTCCAGAAGCGTTCGAAGTGGCCGCGCTCCGCGGCGGGCAGCAGCGGCAGGTTGACGTCGTACATCAGGGTGCGCTGGGCGACCAGGTCGGAGACGTCGCGGGTCTCGTCCCGGGTGAGCTTGCCGACGACCAGGGAGGAGCCGAGCAGGGCGTCCTCACGGGAGAGGAACTCCCGCGCGCGGGCGAGGTTCACGAGGGCGCGGTACTGCTTGTCCATCTCGACGTTGTCGACGACATGGAGGTTGGACAGCAGCACGTAGCACGGGTCGACGAGGTGGTTGTAGAGACCGAGGGCCTGGGCGCGGTCGACGGTGCCGTCGTCGACGCTGCGCCGCAGCGACTGGAGCCCGTCGAACGCGTCGAGGACGGCGGCGACACGGCTGTCGGTGGCCTGCCCCATCGCGTCGCGCACGTCCGGGTTGTCGGCGTTCTTGCGGATCTTGGCGACGGCCGCGTCGGTCGCGGCGCGGCTGCGCCTGAGATCGGTGGGCCCGTCGGCGGCGCGCGGGTCGGCGAGATAGACGAGCGACTGCCGGCGTTCCTGCTGGATGACCCGGACGGTGTCCTCGGTGGGATAGCCGATCTTCTCGACGACCGACGACACGTCGAACAGGTCCCCGGCCGCCCGGCCGGTGAGGACCGTGGCGAACGCCCAGATCGCGGTCAGGGACACGAGCGGCACGAGAAGGAGCGCCACGATCTTCCGGCGGATGGACTTCCCGCGAAAGCGCATGGCCTCCCCCAGCTGGACCCCCGCCGGCCGGGGGCACACATGTACGTCAACAAACGGCGCGAGCCTACTACTGACACAGAGGTAACTCGAAGAGCTGTCCGGAGCGTGAACTTCCGCAACAGTGACCGGACATGGGGAGTTGTCGGGTCATTGCGGGAGATTGCCGCCCCGATATCCCCGGGATCACCACACCCCGTCCGATCGGTCCACTTGGCCAGTTGGCCGGAATTTTTCGTCCGTTGGGAATCTTCGTGGCATGTTGTTCGTCTTTCTCTACGGGACATGGGGGCGGAACCGGCCACACGAGCCGCATCCGCAACCGTGCGGCGTAAAACAGCGCAAGCCGGGCACCCACTGGGGAGACGGAGTCTTCGGACTCCGGGGCGAGTGGTGTACCGGCGGTGGGGAGGACACGTTGATGGGCACGGCGGAGCGGCAAGAGGCGCTTGAGGACGGCGTGGCGGCGCGGTCGACGGCGCAGCGGCGCCGTGAGGCACCGGATCGCGACATGGCGGCAGACGGTGGCACGACGACGGGCGGCGGCGCGGCCCACAGGGACGCGGACGAGCGGACGAGCGCGGATTTCGACGAGCCGCGCTCGGCCCGCGCTACAGGGCAACAGCAGGAGTACTACCGGCCGTTGTGGATCGAGGAGCCCGCGCGTCGGCGCCGGCTGCCCGATCCGGTGCGTACGGCGGCCGTGCGGGCGGTGATCATCATCGCGGTGACGCTGATCCAGGCGACGGTTGCCTTCCTGTGCACGATGGCCGGGTCCTGGCTGGCGTTCCCGATGGTGATCAGCAGCGTGGTGAGCACGGTGGTGGCCACCTGGGGCGCCCTGGACGTGTGGGTGACCCGCCAGATGTGGAACCAGCGCAACGGCGTGGTCTCGGAGCCCAGCAGCACCGCGAGGGCCCTCCGCCGCGAGCGGCGTCGGGCCCAGCGTCAGGCGCGGTCCAGCGAGCGTGCCCAGGAGCGGATAGCCCGCAAGAGCGGCGCCGGGCAGCTGTCCCACTCCTGAGGCTCGCCTGCGGGCAGTTCGCTACGGAGCGATCGGCGCCGGGCGCTTGAACATCCGGGTCGCCGTGATCTCGCTGTGCACCGACTCACCCTCTCCGGCGGGGGCCTGCTGCGGCAGCCCCGGCCGGAGGTGCTCCTCCACGCTGATGTACTTGAGGCCCGCCCTCAGGTCGGCGTCGTTGCGCAGCCGGATGACCAGCGGGAACTCGGCCAGTGCCGTGGTGTCGAACAGGCCGGTGGTGTACAGGAGTTGGACCCCGAGCGCGTCGGACACGGCGCGCTGCAGCTCCAGCAGATACGTCGCGTTGGCCCGCCCGATGGGGTTGTCGAGGAAGAGTGTGCCGGCGTGCCGGTGCTTGTCGCGGCCCCGGTCGTTCGAGCGCAGCGCGGCCATCGTGCAGTACAGGGCGATGGCCGCGGTGAGCAGCTGACCGCCGGAGAAGACGTCGCCCATCTGCCCGACGGGCACCCGCTCGGCGCGCAGGACGGCGTCCGGCTTGAGGATCTCGACGGCGACACCCTTGGGTTCAAGGGCGGCCCCAACTCCCCGCAGCAGCAGGGACATTCCGTCGCGCCGCATGTCGGAGTTCTTCTTCACCGCGGCCCGGGTCGCCTCGTCGACGACCACACCGAGCCGCTCGGTGAGCGTGGCCTGGTCGGGCTCCTCGAAGCGGATCCGCAGGAACTCCTGGCCGGACCACTCGCCGAGCCCCTCGGGCAGCCGGGACAGCCGCTGCGCGGACCGCAGGGTCGCCAGCGCCGACTCGACGAGCCCGCGGAGCCGGTCCACGATCGAGTCGCGGTTGCGCTCCAATTGCGCCAACTCGTCGGTGAGGACCCGGAGTCGGGGCGCGAAGGCGTCGGCCCACTTCTGCGCGTGCTCGGGCAGCGCGGACGCGGGCAGCTCGCGGATCTGCTGCCGCGCGGGGGTCCGTACCTGCTCGTAGCGCGTGGAGTTGGCGTGCCGCACGAGCACATCGCTCGCCTCGCGTACGGCGGCCTCGGCGGCGGACAGATCGGCGGCGCAGCCGCGCAGCGAGCGGCGGGCCTCGGCGGCGGAGTGCCGGGCCTCCTCCACGCTGCCGGGGTACGGCTCGGGCTCCTCCTGCTCCTCGTCCGAGGAGTGCTCGCGCATCAGGTCCCGGAGCATCGCGGCGGTCTCGTCGAAACCGCCGGCCCCGTCCTCGGCGGCGCGATGCGCGTCGAGGAGTTCGGCGTGCGCCTCGCGGGCCTGGCCCAACGCGTCGGTGCGGGAGCCGAGTTCGGCGGTCGCGGTGCGCAGCAGGGCCTGGGCGTGCTCGGCGTCGCGCGGGACGAGTTCCTCGGCCAGCTCGGTGTGCGCCTCGCCGTCCTCGGGCGCGTGCCGCTCGGCCTCGCCGCGCAGCCGCCCGAGCTGCTCGCTCGCGGTCGAGACCCGGGTCTCCAGCAACTGCACCAGTTCCTCGGCACGCGCCGCGGCGGCCTGCCGGGACGGCCCGTCGGAGCCGTCGGGTGACTCCAGCAACTGCGCCGCGCGCGTGCGGACCTTGTTGCTGAGCCGGTCCAACTCCGCGATCGCCGCGCTCTCGTCGCTCTCCGCCCGCGCCTGCTCGGCCCGCAGATCGGCGCCGACGCCGACCTTCTCGTAGAGCTGCGAGGCGGCCCGGTAGGCCTCACGGAGGGCGGCCAGCGCGGGCTTGGGGGCGTCCGGGTCGTCTTCCGGTACGTCGTCGGGGGCGCCCGCGATCTCGGAGCGCTCGGCGCGCAGCGCACGGGCCGTGCGGCGGGCGTCGTCGGCGGCGCGCTGGGCGGCACGGCGGTCCTCGTCGGCGGCGCGGGCGCGCTCCAGGCAGGACTGGGCGCGGGCCTCCGACTCAGCTGCCTCGTCGGCCAGTTCACGGAGTTTGACCTGCCAGCCGGCGCGTTCCCGCAGCCGGAAGGCGAGTCCGGCGAGGGCGTCGGCGGCGCGCCGGGCCTTCTGCGCGGCCTCCTGCCGCTCGTCACGCACCTGGGCGGCCTCGGCGGCGACCTCATCCGCCTCCGCCCGCACGGTCCGCGCCTCGGCGAGCTCGGCCTCGGCCTCCTCGGCGAACGCGCGCGTGTCCCGCGCGGCCTGCGCCAGCTCGACCAGCCGCCCGCTCGGGCAGCCGGTGCGCCAGGACGCGAGCCGCGCCGCCAGCTCCCGGTCCTTGCCGAGCCGCGCGGCGAGCGTACGGATCTCCTCGTCCCGCTGCCCCGCCCGCGCGCGCAGCGCCTGCCGCTCCTCGTCGGCGGCGTGCTCGTCGTGCATGGCCGGGTTCGGCGGTACGAGAAAGACGTCGCTGCTCTGCGCGTCGGGCGCCGGGGTCGGAGCGAGCAGGGCGGCGGCCGTACCGACCGCCACGGCGGAACGGGGCAGCAGGGCCGCGTCGTTGAGGGCCTCGCGGGCACGCGCGTGCGTGTCCGGGTCGGTGATGATCACGCCGTCGACCAGCTCGGGCCGGGCGGCGAGCACGCGCGCGTGGTCGGTGGGGTCGACGGCCTGGGCGAGGTAACGCCAGCCGGGCAGCGCGGGGATGCCGTGCTCGCCGAGGTACTCCACGGTGGCCAGCACGTCCGGGCCTGGCGGCAGCAGCCCGCCGTCACCGAGCGCCCCGAGGATCCGGGAGTCGTCGGCTGCGGCGGTACGCAGGTCGAAGAGGTTCCGCTCGGCGGAGGAGACCCCGTCGTCGAGCAGCTCGCGCCACTCGTCGGCGAAGCGGTCGAGTTCCTCGGGGGTGAGAGGGCCGTCGGCGAGGGGACGGGCGGCCGAGGCGGCGGAACGGCCGCTTCCTGCAACGCCGTTGGCCGAAACACCGGTTCGTGCGTCCGACTCGTCACCGGCACCGGCGTCGCCCTCAGTACCGTGACCGGCACGGCCTACGGCCCCGTCCCCCGCGCGCTCGCCACCTGCACCACGCGGCACCGGCACACCACCGCCCACGGCACCAGCGGCAGGCAAGCTGAGCAGCTCAGCCAGGCGCTCCTCCCCCGCCAGCCCCTCGGCGAGGCGCCGCTCCGCGTCGTAGGTCCGCTCGGCGGCGGTGGCGGCGTCGGACGCGCGGGCCGCCGTCAACTCCGCGCGGGACTCGGCGGAAGCGGCCTCGCGCGCGTGCTCGGAGGCCTTGCGGGATGCCTCGCGTGCGGTGTCCCAGGAGGCCACGGCGGTCTTCTCGGCGTCGCTCGCGGCGAGGGCCGCGCGGGCCGGGTCGGCGTCGGGGGCGCTGTCGTCGAGCCAACCGGCGCGCACCGCCTCGGCGGTCTCCTGCTCGACCTCGGACAGGCGCTGACGCAGATGCCCGACCTCGCTGCGGGCGCGCTGCGCCTCGGTGGCGGCGGAGGTCGCGTCCCGGTGCGAGGTCTCGCCGACCTCCTGGAGCTCGGCGGAACGCTCCTCGCCCTCGTTGGCGAGGTTCTCGGCGCTCTCGGCGGCCGAGTGCAGGGCCCGTACGAGATCGACGGCGGCCTTGGCGCGGGCGGCGAGCGCCGGTGCCGCGTCCCGCTCGGCCTCGCGGATGGCGACGGCCACGCGCGCGGAGCGGTCGGCGGCGGCGCGATGCCGTAGGACCGCCTCGGCGGCCTGCCAGGCGGCGTGCAGGGTGCGGGCGTCGGCCAGCTCGCGCTTCTGTGCGGCGGCGGACTTCTCCATGGTGGCGAGTGCCAACGAGGCGTGCCGGTAAGCGAGTTCGGCGGCGATCAGCGCGCTGCGCTCCCGCGCCCCCTCGGCGTGGGTGACGGCGGACGCGGCGGCGGTGACCCGCTGGGCGAGGTCGGCGGCCCGCACCCGCTCCTGCGCGCCCCGCGCGGACAGCCGCCGGGCCAGGGTGCGCGTACGGCGCTCGGCGCCGGCGTGGATGTCACGCGCGCGTGCCCGTGCCTCGGCGGCCTCGACGATCCGGCCGAGCAGATCCACGGAACCGGCCGTGAAGTCCCGCTCGGCGATCAGCTCGGCCCGTCGCCCCAGCTTGTTGCCGAAGCCGCCGACCAGGTCGGCGAGGCCGTCGGTGTCCCGGGTGTCGGTGACCGCGCGGAGCAGCAGGTCGGTGAAGTCGGAGTCCTTCTTCACGGCGAAGAGACCAGCGGCCTCGCCCTCGTCGGCGTTCATCTCCCGCTGGTAGCGGAAGAGTTCGGGGTCGAGGCCGAGGTCGCCGAGGTGCTCGATCCAGCGGTCGTGGATCTCCTCCCAGTGCACTTCGAGGTGCGGATACGCCTTGCCCGCCTCGGTGATGGCGTCCCGGAAGCCCTTCATGGTGCGCCGACGGCCCTGCGCGCCGGACGCGCCCTCGACGGGCGGCCGTACGGAAGTGGCCTCGGCGACGGGGAGGTTGTCCAGGCTGAGCCCCGGCCCGGGCCGGAACGAGTACCAGGCCTCGGCGAACTTCCGCGGGTCGTTGGAGACTTGGCGCCCCCGCCACTCGCTGACCTTGCCGACGACCACGCACTCGCCGGTCAGCGTGTGCTGCCACTCCAGGGCGACATGGCCGCAGTCGTCCGCGAGGAGGAACTTGCGCAGCACACCGGAACTCGCGCCGCCAAGGGTGTTGCGATGTCCCGGCAGCATCACGGAGAAGATCAGCTTGAGCAGGACGGACTTGCCGCCGCCGTTCTCCAGGAAGAGCACGCCGGCGGGCGCGGGGCGGCGCGGCGGCCCGACGGGCTCGTCCTCGAAGAACTCCGCCTGGGTGGGCGCGGGGTCGGGCACGGGCTGGCCCACGCCCCGCAGGTCAAGCACGGTGTCGGCGTAGCGCGCACCGGCGGGCCCGATGGAGTAGAGGCGGACCCGGGACAGCTCGTACATGGCGGACTCTCGTCGTAAGTCTTCGGCAGGTGGGGGGAGTTGAGAAACCTCAGGAGCTGAGGAATCTCAGGAGTGGAACGGCAGCCCGGCGTCGGCCACCAGCTCCAAGTCCTCGGTGTCCTCGGCGGGCATCAGGCTCGCGGTGCCGTCGGTGACCGGGACAACGCCCAGCTCCAGCAGCTCGGCCATGGCGGCGCTTCCGGCCATGTCACGCACCTGGAGCTGATAACGGGCGGTCGTGCGATAGGTACCGCCGTTGTCGTCACCGGTGCGCTGCAGGAACCCGGAGTCGGTGAGGAAGGCGGCGGCCTTGCCGACGATCCCGGTGGTCGAACCGGCCAGTCTCCGGGCGTCCTTGGTGGCTCCGGTGGCACTGCGTCTGACCCAAATACGCCAGGCGGCCTCCAGCCCGGGCGCGTCGGTGGCCGGGTCGGTGTTCATGCCCTGCTCGTCGGCCCGCTCCTCCAGCCGCCGACAGGCCTGCCGCACAAAGGCGTCGACCCCGTTGACCGTGACCCGCCCGATGTACCCGTCATCAGCAAGATCCTCGGGCCGCGGAAACGCCATCGCGGCCACGGCAAGATGCGCGAGTCCATGCAGGAACCGATCCCCGGAATCGGCAGCCGTACGACGCGCGTAGTCCCCCATCCGCACGGCGAACACCGAGTCCTCAGCGGCAGTCACAGCCATCCCCGCGCGCGGGGACACCTCCAGCACAACCAGCCCAAGCCCGGCGGCAACGGCGTCGGCGAGCCGCGCGAACGGCGAATCCTCGCGGTATCGGCGGAGCAACTCCGCGTACTCCTGATCCCGAGCGGGCTGCAACTTCGGCTGCAACCCAAACGCGACGAGACGAGCCGCGTCGGCAGCATCGGCGGGCGTGACAGCAGCACTCACCGCGGGGGCGGCAACCTCCGGTTCACTCCATTCGCCCTGCTCACTCACGACTGCAACTCCTTGGTCTTCCATACGAGGTCGAGGACAGGCGCCCCTTCAGGGGCGCGGGGCTGTGACATTTGCGGCTCCGCCGCGTGGGCGCGACCAGCCACAGCGAGCCCGCACCCGAAAGACGACCGACCCATCACGCCGCATCACTCCGACCAGCAGCCATCCCCGCCGCATCCAACAAGGCCACCCCGACGATGAGATCAGCCCCACCGAACTCGTGATCATCCAGTTCGGTCCCGTCATCCACGGCGAACAACAACTTCGGCTCTCCCTGCCGGTAGGCGGTACCAACAGGCGGACTCGCCGCATGCACGGCCAACAGGGCAACCAGATAAGGAAGTTCCGCGTCCTGACGCCGCGCGTCAGCCAGCAACCCCGACAACCGCCGAGGCGCATCCGCAGGCAGATCAAGCAACTCCATGGCCGCAGCCAGCTGCTCCTCGCTGAACCGACTGTCGTCCGGCGTGGCGATGAGATCCGGCTCAGGCATCTCCGCCCCAAGATGCTCCCGCTCAGCAGGCGGCGTCAGCAGTATGTCGACAAGATCCCCCACCCGAACGGACACCGGCGTACGCAACCCGGTCCCCCGAGCGAAGAACGCGTCAGTGACCCGGATCGCCGACTCCAGCGGCAACGGCAGCACAGGCGAAACGAGATGCCCGTAGAGGTCGATCCCCGAGGTCGTCATCGGCGTGGCGAAGGCCTGCCGATCCTGCTCCGCACGGAACAGCGGCCCCGCCTCCAGAAGACGCGACTGAAGCTGCGTGTGCCGCCGGATGCAGTCCTTGACGATGTCGACCAACTCGGCCGCCCGCCGCTTCTGTTCGGCGTCCTCGGACTCGTCACGGGCCTTGCGGATATTGGTCAGGATCGCGTTCTCGTGGCGATACCGATCAGCAACGTGATCGAGAGCCTCGGCGATCATGTCCGGCACAGCACTGAGCCAGTCCACCGCGCGGACGTTGCGCCGCGTCGCGTCCAGCGCGCGCCGGAGCGTCTCCGAGTACTGCACGGTCCGGTACCGGGCCTGCTCCGCGGCGAGCTGCGCGTCGGCGAGCCGCCCCCGGCTGATCAGCACCTCCAGCTTCACCTCGGCGGCGATCTGCGCACTGGTGACGTCGGTGTCGAGGGCGCCCACGAGGACGTTGACGGCCTCGTCGGTCGTACGGAGGTACACGCTGCCCCCGTAACCGGGAACCTCCTCGATCAGCTTGAAGTCGTAGTCCCGGCGCACATACGTGCCGTCCTGCGCGAACGTGCCGTAGACCGTGCGGAAGCCGCGGTCGACGCTGCCGACGTTGATCAGGTTCTCCAGGACCCAGCGGGCCACGCGCTCGTGCTCGGCGACGGGGCGCTGCGGGGCCTGTGCGGCGATGCGCGGGATGAGCCTGGCCACTATCTGGTCGTGGTCGGCACCCGTGTCGAAGTCCATGTTCAGGGTGACCAGGTCGATGGCGGCGAGGGCCACCTCGGCCATGCCGTAGACCGAGTACTCGCCAGCGAGATTGGCCTTGCGTGCGTCGAGGTCGTGCAGCGGCGCGGTGCAGGCGAGCGCGCGCAGTCGCCGCGCCAGTCCCTCGTCGGCGGCCGGGCCCGGGGCGGGGCGCGGCCCCGCGCTGAACTGGGGCGGAACGCTGTCCGTCGATGCAGGCGAAGTCACGGTGCACAGACTAGGTCCTCGGTCTGACAACGACCCAAACGACGCAGAAGCGACTACCGCCTCAACCACGTGTGTCGGTCATGTGCGGGTCAGTCGACCACCGTGCCGTCCTCGCCGACCCGCTGCCGGTACGCGTCGACGACCCGGTCGAGCGAGTCGTCGAGGTAGACCGCGAGCAGTTTCTCGGCCTCGGCCGCGTCGTTCGCCTGGAGGGCCTGGAGGATCAGGCGGTTGCGCTGGAGGTACGGCTCATGGAGCGCCTTCGGGTCGTCCACGAGGTGGAAGGCGAGCCGGAGTTCGGCGAAGACGCTGCGCATCAGCTCGTCCGTGCGGGCGCTGCCGGCGAGGGCGACGAGTTCCCGGTGGAAGTGGATATTGGCCGTACCCACGCCTTTCCAGTCATCTTCGACGGACGCCAACTGCCCTTCGGTGACGGCCGAGGCGAGCTGTTCGAGGGCGTACGGCGGCTCGCCCAGTCCGCGCACGACGGCGCACTCGACGAGGCGGCGGGTGAGGTAGATGTCCTCGACGTCCTCGACGCTCAGGACCCGGACGAAGACGCCCCGGTTCAACTCGTGGACGAGCAGCCGCTCATGGGTAAGCAGCCGGAACGCCTCGCGGAGTGTGTTGCGCGACACACCGAGCGCCCCGCCGATGCTGTCCTCCGAGAGCCGTGTGCCCGGCGGGAAATAACCCTCCGCGATCCGGCTCCTGAGGATGTCCGAGACACGTTCCGCGGTGCTCGTACGGCCCAGGAGGGCGCGGTCGTCTGCCAGTCCCGTCAGCTGCTCTGCCATGCCCGGAATTCAACCGCAGATACAAGAACGAAACAACATGGGTATTGAGGGATCGTTCAACGATCCTCTACCTTTCTCGGAAAGGCGCCACCGCTCACCCCGGCGCCGACGGCTTCCGCACGGCACTGCTCACTCCCAGCACCCTCCGTCCTCCCTCTGCGAGGTGCCCATGAGCACGACCCCTCCACCTCAGGCCCTGAACACCGGAACACAGCCCGGCGCGGACGAACTGACCGCCGACGACGGCGCGTTGGCCTGGCTGCGCGCGCTCGGTCCGAACGGCCGGCGCGCCTTCGCCGGCGCGTTCGGCGGCTACGCCCTGGACTCCTACGACTACTTCACGCTGCCGCTGAGCATGGTCGCGCTGGCCGCGTACTTCGGCCTGGACAGCGGCCAGACCGGCCTGTTCACCACGGTCACGCTGGTCGTCTCCGCGGTCGGCGGTGCCGTGGCGGGCGTCTTCGCCGACCGGGTGGGCCGCGTCAAGGCCCTGATGATCACGGTGATCACCTACGCCGTCTTCACCGTGGCCTGCGGCTTCGCGCCCAACTACGAGACCCTGCTGGTGTTCCGCGCCCTCCAGGGGCTCGGTTTCGGCGGCGAGTGGGCGGTCGGCGCGATCCTGGTCGCCGAGTACGCGAGCGCCAAGCACCGAGGCCGTACGCTCGGCGCGGTCCAGAGCTCCTGGGCGGTCGGCTGGGCGCTGGCCGCGGTGGTCTACACGCTGGTCTTCTCGTTCCTCGGCGACGACCTGGCCTGGCGGGTGATGTTCTGGACCGGCGCGCTCCCCGCGCTGCTGGTGCTCTGGGTACGGCGCCGGGTGCACGACGCTCCGGAGGCGACGGCCGCCCGCGAGCAGAACCCCCAGAAGGGCTCGTTCGCGGCGATCTTCAAGCCCGGTACGGCCGAGTCCCCGGGTCTGCTGCGTACGACGGTCTTCGCGGGCCTGCTCTCGACCGGCGTCCAGGGCGGCTACTACACCCTCGCCACCTGGGTGCCGACGTACCTCAAGACGGAGCGCGGGCTGTCGGTCGTCGGCACCGGCGGCTATCTGACCTTCCTGATCTCCGGTGCGTTCCTGGGCTATCTGACCGGCGGCTACCTCACCGACGTGCTCGGCCGCAAACGCAACATCTGGCTCTTCGCGCTGCTCTCGGCGGTCTGCATCCTGGTGTACACGCACATCCCCAGCGGCGCCAACACCCTTCTCCTGGTGCTCGGTTTCCCGCTCGGGTTCTGCATGTCGGCGATCTTCAGCGGCTTCGGCTCGTACCTGAGCGAGCTGTATCCGACGGCGGTGCGCGGCACGGGACAGGGCTTCACGTACAACACCGGCCGCGCGGTGGGCGCCGTCTTCCCGACCCTGGTGGGCTTCCTGGCCGACAGTTGGGGTGTGGGAGGAGCGCTCGTCTTCGGGGCCATCGGTTACGGCATCGCGGCACTGGCGCTCCTGGGGCTGCCGGAGACGCGTGGAAAGGAACTGGCGTGAACCGCACGGAGGACCGCCCCCTGACCCTCGTCGACGAGCACGCGCACGCGTGGAGCCCGCGTTCCGCCCGGGCCCGCTTCCGGGCCGGGCTGACGGGTCCCACGGCCGGGGTCGCGGCGGGCCACACCCAGGTCAACCTGATCTCGGTGCCCGCCGACTGGGCCTACGACATGCTGCTGTTCTGCCAGCGCAACCCGAAGCCCTGTCCGGTGCTCGACGTCACGGACGCGGGCTCCTGGGAGACGGTGCTCGCGGACGGCGCCGACCTGCGCACCGATCTGCCGCGCTACCGGGTGTGGCGGGACGGCGAGCTGACGGACGAGCCGACGGACGTACGGGCCTACTGGCGCGACGACCTGGTGTCGTTCCTGATCGGGTGCAGCTTCACCTTCGAGTGGTCGCTGAGCGAGGCGGGCGTCCCGATCCGGCACATCGAGCAGGGCCGCAACGTCCCGATGTACGTGACCGGACGCCCGTGTCGCCCGGCGGGGCGGCTGCACGGCCCGATGGTGGTGTCGATGCGCCCGGTGCCGCCGGAGCATCTGGCGACGGCGATCCGGGAGACCGCGCTGCTCCCGGCGGTGCACGGCAGCCCCGTACACTGCGGCGATCCCTCGGGGCTCGGCATCGCGGACCTCGGCCGTCCGGACTTCGGCGATCCGGTGGACGCCGACCCGGACGACATCCCGGTGTTCTGGGCCTGCGGGGTGACCCCGCAGGCCGCGGTGATGGCCTCCCGCCCGCCGTTCGCGATCACCCACGCGCCGGGCCAGATGTTCGTCACCGATGCCCGCGACGAGCAGTACCGCATCGCCTGACCAGGAGAGATGATGATCGATCTGAACGCCGACCTCGGCGAGGGCTTCGGCCGCTGGCATCTCACCGACGACGAACAGCTGTTGTCCGTCGTCACCAGCGCCAACGTGGCCTGCGGTTTCCACGCCGGGGACCCGGTCACCATGCGGCGGGTGTGCGAGCTGGCGGCCGAGCGCGGGGTACGGGTCGGCGCGCAGGTGTCCTACCGGGACCTGGCGGGGTTCGGGCGGCGCGCGATGGACGTGCCGTCCGCCGAGCTGGCGGCCGAAGTGGCGTACCAGATCGGCGCCTTGGAGGTCTTCGCCCGCGCGGCGGGCACGCGCGTGTCCTACGTCAAGCCGCACGGCGCGCTCTACAACCGGGTGGTGCACGACCCGGAGCAGGCTGCCGCGGTGATCGAGGGCGTGCTCCTGGCCGACGCCTCGCTGCCCGTGCTCGGGCTGCCCGGCTCGGTCGTCCTCGACCTGGCCGCGAAGGCCGGGCTGCCGGCCGTCACGGAGGCGTTCGCGGACCGCGCCTACACCGACGAGGGCACCCTCGTGCCGCGCGGCCGGGACGGCGCGGTGGTCACCGACCCCGACGCCGTCGTGGAGCGCTCGCTGAGCCTGGCCCGCTCCGGGATCGTCGACGCGCTCTCCGGGGCCCGCATCGAGGTACAGGCCCGCTCCCTGTGCCTGCACGGGGACACGCCCGGCGCGGTCGACCTGGCCCGCAGGGTCCGCGCGCGGCTCCTGGAGTCGGGCGTCCGGGTGGAGGCGTTCGCATGAGGGTGCTGCCCGTCGGCGACAGCGCGCTGCTCGTCGAGGTCGCCTCCGGTGAGGAGGCCCAGGCCGTCCACGCGGAGCTGCTGCGGCGCCGCGCGGAGGGCCTGCTCACGGTCCGCGAGATCGTCCCGGCCGCCCGCACGGTCCTCCTCGACGGCCTCGACGACCCGGCCCGCCTGGCCTCCGAACTCACGACCTCCGACGTACCCCCCGCTCCCCCACGCGCGCGTGAGGTGATCGAACTCCCGGTGCGCTACGACGGCCCCGACCTCGCCGATGTCGCCGCCCTGTGGAACGTCCCCGAGCGGGAGGTGGCCCGTATCCACGCGGCCACCGAGTTCCGCGTCGCCTTCTGCGGCTTCGCCCCCGGCTTCGGCTACCTCACCGGCCTCCCGGCCCGCTACGACGTCCCGCGCCGGGCCACCCCGCGCACGGCCGTCCACGCCGGTGCCGTGGGCCTGGCGGGCCCGTACACCGGCGTGTACCCACGCGCCTCGCCCGGGGGATGGCAGCTGATCGGCACGACGGACGCGGTCCTGTGGGACACCGCTCGCGAGCCGGCCGCACTGCTGTCGCCCGGCACGCGCGTGCGCTTCGTCCCGATGGCGGACGTATGACGGACCGTGCGGTCGCCGTCGTACGGGCCGGAGCGCTGACCACGGTGCAGGACCTGGGACGGCCCGGACACGCGCACCTGGGGGTGCCGCGTTCCGGAGCGCTCGACTGGCCCGCGGCGGCGCTCGTCAACCGGCTGGTCGGCAATCCACCCGAAGCCGCCGTCCTGGAGACGACCCTCAACGGCTGTGCCGTACGGCCTCGTTCAACGATCCTCGTGGCAGTCGGGGGCGCCCCCTGCCCGGTCACGGTGGACGGACGGCCCGCCGCCTGGGGAGCCCCGGTGCACGTGCCCGCCGGAGCGCTCCTCGACATCGGAACGGCCGTCTCCGGAGTGCGGTCCTACGTCGCCTTCGCCGGCGGTGTCGGGGTCGAGCCGGTGCTCGGCAGCCGTTCCACGGACCTGATGTCCGGCCTCGGCCCGGCGCCGCTCACGAACGGCGCCATACTGCCGCTGGGTTCCCCGATGAGCCGCCACGCGTGCGTGGACGTCGCCCCGCAGCCGGCTCCCCCGACCGAACTCGTCCTGCGGGTGACCCTGGGGCCCCGCGAGGACTGGTTCACCCCGGAGGCCGTCCGCACGTTCACGTCACGCGCGTACCGAGTGTCCTCGGCGAGCAACCGCATCGGGCTGCGCACCGAGGGGCCCGCCCTGGAGCGGGCCCTGACCGGTGAACTCCCCAGCGAGGGCATGGTCCTCGGCGCGATCCAGGTCCCCCCGGACGGCCACCCGGTGGTGTTCCTCGCCGACCATCCGACCACCGGCGGCTATCCGGTGATCGCCGTCGTCCGCCCCACGGACCTCCCGGCGGCCGCCCAGGCGGTGCCCGGAACCCCCGTCCGTTTCGTGGCCGTACGGCGCCGCTGAAGCCCCCTAAGCGGCGTCCGGCTGCTCCTGCTGCACCGACAGCGAGGCCAGCGCCATCGACACGGCGTGGGACGCGCTCAGGTCCAGGCGCGCGCTGGTGCCCCGCGCGCGGTGCCGCATCTCGTCGGCGGCCAGCCTCAGGAGCTGCGGCAGCAGGTCGGTGCAGCGGCGGGCCACCCACCCGGTGCCCGCGGTCGCCAGCCACAGCAGGCTGGCCGACCTGGTGGGCACCGGGAACTCGGGCTCGGGCGAGGGTGCGACCCCCGTGGCCACGCCCTCCTCGGTGAGCAACGCGTGAAAACGCAGCGCCAGTTGGCGGTGTCCCAGCTCGCTGGGGTGCAGCCGGTCCGCGCTCCAGATCTCGCGGCCCATGATCCACTCGCCCTCGGCCGCGTGCAGATGCACCGCCCCGTAGCGCTCGGAGAGCGCGTGCACCACGGTGTTGACGGCCCGTTGGCGCCGGGCCAGCGGGCGGGCCAGCGCGCCCGGGAGGCCGAGCATCGCGCCCGGGTCGGGCAGACAGGCCGTGAGGAGGGTCGCGCCCCGCGCCGTGAAAGCCGCGTAGACCTCGTCGAGGCGGGCGGCCACGGCCTGGATGTCGAAGGTGCAGCGCAGGGTGTCGTTGACCCCTATGACCACGGACACGACGTCCGGGTTCAGGGCGAGCCCGGCCGGGGTCTGCCGTTCCAGCACGTCCCGCGTCTGGGCCCCGCTGACCGCGAGGTTCGTGAACTCCACGGATTCCTCGGGCTGTTCGGCCAGCCCGCCGGCGAGCAGCGCGGCCCAGCCGCGCCATGCCTCGCCGACGGGATCGCCCACGCCCTCGGTGAGCGAGTCACCGAGGGCGACGAAACGGACCGTTCTCATGCCACGCCTCCGGGCACGTACCGCCGGACCGGAACATCCGCGTCGTGGGCCGCGAGGAACGCGTCGACCGCCGTGTGCCAGCCGAAACACTCGGCACGCGCGCGTGCGATCTCGCGGCGCTCCATCTCGGGGCGTTCGAGGAGCATGTCCACGGCGTCCGCGAAGGCCCGCCCGTTGTCCGCGGCCGTGGCTCCGGCGGAGCCGATCACCTCGGGGAGTGCGGACGAGGCGCTGGCCACCACGGGCGTCCCGCAGGCCATGGCCTCGAGCGCGGCGAGCCCGAAGGTCTCGGCGGGCCCGGGTGCCAGGCACACGTCGGCGGAGGCCTGGAGGGCGCCGAGCAGCCGCCGGTCGGAGACGTGCCCGAGGAAGGTGACCGGCAACCCCCACTCCCGCGCCCGCTGTTCGAGCCGGGCCCGCAGCGGCCCGTCCCCGGCGACCACGAGGACCGCCCGCCGCCCGCGCCGTACCAGCGCCTCCAGGGCGTCGAGCGCCGTGCCGGGCTTCTTCTCCACGGAGAGCCGGGTGCAGGTCACCAGCAGAACCTGGTCCACGCGCGCGTACTCCGCGCGCACCAACGGGTCCCGCAGCGCCGGACTGCGCCCCACCAGGTCGACGCCCAGCGGAGCCCGTACGACGTTGCGGGCGCCGATGCGGACGAACTCCCGCTCGGCGAACTCGGTGGTGCACACCACGCGCGCGTAGGTGTGCGCCGTACGGACGTTGAGGGCGTCGGCGGTGCGCCGGGACATGTTCTCCGACAGGCCCCAGGTGCGCAGGACGCCGTCGGCGGTCTCGTGGGACACCATCACGGCGGGGACGCGGGCCCGCCTGGCCCATTTGCCGGTCCAGCGCAGGGTCGTACGGTCGGAGACCTCCAGGCGGTCCGGGGCGAGTTGTTCCAGGAGGGTGGCCACGCGCCGCTTGTCGGCGAGGACGCGGTAGCCGCCGGTGCCGGGAAGCAGCGGCCCGGGCAGGGTGATGACCCGGCCCTGCTCGGTCTCACGGTCGGTGTGGCGCTCGCCGGGCACGATGAGGACCGGGTCGTGCCCGGCCTCCTTGAAGCCCTTGCCCAGCTCGCGCAGGGCGGTGCGCAGCCCCCCGGAGGAGGGGGCCACGAAGTTGGCGAGGCGGACGATCCGCAGCGCGGCGGTGTTCATGCCGCGACCACCACCTTGCGGGCGGCGAGGACATCGCCGTAGTGCGCGATCAGCTGGTCGCCGATGGCTGCCCAGGTGCGGCCCTCGACCATGGCCCGCGCGGCGGTGCCGTACTCGGCGCGCAGTGCGGGGTCGGCGGCCAGGGTCCGCACGGCGTCCGTGACGGCGGCCTCGTCGCGCGGCGGGAAGAGGAACCCGGTGCGGCCGTGGGCGACCAGGTCGAGCGGGCCGCCGGCGGCGGGCGCGACGACGGGGACGCCGCTGGCCATGGCTTCCTGGACGGTCTGACAGAAGGTCTCAAAAGGTCCGGTGTGCACGAATATGTCCAACGAGGCGAAGATACGGGCGAGCTCGTGACCGGTACGCCGGCCGAGGAAGACCGCGCCCGGCAGCGCCTCGTCGAGGTGCGGCCGGCTGGGTCCGTCGCCGACGACCACGACACGGACGCCCGGGAGGCCGCAGGTTCCGGCGAGGAGTTCGATCTGCTTCTCGGGGGCGAGCCGGCCGACGTAGCCGACGAGCAGTTCGCCGTTCGGGGCGAGTTCGCGGCGCAGCGCCTCGTCCCGGTACTCGGGGCGGAAACGCTCGGTGTCGACGCCGCGGGGCCAGAGGCGGACCCGGGGCACGCCGTGTGCCTCCAGGTCGCCCAGAGCCGCGCTGGAGGGCGCGAGGGTGCGGTCGGCGGCGGCGTGCACGGAGCGGATGCGCCGCCAGGCGGTGGCCTCGCCCGCGCCGACGTATGTACGGGCGTATCCGGCCAGGTCGGTCTGGTAGACGGCGACGGCGGGGATGCCGAGCCGCGCGGCGGCGGCCATGCCGCGGACGCCGAGGATGAAGGGGCTGGCCAGGTGCACGATGTCGGCGCGGTGTTCGGTGATGGCCGCGGCGACGCGTCGGCTGGGGAGGGCGACGCGGACCTGGGGGTAGCCGGGGAGCGGTAGGGAGGGGACACGGATGACGGGGCACGGCGACTCTGCGTCGGGCCCGGGACCGGCCGAGGTGGCCGGCGCGACGACGAGCGGATGATGACCGCGATCCACGAGGTGCCGGGCGGTCTGGAGCGCGCAGTGGGCCACGCCGTTCACATCGGGGGGAAAGGATTCGGTCACGATGACGACACGCATACCCGTGTTCTCGCCGCGCTGGACGTGCCCGCGTCAACGTCGATCTATGCGAACGGTGAACGTCCCATGAGCGTTGCGCTGCACACCCGAGCAGGTCAGACGGCGTCCATGCGCGTCTGACCCGCGGGTCATCCCACGTTCACACTGCGGGGGCGTCGGGCCCGATCCGGCTCCGTACGGCTGTCTGTACTTCCGCTTCCTCGGCCGGGTCGGCGGCGAGCCTGCGGAGCTGCTCCACGACGCGGGCGTCGGCGGTCTCGGCGTGCCGGGCGGCGATCTCGCGGGTGGTCTCCTCGCAGTCCCAGAGGCACTCGACGGCGAAGCCGGTGGGGTAGGAGGGGTCGGTCGCGGCCAGGGCGCGGGCGGCCCGGCCGCGCAGATGGGACGAGGCGGTCTCGCGGTACACATGGCGCAGGACGGGGGCGGCGCAGGCGATGCCGAGGCGTCCGGCGCCGTCGACGAGGGTCCACAGGGTGGGGGCGTCGGGTCCTTCGCCCATGACGGCCTCCCTGAGGGCGCCGAGGACGAGGTCGCTGTCCTGGGCTCCGCCCCGGCAGGCGAGCATCCGTCCGGCGGCGGCGCCGAGCGGGTCGGGCCGTCGGGCCCAGCCGCGGGCGCGGTCGACGGCGGCGACGGACCGCATCCGTTCGAAGGCGTCCACGGCGGCTTCCACTACGGGTGCCGGGCCGGTGGCCACCGCGCGTTCGATGAGCGGGAGGGCCTCGGGATCGTTGCTGTCGGCGAGATAGCGCAGGGCGGTGCAGCGGGCGCCCTCGCCGCCGTCCTTGGCGGCCTCGACGATCTCGGGCCGGTCCTCGGGGCCTGCCACGGCGGTGAGGCAGCGGGCGGCGGGGACGTGCAGCGCGGCGCCGCGTTCGAGGCCCTGTTGGGCCCACTCGAACACCGCTTGCACGCTCCACCCCGGACGGGGCCCGGTTGGTCGCATCTGGCGTTGCCAGAGGTCGAAGCAGCCGGCCTCCTGGGCGGCACGCACGCGCGTGGCGATCGATTCGCGTGAGTCCTCGGCCCACAGCCGCCAGGGCCGGGGTTCGAAGGCGTCGCGCACGGCGGTGGCCAGTTCGGCCTCACCCTCGGGGTCGGCCGGGAAACGCGCCAGCACCGGGGCGGCGAGGGCACGCAGGCCCGCGTCGTCGTCCCTGAGCGCCAGTTCGTCGAGCGCCCAGGCCCAATTGGTTCCGGAGGCCGCGTACCGGCGCAGCAGCACGAGCGCGTCCCGCCTGCCGTAGGAGGCGAGGTGCCCGAGCACGGCGAGCGCGAGGCCCGTGCGGGACTCCTCGGTGTCGAGGACGTCCTCGGAGTCGAAGAGATGCGCCTCCACGGCGTCCAGGTCGCCGCCCAGATCGAGGTACAGACGGGCGTAGTACAGGGAGCGGTTCTCCACCTGCCAGTCGTGGCGGGGGTCGCGCAGCACACAGTGGTTCAGTGCCGCGAGTGCCTCGGCACGGGGTGCGGTGAGCGCGTGCAGTGTGCCGTCGCCGCGGCCCCGCTGAAGCAGGCCGAGCAGCGTACCGCTGGGCGCTATGACCGGATCGAACATGGGAAACAGCCTCACATCAAGCGTCGACGCAACCGGGGAACGTGCACTACCTGGCCGCGTGACAACACGTCGGGGCGCCCGCCGTTTCCTGCTTGCTGTAGACCATTTTCCTCTGCCTCTCGTAGGTGGCCCATGCGGGCCGCAACTACGGCCCGCGCGGTGCGGCAACACCTGCCCAGCCATCGCGTCCGTAAATCACGACGTCATGATGACCCGGCAGTTCTCGATGCCGCGACCGAAATTTCGGGCGGCGCCGTGCTGCCTTCCCCCGTTTTCCCCCGTTTTCCTTGTCGTACCTGGTCAGCGGGCCCGTCTTCGCTGCCGACGGACCGGGTGTCAGTGCGCGCCGAACAGCTCCAGCAGCTCGGCCTTGGCGAACATCCGGGCCGTGTCGACCGCCGACGGGGTGCCCGCGGCCGGATCGGCACCGGCTTCCAGGAGGACCTCGATCACCTCTTGCTCGCCCTTGAAGACGGCTCCGGCGAGCGGGGTCTGGCCCCGGTCGTTGATCCGGTCGGCCTCGGCGCCGCGCGCCAGCAGGGCCCGTACGGCGTCGGCGTGCCCGTGGTAGGCGGCGAGCATCACCAGGGAGTCGCCGCGGTCATTGGTGAGGTTGGCCGGGACGCCCGCGTCCACGTAGGCGACCAGCGCCTCGGTCCCGCCCTGGCGGGCCAGATCGAAGATCTTGGTCGCGAACTCCACGACCTCGGGGTCGGGGGCTTCACTCATCGGCCTGACCGCCTCTCACTAGTACGGGTGAATCGCCAGCGTACTGGCTCCACAGACACATGACCGGCCCCCTCCGAGGCAAAGATCACCACTGGGCCCGACACAGGTGAAACCCCTGCTCAGACGGCCCGAATGCGCTCCGCCATCCGAGGGAAATTCGCCGAAATTCACCCACTTGCACCTTTTATCGTATGGATACATTCTGTGATCCTGGAACAACTCATGGTGACTGTCCCCACGAACCAGGAGAGCTCAAATGATCCTGTCCATGTCAGGCGTCGTCCTTCTCGGCATCATCGTCTTCCTCTTCTTCAAGAAGGACGGACTCAAGGCCTCCCACGCGCTGGTGGCCGCACTCTTCGGCTTCTACATGGCCAGCACGGCCATCGCGCCGAGCATCAAGGCCGGCGGCGAGAGCCTGGCGAGCCTCCTCGGCGGCATCAAGTTCTGACGCAACCACCCGTACGGACCTTCAGGAGACAGCAGTGGCCCGGCGCCCCCTCCCCCGCATCCTGAGCAACGGCACCGCCCAGATCGCCCGGAGCCGGGAGCTGGCCCGGACGGCGGCCGACAGCGCCACCGATGTCCTCCACCCAGTGATCACGATCACCAAGGGTCTGCGCCGGCTGGCATCCGCCGGCCGGCGCAGATGGGCCGAGACCCCCAAGGACAAGCGCGGGCCGCTGCTTTTCCTGGTGGCCTCGGTGGTCCTGGTCGTGGCCCTGGTCCCGTACGGCCCGCTGCTCGCCGCCATCACCCTGATGGCGGCGGCGGCATGGCAGGGCCGGGACCGCACCCCGCCGGCGCCCGAAGGGCCCGACGAGTCCCAGACCCAGCGCCTCCAGTCCCTCTACGAGGCGCTCGTGCCCTACTTCTCGGCCGCCGAGGACCCGGCGCCCCTGTTCGCCCACGGCGGAGACTGGGAGAAGGCCTTCCCCGCCTACGAGTTCGACGGCGCGGGCCGGATCTCCCATCTGGTCGTCCGCTATCCGGCGTACTTCACCGACGGCGAGGCCGACTCCCGCGCGCGGATCGAGCAGCTGCTCACCGCGAAGTCCGGCCGCGGCCGTGAGTACCACTTCGCGTGGGACGAGGAGGGCAACCAGCTCACGATCGGTGTGCTCGCCCCGCTCCCCACCGACATCGCCGCCCAGCGCTTCGTGACCGCCCCCGGCGAGACCGTCCTGGGCTTCACCGACCCGACCCAGGTCCACCGCACGCTCCCCCTCACCCACGGCGAGGAACAGCGCGACGTCCCACCGGTCGTCTGGCGCACCGGCATCCGCTCCACCGAGCCGAACCTCCTGGTCATGGGCCAGCCCGGCAGCGGCACCTCCACCCTGCTGCGCTCGATCGCCCTGCAGGCCCTCCAGTACGGCGACGTCCTGATCGTCGAGGGCGGCGGCACCGGCGAGTACGCGTGCCTCACCGGCCGGGACGGCGTCCTCGCGGTCGAGTGCGGGCTGGCCGGCGCGCTGGCCAGCCTGGAATGGGCCGCCCACGAGACGGAACGCCGGCTGATCGCGGCCAACCGCGCCCGTCAGTCGGGCGACCCGGCACCGGACGACACCAGGCGCCCCCTGTGGATCATCCTGGACCGCCCGAGCGCCTTCGCCCACGTGGCCACGGCCGACGGCTACAAGGACCCGCAGTCCCTGCTCCAGGTCCCCCTCCGGCACGGCCGCGCGGCCAACGTGACGGTGGTGGTGGCCGAGCAGTTCGACAGCGCGGACACCCTGAGCGACGCCGTACGACAGCACACACGCGCGCGTGTCGTCCTCGGCCCCGCCACCGCCGCCCAGCTGGAGGCGGTCCTGGGCGCTCCCCCGCACACCACGCCGATCGCCCAGATCCCCCCGGGCCGCGGCTACGCCCGCCTGGGCAGCGGCCCGGTCCACCGCCTCCAGGTCCCGGCGACCCCGGACCCGTACGACGACGCGACGAACGACGCCCACCGCCAGGCTGTCCTGGCCCTGCTGCCGCCGCGCACGACACCGGCGGACGCGGAGGAGACGGTGGCGACAGAAGCGGTGGTCGAGGCCGCGGTGGCGGAGACTTCGTAGAAGCCCGGTTCCGGTGCGGGCGGCCGGGAGTCGCCCGCACCGGCCCCTGACGCCTCGCTACGCCACGAACGTGCGCGGCGAATCGCCGCCCCCGGTGACCCCGTTCTCCACCAGCCGGGCCGCCGCGGCCAGCCGTACCGCAGCCTCCTCGGCCACCGCGCCCCCGACGGTGAACGGCAGGCGCACATAGCCCTCGAAGGCACCGTCGACGCCGAAGCGCGGCCCGGACGGGACCCGCAGGCCCACCCGCTCCCCCATCTCGGCGAGCCGTGAGCCGGACAGTCCGCCGGTGCGCACCCACAGCGTGAGGCCGCCCTTGGGCACCTCGAACTCCCAGTCGGGCAGCTCCCGTCGTACCGCCGCCACCAGCGCGTCCCGGTTCTCGCGGGCCTGAGAGCGCCGGATGTCCACGGCCTGTTCCCAACCGCCGGTGCTGAACAGCCAGTTGACGGCGAGCTGCTCCAGCACGGGGGTGCCGAGGTCGGCGTAGGCGCGGGCGGCGACCAGGCTGCGGATGATGTCGGGGGCCGCGCGGACCCAGCCGATGCGCATGCCCGCCCAGAAGGCCTTGCTGGCGGAGCCGACCGTGATCACCGTCGAGCCGGCCGGGTCGAAGCCGCAGACGGGACGCGGCATGTCGACGTCGTCGTCCAGCCACAGTTCGGTCATCGTCTCGTCGGCGACGAGCACGGTGCCCGCCGAGCGGGCCGCGTCGACGAGTTGGCGCCGCTGGTCGTCGCCGGCCAGGGCACCCGTCGGGTTGTGGAAGTCGGCGACGACGTACGCGAGCCGGGGCGCCGCGTCCCGCAGCACCTGCCGCCAGCGGTCCAGGTCCCAGCCGGAGAGCCCGTCGGCCATCGCCACGGGCACCAGCCGCGCGCCCGCCTCGCGCATCAGCTGGAGGATGTTGGCGTAGGAGGGCGACTCGACGGCGACCCGCTCGCCGCGCCCCGCGAAGAGATGGCAGATGGCGTCGATGGCGCCCATCGCGCCGGTCGTCACCATGATCTGCTCGGGCATGGTCGGGATCCCGCGCAGGGTGTACCGCTCGGCGATCATCGCGCGCAGCGCGGGCAGCCCGGCCGGGTAGTCGCCGTGCGTGTGGGCGTACGGCGGCAGCTCCTCCAGGGCGCCCTGCACGGCTCGCGTGAGCCACGGCTCGGGCGCGGGCAGCGAGGCACAGCCCAGGTCGATCACCGAACCGAGGGCCTCCGGGGGCAACGGTTCCAACCCGCGCGCGGGGAGTGGATTACCGGCGGGTACAGCGGTCCAACTGCCCGCCCCGCGCCGGGACTCCAGGAACCCTTCGGTGCGCAGCGCCTCGTAGGCGGCGGCGACGGTGGTGCGACTCACGGACAGCGCGAGCGCCAACTCCCGCTCGGCGGGCAGCCGCGCGGCCACCGGGACGCGCCCCTCCAGCACGAGCAGCCGGATGCCGTCCGCGAGCGCGCGATAGGCGGGCGGTCGGCGGGTGCCGGGCCCGGCCGGCCGGTCCTGCTGGGAGTTGAGCAGCCGGGCCAGCTGCGCGGCGCCCATCGCCGAGGTCCACTGCGCCATGGAAACCAGTCCACCTTCCCGGAATTGGCCATGGATGGCCTGCGTTCTCAAGCCACAGAGTGACATGCGTCAGGCCACTACCACCACCAGGGGGCACCCTTTGTCCACGCGGAACCGTCTCGGGCGACGGTTGGTCCAGCTCTACGTCGGACTCGCGCTCTACGGCGCCAGTTCGGCGCTCCTGGTGGTCTCGGGCCTGGGCCTGGAGCCCTGGAACGTGCTGCACCAGGGCATCGCCGAACTCACCGGCCTGACGATCGGCGTCGTCTCGATCATCGTCGGCGCGGCGGTGCTGCTCCTGTGGATCCCGCTGCGCCAGCGCCCGGGCCTCGGCACGGTCTCCAACGTGTTCGTGGTCGGCCTGGCCATGGACGGCACGCTCGCGCTGGTGCCGGACGCGCACGGCCTGGCCGTACGGATTCCGCTGCTCCTCGTGGGCATCCTGCTGAACGGGGCCGCCACCGGGCTCTACATCTCCGCGAACTTCGGACCGGGACCGCGCGACGGGCTGATGACCGGGCTGCACCGGCTCACGGGCCGGTCGATCCGGCTGATGCGGACGGCGATCGAGGTCGCGGTCGTGGCCACGGGATTCGCGCTCGGCGGCACCGTCGGCATCGGCACCCTCCTGTACGCCCTGGCGATCGGCCCGCTCGCCCAGCTGTTCCTGCGCGTGTTCGCCGCCCCGCCGGCATCCGGCGGCAGCACGGTCGTAGCCACCGGGTCACCGGAACGGGCCATACTGCCCCGGTGACCACGCTCATACGTCATCCGTACCTCGACCACCCCGGCCCGATCCCCTTCGCCCACCGGGGCGGCGCGGCGGACGGCCTGGAGAACACCGTGTTCCAGTTCCGCCGCGCGGTCGAGCTGGGCTACCGGTACATCGAGACCGACGTCCACGCCACGGCGGACGGGAAGCTCGTCGCCTTCCACGACGGGACCCTGGACCGGGTGACCGACGGCGCCGGGCGGATCGCGGACCTGTTCTGGTCGGACGTGAGCCACGCGCGCGTGGCGGGCAAGGAACCGGTGCCCCTCTTCGAGGAGTTGCTGGAGACCTTCCCCGAGGTGCGCTGGAACGTCGACATCAAGGCGGAGCCGGCGCTGCGCCCGCTCCTGGACCTCCTGGAGCGCACCGGCTCCTGGAACCGCGTCCTCGTCGGCTCCTTCTCCGAGAAACGCGTGGTCCGCGCCCAGCACCTGGCAGGGCCGCGCCTGGCCACGTCGTTCGGCACGCGCGGGGTGCTGAATCTGCGGCTGCGGTCCTGGGGAGCGCCGCTCCCGGTGCGCCGCTCGGCGGTCGCCGCACAGGTGCCCGAGGAGCAGTCGGGCGTCCCTGTGGTTGACCGGCGCTTCGTGCAGGCCGCACACGCGCGTGGAGTGCAGGTCCATGTGTGGACCATCAACGAGGCCGATCGCATGCACCGGCTCCTGGACCTGGGAGTCGATGGCATCATGACCGATCACATCGACACACTGCGCGAGGTCATGGTGGAGCGGGGCGTCTGGGCCTGAGCCCCCCGGGGCGACGCGTTCACGGGGAAGCGAGGGCACGGGTGGGTACCGACACCCTGCGGTCACAACCGGCCGACGAGGCCGCCGAGCGGCGGCGCGAGCAGCGCGGCTGGTACTTCTACGACTGGGCCTGCTCCGTCTACTCGACGAGCGTGCTCACCGTGTTCCTGGGCCCGTATCTGACCTCGGTCGCGAAGTCGGCGGCGGACCCTGACGGGTTCGTGCATCCCCTGGGGATACCGGTCCGGGCGGGGTCCTTCTTCGCCTACACCGTCTCCGCGTCCGTGATCGTGTCGATCCTCGTCATGCCCCTGGCGGGCGCGGCGGCCGACCGCACGGGCCGCAAGAAGCCCCTCCTGGCGCTCGCCGCCTATGTCGGCGCGACCGCCACCACGGGCCTGTTCTTCCTGGACGGCGATCGCTATCTCCTGGGCGGCTTCCTACTGATCGTCGCCAACTCCTCCGTGGCCGTCTCCATGGTCGTGTACAACTCCTACCTTCCGCAGATCGCCCCTCCGGAGGAGCGCGACGCGGTCTCCTCCCGCGGCTGGGCCTTCGGCTACGCGGCGGGCTCCCTGGTCCTCGTCCTGAACCTGATCCTGTTCACCGCCCACGACTCGTTCGGCCTCTCCGAGTCGATGGCCGTCCGCATCTGTCTCGCCTCGGCCGGGATCTGGTGGGGCGCCTTCACCCTCGTACCGCTGAAACGGCTGCGCGACCGCGGCCGTACGACGTCCGAGGCGCCGACGGCGCAGGGCTGGCGGCAGCTCGCGGCGACCGTCCGGGACATGCGCGGCAAACCGCTCACCCTGTCCTTCCTGTTCGCCTATCTGATCTACAACGACGGCATCCAGACGGTGATCTCCCAGGCATCCGTGTACGGCTCCGAGGAGCTGGGCCTGAGCCAGTCCACGCTCATCACCGCCGTCCTGATGGTCCAGGTGCTCGCGGTGGCGGGCGCGCTCGGCATGGGGCGACTCGCCCGGACGTACGGGGCCAAGCGGACGATTCTCGGCTCGCTGATCGCATGGACGGTGACCCTGGCCGCCGGGTACTTCCTGCCCGCCGACGCGCCCGTCTGGTTCTTCGTGCTGGCCGCCGGGATCGGCCTCGTCCTGGGCGGCAGCCAGGCGCTGTCCCGGTCCCTGTTCTCGCATCTGGTGCCGCCGGGGAAAGAGGCCGAGTACTTCTCCGCGTACGAGATGAGCGATCGGGGCATGAGCTGGCTGGGACCCCTTCTGTTCGGGGTGACCTACCAGCTGACCGGAAGTTATCGGGACGCGATCATCTCCCTGGTGGTCTTCTTCGTGGTGGGATTCGTGCTGCTCGCGCGGGTCCCGGTGGCGCGGGCGATCAGCGACGCGGGGAATCCTCTTCCCGAGAGGATTTAGCGCTGGAGGCGAAAGGGCGGTAGTGTACGCGTTTGGCCTGCCTGGCGTACCGTTACTGCGCGTCAAAGATGACGAATCGCTAGGTGACATCTGCTAGTAGATGTGACAAACCGGGCGCTGGTGGGTACAACAAGGGGCGGCTACGACGGCGACGCATGACCCCGTACGGGAATCTTTACCGCCGACCGGACGTTGACCGGATGACGACGACAGCGACACCTGTCCTGTGGGCGACAAGCCCGGGAGGCACGATTCATGAGTGAGCGAGCTCTTCGCGGCACGCGCCTCGTGGTGACCAGCTACGAGACGGACCGCGGTATCGACCTGGCACCACGCCAGGCCGTGGAGTACGCATGCGAGAAGGGACATCGCTTTGAGATGCCCTTCTCGGTCGAGGCGGAGATCCCGCCGGAGTGGGAGTGCAAGGTCTGCGGGGCCCAGGCACTCCTGGTCGACGGCGACGGCCCTGAGGAAAAGAAGGCCAAGCCCGCGCGTACCCACTGGGACATGCTGATGGAGCGGCGCACCCGCGAGGAACTCGAAGAGGTCCTCGAGGAGCGTCTTGCCGTTCTCCGTTCCGGCGCGATGAATATCGCGGTTCACCCGAGGGACAGCCGCAAGTCGGCCTAGTCCTGAAGGTGCGGAGCGGTTCTACCGCACAAGCACAAAGCAAGTAAGCGCGGGCGCCGTACGAATCTGTACGGCGCCCGCGCTTTTGCCTGTCCGCGACCGGGTCAGCGGGTGAGCGGCGGACGCGGGCCCTGCGGGGCCTCGCTGCCGGGCTCGTCCCGGATGACCTCGCCCTGGACGACCTTGCCGTCCGGGCGGTGCATACGGGCCTGCTGGAAGGCGTCTCCGAGGGTGCCGGGGGCGGCCTTGCCGAGCTTCCGCTCGACCACGCGCTCCGCGTAGCGCGCCAGGGCCTTCTGGACCGGCGGGATCAGCAGGAGCAGGCCCAGGGCGTCCGAGATCAGCCCGGGGATCATCAGCAGCAGGCCGCCCAGCATCATCAGGCCGCTGCCACCGCCGCTGGCCGGGGCGGTGCCCTGCTGCACGGCCTGGCTCAGGTTCTGGAAGGCCCTGCGGCCCGCCCGCTTGATCACCACGGCGCCGAGCACGAACCCGGCGAGCAGCAGCAGGAAGACCGTAAGACCGCTCGACGCGCCCGCGACCACCGTCAGCAGCCAGATCTCCAGCACCAGCCAAACGGCGATGCCCAACGGCAGGAACGTACGCAGCCGGGAACGCGGAGGCCGGGCGGCGGAGGAAGGGGTGGGTGCGCCAGTCGTCATACGTCCAGTGTGCCTGGGCCCGGCTCAGTGCGGGATAAGCGGACGATCAACGAGGCCTGTGAAGTCGCGGGGCTACGGCTGTGAAGGCTTTCTCCCGGGGTTCGCGCGGCCGCGGAGCTTGCCGACGCGCTCACCCACGCCCCAGGTGGTGACCCGCCACAGGGCCTCGACGAGGATGTCGCGGCTCATCTTGGAGTCGCCGAGTTCGCGCTCCACGAAGGTGATGGGGACCTCGACGACGTGGTAGCCGGCCCGGACGGCGCGGCGGGCCAGGTCGACCTGGAAGCAGTAGCCCTGGGAGGCCACGTCGTCCAATCCGAGGCCTTCGAGGGTCTCGCGGCGGAAGGCGCGGTACCCGCCGGTGATGTCGCGCAGCGGCAGGTCGAGGGCCACGCGCGAGTAGAGGCTGCCGCCGCGCGAGATGAACTCGCGGGACTTCGGCCAGTTCACCACCCGGCCGCCGGGCACCCAGCGGGAGCCGAGCACCAGGTCCGCGCCCTTGAGCGCGGTGAGCAGCCGGGGCAGCTCCTCGGGCTGGTGGGAGCCGTCGGCGTCCATCTCGATGAGGACGCCGTAGCCGTTGTCCATGCCCCAGTGGAAGCCCGCCAGGTAGGCGGCGCCGAGGCCTTCCTTGCCCTTGCGGTGCAGCACCTGGACCTGTTCGTCCTCGGCCGCCAGCTCGTCGGCCAGCTTGCCGGTGCCGTCGGGGCTGTTGTCGTCGGCCACGAGGACATGTGCCTCGGGGACCGACTGCCGCACCCGACCGACGATGGACTTGATGTTCTCCGCCTCGTTGTAGGTCGGGATGATCACCAAGGCCGTGCCGAGCGGGCCGAACTTCCGCCCCTGGGCCTGTGCCGCGAGGGCTCCGTCGCCGTCGTTCACTGCTGCCCCTTCATGTCCGTACGCAGGCGTCCACCATAGTGGCCGCGGCCTGGGATGACGTGCCACGCCGTTCGTACGGTGGTGTCGATTCGACAAGAACGGGGTAAGGATGCCCGTTTTGGCACCCACCTACTGCGGATGGGGGCCCGGCGCCCTTCGGGCCGACCTGGGACCCGCCGGCTGCGGGTCGACCAAGGCCGTTGTCTACTGGACGTCCGGGCCCCACCCGGGTCACACCAGCCGACCGGCCGGAACGTTCCCTCGCCGTGGCGCGGGCGCTGAGCCTGGCTCCCAGTGACGGTGCCCGGTGCGGCACCGACCCTGACCCAGCGGCGCTTCGACGAGTGCTCGGAGGTTCCCCGGTCGGGCGTCCGGTGGTGGACTCGGACGAACCTACCGGCCCCCTGCGCCCGCCTGTCAACAGCCGTTTGACCTGGCCTTTCTCCCACAACCGGCTGGTCAGGGCAGAGGATGCGCAGGTCGCGCGACGGCGCGGCGGCCGTGGATCGGGGGCGCGCCACCCCGGGAGATCACTCGCCCGGCCGTACGAACACCGTCCGTCCGCCCACGACGGTGCGCAGACAGACGGGAAGGTCGCCGCCCGGTGTCAGGTCGGGCAGTCCGGGTGTGCCGGAGCGCGGGTCGGTCGACCAGCGCGCGACCCGGTCGTCGGGCGCCTGCACCACCAGGGCGTCGGTCCGCCAGACGGCGTAGTCGGCGGGCGCGCCCGGCACCAGAACACCCGCGTCGTCCCGTCCTACGGCCCGCCAGCCGCCCCGCGTATGCGCGGTGAACGCGGCCCGCACCGAGACGCGATGTTCAGCCGTCCGGTGGAACGCGGCGGCGCGGACCGTCCCCCACGGGTCGACCGGCGTGACCGGGCTGTCGGAGCCGAAGGCGAGCGGCACCCCGGCCCGCAGCAGGGCCGCGAAGGGGTTCAGGGCACGTGCCCGCTCCACGCCGAGCCGCTGGGCGTACATGCCCTCCTCGCCGCCCCACAGCGCGTCGAAGGCAGGCTGCACGGAGGCGGTCAGACCCAGCTCGGCGAAGGCCGCGATGGTCTCCGGGGTGAGCATCTCGGCGTGCTCGACCCGGTGACGGGCGGCACGGACGCGACCCAGGCCGACCTTCTCCGCGGCCTTCCGGACGCCGTCGACCACGGCGGTCACCGCAGCGTCCCCGATGGCGTGGAAGCCCGCCTGGAGGCCCGCCTCGGTGCAGGCGGCGACATGGGCGGCGACGGCGTCCACGTCGAGGTACGCGAGACCGGTGTGCCCGGCGTCGGCGTACGGCTCGTGCAGACACGCGGTGTGCGACCCGAGAGCGCCGTCCACGAAGAGGTCCCCCGCCGCCCCTACGGCGCCCAGCTCACGCGCCTTCTCGACGTCCTGCTCGGCCCAGTAGCCGACGACGCGCGGCCCGAGCTCCTCGGCGGCCAGCCGCAGCAGGCCCGTGAAGTCGTCCTCGGAGGAGATCTCGGGTCCGGCGCACTCGTGGACCGAACCGACACCCAGAGAGGCCGCATGAGCGAGGGCGGTCCGCTGGGCCTCGACGCGCTGCTCCGGCGTGATGGCGGCGAGCGCGGTGGCGCGCACGGCGTGGTGGGCGTCGGCCGTGAGGGGGCCGTCGGACGCGGCGAGGCCGGGGACGAGGTCGAGCAGGGCGGTGCTGACGACCGCGGAGTGGACGTCGATGCGGGAGAGGTAGAGCGGGCGTCCACCGGTCGCGGTGTCGAGTTCGGCGCGGGTCGGCGGACGGCCCCCGGGCCAGCGGGCGGCGTCCCAGCCGTGGCCGAGCAGGACGCGGTCGGCCGGGCGGGCGGCGGCGAAGTCCCGGACGAGGGACAGGGCCGCCTCCAGGGAGGGAGCGTCGGACAGGTCGAGCCCGGTGAGCGCGAGGCCGGTGGCCGTGGTGTGGACGTGTGCGTCGGTGAACGCCGGGGTGACCAGCGCGCCGTCCAGGTCGACCACCTCGTCGACGCCGTCCGCGAAGGCGTCGGCGGCGCCCTCGGAGCCGACCCAGGCGACCTGGCCGCGCTCCACGACCATCGCGGTCGCGAAGGGGTCGGCGGGACTGTGGACTTCGCCGCGGCGGAGCAGGACGGTCGACGGCTCGGGGGTGCGCTCACTCATGGGGAACAGTCTCGCGCCTCACCGGCGCCGCCCCGCACGCAGGTCCGTCAGATGCGGGGCGGGCGGGCCTCGTACGGCGTCGAGAGCACCACCGTGGTCCGCGTCGAGACACCGGCCAGGCCACGCAGCCGGGCCAGCAGCTCCTCCAGTTCGTGCGGGGTGGAGACCCGCACCTTGAGGATGTAGTTCTCGTCGCCCGCGACGCTGTGGCAGGCCTCGATCTCGGGGACGTCGGAGAGGCGGTCCGCGATGTCGTCGGGGGCGCTGGGGTCGAACGGTTTCACCGAGATGAAGGCGGTCATGGGCAGGCCCACCGCCTCCGGGTCGACGACCGCGGCATACCCGCGGATGACGCCCCGCTGCTCCAGTCGGCGCACCCGCTGGTGCACGGCCGACGTGGACAGGCCCGTGGCCTTGCCCAGGTCTGTGTAGCTCATCCGCCCGTCCTTGACGAGCAGCTGCACGATTTGTCGGTCCAGCTCCTCCATGACGCAAGAACCTACAGTGCGTCTGATCTCCTCCGATACCTCGGCGGCGCAGGTCATACCCGGTTCGTGATGTGGCGGAGAGCGACCCGTGTGGCGGCCGGGGACAAATCCACCGCCTCGGGCATCTGCGAGCGGCATGTGACGAACACCACAGGCCCCGGACGGTCTCCGTGATGGTCTCGTGATTACCGCGGAGACGGGACGGGAAGTGCTTGCTGTGGTCGAGGCCGCAGCGCCTTCACGGCCCAGCCCAGTAGGGGGAGAACCCATGCAGAGTCTTAAGCGCCCTGGACGCACCGCGCCCAAGCGGCCGCAGCTCGGCGTCGAGCCCGAGCCGGAGGGCGTCGAATCCGAGGATTTCGACGCCGACGAACTCGACGCGTACGACACCTTCGAGATGTACCGGGTGATCTGCCCGGACTGCGTGCAGCCCATCGCGCTCCTCGAGGACGAGGAGGTCCTGCCGGAGCACGCGCTGTGCGCCTCGCCGTGGAACCCGTTCGGGCTGACGGTCTGCGCCGGTACGGGCCGTGAGGCGGCCGACGCCCGGTCCGCCGACGAGTCCGCGGAGCTCCAGGAGCAGGACACCGCGCTGCTGTTGACGCTCCCTCAGGGCCTCGACTGGCGGACGCAGCCGTTCTCGCACGTCGGCGGTCCGAGCTCGCGCCCGATGCGGGTGCCCGTCATGCGCCGCGCCGCCTGAGCGCTCCCGCTCAACCCCAGTAGCTGCCCTGCACCATGGCCCGCAGGCTGCCGTGGTGCAGGATCAGTGTGTCCGGGTCCGCCGGGACGGCCACCTCGCCGAAGTGCACCTGCCGGTAGGCGATACGGAGCATCACGATCGCGTGCCGCAAGGCCGCGTACAGGGTGTAGAAGTCCATGTCGCGCGGGGTGTGACCGGTGAGTTCGGCGTACCGCGCCTCCACTCGGTCCCGGCGGAAGAACTCCGGCAGGCCCTGCTGACCGAAGGCGACCGTCAAGTCCTGGAAGAAGCGGTGCAGATAGACGGTCCAGCCGAGGTCCACCTCGCGCGGGGCCGGGGCCGCCATCTCCCAGTCGAGGACGGCGACGGGGTCGAACCCGTCGTAGACGACGTTCCCGATGCGCGCGTCGCCCCAGTTGAGGACGGGTTCGCCCGGGTCGACCGGCCAGAGTTCCGTGAGCCGGTCGAAGGCGCTCTCGATGAGGGGTGAGCGGGCGACACCGTCAACCACCCACTCGTAGTACGCCCGTTGGGATGCGACGTGCCGGGTCAGGGCGTCACCGTCCCCCGGAAGAGTGAGGAACTCGGCCTCGGACACCGGGACTTGGTCGTGCAGGCGGGCGATGAGTCCGACCGAGGCGGCCTCCAGGTGTGCACGCTCCGCGTCGGTCGCCGCGTGCAGCCAATTGCCCTCGTACGTATAGGGCATGACGTCTGGCGGCACCCGCCCCTCGGCACGCTCCATGACGAAGAACGGCGCGCCGAGCGGGCCTGGGTCCTCCTCCAGCCAGCGCACCTTGGGTATCGGCAGATCGCTCCGCTCGGCGACCAGCCGCATCGTGCGGAACTGCCGCGGCATGTCGTAGACCGGGAAGACGGTGTACGCCGCCGGGTCCGCCGCGAGCCTCAACGCGCAGGCCCGGAGCGGTGGTTCGGGGTGTTCGATGTCGAAGAGCAGGGTCTCGCTGGACATACCGTTCGACCCGGGGACCCTGACATCGACAGCCTTGGCACCGGGCAGCCGGGTGCCGAGCCAGGCGGTGAGTCGCTGGGCGAGCTCCTCGGGGTCGCGGGTGGTGGTGCGGGGGCGGGGTGCTGTCGCCATGTCTCAACTCCCTTGCGGTGCGATCGAAATGTCACCTCGGCCCCCTTCGGCTCCACCGAGACGTCACCTCAACTGCCCTACGACGCAACCGAGTCGAAGCCCGTGAAGCCGCTCGGGTCGTGGCGGCCGAAGGAGCCGTGTTCGAAGATGCCGTGGCCCAGCCGGCCGTCGAGGCGGAAGCGGGCCGCGTGGTCGGTGACGCCGTAGGCGACCAGTGGGGTGGGCTGCGTGAGGTCGTAGGTGCGGCTGTCGGTCCAGGACCGGCCGCGCCACGTGCCGTGTTGCCAGTCGTCGGCGGGTGGGTAGCCGGCGCCGATCGCCAGAGGTGAGGAGGTCAGGATCTCGACGTCGAGTTCCTGGGGTTTGCGGGTGTCGCCGAGGTGGATCAGGGCGCGCTCGGGGTGGCGGGTGCCGGGGCGGTAGGTGATCTCGGGCCGGGGCCAGCCGAGTTGGCGGTCTCGGTGGCCGGGGCGGACGACGGTCGCCTCGTTCAGGGTGCGGTAGCCGTCGGCGTCCTCCTGGACGATGACCATCAGGAAGCGGTCCTCGAAGCGGACCGGGCACCAGATCCAGTGGAAGCCCTCGGTGGGGTGGTCCTCGGCGAGCCGGCCGCCCTCCTCGCCCGGGATGGGCCGCACGCCCCAACTCCGGTCACGGGTACCGGTCCAGCCGCCCGCGGAGACCCGGAACTCCTCGTCACCGGCGTGGATCACCCCCTCCACACCGCCCGCCTGGACGAAGCGGCGCCCTTCGAGGGTGAGCCGGTCGCCGCGGTACTGGACGTGGTGGGGTTCCCAGAGGGCGGGGAACTCGGCCGTCCAAGTGAGGTCGTACGACAGGGAGTTGTCCTCGCAGCGGAGGCGGAGGCGGTGCAGGGGTTCCTCGACCTCGATGCGCAGGGGGCCCACGGCGAGGTGCATGCGGTCGTCGCCGAGGGCGTCCGAGGCGCGGACCGCGTGGAGTTGGTCTCCGGTGCGGAGGGTCGCGTAGGCGTCGATCACCCCGACGTTGGGGTAGACGCCGAGGCCGAGGATGAGCAGGGCGCGGCCCTCGTGGTCGAACACGTGGAAGATGCAGCGGTCGTAGGCGTTCCGGTCGCCGGTCGCGACGTGCTTCATCGACAGGGGGACCTGGTGCACGGGGTACTCGTCGAGGGGCACGGGACGGTCGTCTGCCATGGCTAACCTCCCCTGGGGACAGTGGAGGTGACGGTACGTCAGGTCGCGTGCGGTCGCCAGAGCCGTGACCTGTACGCCGGTGAACTCACGCTCGATTATTCGCGCCGGTGACTTGTCGACATGCCCTTCCGTTGCCTTGGTATGACCCCCACTTATGCGCCGACCGGGCGTCAGCGCCGGATCTTCGTTCCCGTACCGGCAGAATCGGTTCCGCCGGCGCCGCCGCAGCCCCAGGATCCGCCCATCTACCGTGATCTGATGCGGAGTTGGGCCGACCGGGGCCGCACCCTGCCGGGGCGTCACGACCCGGAGTGGGCGCGGCTGGCGGCGCCGCCGCTCAGGTCTGCCCGGTGGATCAGGTCGGAGGGGATCGACGGCGTCTGATCGGCGATGAGGTCCTTCCGCACGAGGCTGCCAGGGTCAGGGACGCCGACAGCTCGGGACCGCAACACGCCTGCCGCACTCCCCCGCGCCGTTGGCCACCGGGCCGCGCAGGCGGAAGAGGGGCGCGGCCAGGGCGCGGCCGCGGGACCCCGCGCGGCGGCTCAAGTACCCCGAACAGACCCCCGGCGTCTGATCGGCGATGGGGTCCTTCCGCACGAGGCTGCCAGGGCCAGGAACGCCGACAGCCCGGGACCGCACACGCCTGCCGCGCTCCCCGCGCCGTTGGCCCCCGGGCCGCACAGACCGAAGGGGGGCGCGGCCAAGACGCGGCAGCGGGGCCCCGCGTCGGCGGCTCCAGGACCCCGAACAGACCCCCGGCGTCAGCCGGTCCGGTGGGCTTCCGGACCGGCCAAGTGGCGGGCGATGACCATCCGTTGGATCTGGTTCGTGCCCTCGACGATCTGCAGGACCTTGGCCTCGCGCATGTAGCGCTCGACCGGGAAGTCCGCGGTGTAGCCGTAGCCGCCGAGGATCTGGACGGCGTCGATGGTGGCCTTCATCGCGGTGTCGGTGCAGTGGAGTTTGGCCATGGCCGCCTGTTTGGCGAACGGGCGGCCCGCGTCGCGCAGCCGGGCCGCCGCGAGGTAGAGGGCGCGGCCCGCCTCGATCTGGGTGGCCATGTCGGCGAGCATGAAGCGCAGGCCCTGGAAGTCGGAGATCGGGCGCCCGAACTGCTGCCGGCCGCTCGCGTAGGCCACCGCCTCGTCGAGTGCCGCCTGGGCCAGGCCGATCGCGCAGGCCGCGATGCCGAGGCGGCCGGAGTCCAGCGCGGACAGGGCGATCGCGAAGCCCTGGCCCTCCTCGCCGAGGCGGCGCTCGTCGGGGACGCGGACGCCGTCGAAGTGGACCTGGGCGGTGGGCGAGCCCTTCATGCCCATCTTCTTCTCCGGTACCGCGCCGCTGAGGCCGGCCGCGTCGCCGGGCACCAGGAAGGCGCTGATCCCGCGCGCGCCCTCCTCGCCGGTGCGGGCCATGACCGTGTAGAAGTCGGCGATGCCGCCGTGGGTGATCCAGGCCTTGGTGCCGTCGATCACCCAGTCCTCGCCGTCGCGCACCGCTTTCGTGCGCAGGGAGGCCGCGTCGGAGCCGGAGGAGGGTTCGGAGAGGCAGTAGGCGCCGAGCAGGCCGCCGCCGAGCATCGCGGGGAGGTGCTCGACCTGCTGCTGCTTGGTGCCGTAGTTGGCCAGCGCGTGGCAGGAGAGGGAGTGGACGCTGACGCCGAGGCCGACCGTGAGGCGGGCCGCCGCGAGCTCTTCGAGGACCTGGAGGTAGACCTCGTACGGCTGGTCGCCGCCGCCGTACTCGGAGTCGTACGGGAGGCCGAGCAGTCCCGAGCGGGACAGGAGGGTGAAGATCTCGCGCGGGAAGTGTCCGGCGTCCTCTTCCTCGGCCGCCCTCGGGGCGATCTCTCGCTGCGCGATGTCACGGGCCAGCGAGATCAGATCCCGGGCCTCGTCCGTGGGCAGTTGCCGGTCCACCGGCTGCGGGGCTCGGTCGGGCATGGCGACGCTCTCCTCCCTGTCGGGCACATCGGCGGGCGTACGCCTGGGGTCGAGGCGACGTGGCCGGGTACCGCACGGATGCGGCCGCTGCTCCTACTCCCGGGTCTCGGAAGCGGTTGACCAGCGGCTCTGCGCTGTGAGTATGCCCGATCGGAGGTCTCGCGTCACCAGTTAACGACCGCTTACTTCAAGAATAGCCCGGTCGTCCGGAACAGGGCGAAACCGTGAATTCAGACGTCCCTGCGGGCGGGCGGCGGCGCCGGGTGGGCGGGGTCCAGCTCCTCGATGGCGCGGAGGGTGCCGCCGAGGGTCTTCACGAGGATTTCGCGCATCGTCTCGCGGGAAAGGTCGGAGGTGCTGATCCACTCCAGGGTCGCGCCCTCGACGCTGCACACCCAGCCGAACAGGCCCATGCGGGCGATCCGGGAGATGTCCGTACGGCCGTACGCTCCGTCGGCGATGGTCGCGACGATCGCCGCGCGCACCCCGTCGCGGATGGCGTGCACCTCGGTGTCGAAGCCGACGCCGCCGCTCACGATCGTGCGGTACGCGGCCTGGTTGTGCTCGGCCCAGCGCAGATAGCTGTCCATCGTCCGCTGTACGCGGTCCAGTTGGGGCAGTTCGAGACCGCTCGCCGCGAAGGTCACCAGGTCGGCGACGGAGTCGTTGATGATCGCCAGGTAGTAGCCGCGCTTGGACTGGAAGTAGTAGTAGATCAGCCCCTTGGCGACATGCGCCTGCCGCGCGATGTCGTCCATGGACAGCGCGTCGTAGGACGTGTCGGCGAACAACTTCCGGCCGATGGTGATGAGTTCGGCGCGGCGCGCCAAGGAACGCTCGGTACCGCGGGCCCTGGGACGTGGGACGTCACGCTGCTGACTGATTTCCAATTTCGACTCTGGCTCTCCAACTGGGCTGGGTCAACCGCAGTATGGCAGGTCGCGTATGTGTCAGGTCACAGCAGGCCGATTTGGGTCACAAGCATCGCGATCACCACGACAAGGGTCCAGCCCACGATGTGCTCGACGATCTTCGGACCGTCGGCCTTGGGGCCGCCGGTGCGGGTACGGGTGCGGGCGGCGCTGGCTGAGTGTGCGGTCATGGTGGCTCGCAGAGGTCGGATGTGCGATGGACTCCCCCGTTTCGTCCACCTTGCCATCCCTGTCGGGTTTTGCGCCGGAGACCTTGGTCACAGGGATCTCGGTCTCCGGCACGGGGTCAGTGCACGCCCACCGCCGCGAGGGCCTTGCGCTGGCGGGCGGTCGGGTGCGCGGGGAAGTAGAGGTAGCAGACGCCGCCGGTACCGGAGGAGAGCTTGCCGGAGGCGTTGTACCGCTTGGTGCGCAGCCAGATGTTCTCCCATTCGCGCCGGTTGTAGACGCGGCGGACGGCCGGATCGCTGGCCGAGTTGGGGTCGTTGGCGATCACGTCGCCGTCTGCGGTGAAGCCGATCACGGTCATCAGGTGGCCGGAGGTGCCGTAGCCCGCGCCGGTCAGTTCGCTGCTGAGGAACGACTGGGACGTTATGGCCGGGATGCCCGCCGCGATCAGCGTCTCCAGGTCGCCGAGCGAGCCGAGCCGGGTGACCACGCCCTGGAGGTCCTTGTACGTGGCCGCGTAGGCGGCGTTGAACGGCCAGTTGCCGCAGCCCTGGTACTGGTAGTCGTAGGTGAAGCGGGCCGCGTTGTCGACCTGCGGGTCGGCGTAGGTCGGGTCGACCCAGGCCAGCTGCTCCCGGGTGAGGCGGCCGCCCCAGTACTCGATGATCATCTGCGAGGAGGTGGGACTGCACCAGGCCTCGCCGCCGTTGTCGTACTCGGGGTACTGGCCGACGTGGATCTCCTGCGAGTAGCGCGGGACGATCAACTCCTGGGCCAGTCCCGGAGTTGAGGCCGGGACGGTGAAGCGGTCCGGGACGTCGGAGCCCATCGCGCCGAGCCGCCAGACGGTGGGGGTGAGCTTGGTGCCGGGCTTGCGGTAGAGGGTCAGGCGGAGTTGGTACGACGCGAGGCGCAGGCCTGTCGTGGCGTCGTCGATCGCGAAGGTGTCCGTCCAGATCGTGGACTTGCCGTCCGTCTGGTCGTCGACGGAGGTCCGCTTGATGTCCTGGTCGCCGGCCGCCCAGCGGCCCATCACGTACCAGGGGGTGTCCGTGCCGTCGGAGTACGTGCCGTGCAGCTCGATCTGGATCCAGGTGCCGGCCGGGGTGTCCGCGTTCCAGGACGCGATGGTCTCCGTCGCGGGGACCGAGAGCTTGTGGACGGGGGACGTCCAGGTCGCGTACTCCCAGTTGGCGGTCTTGCCGGTGTGCGGGTCCGTGTAGTCGACGCGGCCGACGGCGGCGCCGATCGCGAGGCCCGGGCGGGAGCCCGCGACGGCACGGGTGCCCTGGGCGGCGCCGCGGCGCCAGTCGGCGTAGGTGGTCCAGGCGTGGTTGTCGACCGTCGGGGTGCCTTCGCGGGGCCGCGCGTCGAGGAGGGTCGGCGCCCGGTCGGAGTCGGCGGTGTCGGTGGCGGTCGCGGTGTCGGCGGCCGCGGGGCCCGTGCCGGCGACCACCGCGGCGGCGACCGCGGCGGCCAGGACGGTTCTGCGGGACGGCTGTTCGGCTCTGCTCATGGGCGGAAGACCCCCGGGTGTTCCGTGTCGGGACAGATCCAGTCGGGACAGATCCAATGGACGACTGTGCGCCCACTATGAACACACACGGCACTCCGCTGCCAGCACTTCGAACCTCGCCACACCCACCAATATTGGTATCGACCAGTGGTATGAGCTGGGGCCGGAGACACCGCTCCCTACACTGTCCCGGTGACCTGCGGCATCACCCGCCCCACGACCTCCCGGGACCAGCCATGCACGACCTCGCCCACCGCCTGAGCCGGCTGCCCCCGTCCTGCGGCCCGGTCCGGCTCGTCGGTGTCGACGGGCACGCCGGATCCGGGAAGTCCACGTTCGCCGGACGGCTGGCCGGGGCCCTGGGCGGCGCCCCCGTCCTGCATCTGGACGACCTCGCCACCCACGACGAACTGTTCGGCTGGACCGGCCGGCTGCTGAGCCAGGTGATCGAACCCCTCGGCCGCGGCGAGACCGCCCACTACGCCCCCTACGACTGGCACGCCCGCCGCTTCACCGCGCCCCGCGCGCTGCCGCCCGCGCCCGTGGTCCTCGTCGAGGGCGTCGGCGCCGGACGCCGGGCGGTGCGCCCGTTCCTCGCGGGACTGCTGTGGATGGAACTGCCCCGGGAGGAGTCCTGGGCACAGGGCCGGCAGCGGGACGGAACGGAGCAGCGGGACTTCTGGGACGGATGGGTCGAGGCGGAACACGAACACTTCGCCAAAGACCCTTCGCGCCCCCACGCGGACTTCCTGGTACGGCAGTTGGGGAAGGGGTACGAGGTGCTCACGGGGCCCTCAGGGACGATTGGACCGGACCATGAGGTCACCCACGGTGATGGACCGCCCGCAGTGTGCTGAACTTGTGAAGACCCTTCCGCCCGAACTTGCTTGAGTGCCTCAACTCGGCTTGACCCAGGGGCCGTACAGGTCTTACGTTCTGAATGTGCGGCCGGTTCGAAGCCGCCCAGAGTCGCGAAGCCCCCGGTTGTTCCCCCGTGATCGGGGGCTTCGTTCTGCTCCCAGCACGTTTTCCGGCCGTTACGAGCCGTGATTTGCTCACCCTGGGTCACCGTCCTGAGTGCGCCCCATCTGCTCCCACCTCGTCAAACGGCCTGTGCGGCACCCTTCGATGGGCGACTGCCCCGCAGGTACGATGCCCAGGGTGCGACCGACGGACGGCTGCTTCGCGCACCACGGCAACTCCCGTCCGCGGCACAGCGGTTCGACCCAGACTGCCGACGGGCGCCGGCCCGGCGGTGAATCAACGGGGGCACGGTTTGTGGGGGGACGTGATGGACTTCGGCACGCAGGGCCCCGAGGCCCCGGCCGACCTCGCGTGGCTGCGAGGCGTGGACGCCTACACGATGGGCGCTTATCCGCAGGCGGAGGAGGAGTTCCGCACCGCGGTACGGATGGATCCCGGAATGGCCGACGGCTGGCTCGGACTGCACGCGCTGCGCGTCGACACGACGACCGCGCTGCTGCGGATGTATCGGCACCGGGAACGCTTCGGGGAACAGCGCACCAGGCACCGCCGTACGCTCAACTCCTGGTACTGGCTGGGCTGGTGGGTGCAGCCCGTGCTGGAGAGCCCGCGTGATCTGCTGCTCGCGCACGCCTCGCACTGGCTGGACGGCCGTCATGTGCCGGAACTGGACCGGGCGTTGGCGGGGCTGCCGCCCGTGGACACCGACCACCAGGTCCGCTTCCTGCACGCGTGCCGCGCCTATCTGGTCAAGGACTGGGAGCAGCTGGTCCGGCACACGGATCCGCTGATCAACGACCAACTCCTGGGCATAGAGGCCGGGTTGTTCGGCGGGATGGCCCGGGTCCGGCTGGAGATGTACGGCCAGGCCGAACCGCTCCTCTCCTCCGCGCTGATGCGCTGCCGCAGCGAACAGCCCCAGCGCAAGGAATTGCGGTACTGGCTCGCGCGGGCCCACGAGGGCACCGGGCGCAGTGCCGCCGCGCTCCCCCTGTACCGGGCGGTGCACCGCGTCGACCCCGCGTTCATGGACACCTCGGCGCGGCTCGCGGCGATCACCGACTCCGACGGGTACGACGGCTCCGAGGACGTGACCGACCTCGCGGCGATCACGCTCTCCGGCGGGCAGGACGCGCTGGAGGGGCCGGACGGGCTCGATCCGCTGTTCGGCGCGGAGGGGCGGGATCTGAAGCTGTCGGAGCCCGGTCTGCCGCCGACCGGGCCGTTGCCCGCCGCGGGTGACTCGGTGCGGGAGAAGACCGCGAATCCGGTGCTGCCGCTGCCCACGGGTCCCACCGACCCCGTCTTACTGGAGGAGGCGCTCAACGAACTGGAGCGCATGGTGGGGCTGGAGCCGGTCAAGCGCCAAGTCAAGGCGCTGTCCGCCCAGTTGAACATGGCGCGGCTGCGGGCGGGGCAGGGGCTGCCGGTCCAGCCGCCGAAACGGCACTTCGTCTTCTCCGGGCCCTCGGGTACCGGCAAGACCACCGTGGCCCGCATCCTCGGACGGGTCTTCTACGCCCTCGGGCTGCTCGGCGGGGACCATCTCGTCGAGGCGCAGCGGGCCGACCTGGTCGGTGAGTACCTGGGTCAAACGGCCGTGAAGGCCAACGAGTTGATCGATTCCGCGATCGGTGGCGTCCTCTTCGTCGATGAGGCGTACTCGCTCTCCAACTCCGGTTACGGCAAGGGCGACGCGTACGGCGACGAGGCCTTGCAGGTGCTGTTGAAGCGGGCCGAGGACAATCGCGACCACCTCGTGGTGATCCTGGCGGGCTATCCCGAGGGGATGGACCGGTTGCTGGCCGCGAACCCCGGGTTGTCGTCCCGTTTCACGACGCGCGTCGACTTTCCCTCGTACCGGCCGCTCGAACTCACCTCCATCGGCGAGGTGTTGGCTGCCGAGAACGGTGACGTGTGGGACGAGGAGGCGTTGGACGAGCTGCGGTCGATCGCCGGGCATGTGGTCGACCAGGGGTGGATCGACGAGCTGGGGAACGGGCGGTTCCTGCGCACGCTGTACGAGAAGAGCTGTGCGTACCGGGATCTGCGGTTGTCGGTGTATCCCGGGATGTTGTCGCGGGACGACCTGTCGACTCTGCGGCTGCCGGATCTGATGCAGGCGTATGGAGAGGTGTTGTCGGGGCGGGGGCCTGGTCCTGCCGGGATGTGAGGGGGACGCGGGAGCTCGGTCGGATCCGTGGTGTCGCGGCTGCGGCGCCGTGGGGGCTGGTCGCGCCCGCGCGGCGGAGCCGCACATCGACACAGCCCCGCGCCCCTTGGGTGGGCGCGGGGAACCGGTGTCTGTCAGGCGATGTCGGCCCCGGTACGTCTCACACCGTGAACTCCCGTATCACCGTGTTCCGGAACACCGCACTACCGCCGATCGTGAACAGCGCGAGCCCCGTGTCCAGCAGGTACGGGAACACCTGGCTGGTGTGCACATAGCGGCCGTCGTCGACGAACATCTCCACCGATGTGCGATCCACCAGGATGCGGAGCTTCACCGTGCCGGCGGACGGGTCGAACGGGGTGTGGCTCTCCTGGTAGTTGCCGGAGGTGTCGGCGTTCACCGTGTTGCGTCGGTTGAGGAAGGCGTAGTCGGTGTAGATGCCGGCGTCGATGTGCCGGCCTCCGCTGGGTGAGCGCCTCAACTGAAGGCCCGCGCCGGTGAGTTGGGACCAGCTGAGTTCGGTCGTGACCTCGTAGGAGATGCCGGTGTAGTCGAGCACCTTCGTACCGTCCACGGTCACGTCGCCCAGGTTCACCGTGCGGGAGACATGCGCGTCGAGGCCGGCGACGGGCTGGGAGGCGAGGTAGTAGGTGCCGTCGGACGCCTTCTCCAGGGTGACCTCGCGGACGACGGAGTCGGTGCCGTTGAAGCCGTCGCAGTCGATGGTGGGGGTGGTGTCGGCGTAGTCCCAGTTGTTCACCCAGCCGAGCGCGTACCGGGCTGCCTCGTCCACCGCGCCGCTCGTGTCCCGCTTCTCGAAGGTGACGCCGGCGTACCAGTCCCAGCCGTGGTCGAGCCACTGCGGGGCACTCGCGTCGGCGGTGAACGCGCTGCCGTCGAAGGAACCCGTCCAGTAGGCGTACGTGTTGGGCAGCCCCGAGCTCTTGCCGTTGGCGCTCACGCCGAGCACCCATTTCACGGTGCCGTCGCCCGCGGTGATGCGGAACAGGTCGGGGCACTCCAGGACGCCGATGCCGTCATGGACGAAACCGTCCGCGTACGTCCAGGACTTGAGGTCGTCGGAATGGTAGAAGCCGACCTTGTCGTTCTCGGCGAGGGCCATCACCCAGCGGCCCCGGTCCTCGTCGCGGATCACCTTGGGGTCGCGGAAGTCGGCGACGCCGGGGTTGGGCAGGACAGGGGCGGTCCCGTAGTTGGTGAAGGTGAGACCGCCGTCGGTCGAGTAGTACAGGAACTGCGCCTGGGAGTCGGTGCCGCCGCCAGGAGACATGGTGACGATGACGACGACCGCGCCCGCGCCGAATCCGGCCGTGTTACCGGTGTCGACCACCGCCGAACCCGACCAGAGATCACCGTTGGACGTGGTGTTCTTGGGTGCGGCGACCCCGCGGTCGGTGAAGGAGACCAGGTCCTTGGTGGTGGCCAGGCGCCAGGCCGTACCGACGACGCCGGTGAAGTAGTCGGCGTTGTAGAGGTAGTAGTAGTGGTACTCGCCGTCGATCCAGACGGGCCGCTGCGGGTCGTTCTTCCACTGGTCGGGCACCGTGAAGTGGTACGCGGCGCGGTAACTCGCCCCGCTCGCAGCCGAGTTGGCCTTGTTCTTGGCAGTGGCCCCGGGCTTGGGCTTGGGCTTCTGGGCGGCCGTGGCCGTCCCGGTGGACAGCAGCGCGGCGGCGGTGCCCGCCGCCGATCCCGCGAACAGTGATCTCCTGGAAATCCCCGAGGTTCCGGGCATGGCACATCGTTCCTCTCGTGGCGGCTCACGACGCAGAGGGCGTGAAAAGCGGCTCCTGCGAACGAGGACTGTAGACCTAACTCGTTAAAGGTCAAGCGTTCCCGACCCTTGACAGGCCGACCGCCCGGTTCCCATCATCTGGGGCATCACCCCTGAACTAACACGAGTTAGGCCCGTTTGATGACTGACTCGCACCTCCCCCGCCGCACGCTGCTGCGGTACGGCGCGTACGGGGCCGGAGCAGCCGCTCTGGTCGGTACCGCCGCGAGCTGGGACCGGCTCACGGGAGCCGACATCCCCGGCCGTGACGACGGCTCCCTCGTCGTCGCCACCCTCGGCTCCGCCTTCGACCCGGCCACCGTCGACGCGCTCACCAAGGGCTTCCACCGGATCCACCCCGGCATCCCGCTGCGGGTGAACGCCGTACAGGCCGTCGACTGGTCGGACTTCTTCGCGAAGATCCTCACCCAGATCGCCGCCGGCACCGCCCCCGACCTGGTGTATGTGGCCACAGAGGGCGTGCAGTTGTTCGCCCAGCGGCTCGGCGTGGCCCTGGACCGCTGGGTGCGGCGGGACGCGGCGGAGCTGCGTGAGTACTTCGCCGACGTCCATCCCTCCCTGGTCGAGTCGATGATGTACGAGGGCAACCTCTACCAGCTGCCCATGGAGTTCAACGCCGCCGACATGTACCTCAACAAGCAGGTGCTGAAGCGGGCGGGCGCGGAGTTCCCGGCGGCCGACTGGAGCCGCGACGACTTCACCGCGATGCTGCGGAAGCTGAAGCGCGGCGGCGGCTCGCACTTCACGCCGTACTTCTGGACCAACCGCCTGTGGGGCGGCGTGGTGCCCTGGCTCTTCGCGAACGGCACGAACCTGCTGAAGGAGTCGAAGGCGCCCGGCGGCTCCTGGCTGTGGGACACCTTCTACCCGGCCGCCGACCGGAAGGGGCGCGGCGGCGGCTTCCGCTGGACGACCCCGCAGGCCACCGCCGGCCGGGTCGAGGAGGCGTACGACTATCTCGCCTCCCTCGTCCAGGAGGACCTGTGCACCCGGCCCGAGGGCGGCAACGGCAACAACCTGGTCGGCGTGTTCTCCACCGGTCACGTCGGCGTCACACCGGCGGGCGGCTTCTGGGCGGGCGGTCTGCAGCAGGCCGGCATGCGGGCCGCCGACTACGACGTGCAGTACTTCCCGCGCTGGCGCACCCAGCGCCACCAGTTCGGCGCGGCGGGCTACGCGCTGCTGCGCACCTCGAAGAAGCAGGAAGCCGCCTGGGAGTTCATCAAGTACGCGGCCCGCAAGGACACCATGACCCGGCTGTTCCGGACCAACCAGACCACCCCGGCCCGGCGTTCGATGCTGAACGCCGCCCGCTACGCCGCGAGCGGCCCCGCGCACTGGCAGGTCTTCTACGACACCCTCGACCGGTTCCCCGACACCGGCCCGATCCCCGCGCCGCCGCAGGTCGCCGAGGTGACCGACGTCCTGCTCAAGTACACCGGCACCGCGCTGGCCTCGCCGCGTGCGGTGGGTCCCGCGCTGCGCCGGATGCAGGGCGACCTGGAGCAGGCCATGGAGCGTGAGGTATGACGAACACCCAGGTCCCCAACTCCCAGGTCCCGGCCGTGAGTTCGCGGCCCGCCACGCCATCCGCCGCCTCCGTACGGCCGTCCGTCCGCGACCGCGGCGCCCGGCTGCTGGCCGCGCTGTTCCTGGCGCCCACGGTCGTCGGCATCGTCGTCTTCACGGTCGTGCCGATCGTCGGGTCCATCGTGCTGAGCCTGTTCCACTGGAACGTGATCGACCCGCCCCACTTCGTCGGCGGCGCCAACTACCGCACCACCTTCACGGATTCGACCGTCCTGGTCTCCTTCCGCAACACGCTCCTCTTCATGGTCCTCGCGGTCGCGCTGCAACTGCTCATCGCGCTGTCGCTGGCACTCGCGCTCAACGGGCGGATGCCGGTGTGGCTGCGGTCGGTGTTCCGTTCGGCGTTCTTCTTCCCGCTGGTGCTGTCCGCCGCGTCCATCTCGGTGGTGATGAAGTACCTGTTCAACCAGGACTTCGGGGTGGTGAACTGGCTGATCGGCCTGGTCGGCATCGCGCCCGTGCCCTGGCTGACCTCGGAGCACGCGGCGATGGCCACGGTGATCCTGGTCTACGTCTGGCAGCAGTTCGGTTTCTCGTTCCTGCTGTTCATCGGCGGCCTGAACAACATCCCCAAGGAGATCCACGAGGCCGCCGCCCTCGACGGCGCGACCGGCCTGCGCAAGCACCTCGGCATCACGCTGCCGCTGCTGTCGCCGACGCTGCTCGTCGCCACGGTGGTCGGCGTCATCAACGCCCTGCAGGTCTTCGAGCAGCCCTACGTCCTCACCGACGGCGGCCCCGGCGACGCCACCCGCACCGTGGTGATGGTGATCTACGAGCGGGCCTTCGAGCAGCTCGACTTCGGCGAGGCGTCCGCGGTGGGCGTGCTGCTCTTCGCGGTGATCATGGCGGTCACCGCCCTCCAGTTCCGGCTCAGCCGGCGTTTCGTCCACTACCAGTGAGCCGGTGAGCCGCATGAGCGCCATGAGCCAAGCAACCCCGACCCTGAAAGCGACCCCGACCCTGAGCCGCGTCCGCTACTCACTCGCCCCCTGGACCCGGATCGCCGCGCTGACCGTGTGCGCCCTGCTGACGCTGGGCCCGGTCATCTGGACCGTCGCCACCTCGCTGCGCACCCCGGCCGAGTCCTTCGACCTGCCCCCGCAGATCATCCCGACGCACCCGACGACCGCGGCCTACCACGGGGTCTTCCAGCAGATCGACGTGTGGCTGCTCGCCCTGAACTCCACGCTGGTGACGGCACTGGTCGCCGTCGGCCAGATGATCACGGCGGGCCTGGCCGGATACGCCTTCGCGCGCCTGGAGTTCCGTTTCAAGAGGCCGCTCTTCGGCCTGGTCCTGGCGACCATGATGGTGCCGTTGCAGGTCACCATCGTGCCGGTGTTCCTGGTGCTGAAGACGATGGGCCTCACCGACACGCTCCTCGGCCTGATCATCCCGGCCTTCCCGACCGCCTTCGGCACCTTCCTGATGCGCCAGTACTTCCTCGGTATGCCGAAGGACCTGGGCGAGGCGGCCATGCTGGACGGCGCGGGGACCTGGCGGATCTTCCGCTCGGTGTACGCGCCGCTGGCCACACCCGGCCTGGCGATCGTCGGCGTACTGGCCTTCAACTACCACTGGAACGAGTTCTTCCGCCCGCTGATCCTGGAGACCTCCAGCCAGAACTACACGCTTCCGCTGGGCCTGGTCTCCCTCCAGGGCAACCTCGGCACCGGGTCCATCTCGGTGGTCCTGGCCGGAGTCGTGCTCTCGATGCTCCCCGCCGTCGCCGTGTTCGCCGTCGGCCAGCGCCCTCTCCGCGAGGGCATCACCTCCGCAGGAGTCAACCGTTGAGCAATGACCCCAACGCGCCGCGTTTCAGGGTCCGTCCGCCCGCCAACTGGATCAACGACCCCAATGGGCCGTTCCGTTGGCGGGACCGCTACCACCTCTTCTACCAGCACAACCCCGACGCACCGGTGCACGCGAACGTCCACTGGGGCCACGCCTCCAGCACCGACCTCGCGCACTGGGACCACCACCCGATCGCGCTCACCCCGACGCCCGGCGGCCCCGACGAGGCCGGCTGCTGGTCGGGCTGCGTGACCGACGACGCGGGCACACCGACCGCCGTGTACACGGGAGTTGACCATTCCCACACCGGACTCGGCACCATCTGCCTGGCCCGGGCGGCGGACCCGGACGACGACCGGCTGACCGAGTGGAAGCCGCTGCCGACACCGGTGGTGACAGGACCACCACCGGGACTGGACGTGGTGATGTTCCGCGACCCGTTCATCTTCCGCCACGCGGACCGGCGTTGGGCCCTCGTCGGCGCCGGGCACGCCGACGGCACCCCGTCGGTCCTGCTCTACGACTGCGACGACCTGACCGACTGGCGGTTCGCCGGAGTGCTGCTGGACGGCAGGAACCCGGTGGCCACCGACGCGTTCGGCGACAAGTCGGTGGGCTGGGAGTGCCCGCACCTGTACCGGACGGCGGGCGGCGACCACGTACTCCTGGTGTCCCTGTGGGACGGAGACCCCTGCTCCACCGCATACCTGACGGGCCGTCTACAGGCGGACAGCCAGGGCGAGTTGAGGTTCGTGCCGCGCACCGGCGGCCGACTCGACCAGGGCCGGGACTTCTACGCCCCCGCCGTGCTCCAGGAGCCGGACCGCGCACTGTTGTGGGGCTGGTCGTGGGAGGCCCGCCCGCAGGAGGAGGTGGACCGGGCCGGATGGGCGGGCGTCCTCACCGCGCCCCGGAAGGTCGACGTCCACCCCGACGGTTCACTGCGGGTGAGTCCGGCCCCGGAGCTCCAACTGCTGCGCCCGGCCGAGCCGTTCGTCACCGCGCCGGGCCGCGTTCCACTTCCACAGGCCTACGACCTGACGGTCACCGCGTGCGAACCGACCACGGTGAGCCTGCTCAGGGACGCGGCGGGCCGGGAGTTGACCATCCGGGCGGACCCCGGCGCGGGGACCGTCGTCCTCGACCGGGGCGCCTGGCCCCGGACCGGCAGGGAGGGCTCCGCCCCGATCACCGTGCAGGTACCGAAGGCGCCGGAACTCACCCTCCGGCTGCTCGTCGACGGCTCGCTCCTCGAACTCTTCGTCGCGGACAGGGCGATGGTCACCGAGCGCGTCTACCGGCGCCCCGACGACATCGCGGAGCTGGTCGTCGACGGACCGGGTGCGCGGGTCACCGGGTGGGCGCCGGACCCACGGAAGCACGACTGACCACCGGGCAGGCCAGCCGCCGCACGGTCGCGGGCGGCGTGGGGCTGGGGCATCGATGGCGTCCACCGGCACCCCAGCGACATCGCCGAACCACTCGTCGACGGACCCGACGCCCAGATCAGCGGATGGGCACCGGTCCCACAGAACCACGGCTGACCACAGGGCAGGCCAGGCGCCGCACCGTCGCGGGCGGGGTGGGGCCGGCTTCGATGGCGTCCAGGAGTAGTCGGGCCGCCGTCTCGCCCATGGCCCGGTGTGGCAGCGCGATGGAGGTGAGCGGTGGGGTGAGGAACGCGGCCATGTGCTCCTGGTCGTCGTAGCCGACCACCGACAGATCGGCGGGCACGTCGATCCCGAGCCGGGTCGCGGCGTGCAGGACGCCCGCCGCGACCCGGTCGTTGTAGCACAGGACGCCGGTGGGACGACGGCCCGGCTCGACCCCGTCGAGCAGGCGCAGCGCGCCCGCGTACCCCGCGGAGATCTCCCCGCCGCCGCGCACGATCCACTCGGTGGGCACGGTGACGCCCTCGGCGCGCAGCGCGTCCCGGAAGCCGCGGGTGCGTTCCACCGAGGCGATGTCGTCCAGACCGCCGATCACGGCGAGCCGGCGGTGGCCCGCGGCGAGCAGCAGCCTGGCCGCCGTACGGCCACCGGCGCGCTCGGCGGGGACCACGGCGGGCAGGGAGTCGTCCTCGGGCAGGCAGTTGGCCAGCACGGAGTGGGTGCGGTGCAGGCCCTCGGGGACGCGTACCCGGCGCAGTGACATGGCCGCGTAGATGATGCCGTCCACGCGCCGGTTGAGCAGTTCCGCGACGGCCGCGTCCTCCTTGGCCGGGTCACCGCCGGAGTCCACGGTGAGGACGAGATGGTCGCTGTCCCAGGCGGTCTCCATGGCCCCGCGCAGCAGCCGGCCGGCGAACGGCGAGGACGCGATCTCGTCGGTGACCAGCCCGATCACGGCCGTACGGCGACGGCGCAGCCCGCGGGCCACCGGGTCGGGCCGGTAGCCCAGCTGGGCCGCGGCCTGCCGGATGCGTTCCTGGGTGGCGGGCGAGAGGTTGCCGTCGGCGCGGCCGTTGAACACGAAGGACACCGCGGTGTGGGACACACCGGCGATCCGGGCGACGTCCCGTGACGTCGGGCGCCCGGTGCCCGTGTTCCCGCTCTCCTCGGCACCGCCCACGCCGTCCGCCGCCCTCGCCCAGCCCGTCCTGTCGATCACCGCCCACCCTATCCGCGGGGAGCGCCGAGGCACACAGGAGATGCCCAGGGCGGGGACCCTGTTCGGCCGGCCGGGCCGAGTGATCGACAAGCGGCTGACGTCACGGTTCTCAGCCAGGCACCGCCTGCTTGAGTTCCGCCGTCCGTGGCTGTGCCGGTGCCGGTACCTCCCGGTGGGCCGGGTCCGTCACCTCGCCCACCAGGAGTTCCAGGACGTCCTCCAGGGCGACCAGGCCGAGCACCTTGCCGGAGCCGTCGGCGACCTGGGCCAGGTGGGTCGCCGCCCGGCGCATCACCGTCAGGGCGTCGTCCAGGGGGAGTTCGGCCCGCAGCGTCGTCATGGGGCGCCAGATCTGCTGCGGCACCGCCCGCTCGGACTCCTCCAGGTCCAGGACGTCCTTGACGTGGAGGTAGCCCATGAAGGCGCCGGTCTCCGCGGCGACCGGGAAGCGGGAGTAGCCGGTGCGGGCCGTGAGGGCGACGATCTCGCCCGGGGTGACCGAGGGGCTGACCGTCACCAGGTCCTCGCGGCGCAGAAGCACGTCGGTGACCGGGCGGGAACCCAACTCCAGGGCGTCCTCCAGGCGTTCCTGCTCCTCGGGGTCCAGGAGGCCGGCCTGCCCGGAGTCCTCCACCAGGCGGTTGAGCTGTTCGCTGGTGAAGACGGCCTCGACCTCGTCCTTGGGCTCGACGTGGAAGAGCCGCAGGATGCCCTGGGCGACGGCGCCGAGGGCCACGGTGATCGGCCTGCACACGCGGGCGAAAGCGACCAGGCCGGGACTGAGCCACATCGCGGCCTTCTCCGGCGCGGCCATCGCGAGGTTCTTCGGGACCATCTCGCCGATGACGAGGTGGAAGAAGACGACCGCGGCGAGCGCGAGGATGTAGCCGAGGGGGTGGATCATGCCCTCGGGCAGACGCATCCACTCGAAGACCGGCTCCAGGACGTGCGCGACCGTCGGTTCGGCGACCGCGCCCAGCGTCAACGAGCAGACGGTGATGCCGAATTGGGCCGCCGCCATCATCTGCGGCAGCCGTTCCAGGCCGTAGAGGACCTGTCGGGCGCGGGCCGTGCCGAGGGGTTCGATCTGGCTGCGGCGGACGGAGACGAGGGCGAACTCGGCGCCGACGAAGAAGCCGTTGGCGAGCACCAGCAGGACGGCGAAGAGGAGTTGGAGGACGGTCATCGGGCCGCCTCCATGACGTTCACCGGGGGAACCGTGCGGACCAGGCGGACCCGTTCGGCGCGGTAGTGGCCCACCTGGCGGACCGACAGGCGCCAGCCGGGGAGTTCGGCCTTGTCGCCGGGGGCCGGGATGCGGCCGAGGAGGTCGGCGACCAGTCCGGCCACCGTCTCGTACGGTCCCTCGGGCACGTCGAGGCCTATGCGCTGGAGGATGTCGACCCGGCAGCTGCCGTCGGCGTCCCACGCGGGCTTGCCGTCCTCCGGTGGCGCGGCGGCGAGTTCGGGGACGTCCTGGCCGTCGTGCTCGTCGCGGACCTCGCCGACGAGTTCCTCGACGATGTCCTCCAGGGTGACCACCCCGGCCGTACCGCCGTACTCGTCGACGACGACGGCGATCGGCTGTTCGCTGCGCAGCCGGGCGAGGAGGGGCTGGACGGGCAGGGTCTCGGGGACCAGGAGCGGGGACTTGGCGATGGTGGTGACGGAGGTGCGCAGGCGGTCGTGCGCGGGCACGGCCAGCGCGTCCTTGAGGTGGACCATGCCGACGATCTCGTCGATCTTCTCGCGGTAGACGGGGAAGCGGGACAGACCCGTGGCACGGGTCAGGTTGACCACGTCCTCGGCGGTCGCCGACGACTGCAGCGCGCTGACCTTCACGCGCGGGGTCATGACGTGCTGCGCGGTCAACTCGCCCAGTGACAGCGTCCGTACGAAGAGATCGGCGGTGTCCTGCTCCAGCGTGCCGGCCTGCGCCGAGTGCCGGGCCAGGGAGACGAGTTCGCCGGGGGTGCGGGCCGAGGCCAGCTCCTCGGTGGGCTCGACGCCGAGTGCGCGGACGAGCTTGTTGGCGACGGTGTTCAGCGCGGCGATCACCGGGCGGAACAGCTTCGCGAAGGCGTGCTGCGGTGCGGCGACGAAGCGCGCGACCTGGAGCGGCCGCGACACCGCCCAGTTCTTGGGCACGAGTTCGCCGATCACCATCTGCACGGCGGAGGCCAGCAGCATGCCGACGACCACGGCGACGCCGGAGACGGCGCCCTCGGGGATGCCGATCGCGCTGAACGGGCCGTGCAGCAGCTCCGCCAGGGCCGGTTCGGCGAGCATCCCGACGACCAGGGAGGTGATGGTGATGCCGAGCTGGGTGCCGGAGAGCTGGAAGGACAGCTCCTTGAGCGACTCGACGACCGTGGCGGCCCGTCGGTCGCCCTCGGCGGCGGCCTTCTCGGCCTCGGGACGCTCCACGGTGACGAGTCCGAACTCGGCCGCGACGAAGAATCCGTTGGCCAGAATCAGCAGCATCGCCGCTCCGAGGAGCAACAAGGGGATGGTCATGCCGCCGCCTCGATATGTCGGGAGGGGGCGGCGCAGGTACTACAGGACGATCCGTCCATCGCTGGAGGGAGTCACTCCTCGGGTCGCAGGGGGCCTCAGAAGACAGGGGGGAACATCGGTGGCGGAGGCGAGAACGAAAAACGCCACCGACAACAGATTAATCAAGACATGGCCCTCTACGGCAGATCCCTCAGCGACCGGTCCTCGGCGAGCGCCCGCAGAGTGCGCGCGTCGGCGATGGCCCGTGCCTTGGCGATACCGGGCTGGATGCCGAGGACGGGCAGGCTGGTGCCGTCGCTGAGGTTGAGGAACACCCAGGGGTCGCCGGGCCGAAGGTTCACCTGGAGGATCTCGGCCCAGGCCAGCCGGCGCCTGCTCACGATGTTCACGACGGTGACACCGGACTCGTCGGCGACGACCTTCACCCGGGCGAGCATGGCCAGTACGGCGAAGAGAAGGGCACCGGTGAAGACGAAGCTGAGCTTCTCCCCCGGGGTGAGCTGCTCCAGGAGCATCGCGACGGTCGTGATGACGACGAAGATCGCGATGCCCGCGGTGAGCAGCACGGCACGGGTGCGGCCCGGCCGGAACGTGACCGGCAGGGCGGGCAGTTGAGACATGGTCGGCGTGTTCCTCAGAGACGGCAGGCGTGGATGGCCGTCGTCAGGATGGCCCGGGCGCCGATGTCGTACAGGTCGTCCATGATCCGCTGCGCCTCCTTGGCGGGGACCATCGCGCGGACGGCGACCCAGCCCTCGTTGTGCAGCGGGGAGACGGTCGGGGACTCCAGGCCGGGGGTGAGCGCGACGGCCTTCTCCAGCTGCTCGACCCGGCAGTCGTAGTCCATCATCACGTACGTCCGGGCGACCAGGACGCCCTGGAGGCGGCGCAGGAACTGCTGGACCTTGGGCTCGGCGGTGTCGTCGGTCTCGCCGCCCGTGCGGCGGATGACGACGGCCTCGGACTTCATGATCGGGTCGCCGAAGACCTCAAGTCCCGCGTTGCGCAAGGACGTTCCGGTCTCGACGACGTCCGCGATGACTTCGGCGACACCGAGTTCGATGGCGGTCTCGACGGCGCCGTCGAGGTGGACGACGGAGGCGTCGACGCCGTTGTCCGCGAGGTACTTGGCGACGATGCCCTCGTACGAGGTGGCGACCGTCTTGCCCTTGAGGTCCGCGAGGGTGTTCGCGGCGCCCGGCTTGGAGGCGAAGCGGAACGTGGAGCGGGCGAAGCCGAGCGGGAGGATCGGCTCGGCGCTCGCGCCGGAGTCGATCAGCAGGTCGCGGCCGGTGATGCCGATGTCGAGGCGGCCGGAGGAGACGTAGATCGCGATGTCGCGGGGGCGGAGGTAGAAGAACTCCACCTCGTTGACCGGGTCGACGATCCGCAGCTCCTTGGACTCCCGGCGCTGCTGGTAGCCGGCCTCATGCAGCATGTCCGCCGCAGGTCCTGACAGGGAACCCTTGTTGGGGACGGCGATGCGCAGCATGAGGTCGGCTTCCTTCGCGTGAAAAGGGGTGAAGTGTCTGAAAAGGGTTTTACAGGTGGGCGTAGACGTCGTCCAGCGAGATTCCGCGGGCGACCATCATCACCTGGACGTGGTAGAGCAGCTGCGAGATCTCCTCGGCGGCCGCCTCCTTGCCCTCGTACTCGGCGGCCATCCAGACCTCGGCGGCCTCTTCTACGACCTTCTTGCCGATGGCATGGACGCCCTTGCCGACCAGCTCTGCGGTGCGGGAAGTGGCGGGGTCGCCGGTGGCGGCCTTCTGCTGGAGCTCGGTGAAGAGCTCCTCGAACGTCTTATTGGACATGGTGCTGCCCACCCTATTGCAAACAATCGTGGGCTTAACGCCACGGTTCAGATACTGAGCGGAGCGTGGCCGCCGTCGCCACCGCGGCCGTCACCGCCTCGTGTCCCTTGTCCTCGTTCGAGCCCTCCAGGCCCGCCCGGTCGAGGGCCTGCTCCTCGGTGTCGCAGGTCAGCACGCCCATGCCGACGGGGACGCCGGTCTCGACCGAGACCTGGGTGAGGCCCTGGACCACGCCCTGGCACACGTACTCGAAGTGCGGGGTGCCACCGCGGATGACGACACCGAGGGCGACGATCGCGTCGTAGCCCCGGCCCGCCAACACCTTTGCCACGACCGGGAGTTCCCAGCTGCCGGGGACCCTCAGGAGGGTCGGCTCGTCGATCCCCAGGTCGTGCAGGGCGCGCAGGGCGCCGTCCACGAGACCGTCCATCACCTTTTCGTGCCACTGCGCCGCGATGACGGCGACCCGCAGGTCTCCGACGTTGCGTACGGACAGTTCGGGTGCGCCCTTGCCGCTCACGTTCTCTGGTCTCCTCGGTGACTTCTGAAGGTGTCTTACTGGTTGCTCTTACTGGTTGCCGCAGGTGGACACGGGGGCCGCGTCCAGCCAGGGCAGGTCGTGGCCCATCCGGTCCCGCTTGGTGCGCAGGTAGCGGAGGTTGTGCTCGCCCGCGGTCACGGGCATCGGCTCCCGGCCGGCGACCTTGAGGCCGTGCCGGACGAGCGCGTCGGTCTTGTCGGGGTTGTTGGTCATCAGGCGCAGGCTGTGGACGCCGAGGTCCTCCAGGATCTGCGCGCCGGCGCCGTAGTCCCGGGCGTCGGCGGGCAGGCCGAGTTCCAGGTTGGCGTCGAGGGTGTCCCGGCCGCGCTCCTGGAGTTCGTACGCCCGGAGCTTGGACAGGAGGCCGATGCCGCGTCCCTCGTGGCCGCGCAGGTAGACCACCACTCCCCTGCCCTCCTCCTGGATGCGCTCCAGGGAGGCCTCCAGCTGGGGGCCGCAGTCGCAGCGCAGGGAGTGGAAGACGTCGCCGGTGAGGCACTCGGAGTGGACGCGGACGAGGACGTCCTCGCCGTCGCCGATCTCGCCGTGGACGAGGGCGACGTGCTCCACTCCGTCGACAGTGGAGCGGTAGCCGTAGGCCGTGAACTGGCCGTGGCGGGTGGGGAGTTGGACCTCGGCCTCGCGGCGGACGGTGGGCTCGGCGGCCTGGCGGTAGGTGATCAGGTCCTCGATGGAGATGATCGTCAGGCCGTGCTTGCGGGCGAAGGGGATCAGTTCGGGGAGGCGGAGCATACGGCCGTCCTCGCCCGCGATCTCGACGATCGCGCCGGCCGGGCGCAGGCCCGCGAGGCGCGCGAGGTCGACTGCGGCCTCGGTGTGGCCGTTGCGGACCAGCACGCCGCCGGTGCGGGCGCGCAGCGGGAAGATGTGGCCGGGGCGGACGAGGTCGTCGGCCTGGGCGCTGCCGCTCGCCAGGACCTGAAGCGTGGTCGCCCGGTCGGAGGCCGAGATACCGGTGGTCACACCGTGAACGGGCGCGGCGTCCACGGACACGGTGAACGCGGTTTTCATCGACTCGGTGTTGTCCTCGACCATCTGCGGGAGCCGGAGCCGGTCCAGTTCGTCGCCCTCCATGGGGGCGCAGATCAGGCCGCGGCACTCGCTCATCATGAACGCGATGATCTCGGGGGTCGCCTTCTCGGCGGCGATCACGAGGTCGCCCTCGTTCTCGCGGTCCTCGTCGTCGACGACCACGATCGGGCGGCCCGCCGCGATGTCGGCGATGGCCTGCTCGACCGGGTCGAGGGAGAAGTCCTCGAAACCGTCGGTGCTGTACAGGATCGGTGCCGCTGTCATGCCGGCGCTCCTTCCAGGACGGGCTGCGGGGTCTTGCGGGAGCGCAGCCACCAGTCGCGCATGCCCCACAGGACGAGTGCGCCGTAGATGACGTAGACGAAGCCGGAGAACGCGAAGCCGTTGGCGAAGTTGAGGGGGACGCCGACGAGGTCGACGAGGAGCCAGGCGAACCAGAACTCGACCATGCCGCGGGCCTGCGCGTACATCGCGACGACGGTGCCGACGAAGATGTAGGCGTCGGGCCACGGGTCCCAGGAGAGGGACGGGTACGCCTTGAAGAGAGCCGCGACCGCTACGGTCCCTACGGCGGCGGAGGCGGCCAGGATCGCGCGTTCGCGCCAGGTGGCGAAGCGGGGGGTGATGTGGCCGTCGGCCGTGCCGCCCTTGCCGCGGTTCCACTGCCACCAGCCGTAGACCGCGACGACCATGACGACGACCTGCTTGCCGGCGCTGCCGGAGAGGTGGGCGGTGGCGAACGCGGCGAAGAGGATCACGCCGGAGACGAACTGGGTGGGCCAGCTCCAGATCGAGCGCCGCCAGCCGAAGGCGAGGCCGATCAGTCCGATGACGTTGCCGATCATGTCCGACCACTTGATGTGCTGGCCGAACAGGACGAAGGCCTCGGAGTTGAGCCAGTTCACGGGGTCACCTCGCGCGCGCCCATCAGCCGCTCCACGTACTTGGCGATGACGTCGACCTCGAGGTTGACCGGGTCGCCGGGCTGCTTGAGGCCGAGCGTGGTCAGGCCGAGGGTGGTGGGGATGAGGCTGACGGTGAAGTAGTCCGGGCCCGCGTCGACGACGGTGAGGCTGATGCCGTCGACGGTGATGGAGCCCTTCTCGACGACGTAGCGCGTGAGGTCGGCCGGGAGCGAGATCTTGACGATCTCCCAGTTCTCGGACGGCTTGCGCTCGATGACCTCGCCGGTGCCGTCGACGTGCCCCTGCACGATGTGGCCGCCGAGGCGGGCGCCGAGGGCCATGGGGCGTTCGAGGTTGACGCGGGAGCCTACGGCGAGAACGCCGAGGCTGGAGCGGTTCAGGGTCTCGGCCATGACGTCGGCGGTGAACTCGTCACCCTCGTGCTCGACGACGGTGAGACAGACGCCGTTCACGGCGATGGAGTCGCCGTGCTTCGCGCCCTCGGTGACGATGGGGCCGCGCAGACGAAAGCGGGAGGCGTCGTCGAGACTCTCGACGGCGGTGACCTCACCCAGCTCTTCGACGATTCCGGTGAACACTTCCCGGGTCCTCCTGCCTCATAGGGCACGGACTCCGGGGCCTGTCGAAGACGACAGAATGTAACGGAACGGAAGCACCGGGAACGACGCCGGACAGAACCCGTCCACACAGGACGAGCCGATACGGCGGCGCGCACGAATGCCCGCCCGCCGCGCACTGCCTCCCATCCGGACTTTAACCGTCGGTCCAGGAATTCCACCTGGTCAACCGGCCGCTGGAAGCGGACGGGTCGCGGACTATAACCGCCGGTTCGGACTTTCACCGACCCCGGAGTGCGCTGCTTCTGGTACACGGCCAGTGTGCCACGCCCGGCAAGGGTCCATCCAGGCGAAGGGTGTGGGCTGGCTCACAGACAGTGCCGCTGGACTTCTCAAGCGGCCCCTACCTGCTGGATCATCTGGTCTAGTCCTTTTCGGATCTCCGGAGGGGACACCCCTGGACCGGTCCGGCGGTGGTGACGACGGCCCTTGCCCACCGCCGGGCCACTCAGGCCAGGTGCGACCACGCACCCGGACGGCTATCCGAACAGCTCGCCCTGCGCGCCGTCCTGTGCCGTCAGCAGCGCCCCGCGCAGCACGGCGGCGCCCCCGAGGACACTTGGCCGCACCTCGGCGGGCAACGGGGACATCCGGACGATCCGCTCCGCGACCCGTACGGCGAGTTCGTCACCGCCCGCCTGCCCGACCTCACCGCCGAGGACCACACACCCGGGGTCCAGCAGCGCGACGACTGAAGCGACACCGAGGGCGAGACGGTCGGCGAGGGCGTCCAGGAACCGGGCGGCGGAAGGGGAGGCGGGAGCTCCCCCCGCCCCCCCCCCGCCCCCCCCCCCCCCCCCCCCCCCCCCCGCGCCCCCCCGCCGCACGACCTCCGCCGCACCGCTCCCCTCTACACTTTCAGCTCCCAACACCCCACACTCCCAGGCAAGTTCAAGCACAGCCCCCGCCCCCGCCAGCGAGTGGAAACCCCCCTCGCAGTCCGTCGACGAAGGCAGCCCCCGCGTCCCCGGCACCGGGAGGAATCCGAGCTCGCCCGCACCCCCCGACGCCCCCCTGCGCAACGCCCCGTCCAACACCACCGCCGCACCGATCCCCATCCCCAGCCACAGCAGCACGAACGTGTCCCGGTCGTGGGCCGCGCCGTCACGCTGTTCGGCCAGCGCCGCGAGGTTGGTCTCGTTCTCGACGACGATGCGGGTGTCGGGGAGGCGTTCGTGCAGGGCGGCGACCAGGCGGCGGTGCCAGGCGGGGAGGCCGGTGGTGTCGCGGAGTTCGCCGGTGGCCGGGTCGATGAGGCCGGGGGCGCCGACGCACACCGTGTGGAGATGTTCCGCGCCCGCCTCCTTCGCCGCGCGTTCGACCAGGGCTACGGCCTGCTCGACCGCCGGGCCCGTGCCCGAGCCGCCGTCGATCGGCACCGACGCCTCCGCGAGCACCCGGCCCACCAGGTCGGAGACGAGCACGGAGACGCCCTCCAGCCGGACGTCCAGCGCGGCCAGGTACGCGCGGTCGCCGACGATTCCGTACAACCGGGCGTTCGGACCGCGCCGTTGCTCCCCGGATTCGCCGACCATCTCGATCAGCCCGGAGGCCGTGAGGCGTTCGACGAGGTCGGCGACGGTCGGCCGGGAGAGACCGGTGAGCTGCTTCAACTGCCCTGCCGTCAGCGGGCCTTCGCGCTGGAGCAGACGCAGGGCGAGCCGGTCGTTGATGGCCCGGGCGGTGCTCGGGGATGCGGGCATGCCGGGAATCCTCCCAGATCGAGGGGGTGCGGCGGGCGGCCGGTATTTCGCTATCTATCAGGCAGGGTTCCTGATAGTTTACCCGGCGCGAGCGGGACGAGAACGCGCGAGCAGGAACTTTGACGGCGGCAGTCGGCGGGGACTTGATCAGCAGGAGGGGCGGGACAATGAGCGAAGTGGTCTACGACCGACACGAGGCGAAGCGTGCCCGGTACGCCGTGGCGGCCGTCTTCGCCGTGCACGGCGCGGTCACCGGCTCGTTCGCGACCCGCGTGCCGTGGATCCAGGAGCACGCGCACGTCGCCGCAGGCTGGCTCGGATTCGCCCTGGCCTTCGGGGCGTTCGGCGCCTCCTGCTCGATGCCGCTGGCCGGCTGGATCACCCACCGCTTCGGCAGCCGCACGGCCCTGCGCGGGCTGATCGCCATGTGGACGATGTCCCTGATCCTGCCGTCCCTCGCGCCGAACCTGGTCACCCTGTGCCTGGCGATGTTCACGTACGGCGCGAGCGCGGGCATGGCCGACGTCGCGATGAACGCGCTCGGCGTCGAGATCGAGCGCCTCCTCGACAAGTCGATCATGTCGAGTCTGCACGGCATGTGGAGCGCGGGTGCCCTGATCGGTTCGGCGGGCGGCACCCTCGCCGCGCACCTCGGCTCGGACGCCCGCGTGCACCACCTCATCGCCGCCGTGATCCTCACCGCGCTCGGCGTGACCGCGTGCCACTGGGTGCTCGACATCCCCCCGGGCGAGAAGGAGGAGGCGCCGCCCCGGTTCACGCTGCCGCCCAAGTCCGCGCTGCTCATCGGCGCGGTCGGCTTCTGCGCGGTCTTCGCGGAGGGGGCGAGCCTGGACTGGTCCGCGGTGTTCCTGAAGGACCAGTTGGGTACGTCGGCCGGGCTCGCGGCGGCCTCGACGACGGGCTTCATGCTGACGATGGCGGTGGCCCGGCTGGTCGGCGACGGGGTGGTGAACCGCTTCGGTTCGGTGCGCACGGTCCGCGCGGGCGGGGTGCTGTCCGTGTTCGGCGGGCTGCTGATCGTCCTCGCGGAGAACCCGGCGCTGACGATGATCGGCTTCGCGCTGCTCGGTCTCGGCATCGCCGTGGTCGTCCCGCTGTGCTTCGCGGCGGCGGGCCGCAGCGGACCCAACCCGAGCCAGGCCATCGCGGGCGTCGCGACGATCACCTACACCTCGGGCCTGGTCGCGCCGAGCCTGATCGGCGGGGTGGCGCAGGCGACGAGCCTGGTCGTGTCGTTCTGCCTGGTCACAGTGCTGGCGGGCGGCCTCGTGGTCTTCGCGGGCGTGCTGCGCGCCGGGGACCGCGACCGCCCGAAGGTCAGCCCGCCGAGCGCAGCAGTGTCCGGCCCACGGCCCTGAACCCCTCGCTCCAGGGCGCGGGCCGCAACGTCCCCGCGTCCAGCAGGACAAGCACCCGGGTGCCGGTCGCGTACGTCGTCACCCCGTCCGCCGAGCAGAGCCGGAAGCCGTACGTCAGCCCCGTCGTCCCCAGCCGGTCCAGCCACAGGTGCACGGCGTACGCCCCCGGCCTGGTGACCGGCGCCTCGTAGCTGATCAGCAGTTCCTTCACCACGTTGCAGGCGTCACCGGCGGCCGCCCAGTCGCCGTCGAAGCGGACCCCGTGCTCCCGCCACAGCTCGGTCCAGGCGCGCTCGACGAGGAGCGGGTAGCGGGCGTTGTGCAGCATGCCGAGCGCGTCGAGATCGTCGAAGTGCACGGTGACGGCGACGAGTTGGCCGTACGACAGGACAGTGGCGGGCGGGGATTCGACGGTCACGGCGGGGCTCCCGAGCGGTACTGGTGGGGCGGTGGAGACTGTGGGGACGCCCCATTCTAAGCAACCGCTCAGGAGCCCCTGTCAGGAAGGCCCTGGTCAGGCCGGTGACCGGAGGGCGGTCACCCGGCGATCGAGTCCAGCTGCTCGGCCGCCGGACGCAGCGCCCACAGATCACCGCCGGGCGGCGCCTCCAGCTTCGGTACGGCGGCCTTCGCCTTCTTGTCCCCCGCGTCGGCCGCCGCGTGGACGACGTCACTCGCCGCGTACCGGTAGAACTCCAGCTCCGGATGCGACCACGCGGCGGCCCCTGTCGCGGCCGGCAGCAGATAGTCCACCGCCTTCAACAGGCCCTGCCCGTCCGGCCCTTGATAGGCCCACAGGTTCACACCCACATGCCGGCCAATGGCCGCGAGCCGGGTGTACGCGACCAGGTCGAAGGTCGAGTAGTGCCAACTCCGGGTCCGCGCAAGCTCCTGCGGCTGGCTGCCGTCGCCCGCGATCTGCGGGTCGATGCGCTTGGCGCGCGCGTCCAGCACGGTCCGGCGGGCGAGCGCAGTGTCACCGGTCGCGTAGGCGAGGGCGGCCAACTCCATGTCGTAGAACGTGCCGTGGTTGTTCGCGGCGGCGCCCTCCTCCTTGCCGAAGGCGCTGTTCTTCAGCCAGCCGAGGAATGCGGAGTTCCAACTGGCCATCGCCGTACGGTCGTTCCGCGTCCAGCCGGGGGCGCCGGTGCCGAGGATCGCGATGGCGTCGACGACGCTGGTGTACGACTGGGAGAAGTCGATGATGCCGATGGCACGGCCGTCGTACTTGCACGGGATGAACTGGGCGTGGTCCAGGTTGGGGTTCATCTTCGTGGCCGGGTCGAGGAACCAGGTGCGCAGGACCTGGTCGGCCTTCTGCGCGTACCGCCTGTCGCCGGTGTAGTACCAGGCGAGCGCGAGGTCGTACGTCGAGTCGAAGACCTTCTCCACGTCCTGGCGGTCGGTCCCCGTGTAGACCTCGGGGTTGCGCTGCCCGTCGCGCTGGACGTACGGGCAGCCCCACGGATTGTCGGCGGTCGGGGTGTTCGTGGGCCACCAGTAGGGCGCCTGGCTCAGGTACTCGTGAACGTCCCCTCCGGGGGCGGGCTTCGGCTTGTCCACGACCGTCCAGGGGCCCTGGTCCAGCCAGTTGTCGGCACGGGCCGTCAACTGCTTCAGCGCACGCCGGAGTTGAGGGTCGCCGCGGTCCAGACGGAGCTTGGTCTGCTGGAGGCGGGTGCCGTCGAGGACGGCGGTGCGGGGGACGGCGGGGGCCGTGTGCGCGGAGGCGGAGGGGGCGAACAGGGCTGTCAGCGTCGCCGCGGCCACCAGCAGAACACTCAGCCGGGGTCTTCTACTCACCGATCAACTCCAATCAGATACGTGAACGCAGTTCATGAGTGGAACCGTGCGAGCGTAGAACCCCGAGGTAGCCGTGACAATGGTCCGGACCTACTTCAGATAGACAGAATTCAGCTAGCGAATTCAGCTACAGAGAAAGCGAACCCACCATGGACCTCGGCGTGCGCTGGAAGCTGCACGGTGACGGGCGGACGCCCGCACCCGGAGCGGTCGTCCGCCCCGACGAACGGCTCTCCTGGCCGCGCACGGTCGGGCTCGGCGCCCAGCACGTGGTGGCGATGTTCGGTGCGTCCTTCGTGGCCCCGGTCCTCATGGGTCTGGACCCCAACCTCGCGATCATGATGTCCGGCGTCGCGACCGTGATCTTCCTGCTCGCGACGCGGGGCCGGGTGCCCAGCTACCTCGGCTGCTCGCTGTCCTTCGTGGGCGTGGCCGCGGTGATCCGCGCACAGGGCGGCACCAGCGCGACCGTGACCGGCGCGGTGTTCGTCGTCGGCGTCGTGCTGTTCCTGGTCGGGGTCGCCGTGCAGCGGTTCGGGGCGCGGATCATCCATGCCGCGATGCCGCCGATCGTCACCGGCGCGGTCGTCATGCTGATCGGCTTCAACCTCGCCCCGGTCACCGCCGCCACCTACTGGCCGCAGGACCAGTGGACGGCCCTGCTGGTCATGGCGTTCACCGGTCTGGCCGTCGTCTGTCTGCGTGGTTTCTTCTCACGCGTCGCGATCTTCCTGGGCCTGGTCTTCGGCTACGCCATCTCCTGGGCGTTCGACCGGATCTTCGGCCGCATCCACTCGATGAGCGCGAGCGGCGAGGTCACCGACCACTGGCGGCTGAACCTCTCCGCCGTCGGCAAGGCCGACTGGGTCGGGCTGCCGTCCTTCCACGGACCGACGTTCCAGTGGTCGGCGATCCTGGTCGCGCTGCCGGTCGTGATCGCGCTGGTCGCCGAGAACGCCGGACACGTCAAGGCAGTCGGCGAGATGACAGGCGACTCGCTGGACGACAAGCTGGGCACCGCGATCTCGGCGGACGGCGTCGCGTCGATGCTGTCGACCGCCGTCGGCGGCCCGCCCAACACCACCTACTCCGAGAACATCGGCGTGATGGCCGCGACCCGCGTCTACTCCACCGCCGCCTACTGGGCCGCCGCCGGTTTCGCCCTCCTCTTCGGCCTCTGCCCCAAGTTCGGCGCGATCGTGGCCGCGATCCCGGGCGGGGTGCTCGGCGGGATCACCGTCATCCTCTACGGCATGATCGGCCTGCTCGGCGCGCAGATCTGGCTCAACTCCGGTGTGGATCTGCGCAATCCGCTGAACCTGGTACCGGCCGCGGCGGGCATCATCATCGGCGTCGGCGGTGTCACCATCAAGTTCACCGACAACTTCACGCTCAGCGGTATCGCCCTGGGCACGCTCGTCGTCATCACCGGCTACCACGCCCTGCGCTTCCTCGCACCCGCCCATCTCAAGACAGACCAACCGCTGTTGGACGAGGGGACGTCGTCGTACGACACACCCCACGACCCCGGTCAGCGCGCCAAGTCGTAGGCGTACGACGCCGTGAACGTACCGGCCGTACCCCGGCAACCGTCCGACTCCCCCGGCAACTTGACCCACAGATAGCCGTCGATCCGCGCCTCCCCGGTGTCGAGAGTCGGCGCCCTGCCGATCTTCCGGCCCGCCGGGTCGCACCACTGGCCGTCGGCCGGGGCGCCGTTGCCGTTGCGGCTGGTGTCGATGACCGCGCCGAGGCTCGCGGGGCCGCCGAGGGCGTCCAGGACCTGGCGGTCGTAGGCGATCTCGGCCGAAGTGGCGTGGAAATTCGAGACGTTGCTGAAGATCCCGTCGGAAGAGGCTGCGTTGGCCGCGCCCGCCTCCTTCAGCAGGGCCGCCTGTTGAGCGGCCGGGTTCCAGTCGGAGTGGCCCGCGTCGAAGTACACGCGGGCCTTCGGGTCGGCGGTCTTCAGGACGCGGCCCGCGCGGGCCAACGCCTCGAAGCGGTCGGCGCGTTGGGCGGCGGAGAGGCAGTCGGCCTGGGCTATCGAGTCGGGTTCGAGGACGATCACGACCTCCCTTGAGCCCAGGCCCGCCGCGAAGTCGTCGATCCAGGCGTCGTAGGCGTCGAAGTCCGGCGCCCCGCCCTCGGACGCCCCGCCGCAGTCCCGGTCCGGGATCGCGTACGGCACGACCACCGGCACCCGGCCCTGCGCCGCCGCCCCCGAAGTCACCGCGCGCACCCGGGAAGTGATCGTCGACGGCGTGAAGTCCGCGAACCACACCGCCGCCGGCTGATCGGCGATCCGGGACGCTATGACCTCGGTACGGGGGTCGTCGGGGTGATCGTGGACCCAGTCGAGGACCTGCGACTCGGGGTGGCGGTAGAGGCTCGGGGAGACGGGGTCCGACCGCTTCTCGCCGGTCTTCGTGGGAGACGGCGAGGCGGTCTTCTTCGGCTTGGCGGAGGTGGAGGCCGGGTAACTCACCTTTGGGGACACGGCTGTTGACGGCACGTCAGCCAGCGGCACCAGCCGCGTCGCGTCGGGCCGCGCCTCGTTCGCACCGCGCTCGTCGTCCAGCGCGTTGATCATCCCGGTCACCGTGCCAACCGCGACCACGACCGACGCGGCCACGACCAGCACGCTCCGCCGGGCGACCCGCCCGCGCCGTCGGCCACGTGAAGCTGACACGCTGCCGCCCCCTCCCGCGCGTCGAACCCGTTCCCCCGTTCTGGGGAAGTCTCGGGCCCGGCGGCGCCTCGGCCAGCCTAGGGCTGGGACGCTGCCCCCATGGGGCAATTGGCACACTTCACCACACCCGTGACACCCGTGGACAAGGTCGTCTCCCGGCTGCGCGCGCTCGACGAGGAACTGCCCGCGCGGGACGGGATCGCGGTGTTCAACCGCGTCTACCTCGCCGTCACGGAGGCGGTCGACCGGAGCGTCGACGCCGGGCGGTTCGCGGACGCGCGGGCCGCGATCACACTGGACGTACGGTTCGCGGAGCGGTACCTCGCCGCCGTGGACGCGGCGGCCAACGGGCGCCGCCCGCCCGCCTGTTGGCGCCCGCTGTTCCAGCTCCGCCGCCATCCGGGCGTACGGCCGCTGCAGTTCGCGTTGTCCGGCATCAACGCGCACATCGGCCACGATCTCGCGCTCGCCGTCGTGGACACCTGTCGCACGCTGGACTGCGAACCGGCCGAGTTGGAGGACGAGTTCGACCGCGTCGGCGATCTCCTCGTGTCGCTGGAGGAGCGCGTCCGCGAGGAGCTGATGCCGGGGCCCGACCTGTTCCAGATCGCCGATCCGCTCACGCATCTGCTCGGCTCGTGGAGTCTGGAGCGCGCCCGGGAGGCGACCTGGACGGCGGCGCGGGCCCTGTGGGCGCTGCGCGGACTGCCCGACGTGGCCGAGGAGTTCACCGAACGGCTGGACGCGGCGGTCGGGCTCGCGGGCCGCATGCTGCTCACGCCACTGCCGGACTGATCCAGCCATACCCGGGTGCGGGACCCGCCGCACGCCGTCGGGAGAGTTACGTTGACGGTTCAAGTGCCTGTTGCGAAGGAGCACGAGCATGGCCACCAGGTTGGGTCTCACTCTTCCCCAGACGCACCAGTACGACATCGGCAAGGACGTCCCGGACGTGGCCCGCGCGGCCGAGGAGATCGGCTACGAGAGCCTCTGGGTCTTCGAACGCGCCCTCTTCCCGGAACCCGCGACCCAGGGGCTCTACGGCATGGAGGGCGTCCCGTGGCCCGACGAGTACCGCTCGGTCGCCGAACCCCTGGTGACGCTGGCGCTGGCCGTCTCGGCCACCCGGCGGGCCCGGCTCGGCACCAGCGTGCTGGTGGCCCCGCTGCACGGACCGTTCCAACTGGCCCGGACGCTCGGCACGTTGGACGCGGCGAGCGGCGGCCGGGTGGTGGCCGGGTTCGGCACCGGCTGGTCGCTCGACGAGTACGCGGCGGCCGGGATCGCCCCGTTCAAGGACCGCGGCAAGTCCCTGGACGAGGTGCTGGACGTGTGCCGTGCGGTGTGGGGCCCTGACCCGGTGACGTACGAGGGCGCGCTCACCACCATCAACTCCTCGGTGGTCGGACCCAAGCCCGCCCGGCCGATCCCCATCCTGCTGCCCGCGATGAGCAAGAAGGCGCTGACCCGGCTCGTCGACCGCGCCGACGGCTGGCAGCCGGTGGCCATGGGCGCCCAGCAACTGGCCGCGGAATGGCGGGCGTTGCAGGAGCTGGCCGCCGAGCGCGGCCGTACCGAGCCGCTCCAGTCGGCGGCCCGGATCAATCTGCGGTACACGCCCAAGGCCTACGAGGGCGCGGACCGCCCGCCGTTCGCCGGCAACATCGACCAGATCGTGACGGACCTCGTGGCGCATGTCGAGGTCGGTCTCGACGAGTACTTCTTCGAGTTCGCCGGTGCCCCGCGGGACGCCGAGGAACTCAAGGACCTGGCCGCCGAGCTGTACACGGCGGCCCGCGCGGCCGGGGTCTGAACTCCCCTCAGTCCTCCGGGAGTTCGACCGGCGCGATCTCGTCGTAGACGTCCCCGGGCCCGGGGTTGGTCGGGTCGGTCGCTCCCCCGAGTTGGTGCATGACGCCCCAGACCGCGTTCAGCGCGGTCTGGACGGCACCCTCGGCCCAGCCGGCCGTCCAGGAGATGTCGTCGCCGGCAAGGAAGACGCCCCGCTTGTCCGCGGGCAGCCGGTCCTGCATGAAGTGGGTGAACAGGCGCCGCTGATAGCGGTAGTGGCCGGGCAGGTTGGCCTTGAACGCGCCCATGAAATAAGGCTCGTTCTCCCAGGAGACGGTCACCGGGCTGCCGATGACGTGCTTCCTGATGTCGACCTTCGGGTAGATCTCGCCGAGCGACTTCAGCATGACCTCCATCCGTTCGTTCGCGGACAGCGGCAGCCACTTGAGGCTGTCGTCGCACCAGGTGTACGAGAGGCAGATGACGGCGGGCTTGTCCGGACCGTCGTCGAGGAGGTAAGTCCCGCGCGTCATACGGTCGGTGAGGGTCATCGACATGACGTCCCGGCCGGTCTCCTCGTCCTTGTCGAGCCAGAACGGCCGGTCGACCGGGACGAACAGCTTCGAGCTCTCCATGTAGTGGGTGCGCTCGATCGCGGTCCAGTGGTCGATCGGGAAGAGCGAGTCGTCGCAGGCGATCTTCGAGAGCAGCATCCAGGACTGGGCGGTGAAGATCGCCGCCTGGTAGGTGCGGATGTCGCCGTTGGCGTCCGTCACCGTGATCCCGTTGCCGGCGGTGCGGTGCAGCCGGGTCACGGCGGGGCGGGGTTCGCCGCCCACGTGCAGGGACGCCAGCGAGGTGCCGTAGGGCCAGTGGACGATCTTCTGCGGCTCGCGGTCCCAGAGGCGGAGCGGGAGTTGCTGGGAGCCGCCGACGATGCCGCGGTGGTGGTCGTCGGCCTCGGTGTAGACGACGCGCAGGATCTCGAGGATCGAGTTGGGGAAGTCGGTGTCCCAGCCACCCGTTCCGAAGCCGACCTGGCCGAAGATCTCGCGGTGGCGGAAGGACTTGAAGGACTCGGAGTCGCAGAGGAAGCCGTAGAAGGTCTGGTTGTCGAGCTTCTCGACGAGCTTCGACCAGATCTCGCGGATGCGCGGGACGTCGCGTTCGCGCATGGCGCGGTTCATGTCGGAGAAGTCGGCGCCCTCTTCGAGGCAGGCGTTCCAGGCGTGCATCACATCGCGGTAGACCTGCGGGAGGTCGTCGACGGTGGTCGCGTAGTGGGACTCGCCCTTGAGGTCGACGACGGTCGAAGGGGTCGCCTCCGCAAGGGGGTTGGGGAACGGCCGGGTCTCAAGGCCCACCAGGTCGATGTAGTGCTGGAGGGCGGTGGAGGAGGGCGGGAAGCGCATCGCGCCCATCTCGGCGGTGAGGGAGGGGTCGCACCCATCGAAGCCGACGGTCCGCAGCCGCCCGCCGATCTGGTCGGCCTCGTAGACGACGGGCTTGAGGCCCATCTTCATCAGCTCGTAGGCGGCCACGATGCCGGACAACCCGCCGCCGATCACGGCGACTTCGGTGCCGTGCTCGGTCGCGGGTATCTGGCCGAGACCCGCCGGGCTGGCGAGGAAGTCGTCGTACGCGTACGGGAAGTCCGGCCCGAACATGGTGATCGGCGGCTGCCGCTCGTCGGCGTGCTGGACGGCGTTGGGCACCGTGGACGTCATGGGGTACGGACTCCTAGCGGAACAAGAACAAGTACAAGTGCGGGAACAGCAGGGGGGATTCAGGCGAGGGACCCGTAGAGGCCGGGGCGACGGTCCGTCAGATACGGGTTCGCCGCACGGGAGTTGGCGAGCAACTCGGAGTCGACGTCCGCGAGAAGGAGTTCCTCGCCGCGACCGGCGCGGGTGCGGGCGACTCCGTCGGGACCGGCGAGGGTGGAGAGGCCGAAGAAGTCGAACTCCCCTTCCTGGCCGATGCGGTTGATGTACGCCACGTACATCTGGTTCTCCCAGGCGCGCACCGGGACCACGGCCTCGGCGACGAACTGGAACGGGTGCATGTTCGCCGTCGGGACGAGGAGCAGGTCGGTGCCGGCGAGGGCGTGGGCGCGGACGGGCTCCGGGAACTCGACGTCGTAGCAGATCATCAGGCCGACGGTCAGGCCGTTCAACTCGGCCTGGACGACCGGCTGTTCGCCCGGTGTGAAGTGGGCGCGCTCGAAGTCGCCGAAGAGGTGGGTCTTGCGGTAGTTGGCCAGGCGGCTGCCGTCGGCGGAGATCAGCTGGGCGGAGTTGTACACCGCGTCGCCGTCGCGCTCGGGGTAGCCGTAGGCGACGGCAAGTCCGTGCCGGCCGGCGATCTCGGCGACGGCGTCCGCGGAGTCGCCGTCGGCGGGCTCGGCGAGGCGGCCGACGTCGTCGCCGATCGCGTATCCGGTGAGGAACATCTCCGGCGCGGCGAGCAGCGCGGCACCGCCGGCCGCGGCCCGGCCCGCGGCCTCGTCGAGGACCTTGAGGTTCTCGACGACGGAGCCGGGGCGGCCGGAGCTCTGGAGGAGGGCGGTGCGCATGTCTGTTCCTCACCGGTACGAAAAGGTTGAAGAGGTTGAAGAGCCACCTATCGAGGCCCTCCTAGACGGTACGGCTGAGGGGCCGGGCCCGACAAGAAGGAGCTGTTGCGCGCCGGTGAGCGGTTTGTTGCGTGCGGGTGGGGCGCGGCGGCGATTCGTTGCGTGCCTGGTGGGAGCGGGTCGTTCCGGTGCGGTGAACCGGTTGTCAGACCCCGGGCGTAGGTTTCCGCCCATGAATCCTGACCTGATCAACCGGCTCACCCCCTTCCGCGAGGAAGCACTGGGCCGCGGGATACCTCCCGAGGACGTCGACGGCTGGATCGCCGCCGCTCGCCCCTCCGGGACCCTCGTCACCGGCGGGGAGGGCCCGGTCGTCGGCAGGTTCGGCGGCCCCCTGCTCCTGCCCGCCGACGCCCCCGACCCCTGGTTCCCGTTACTCGCCACCCTCGACTGCGCGGCCCTCCCCGAGGAGACGACCGGCCTCCAACTGCCGCCCGACGGCCGCCTGTTGCTCTTCGGTTTCCCCGAGATGACGTACTACGGCGGCAGCGCCGGCGAGGTCGTGTACATCCCCGAGGGGACCCCCGTCGAGGAACGGAACACGAAGTACGCCTGCGTCTACGGCGCGGAGGGGGACCAGTTCGACGACACCGACACGCTCGCGATCTACGAGCAGTTCCCGCAGGAGGAACTACGCCTGGCGCCCGACGTCTCCCTCCCGCACCACTTCCTGGTCCGCTCCCCGGAGGGCTGCGACGAGACCGTCACGCTCCCCGGCCATCCCCGCGCCTGGGACCTGGCCGAGGTGTGGAACGAGACGTACGGCGATATCGTCGTCGACGGCCCGCTCCACCTCGGCGGCTACGCCTTCCACGAGTGCACGGAGACGGACCCGGTCACGGACGCGGCGGAGGATGCCCAAGAGGCACGCCGACACCGGGCCGACGACACCGCAGAACTGCCCGCCCCCGAGGAGTGGACCCTGCTCGCCCAGTGGGACATCGGTCTCAACGGGCGAGAGGGTTCCACCCTGCACTGGGTAATACCGCGCCAGGACCTGGCCGAGCGCCGCTTCGACCGCGCGCACGTGTCGTTCTTCTGGAACCCTTGATAGCGCTCCGCGGGAAGGCCCGTGCGTCGGCTGCGGGTCCGTTGTGGCTGGTCGCGCAGTTCCCCGCGCCCCTTTGGGGCGCGCTGCCGGACCGCTGTGTCACTTAACCGCGGGGCACCGCAAACACCGTAAGCACGGCCGCGTGATCCGACGGCCAGCAGTTGCCAGACACATCCGGCCACGGGCTAGGCGTGCCCACCACGAACGTCCGGGAGTCCAACACGGTCAGCCCCCGGTGCAGGACATAGTCGATCCGGTCCTGCGGCTCCGCACGCCCACTGCCGTCCTCGTGCACCGGGTGAATCGGCGACCAGGTGTGCCCGGGATCCACGACCGGATCCGGGTGCACCTCCCGGTACGAGTCGAGCAACCCCGCCTCCGCCGCCGCCATCGTCACCGGCCACTCCACACCCGGCCAGTCCAGATGCGAAGGGCAGTTGAAGTCACCGACCAGCACAACGGGAACGGCATCGTCACCCACCTCCGCGATCCGGCCAAGGGCATCCCGCATCTGGGCGAGCCGAACGCCCTCGTGAGCGATCAGATCCGCGGCCGGAAGCCCGTCGAACGCGGACTCGTAGGGACCGTAGGGCGTGTAGTCGAGGTGGCAGGTCCACACGTCGACCTCACGCCCCTCCCCCACGGCGATCCGCACCCCGGCCGCGCCGTAGAAACCGACGTCCGGGTCACCGAAGCGGGCGGTGATCGGGTGGCGGCTGATCACGCCGAGGTTCTCGCCCGCCCGGTGGTGGTACCAACCGAGCGCCTCGGCGAGTTCCTCCGCCGCCGTGCCGCCCGTCTCCTGGAGGCCGACCACATCCGCGCCGGTCTCCGCGATCGCCTTCAACTGCTTGGTGCGGTGGTCGTCGACCTTGCTGCCGCCGAGCCAGAGATTCCAGCTCAACACGCGTAGCTCGTACGGCTGTTCGCGCGTCACCATCGCGCGCAGGGCCGCCGGGGTGACCCCGACGAGACTGTCCCGCACGGTCCGGCCGGGGGCCGCGTCGATCGGGGCCAGCGACGGCACCGCGAGGACCGCGCAGCCGGCCGCCTCGGCGGAGCTGACGCCGGTCTGGGTGTCCTCGACGGCCACGCAGGCAGCCGGTTCGACGCCGAGGGCGCGGCACGCGGCGAGGTAGGGATCGGGCGCGGGCTTGGTGCGCCCGGTGTCGTCGGCGGTGACGGAGACCGCGAAGCGGCTCGCGCCGAGGGCGTCGAGGACGGTGTCGGCGACCGCGCGGGGGGACGCGGTGACGAGCGCCGTGGGGACGCCGTCGCGGGCGAGGGCGTCGAGCAGGGCGAGCGCGCCGGGGCGGGGCACGATGCCGGTGCGGACGCGGGCGGCGAACTCCCGGTGCAGCGCGGCCGCGAGGTCCGCCGCCGACGCGCCCGTGGTCCGGGCGAGCCAGTCGGCGGTGTGCTCGACCGGGCGGCCGAGCACCTCCGGCTGGTCCGCGTCCGTCAGGGTTCTGCCCGCGACCTGCTCCACCGCCTCGCACCACAGCCGCTCGGTGTCGACGAGCGTTCCGTCCATGTCGAACAGGACGGCCTGGAGCGGGAGTTGGGTGTGGGGGGTCACGTTTCTCTCTTTCAGTACGGGCACTACGGGCCACTATGGCCCTGGATCAGATGCGTTCCGCCACGAGTACCGGCCGTTCCGGCAGCGACACCCGTACGGCGACGCCGGCGCCCAGCCCCGCGGCCTCGTGCGCGGGCAGGTCGGCCTTGACCTCGGTGGAGTCGGCGAGTTGCACGGTGAGGCGGACGACCGAACCGAGGAAGGCGGTGGCGACGACCCGCGCGTCACCGGCGGCGTCGGCCCGCACGTCGATCGCCTCGGGGCGTACGAGGACGTCCACCTCCGTCAGCGCGGCCGCCTCGCCGTCGACCGGCAGCCGCTGGCCGAGCACTTCGACGACCCCGTCGGTGAGGTGTCCCGGGAGCCGGCTCATCGTGCCGACGAACTCGGCGACGAACGCGGTCGTGGGCCGGCCGTACAACTCGGCCGGTGCGGCGCACTGTTCGAGCTTTCCGGCGCGCATCACGGCAACCCGGTCGGCTATGGACAGCGCCTCTTCCTGATCGTGCGTCACGAAGAGGGTGGTGATGCCGAGTTCCTGCTGGAGGCGGCGGATCTCCTCGCGCAGGGACAGCCGTACCTTGGCGTCGAGCGCCGAGAGCGGCTCGTCCAGGAGCAGGACGCGCGGGCGCAGGGCGAGCGCGCGGGCCAGGGCGACGCGCTGCTGCTGGCCGCCGGAGAGCTGGTGCGGGAAGCGCTCGCCCTTGTCGCCGAGCCCGACGAGGTCGAGCAACTCGGCCGCACGGGACCGCCGTTCGGCCGTGCGGACCTTGCGCATGCGCAGGCCGAAGGCGACGTTGTCGAGCGCGTTGAGATGCGGGAAGAGGCTGTAGGACTGGAAGACCATCCCGGCGTCGCGGCGGTGCGCGGGCACGTCGGTGACGTCCTTGCCGTCCACCAACACCTCGCCGGAGGTGGGGTGTTCGAAGCCCGCGAGCATACGCAGGGCGGTGGTCTTGCCGCAGCCGGAGGGGCCGAGCAGGGCCAGGAACTCGCCGGGCCGGACGGTCAGGTCGAGTCCGTCGAGGGCGACCGTGGGGCCGAACTCCCGGCGCAGGCCCCGGAATTCGACGGTGGCGGCGTTGTCCGTCGTGGTCTTCTCAAGCGTGGTGGCGGTCATGGTTCATCCCCGGGACGAAGCGGTTTTGTCGCGCCCGCCGACACCGGCGAGCGTGAGGAGGAGTGCCCAGGTGACGACCAGGCTGAGCACGGAGACGGCGACGGAGAGCTGGGCGTTGGACCCGCCGACGCTGTAGATCCACACGGCGAAGGGCTGGAAACCCAGGAGTTGGGCCACGGTGAACTCGCCAAGGACCAGGGCCAGCGTGAGGAAGGACGCGTTGAGCAACGCGCCGCGCAGATTGGGCAGTACGGTCCGCACGAGGGCCTGCGGCCAGTTCGCGCCGCAGCTGCGGGCGGCCTCGACCAGGGTCTTCACGTCGATGGCGCGCAGCCCCGAGTCCAGCGCCCGGTACACGAACGGCAGCGCCATCACGACGTAGGCGAGGACCAGGATGAACGGGAAGCTCGGGTTCTGGATGGCGACGAAGGTCTCGAACAGCGGGGTGCGGGACAGGTAGTCGGGGCCCCACTTCAAGACCGTCGCGATACCGGCGACGAACGCGATCGGCGGCACCACCAGCGGCAGCGAGCAGATCACCTCGACGACCGGGCGCAGCCGGGGCGCTCCGAGCCGTAGCGCGACCATGGCCGGGACCATCAGGAGCAGGACGACGGCGATGGTGGCGGCGGCGAGTTCCAGCGAGAGCACCAGGCTGGAGGTGAAGCCGTCGGTGGAGACGATCTGGGTGTAGGCGTCGAAGGTGACGCCCTCGCCGGGCACGTCGACCGTGAAGACCACGGACGCGGCGAGCGGGACCAGGAAGTACAGGGCGGCGAGGCCGAGGACGACCCACCGCCAGAGGTTCAGGCGTCCAGCCATCGCGCGCTCCGTCGTTGCAGGGGCAGGTACACGGCCATGACCACGCCCGCGACCAGGACCATGTCGAGGCTGAGGGCGAGGGCCACGTTCTCCTGGCCGACCAGCACATTGCCGGAGATGGCGTCGGCGATCTGCAGGGTGACCAGCGGGATCGAACTGCCCACCATGGCCGCGGCGGTGGCGTACGCGGCGAACGCGCTGCCGAAGAGGAGGACGAACCCGCCGAGCAGCGAGGGCAGCAGCACCGGCAGGGCGACGTGGCGCCAGTACTGGACGCCGGTGGCGCCGTTGTTCTGGGCGGCCTCGCGCCACTGGGTGCGCAGGCCCTCCAGGGCGGGGGTGATGGTGAGGACCATCAGCGGGATGAGGAAGTACAGGTAGACGAGGACCAGACCGGAGAAGCTGTAGAGGTCCCAGCCCTTGTCCTTGAGGCCCAAGTGGGTCGTCAGGACACCGGCGTTGCCGAGGGTCGCGACGAACGCGAAGGCCAGCGGGACACCGCCGAAGTTGGCGAGGACGCCGGAGGCGGTGAGCACGGCCTCGCGCAGCGCGCGGAAGCGGGAGGTGACGACGACCTGCGCGAGCGGCAGCCCGAGCAGGGTGCCGAGGGCGGCCGAGAGCGCGGACAGCTTGACGCTGCCGATCAGCGCGGTGAGGTAGGCGCCCTTCAGGGACTCGGTGAGGTTGGCGGTGCTGTACGAAGTGGCGCCCGTCGTCTGGTTCTTGACGGTGAATGCGCCGTTCAGCATCGCTATGGCGGGCACCCCGAAGGCGACCGCGACGAACACGAGCAGCGGGACCACGGCGATCCAGCCGGGGACGCGGCGCCGCCGCTTCACGGAAGCGGCGGCGCCGACGTCGGCCCGCGTGAGCGTGGCCGTCATCCGGAGACGGCCTTCGCCCAGCCGGACGCGATGACCGTCTTGGCCTTGCTCTGCTGGGCCTCGGTCGGGAAGGACGGCGTGCCGGTGACCTTGGGGAGCTTGGCGGCGGCGGTCTTGTCGAGGGTGCCGGCCGACTCCATGGAGGTCATCAGCGCCGGGCGCGCGTACCCCTTGAGCCACAGGTTCTGGCCCTCGGCGCTGTACAGGTACTCCTGCCACAGGCGGGCGGCCGCCGGGTGCGGGGCGTCCTTGTTGATGGCCTGCGAGTAGTACTGCGCGTACTGGCCGTCGCCCGGGATGGAGACCTTCCAGTCGACGCCCTTGGACTTGAACTCGTCGGCGTAACCGGCGTTCAGGTAGTCCCAGTCGATGGAGATGGGCGTCTCGCCCTTCTCGACCGTGGCCGGGGTCGACTCGACCGGCGTGTAGTTGCCGTTCTTCTTCAGCTTGCCGAAGAAGTCCAGGCCGGGCTGGATGTCGTCGAAGGAACCCTTGTTGGCGAGCGCCGCCGCGTACACGCCACCGAAGGCCGAACCCGACTTGGTGGGGTTGCCGTTGAGGGCGACCTGGCCCTTGTACTGCGGCTTCAGCAGGTCCGCGAAGGTGGTCGGGCAGGTCTTGACGCGCTTGGCGTCGCAGCCGATGGAGATGTAGCCGCCGTAGTCGTTGAACCACTGGCCCTTCGGGTCCTTCTGGCCCTCGGGGATCTGGTCGAAGGAGGCGACCTTGTACGGCGCGAGCAGGCCCTGCTGGGCGGCGCTCAGCGCGAAGGAGGAACCGAGGTCGAGGACGTCGGGCGCACGGTCCTGGCCCTTGCGGGAGGTGACGGCGTTGATCTCGTCCTGGCTGGAGCCGTCCGGGTTCTCGTCCGTGATCTTGATGCCGTACTTCTTGGTGAAACCGTCGATGAGGGCGCCGTAGTTGGCCCAGTCGCGGGGCAGCGCGATGGCGTGCAGCGTGCCCTCCTTCTTGGCCGCCTTCACCAGGGCGTCCATGCCGCCGAAGTCGGCGACGGAGGTGGCGGTGGCGGCGTTCTTGCCGTCGGCGGTGGTCGACGAGTTGGTGGGAGCGGCGCCGCAGGCGCTGAGGGCGAGCGCGGCGACGACGGCGAGGGATCCACCCAGGACGGCGTTTCTCGGCGGGGACACGGTCACGGTCTCTCCAGGGGTGCGCACGAGGGTTAGAGCAGAGCGGAGAACTTGTCGGCAGAACTTGTCTGAACAAGTTGGCCTCAGTACGCCGGGTGATGGTGTCTTGTTCGTAAACATTGGCGAAACCGTGACCCCTAATTCCCTGCACACTCCTGGCTGACACGGATCACCAAGGGAACTCGACTACGCTGCTCACGCTGTGCACAGTGGCCAACTCGGAGGGGAAGCATGACGGCGCGACACGAGGAGATCGCCGACGAGCTGCGCAGGGCCATCGACCGCGAGGAGTACACAGTCGGCAGCCTGTTGCCCGCGGAGACGGACCTCGCGGCGCAGTACGGCGTCTCGCGCGGCACGGTCCGCCAGGCCGTCGCGGCCCTCACCGCCGAGGGGCTGATCGGCTCCCGCCAGGGCGCCCGCCGGGTGGTGCTGGCCAGCCGCCGCAGCCAGAGCTTCGCGGAGCTGCGCAGCTTCGCCGAGTGGGCCCGCGCGATGGAGCGCGAGGCGACCGGGCACGTGGTCGCGCAGGAGTACCGCCCGGCCACCGCCGAGGACGCCGTACGCCTCCAACTCGCCCCGGGGACCCCGGTGTTGCACGTCCTCCGCGTCCGCGGCCTGGACGGCGAGCCGGTCCTCCTGGAGCGGACGGTGTACGCCGACTGGATCTCCCCCGCCGTCGAGGCGATCGAGCCGGAGTGCCCGTCGGTGACCCAACGCCTGTACGACGACACGGGGTTGGTCTTCGCCTACGGCGAGCACGTCATCGACGCGGTCGCCGCGGGCGCGCAGGACGCGGACCTGCTGGGAATCCGCCGCACCAGCCCGCTGCTCCGGGTCCGCCGGGTCACAACGACCCGCGAAGGACGACCAGTTGAGTGGTCGGACGACCGCTACCGCTCGGACGCGGTGAGCTTCAGCGTGCACAACTCGATAGGGAACAACGCGCTGGCGCGGAAGACGGCGGAGTGAGCGCGGGGTTGGAATGAGTCAGGGGTCGGGGTGATCCCTGAACCTCAACTGGCCGCCACGCAGAACTCGTTGCCCTCCGAGTCGGCACTCGGATGTCCAAGTGCACCCTGTTCTTGGCCGACTTGGGCTCGGGGACCTTGAGGCTGGACCGTACGGCGCCCCACTGACAGTCGCCCCGAATGCCTACGTCGGCGAGCCGGACGAGAAGCGGCGGAGCAGCGGGGAGAGGACGAGGACCGACTTGGTGCGCTCCACGAACGGCTCCCCCGCGATGCGCTCCAGGACCCGCTCGAAGTGGCGCATGTCGGCGGCGAAGACCTGGACGACCGCGTCCGCGTCGCCGGTGACCGTGGACGCGGCCACGACCTCCTGGTAGCGCTCCAGGCCGCGCCGGATGGTGTCCGGGGAGGTGTTGTGCCGGCAGTAGATCTCGACGAACCCCTCGGTCTCCCAGCCGAGCGCCGACGGGTCCACCCGGACGGTGAAGCCGGTGATGGCGCCGGTGGCCCGCAGCCGGTCCACGCGCCGCTTCACGGCGGGCGCGGACAGGCCGACGAGTTGCCCGATGTCCGCGAAGGAGCGGCGGGCGTCCTCGGCGAGGGCGTGCACGATGCGTTCGTCGAGTTCGTTCAGCACGGTGGATCGATCACTTCTCGGGTGGTGCGGTGGGTGCCAGTCGGGAGCGGCGGTGGCCGTATACGAAGTAGAACACGAGCCCGACGGCCATCCAGATTCCGAAGACCACCCAGGTGACGGCCGAGAGGCTGCCCATCATCCACACGCACAGCCCGAAGCCCACGGCGGGCAGCACCGGCGACAGCGGTACGCGGAAGGTGCGGGACATGTCCGGGCGGGTCCGGCGCAGCACCACGACGGCGATGTTGACCAGCGCGAAGGCGAAGAGCGTGCCGATGCTGGTCGCGTCCGCGAGCTGCCCCAGCGGGATGGCGGCCGCGAGGACCCCGCAGAACAGGGACACGATGACCGTGTTGGCGCGCGGCGCCCCGGTCTTCGGGTGGACCTTGCCGAACACCTTGGGGACCAGCCCGTCCCGGGACATCGCGAAGAGGATGCGGGTCTGGCCGTAGAGCACGGTCAGGACGACGCTCGCGATGGCGATGACCGCGCACCCCGCGAGCAGGGTGCCCCAGAAGGACTGGCCGGTGACGTCGCGCATGATCTGGGCGAGGGCGGCCTCGGAGTCGTTGAAGCGGCGCCAGGGCTTCGCGCCGACGGCGACGGCCGCGACGAGGACGTAGAGCGCGGTGACGATGACGAGGGAGAGCATGATCGCGCGGGGCAGGTCGCGCTGCGCGTTCTTCGCCTCCTCGCCGGCCGTGGAGGCGGCGTCGAAGCCGATGTACGAGAAGAAGAGCGTCGCCCCTGCCGCGCTGACGCCCGCCATGCCCAGCGGCATGAAGTGGTCGTAGTTGCCGGACCTGAAGCCCTGGATGCCGATCGCGCAGAACAGCACCAGCGCGGCGATCTTCACGCACACCATGACCGTGTTGGCACGCGCGGACTCCTTGGCGCCGCCGAGCAGGAAGGCCATGGCGAGGAGTACGACGATCAGCGCCGGGAGGTTGAAGATGCCGCCGTCGCCGGGCGGGGCGGACAGGGCGTCCGGGATGGTGACGCCGATCGTCCCGTCGAGGAGTTCGTTGAGGTACTCGCCCCAGCCGACGGCGACGGCGGCGACCGAGACGCCGTACTCCAGGACCAGGCACCAGCCGCAGATCCAGGCGATCAGCTCGCCCATCGTGGCGTAGGCGTACGAGTACGAGGAACCGGCGACCGGGATCGTGCCCGCGAGTTCCGCGTACGAGAGGGCCGAGAAGAGGGCGGTGAGGCCGGCGATCACGAAGGAGAGGGTGACGGCGGGACCGGCCTTGGGGACGGCTTCGCCGAGGACGACGAAGATGCCGGTGCCGAGGGTGGCGCCGATGCTGATCATCGTCAGCTGCCAGAGCCCGAGGGAGCGGCGGAGCGAGCCGCCCTCGCCGTGGCCGCCCTCGGCGACCAGGAGTTCCACGGGCTTGCGGCGCATCAGACGCGCGCCGAGCCCCGGGGACGGCTCGGCGGTCTGACGGCGGTCGTGCGGGGGTGCGCCTTGGTCGAGCACGCGGTGGCTCCTTGTCGCTGCCGGTCACGGCGGCAGGGACGGGCGGCACGGAGAGGGCCGCCGAGCGGAGGTCCTGCCGCGCGCTGGGTACAGCGCTCGACCTTACGAGGCCGCGCGTCCTGCCCGTAATGCGGCAACCTTGCGCGTCTCCGCAAGATCGTTGCGTTCGTGGGACGCGGGTGTTGATTCGTTGCGTGGCGGGTTTCGAGCGTTGCGCGATCGCCTCGACCGTCGACCTACGCCCTGGTCAGCCCTCGTCCGGCTCCCCCGCGAGCGCCCGTGCCGCGGCCACGTCCTCCTCGTCGAACCCGATCCGCCCGGGCTGTCCGAACACCTCCGCCTGGGCGTCGATCCACCGCGTGTGCGCCTCCCAGGCCGCCTGCTTGCTCATCCCCAGCGCGGCCCCGATCTGCGTCCAGGAGGCACCGGCCTCGCGGGCCGCGCGGACGGTGAGCTGACGGCCGTAGGCGGCCTTGCGGGCGACGACCTCGGTCAGGGCGAGCAGTTCCAGCGTCTCGGACCGGTCGAGCGCCTCGGCGTCGCTGCCGAAGCCGGCGAGGGACTCGCGGGTGCGGAGGTGGTCGAGGCGGGCGACCGCGGTGAGGAGGGTGTGCTCGGGCTCGATGCTCTGGGGTGTGGTCATGGGTGCAGCGTTGCGTCAAGGCCGCTTGACGTCAAGAGGGCCTGACGGCAGTTCCTTGACCAGGAACACACAGGGGTCGGCATGCTCGTGCCGCACGCCCTCGGCGTCGAGGTGCGCGTGACGGTCGACGTACGTGACCGTGGGCCGGTAGCCGAGCCGCGCGTACAGCGCCGCGGCACGCGGGTTGCCGTCGCCGACGCCCAGGCCCATGACGCCGATGCCGCGCAGGCGAGCCAGCCGCTCGGCCTCGCGGACCAGGGCGGCACCGATGCCCCGCGAGCGGAGCGCCTGCGGCCAGACGAACAGGCCGTTGATCTCCGGGCAGCCCGCCGACACCTCGGGCGCCGCGCACCCCGTCCAACGGACCTCCGCGTGCCCGACGGGACGACCGTCGAGCCAGGGGATCAGGTAGGTGCTCTCCCCGGCCTCCTGCCGCGCGAACCGAGCCCGGTGGTTGCCGTCGACGCTGTACGACGGCAGGAGGCGGTCCAGTACGGCGATGTCCTCGGCCCTGCACACGGCTATCTCCATGCCCCCGACGGTAGGACCCCGGACACGCCGACGGCCCCTGAATATCCCGGGGGCCGGGACAACAGGGGCCGCAGCAAGGCGAGTTGGTCAGCTCCAGCTGGCGTGCAGCGGCTTGCCCTCCGCGTAGCCCGCAGCGCTCTGGATGCCGACGATCGCGCGCTCGGCGAACTCCTCCAGGGAGGCCGCGCCGGCGTACGTGCAGGAGGAGCGGACGCCCGCGATGATCGAGTCGATCAGGTCCTCGACGCCCGGGCGGGCCGGGTCGAGGAACATGCGGGAGGTGGAGATGCCCTCCTCGAACAGCGCCTTGCGGGCCCGGTCGTAGGCCGACTCGTCCGACGTGCGGTTGCGCACCGCGCGGGCGGACGCCATGCCGAACGACTCCTTGTAGAGGCGGCCGTTGGCGTCCTGCTGGAGGTCGCCCGGCGACTCGTACGTGCCCGCGAACCACGAGCCGATCATCACGTTCGACGCACCGGCCGCGAGCGCCATCGCGACATCGCGCGGGTGCCGGACACCGCCGTCGGCCCACACGTGCTTGCCGTACTTCTTGGCCTCGGCCGCGCACTCCATGACGGCGGAGAACTGCGGCCGGCCGACGCCGGTCATCATGCGGGTGGTGCACATCGCGCCGGGTCCGACGCCGACCTTGATGATGTCGGCGCCCGCCTCGATGAGGTCCTTGACGCCCTCGGCGGCGACGATGTTGCCCGCCACGATCGGCACCTGCGGGTCGAGGGCCCGCACCTGCCGGATCGCGCTGATCATCGACTCCTGGTGGCCGTGTGCCGTGTCGATGACGAGCGTGTCGACGCCGGCGTCCAGCAGCTGCTTGGCCTTCTGCACGAAGTCGCCGTTGATGCCGACGGCGGCGGCGATGCGCAGCTTGCCGTCCGTGTCCACGGCCGGCGAGTACAGCGTGGCGCGCAGCGCGCCCTTGCGGGTGAGGATGCCGGCGAGCTTGCCGTCCCGGTCGACGGCGGGCGCGTAGCGGCGGTTGGCCGCGTCCAGCTTGTTGAACGCCTCGCGCGGGTCGATGTCCGCGTCAAGCAGCAGCAGGTCACGGGACATGACCTCGCCGAGCTGCGTGAAGCGGTCCACCCCGGTCAGGTCGGCGTCGGTGACGACACCGACCGGGCGCTGGGCCTCGTCCACCACGACACCGGCGTTGTGCGCGCGCTTGGGCAGCAGGGCCAGCGCGTCGGCGACGGTCTGGTGCGGGGCGAGCCGGATCGGGGTGTCCAGCACGAGGTGGCGGCTCTTCACCCAGGAGACGACCTCGGTGACGACCTCGATCGGGATGTCCTGCGGGATGACCACGAGCCCGCCGCGCCGGGCGAGCGTCTCGGCCATGCGGCGCCCGGCGATGGCGGTCATGTTGGCGACGACCAGCGGGATGGTGGTGCCCGTGCCGTCCGGGGAGCTGAGGTCCACGCCCTGACGCGATCCGACCGCGCTGCGGCGCGGCACCATGAAGACGTCGTCGTACGTCAGGTCGTACGGGGGCTGGATGTCGTTGAGGAAACGCACGTGCTGCACATCCCAGTCGATCAGAGGTGGTCCCCGGGCAGGTCAGCCAGGGGGAGGAGCACGTACTTCATTGTCCCATGTCGGGCGTAATGCCATGCCTCGGATCATCGTCCAGGCAGGTCGACGGCCTCCCTGGAGGAACGCCCAAACGAATCCGTGATTCACATGGGGGCAACCTTCGGGACACCTCACGTATCGAACGGGCATGACTTCCCACCGCACGGTGCTGGGGACGGCGCTGGCCGCCGTGGTGCTCACCCTCGCACCAGGATCCGCGGCCCTGGCCGCCAGTCCCTCCCCCCTGCCGACGCAGTCCTACGCCGTGATCGACGCGGACAAGCAGCTCAACGTGGGGGCGTCCGCGCAGTCGGTCCACGTGGGCTGGACGTTCTACGACGGCGGGGCGAACGTCCCCCTGCAGACGAACGAGACGCTCGTCATCGATGCCCGGGACCTGTCCGGCATCGCGAGCGTCACGGTCGACGACCCGAGGTGCACGGCCGCCGGGCAGGTCTTCACCTGCGTCAACAAGGACACCGCCCAGCAGCCGTACGTCGACTTCACCGTGCGGGCGGACGCGGGCGCCGCGGTCGGCGCCACCGGCACGCTCAAGTACACCGTCAGCGCGGACCACGGCACCGGTGCCACCGCGGAGGCGAAGGTGGTCGTCGGCGTCCCCGACCTGGTCGTCGGCAAGGTCCCGGACGTGACGCACGCCAAGCTCGGGTCCCGGATCGAGCTCCCGCTCCGGCTGCGCAACACCGGCGACCTGGCCACGGACCGCCGCATCATGCTGCGCTGGGAGGAGGTGGGCGGGCTGGTCTTCGACCGGAAGTTCTCCAACTGCGCCTACGGCGACGGCGACGACCCCGTCGAACCCGGCAGCCAGGCGTCCGTCACCTGCGTCTTCACGGCCCCAGTCGCCGCGGGCGCCACCGTCGAGCTGAGCAGCCCGCTGACCGCGACGGTCGGCCAGCACGTCCTCACCGCCGTGACCGACTACTCGGCCGAGCTCCTGAAGCCCGGTGTGGACCCGGGTGGTGGCAGCTACCCGGGCACCGGGCCCGCGCTCACCCTGGTGCCCGCGTCCGGTGCGGGAAACGGCTTCGAGAGCGGCGCCACGGGCCAGGTCCGCGTCTCGGCCGACAGCTCCGCGGACCTCGCGGCCACCGCCGCGGTGACACCCCGCGGCACGGCCGGCCAGTGGACCCTGACCCTCAACGCCGTGAACCACGGCCCGGCCTCCGCGTACGGCGTCGGCAACAAGGCCGTCGCCCTGCTCGACGTGGTCCTGCCCAAGGGCACGGTCGCGACCGGCAACGCCTTCGAGGAGGGGGAGGACGGCCCCTACGGCGAGTGCTTCCTCTGGGTCAGCGACACGAAGACGGCCCCCTTCGCGGCGGGCCACCGGCACTACGTCTGCCCCGTGCCGCGCGGTGTCGCCGCCGGGAAGAGCCAGCTGTTCGTGCTGTGGGTGAAGCCGGCCAAGGACTACACCGGAGCCAAGGGCACGGCGACCGTACGCCCCGGCCCGGCGGGCATCGCCCTCCACGACCGGAACACCGCCAACGACAGCGTGACGTTCGCCTTCGACAAGGCGGCCGCGTCCCCGACGTCGAGCGCATCCGCGTCCTCGCCGACGTCCGGCACGTCCCCCACCCCGGGAGCGTCAGGCGGTACGTCGGCCACACCGACCGCGACGGCCGCGCCCGGCGGCACGCTGCCGCACACGGGCACGGGCCCCATGGCCCTCATCGCCAGCGCGGCGGGCGGGGCCGTGGTGCTGGGCTCGGCGGCCCTGCTCGTCGCCCGCCGCAGGCGCAACTCGCGCTGATTCAAAGGCAGTTCAGTACAGGAAGCGATGCAAGGGAGCCGACTCGGTCAGCAGCATCGTGAGCCGGTGGGCGAGGCGCTGCCACGCCTCGTCCTGCCCGTAGCCGAGTCTCACGTCCTCGCCGCCGGCCGCCTCGATCGCCGCGAAGAGGGTGGCCGTGTCGGCGTCGGGCGTGAGGTCCACCAGGGACAGCACCCGCGCCAGCGCGCCGACCAGGCCGACGGCGGTCTTCTCGGGCGTGAGGACGGTGCCGCGAACGGTGGCCACGACGCCGGAGGGGTCGGGCAGATCGGGCGGGGCCACGAGGAGTCCGGACAACTCGCGCAGCAGCGCGTACAGCAAGTCCGTGTCCTCCGTGGGCAGTTCGACGATGCGCAGACCCTCGTGCTCCCAACGGCCGTTCGGCGACCACACCTTGGGCCCCCGCGCCACCGCGTCGGCCAGTGCCTCCCGCACCCGCCGGAAGACGGCGAGCCCGTCCGCGAACAGCGGGTGCCCACCCGCTCCCCCGACGATCTCGGCCAGGGGCGCCAGCAAGTGCTCTTCCACCCGGTCGCACTGCGCTTCGAGGTCCGGGTCCACGACCACGAGCCGAACCGACGTGCGCTGCTCCTGTTGCTCCATACCGAACACTCTGCCAGCCGCCTCGGACAATCGGGCTAGCGCCCGGCTCCGCCCAGCGCGAGCACGACGGAAAGCTCCGACGTCGCGTCGACCGCGTCCCCGAAGACACCGACGGCAGTCTCCCACTCGTCGGGCCGCGCCTTGGCGTACGGCTGCCAGTTCCGTACGACGACCAGCAGCCCCCGCTCCACCGCGCCCTCGGGCCACACGGTGTGGTCGCCGAGGCTGTCGGCGAGGGCGTCCCAGTTCCGGCCGAACCAGTCGGGCAGGGACAGCGCACGGGCACAGCGGTCCATCAGGCCGGCCTTGTCCGTGACCCCGTCGAGGTCGAGCGTGACCGCGAGCTCCGTCATCTCAGTACCGTCCTGAACGACTTGTAGTGATCATCGGTGTAGTAGATCTCGCCGTCCTGCCCGGTGACAATGCGCCGGGCCCCGCGATCGCGCGAGCCCGGCGTCCTGACGGTGTATTCGTGGTAGTAGCCGCGCTTTTGCTGGGGCAGCAGCTTCTCGTAGTTCCCGAAGACGACCCCGTCCTTGGCGTACGGGAAGGGTCCGCCCTTGTCGATGAGGGCGACGGTCTGCCGTGCCTCGGCGGGGAGTTGGGAGAGCTTGACGCTACTGGCGTCGGTACCGCTGGTGGCCGTAGAGGAACAGCCGACCGGCAGCAGTCCGGCCAGACAGACGAGAAGAACCCGGCAGGCGAGAAGCACTCGGGGGACGAACCGCAGCAGCATGCGCCCGATGCTGCCACGGCCGACCCCTCAAGGCCTGTTGTCAGGGTCCGTCAGATCCCGTCGGGGTCCGTCCGGCTGAGCGCCGACTTCGGCGGTGAGCCGGCCGTCATCAGGTAGTCGGCCGCCGCGGTGTCCGTCACCAGGCTGGTGACCAGACCGGACCGCAGCACCGCGTCGATCGCCGCCGCCTTCCGCTGCCCGCCCGCGATCGCGACGACCTCGGGGATACGGCGCAACTGGTCCGCCTTGACGGTGATGCACCGCTCGCCCAAGTCCCGGCCGACCCGGCGGCCCTCGGCGTCGAAGAGGTGCGCGGACGTCTCGGCGGCGACACCGAAGGACGAGTAGTGCGCCCGCTCCTCGTCGCTGAGCATGTCGTAGACCGTCGAGATGCCCGGCTCCCAGGAGCCGATGGAGACGCAGGCGACCGTGACCTTGTCGAAGTACTCGAAGGCCCGGGCGATCCCCGTCTGGTGGCGCAACGCTTCTGCGGTGGCCGCGTCCGGCAGCAGCATCGGCGCGTAGATGGGGTGGGCGTCGCCGCCCGACACCTGCGCGGCCCGCCGTACGGCCTCGACCGAGCCGCGCTCGGCGGTCCCGGCGTCGTACACGCCCGTCAGCTGGACCACCGTGCAGGGCGGCAGCCGGTCGAGGGCGGCCGCCATGTGGATGGTGGACCGGCCCCAGGCCAGGCCGAGCACATCGCCTTCGTTGACCAGCTCGCCGAGCAGGTCGGCCGCGACCTCCCCGAGGTTCTCGGGATCGGGCGACTCCTCGCTGACCTCGGCCGGGGACTCGACCACGACGGCGTGCCTCAGGCCGTACCGGGCACGCAGCGCGTCCGAGCGCTCCGCGTCCAGTTCGGCCGGTACTCGGATCTCGATCCGTACGAGATCCCGTTCGAGAGCGGTCTCCAGGACCCGGGCCACCTTGAAGCGGCTGACGCCGAACTCCTCCGCGATCTGGATCTTGGACTTGCCCTCGAGGTAGAAGCGGCGGGCCATGGCCGCCGCCTGCACCAGCTCTGCGGGTCCCATCCGCATGGCTGACCGGCCCGCCGACATACCCGACACGGCGATCTCCTCACTGCTGTTCACACTCTGGATTCGCCGTTCATCCTTGCAGATCCGGCGCACTTGATCAGCCTTGATGGCCGCCGTTCACATACCTGCCGCTCAGTGGTCGCACGCCCAGGATGCCTTGCCGGTGGCCCCCTCCGCCTGCGTGCGCAGTGCACGTACCGCCGCGGCCGGGTCGGATGCCCCGTAGACCGCCGAACCGGCGACGAACACGTCCGCGCCCGCGTCCGCGCAGCGCTCGATCGTCGCGGCCGAAACTCCCCCGTCGACCTGCAGCCACAGCTCCAGTCCGTGCTTCTTGATCAGCTCACGGGTGCGCCGGATCTTCGGCAGCATGATGTCGAGGAACGACTGGCCACCGAAGCCCGGCTCCACGGTCATGATCAGCAACATGTCGAGTTCGGGGAGCAGATCCTCGTACGGCTCGATCGGCGTCGCGGGCTTCAGCGCCATGGACGCGCGCGCTCCCTTGGCCCGAATCTCACGGGCCAGCCGCACCGGCGCACCGGCCGCCTCGACGTGGAAGGTGACGGAGGAGGCACCCGCCTCGACGTACTGCGGCGCCCAGCGATCGGCGTCCTCGATCATCAGATGGCAGTCCAGCGGGGTGTCCGTCGCCCGGGCCAGCGACTCTACGACCGGTACGCCGAGGGTGAGGTTCGGGACGAAGTGGTTGTCCATGACGTCCACGTGGAGCCAGTCGGCTCCTTCTACCGCCTTCGCCTCTTCGGCCAGGCGGGCGAAGTCGGCGGACAGGATGCTGGGGTTGATCTGCACGGGCATGCCCCAAGCCTGCCATGCCCTCCGGGGGTTAGCCGCATCGGTCCGTTGTGGATGCCGTGGGATTTCGGGTGCCGGTTCGCCGTGGCTGGTCGCGCCGTTCCCCGCGCCCCTTGTCGGCCGGCCCCCGCGACACCCTCCGCCTGACCCGGGGTGCGAGAATCCGGCACCTCAGCGCAGAGGGAGATGGCATGGGCACGGGACAGCCGTTCGGCTCCTACCAGAACGAGATCTACCTGAACGGGCTCGGCGGCATCGTGCCGTCCTACCCCATGGCCTTCGCGGAACTGGAGGACCGAGCGAGCTCCGCGCTGCCGCCCTCCGTGTGGTCGTACGTCGCGGGCGGCGCCGGAGACGAACGCACCCAGCGGGCCAACGTCACCGCCTTCGACCACTGGGGCCTGGTCCCCCGCATGTTCGTCGGCGCGGCCGAACGCGACCTGTCCGTCGACCTGTTCGGGATGCGGCTGCCCTCCCCCGTCTTCATGACCCCGATCGGCGTCATCGGCCTGTGCGCCCAGGACGGCCACGGCGACCTGGCGACCGCGAGGGCCGCCGCACGCACGGGAGTTCCGATGGTCGCCTCCACGCTGACGGTCGACCCGCTGGAGGAGGTGGCCGGCGAGTTCGGCGACACACCGGGCCTGTTCCAGCTCTACACCCCCACCGACAAGGACCTCGCCGCGAGCCTCGTCCAGCGCGCGGAACAGGCGGGCTACAAGGGCATCGTGGTCACCCTGGACACCTGGGTCACCGGCTGGCGCCCCCGCGACCTGTCCACCGCCAACTTCCCCCAGCTGCGCGGCCATTGCCTCGCCAACTACACCAGCGACCCGGTCTTCCGCGCCCGCCTCCCCCGCACCCCGGAGGAGGACCCCCAGTCCGCGGTCCTCCTCTGGACCCAGCTCTTCGGCAACCCCCTCACCTGGGACGACCTCCCCTGGCTACGGTCCCTCACCGACCTCCCCCTGATCGTCAAGGGCATCTGCCACCCCGAGGACGTACGCCGCGCGAAGGACGGAGGCGTGGACGGCGTCTACTGCTCCAACCACGGCGGCCGCCAGGCCAACGGCGGCCTCCCCGCCCTGGACGCGCTCCCCGCCGTGGTCGAGGCGGCGGACGGCCTCCCGGTCCTGTTCGACTCCGGCATCCGCAGCGGCGCCGACATCGTCAAGGCCATCGCCCTGGGCGCCACCGCCGTAGGCATCGGCCGCCCCTACGCCTACGGCCTCGCCCTCGGCGGCACGGACGGCATCGTCCACGTCCTCCGCTCCCTCCTCGCGGAGGCCGACCTGATCATGGCGGTCGACGGGTATCCGACCCTTGCCGACCTGACGCGGGAGGCGCTTCAGCGCGTGGGGTGACGGCGGGGGTGCGAGCGGGCCGGGGAGCGGTGCCCGGCTGGAGACCGACCGCGATGCCTGTTCGGGCGCGCTGGGACAACGGCGGCGGGGTGGGTGGCGGTAGTTGGCATGCCGAACAGCGCACCGAGCCCCGTGCGGCCGTCAGGTCACCCGGTCCGGCGGATCAGCGCCAGATACATCGCGTCGGTTCCGTGCAGGTGGGGCCACAGCTGTACGTCGGGGCCCGCGCCGAGTGCCGGGACGTCGGGCAGGAGCGGGCGGGCGTCGATCAGTTCGGTGTGCGGGTACTGCTTGAGGATGTCGTCGACGACGGCCCGGGTCTCGGCGAGGTGCGGAGAGCAGGTCGCGTAACCGACGACACCGCCGACGCGCACGGATTCAAGCGCGGTGCCCAACAGGTCGCGTTGCAGGGGCGCGAAGCCTTCGAGGTCCTCCGGGCGGCGCCGCCAACGGGCCTCGGGGCGACGGCGCAGGGCACCGAGCCCGGTACACGGCACATCCATCAGGACGCGGTCGAAGCTCCCGGGACGCCACGGCGGCCGGGTCCCGTCGGCGGCGATGACCTGGTACGGACCCGGGTTCCCGGCAAGGGACTTCGCCACCAGCCCTGCCCGGTGCGGCGCCTTCTCGGAGGCGAGGAGCATCGCCCCGCGCTCGGCGGCCACGGCGGCGAGCAGCGCGGCCTTGCCACCGGGACCGGCACACCCGTCGAGCCACTTCTCGTCCGGCCCGTCGAGGGGCGCGTTGGCCAGCGCGAGAGCGACCAGCTGACTGCCCTCGTCCTGCACGCCCGCACGCCCTTCCTTCACCGCTTCCACGGCCCCGGGCTCCCCGCCCTCGCTGAGCCGCACGGCGTACGGCGACCAGCGCCCCGGCACCGCGGCCTCCTCGCGGAGCAGTTCCTCGGTGGTGGACCGGCCGGGCCGGGCGACCAGGGTCACCTCGGGCCGTTCGTTGTCGGCCTCCAGCAGGTCCTCGATACCGGCACGCCCACCGCCGAGCGAGTCCCACAGCGCGGAGACGACCCAGCGCGGGTGCGAGTGCACGATGGCGAGGTTGTCCTCGGGGTCGTCGTCGTAGGGCGGCGCGACCCGTTCGATCCAGGTGTCGAGGTCGTCCTGCGCGACCTTCCGCAGCACGGCGTTGACGAACTTGGCCCGCCCGTCGCCGAGGACGACCCGGGCGAGTTCGACGGAGGCGGACACGGCGGCGTGCGTCGGGATCCGCGTCCCGAGCAACTGGTGCACCCCAAGGCTCAGCACGTCCAGCACCGGCGGGTCGACCTCACGCAGCGGCCGGTCGACGCACGAGGCGATGATCGCGTCGTAGGTCCCCTGCTTGCGCAGCGTCCCGTACACCAACTCGGTCGCGAGCGCGGCGTCCCGGGCGTCGAAGTCGCCCTTCTCGCGCGCCTTCCGCAGCAGCGGCGGCAGAACGAGGTTGGCGTACGCGTCCCGCTCGTCCACGGCCCGCAACGCCTCGAAGGCGAGGAAACGGACGGGGTCCTTCTGCGGCCGACGGTAGGGCTTGCCGGGCTTACGGGGTCGCGGGGACTGCTCGCTCACGAAAAAGGTGCTCCGGATTTCTGGCTGAGATGTGCACCCAGCGTACGTCGCACCGGGGTGCCTGTGCGCGGGACGTCTCGCGCATGGAGGTGCCGGGGGTGGCGGGGTCTGGAGGTTCCGGGGTGCCTGGGTGCCGGGGGGCGCTGGGGGGCTGGAGGTCCCGGAGTGCCTGAGGTGCCGGGGGTGCTGGGGGGCTGGAGGTCCCGGAGTGCCTGAGGTGCCCGAGGGCCCGGGGTGCGCGGGGGGGCGTGGGGCCCGGGAGTGCCGGGGTTCTGGACATCCCCAGGATGCGGCGCGTACCGGAGTGCCGAGTTGCACGGGGTGCCGGGGTGCCGAAGGCCCTTCGGTGCCCGAGGTCCCGGAGTACCCAGGGGTCCCGGAGTCCCCAGGGCGCCCGGCGCGCCCGGAGCCTAGGCAGCCCCGAGCCCCCCGACGCTCTCCCCCACCCCGATCCGCGCCCCCCGCGCCCAGTCCGCCGCCCGCATCGGCTTCTTGCCCTGCGCCTGCACCCACAGCAGCTCGACGGCGTACGAACCGGTGCCCACGTACACATTGTTCTTGCCGACGGCCAGCGCACCGGGCGCGAGGTCGGTCCGCTCCGGCACGGGCACCGCCTGGATGAGCTTGAGTCGCTCACCGCGGAACACCGTCCAGGCACCCGGGGCGGGGGTGCACCCGCGCACCACCCGGTCCACCCGCAGCGCGGGAGCCGCCCAATCCACCTGCGCGTCCTCGACGTTGATCTTCGGCGCGAGGGTGATGCCCTCGTTCGGCTGCGGTACGGCCTTCAGCGTGCCGTCCTCGATACCGTCCATGGTCGCCGCGAGCAGCCCCGAGCCGGCGAACGCGAGCCGGGTGAGCAGGTCACCGCTGGTGTCGGTGGGGCGGATCTCCTCGGTGACGGTGCCGTAGACGGGCCCGGAGTCGAGTCCCTCCTCGATCAGGAAGGTGGACGCGCCGGTGATCTCGTCGCCGGACATGATGGAGTGCTGCACAGGGGCGGCACCGCGCCAGGCGGGGAGCAGCGAGAAGTGCAGGTTGACCCAGCCGTGGGCGGGGATGTCGAGGGCGACCCGGGGCAGCAGGGCGCCGTAGGCGACGACGGGACAGCAGTCGGGCGCGATCTCCCGCAGCCGCTCCAGGAACTCCGGGTCGCGCGGCTTCACGGGCTTCAGCACCTCGATGCCCGCCTCCTCGGCCCGCTCGGCGACGGGACTCGCCACCAGCCTGCGCCCACGCCCGGCCGGCGCGTCGGGCCGCGTGACGACGGCGGCCACCTCGTGCCGCCCGGAGGCGATCAGGGCGTCCAGGGCGGGAACGGCGACCTCGGGGGTACCGGCGAAGACGAGCTTCATAGGAGGGTTCGGGCCTCTCGGGCGGAGGGTGGGCGGGCAGCGCACCAGTCTATGGCGCACCCCGGCACGACCGCCCGGCGGCTCACACCCGTCAACTCCCCGGCGCCCGCAGCGCACACCGATTCAGCGGGGGCGTACGCATATGCCCCTACGCCCCCTTCGCGTGACCAGCAGAGCGCACAGGCGTTGGTCAAGAAAGAGTTGACCTCCTTGGGCCGCATTCGCGTGGCCCGATCCTTTTCAACGCCGGTTCGAGAGGCTTGTTCATGGCCGACCACGCAACCCACGACGCCCAGGCTCGGGCCAGCCTGCACTTGCTGGTGCGGGACATCGAGCGGGTCCGCCGGCAGGTGGACGCACTGCGCACGCTCACCGCCCAGCTGGGCAACGTCTACCGCCCGCGCCGCTCCGGCCCGTCCACGGGCTTCGTCGTCTACGGACGCGCTCCCGCCCCGACGGTCCGTCTCGCGCAGGAGCTGCGGGACAGTGTCGAGACCCTGGTCACGGCCGCCGTGGACTTCGACCGCTCACTCGGCTTCTCGTGGGACGCGGTGGGCTCCGCCCTGGGTGTCACCAAGCAGGCGGTCCACCGCCGCTACGGCGCCCGCCGCGCCGCGACCCAGGCCGCGGCCGACGCCGAACGCACGACGGAGGCTGCGACGACCCGCCCGGTAGGCGTGAACACGGGCCTCCCCACGATGCCCGCCATGCCCACGATGCCGACCCTCCCCACGGTCCCCGCGGCCCGCTCCATGCCGACCCAGCCCACAGCAGGCAGCCCCACCCTCCGAGACGAGGCCAGGCCCACAGCCTTCCCGGGCCCCCGCAACGGCTGACCCCACTCGAACCCCACCTGCCTCCCGGCCCAAACCCGGGAGGCAGCGGCATGCAGAAACCAGTTCTCCCGCAGCCCACACCCCGCACGACTGCCCGCCAACGCCGAGAGCCCCCACGTCAAAGGCCCCCTCAGCGAACGCCGAACGACCGACCACTAACGGCAGGGTCCACCCCCAACAATCGCCGAACGGCCAGCCACCAACGGCGGAAACCCCCAACGCCAAAGACCCGCCCCTCAACGAACGGCGAACGCCGAACGGCCAGCCACCGACGACAAGAACCCCAACAGCAAGGCTCCACCTCTCAACAAACGCTGAACGGCCAGCCGCCAACGGCAAGAACTCCAGCGGCCAAAGCCCCCCTCAACGAACGCCGAACGGCCAGCCGCCAACGGCGAGAACCCCGACGGCAAACGTCCACCTCTCAACGAGCGGTGAACGGGCGGCGCGCGGGTGGGAGACACCCCCGAGGCCGAAGGCCGAGGCCCTCACCCAATATCCGGCGGATCAACCCGCACCCGCACCACATCCCCCCCACCCCGAGCCATCCGAGCAGCCTGCGCAGCCTTCAACGCCGCAGCCAACGCCCCCCCACTCCCCGGCCGCACCCGAATCAACGCCCGCACCCACTCCTCCCCGACAGGCGGATCCCCCACCCGCCGAGCACGCCCCGCCGAAGCAACCGGCACCCCCATCGGAACGGGCCCCAACACCTCAGCATCCGAAGGCAGTGCAACGGCACCAAGAAATTCCGCGACACCCCCCGCACTCCCCGCCACCGCAGCCATCCGAGAAACCGGCGGAAACCCCAACTCCCCCCGCTCCGCAAGCTCCCGCACCGCATGCCCAACGGGATCCCACCGAACCAACGCCTGCACAGGCCGCAAAGTAGGTTCCGCAACGACAACCACGGTCCCCCCAACCCCCTGCGCCCGCACCAGCGAACTCGCCGCGATCCACCGCCGCAACGCATCCTCCCCGGCCCGCAGATCAGGCCGCCCCAGCATCGCCCACCCATCCAGCAACAAGGCCGCCGCATACCCCCCCTCGGCAACCGGCTCGGCCCCCGGCGTACTCACGACCAACGCGGGCGACCCCGGCACGGTGTCCAACACCTGCTCCCGCCCAGACGTCCGCACCGGCACCGCAGGAAACGCCCGCCCCAACTCCTCCGCGGTCCGCCGAGCCCCCACGATCTGTGCCCGCAACCGGAACCCCCCGCACTCAGGACAGTGCCAGGAGTTCTCCTCGACCCCGCACCACCCACAGCGCAACACACCCGCGTCCTGCCCCTCCAACGGCCCGGCACAATGCCGACACCGCGCGGCGGCCCGACACTGCGCACAAGCCATCCGCGGCACATACCCCCGCCGAGGCACCTGCACCAGCACGGGCCCGTGCTTCAGCCCCTCCCGCACCGCCTGCCAGGCCAACGTAGGCAACCGCGCGGCCCGAGCCGCCTCGTCCCGCGCCAAGTCCCCGTCCCCCACGGTCCGTACGAGCGGCGCGGCCACCCGCACCTGATCCCGCGACGCGACCAACGGCCGGGCCCACCCGCTCTCCACAAGCTGCGCCGCCTCCACGGTGCAACTCCAACTCCCCAACAAGAAACCGCACTTGTCCAACGCAGCCCGCAGCAACAGCACATCCCGCGCGTGCGGCTGCGGCGCATGCGGCTCGCTGTGACTCCCGTCCCCGTCGTCCCAGATCGCGACAAGCCCCAGATCCTGAACGGGGGCGAACATCGCGGCCCGCGTCCCGACGACCGCACGCACAGCCCCCCGCCGCACGGCCAGCCACTGCCGATACCGCTTCTCGGGCCCGGCATCCGCCGTGAGCACCGCATGCCGCCCCTCCCCCAGCAGCGCGGTCAACGCGGCATCGACCCGCCCGGCGGCCCGCCCGTCCGGCACGACGACAAGCGCCCCCCGCCCCGAGGCCAGCGTCGCGGCGACGGCCCGAGCGGTCTCCTCACTCCACTCGGGCCCAGGCAGCGCGTTCCACACAGCCCGAGGCGCACCCCCCGAAGCGAGCGCCTCCAGGAACCCGGCCCCCCGCTCGTACCGCCCCCAGGACCCCACCGCGGGCACCTCGGGCGACGGCAACGGCGCAGGCGAAGGCTTCTGCTCGGCCCGAGCACTGCGCGGCGGCACAGCCAGCTGCAGCACATCGGCAAGACTCCCGGCATACCGATCGGCAACGGCCCGAGCAAGCCCCAGAAGCTCCGCACTCAGCACGGGCTCGGGCGACACGACCTGAGCCAGCGCGGCAAGCGGCCCGGAGTAGTCGGACGCGGCCAGCCGCTCGACGAGAAACCCGTCGATCAGCCCCCCACCTTCACGCCGCCCGTCCCGCACCCGATGCCGCCCGGCCCCGAACCTGACCCGCACCCGCACCCCGGGCTGCGCATCGGCGTCGAGCTCCTCAGGCACCGCATAGTCGAAGTACCGATCAAGATGCAGCACGCCTTTGTCGACCAACACCCGCGCGACCGGCAGCTCCCCGGCCAGCGCGGCCCCCCGCCACGTCCGCGGCTTGGCCTTCGGCCCCTTCGCCTGCCGCACACTCTCCCGAATCAGCGCAAGCTGCTCAGGCGGCGCGCCCTCCGCCCCACCGTCCCGTTCCCCGTCCTCGCTGCTCACGCTTGCATTCTTACCAAACGCCACTGACAACGGCCGACCGCCGCCGTAGGCACTCGGCCTTCTAGCCCTCGGCCAGGAGCCTGCCGATGAGGTCTTCCGCGAAGGCCATGTCCGCGTCCGGATCACCGTCCCGGAACCGCCCCCCGGCCTCCGAAGCGGCGAACCCGAGCATGAACGTCGACAGCAGCCGCTCGGCCCGCGGAATCCCCTCCTCCTGAAGACCGGCGGCGCGCAGGGCACCGTAGACCGCGTTCCGAGGCCCGACGGCCTCGGGTGTGACCGCCGGCCGCTGAAAGAGCAGCAGGAACAGATCGGGGTGCCGGCGGGCCGTGGCCCGCATGCTGCGGGCGAGCAGACGCAGCTGCTCGCGCCAATCGACTCCGGGCCCGGGCACCTCGATCTCCAGCAACAGCCGCTCCACGAGCCCGTCGAGGAGTCCCTGCTTGTCGCCGACGTGCCGGTAGAGCGTCATCGGGTTGACATCCAGCTCCTGCGCGACGGCCCGCATCGTGACGGCCGACAGCCCCTTCCGGGTCGCCAACTCCCAGGTCACGTCCAGCACTTGATCACGACTGATCCGCCGTGGCGTCACTTGACATCCTCACTCGAAGCTACGTATACACAGTATACGTATACGTTGTATATATCGAGGGAGCGACCATGCTGACCGTCAACGGCCTGCGCAAACGATGGGGCCCCGTCCAGGCCCTCGACGGCTTCGACCTGCACATAGAACCCGGCGAGATCTGCGGCCTGATCGGCCACAACGGCGCCGGCAAAACCACCTTCGCCCGCATAGTCGCCGGCCTGGAGCGCCCGGACGCGGGCACGGTCCACGCGGCCGGACTGAACCTCGCCACCGCCCCACGCTCCACCCGCCGCCTGATCGGCCTGGCCCCCCAGGAACTGGCCCTCTACCCAACTGCCACCCTCCGCGAGAACCTCCGCCTCTACGGCGGCCTCGCGGGCCTGCGCCGCACCGAACTCCGCACCGAACTGGCCGCCGTAGCCGAGGAGTTGCTCCTCACCGACGTACTCGACCGCCCCGTCGCGACACTCTCCGGCGGCCAGCAGCGCCGCGCCCAGGCAGCCACCGTCCTCCTCCCCCGCCCCCGCGTCCTACTGCTCGACGAACCCACCGTCGGCGCCGACCCCACCACCCGCGAAGCGCTGCTACGACTCGTCAGGACCCGCGCCGACGAAGGCGCCGCGATCTGCTACACCACGCACTACCTACCGGAGTTGGAGCACCTGGACGCCACGCTCGCGGTCGCCGCGTCCGGCCGGGTGATCGCCCGCGGCAACCGCGCCGACCTCCTGGACGGCCTGCCCGGCGAGGTCACGGTGACGTTCAACGGCCCCGTACCCGGGCACCTGGCACAGCCCTCGACCGCCCCCGGCGAACTGCGCTTCAGCACCACGGACCCGGCACAGGAACTGGCCCGAATCCTCCGGGACTTGGGCCCCGACACCACCCGGGTCCGCTCGGCCACGATCCGCGAACCCTCACTGGACGACCTCTACCGCGGCCTGGCCACCGGCCAACTCCCCACGGAGACCCACGATGCGGCCTGAACTCACGTCAACCACGGCCCGCCACACCGGTGTTATGACCCGCCACACCCTCGTCCTCCTCATCAGGGACCCGGGAACCCCGCTCGCCTACACCGTCATGTCCCTGGTCCTGCTGAGCGTGCTCCACCCGGTGTACGACCGCCTGGCCGCCCCCGGCACACCGGGCGTCGTGCAGGCCGCTCCGGGCATCGCGGTGATGTTCACCCTGCTGGCCCTGGACGTGGCCGGCCAACTCCTGCTCTCCGAACGCACTTGGCACACCTGGGACCGCCTGCGCTCCGGCCCGGCGTCCCCTTCCGCGATCCTGGCCGGAAAAGCGGCCCCCTTGATCACACTCTTCCTGCTCCAGCAGGCCATCCTCTTCCTCTTCGCGACCGCGGCCTTCGGCTTCCCCCTCACGGCCGGCACCTGGCGCCTCCCCCTGCTGGCCCTCCTCTGGGCGGCCTGCGTCACGTCCTGCGGCCTGGCACTCGGCGTACACGCCCGCACCCAGGGCCAGTTGGCCGCCGCCTCCGACATCGGCGCCCTCACGATCACCTGCCTCAGCGGCTGCCTGGTCCCCCTGACGGTCCTCCCCCACTGGGTCACCACGGTGGCCCCCGCGACCCCGGGCTACTGGGCCCTCCACGGCTTCCAGTCAGCCGTCACCGGCAACACCCAGGCCTACGCCCACTCGACGGCGGTCATCGCAGCCATCACGGCAGCAGCACTCCTCATCGCGGCCCGCGGCCTCCGCCGCTGACCCACCCGAACAGGCCCCGCCATCGACCTGTTCGCGAAACGCCTGATCACCCTCGCCTCGGCCCACGGCAAGACCGAGGCCGTCGACGAGATCAAGCGCCGCTTCGACTACGAGCCGCCGGACCAGGCGGACGACGGACCGGACGGATCCACTCCACCCCCGGACGACGAGCCCTCGCCCTGACTCCCTGACACACCACCGAGGCCCGGCTCCCCCAAAGGGAAACCGGGCCTCGCAGAACCTAACGAACGACGCGGAACCTACAGCCCCGCGGCCTTGCGCAGCGCGTCCACGCGGTCGGTGTTCTCCCACGTGAAGTCGGGGATCTCACGGCCGAAGTGGCCGTACGCGGCGGTCTGGGCGTAGATCGGGCGCAGCAGGTCGAGGTCGCGGATGATGGCGGCCGGACGCAGGTCGAAGACCTCGTCGATCGCCTTCTCGATCCGGTCCGTGTCGACCTTCTCCGTGCCGAACGTCTCGACGAACAGACCCACCGGCTCGGCCTTGCCGATCGCGTACGCGACCTGTACCTCGCAGCGCGAGGCGAGACCCGCGGCGACGACGTTCTTGGCGACCCAGCGCATCGCGTACGCCGCCGAACGGTCCACCTTGGACGGGTCCTTGCCCGAGAACGCGCCACCGCCGTGACGGGCCATGCCGCCGTACGTGTCGATGATGATCTTGCGGCCGGTCAGACCCGCGTCGCCCATCGGGCCGCCGATCTCGAAGCGGCCGGTCGGGTTCACGAGCAGGCGGTAGCCGTCGGTGTCGAGCTTGATGCCCTCTTCGACGAGCGCCTTCAGCTCGGCCTCGACCACGAACTCGCGGATGTCGGGGGCGAGCAGCGACTCCAGGTCGATGTCGGACGCGTGCTGCGAGGAGACGACGACCGTGTCGAGACGGACGGCCTTGTCGCCGTCGTACTCGATGGTGACCTGGGTCTTGCCGTCGGGGCGCAGGTACGGGATCGTCCCGTTCTTGCGGACCTCCGAGAGGCGCTTCGACAGGCGGTGCGCCAGGAAGATCGGGAGCGGCATGAGCGTCGGCGTCTCGTCCGTCGCGTAGCCGAACATCAGGCCCTGGTCGCCCGCGCCCTGCTTGTCGAGCTCGTCCTCGTCGCCCTCGACACGGTTCTCGTACGCCGTGTCGACACCCTGTGCGATGTCCGGGGACTGCGCGCCGATGGACACCGACACGCCGCAGGAGGCGCCGTCGAAGCCCTTCTTGGAGGAGTCGTAGCCGATCTCGAGGATCTTGTCGCGGACGAGCTGCGCGATGGGCGCGTAGGTCTTGGTGGTGACCTCGCCGGCCACGTGCACCAGGCCGGTCGTGATCAGCGTCTCGACGGCGACCCGGGAGGTCGGGTCCTCCGCCAGAAGCGCGTCGAGAATGGTGTCGCTGATCTGGTCAGCGATCTTGTCGGGGTGACCTTCGGTCACGGACTCCGAGGTGAAAAGGCGACGGGACACAACGCTCCCTGAGGTTGCAGCGGCTGCTGGCTGATCATTGGCGGACGGACGGGAGCTGCGCCCGACATCGTCCGAGAACAGTTTATCGGTCGCGGTCGACAGACGGTCCACCTGTCTCGCCTCTCGGGAAACGCTGTGACCTGCGGCACGCGCATTTTGCCGAATGCCGGGTGCCGTTGGCCAGAGCCGCCACGCACCAATGTCAGGTTTCGGCGAACCGACAGACGACTGACAGATTGCTGAAACAAATCAGGAGAGACGGTGTACGACCAGGTCCCACACGATCTCTGCCAGGGCTTCCTTCGGACCGTACGGAACGGCGGTCTCGCTTCCGTCGACGCCCAGCACAACCGCCTCGTTCTCCTCGGAACCGAAGGTCTTGCGCTCGCCCACCTCGTTCACCACCAGCAGATCGCACCCCTTTCGAGCCAGTTTGGTACGGCCGTTGGCGAGGACGTCGTCCGTCTCGGCGGCGAACCCGACGACCACCTGTCCGGGGCGGGCCCGGTCGGCGGAGATCTCCGCGAGGATGTCCGGATTCCGCACCAGGACGATGGGGTCGGGTTCCTTGTCGTCCTTCTTCTTGATCTTCCCGGCCGCGTACTCGGCGGGACGGAAGTCCGCGACCGCCGCGGCCATGACGACCGCGTCCGCGTCCGCGGCGGCCTTGAGCACCGCCTCCCGCAGCTGTACGGCGGTCCCGACCGGGACGACGTCCACGCCCGCCAGGTCCGGCAGTCCCGTGTTCGCGGCGATCAGCGTGACCCGGGCGCCCCGGGCGGCGGCGGTGCGCGCGAGGGCGTAACCCTGCTTGCCGGAGGAGCGGTTGCCGAGGAAGCGGACCGGGTCCAGGGGCTCGCGGGTGCCGCCGGCGCTGACGACGACGTGCCGGCCCTTGAGGTCGGGCTCGGTGACGCCCCGCGCGAGCACCCGGCGGCAGACCTCGAAGATCTCGGTGGGGTCGGGCAGCCGGCCCTTGCCGGTGTCGACGCCGGTCAGCCGTCCGACGGCGGGCTCGATCACGACGGCGCCGCGGCGGCGCAGTGTCGCCACGTTCTCCTGGGTGGCCGGGTGTTCCCACATCTCCGTGTGCATGGCGGGCGCGAAGACGACCGGACAGCGGGCGGTGAGGAGGGTGTTGGTGAGGAGGTCGTCGGCGAGGCCGTGGGCCGCTTTCGCGAGCATGTCCGCCGTGGCCGGGGCCACGACCACCAGGTCGGCACTCTGGCCGATGCGCACGTGCGGGACCTCGTGGACGTCGTCCCACACCTCGGTCGAGACGGGGTGCCCGGAGAGCGCGGACCAGGTGGCAGCGCCGACGAAGTGCAGGGCGGACGCGGTGGGGACGACACGGACGTCATGGCCCGACTCCGTCAGTCTGCGCAGCAGCTCACAGGCCTTGTACGCGGCGATGCCACCGCTGACCCCCAGAACGACCTTGGGCTTGTCCACCGTCTCTCCCCGAGTTCGGAAACGTTCGCGCGGCTCGTGCGACCCGTACGACTCCATGACACACCACAGGCCCGACAGTCGCTGCCGGGCCTGTGGATAAAGCTGCTGCGGCTCAGGTCGCGGGGCCCTCGACGGCCTCGGAGGTCAGCAGACCCGCGTTGATCTCGCGCAGGGCGATGGAGAGCGGCTTCTCGTGGACGTGGGTGTCGACGAGCGGACCGACGTACTCGAGGAGGCCCTCGCCGAGCTGCGAGTAGTACGCGTTGATCTGACGGGCACGCTTGGCGGCGTAGATCACGAGGCTGTACTTCGAGTCGGTGGCCTCGAGGAGCTCGTCGATCGGAGGGTTGATGATGCCCTCGGGAGCGGTGATGGAAGAGGACACGCTCTGCCTTCCGAAAGATGGGATGAGATCGGAAAAACGATCACACAACTTCCATCAAGGCTAGCAGCTCGCGCGCTACGTCCTCGACGGAGGTGTTGACCAGGGTCGCGTCGAACTCGGGCTCCGCCGCGAGCTCGATCTTGGCCGCGTCCAGGCGGCGCTCGATCACCTCGGGCGGCTCGGTGCCCCGTCCGGTGAGCCTGCGCACCAGCTCCTCCCAGGAGGGGGGAGCCAGGAACACCGAGTGCGCCTCGGCCATGGACTCGCGGACCTGCCGGGCGCCCTGGAGGTCGATCTCCAGGAGGACCGGTACGCCGGACTCCAGATGTTCGAGCACGGCGGTACGGGGTGTGCCGTAGCGGTTGCCCGCGAACTCGGCCCACTCCAGCAGCTCGCCGTTGGCGATCAGCTTGTCCATCTCCTCGTCGGAGACGAAGAAGTAGTGGACGCCGTGCTTCTCGCCGGGGCGCGGCCTGCGGGTCGTCGCCGACACCGAGAGCCACACCTCGGGGTGTTCCTTGCGCATATGGGCGACGACCGTGCTCTTGCCGACCCCAGAGGGGCCGGAGAGCACGGTCAGCCGCGGACGTACGTCCGGGGGCTCGGGGGTCGTCCCCCGGAATGTTGCAGCCATGCAGCGATTATTCCAGCAATCCCGGTGTGCCCGGGACTCCCGGTCCGGAGTACCCGGACTCAGGAACCAGTGCTGCCGAACTCACGCTCCAGGGAGGCGATCTGGTTGGAACCAAGGCCACGGACACGGCGGCTCTCGGAGATACCGAGTCGCTCCATGATCTGCTTGGCGCGGACCTTGCCCACGCCGGGCAGGGACTCAAGCAGGGCGGAGACCTTCATCTTGCCGATGACGTCGTTCTCCTGGCCCTGCTTGATCACGTCATGCAGGGAGGCGCCGGAGTGCTTGAGTCGATTCTTGACCTCGGCCCGCTCCCGGCGAGCCGCGGCGGCCTTTTCGAGCGCGGCTGCGCGCTGTTCAGGGGTAAGGGGCGGAAGAGCCACGCCTACGTCACCTCGGATGTCGAACTGTCGGATACGGACCGGTGAGGAACCTAGTCGCCCCACACCTGGGGAGCTACGAGCAACACGCTTGCCCGTTGACTCTGCTCGGAGACTAGCGGCCAGGGACGCCGGAGTCAGCGAGAACAGAGGAAAAGTCCTGGTCAGCCTGCGCCAGGCCGGACATTTCCGGCAAAACGCCCCTGATTTGAGGATGTATTCAGACTCAAGTCGCTCCGGAGTCGCCCGTCGAGCCACTCATCGGAGGACTCGATCGACCCGTTCGAACACCTCAGACGGTCGCAAAGGCGACGCGAATGTCCTCCGCGAAGCCTTCCGAGGCCGCTCGGAGGGCTCCGACGTCGGGACCGTGACGTAGAACACCTCGGCTCACGTTCGGGACGACATTGCGCAGCACCGCTCCGAAGACCCCGGGAAGATCGGCCGGAGTGGCCCCCTGCGCCCCGATGCCGGGCGCGAGGATCGGACCGTTGACGGCGAGGTCGTACGACGAGAGGTCGCCCAGCGTGGCGCCGACGACGGCCCCGAAGGAGCCCAGCGGCTCCTCTCCCGCGTTCTCGGCGGCCAGGTGGGCCAGCATGGTCGCTCCGATGTTCCGGCCGTCGGAGCGGACCGCGTGCTGCACCTCGCCGCCCTCCGGGTTGGAGGTCAGCGCGAGCACGAAGAGGCCGGCGCCGCTCTCCCGCGCCAGTTCGATCGCCGGAGCGAGCGAGCCGTAGCCGAGATACGGCGACACGGTCAGCGCGTCGGAGAAGAGCGGGGAGTCCTTCCGGAGGAAGGACTCGGCGTACGCGGCCATGGTCGAGCCGATGTCGCCGCGCTTGGCGTCCATCACGACCAGCGCGCCGGCCGCCCGCGCCTCCTCGACGGACTTCTCCAGGACGGCGATCCCGCGCGAGCCGAAGCGCTCGAAGAAGGCGCTCTGCGGCTTGAGGACGGCGACCCGGTCGGCGAGCGCCTCGACGACCGTGCGGCTGAACCGCTCAAGCCCTGCCACGTCGTCGTTCAGGCCCCACTCGGTGAGCAGCGAGGCGTGCGGGTCGATGCCGACGCAGAGCGGGCCGCGTTCGTCCATGGCGCGGCGGAGACGTGCGCCGAAGGGTTCCAGGGGGCTCATGCCGGCTTCCTTACGTCGGCGCCGACCGCGTCGGCGAGGGTGGCGTACGGGCTCGTGCGCAGGCGTGCGGCGAGGCCCTTGTGGATGGCGCGGCCCCAGAAGGGCCCTTCGTAGATGAAGGCGCTGTAGCCCTGTACGAGGGTGGCGCCGGCGAGGATGCGCTGCCAGGCGTCCTCGGCGTCCTCGATGCCGCCGACGCCCACCAGGGTGATGCGGTCGCCCACGCGCGCGTAGAGGCGGCGCAGTACCTCCAGGGAGCGAGCCTTCAGGGGTGCTCCGGAGAGTCCGCCGGTCTCCTTGACGAGTTCGGGTTCGGATGTCAGACCGAGGCCCTCGCGCGCGATGGTCGTGTTGGTGGCGATGATGCCGTCCAGGCCCAGCTCCACGGCGAGGTCGGCGACCGCGTCCACGTCCTCGTCGGCGAGGTCGGGCGCGATCTTCACCAGGAGCGGCACGCGGCGGTCGGTCACCGCGCGGTCGGCGGCTTCGCGGACGGCGGTGAGCAGCGGGCGCAGGGCCTCGGTCGCCTGGAGGTTGCGCAGTCCGGGCGTGTTGGGCGACGACACGTTGACGACGAGGTAGTCGGCGTGACGGGCGAGCCGCTCGGTCGACTTCACGTAGTCGCCGACGGCCTCCTCCTCGGGGACGACCTTGGTCTTGCCGATGTTGACGCCGACGACAGTCCTGAAGACCGCCTCACGAGCCTCCAGGCGGGCCGCCACGGCCGCGGAGCCCTCGTTGTTGAAGCCCATGCGGTTGATCAGCGCCCGGTCCGGCACAAGGCGGAACAGCCGCTTCTTGGGGTTGCCGGGCTGCGGCTCCCCCGTGACCGTGCCGATCTCGACGTGGTCGAAGCCGAGCATCGACATGCCGTCGATCGCGACCGCGTTCTTGTCGAAGCCGGCGGCGAGTCCGAACGGGCCGTGCATGCGCAGCCCGAAGGCCTCCGTCCGCAGCTCCTCGAACCGGGGCGCGAGGGCCGCCGCGACGAACGTGCGCAGGACGGGGATGCGGACCGCGAGCCGGATCCAGCGGAAGGCGAGGTGGTGGGCCTGCTCCGGGTCCATCCGTTTGAAGACCAGACGGAAGAAAAGCTTGTACATGTCTCAGGTGTCCTTCGAAACCTCGTGAGCCTCACGAGAAGGGGGACACCGTTTCCGGTGTCCCCCTCAAGGCTGCTAGTCGCGGGCCGCGGTCAGGTGCTGCGCGTGTTCCTGGAGTGAACGCACGCCCACGTCACCGTGGTTGAGTGCGTCGATGCCCTGGACGGCGGCGGCGAGCGCCTGGACCGTCGTGAGGCAGGGCACGGAGCGGGCCACGGCCGCCGTACGGATCTCGTAGCCGTCGAGGCGGCCGCCGGTGCCGTACGGGGTGTTGACGATGAGATCGACCTCGCCGTCGTGGATGAGCTGGACGATGGTCTTCTCGCCGTTCGGGCCGACGCCCTCGGACTGCTTGCGGACGACCGTCGCGTTCAGGCCGTTGCGCCGGAGGACCTCGGCGGTGCCGGAGGTGGCGAGCAACTCGAAGCCGTGGGCGACCAGTTCGCGTGCCGGGAAGATCATCGAGCGCTTGTCGCGGTTGGCGACCGAGATGAACGCGCGGCCCTTGGTGGGCAGCGGGCCGTAGGCGCCCGCCTGGGACTTGGCGTACGCCGTGCCGAAGACGGAGTCGATGCCCATGACCTCGCCGGTGGAGCGCATCTCCGGGCCCAGCACCGTGTCGACGCCGCGGCCGTGGATGTCGCGGAAGCGCGACCACGGCATGACGGCCTCCTTGACGGAGATCGGCGCGTCCATCGGGAGTTCGCCGCCGTCGCCGTGGGCCGGGAGCAGCCCCTCGGCGCGGAGTTCGGCGACCGTGGCGCCCAGCGAGATGCGGGCGGCGGCCTTCGCGAGCGGCACCGCGGTCGCCTTCGAGGTGAAGGGGACCGTACGGGACGCGCGCGGGTTGGCCTCCAGGACGTAGAGGATGTCGCCGGCCATCGCGAACTGGATGTTGATCAGGCCGCGGACGCCGACGCCCTTGGCGATGGCCTCGGTCGAGGTGCGCAGGCGCTTGATGTCGAAGCCGCCCAGGGTGATCGGCGGCAGGGCACAGGCCGAGTCGCCGGAGTGGATGCCGGCCTCCTCGATGTGCTCCATGACGCCGCCGAGGTACAGCTCGTGGCCGTCGTAGAGCGCGTCGACGTCGATCTCGATGGCGTCGTCAAGGAAGCGGTCGACCAGGACCGGCCGCGAGGGGCTGATCTCGGTGGACTCGGCGATGTACGACTCCAGGCGGGTCTCGTCGTAGACGATCTCCATGCCGCGTCCGCCGAGGACGTAGGAGGGGCGCACCAGGACCGGGTAGCCGATCTCGTCGGCGATCGCCTTGGCGCCGACGAAGGTGGTCGCCGTGCCGTGCTTGGGGGCCGGGAGGCCCGCCTCCGCGAGGACCTGGCCGAAGGCGCCGCGGTCCTCGGCGGCGTGGATCGCCTCCGGGGGCGTGCCGACGACCGGGACGCCGTTGTCCTTGAGGGCCTGCGCGAGGCCCAGCGGGGTCTGGCCGCCGAGCTGGACGATGACGCCCGCGACGGGGCCCGCCTGCTGCTCGGCGTGGACGATCTCCAGGACGTCCTCAAGCGTCAGCGGCTCGAAGTAGAGGCGGTCGGACGTGTCGTAGTCCGTGGAGACGGTCTCGGGGTTGCAGTTGACCATCACGGTCTCGTAGCCCGCGTCGCTGAGCGCGAAGGAGGCGTGGACGCAGGAGTAGTCGAACTCGATGCCCTGGCCGATGCGGTTGGGGCCGGACCCCAGGATGATGACCGCGGGCTTCTCGCGCGGGGCGACCTCGTTCTCCTCGTCGTAGGACGAGTAGAAGTACGGCGTCTTCGCGGCGAACTCGGCGGCGCAGGTGTCGACCGTCTTGTAGACCGGGCGGATGCCGAGCGCGTGCCGGACCTCGCGGACGACGTCCTCGCGCAGGCCGCGGATCTCGCCGACCTGCTGGTCGGAGAAGCCGTGCCGCTTGGCCTCGGCGAGCAGCTCCGGGTCCAGCTTGTCGGCGGCGGCCAGCTCGTCGGCGATCTCCTTGATGAGGAAGAGCTGGTCGACGAACCAGGGGTCGATCTTCGTGTACTCGAAGACCTCCTCCTGGGTGGCGCCCGCGCGGATGGCCTGCATGACGGTGTTGATCCGCCCGTCGGTGGGCCGTACGGCCTCCTCCAGGAGCTGGACCTTGTCGCCGGGCTCGCCCACGAACGTGAACTGGCTGCCCTTCTTCTCCAGGGAGCGCAGCGCCTTCTGGAAGGCCTCGGTGAAGTTGCGGCCGATGGCCATGGCCTCGCCGACCGACTTCATGGTGGTCGTCAGGGTCGAGTCCGCCGACGGGAACTTCTCGAAGGCGAAACGCGGGGCCTTCACGACGACGTAGTCGAGGGTCGGCTCGAAGGAGGCCGGGGTCTCGCGCGTGATGTCGTTCGGGATCTCGTCGAGCGTGTAGCCGACGGCCAGCTTGGCGGCGATCTTGGCGATCGGGAAACCGGTCGCCTTGGAGGCGAGCGCCGAGGAGCGCGACACGCGCGGGTTCATCTCGATGACGATGACGCGGCCGTCGACCGGGTCGATCGCGAACTGGATGTTGCAGCCGCCGGTGTCGACGCCGACCTCGCGGATGATCGCGATGCCCACGTCGCGCAGCACCTGGTACTCGCGGTCGGTCAGCGTCATCGCCGGGGCGACGGTGATCGAGTCCCCGGTGTGCACGCCCATGGGGTCGAAGTTCTCGATGGAGCAGACGACCACGACGTTGTCGTTCTTGTCGCGCATCAGCTCCAGCTCGTACTCCTTCCAGCCGAGGATGGACTCCTCAAGGAGGACCTCGGTGGTCGGAGACAGCGTGAGGCCCTGGCCGGCGATGCGGCGCAGCTCTTCCTCGTCATGGGCGAAACCGGAACCGGCGCCGCCCATCGTGAACGAGGGCCGGACGACGACCGGGTAGCCGCCAAGGGTGTCGACACCGGCGATCACGTCGTCCATGGAGTGGCAGATCACCGAGCGGGCGGACTCGCCGTAGCCGATCTTCTGGCGGACGGCCTCGACGACGCCCTTGAAGAGGTCGCGGTCCTCGCCCTTGTTGATGGCCTCTACGTTGGCGCCGATCAGCTCGACGCCGTACTTCTCCAGGGTGCCCGCCTCGTGCAGCGAGATGGCGGTGTTGAGCGCCGTCTGGCCGCCCAGGGTGGGCAGCAGGGCGTCCGGGCGCTCCTTGGCGATGATCTTCTCGACGAAGTCCGGGGTGATCGGCTCGACGTAGGTGGCGTCGGCGATCTCCGGGTCGGTCATGATCGTCGCCGGGTTCGAGTTGACCAGGATGACGCGGATGCCCTCGGCGCGCAGGATGCGGCAGGCCTGGGTGCCGGAGTAGTCGAACTCGGCGGCCTGGCCGATGACGATCGGGCCGGAGCCGATGACCAGGACGGACTGGATATCGGTGCGCTTAGGCACGCTGGCCCTCCATCAAAGACGTGAAGCGGTCGAACAGGTAGGCGGCGTCGTGCGGGCCGGCCGCCGCCTCGGGGTGGTACTGGACGCTGAACGCCGGCCGGTCGAGCAGCCGCAGCCCCTCGACCACCTGGTCGTTCAGGCAGACGTGCGAGACCTCGGCGCGGCCGTACGGCGTGTCGGAGACCTTGTCGAGGGGCGCGTCGACGGCGAAGCCGTGGTTGTGCGCGGTGACCTCGACCTTGCCCGTCGTACGGTCCTGGACGGGCTGGTTGATGCCCCGGTGGCCGTACTTCAGCTTGTACGTGCCGAAGCCGAGGGCGCGGCCCAGGATCTGGTTGCCGAAGCAGATGCCGAAGAGCGGGGTGCCGCGCTCCAGGACGGCCTGCATGACGGCGACCGGGTGGTCGGCAGTGGCGGGGTCGCCCGGGCCGTTGGAGAAGAACACGCCGTCGGGCTGGACGGCGTAGATGTCCTCGACGGTCGCGGTGGCCGGGAGCACGTGCACCTCGATGCCGCGCTCGGCCATGCGGTGCGGGGTCATGCCCTTGATGCCGAGGTCGACGGCGGCGACGGTGAACTTCTTCTCGCCGATCGCGGGGACGACGTAGGCCTCCTTGGTGGCGACCTCGGCGGAGAGGTCGGCGCCCGTCATCTCGGGGGCCTGGCGCACCTCGGCGAGCATGGTGTCGTCGTCGGGCAGCGCGGGGCCGGAGAAGATGCCGACGCGCATGGCGCCGCGCTCGCGCAGATGGCGGGTCAACGCGCGCGTGTCGATGCCGGAGATCCCGACGACACCCTGGTTGCGCAGCTCCTCGTCGAGGGAGCGGCGGGAGCGCCAGTTGGACGGCACGCGTGCGGGGTCGCGCACCACGTAACCGGCGACCCAGATGCGGGCCGACTCGGGGTCCTCGTCGTTCACACCGGTGTTGCCGATGTGCGGGGCGGTCATCACGACGACCTGGCGGTGGTACGACGGGTCGGTCAGGGTCTCCTGGTAGCCGGTCATGCCGGTGGAGAACACGGCCTCGCCGAAGGTCACCCCCACGGACCCGTAGGCACGGCCGCGGAAGATCCGGCCGTCCTCCAGGACGAGTACGGCGGGAACCTTGGCGGCTCCCCTGGTGGAGGTGGTCATCGTGCGCCTTCCGTGTCGGTCGTCTCGAGACTCTTGTTGATCATGCTGTTCAGGGTGTCGACCCACTCCGCGTGCTCGGCCGCGGTGTCGGAGCGAAACCCGGAGTCGATCAGCCGGTCGCCGTGCGCCCACGTCACGACCAGGAGGCCGCCCTCGCTGAGGACCTTCCCGGCGATGCCCTTGCCGAGCAGGGCCTCGCGCAGCGCCCCGGCCGGGATGAAGAAGTCGGTGGCTCCCGGTCGTACGACATCCAGGCCGGCCTCCGTCAGGGTCAGCTCGACCCGGCTGCGGGTGCCCAGGCCGTGCGCCACGATGCGGTCGAGCCACTGCCCGGCGGTGGTGGAGCCGTGGTAGCGGCCGCTCATCGTCAGTTTCACCTCGCCGGGCTCTTCCGGCGACGTGGGCAGCTCGGGCAGGTCTCCCTGGAGCGTGCCGCGCCACTTCCAGCCCTCGCGCATCAGCCAGTAGACGAGCGCGATGAACAGGGCGAGGCCGACGAGCCAGCCGATGCGGGCGGCCCAGTCGGTCACCGGGGCGGACTTCTCCCCGGCCGCGAGGTGGGTCAGTTCCAGAGGTGTCACGTGAGCTTCCCGTCGACGAGCGTGGCCTTGCCCCGGAGCCAGGTGTGCGTCACACGGCCCGGCAGCTCACGCCCCTCGTACGGGGTGTTGCGACTGCGCGAAGCGAAGCCCGCGGGGTCCACCGACCCACGGTATTCCGTGTCGACGAGCGTGAGGTTGGCGGGCTCACCAGCCGAGACGGGACGCCCGTGTCCGGTGGCCCGGCCGATCTCGGCGGGCTTGGCGGACATGCGCTCGGCGACCCCGGTCCAGGTGAGGAGCCCGGTGTCCACCATGGTCTCCTGCACCACTGACAACGCGGTCTCCAGGCCGACCATCCCCATGGCGGCGGCGGCCCACTCGCAGTCCTTGTCCTCGTGCGGGTGCGGGGCGTGGTCGGTGGCGACGATGTCGATCGTGCCGTCGGCGAGCGCCTCGCGCAGGGCGAGGACGTCCCGCTCGGTGCGCAACGGCGGGTTGACCTTGAACACCGGGTTGTAGGAGCGCACCAGCTCATCCGTGAGGAGGAGGTGGTGCGGAGTGACCTCGGCGGTCACGTCGATGCCCCGGGACTTGGCCCAGCGGACGATCTCGACGGACCCGGCGGTCGACAGGTGGCAGATGTGGACGCGGGAGCCGACGTGCTCGGCGAGCAGGACATCACGGGCGATGATCGATTCTTCGGCCACCGCGGGCCAGCCCCCGAGCCCCAGCTCGGCCGATACGACACCCTCGTTCATCTGGGCGCCCTCGGTCAGCCGCGGCTCCTGGGCGTGCTGGGCGACGACTCCCCCGAAGGCCTTCACGTACTCCAGCGCCCGGCGCATGATCACCGCGTCGTCGACGCACTTGCCGTCGTCCGAGAAGACGGTGACCCCGGCGGCCGACTCGTGCATGGCGCCCAGCTCGGCGAGCTTCTTGCCCTCCAGGCCGACGGTGACGGCACCGATGGGCTGCACATCGCAGTAGCCGTGCTCCTGGCCGAGCCGGTAGACCTGCTCGACGACACCGGCGGTGTCGGCCACGGGGAAGGTGTTGGCCATGGCGAACACGGCCGTGTAACCGCCGCTGGCGGCGGCGCGGGTACCGGTCAGGACGGTCTCGGAGTCCTCGCGGCCGGGCTCGCGGAGATGGGTGTGCAGGTCGACGAGACCCGGCAGCAGCACCTTGCCGTCGGCCTCGACGACTTCGGCACCCTCGGCGCTCAGGCCCACGCCCACCGCCGCAATCTGCGAACCGTCGATCAGGACGTCCTGCGGCTCGCCGCCGAGCACCTTCGCACCACGGATCAGGATCTTGCTCATGTGACTTACTTCTCCTCGATACGGGCGTGGCTGACGGCGGGTTCGTTACCGCCCAGAAGCAGATAGAGCACGGCCATCCGGATGGACACTCCGTTTGCGACCTGCTCGACGACGGTGCAGCGGTCCGAGTCGGCGACCTCGGCGGTGATCTCCATGCCCCGGACCATCGGCCCCGGGTGCATCACGATGGCGTGCTCCGGCATCTTCGCCATCCGCTCGCCGTCCAGGCCGTAGCGCCGCGAGTACTCGCGCTCGGTCGGGAAGAACGCCGCGTTCATGCGCTCGCGCTGGACGCGCAGGAGCATCACCGCGTCGGACTTGGAGAGCGTGCTGTCGAGGTCGTAGGAGACCTCGCAGGGCCAGGCCTCGACGCCGACCGGCACCAGGGTCGGCGGGGCGACGAGGGTGACCTCGGCGCCGAGCGTGTGCAGGAGGTCGACGTTCGAGCGGGCCACCCGGCTGTGCAGGATGTCGCCGACGAGCGTGATCCGCTTGCCCTCCAGGTCCTGCCCGATCCCTGCGTCCCGGCCGACCAGCCGGCGCCGCATGGTGAACGCGTCCAGCAGCGCCTGGGTCGGGTGCTGGTGGGTGCCGTCACCGGCGTTGATGACGGCCGCGTCGATCCACCCGGAGGTGGCGAGCCGGTACGGCGCCCCGGAGGCCCCGTGCCGGATGACGACCGCGTCGACGCCCATGGCCTCCAGGGTCTGCGCGGTGTCCTTCAGGGACTCGCCCTTGGAGACGCTCGACCCCTTGGCGGTGAAGTTGATGACGTCGGCGGAGAGGCGCTTCTCGGCGGCTTCGAAGGAGATACGCGTACGCGTGGAGTCCTCGAAGAAGAGGTTCACGACGGTACGGCCGCGCAGGGTCGGCAGTTTCTTGATCGGCCGGTCGGCGACCCTGGCCATCTCCTCGGCGGTGTCGAGGATCAGGACGGCGTCGTCGCGGGTGAGGTCGGCGGCCGAGATGAGATGACGCTGCATCTGTCAGGCTCCGTAAGGCAGTTCAGGTTTTGGGGAGATTCCGGGCAAGCCGGAGTGCGCGGGCGCACCAGGTGGGCGCCTGCGGCCGACTTGCTACTGGGCCTGCTTCACACCGAGCAGCACGGTGTCGCGACCGTCCTCCTCGGCGAGCTGGACCTTGACCGTCTCCCGCAGCGACGTGGGGAGGTTCTTGCCGACGTAGTCGGCGCGGATGGGCAGTTCGCGGTGGCCTCTGTCGACCAGGACCGCGAGCTGCACCGCGCGGGGACGCCCGATGTCGTTCAGGGCGTCGAGGGCGGCGCGGATGGTGCGGCCGGAGAAGAGCACGTCGTCGACGAGGACGACCAGGCGGCCGTCGATGCCGTCACCGGGGATGTCGGTGCGGGCCAGCGCGCGGGGCGGGTGCATGCGCAGGTCGTCGCGGTACATGGTGATGTCGAGGGAGCCGACCGGGATCTTGCGGTCGGTGATCTCCTCGAGCTTGGCGGCGAGCCGCTGGGCGAGGAAGACGCCCCGGGTCGGGATGCCGAGGAGCACGACGTCGTCGGCGCCCTTGGCGCGCTCGACGATCTCGTGGGCGATGCGGGTCAGGACCCGCGCGATGTCGGGGGCCTCGAGAACGGGCCGGGCATCGGACTCGTACTGCTGGGTGTCCATAAGAAACGGACCTCCTTCTCCGCCTCACGGGACGGACCTTAAAGGACGTCGGATTTGCGCCATCCACGGTAGCAGGCCGGGACGACACCCCTGATCACCCCTATGGAGTAATCGGACACCGGTACCACGGAAGAGCCGGTGCGGACCATTCGGCTTGACGCGGCAGCGTAACGCTGCGTAACCTCACAGTGAGTTACCAGCCGCGCGGCGCGGAAACACTGCAGCCGCGTCGACACAGTGTCCGGGAGCTATATGTCCAGCGAATACGCCAAACAGCTCGGGGCCAAGCTCCGGGCCATCCGCACCCAGCAGGGCCTTTCCCTCCACGGTGTCGAGGAGAAGTCCCAGGGACGCTGGAAGGCGGTCGTGGTCGGGTCGTACGAGCGCGGCGACCGTGCCGTGACCGTGCAGCGTCTCGCCGAGTTGGCTGACTTCTACGGGGTTCCGGTGCAGGAGCTGCTGCCGGGCACCACGCCGGGCGGGGCCGCCGAGCCGCCGCCGAAGCTGGTCCTCGACCTGGAGCGACTGGCCCACGTGCCCGCCGAGAAGGCCGGCCCGCTGCAGCGCTACGCGGCGACGATCCAGTCCCAGCGCGGCGACTACAACGGCAAGGTGCTCTCGATCCGCCAGGACGACCTGCGCACACTCGCCGTCATCTACGACCAGTCGCCCTCGGTCCTCACCGAGCAGCTCATCAGCTGGGGCGTGCTGGACGCGGACGCGCGTCGCGCGGTCTCCCACGAGGAGAACTGAGCCGCTCCCGCCGAGCCGCTTCCCGTCTCAGCAGAAACGTGCCGCCGGGGTGGCCGGAACTTCACGGTTCCGGCCACCCCGGCGGCTTTCTGCGGGCCTCAGGGGCCTCACGCGTACGGGAACGCCCTCATGCCTACGAAACCGCCTGCGAAACCGCCTGCGGGAACGCCGGAGGGCCCGCAGCGGTCGTGCTGCGGGCCCTCCGGCGTTTCGCTCGCGTACTCGCGTCCTGCCTACGCCTCGTCCCGGCGCAGCGAGGGCTTCAGGTCCTTGAACCGGCCCAGCAGGCCGTTCACGAACGAGGGCGACTCGTCCGTCGAGAACTCCTTCGCCAGCTGCACCATCTCGTCGAGGACGACGGCGTCCGGCGTCTCGTCGGCCCAGATGAGCTCGTAGGCGCCGAGGCGCAGGATGTTGCGGTCCACCACGGGCATGCGGTCGAGCGTCCAGCCGACCGAGTACTGCGCGATCAGCTCGTCGATGCGGCGCGCGTGCTGCGCGTACCCCTCGACCAGCTCCATCGTGTACTCGCTGACCGGCGGCTGCCGGGTGTCGTCCCGGGAGAGCCGGATCCAGTCCGCGAGGACGGTCTGGACGCCGACACCGCGCTGGTCGCCCTCGAAGAGGATCTGGAAGGCGCGCTTGCGGGCCGTATTGCGGGCAGCCACGGTTAGCTGTTCACCCGGCCGAGGTAGTCGCTGGAGCGGGTGTCGACCTTGATCTTCTCACCGGTGGTGATGAAGAGCGGGACCTGGATCTGGTAACCGGTCTCCAGGGTGGCGGGCTTGGTGCCACCGGTGGAGCGGTCGCCCTGGACGCCGGGCTCGGTCTCCTGGATAACGAGCTCGACGGCGGCCGGCAGCTCGACGAAGAGCACCTCGCCCTCGTGCTGCGCCACCGTGGCGGTGAAGCCCTCGATCAGGAAGTTGGCGGCGTCGCCGACGGCCTTGCGGTCGACCATGAGCTGGTCGTAGGTCTCCATGTCCATGAAGACGAAGTACTCGCCGTCCATGTACGAGAACTGCATGTCGCGCTTGTCGACAGTGGCCGTCTCGACCTTGACGCCGGCGTTGAACGTCTTGTCGACGACCTTGCCGGAGAGCACGTTCTTGAGCTTGGTGCGCACGAAGGCAGGGCCCTTGCCGGGCTTGACGTGCTGGAACTCGACGACGGACCAGAGCTGGCCCCCGTCGAGCTTGAGCACCAGGCCGTTCTTGAGGTCGTTCGTGGAAGCCACGGTTGCGGAATCTCCTGGACTGACGTGGACGACCACGGGACACGCGCACAGCTCGGAAAAGCTAGAGCGCGAGCAGCTCCTTGGTCGTGATGGTGAGTAGCTCGGGTCCGCCGTCCGCCTCAGGGCGTACGACGAGCGTGTCATCGATCCGGACACCGCCCCGGCCCGGGAGGTGAACCCCCGGTTCGACGGTGACCGGCACGCAAGCGTCCAGTTTACCCATGGCCGCGGGGGCCAGCTGCGGCTCCTCGTCGATTTCGAGCCCGACACCGTGGCCGGTGAGGGCTGCGAGGCCCTCCGAGTACCCCGCGGAGTCCAGCACCTGGCGTGCCGCGCGGTCCACATCCCGGTAGGCGGCGCCGGGGCTCAGGGACTCCCGCGCAGCGCGCTGGGCGGCGAAGACGAGGTCGTACAGCTCGATCTGCCAGTCCGCGGGAGACGTCCCGATGACGAACGTACGGCCGATCTCACAGCGGTATCCGCGATAGGTGGCACCGAGGCAGACGGAAAGGAAATCTCCTTCCTCGACCCTGCGATCGGTCGGCCGGTGGCCGCGTCTGCCGGAGTGCGGGCCGGTGGCGACGGAGGTCGCGAAGGCCGGGCCGTCCGCGCCGTGGTCGACGAGCCGCCGCTCCAGTTCGAGGGCGAGATGGCGTTCGGTGCGGCCGACGAGGATCGACTCCAGCAGCTCTCCGAGGGCCTGGTCGGCGATCTCGGCTGCGATTCTCAGACAGGAGATCTCCTCCTCGTCCTTGACGACCCGGAGCTGCTCGACCGCGCCGCCGATGTCGGTGAGGCGGAGCGTGGGGGCGACCGAGCGGAGGGCTCTGTGGCGGGCCACGGTGAGGTGGTGCTCTTCTACGGCCATGGATTCGGCGCCGTGCGCTGCCGCGAGGTCTGCCGCCGCTACGGCGGGGTCGCCGCCGGGGCCCTTGAGTTCGTGGATGCGGAGGGCCTCGTCGGGGCGGCCTTCGGTGGGGCGTTCGTCCAGCGGGTCCGCGCAGACCAGCATGTCCTCGCGCTTGCCCAGCAGCAGGACGGTGCCCTGGGGAACCGGGCCCGACAGGTAGCGCACGTTGGCTGGGTTGGTGACCAGCGCGGATTGGCTGCCGCCGGCTTGGGCCCGGTCCCTGAGCCTTGCTCGGCGGGCTGCGTAGACCTCTGACATGAGATGAGCGTAGGAGCGGTGGCTGGATTGTGCTGGTTGGGAGGGTGCCGTTCGGGGGACGCGGCATGAGTTTCGGGTGCGGCCGCGTGGGGGCTGGTCGCGCAGTTCCCCGCGCCCCTCAGGTGGGACAGGTCCCCTGTGATTACCAGCTCGGGGGGCTTGCTATCGAGCGGGCCAGGACGTCGTTCAGGACCTGGGCGGTCTGCTGGACGTCCATCTGGGAGTTGTCGATGATCGGGAGGCCCGAGCCGTACCAGCCGGCCATGCGGCCGTGGATGCGGGCGACCTCCTCGTCGGTGAGGCGGCGGTTGCCGGAGCGTTCGGCGTTGCGTTCCAGGACGATTTCCAGGCCCGGCAACAGGACCACCGGGAGGAGGCCGGGGCCCACGTGTCGTTTCCAGCCGCCGAGGCCTACAACCGGGCGGTCGGGGAAGACCGCGTCGTCGAGGATGCAGGAGATGCCGTTGGCGAGGAAGTTCCGGGCGGCGAAGCCGCAGGTGCGGCGGGCCAGGCGGTACTGGGCCTCGGAGTGGTCGTTCCAGCCGGACTGGGGGTCGGCGAAGCCGGAGCGGACCCATTCGCGGACGTCGTCGAGGCTGATGTGGGCGGTGGGGACCCGGCGGTGGTCCGCCCAGTACTTCGCCACGCTCGTCTTGCCCGCGCCGGCGGGGCCGATGAGCAGCACCGCGAGGGTCGTGGAGGTCGGGTCGGCCGTGGCCTGCGCCGGTGGCGCGCTGGGCATGGGGACGGGGCCGCCCGGCGGGAGCTGGACGTGGCCGGTGGTGTCCGGTGCGCGGCGCGGGACCGCGTGCGGCAGCGGCGGGGTGGGCGCGAAGCCCGGGGCCGGTGGCGGGGGCGGCACGGGTGCCGGGCCCGGATGGGGCGGTGGGCCCGAGTGCTGTCCGGCCGGGGACCAACCGGTGGTCGGTCCCTGCCCCGGCTGGTGGGGCGGCGGCAGCGGAGACCCCACTGCGTGCTGCATCCGGTGCCACTCCATCTCGTACGGCGATTGGCGCTGGCAGCGGGCCCGAACCCCCGCTCCCTACCGAACGGTACCTTCCCCGGCCGCCATTTGGTGAACGGCCGGGGAGGGGCCGAAGTGCCCATCCGCGCAAGGCAATTCGGGCGGAAGGTGCTTGGCGGTACTTACTCGCCCACTTCGCCGTACGCGGCGAGCAGGACGGCCGGGTCGGGGCCTTCGAGCACCGTCGGCTTGGCGAGGCCGTCCAGGACGATGAAGCGGAGCATGTCGCCGCGCGACTTCTTGTCGACCTTCATGGTCTCCAGCAGCTTGGGCCACTGGTCGTAGCGGTAGCTGAGCGGCAGACCGACCGATTCGAGGACCGTGCGGTGCCGGTCGGCCGTCGCGTCGTCCAACCGGCCCGCGAGACGGCCGAGTTCGGCCGCGAAGTGCATGCCTACGGCCACTGCGGCGCCGTGCCGCCACTTGTAGCGCTCGTTCTTCTCGATGGCGTGCGCGAGGGTGTGGCCGTAGTTGAGGATCTCGCGGAGGCCCGACTCCTTGAGGTCGGCGGAGACGACCTCGGCCTTGACCTTGATGGAGCGTTCGATCAGCTCGGCCGTGTGCGGGCCTGCCGGGGTACGGGCCGACTCCGGGTCGGACTCGATGAGTTCGAGGATCACCGGGTCGGCGATGAAACCGGCCTTGATGATCTCGGCGAGCCCGGAGACGTAGTCGTTGACCGGGAGGGAGTCCAGCGCGGCGAGGTCGCAGAGGACGCCGGCCGGCGGGTGGAAGGAGCCGACCAGGTTCTTGCCCTCGGCGGTGTTGATGCCGGTCTTGCCGCCGACGGCCGCGTCGACCATGGCGAGCACGGTCGTCGGTACGGCGATCCAGCGGACCCCGCGCAGCCAGGTCGCGGCGACGAACCCGGCCAGGTCGGTGGTCGAACCGCCGCCGACACCGACGATGACATCGGAGCGGGTGAAGCCGGACTGGCCCAGCGCCTTCCAGCAGTAGGCGGCGACCTCGGCGGTCTTGGCCTCCTCCGCGTTCGGCACCTGGATGGCGACGGCCTCGAAGCCCTGCCCGGCCAGGTCGGCGCGCAGCGCCTCACCCGTCTCGTCGAGCGCCTCGGGGTGGATGATCGCGACCCGCTTGGCCCGGTCGCCGACCAACGCGCCCAGTTCGCCCAGGAGTTGACGGCCCACCAGGACCTCGTACGGGTCGCTGCCCGCCGTGCCGCCGACCTGGATCCGCGTCACTGACTCGCTCATGCTTCCTTCAACTCCAGTGCGTCCAGGACGGCTTGGGTGACGTCCTCGGGGGTGCGGCCGTCGGTGGGTACGACGGCCTGCGCGACCTCGGCGTACAAGTGCCGCCTGGCTTCCATCAGTTCGCGCCACTGCTTGCGCGGGTTGATCGCGAGCAGCGGGCGGGCCGCGTTGAGGCCGGTGCGCTTGACCGCTTCGTCCACGTCCATGGAGAGGTAGACGACCCGGTGCCCGGCGAGCAGCGCGCGCGTGTCCTCGTCGAGGATCGAGCCGCCGCCGAGCGCGAGGACGCCATCGTGCCCGGCGAGTGCCTGGTGCACGGCGCGCTTCTCGATCGCGCGGAAGACCGGCTCGCCCTCGTCGACGAAGATCTCGGCGATGCTGCGGCCCTCGGTGGCCACGATGTCGTCGTCGGTGTCCCGGTAGCCGACACCGAGCCGCTCGGCGAGCTGCTGCCCGACGGTGGACTTGCCGACACCCATGGGACCGACCAGCACGACGAGCGGGGTCGCGGTCACCGGATGGCCAGGTTCTCGAGGTACGAGCGGACGTTGCGGCGGGTCTCGGGCACCGAGTCGCCACCGAACTTCTCCGCGACGGCGTCCGCGAGAACGAGGGCGACCATGGCCTCGGCGACGATCCCGGCGGCCGGCACCGCCGACACGTCGGAGCGCTGGTGATGGGCCTGCGTGGCCTCACCGGTGACGACGTCGACGGTCTGCAGGGCGCGCGGCACGGTCGCGATGGGCTTCATCGCGGCACGGACGCGCAGCAACTCACCGGTGCTCAGCCCGCCCTCGGTACCACCGGAGCGCCCGGAGACCCGACGAATACCCTCATCGGTGTTGACGATCTCGTCGTGCGCCTGCGAACCGGGCACCCGGGCCAGCTCGAACCCGTCACCGATCTCGACGCCCTTGATCGCCTGGATACCCATGAGGGCACCGGCGAGACGGGCGTCCAGCTTGCGGTCCCAGTGCACGTGCGAGCCGAGGCCGACGGGAACGCCGTAGGCAAGGATCTCGACGACACCGCCGAGCGTGTCGCCGTCCTTGTGGGCCTGGTCGATCTCCGCGACCATCGCCTTCGACGCGTCGGCGTCCAGGCAGCGCACGGGATCGGCGTCCAGCTTCTCGACATCGGCGGGCGTGGGCAGGACACCCTGCGGCGCCTTGGCGGAAGCCAGCTCGACGACGTGCGAGACGATCTCGATCCCGGCCGTCTCCTTGATGTACGACCGCGCGACCGCACCCAGCGCGACACGGGCCGCGGTCTCCCGCGCGGAGGCCCGCTCCAGGATCGGCCGGGCCTCGTCGAAGCCGTACTTCTGCATACCGGCGAGATCGGCGTGGCCGGGCCGCGGCCGGGTCAGCGGGGCGTTGCGGGCGAGCCCGGCCAGGATCTCCGGGTCGACCGGGTCGGCCGCCATGACCTGCTCCCACTTGGGCCACTCGGTGTTGCCCACCATGATGGCGACCGGCGAACCGAGGGTCAGGCCGTGCCGGACACCGCCGAGGAAGGTGACCTCGTCGCGCTCGAACTTCATGCGCGCACCGCGTCCATAACCGAGCCGGCGCCGGGCCAGGTGGTCCGCCACCATGTCCGTGGTGATCGGCACACCGGCGGGAAGACCCTCCAGCGTCGCCACGAGTGCGGGACCGTGGGACTCCCCCGCGGTCAGCCAGCGCAACCTGCTCAACGGTGCTCCTCATGCTCGCGCCCTGGTACTGCTGCGTACGCGCGTCCTCGCATACGCCGGCGGCGCGACCGGGTGCGCGACCCTGGCCCGCCGCCTCCGATCCTCCCACGTCCGGGGCACGGACCTGGTCGACGGTCCAGGGGGCGGACGGGGTGGGGTGGGGGTGCCAGCTTGTTGAGAGCCCTGTCGGGGCGGGGTCAGAGGTCGGGCTGCGGCTCTTTGACGGCCTTGCCCGGACGGGGTCGGGAGCCGGCTAACGGCCGCTTGCGGGCCTACCCGGGTCCGGGGCGGCGGTCCGCCTGCGTCTGCTGGGCAGCCCTACCGGGTCGCGGTCCAGAAGCAGCTGACACCCGCATGCATGCCCTACCGCGACCAGATCGACGGCCCGCCTACGCCTGCACGGCACCCTTACCGAGTGACAGCTGACACTCACTTGCCTGCCCTACTGGGCCCAGGTCGGCGATCCGTCGGCGGTCTCTCCACAGCCTTGCCAGGCCAAGGCCAAGAGCCGCCCAACGCGCTCCTCGCCCACCCCGCGAGAGCGCCCAGCCAATGCCCCCAACCCGCCCTACCGCCGTAACCTCCGGGGCCGACAACCAGCCGCACCCCTCACCCCGCCCAGCTCACCGCCCCGCCAACGCCCTCTCCCCCGCCCGCCGCATCACGTCCACCGGCGCGGGCCGGCACCCCGTCATCTGTTCCACCTGGAGTACCGCCTGGTGCACCAGCAGATCGAGCCCGCTCACGACCGCGCCCCCGTAGCCGGACCAACGAGCCGCAAGGTCCGTGGGCCAGGGGTCGTACAGGACGTCGAAGAGGGTGGCGGGGCGTTCCGGGACCGCCGAGGAGAGGGCGTCGGTCGTGCCGGCCGGTGTTGTGGCGAAGACCAGGGGTGCGCGCAGGCCCTTCGCCGCGTCGGACCAGTCGGCCGTGCGTACCTCTACGTCCAGCCGCTTCCCCCACTGCCGCATCTCCGCCGCGCGAGCCTCGCTGCGGACGTACGCGACGACCTCGCCGGTGCAGATGCGGGCGAGGGCGGCGAGGGCGGAGGAGGCGGTGGCGCCGGCGCCGAGGATCGCGGCGGAGTCGACCTGTTCGATGCCGTGTTCGCGCAAGGCGGCGACCATGCCGGGGATGTCGGTGTTGTCGCCGACGCGGCGGCCGTCCTCCGTGAAGACCACGGTGTTGACCGCGTCCACGGACGACGCCGTCTCGCTGATCTCGTCGAGCAGCGGTATCACCGCCCGCTTGAGCGGCATCGTCAGCGACAGGCCCGCCCACTCCGGGCCGAGGTCCTTGAAGAACCCCGGGAGGGCCTCCTCGTCCACGTCGAAGCGGTCGTACGACCAGTCGTCCAGCCCCAACTCCCCGTACGCCGCGCGATGCAGCACCGGGGAGAGGGAGTGGGCGATGGGGGAACCGAGCACGGCGGCACGGCGGGCGTCAGTTGCCCGAGGTGGCATTGAACTTTTCCTTGAGTGCCTGGAATTCGGCGTACGTCTTGGCGAATTCGGTCTTGTTCTCACCGTCGGTCGCCACGAAGTAGATCCAGCCGTCATGGGTCGGATTCAGTGCCGCTGCCAGAGCCTCGTCACCGGGGTTGTCGATGGGACCGGGCGGGAGGCCCTTTTGGGTGTAGGTGTTGTACGGGTCCTTGTTGCTGTTGATCTCGGACTCGCTGATGTGGATGTTGCTCTGGCCCTTCAGGTAATTGAAGGTCGAGTCGAATTGCAGGTAACGGTTGGTCTCGGTGTTCGTGGTCTTGAGACGGTTGTAGACCACTTCGGCCATCTTGCGGAAGTCGTCGTGCGTCTTGCCCTCGGCCTGGACGAGGCTCGCGACCGTGATGACCTGCAGCGGGTCGTCCAGATTGAGCGCCTTGGCCTTCGCCTCAAGGTCGATCGCGCCGTATTTGTCGCTCGCCTGAGCGACCATCTGCTTGAGGACCGTTTCGGGTTTCATACCCTTTGCGGCGCCGTACGTGCCCGGGTAGAGGAAGCCCTCCAGCGGGTCCTTGATGTCCTTGTTGCTGTTCGCCCAGCTGGGCAGTCCGAGCGACTTGTAGTCCTTCTTGGCGATGGCTTTGGTGGTGCCGTCGGAAACCTGGAGTTTCTTGTCGATCGCCGCGTAGATCTTGGAGTTCCGCCAGCCCGTGGGGACGATCAGATTGTCCTGGCTCTTGGGGTCGAGCATCAGCTTGACCGCACTCGCGGCGGACATTTCCTTCTTGAGGAGAAAGACGCCGGCCTGGATCTTCTTCCCGTCGGGATTCTGCGACTGAGCGGCCACGAAGGCATCGACGCTCTTCACGACGCCCTGTTTCTTCAGCTCCTGCCCGATGGTGTAGCCACCCGCCCCCTTGGGGATGGTGACGCTCACCGAACCGGTGCCGTCGCCCGCGTAGTCCGGCGCCGAGCCGAAACGGTTCTGGTAGAACTGCCAGCCGAAGTAGCCGACCGTGGCCAGGCCGCCGCCGAACACCATGACGACGACAAGGCAGGCGCAGCCGTTGCGGCGTTTCCTCTCCTTGCCGCCTTTGTCCTTGCCTTTGCCGCCCTTGCCCCGGCGCCGCCCGTCCGGCTCGTCGTCGGCCTCGTCCTCGTCGTCACCGCCACCCGCGAAGAACGCGTGTTCGCCCTGATCGGGTCCCGGGTCCCAGTCGGTCTGCTCCGGTTCCGGCTCGGTGCGTCGCTTGCCGGGCGGCTCGGGCGGTGGGAACGCGTCGGGCGTGCCGTAGAAATCGGGCTGTTGTTCGCCATAGGCGGCGGCCTGCTGTGCGTACGGGTCGCCGGGGTCCGCGGCGTACGGAACCTGCGCGGGCGCGCCGGTGCCGTCCCAGCCGCCCTGCTGATATTGCTGCTGCTGAGCGGCGTACTGCTGATGGCTCTGATCGGCGTACTGCTGCTGGTCGGCCCACTGCTGCTGGTCGGGGTAGTGCGCGTTGCCCTGTTCGTCGTAGACCGGGTACTGCTGCTGCGCCTGACCGTAGTCGGCCTGCTGGCCATGGCCCCAGTCGCCGTACTGCTGCGGCTGCTGCGGCTGTTCCGGATAGTGCTGCGGCTGGCCGCCGTAGGAGGACTGCTGCCCCATCTGGGCCTGCTGTCCTTCCCATCCGACGTCCCCGAACAACGGGTCCTCCGGATGCCACGGTTCGGAGCCTGGGCCCCGGCCATACTCAGTCATCGATCCCCTAGAGCCGCGAGGCGGCGGTCGCGGCGCTTGCGGCTCCGGCTCCCGTCCCGCCTCTTGCTGTGCCATGGCTGTTCGAACACCATCGCATCGCGCGGAACGTTACCGTATCGCGATCAGATGACCACTTCGACGCCCTCGCCGGGTGGTTTACCTGACACCCGTTCGGATTCCAGCGCCTGCTGGAGGATGATGACCGCGGCCGCCTGGTCGATGACCGACCGGCCCTTCTTGGACTTCACCCCTGAGGCGCGCAGTCCCTGACTGGCCGTCACCGTGGTCATCCGTTCGTCCAACAGTCTGACCGGTACCGGGGCGATGCCCTTCGCGAGTTCCTGGGCGAAGGCCCGGACCTTCACCGCGGCCGGTCCCTCGCCCCCCTTGAGGGAGCGCGGGAGGCCGACGACGACTTCGATCGGTTCGTACTCCTCGGCGAGTTGCTTCAGCCGGCGGTGTGCCGCCGGGATGTCGCGGCCGGGGACGGTCTCGACGGGAGTGGCGAGGATCCCGTCGGGGTCGCACGAGGCGACCCCGATCCGGGCGTCCCCGACGTCGATCGCGAGTCGACGTCCTCTTCGCATGTTCTCGGCCGTTTCTTACTTGGCCGTGTCGGCGACGATGCGCTCGACAGCGTCCACGACCTCACCGACGGCGGCCGGGTTCTGGCCACCGCCCTGGGCCACGTCCGGCTTGCCGCCACCGCCGCCGCCGAGGGTCTTGGCCGCGGCGCGCACCAGGTCACCGGCCTTGAGACCGCGCTCGCGGGCGGCTTCGTTGGTGGCGATGACGGTGAGCGGCTTGCCGTTGTTGACCGTGAAGAGGGCCACTACGGCGGCCCGTCCGCCCTGGATGCGGCCGCGCACGTCGAGGACCAGCTTGCGCAGGTCGTCGGCGCTCGTGCCGTCCGGGACCTGGCCGGTGACGACGGCGATGCCGTGCACGTCCTTGGCGGACTCGACGAGACCGGCCGCGGCCTGCAGCACCTTCTCGGCGCGGAACTTCTCGATCTCCTTCTCGGCGTCCTTCAGCTTGCCGAGCATCGCGGAGACCTTCTCCGGCAGCTCCTCCGGGCGCCCCTTGATCAGCTCCTGGAGCTGGGCGACGACCGTGTGCTCACGGGCGAGGAAGTTGTAGGCGTCGACACCGACGAGCGCTTCGATACGGCGCACTCCGGAGCCGATCGACGACTCGCCGAGCAGTTTGACCAGGCCCAGCTGCGAGGTGTTGTGGACGTGGGTGCCGCCGCACAGCTCCTTGGAGAAGTCGCCGATGGTGACGACGCGGACCCGCTCGCCGTACTTCTCGCCGAACTCGGCGATGGCGCCCTGCTTCTTGGCCTCGTCGAGGCTGAGGATCTCGGCGTGCACGTCCAGGTCCCGGGCGAGCACCTCGTTGATCTTCTGCTCGACGTCGGTCATCACGGCCGTGGGAACCGCGGACGGCGATCCGAAGTCGAAGCGGAAACGGCCCGGCTGGTTCTCGGAACCGGCCTGCGCGGCCGTCGGACCGAGGGCGTCACGCAGCGCCTGGTGGGTGAGGTGGGTGGCCGAGTGGGCGCGGGCGATGGCGGTACGGCGGCGGATGTCGATCGCGGCCTCGGCCTTGGCGCCGACGGTGACCTCGCCGTACTGGACGACGCCCTTGTGGACGTAGACCCCGGGCACCGGCTTCTGGCAGTCGCGGATCTCGATCATGGCACCGGACTCGACCTTGATCCGGCCGGTGTCGCCGATCTGGCCGCCGCCCTCGGCGTAGAAGGGGGTGCGGTCGAGGACGATCTCGACCTCGTCGCCCTCGGTCGCGGCCGGGGAGGAGACGCCGTCGACGAGGATGCCGACGATGGTGGACTCGCCCTGGGTGTCCGAGTACCCGATGAAGTCGGTCTCGCCGGCCTTGTCGGCGATCTCGCGGTAGGCGCCCACGCCCGCGTGGCCGGTCTTCTTGGCCTGCGCGTCGGCCTTGGCCTGGTCGCGCTGCTGCTTCATCAGGCGCCGGAAGCCGTCCTCGTCCACGGAAAGGCCCTGTTCGGCGGCCATTTCGAGGGTGAGGTCGATCGGGAAGCCCCAGGTGTCGTGGAGCAGGAACGCCTTGTCGCCGGCGAGGACCTTGCCGCCCGACTGCTTGGTGTCGGCGATGGCGGTGTCGAGGATGTTGGTGCCGGCCTTCAGCGTCTTGACGAAGGCGGCCTCCTCGGCGAGGGCCACGGTCTCGATGCGCTGGCGGTCGGTGACGAGCTCGGGGTACTGCTGGCCCATCATCGCGATGACGGTGTCGATGAGGTCCTTGACGACCAGGCCGGTGGCGCCGAGCAGGCGCATGTTGCGGATGGCGCGGCGCATGATGCGGCGCAGGACGTAACCGCGGCCCTCGTTGCCGGGGGTCACGCCGTCGCCGATGAGCATCACGGACGTGCGCATGTGGTCGGTGACCACGCGCAGGGAGACGTCGGACTCGTGCGAGTCGCCGTACTCGACACCGGTCAGCTCGGTGGCCTTCTTGATGACGGCCATGGAGGTGTCGATCTCGTACATGTTCTGCACGCCCTGCAGGATCATCGCGAGGCGCTCGAGGCCGAGGCCCGTGTCGATGTTCTTGCTGGGCAGCTCGCCGAGGATCTCGAAGTCCTCCTTGCCGATGCCCTCGCCCCGCTCGTACTGCATGAAGACGAGGTTCCAGATCTCCACGTACCGCTCGTCGTTGACGGCCGGGCCGCCCTCGACGCCGAACTCGGGGCCGCGGTCGTAGTTGATCTCGGAGCACGGGCCGCACGGACCCGGGACGCCCATCGACCAGTAGTTGTCCTTCTTGCCGAGGCGCTGGATGCGCTCGGCCGGGACGCCGATCTTCTCGCGCCAGATGGTCTCGGCCTCGTCGTCGTCGAGGTAGACCGTGATCCACAGGCGCTCGGGGTCGAGGCCGTAACCACCCTTGTCCTGGGGCGAGGTGAGCAGCTCCCAGGCGTAGGTGATGGCGCCTTCCTTGAAGTAGTCGCCGAAGGAGAAGTTGCCGCACATCTGGAAGAACGTGCCGTGGCGCGTGGTCTTGCCGACCTCTTCGATGTCCGGCGTGCGCACGCACTTCTGCACACTGGTGGCGCGCGGCCACGGCGGCTTGACCTCGCCGAGGAAGTACGGCTTGAAGGGGACCATGCCGGCGGGGACCAGGAGCAGAGTCGGGTCGTCCGCGATGAGCGACGCCGAGGGAACGACGGTGTGGCCGCGCTCCTCGTAGAAGCTCAGCCAGCGGCGGCGGATTTCAGCCGACTCCATCAGTGGTCCTCATTCCGGTTGTACGAGTACGTCGTCCTGTCGTTTCTTTCGACGGACATGGGGGTGTTGCGGTTCTCGATGGCGATGTGCGCCCGGGGCGCCGGGAGTTCGGGGTCCACGGGAGCGTTGATCCCGAGCGCGTCGCCGAGTTCGGCCTCGCGCTGGGCCATGCCCGCGCGGACGTCGAGCGCGAAGTGCACCGCGCTGTCCTTGAGCTTGTGGCCCGCTGCGAGCGCCTTGTTGGCCGCGGAGACGGCGAGGTGCTCGGGGGTCAGCTGCTTCAGCTTGCGATTGACCTTGGTGGTCGCCCAGACACCGGCGGCTACGCCCGTGCCGAACCAGAACGTACGGCGGAACATGGCTCGGTCAGTCCTTCTTCCGGGTGCGCTTGCCCCGCCGTCCGGCCGGGACGGTACGGCCCACGATCACCGTACGACGGGACGCCCCGGACGGCGCGGGCACGTCCTCGCGGCGGCCGCCCAGGGCCCGGCGGACGCCGTAGCCGAAGGCCGCGACCTTGACGAGCGGGCCGCCGAAGGTGGAGGCGACGGTGGTGGACAGTGCGGAGGCGTTCGACGTGACTTCCTGGACGTCGGTGGCGATCGCGTCGACCCGGTCGATCTGGGTCTGCGCGGAGCGCACCGCCGCGGAGGCGTCCGCCAGCAGCGGCACGGCCTGGTCGGTCACGTCCGCGACCAGCTTGGTGGTCGCCTTGAGCGTCTGGGCCAGCCTCACCAGTGCGACGGCGAGGAACGAGACCAGGATCGCCCAGAAGACGGCCACCAGGATCCCGGCCACCTCTCCACCGGACACCTGACACCCGCTCTCATAAACGCTTGTTGATGACTCGTCCCGAGCCTATCGCGCCGGAGGCGGCGCCCCGTGAACACCTGTGGATAACCGCTGCCGAGCCTATCGCGCCGGGGGCTGCGCTCCGTACCGCATTACCGCCCCGCGCACACCGGAGTTGCGCGAAGCGATTGTACGGACTGAATACGGTTCAGTACGCTCCGTGTTCCATGCGAGCTTCCCCTGGCGGCGACGCCACCGCGGACGGCAATCTGCCCCTCGAACCCGACCGGTTCGTGGGCCGCTCGGCCGAACTCACCGAGCTGGCGCGGGCGCTCGACGCCTCGCGTCTGGTCACGGTGACCGGGCCCGGCGGGGTCGGCAAGTCCCGGCTCGCGGCCCACGCGGCGGCCCGGTCCGCTCCCCCGGACGGCGTGTGGCGGGTGGAACTGGCACCGGTGCGCGACCCGGAACTCGTGGACTTCGCGGTCGTGGAGGCGCTGGGGCTGACGGATCACACCGCGCGGCTGCCGCGCGAGGCGTTGCTCGCCCACCTGACCGACCGTCAACTCCTTTTGGTGCTGGACGGGTTCGAGCATCTGGTGGAGGTGTGTGCCGAGCTGGTGGCGGAGTTGCTCGGGCGGGTGCCGGGGCTGCGGGTGCTCGCGGTGGGGCGGCGGCCGTTGGAACTGGCGGGTGAACGGGTCGTCGCGGTGGCGCCGTTGGGCGAGGACGAGGCGGTGGAGCTGTTCGCCGACCGGGCCGCGCAGCAGGGGGTCGTCCTCGAAGACGGTCCGGACGTACGGGAGTTGTGCCGTCGGCTCGACGGGATTCCCCTGGCCGTCGAGCTGGCGGCGGGACGGCTGCGGGCGTTGGCACCCGGGGAGTTGCTGGCGCGGTTCGACGACCGGTTCCGGCTGCTGGCGGGCGGGCGTAGGGACGCTCTGCCCCGGCACCAGACGCTGCGCACGGCGATCGGCTGGAGCCATGAACTGTGCACGCCCGAGGAGCGGTTGCTGTGGGCGCGCCTGTCGGTGTTCGCCGGGCGCTTCGACCTGGAAGCCGCCGAGTACGTGTGCGGTGGCGACGGACTGCACTCCGACGGCGTTCTCGACGTGCTGTCCGAACTCCTCGCGCAGTCCGTGGTCGTCCGCGAGGAGACACCGACGGGCGTCCGCTACCGCATGCTCGACACGATCCGGGCCTACGGCGCCGACTGGCTGGAGGCGACCGGGGACGCGGCCCGGCTGCGGCGCAGACACCGCGACTGGTATCTGGGCCTGGCCACGTGGTGCGAGCTGGACTGGTTCTCACCGCGCCAGGGCGAGGTCGCCGCGCGGGTCGAGGCGGAGCTGCCGAATCTGCGCGGCGCCCTGGAGTACTGCCTGACCGAGCCGGACGAGACACACCTGGGCCAGTACCTCGCGGGCTCGCTCTGGTTCTACTGGGCGGGCTGCGGGCGTCTCGCGGAGGGCCGGCACTGGCTGGAGCAGGCCGTGCAGCTGGACGCGGAGGACACGGCCAACGACCAGTCGCGGCTGAAGGCCCTCTGGGTGCTCGGCTACGTGGCGATCCTCCAGGGCGACACCGTGCCCGCGCTGGCCGCCCTCCAGGAGTGCCGCGAGGAGGCGGACGAGGCCGCGAACCCCACGGCGGTCGCGTACGCCGAACACCGCACCGGCTGCCTGGCGTTGGTCACCGACGACATGGCCCGCGCGGAGACCCTGCTGCGCTCGGCGCTCGACCGCTACCAGCAGATCGGCGAGCTCAACAGCAACGTGCTGATGGGCCAGGTCGAGCTGGCGATGACCCGGGCGTTCCAGGGCGATCTCGCGGACGCGGTGAAGCTGTGCGAGGACGTCCGGCGCGTGTGCGAGGACCACGGTGAGCGCTGGACCCGGGCGTACGCGCTGTACGTCCTGGCCTACGTCGCCTGGAGCGACGGCGAACTCCCGCTCGCCCGCGACCTGTTGGCGGACTGCCTGGGCAGCGCGCACGGGTTCCGCGATCTGCTCGGCTCGGTGCTCGCGGTCGAACTGCTGGCCCTCGTCACCGTGGCGGAGGGCGACGCCGCCGAGGCCGCGCTGCTGCAGGGCGCGGCGGGCGGGATGTGGCCGTCGGTGGGGCTGCCGCTGTTCGGCTCGGCGTACTACAACGCGCCGCACGAGCTGTGCGAGGCGATGGCCCGCGAGCGCCTCGGCGACGAGCGGTACGAGGAGTGCGTACGGGACGGAGCACTGCTGGGCCGGGAGGCGGCCGTGGCGCGGGCGCTGGGGCCGTCGCGGGCGTTGGACGCGGTGCCGGTGCCGCGCGGCCCGGTGCGGCCCGCCACCGTGAGCGTGGACATGCGAAAGCCCGCCGCCTCGCCCACCCGGAAGGGCGGGGAGACGGCGGGCTGACGCGAAGGGTGGTGCTACGTCCGTGAGGTGATCAGCGGGCGTAGTACTCGACGACGAGCTGCTCGTCGCAGATCACCGGGATCTCCTTGCGGTTCGGCTCGCGGTCCAGGCGGAACGCCAGGGCGCCGAGGTTCACCTGGAGGTAGCGCGGGGTCTCGCCGTCGGGGGCGAAGCCACCGGCGCGGGAGACCTCGAACAGCGTCTTGCTGCGGCTGCGCTCGCGGACCATGACGACGTCGTCGGGCTTGACGCGGAAGGACGGCTTGTCGACCTTCTGGCCGTTGACCTCGATGTGGCCGTGGACGACCATCTGGCGGGCCTGGTAGATCGTGCGGGCGATGCCCGAACGAAGGACCAGCGCGTCGAGACGACGCTCCAGCTCGATGATCAGGGCCTCACCGGTCTTGCCCTGGACCTTGGAGGCACGCTCGTAGGCGCGGACGAGCTGGCGCTCGGACACGTCGTACTGCGCGCGCAGACGCTGCTTCTCCAGCAGACGGACCTTGTAGTCCGAGTTCTGCTTGCGGCCACGACCGTGCTCACCCGGCGGGTAGGGACGGGCCTCGAAGTACTTGACGGCCTTCGGGGTCAGCGCGATGCCGAGGGCACGCGACTTCTTGACCTTGGGGCGGGACTGATTCGCCACGATGTCTCTTTCTGTCTGTCGGCTTGTCAGGGTCGTGAGGGAGGTCGCATCCGCAGCCGGGGAAACCCGCCGGGACCCTTACGGGACCTGGTGGGCAGCCGCTCCCCTGATCTGGGCACTACGTGCAGCACGCGAGTGGCCCACCGACCGGTCCCGCCGTGCGGCGGATGGTGGTGGGCTGCCCGCGACACCATTCGAACGGTGCGCGACGCTCCTGGAGCCGGTCCGAGAACCGGGGCTCCGGCTGACCGTCCCGTTCTGACAGCACGGGACACAGCACTTCGGGGGATTCTACAGGGTGCTCAGGACCGCTTACGACCAAGGTGTTTTCTGGTCCACTCCACGGCGTCCGCGTACCGCGCCTCGGCCCCGTGCCGGGTCGGCTCGTAGTACTCGCGGTCCTTCAGCTCCTCCGGGGCGTACTGCTGCTCGGCGATCCCCTCGGGCAGGTCGTGCGGATAGACGTACCCCTGGGCATGCCCGAGCTTGGCCGCGCCCTTGTAGTGCCCGTCCCGCAGATGCATGGGCACCGGACCCGCGTGCCCCTTGCGTACGTCCTCCATGGCGGCGCCGATCGCGTTGGTCGCCGCGTTCGACTTGGGCGCGAGGGCGAGCGCGATGGTGGCGTGGCTGAGGGTGAGCGCGGCCTCCGGGAAGCCGATCATCGCTACGGCCTGGGCGGCGGCGACCGCGATCGGCAGCGCGTTCGGATCGGCCAGGCCGATGTCCTCGCTGGCGGAGATCATCAGGCGGCGGGCGATGAAGCGGGGGTCCTCGCCGGCCTCGATCATGCGGGCCAGGTAGTGCAGGGCCGCGTCGACGTCGGAGCCCCGGATGGACTTGATGAGGGCGCTGGCCACGTCGTAGTGCTGGTCGCCGTCGCGGTCGTACTTCACCGCCGCGCGGTCGACCGTCTCCTCCAGGGTCTGGAGGGTGATGTCCGGCTCGCCCTTGTCGAGGGCGGCCCCGGCGGCGGCCTCCAGGGCGGTGAGCGCGCGGCGGGCGTCGCCGCCGGCGATGCGCAGCAGGTGGTTCTCGCTGTCCTCGGGAAGGGTGACCGCGTCCTTCAGGCCGCGTTCGTCGCTCGAGGCCCGGCGGAGCAGGGCGCGCAGGTCCTCGTCCGTGAGGGGTTCGAGGGTGAGGAGGAGCGAGCGGGACAGCAGCGGGGAGATCACCGAGAAGTACGGGTTCTCCGTGGTCGCCGCGATCAGGGTGATCCAGCGGTTCTCGACGGCCGGGAGGAGGGAGTCCTGCTGGGCCTTGCTGAAGCGGTGGATCTCGTCGAGGAAGAGGACGGTCTCCTTGCCGAAGCCCCCGGTGGCCCGCCGGGCGCCGTCGATGACCGCGCGGACCTCCTTGACCCCGGCGGTGATCGCGGACAGCTCCACGAACCGCTTGTTGGTCGCCTTGGAGACGACGTACGCGAGGGTCGTCTTGCCGGTGCCGGGCGGCCCCCAGAGGATCACCGAGGAGGGGCCGGCCGGGCCACCCGCCCCTTCACCGACGAGTCGGCGCAGGGGCGAGCCCGGCTTCAGCAGATGCTGCTGGCCCACGACCTCGTCGAGGGTGCGCGGGCGCATCCGCACCGCCAGGGGACTGCTGGACGGGTCCTTCTCCTGGCGTTCTTCCGCGGCGGCGGTGAATAGGTCGGGCTCCACGTCCAAAACCCTATGTCACCGCACTGACAATCCGGTCTGGCCGGGGGTCAGGCCCAGAGCTGGGTGCCCCAGCGGGTCAGGATCAGCATGGCGATGATGCCGACGTGGGTGACCGGGAGGACCCAGGTGAACTCGCCCAGGAAGTTCTTCACCGGGCGCGGGGCCTTCAGGAAGTCGTTGCGGATGTTGAACGACGTGACGTACCAGAACATCGTGATCGTGGCGACCCAGGCCAGCGAGCACCACAGGCACAGCGCGTTGATCCGGTACAGCGACTGGAACTGCAGCCAGGTGCAGAAGGCCACCCCGAAGAGCGTGCCGAAGTTGAAGGTCAGCCAGTACCAGCGCGGGAACTGGACCCGGGTCAGCAGGCTGACGCCGACGCAGATGACGATGCCGTAGGCGACCAGGCCGAGCATCGGGTTCGGGAAGCCGAAGGCCGCGGCCTGCTTGCTCTCCATGACGCTGCCGCAGGACACGATCGGGTTGATGCTGCAGCTCGGGGTGAACGTCTTCCCGGCTACCTTGCCCTCAAGGATCTTGAACTTGTCGATCGTGATGACCCAGGCGGCGAGCAGTCCGGCCGCTCCGGTGATCACCAGCAGCAGGGCGAAGGCCCGGCTGCCGCCCACCGTGCGCGGCTCTGCGGCCGTGTGCTCCGGCTCGGAGTCGGTGGAGACGTCCTTCACTGTCGTCTTGCTCATCACGCCGATCCGTCACTTGAGAGTTGGACCTTCTTCGGGCACGGCCATTGTGCCGCACGCGCACCTCTGTCCACCGTTCGATGGACATAAGGAAGTACGCACGGTCGTCCCTGAGCGCTCGATTCCGGACGATGCTCGTCGCATGACAACACAGGCGAACGAACTCGCAGTGGATGTGCGGGGGCTGCGCAAGCAGTACGGGGACGTGACCGCCGTAGACGGAATCGACCTGGAGATCCGCACGGGAGAGGTGTTCGGCCTGCTCGGACCCAATGGGGCGGGCAAGAGCACCACGGTCGAGATCCTCCAGGGCAACCGCGGCCGGGACGCGGGTGAGGTGTCGGTGCTCGGCTCGGACCCGGCGACGGGCACGCGCGCGTGGCGTTCGCGGGTCGGGATCGTCTGGCAGGACGAATCCGCACCCGCCGAGTTGACGGTCGGCGAGACGGTACGGCACTTCGCGCGCTACTACCCCCGGCCACGCGACCCCGAGGAGGTCATCGGCCTGGTGGGTCTGGAGGCCAAGGTGGACAGCCGTATCAAGGCCCTGTCGGGCGGCCAGCGCAGGCGGCTCGACGTGGCCCTCGGGGTGATAGGCGGCCCCGATCTCCTCCTCCTGGATGAGCCGACGACCGGCTTCGACCCGGCGGCCCGGCGCCAGTTCTGGGACCTGATCCGCAAGCTCGCCGACGAGGGCACCACGATCCTCCTCACCACCCACTACCTGGAGGAGGCGGAGAACCTCGCCGACCGCCTCGCCATCGTCGCCAAGGGCCGTGTGGTCGCCGAGGGCGAACCGGCCGCCCTGCGCGAACGCCACGGCACCGGGGCCACGGTCGAGTGGACGGACCCGGACGGCACCCCGCGCGCGGAGCACACGGAGACTCCTACCAAGGTCGTAGCCGAGCTCATGCACCGCTTCGACGGCGAGATCCCCGGGCTCCTGGTGAGCCGCCCCACCCTGGAGGACGTCTACCTCCGGCTGACCGGACAGGAGGACGCGCGATGACCACGACCACGGACACGACCGCCGTACGGCCCCGGACGAGGACCTCCGGAGAGCGGCTCCCCAACGCCTGGGGACTCGGACTGCGCCGCGGGTCGCTGGAACTCAAACAGTTCTTCCGGCAGCGCGACCAGGTGGTGTTCACCTTCGCCTTCCCGGTCGTCTTCCTGTTCCTCTTCGCGTCGATCTTCAAGGACGACGTCCGGGGCGCGGGCGTCAACGCCTCCCAGCTCTACGTCCCGGCGATGATGGCCGCCGGCATCATGTCGACGAGTTTCCAGTCCCTGGGCATATCGATCGCGATCGAGCGGGACGAGAAGGTGCTGCGCCGGCTGCGCGGCACGCCCATGCCACCAGCCGCGTACTTCCTCGGCAAGATCTGGCTGGTTCTGGTCACGGGCCTCATGGAGACGGCGATCCTGCTCCTCGTCGGCACCACGCTCTACGACGTGGACCTGCCCTCGTCCGCGGTGAAGTGGCTGGACTTCGGGTGGATCTTCGTGCTCGGTCTGACGGCGTGCGCGCTGCTCGGCATCGCGGTCAGCTCGGTCCCGAAGTCCGGCAAGAGCGCGACCTCCGTGGTCGTACTCCCCTTCCTGGTCCTGCAGTTCATCTCCGGGGTGTACATCTCCATCGACACCATCCCGGACTGGATGCTCAACATCGGCGCCCTGTTCCCGCTGAAGTGGATGTGCCAGGGGCTGCGCGGGGTGTTCCTGCCCTCGTCGGCGCAGGTGCTGGAACAGGCCGGGAGCTGGGAGTTCGGGAAGGTCGCGCTGGTGCTCGGGGCGTGGTGCGTCGGAGGATTGCTGCTGTGCCTGCTGACCTTCCGGTGGAAGAACCGGCGCGACGGATGACCGCTCCGCACGGGCCGTCGGGCTCGTACACCTGGGACCGCTCGTTCCGGCTCTGGGACACGTACTTCGCCCTGATCTGGCTGGCCACCCTGGTCTTCGTGCTCGGCACGAGCCAACCGGGGTGGCCGGTGCGCGTCACGGCGGCCACGCTGCTCGTCCCGCTGATCCCGCTCTACGTCTGGATGGGCCGCCCGGTGCTGCAGGGCGACCCACCGGACGAACGCCGGGCGGTCGGCTACCTCATCGCGGAAATGGCGCTGTTCCTCCCCTCCGCGGTCCTGGTCGGCGAGACGCGGCTGCTGGCCTTCGCGCTCGTCCCGCCCTGCTTCATGGTGCTGCGGCTGCGCTGGGCTCTGATCGCGGTGACCGTGATCAACATCGCGCCCGTGATCGGCTGGGCGCTGCTGTGGTGGCCGAGCGCGCAGGACGTGTTCTTCAATTCCGTCTTCGCGGTGGTCACCCTGGTCTTCTCGATGGCCCTCGGCACCTGGATCATCCGTGTCATCGAACAGAGCCAGGAGCGCGCGGAGTTGATAGCCGAGCTGGACGCCAGCCGCCATGAGGTCTCCCGACTCTCCTCGGCCCACGGCGCGTTGGCCGAACGGGAGCGGATGGCCCGCGAGATCCACGACACCCTCGCGCAGGGTTTCACCAGCCTGCTGATGCTGATCCAGGCGGTGGAGGCGGAGCTGGACGACGATCTGCCGCAGGCCAGGCGGCACTTGACCCTGATGGACGAGACGGCCCGCCAGAACCTGGCCGAGGCCCGCGCCCTGGTCGCCGGCGGCACCCCGGCCGACCTGGAGGGCGCGTCCCTCTCCGACGCCCTGCGCCGGCTCGCCGCCCGCCATGACGCGACCCTCCAAGTCACCGGGCCTGTGCGTACGTTGCCCGCCGGGCCGGAGGTCGTAGCTCTGCGTTCCTGCCAGGAAGCTCTTGCCAACGCCCGTAAGCACGCGGGGAGTTCAGCGAAGGTGAGCCTCGCGCTGGTGTACGCCGACGAGCAACTCACCGTGTCGGTACGGGATGACGGGTGCGGGTTCGATCCGGGGGCGGTGTCCGGTGGTTATGGTCTGGCGGGGTTGCGGACGCGGGCGGCGGAGGTGGGTGGGACGGCGGTGGTGCGGAGTGCGGTGGGTGGGGGGACGACTGTGACGGTGCGGCTGCCGGTATCTCCTGTATCGCCTGTATCGCCTGTATCGCCTGTATCGCCTTCGAGGAGTCCCCGATGATCCGGATCATCCTGGCCGACGACCATCCCGTCGTACGGGAGGGGCTGCGCGCCATGCTCAGTGCCGAGCCGGATCTCGATGTCGTCGCCGATGCGTCCAGTGGGCCTCAGGCGGAGGCGCTTGCCGCTGAACTCCGGCCCGACATCGTGCTGATGGACCTGCGTATGCCGGGCGGCGGGGGCGTCGACTCCATCGTGCGGATGAGTGCGGCCGGGTTGTCGTGCCGGGTGATCGTCCTCACGACGTACGAGACCGACCGGGACATTCTGCGGGCCGTGGAGGCGGGGGCGGCGGGTTATCTGCTGAAGGATCTGCCGCGGGGTGAACTGGCGGACGCGGTACGGGCCGCTGCGCGGGGCGAGACCGTGTTGGCTCCGTCTGTGGCTGCGCGGCTGGTGGACCAGTTGCGGACGAGGCCGGAGCGGCCTCGGTTGTCGGAGCGGGAGACTGCCGTGTTGCGGTTGGTGGCGGAGGGGTGCACCAACGCGGAGATCGGGCGGCGGTTGTTCATCGGGGAGTCGACGGTGAAGACTCATCTGCTGCGGGTTTTCGGCAAGTTGGGCGTCGATGACCGGACGGCCGCGGTGACGAGTGCGATGCGGTACGGGTTGCTGGACTGAGGATTCTCGCCCCCGCCGCCCCTACCCGTCCCATCACTGGGGGCTGCCGCCCCCAGACCCCCGCTTCGGCCTGAACGGCCTCGTCCTCAAACGCCGGACGGGCTAAGGGGTGCGGACCGGCGCTTGAAGGCTTCGGTCGGCAGCATCTCAGCCCGTCCGGCGTTCTCAGCCGTCCAGTACTTTCAGTCCATCCGCCGAGAATCCAGCCCCTCCGGCGTTTGAGGAGCGGGGGTCCAGGGGGCAGAGCCCCCTGGCGGGGTCGAAGGGGCGGAGCCCCTGGGGGATGGGACGGGTAGGGGCGGCGGGGGCGAAAATCCCGTCCTCAGCCCAGCTTCGACTCCAGCTCCGCCACGATCTCGTTCACCCCGACCGCCCGCTGCTCCCCCGACTCCATGTCCTTGAGCTGCACGACACCCTCGGCCAAATCACGTTCGCCGGCGACGATCGTGTAGCGCGCCCCACTGCGGTTCGCGTTCTTCATCGCACCCTTGAGCCCCTTGGAGCCGTAGGAGAAGTCTGCCGCGATACCGAGCTTGCGGAGTTCGGTCACCTTGGTGAAGAGGACCCGGCGGGCCTCGTCGCCGAGCGGGACGGCGAACACGCTGGTGGACGCGGGGAGTTCGAGTTCGACACCCTCCGCCTCCAGGGCGAGAACCGTACGGTCGACGCCCAACGCCCAGCCCACGGAGGGCAGCGCGGGCCCGCCGATCATCTCGGAGAGGCCGTCGTAACGGCCACCGCCGCCCACCGCGGACTGGGAACCCAGACCGTCGTGGACGAACTCGAAGGTCGTACGGGTGTAGTAGTCGAGGCCGCGGACCAGCCTGGGGTCGTCCTCGAAGGAGACGCCCGCAGCCGTGATGAGCTCGCGGACCTCCTCGTGGTACGCCTTGCACGCGTCGCACAGGTAGTCGCGGAGCAACGGCGCGTCGGTCAACTGCTTCTGGACGTCGGGGCGTTTGTCGTCGAGGACGCGGAGCGGGTTGATGTCCGCGCGGCGCAGGGTCTCCTCGTCGAGGTCCAGGCCCCGGAGGAAGGTCTGCAGCGCCTCCCGGTAGACCGGACGGCACTCCTTGTCGCCCAGGCTGTTGAGGAGGATGCGGAAGTTCCGCAGCCCCAGGGAGCGGTACGCCTGGTCCGCCAGGATGATCAACTCGGCGTCCAGGGCCGGGTCCTCGGCACCGATCGCCTCGGCACCGACCTGGGAGAAGTGGCGGTAACGGCCCTTCTGAGGGCGCTCGTAGCGGTAGTAGGAGCCGGAGTACCAGAGCTTGACCGGCAGGTTGCCGAGCTTGTGCAGGTTGGCCTCAAGTGCCGCGCGCAGGACGGAAGCCGTGCCCTCAGGGCGCAGGGCGAGCTGGTCGCCGCCCTTGGTCTCGAAGGCGTACATCTCCTTGGTCACGATGTCGGTGGACTCACCGACACCGCGCGCGAACAGCTCGACGTTCTCGAAGCCGGGGGTCTCGATGTAGCCGTAGCCGGAGTTCCGCAGCGGAGCGGCGATGGCCTCGCGCACGGCGAGGTACTTGGCCGACTCCGGCGGAATCAGGTCGTACGTGCCCTTGGGGGCCTGAAAGGTGCTCACGAAAATCTCGTCACATTCCTCGTCGGGGAGCGTTCACGTCAGCTCCCTGGCCGGCGGCCACTTCCCGCAAGTAGGGGTTGGTGGCGCGCTCCTGGCCGATGGTCGTCTGGGGGCCGTGGCCGGACAGCACCACGGTCGAGTCGTCGAGCGGCAGGCACACGCGGGCCAGCGAGTCGAGGATCTCGGCGTGGGAGCCGCCGGGCAGGTCGGTGCGTCCGATGGAGCCGGCGAAGAGCAGATCCCCGGAGAAGAACACGGACGGGATGTCCGTGTTCTCGGGCATCTGGAAGGTCACCGACCCCTTCGTATGGCCCGGCGCGTGCGCGACCGAGAACTCCAGTCCCGCGAGCGCGAGCCGCGCTCCGTCGGTCAGCTCCTTGACGTCGTCCGGCTCCCCCACGGTCAGCTCGCCCATCAGCGGCATCCCGATCGAGCGGCCGAGCGCCTTCTCGGGGTCGCTCATCATGTAGCGGTCCTCGGGGTGGATCCAGGCCGGCACGTCGTGCGCGCCGCACACCGGGACGACCGAGGCCACATGGTCGATGTGACCATGGGTGAGGACGACCGCGACGGGCTTGAGCCGATGCTTCCTGAGCGCTTCCTCGACTCCCTGGGCGGCCTGATGGCCCGGGTCGATGATCACGCACTCCTCACCGGCGGCGGGGGCGACGAGATAACAGTTCGTCCCCCAGGCCCCGGCGGGGAACCCGGCAATGAGCACGATCGTCCTTCGTTGTGTCGATACGGGTGGGGATAAGGATCCCTGCGTCAGTGGTCAGAGCCTACCGGCGCTGCCGAATCCTCAGCGAACCCATATACGGTACGGGGCACACGCAGGCGGTCGGCTCACAAGACGCACGCGTCCCAGTCGACGTACGAGACGCATGAGGAGAGAATCCGGTGGTCACCCAGGAACAGCGGAAGCGGCAGCTCGCGCGGGAGAAGTTCTTGCGGCAGCAGCAGCGGCGTACGTCCGCTCGACGCAAGGCGCGCATGCGCAACTCGGTGATCGCGTCGGTGCTCGGCGTGATCGTGATCGGCAGTGTGGCGCTGTACACGACGGGCGTCCTGAAGAACGACGACGACAAGACCAACGCGAGCGCGGACGTGACGCCCACGCCCAGCGCCTCGGCGACGAAGAAGGCGCCGGACCCGTGCGCCAAGCCGGCGGCCGGCAAGATCAAGACGGAGACGTGGAAGAAGGAGCCGGCGGTCACGATCGACAAGTCGGCGAAGTACACGATGAAGCTGGCGACGACCTGCGGTGACATCGACATCGCGCTGAAGACGTCGGCCGCGCCGCACACCGTGAACTCGTTCAACTTCCTTGCCGCCAAGGGCTTCTTCGACCACACGAAGTGCCACCGGCTCACCACCAGCGGCATCTACGTGCTGCAGTGCGGCGACCCGACGGGCGCGGGCAGCGGCGGCCCCGGGTACACGATCCCGGACGAGAACCTGAAGGACGCCAGCCTCAAGGGCGGGACGTACCCGGCGGGCACGGTGGCGATGGCGAACACCGGTCAGAAGCACACCGGCGGCAGCCAGTTCTTCCTCGTGTACAAGGCCAGCACGCTGCCGGCGAGCTACACCCCGTTCGGTACCATCTCGGCCTCCGGGATGAAGGTCCTGAACAAGATCGCGGCCGCTGGTGAGAGCACGGGCGCGGGCGACGGAGCACCGAACGCGACGGTCGTGATCAACAAGGCGACCGTCACGAAATCCTGACCGTCAACAGCGAAATTTCGGTCGCGCGGGATGCGGACAGGCAACCCGCCGGTCGCCTATGTTGGCCGTGACGAAACTGTGGACGATGCCCGGGGGCACAGAGGCCCTGTGCAGGCATCATGTGGAGGAGGCGCTGTGAGCAGCGACCCGTGGGGCCGCGTCGACGAGACGGGGACCGTGTACGTGCGTACGGCCGACGGCGAGCAGGTCGTCGGTTCCTGGCAGGCCGGCTCCCCCGAGGAGGCGCTGGCCTACTTCGAGCGCAAGTACGAAGGCCTGGTTGTCGAGATCGGCCTCCTCGAGAAGCGCGTGAAGACCACCGACCTGTCGGCGAAGGACGCGCAGGCCGCCGTCGACCATCTCCGTGAGCAGGTCGACGCCCACCACGCGGTGGGCGACCTGGCGGCGCTCGGGGTCCGGCTGGACAAGCTGGTGGAGACCGTCGACGCGCGTCGCGAGGAGCGCAAGCAGCAGCGCGCCAAGCAGTCCGACGAGGCCCGGCACTCCAAGGAGGCGCTGGTCGTCGAGGCGGAGGAGCTGGCGCAGTCCGACCAGTGGCGGGCCGCCGGTGAGCGGCTGCGCGCGCTGGTGGACACCTGGAAGGGTCTGCCGCGCCTGGACCGCAAGTCGGACGACGAGCTGTGGCACCGCTTCTCGCACGCCCGGTCGGCCTTCTCCAAGCGCCGCAAGGCGCACTTCGCGTCGCTGGACGCGCAGCGCGAGGACGCCCGCAAGACCAAGGAGAAGCTGGTCGCCGAGGCCGAGGGTCTGTCGGCCTCGACGGACTGGGGTCCCACGGCCGCGCGCTACCGCGAGCTGATGGCCGACTGGAAGGCGGCGGGCCGCGCCCAGCGCGAGCACGAGGACGATCTGTGGAACCGCTTCCGCGGCGCCCAGGACGTCTTCTTCGCCGCCCGCAGCTCGGTCTTCGCCGAGCGGGACGCCGAGCAGACGGAGAACCTGAAGCTCAAGGAGGAGCTGGCCGAGGAGGCCGAGAAGCTCCTGCCGGTGACCGATCTGAAGGCGGCCCGCGCGGCCTTCCGCTCGATCAACGAGCGCTGGGAGGCCATCGGCCATGTGCCGCGTGACTCCCGCCCGAAGGTCGAGGGCCGGATGCACACGATCGAGCGGGCCCTCCAGGAGTCCGAGGAGGTCGAGTGGCGCCGGACGAACCCGGAGGCACGCGCGCGTGCCGAGGGTCTCACCGGTCAGCTCCAGGCCGCCGTGGACAAGCTCACGGGCCAGATCGAGCAGGCGCGCGCCCAGGGCAACACCTCCCGCGCCGACAAACTCCAGCGCGAGCTGGAGGGCCGCCAGGCCCTGCTGGAGCAGGCGCTGAAGGGCCTTCAGGAGTTCGGCGGCTGACCCGTCGTAGGCACGCAGGAGGGGCTCCCGTACGCGACGTACGGGAGCCCCTCCTGCGTATCGTCTACGTCTTGTTGCGCGCCGACGTCACGCGGTAGACGTCGTAGACCCCCTCCACGCCCCTGACGGCCTTCAGGACGTGGCCCAGGTGCTTGGGGTCGCCCATCTCGAAGGTGAAGCGGGAGGTGGCTACGCGGTCGCGGGAGGTCTGGACGGCCGCGGAGAGGATGTTGACGTGCTGGTCGGACAGGACGCGGGTGACGTCCGAGAGGAGCCGGGAGCGGTCCAGGGCCTCGACCTGGATGGCGACCAGGAAGACCGAGGACTGGGTGGGCGCCCACTCGACCTCGAGGATGCGCTCGGGTTCGCGGGACAGTGACTCCACGTTGACGCAGTCACTGCGGTGAACCGATACACCGCTACCTCGCGTGACGAAACCGATGATGGGGTCGCCGGGGACGGGCGTACAACAGCGGGCCAGCTTGACCCACACGTCGTCGACGCCCTTGACGACGACACCGGGGTCGGCGTTCGACCGGCGCTTGCGCCCCCGGCCGTGCGCCGGCGGCACGCTCTCGTCGATCTCCTCGGTGGCCGCCTCCTCGCCGCCGAGCGCCTGCACCAGCTTCTGTACGACGTTCTGCGCCGCGACATGGCCCTCGCCGATCGCCGCGTACAGCGAGGAGATGTCCGGGTAGCGCATCTCGTGCGCGAGCGTGACCAGGGAGTCGCCGGTGAGGATGCGCTGGATCGGCAGGTCCTGCTTGCGCATCGCGCGGGCGATGGCGTCCTTGCCCTGCTCGATCGCCTCGTCGCGGCGCTCCTTGGAGAACCAGGCTCTGATCTTGTTGCGGGCGCGCGGCGACTTGACGAAGCCGAGCCAGTCGCGGGAGGGGCCCGCGCCGGGTGCCTTGGAGGTGAAGACCTCGACCAAGTCGCCGTTGTCCAGGGTGGATTCGAGCGGTACGAGCCGCCCGTTGACCCGTGCCCCTATGGTCCGGTGGCCGACCTCGGTGTGCACCGCGTAGGAGAAGTCGACCGGGGTGGCGCCCGCCGGCAGCGCTATCACGTCGCCCTTGGGCGTGAAGACGAAGACCTCGTTGCGGGACAGGTCGAAGCGCAGGGACTCCAGGAACTCGCCCGGGTCCTCGGTCTCCTTCTGCCAGTCGAGCAGCTGGCGCAGCCACGCCATGTCGTTGAGGTGGTCGTCCTTGCCGGTGGTCCGGGGCGTCTCCGCGCGCACCTTGGAGGTGCCGGCGACGGCCTCCTGCTTGTACTTCCAGTGCGCGGCGATGCCGTACTCCGCACGGCGGTGCATGTCGAAGGTACGGATCTGGAGCTCAACTGGCTTGCCGTTGGGGCCAATTACCGTCGTGTGGAGCGACTGGTACATGTTGAACTTGGGCATCGCGATGTAGTCCTTGAACCGGCCGGGGACCGGGTTCCATCGCGCGTGCACGGTGCCGAGTGCCGCGTAGCAGTCGCGGACGGTGTCCACGAGGACGCGGATGCCGACCAGGTCGTAGATCTCCGCGAAGTCGCGGCCGCGGACGATCATCTTCTGGTAGACGCTGTAGTAGTGCTTCGGGCGGCCGGTGACGGTCGCCTTGATGCGGGCGGCGCGCAGGTCGGTCTGGACCTCGTCGGTCACTATGGCCAGGTATTCGTCACGCTTCGGTGCCCGCTCGGCCACCAGCCGGACGATCTCGTCGTACATCTTGGGGTAGAGGATCGCGAAGGCGAGGTCCTCCAGCTCCCACTTGATGGTGTTCATGCCCAGGCGATGGGCGAGCGGCGCGTAGATCTCCAGCGTCTCGCGCGCCTTCTTCTCCTGCTTCTCGCGCTTGAGATAGCGCATGGTGCGCATGTTGTGCAGGCGGTCGGCGAGCTTGATGACCAGGACACGCGGGTCCTTGGCCATCGCTACGACCATCTTGCGCACGGTCTCGGCCTGCGCGGCCTCACCGAACTTGACCTTGTCGAGCTTGGTGACGCCGTCGACGAGGAGGGCGACGGAGTCACCGAAGTCGCGGCGGAGCTGGTCGAGTCCGTACTCGGTGTCCTCGACGGTGTCGTGCAGCAGGCCGGCCATGAGCGTTGCCGGGTCCATGCCCAACTCGGCCAGGATCGTGGTCACGGCGAGCGGGTGCGTGATGTATGGGTCGCCGCTCTTGCGCTTCTGGCCGCGGTGCCAGCGCTCGGCGACCTGGTAGGCGCTCTCGACCTGGCGGAGGGTGGCCGTCTCGATCTTCGGGTCGTTGCTGCGCACTATCCGCAGCAGGGGCTCCAGGACCGGGTTGTACGGGTTGGAGCGCTGGACGCCGAGGCGGGCGAGACGGGCGCGGACGCGGTTGGAGGAGCCGCCGCCGGTGCGTGCGGGCTGGCCTGCCGTGGGACGGGGCGCGGGAGTGGCCGCCGGGGCCGGCTTGGGGCGCGCGGGCTCGACCGCCTTGTCGGCGGGCGCCGACCGGTCGTGCTCCGCCGCCGGGCGCGGTTCGGCCGGTGCGGTGCTCGCGGGTGCGGTGCTCGCGCTCGTGGCGGGCTCCGCCGCGGGGCCCGGGGTGGGCTCGGGCTTGGCGGCGGTCAGGGGCTGGGCCTCGTCTGCCAAGAGGACTCCTCGTGCGCGATCCGGGTCCCCCGGTCAGGCTCCGGAGTGCCCATGGTAGCGATCCCGGGCTCCGGGCTCGCCTTCAGGCCGATGTGAGGGCCTGCTACCGGTGAAACACGAGAGGCGGGCACCGGATTCCTCCGGGCCCGCCCCTGCGAGGCGTCACAGCCATCTCAGGCCCAGGAAAGGTCCCGAACGACTGTGTGAAGAGAGCTACGTCGCGCCGACATTAATCCAGCCGTCAGGCGACGGTATCGGCCTCATCGCAGTTCTTCGGCGCATAGCCAGCCTTCGTATTGCACGCCTTGAGGGTCACCTTGGTCCCCTCGGTGAGGTTACCGGTCTCCCAGGCGCTGCAGAATCCTGAGGCATGGCCGGCCGTCGTGGACGTACGGTCCCAGGATCCGTTCCTACCGACATCCAGGTAGGCGGTGACTCCCCAGCCGTCAGCAGTGTCGTCGCAGGCGCGGATGGCGTCGCCCGGAGTGGGATCGGTGCCTCCCACCGGGTCCTGATTAAAGTTGCCCCAGTCCTGGAAATTGTTGATGTTCACCGCGATGAGCATGCCGGTACCAGCTTGCGCCGGGCCCGTGGCCGCTCCAAGGAAGGCAGCCGCAGCAATCGACGTGACAACCGCAATCGATCTCATGCGCAACAAAAAGAATCCCCCTGCTTCATTTCCCACGAACCCTTTCCGGGCAGCGGAAACATCAGGCACACGCACAAATCCTGTGCTGCAAGCCGATAAATCCCCCGCGCCCGAACCAGTGGTCACGTGGTTCGGCAAATTTTCACCATTGAAACTTATCGATCAGTACATGTCAACAGGGTTCCGAAGGCGCCGTGTTCCTGTTGACGGTCAAAGACACAAGCAGAAACGGTGCTTTCGCGGTGCATCGAGTCGACGCACCGCGAAAGCACCGTGACGTTCCGTAGGAGCCGGATCAGACCACGATCAGCGCTTCCAGCGGGGCTCCCATCAGCGCGGGTTCGATCCGGGCGCGCCCTCGCAGGAACCCCAACTCCATCAGGACTGCGATGCCAGCGACCTCCGCTCCCGCGCGGCGGACGAGCTGGATCGACGCCTCCGCAGTGCCGCCGGTGGCGAGCACGTCGTCGACGATCAGGATCCGGTCCTCAGCGCCGATGTCCTCCGCGTGCACCTCGATCTCGGCGGAGCCGTACTCCAGGTCGTACGCCTGGCTGAGGGTCGCTCCGGGGAGCTTGCCCGCCTTGCGCACGGGAATGAAGCCGACGCCCGCGCGGACGGCCACCGGGGCGCCGAGGATGAACCCGCGGGCCTCCAGGCCCACGACCTTCGTCGCACCGGTGCGCACCACGATCTCGGCGAGCGCGTCCGTGAGCGCCGTGAACGCGGCCGGGTCCGCCAGGAGCGGGGTGATGTCCTTGAACATCACGCCCGGCTCCGGGTAGTCGGCCACATCGCGGATACGGCTGAGCAGCAGCTCCTGGATGTCCGTCATCGGCGCTTCCCCGAGGGGCGCCCGCGGCCGCGGTTGCGGGACGCCGGCTGGGTGCGCGGGCCGACGACGGCTGCCGCGTCCTCGGGCTCGTCGTCGTAGTCGTCGTCCGAGCGGTTCGTGACCTGCGACTCCGCCGGCTCGCCCTGCGCGGCGGCCTGGGCCCGCTTGGCGAGGACGCGCTTCCTGAGGGCCTTGATCTGCGGCTCGGCCTCCTTGAGGTCGGCGACGAGCGGCGTGGCGATGAAGATCGACGAGTACGCACCGGCCGCGAGGCCGACGAACAGCGACAGCGAGATGTCGTTGAGGACACCCGCGCCGAGGAAGCCGCCACCGATGAACAGCAGGGCCCCGACCGGCAGCAGCGCGACGACCGTGGTGTTGATGGAACGCACCAGGGTGCCGTTGATCGACCGGTTGGCGATGTCGCTGTAGGTCCAGCGGGTCTGCTTGGTGATGTCCTTGGTTTGCTCCTTGAGGCTGTCGAAGACGACGACCGTGTCGTAGAGCGAGTAACCGAGGATGGTCAGCAGACCGATCACCGTGCCGGGCGTGACCTCGAAGCCGACGAGGGCGTAGATGCCGATGGTGATGGTGATGTCGTGGATCAGGGCGACGAGCGCGGCCAGGGCCATGCGCCACTCGAAGGCGATCGCCAGATAGATCACGACCAGCACCATGAAGATCGCCAGGCCCTCCCAGGCCTTGTTGGCGACCTGGTCACCCCAACTGGGGCCGACCAGGTCCGCTGCGATGTTCTCGGAGCTGACGTCGAGGTCCTTCGCCAGCTTCGCCTTGATGCTGTCGGACTTGTCGGTGTCGATGCCGGCGATCTGGATGCGCAGGCTGCCGTCGCCCAACTTCTGGACGACCGCGTCGTGGCCGGAGGCGTCCTCGGCGTACTTCTCCGCCTGGGTCACCGAGGCGCTCATGTGCTTCGGCGTGGTGAAGGCGGCGCCGCCCTGGAACTCGATGCCCATGTTCAGGCCACGCACCGTCAGGCCGAGGATGGCCGTGATGGTGATCAGGATCGAGATGCCGTACCAGATCTTGCGATTGCCGACGAAGTCGTACCCGACCTCGCCACGGTGCAGCCGGGCGCCGAGGTTGCCGAGCTTCGACATCTCACGCCTCCTTCGGGTCGACAGGGCCCGCGGCAGAACCGGCGGGACGGCGGGTGCGGCGCAGCGGCGGCTTGGCGCCCAGCGCCTTCGGGTCGATGCCGGACCACTTGTGGCCGTCCGCGAAGAACTTCCTGCGGGCGAGGATGGTCATCAGCGGCTTGGTGAAGAGGAAGACGACGACCACGTCGAGCACGGTGGTCAGACCGAGGGTGAACGCGAAGCCCTGGACCTTGCCAACGGTGACGATGAACAGCACCGCGGCGGCGAGGAACGACACGAAGTCGGAGACCAGGATGGTGCGCCGGGCACGGGGCCAGGCCCGCTCGACGGAGGGACGCAGCGAGCGGCCCTCGCGGATCTCGTCCCGGATGCGTTCGAAGAACACGATGAACGAGTCCGCGGTGATACCGATCGCAACGATCGCACCGCAGACCGCCGGCAGGTTCAGCGCGAAGCCGATGCCCGGGCCGAGCAGTGCCATGATCACGTACGTGAGGATCGCGGAGACCAGCAGCGAGGGGATCGCGATGACCGACAGGCCGCGGTAGAAGATCAGCAGGTAGATGACGACCAGCGCGAGACCGATCGCGCCCGCGATCAGACCGGCGTGCAGCTGCTCACCGCCGAGGGCGGCGGTCACGGTGGTCATGTTCGCCACTTTGAAGGTCAGCGGCAGGGCGCCGTACGACAGCATGTTGGCGAGGCTCTGGGCCTCTTCCTGGCTGAAGCTGCCGGAGATCTCCGCGCTGCCGCCGGTGATCGACGAGCTGACGGAGGGGCTGGAGACGACCTGGCCGTCGAGGACGATGCCGAACTCGTTCTGCGGGGCGGTGTTCTTCGCCAGTTCACCGGTGACCTTGGCGAACTTGTCGCCGCCCTTGCCGGTGAAGTCCATGGTGACCTGCCAGCCGGCGGCGGTCGTCGTGTTCAGGACGGCCGCGGCCTTCTTGACGTCGGTGCCGTCCACTGCGGCGGGGCCGAGCACGTACTTGTACCAGACGCCCGAGACCTGGCCGCACGCCACGGTCGCGTCCTCGGCCCTGGCATTCTTGCCGGCGGTGTTCTGCACCGACTTCTTGGAGCAGTCGAGCGCGGTGTACTGGGCCTCCAACTTGGCGGCCGCCGCGCTGGCGGCGGCGCTGCTGGTCGCCGACGGGGTGGCGGAGGCCGAGGCGCTGGGGCTCGCGGACGAGGTGGCGTCGGCCTTCAGGGCGTCGCTGGCGGCACGGCCCTGCGAGGTGGCGGTGGCCGACGGGGTCGCGGAGCCGGTCTTGGACGAGGAGGCGGTCGCCTTGGAGCTGGCCGAGCTCGACGGGCTGCTGGAGGCGCTGCCGGACGCGCTCGGGGACGGGCTGGCCGTCGCGGCGCCCGTTGAGGCCTCCGTGGCCAGGACCGGGCGGAAGTACAGCTTGGCGGTCGTACCGACCTGCTGCTTTGCCTCCTCCGAGTTCGTGCCCTTGGGGATGTTGACGATGATGTTCTTGGAGCCCTGGGTCTGGACCTCGGCCTCCGAGACACCAAGACCATTGACACGGCGGTTCATGATGTCGACCGCGGTGTCCATGTTGGTCTTGTTGATCGACGATTCCTCGCCGGGCTGGGCCACCGCCTGCAGGGTGATGCTCGTGCCGCCGGCCAGGTCGATGCCGAGACGCGGAGTGTTGTGCCCGGATGCGAACATGCCACCGGTGAGCGCCACGATGGCGATCAGGATGAGGGCCAGCGAGCGCCACGGCTTGCTCTGGGCGCTCGCGCTGCGGCCCCTCTTAGGTGCTGCCACCTTCTCGTACTCCCTCTCGGGCCGCTCCGCGCCGGGTCAGCGCGGCTACGGCCATGACATGGTGTCGGGATCCCGTGCGAGTGACGCACGTACCGGGTGCGCGGGGCGCGAGCGGGTCGCGCCGCGCTCCCGGGACGTTACTACTTCGCGTCGGTGTCGCCGTCGGTCTTCTTCGGCTCTTCTTCCGTCTTCGCCTCGGCGGGCTTCGCCGGCTCCTCGGTGGCGTCGGCCGGCTCGTCGGCCGCGTCCTTCTTGCCGAGGTCGATGGGCTTGTCGTCGGAAGAGACGGCGGCGGGCTCGTCGGTCTCGGTGAGGGAGGAGGCGTCGTCCGGGACGATGTCGGCGTCGTCCTTCAGGTCGTGCTCGACGCCGTGGACGATGCGGTTGTACTCGTCGTCGGTGAGGACGGCGCCGATCGCGTTCTTCGCGAAGAGGAGCTCGACGCCCGGGCCCGCGTCGAGAAGGACCGTCTCCTCGTTGACCTCCTTGACCGTCGCGTACACGCCCCCGATCGTGCGGACGCCGGTGCCGGGCTGCATGTCACTACGCATCGACGCGGCCGCCTGCTGCTTGCGCTTGGCAGAGCGGGTCATCAGGAACATGGCCCCGATGAGCACGATGAAGGGGAGAAGGGTCACGATATTCACGGGACGGAATTTCCTTCGCACGACCGCGGCGGTGAGCGGCCTGGTGGATGGGGGTGGTCGGCGCCGCCCACAAAGGCGGCATCGGCGGAGTCTAAGCGAGTCCACGCTGATGGAACAACGCTCAGCATGGCACCGGGGTTCCTGACCCGGCCAGTGCCCCCGCCGTCACGCCCCGAACAGGTCCCCTTGTCCGTTTCCCCCGGTTGACGAGCGGGGCGGGGTGAGGCCCAGATGCGCCCACGCGGCCGGGGTGGCGACGCGTCCGCGCGGGGTGCGGGCCAGCAGTCCCTCCCGTACGAGGAAGGGTTCGGCGACCTCCTCGACGGTCTCGCGCTCCTCCCCCACGGCGACGGCGAGCGTGGACAGGCCGACCGGTCCGCCGCCGAACAGCTTGAGCAGCGCTTCGAGGACACCGCGGTCGAGCCGGTCGAGGCCGCGGCCGTCGACCTCGTAGACCTTGAGGGCGGCTCCGGCGATGTCCTGGGTGATGAAGCCGTCGGCCTTGACCTGCGCGTAGTCCCGTACACGGCGCAGCAGTCGGTTGGCGATGCGGGGGGTGCCGCGGGAGCGGCCGGCGATCTCGGCGGCGCCTGCGGGGTCGATCTCCACGTCGAGCAGGTTCGCCGAGCGGTGGATGACGCGCTCCAGCTCGGTGGGTTCGTAGAACTCCATGTGCGCGGTGAAGCCGAAGCGGTCGCGCAGCGGGGGCGGCAGCAGTCCCGCGCGCGTGGTGGCGCCGACCAGGGTGAACGGCGGCAGCTCCAGCGGGATCGCGGTGGCGCCGGGGCCCTTGCCGACGATGACGTCGACGCGGAAGTCCTCCATCGCCATGTAGAGCATCTCTTCGGCGGGCCGTGACATGCGGTGGATCTCGTCGAGGAAGAGGACCTCGCCCTCCTGGAGGGAGGAGAGGATCGCGGCGAGGTCGCCGGCGTGCTGGATGGCGGGCCCGCTGGTGATGCGGATCGGGGCCTCCATCTCGGCCGCGATGATCATCGACAGGGTGGTCTTGCCGAGGCCCGGGGCACCGGAGAGCAGCACGTGGTCGGCGGTGGCGCCACGCGCGCGTGCGGCGCGCAGCACCAGGTCGAGCTGTTCGCGGACCTTCTCCTGGCCGATGAACTCGCCCAGGTCCTTGGGGCGCAGGGCGGCCTCGACGGCCTGGTCCTCGCGGTCGGCGACCGAGCCCACCAGCCGCTCGGCGGCGGTCTCGTCGGTCGTGTCGTCCCAGTTCACTGACGGTTCTCCTAGCGGGCGCGGTTCAGGGTCTGCAGGGCCGCCTTCAGCAACTGCCCGACCTGCGGCGTGCCCTGAGCGGCCTCGGCCTGCGGTGCTACGGCGGCCACGGCCTCGTCGGCCTCGCGGGTGGCGTACCCGAGGCCGATGAGCGCGGCGTGCAGCTGATCGCGCCAGCCGCTGGTGACCGGGGCGCCGATCGCCGGGGCGGATCCCACCGGTGCGCCGAGCCGGTCCTTGAACTCCAGCAGCAGCTTCTGGGCGCCCTTCTTGCCGATGCCGGGCACGGCCATCAGCGCCTTCTCGTCCCCCGCCGCCACCGCTCGACGCAACCCGTCCGGGGTGTGCACCGCGAGCATCGCCTGCGCGAGCCGGGGGCCGACGCCGGTCGCGGTCTGGAGCAGCTCGAAGATCTGGCGTTCGTCGTCGTCCACGAAGCCGTACAGGGTGAGCGAGTCCTCGCGGACGACGAGGGAGGTGGCGAGCTTGGCGGGCTTGCCGAGGCGGAGCGTGGACAGCGTGTTCGGCGTGCACTGGACGGCCATGCCGACACCGCCGACCTCCAGCACCGCGGTGTCGGGGGCGAGGGCGGCGACCGTGCCACTGACGAAGGCGATCATGCGGTACGGCCTTTCGATGCGTGCGGGGTCTTCGGTGCTTGCTGGGCTTGCGGGGTTTTCAGCGTGCCGGCCGCGTGTTGGGCGACCGCCTGTTGCAACCGGTTCTGGGCGACGGCCTGTTGGAGGCGGTTGGTCACGGGGCCGCGCCAGATGTGACAGATGGCGAGCGCGAGGGCGTCGGCCGCGTCGGCGGGCTTCGGGGGCGCGTCGAGCCGTAGCAGCCGGGTCACCATCGCGCCCACCTGGGCCTTGTCGGCGCGGCCGCTTCCGGTGACGGCGGCCTTGACCTCGCTGGGGGTGTGCAGGGCGACCGGGATGCCGCGCCGGGCGGCACAGAGCATCGCTACGGCGCTGGCCTGGGCGGTGCCCATCACCGTACGGACGTTGTGCTGGCTGAACACCCGCTCCACGGCGACGAATTCGGGCCGGTGTTCGTCCAGCCAGGCTTCGATGCCCTGCTCGATGGCGACGAGGCGCAGGCCCAACTCGGCGTCCGACGGGGTCCGTACGACACCGACGCCGACCATGGTGAGCGGCCGGCCCGCGACGCCCTCGACGACACCGACCCCGCAGCGCGTCAGTCCGGGGTCGACTCCCAGTACCCGCACACCAACCCCCCTCGTTCGATCGCCTGTTTGTGCAGGCTATCGGGTGTCACTGACAAAGCGACGGGCCGACGGGGTGTGTCCCGTCGGCCCGTTGAACCGCTTGTTCGACTTCAGCTCGCGGCAGCGCTACGCGTCGACCTTCTCCATGACCTCGTCGCTGACGTCGAAGTTGGCGAAGACGTTCTGCACGTCGTCGCTGTCCTCCAGGGCGTCGATCAGCTTGAAGATCTTGCGGGCGCCGTCCTCGTCGAGCTCGACCTGCATGGTCGGGACGAAGTTGGCGTCGGCGGAGTCGTAGTCGATGCCGGCGTCCTGGAGCGCGGTGCGGACCGCGACCAGGTCGGTGGCCTCGGAGATGACCTCGAAGGTGTCACCCAGGTCGTTGACCTCTTCGGCACCGGCGTCGAGCACGGCACCGAGGACATCGTCCTCACCCAGCTCGCCCTTGGGGACGATGACGACGCCCTTGCGGTTGAAGAGATACGAGACGGAGCCGGGGTCGGCCATGTTCCCGCCGTTGCGGGTCATGGCGACACGCACGTCCGAGGCGGCGCGGTTGCGGTTGTCGGTGAGGCACTCGATGAGCACCGCGACACCGTTCGGGCCGTAACCCTCGTACATGATCGTCTCGTAGTCGGCGCCACCGGCCTCGAGACCGGCACCGCGCTTGACCGCGGAGTCGATGTTCTTGTTCGGGACCGAGCTCTTCTTGGCCTTCTGGATGGCGTCGAACAGCGTCGGGTTGCCGGACACATCGGCGCCACCGGTGCGGGCCGCGACCTCGATGTTCTTGATCATCTTCGCGAAGAGCTTGCCGCGCTTGGCATCGATCACGGCCTTCTTGTGCTTCGTCGTAGCCCATTTAGAGTGGCCGGACATCTGCCTGTCTCCTTCGCGTAACCCAACTCTTTACGAACCCCAGAGATCCTACTAGGACCCCGGAGCCAGGTTCGCGCGCACCATGTCGACGAACAGGGAGTGCACGCGGTGGTCGCCGGTCAGTTCCGGGTGGAACGACGTGGCGAGCGCGTTGCCCTGGCGGACCGCGACGATGTGGCCCTCGTGTTCGGCGAGGACCTCGGTCTCGGCACCGACGGACTCGACCCAGGGGGCGCGGATGAAGACGCCCTCCACAGGATCGCCCTCAATGCCCCGGACGTCGACAGCTGCTTCGAAGGACTCGTTCTGACGTCCGAAGGCGTTGCGGCGCACGATCATGTCGATGCCGCCGACCGTCTCCTGGCCCGAGCGCGGGTCGAGGATCTTGTCGGCGAGCATGATCAGGCCGGCGCAGGTGCCGTAGACGGGCATTCCGGCACGCACGCGTGCACGCAGCGGATCCATCACTCCGAAGAGGACGGCCAGCTTGGAGATGGTGGTCGACTCACCCCCGGGGATGACGAGACCGTCCACCTCGGCGAGTTCCTCGGGGCGCCTGACCTGCCTGGCCACGGCGTCGGCCGCGGCCAGGGCGATCAGGTGCTCCCGTACGTCGCCCTGGAGGGCGAGCACTCCGATTACGGGAGTGGTCATCACCAGCCCCGGTTCGCGTAACGCTCGGTCTCCGGGAGGGTGTCGCAGTTGATGCCGACCATGGCCTCGCCGAGGTTGCGGGACGCGTCCGCGATGATCTTCGGGTCGTCGTAGAAGGTGGTCGCCTTCACGATGGCCGCGGCGCGCTTCGCGGGGTCGCCGGACTTGAAGATGCCGGAGCCGACGAAGACGCCCTCGGCGCCGAGCTGACGCATCAGCGCGGCGTCGGCGGGGGTGGCGACTCCACCGGCGGAGAACAGCACGACCGGGAGCTTGCCCAGTTCGGCGACCTCGCGGACGATCTCGTACGGGGCGCGCAGCTCCTTGGCGGCGGCGTACAGCTCGTTGTTGTCGAAGCCGCGCAGCTTGGCGATCTCGTTCTTGATCTGGCGCAGGTGGCGGACCGCCTCGACGACGTTGCCGGTGCCGGCCTCGCCCTTGGAGCGGATCATCGCGGCGCCCTCGGCGATCCGGCGCAGGGCCTCGCCCAGGTTGGTGGCGCCGCAGACGAAGGGGGTCGTGAAGGCCCACTTGTCGGAGTGGTTGACCTCGTCGGCCGGGGTGAGGACCTCGGACTCGTCGATGTAGTCGACGCCGAGGGACTGCAGGACCTGGGCCTCGACGAAGTGGCCGATGCGGGACTTGGCCATGACCGGGACGGAGACCGCCTCGATGATCTCCTCGATCATCGTCGGGTCGGACATCCGGGCCACGCCGCCGTCCTTGCGGATGTCGGCGGGGACCCGCTCCAGGGCCATGACGGCCACGGCACCGGCGTCCTCGGCGATCTTCGCCTGCTCGGCGTTGACCACGTCCATGATCACACCGCCCTTGAGCTGCTCGGCCATCCCGCGCTTCACGCGCGCGGTGCCGGTCTCGGGAGTCTGGGCGGAGCTGGGGGTGCTGGACACGGGGTGACCTCACTCGGTGAAAGAGGGTTTCTGCAGTACCGAGCAAACGCGAGAGGTGCAGGCCACAGCAAGGGCCAATGGGTAGGCAGTGGATCGTTTTCGAACCCCCGTGCCTTACGGCTGTGCCCTACGGCGGTCTTCTACGGCTGTGCTGCACCGCTGTTTTCTACGCGGCTCGGTCCACCAGTGCCGCCGGTGGCTCGTCGTCCATCTCGAAGGCCATCGGGAACGGGGCGTGTCCGGCCAGCCGGAACCAGCGGACCTTGCGGTGCCGGCGCAGGGCGCGGGCCGCGCGTACGGAGTCGTTGTGGAAGCGCCGGGCCATGGGCACCCGCCGTACCGCCTCGGTGAGTTCGTGGGCCGCCGCCTCTCCCCCAGGGGCCTCGCGGACGCCCTCGACCTGCGGGGCCTCCGCGAACACGGCACGCAGGGCCTGGCTCAACTCGCTCTCGGCGACCTCCCGTTGCTCCTCCTCGGCCTGCCGGGCGGCGTGCGCGGCCTCGTAGAGGACGATCGAGGCAGCCGGGTCGAGAACACCGGAGGTGGCCAGTTCCTGGGTCACCGAGGCGCGGCGCAGCAGTTGGGCGTCGAGGGCCGCGCGGGACGCGTCGATCCGCGCGTGCAGCCGGTCGAGCCGTCCCGCGGTCCAGCTCAGGTACAGGCCGATCGCGACGACGGCGACGAGGATCCAGATCAGGGTTGCGGTCACGGACGGCAACCCTACGGGGCCGTTCCACTTGGGTTGACCGGGTCTCGTGCGGGGAGTTGGTGGGGATACCGGGGTTGGGGTTCTGGGGGCTGCCGCCCCCAGGCCCCCGCTTCGGCCTTCGGCCTCGTCCTCAAACGCCGGACGGGCTGGATGTAGCCGGCCTTGGCTGGGAGGGGGCGCCCATCACATCTCCTCCAAACCCCGCCCCTCAGTCCCGCGCCAAGCCGAACCTCGCCCGCAGTCCCGTCCGTTCGTCCGTCGCGACCGCCGCCGCGCCCGCCGTCACCGTCTCGTACACCGACAGGATGTCCGCGCCGACCGTCGACCAGTCGAAGCGGCGTACGTGGGAACTCCCGCTCCGGCGCAGCTCCGCCAGGCGCTTGGGGTCCCCCAGAAGTCGTACGGCCGCCTCCGCCAGGGCGTCCGCGTCCTCGTTGGGGAACAGTTCGCCGGCGACGCCCTGGTCGAGGACCTGGGCGAAGGCGGGGAGGTCGGAGGCGAGGACCGGGGCGCCTGCGGACATGGCCTCCACGAGGATGATGCCGAAGCTCTCGCCGCCGGTGTTGGGGGCTACGTAGAGGTCGATGCTGCGCAGGAAGCGGGCCTTGTCGTCGTCGCTGATCATGCCGAGGAACTCGACGCGTGAACGCAGTTCCTTGGGGAGCGATTCGACGGCCTCCTCCTCGTCGCCGCGGCCGGCCACCAGGAGTCGGGCGTGCGGGCGCTCGGCGAGGATCTTCGGGAGGGCGTTCATCAGGACCGGGAGGCCCTTGCGGGGCTCGTCGATGCGCCCTATGAAGCCGATGGTCTCGCCCTGCCACTCGGGCTTGGGTTCGGCTCGGGCGAAGAAGTCGACGTCGACGCCGTTCGGGATCACCACCGCGTCGCCGCCCAGGTGTTCGACCAGGGTGCGGCGGGCGTACTCGCTCACGGCGATGCGCGCGCTGATCTTCTCCAGGGCGGCCTGGAGGATGGCGTACGCGGCGATCATCGCCCGGGAGCGCGGGTTCGAGGTGTGGAAGGTGGCGACGATCGGGCCCTGTGCCGCCCAGCACGCCAGGAGGCCCAGGGACGGCGAGGTCGGTTCGTGGATGTGGATGACGTCGAACTCGCCGTCGTGCAGCCAGCGTCGGACCCGGGCGGCGGAGAGGAAGCCGAAGTTCAGGCGGGCCACCGAGCCGTTGTACGGCACCGGGACGGCGCGGCCGGCCGAGACGACGTAGGGCGGCAGCGGGGTGTCGTCGTCGGCCGGGGCCAGGACGGAGACCTCGTGGCCCAGCCGGATGAAGTACTCGGCGAGGTCTCGGATGTGGAACTGGACGCCGCCCGGCACGTCCCAGGAGTAGGGGCAGACGATGCCGATCCTCACGAGGGCCCCTTCGTGGGGTCGAGATCCGCGAGCCACAAACGCTGCAGCATGTGCCAGTCCTCCGGGTGGTCGGCGATGCCGGTGGCGAAAGCGTCTGCCAGCGCCTGTGTGATGACAGACGTCTTCTCGGCCCGGTCACCTGACTCGGGCACCTCGACCGGTGGATGGACCCGGCCCTTCATGACCGGCGAGTCGTCGTACCAGAGCGTCACGGGGAGCAGGAGCGCGCCCGTCTGCTGGGCCAGGAGGGCCGGTCCTGCGGGCATGCGGGTGGCCTCGCCGAAGAACTTCACCTCGACGCCCGAGGCGGACAGGTCGCGTTCGGCGACCAGGCAGACCAGGCCGCCGTCGCGCAGGCGGCGGGCGAGCGTCCCGAAGGCGGTGCCGCCGCTGTGCGGGAGGACCTCCATGCCGAGGCCCTCGCGGTAGGCGACGAAACGGTCGTAGAGCGTCTCCGGCTTGAGGCGTTCGGCCACCGTGGTGAACGGGGTCTCCAGCTTGGTGGTGACCCAGGCGCCGGCGAGGTCCCAGTTGGCCATGTGGGGCAGCGCGAGGATGACACCGCGGTCGGAGGCGATGCCGTCGGTGAGGTGGTGGACGTCCTTGGGCTCGAAGCCCGTGCGGATCCGCTCGGCGCTCCAGGCGGGGAGCCGGAAGGACTCCATCCAGTAGCGCAGGTACGACCGCATGCCCGCGCGCGAGAGCTCGGCGAGCCGCTCGGGGCTCGCGTCGGGCACCACGCGCGCGTAGTTGCTCTCCAGCCGCTGAACGCCCTTGCCGCGCCGCTTCCAGGCGAGGTCGGCGACGGTGCGGCCGAGCCGGACGGCGGCCGGCTCGGGGAGCTTCTTGACGGCGCTCCAGCCCAGGCCGTACAGCGCGTCCGTCAGCCGCTCCTGGGCACTGCTCACGGAGTCGCCCCGCTGCTGTGCTGTTCCGGGGCCTCCTGGGCCGCCGTGGCGTCGGCCTCGGCGGCTTCCCGGCGGACGGTGACGACCCGCTGGATCAGCGTGACCAGGCTGCCGACGGCGACGATCCACAGCGCGATCGGCAGCAGCCACTGGATGCCCGGGACGCCGAACTTGTGCAGACCGGCGAGACCGCACGCCACGAGTGAGATCACGAGCCGCTCGGCCCGCTCGACCAGGCCGTTGACGGCGACCGGCAGGCCGATCGACTCGCCGCGCGCCTTGGTGTACGACACCACCTGGCCGCTGGCCAGGCAGAAGATCGAGACGGCGCACAGGGCGATGTTGTCGCCGCCGCCCGCGTACCAGAGGGCCAGGCCGCCGAAGACCGCGCTGTCGGCGACCCGGTCGAGCGTGGAGTCCAGGAAGGCGCCCCAGCGGCTGGAACGGCCCAGCTGGCGGGCCATGTTGCCGTCGACGAGGTCGGAGAACACGAACAGCGTGATCACGACCGTGCCCCAGAAGAACTCGCCCATGGGATAGAAGACCAGCGCGCCCGCGACCACCCCGGCGGTGCCGAGGAGGGTGACCGTGTCGGGGCTGACGCCCCGGCGGATCAGAAACGCGGCGAACGGCGTGAGGACACGCGTGAAGAATGCACGCGCGTACTTGTTCAGCATGGCCTTCCCGGAGGGTCGGTGTCGCCGCGCGGCCCCTGCTGGCCACCGGCTGGCCCATCGTAGCCACGCGCGCGCGTGGCTGACGGCCGGGCACCCGTGCGCCCGTGTTTTGAATGGCCGCGGCACGACTCGATGCCATCGGTGCCGGCGGCCGGATCGCGTCCGCTGTATGGACGCACCGTGACCGGAGTGGAAAGCTCGAACCACCGCGGGCGTCATCGGAGCCGCCACCGCACGCGGCTGCGTGTGTCCGCGCCCACAGTGACCTCACCGTGTACGGGAGGCAAGGCCATGGGCGACAAGGCGAACGCACACCCCGGAGCCGCCGGCAGGGCTACAGCGGCCGACCAACCCGCGTCCGTACGGAATGTGGTGCTGGTCGGCCACTCCGGATCGGGCAAGACGACTCTGGTGGAGGCCCTCGCGCTGACCGCGGGGGCGGTGAACCGGGCGGGCCGCGTGGAGGACGGCGGCACCGTCTCCGACTACGACGAGATCGAGCACCGGCAGCAGCGCTCGGTGCAGCTCTCCCTGGTGCCCGTCGACTGGGACGGGTACAAGGTCAATCTTCTCGACACCCCCGGGTACGCCGATTTCGTCGGCGAGTTGAGGGCCGGTCTGCGCGCGGCGGACGCGGCCCTCTTCGTCGTCTCGGCCTCCGACGGCGTGGACGGCTCGACCCGCATGGTGTGGGAGGAGTGCGCGGCGGTCGGCATGCCGCGCGCCATCGTCATCACGCATCTGGAGTCCGCCCGCGCGGACTTCGAGTCGATGACCCGGTACTGCGCGGAGGCCTTCGGCGCGGACGACCCCGACGCCGTACTCCCCCTGTATCTGCCGCTGCACGGCGCGCCTGGGCCGGACGGGCACGCGCCCGTGGCCGGTCTGGTCGGGCTGCTGTCGCAGAAGCTGTTCGACTACGCCTCCGGGGAGCGCAAGGAGTCCGAGCCCGGGCCGGACCAGCTGCCGCGGATCGAGGAGGCGCGCAACCGGCTCATCGAGGGGATCATCGCGGAGAGCGAGGACGAGACCCTCATGGACCGCTATCTCGGCGGCGAGGAGATCGACGTCAAGACGCTGATCGGCGATCTGGAGCGGGCCGTGGCGCGCGGGGTCTTCTTTCCCGTTCTGGCGGCCGCTCCGGCCGCCGAGGGAGCCCGGCAGGGTCTCGGCACCGTCGAGCTGCTGGAGCTGATCACAGGCGGCTTCCCGACCCCGCTGGAGCGCACGGCGCCCGGGGTCACCACGGTCGACGGCAGGGCGCGTGAGCTCAAGCCGTGCGACCCGAACGGTCCGCTGGTCGCCGAGGTCGTGAAGACCGCCTCCGACCCGTACGTCGGCCGCGTCTCCCTGGTGCGCGTCTTCTCCGGGACGCTGCGGCCCGACGCGACCGTCCACGTCTCCGGGCACGGCCTCGCCGACCGCGGGCACGAGGACCACGACGTCGACGAACGCGTCGGCGCCCTGTCCGCGCCCTTCGGCAAGCAGCAGCGGGCGCTCACGCACTGCATCGCGGGCGACCTCGCGTGCGTGGCGAAGCTCGGCCGCGCGGAGACCGGGGACACGCTTTCGGCCAAGGACGACCCGCTCCTGATGGAGCCCTGGGAGATGCCCGACCCCCTGCTGCCACTCGCCATCCAGGCACACAGCAAGGCCGACGAGGACAAGCTCTCGCAGGGCCTGAGCAGGCTCGTCGCCGAGGACCCGACCATGCGCCTGGAGCAGAACCAGGACACCCACCAGGTCGTCCTGTGGTGCCTCGGCGAGGCCCACGCGGACGTCGCGCTGGAACGGCTGCGCAGTCGCTACGGCGTCCAGGTGGACCTCGTACCGCACAAGGTCTCCCTACGGGAGACGTTCGCCGCCAAGGCGCAGGGACGCGGCCGGCACGTCAAACAGTCCGGCGGGCACGGGCAGTTCGCGATCTGCGAGATCGAGGTCGAGCCGCTGCCGGGCGGCACGGGCATCGAGTTCGTGGACAAGGTCATCGGCGGCGCGGTGCCCCGGCAGTTCATCCCGTCGGTGGAGAAGGGCGTAAGGGCCCAGGCGGCGAGGGGAGTCGCGGCCGGCCATCCGCTTCTGGACGTACGGATCACGCTCTTGGACGGCAAGGCGCACTCGGTGGACTCCTCGGACGCCGCGTTCCAGACGGCCGGGGCGCTGGCCTTGCGAGAGGCCGCGGTGGACGCGAAGATCCATCTCCTGGAACCGGTGGCCGAGGTGACCGTGCTGGTCGGCGACGACTACGTGGGCGCGGTCATGAGCGACCTCTCCGGGCGCCGGGGCCGCGTGCTCGGCACCGAGCAGACGACCGGCGGGCGCACCCTGATCCGCGCCGAGGTACCGGAGATAGAGATCGGCCGCTACGCCGTGGACCTCCGCTCCCTCTCGCACGGCACCGCGCGCTTCAACCGCGCCTACGCCCGCCACGAGCCGATGCCTCCACAGATCGCCGAACGGATCCGCGAAGAGGCGGGCGACGCCTAGGAGTTGATGCCGAGGGGCTCACTTGTGGCGTGCGGCGACCCACAAGTGACCTAAAAGGAACGATCACTTCCGGGTCGGCGGGCAGCTTCCGCTGTCCGCCGACGGATGTCAGTGATGGCCGATACGCTGATGACCTGATCAACAGGTGTGCGGAGCACGGAAGTCGGGAAAGCCGCAGAAGCGGGAACAGCGGCGATCGGGGGCGGGAATGACCGTTGACAGCGGTTACGCGGACATCTTCGGACCACAGGTGCCGCGTACCGGCGACGAGGGGCAGACGGCGACCTTCGCGCTGGCCTCGGCGGCCTACCGGGACAACCCGGTGGCCGACATCAAGAAGGCCGACAACGAATGGCACCAGACGACGGTCAATCCGGGAATCTGGACGACGCTCTTCCGCCCCAACCTCGGTGAGGCGTTCTCCGGAGCCGTGGTGGCCCGCATGCTCGGCCCCGGACGCAAGCCGCTCATCCAGTCGTTCGGCACCGAACCGCAGTCCGTCGTCGAGCATGCCCTGGCGGCCAACAACATCCGCCGCGCGCGGGACAACAGGCTGTCCATGATCATGGTGCTGTGCGGCCTGCTCTTCCTGCCCGGGCTCATCGTCTGGCTGCTGGTCTTCCAGCTGCGGAGCATGATCGACAAAGGCACCAAGAACAACAAGAGGGCCGGTGCGATCGCCACGACTCTGCTCGTCGCGGTGGGCGCCGTCGCCGTGATCTTCCTGATCAAGATGCCGTTCCACGGCTTCTGGTCCTGGTACGCACGCGCGTGCGTTATCCTCCCCGTGGTCGGCTGGCTGTGGGCCAAGCAGGTCTGCGAGAACACCGCGAAGGACCTGCGCGGGCGCTGGGACAGCCTGCTGTCCGGCAGCAGCGTCGGCGCCAAGGTCCCGGAGGCGGTGCCGACCAGCCCCGGCGAGACGCAGGCCGAGCAACTGCGCCAGTCCCTGGCCAAACTCAGCGCCGAGCAGCAGTCCAACTCCATCTTCTACGCAGGCACCAAGGGCATCCTCGGCATGGGCACCCGCTGGGGCAGTTGGCAGCTCGCCGAGGACCTGATCGCGCGGGACGCCGACCGGGAGATCCACCCCTTCCGCAGCTGGGACGTCATCCGCAACATCCACGACGACCTGCGCATGCTGGAGCGGAACACGATCAACACCGGCGGCTTCCCGAAGGCATCCATACGGCACTGGGTCGTCACGCATATCGGAGAGGGCGCCAAGGCGGTGTCCCGGCCCGAGGGCACAGACGTGGACGCGTACCAGGTCAAGACGCACGCCATACAAGACATCTGCAACAAGCAGCAGTTCGGCAGCGGCGACCGGCACTACCTGGGTGTCCAGTGGACGCTCTGGGAAGGCCAGCTGGTCATGACCATGATGATCACGGTGACCGTGCTGCACAAAACGCTGCGCGTCGAGATCACCGGGCACGCCCTCGGGCCGGTGAACTCGCTGTTCACCGGCAAGCCCGAGGCCCCGTCGAAGGACGTCCAGAAGACCCTCAAGCCGTGGGAGACCCGCAAGGTCAAGCTCCCGCTCGTCCCCGCCGGCGAGGTCGTACGCCTCGCGGTCCGCGCCCCGATCACCTGGTACCCGCCGCTGCTGAACTGGCTGGGCGGTTCCATATCCCTGCCCGAGCCGTTCGGCCTGCGGCATGCCTGGGCCGACCAGCCCTGGCGCCACCGCTTCATGGCGGACGACGCGCTGCGCGCCGCGACACCGGTCCTGCGCGTGGTCCACGCCGCGGCGATCCGCGTCCTGGACGAGAACGGCGTGGACACGGAGAAGTTCAGCAGCCGATCGTCGGCCCTCAGCGGAGGCGTGCAGGACGTGTCACCGAAGAAGGCGGACCTCTACGACGCGTAGCCGACTGGACGATCGCGTGGCTCACGCCGTGGGCCACGCGTCCGCGAGCATCTTCCGTGTGTCCGCGAGGAGTTGGGGCAGCACCTTCGTGTGGCCGACCACCGGCATGAAGTTCGTGTCGCCGCCCCAGCGCGGGACGATGTGCTGGTGCAGGTGGGCGGCGATGCCCGCGCCCGCCACGCTCCCCTGGTTCATGCCGATGTTGAAACCGTGCGCGCCGGACGCGGTGCGCAGGGCCGTCATCGCCTGCTTGGTGAGCGCCGCCAGCTCCACGGTCTCCGCGTCCGTCAGGTCGGTGTAGTCCGCGACGTGACGGTACGGGACGACCATCAGATGGCCGCCGTTGTACGGGTACAGATTGAGCACCCCGTACACCAGCTCACCGCGCCTGACGATCAGCCCGTCCTCGTCCGATTTCGCCGGAATCGAGCAGAAGGGGCAACCGTCGTCGGCACCGGGGCCGGTCGGCTTGTTCTCGCCCTGGATGTAGGCCATCCGGTGGGGCGTCCAGAGGCGCTGGAACGCGTCCGGCGTGCCCACTCCGATCTGCTGCTCCGGCTCACTCGTCATGCAGGGAAGCATATGGCTTCGCCCGTTCGCGGCGTGTCGCCGGGGTTGCGCGAAACCCCTCCCGCGCCAAGCTGGGCCGATGGACGACGACAGCCGCAAGGCCCGCTGGGAGCAGCGCACTGAGGTCCCCCTCGCCGTGGCGTCCCTGGTCTTCCTCGCCGCCTACGCGGTGCGCATCCTGGCCCACGGCCTGCCGGACACCTGGCAGGACCTCTGCCTCGCCGTGCTGTTCGCCGCGTGGGCGCTCTTCGCCGTCGACTACGCGGTCCGCTGGCGCCTGAGCCGACAGCACCTGCGCTTCGTCCGCACGCACTGGCTGGACACCCTGGTCCTGCTCCTGCCCCTCCTCCGGCCACTGCGCGTCGTCAGGGTCTACGAGGCCGTCCAGCGACGGCACGGACAACCCCGACTCGCCCTGCACGCGCGCGTGATCGTCTACGCCGGCCTGTCCACCGTCCTGCTCGGCTTCGCCGGCGCCCTCTCCGTCTACCACGAGGAACACGCGGCCCCGGGCGCGACGATAAAGACCTTCGGCGACGCCGTGTGGTGGACCTGCGCGACCTTCGCGACCGTCGGCTACGGCGACGTGGCCCCCGTCACCCCGCTCGGCCGCCTGATCGCCGTAGGCATGATGGCCATCGGCCTGGCCCTGCTCGGCGCGGTCACCGGAACCTTCGCCTCCTGGCTGCTCCAGGTCTTCACGAGGGAGGACGACGAGAGGCCCCCGGGGAGCTGAAGAACTCCCCGAGGGCCTCTCAAAGCAACAGGATCAGACCTGCACGCGGTCCGCCACGACCTGCTCGATCTTCGCGATGGCGTCGTCGAAGGCGATGCCGTTCTCCTGCGAGCCGTCGCGGTAACGGAAGGACACCGTCCCGCCGTTCATGTCCTCGTCGCCGACGATGACCATGAACGGGACCTTCTGCTTCTGCGCGTTGCGGATCTTCTTCTGCATCCGGTCCGAGGACGAGTCGACCTCGACGCGCAGCCCCTTCTTCTTCGCCGCCACGGCGAACTTCTCCAGGTACTCCACGTGCCCGTCGCCGATCGGGATCCCGACCGCCTGCACCGGCGCCAGCCACGCCGGGAACGCGCCCGCGTAGTGCTCCAGGAGCACCGCGAAGAACCGCTCGATGGAACCGAACAGCGCGCGGTGGATCATGACCGGCCGCTGCTTGGAACCGTCGGGCCCGGTGTACTCCAGGTCGAACCGCTCCGGCAGGTTGAAGTCCAGCTGGACCGTGGACATCTGCCAGGTCCGCCCGATCGCGTCCTTCGTCTGGACGGAGATCTTCGGACCGTAGAACGCGGCGCCACCCGGGTCGGGAACGAGCGGCAGACCCTGCTTCTCGGCGACCTGGCGCAGCGTCTCCGTGGCCTCTTCCCAGACCTCGTCCGAGCCGACGAACTTCTCCGGGTCCTTGGTCGACAGCTCCAGGTAGAAGTCCGTCAGGCCGTAGTCCCGCAGCAGGTTGAGGACGAAGGTGAGCGTCTTGTCGAGCTCGTCGGCCATCTGCTCGCGCGTGCAGTAGATGTGCGCGTCGTCCTGCGTGAAGCCGCGCGCCCGGGTCAGACCGTGCACGACGCCCGACTTCTCGTACCGGTACACGGTCCCGAACTCGAAGAGGCGCAGCGGCAGTTCACGGTACGAGCGGCCGCGCGCGTCGAAGATCAGGTTGTGCATCGGGCAGTTCATGGGCTTGAGGTAGTAGTCCACGCCCTCGTCGAGCTGCATGGGCGGGTACATGCCGTCGGCGTACCAGTCCAGGTGCCCGGACGTCTCGAAGAGCTTCCCCTTCGTCGCGTGCGGCGTGTAGACGAACTCGTAGCCCTCCTCCTCGTGCCGGCGCCGCGAGTAGTCCTCCATGACCCGGCGGACGACCCCGCCCTTGGGGTGGAAGACCGCGAGGCCGGAGCCGATCTGCTCCGGGATGGAGAACAGATCCAGCTCGCTGCCCAGCTTGCGGTGGTCGCGCTTCTCGGCCTCGACCAGGAAGTCGAGGTGCGCCTTCAGCTCCTCCTTGGAGGGCCAGGCGGTGCCGTAGATGCGCTGGAGCATGGGGTTCTTCTCGCTGCCGCGCCAGTAGGCGGCCGCGTTGCGCATCAGCTTGAACGCCGGGATGTTGCGCGTGGTGGGCAGGTGCGGACCGCGGCAGAGGTCCTTCCAGCACAGGTCGCCGGTCTTGGCGTCGAGGTTGTCGTAGATCGTCAGCTCGCCGCCGCCGACCTCGACGTCCGCGCCGTCGTCCGTGGACGCGGAGCCCTTGATGCCGATGAGTTCGAGCTTGTACGGCTCGTTGGCCAGCTCCTCGCGGGCGTCCTCATCGGTGACGACGCGGCGCGAGAACCTCTGCCCCCGCTTCTGGATCTCCTGCATCTTCTTCTCGATGGCCTTGAGATCCTCGGGCGTGAACGGCCGCTCGACATCGAAGTCGTAGTAAAAACCGTCCTTGACCGGCGGGCCGATGCCCAGCTTGGCCTCGGGGAACAGCTCCTGCACGGCCTGCGCCATGACATGCGCGGTGGAGTGGCGCAGGATGTTGAGGCCGTCGGTGGAGGAGATCTCGACGGGCTCGACTTCCTCCCCCTCGGAGACGACGTACGCCAGGTCCTTGAGCTCCCCGGCCACGCGCGCGGCGATGATCGAGCGCTCGCCGGCGAAGAGTTCCGCGGCCGTGGTGCCCGTCGTCACCGTGCGCTCTTCCCGCTCGGAATCGCGTTGGATGATCACACGGACGTCTGACACGGGTCTCTCCTGACTACAGGGTGGATGCGGCGCCATACCGTGAGCGCGCGCAATAGGGGATCGTACCGACCCTAAGGGGCCCACCGCGAAACGGTCGCCCCCACTCCCCTGGCTCAGTCCTCCCCGCTGCACGCCTCCTCGAAGAAGTCGAGGTTCTCCTGGAGGGACTTCATCAGCCGGTCCCGCTCCGCCTCGTCCACCTGCACGGGTACGACCCCGGAGGCACCGGTCAGCCGCCGGAACCCACCCCGGCTCTCCAGCCGCCCGTGCACCCGCACCGGCAGCCCGACGAGGTGGGCGTGCCCGGCTATGCGATACGACTCCTCGTCCAGGGTCATCCGGACGTGCCCGACCTCCGCGCCGGCGATCACCTGCATCCGTACGGTGCCCTCGCCGCGCGGCCCCGACCTGCGCATCCGTACCACCGAGCCGGTGATCCGCACAGGCATGGACGGTTCCTCGCGCAGATAGCGGGCCCCGGCCGCGCGCAGCACGGGCAGGTCGCCGGGCGAGAACTCGACGGCCTCGACGGGGGCGGAGCAGCCCTCGGGGACACCCGCGCCGGGCGCCCACTCGACGGCGATCCGGGCACCCTCCGTACCGCGCACGAGCGCGACGACGGCTTCGGTCAACTCCCGGCTCACGCCCGCTTCTACGGCCCCGTCGAAGGCGTCCATGCCGCCGGTGGCCCGCTCGTAGTCGATGGCCTCGCGGGTGGCGTACAGGGCCTGGTGGAGGCGTACGGCGAGAGCGCGGCCGGTCTCGACCGGGACGAACGCGGTGAGTTGGCGGCCGCCGGGCGCGGAGCCGACGAGGACGTGTTCGAGGGACGCGGCGGCGGGGCGGCGGTGGCGGGCGCCGTAATAACCGGCACGCGCGCGTGTGGCGAGTGCGGCGGCGAGCAGCATCTGGCGGGCGGCGGCGCGGAGTTGCTCCTCCACGGTCCAGGACGCGACGCCCGCGGGGCCGGTCGGGATGTCGCGCCACCAGCGGATCTCGTCGCTCGGTACGGCGAGGCCGACGAGGACCTCGCGGGCGGAGGGGGTGTTGCTGCGGGCGAGCGCGTCGAGCGCCTCGCCGAGGAGGTCGTCACTGTCGGGGAAGGCCCGGCTCTCGGGGACCAGGAGGCTCGTCCCGGAGCCGCCGGGCCCGGGTGGGGTCCAGCGGCCGTACCGTCCGGGCGCTCCGCCGCGCCGCTGCCAGCCGTGCCGGCGCAGCAGGGCGCCGAGGACGGCGGGGTCGACCTGGTCGGGCTCCGGGGGCTGTTCCCAGGAGGTGGGGTCCACGGGGTGCGGCCGTACCGTCCGCAGGTGTTCCTCGACCGAGCGGTGCCTCATGGCCTGCCTCCCGTCCCGACCCGCGTCATGATCTCGCACAGCGCCCGGTCGTCGAAGATGCGCGAGGTCGGTATTCGCACGGTGGTCCGGTTCCTGCCGGTGATCGCGTGACCGGCGAGGTTGACCCAGTAGCAGCAGTGCCGCAGGTCGAGCCGGTCGTGGCTGGCGCGCAGCCAGTCGTCCTGCGAACGCGGGACGAGCATCACGACCAGGATCTTGTGCACCGAGACCGGTGTGCGGGCGAGCTTGCGCAGATGGTCGTTGTCGAGCGTGAAGGAGAAGGAACGTCCCGGCGGATTCGGCGGGATCTGGTAAGTGCACTTGAGCTGCACTTTTATCGTGACCTCGTCGTCCACCGTGTGCCCGGGCGAGCCGTGACTGACGTGCCAGTCGATGCCGTTGTCCGGAAAGGGTTGCGACAGCGAGCAGCCGGCCGCGGCGGCGACGGCGTGCAGATAGCCCACCTGCAGAGTCTCCATGCAGGCGGTGGTGGCGAGCGATCCGCGATGGGGTGCCGTCCGTTCGGGCAGCAGCCCGCCCCGCTCGGGCTGCGCTATCACCATGGCCAACAGCCTTCCAAGTTCAGGTGAATTGTGGTGCAGAATGCCTGCTCCGGGTCGCTGAACTGCAAAGACCCGCACTCCTGTTGTGTCCTTCCGGCGTACGGCGCAAACAGCCCGGGTATCACCAAACTGGCAGAAGACGGTGCGTCAGCTGCCGTGGGTGAACGAGGAGTTGTGTACGTATGACGTGCTGGTACGAGGGCCCGTTGGCCGCGTTCGACACGGAGACCACGGGCGTGGATGTGGAGACCGACCGGATCGTGTCGGCCGCGATCGTCGTCCAGGACGCCCCCGGTACCCGCCCCCGGGTGGCCCGGTGGCTGGTGAACCCGGGGGTGCCGGTGCCCGCCGGGGCGACGGCGATCCATGGACTGACGGATGAGCATCTTCAGCGCAACGGCCGCTGGCCCGCGCCGGTGATGCACGAGATAGCCGACGAGCTGGCCGAACAGGCCGCGATGGGACGCCCGTTGGTGGTCATGAACGCACCGTTCGACCTGACCCTGCTGGACCGCGAACTGCGCCGCCACCGCGCGTGCTCGCTGGACCAGTGGTTCGAGTCGACGCCCCTGCGGGTCCTGGATCCCCGGGTCCTGGACAAACATCTGGACCGCTACCGCAAGGGCCGCCGCACCCTCACCGACCTGTGCGCGCACTACGGCGTCGAGTTGGAGGGCGCGCACGACGCGGGCGCGGACGCGCTGGCCTCCCTGGAGGTGGTCCGCGCCCTGGGCCGCCGCTTCGCGACCCGCCTGGAACGCCTGTCCCCCGCCGAGCTGCACACCCTGCAGTCGACGTGGCACGCGGCCCAAGCACGCGGCCTCCAGGCGTGGTTCGCGCGCAGCGGCACCCCGGAGTCGGTGGACCAGTCGTGGCCACTGCGCCCGGGTCTGACGGCGGAGGCCGCATAACCGCACAGGCACAGCAAAAAGCCGGTCCGCTGCTGCGGACCGGCCTTTCCCGGTGGGCGATACTGGGTTCGAACCAGTGACCTCTTCGGTGTGAACGAAGCGCTCTCCCACTGAGCTAATCGCCCGGGAACGCACCGAACAATACAGGCCCCCGCCGGTTTCCTTCAAACCGCTTCCAGGTACGTGAGGAGCCCGCGCCGCCCGGCCCGCATCATCAGCGCGTGGTTGAGGCGGAACACCGGCCGCCCGGGTACGGCGAACCACCTGAGCAACGGCCGGTTCAGGTCGACCTCCTGGTCGTAGCGGGCGAGCGTGCCGGCACCGTCGGCCGTGAGGGTCCAGCGCGCCCAGCCCACCAGATCACCGGTCATCGCGATCTCCAGCACCCCGGCGGCCGGATCGCGCCGCACTTCGCGCGCGGTGAAGGTCAGGACGTACGGCAGGCTCGCGCGGATGCGGATGACGCCGGTCGTGTCGTCGACGCGGTCGACCGCGCGCACCTGCGGCCACCAGCGCGGATAGTCCTCGGCCCGTTCCAGGACCGGGTACACGACGGCGGGCGGCGCGGGCAGGGACCACCGGGCGCGGAAACGGTAATGGGACCAGTCCATGGCGGGAGTCTGCCCGGTCCCGGGCCCGTCTCCCGGCCACCAGGCGCGTTTGAGTACGCGTACTCATGTCGTACGACGTGACGGGCACCACACTCCGAGTCATGACGCACATTCCGCCCCCGGCCGTGGAGCTGGGGATCCTGGACGCCGAGCTGCGCCAACTGGACGCCCGCCGGACCCAGTTGCTGCACCGGCGTGCCTGGCTGCTGACCGTGCTCCAGCCGGTGCGGCCCGCACCCGTGCTGTCGCCGCCGCCCGCCACACCGCCCCGGCGTGAGGCCACCGCACCGAGCGTGCAGAACGTGCTGCTCCTGCTCGGCGCCACCCTGCTCATCCTCGCGGCGATCGCGTTCACGCTGGTCAGCTGGGGGTCGATGGGGATCGCGGGCCGGGCGCTGGTGCTCGGCGCGGTGACCCTGGCGACGCTCGGCGCACCCGTCGTGCTGCTGCGCCGGGGCCTGCGCTCCACGGCCGAGTCGCTCGCGGGCCTCGGCCTCGCCCTGACGGTGCTGGACGCGTACGCGCTGCACGAGGTCGCCTTCCCGGACGGGGACGGCGTGACGTTCGCGGCAGCGGCGGCGACGGCGCTGACGGCGCTCTGGACGGCGTACGGCATCGGACTCGCCGCACTCCCGAACCCGGCCAACGCCCGCGCGGAACAGGCCGGCCCCCTCCCGGACCCCGCCGGACCCGCGGCGCTGCCCAGCCCGCCCATCGCCCGCGCGGACCAGCCCTCACCGACCCTTCTCCTCCCCCTCCCCGCCGCGCTCGCGATCGCCCAACTCCCCTTGCTTCTCTGGGCGATCGCGGTCGGCGGGGGCCCTCACACGATCACGGCCGCGCTCCTGCTGACCGCCATGATCGACATGGTTGTCGCGCTCCGGGTCTCCCCGAAGACCGTTCGTCTCGTCGCCGCAGGCGGGGCGTTCGGCATGGGTGGCTGGGGCGTGCTGGCGGCCGGCGTGATCTCTTTGGACGCGTCCGGTCCGGGCGCCGCCGCCCGTGCGGCGGCGCTCTTCACTCTCGCGGCGGCGGGCGCGTTCGGTGCCGCGTGGCTGGCGACCGGCCGGGGACTGAGGACGTGTACGGCCGCGGCGGGCGGCCTGTTCCTGGTCGCCGCGCTCGGCGGAATGGCGCGTGCGACGCTGCCCGCCGACTGGACGGTTCCCGGCTATCTGGCTTGCGGAGTAGCCCTGTTGGCGCTCGTACGGGGCCGGCTCCCCGAGCCCGTACGGCAGGGCCTCTGCTGGGCCTCCGGCGCCGTACAGGCGAGCGCGGTGCTGTGGACGCTGCCGGTCGTCGGGGTCACACTGCTCGGTCCGGCCGCGTGGTTGTCGCACGCCTGGTCCGGTGCACCGGGCAACGCCCGTGACGCGGCGGCGATGGACGCCTTCTGGCCGCCGCATGCCACCACAACTCCCCTGGTTCTCGCGGCGGTTGCGGCGATCCTGGCCCGCACGGTCCGCAACGCCGAGTGGAAGCCCCAGGCACGCTTCGCCGCGCTGACCCTCGCCTGGGCGACGGCGATCACCGTCCCGACCACACTGCAACTGCCCTACAGCGTCAGCCTGTTGACGCAGGGGCTCGCGATCATCGCCCTCCTCGCCCTCGCGCACCGCGCCGCGACACTCCTCGCTCTGCTCGCCTCCCTCAGCCTGGCCGCCCTCTCCCTGGCCACGGAGCCGGCCACACTCGCCGTACTCGCGTCCCTGACCGCCGCGTTCGCGGTAGCCGCCCGGCGCGACCGACTCACACCGGTCTCCGCCGCCGCGTCCCTCGGCTACGCCACGGCCCTCGCCTGCGCCGTCGGCGCCGCCCTCGACTGGCAGCCGCAGCACATCGCGCTGCTGGTGCTCGCCGTACCGGTGACCGCCGCGCTGCTCGCCGCGCGTCTCACCGAACCGACGACAACGACGGCCGTCGAGGTCACGGGCACCGTCGCGGCCCTGGTCGCGATCGGCCTGTCCACTCTCGAACTGCCCATGTTCGCCCTGGTGTTGGCCCTCTGCGGAGTGATCGCGGCGGGCACGGCGCTACGGCCCGAGCGCAGGAACGTCGGCTACGCGGCCGCCGCCCTCTTCGTCCTGGCCACCTGGGTACGGCTGTCCGCGTGGGACGTCGGCAGCCCCGAGGCGTACACGCTGGCGGTGACCGTCCCGGCACTGCTGGTGGGCGCGTTGCGCAGGCGCCGCGAACCGAACACCTCGTCCTGGACGGCGTACGGTCCCGGGCTCGCCGCCACGCTCGCGCCGAGCCTCCTCGCGGCCTGGGCCGACGCGCACTGGACGCGCCCACTCCTGCTGGGCACGGCCGCACTGCTGGTCACCCTGATCGGAGCGCGGCACCGCCTCCAGGCACCGCTCGTCCTCGGCGGCGCCACCCTCGTACTGGACACGCTGCACGAACTCGCCCCGTACCTCGCCCAGGCCGTCGGCGCCCTGCCCCGCTGGGCACCGCCCGCCCTCGCCGGAGCCCTGCTGCTCGCACTCGGGGCGACGTACGAGCAGCGGATCCGGGACGCCCGGCGGGTGCGGGAGGTCCTGGGGAGGATGAACTAGCCCTGCGCTAGGGCATCTTGTCGCCGAGCAGCGCCAGGTTCTCGATGGCGGCGAGGCCGTACAGCGCGGTGTCGTTCGAGGACACCCACGCGGCCTCGCTGCCCGGGACGAGGGTGACCGGACCGTTCAGCGCCTCCGTCTTCCACGGCGAGGACTCCATGTACCCGTCCGAGCCGTAGAACTTCGTCCACGCCCGCTTGGCGAGTGTCGCGTCGCCGAGTTGTACGGCGGCGTAGGCGTCGAGGCGTGAATGGCCCTGGAAGAGCAGCAGGGTGCCGAAGTTGGAGCCGTAGCGGGCCGCCTGTTCGGTCTTGGAGGCGTTGAAGTAGCGGCAGTAATCCATGTACACCTCCTTGAACTTGGGCATGTCGACGAGGTAAATCAGCTCCGCGCAGAGCTCGTTGAGGCCGAAGACGGCCGAGAGGTGCGAGACGGAGACGACGGATGCGGTGGCGACGGCGAACTTGCCGGTGTCGAGGTCGTACAGCCCGCTCCCCTGCACAAATCCGTTGGGCTGGGCGGCGATTGTCTCCATCGTCGACAGGACGCGCGCCTTGGCCTTCTCCCACTTGGGCCCCCGGCGTTCCCACTCGGTCAGCCACGCCGACACCAACCCGCTCCAGTCCGTGCCGAATCCGATCGACAGGGCGTGCCGGTCGGGGGTGTACGGCGCGGTGCGGATCTTGCGGATCGGGTCGAGGACGAGGAACGTCTCGTCGGAGTCGACGTTCGCCGCCATGAGGTCGCCGACGCGTTCGTCGGCGGTGAGGAAGTAGTAGTAGCGCCGGTAGGTGGTGTTGGCGATGCGCTGCTGCTTGGCACTGTCGGCGTAGTGCTGGACGCCGTGCCGGGTGCCGAGGCCGGCCCATTCGCCGAGGTGGTAGACGTCGACCTCGCCGGTGTGCCGGGTGAGCGCCTCGGCGAAGCGGAAGATGTCCGAGCGGCCCGAGCGGATGTACGCGAACCAGAGCCAGATGTCCGGCGACAGCTCGGAGTTGTCCCAGGCGTAGCCGCCGATGTCGTACCGCCACTGGTGGCGCACGGTGTCGTACGAGTGCATGAAGTCGCCGTAGTCCCAGAAGCCGTACCAACGGCGTTGCGCCACCTGGTCCTTGTAGTAGGCGAAGAGGAAGTCGAGGTGGTCCTCGATCTTCGCCTTGGCGGTGGTGGAGCGGTCCGGCTCGGAGTAGAGGCCGGGTCCGAACACCTTGGACTTGATCAACTGTGCGGGCGGGGCAGCGAGTTGGGGCAACACCCGTACGGCTTGCACCTGTTGGGCGAGGGTCTCCGGCGTCGGCGTCGACTCGTTGGCCCAGAAGAGGAGTTCGGAGGTGCGGGCGATGCCGTACGGGGTGCCGAACTCGGGCTCGTAGTCCTCGTAGGTGATCTCCAGGCCTTCGAGCTGCTTGGCGTACGTGTCCTGGCCCATGCCGTCGTGGTAGAAGCGCAGGTCCATCGGCTGGGCCTCGGGCGACCAGAGCCAGAGGGTGACCTCGGCCTCGTCGGTGTGGGCGGCGCGGATGTCGAGCTGCGCGGGGAACTTCTCCCAGAAGTCCCGCAGCCCGAAGGAGAATCCGCCGCTCGCCCCGCCGACGTACCCGAACCCGGAGGCGTGTCCCCCACCACCGGCGGGGATCCAGCCGTAGCCCTTCGTGGTGCGTTTGCGGAGCGTGAACCCGTCGGCGGAGAGCTGGGAGAGGGTGTAGTCGCCCCACTTCGGGATGTACTGGAGGCGGCTCGTGACGCGCTGGTCCCAGGTGGACGGGTCGGCGAGCTTCTGGCCCGCGTACTGGGCCGCCTGGACGGTCGCGCCCGGGTCGCGGCGCAGGCCAGTGATGCCCTGAACTGCCTCACGCAGTAGGCCAGTTCCCTCTCCGCCGATGCGGATGTGGCGGTCGTAGGCCTGGTCGCGCATCGGCACGGTGAAGCGGACACCGAGGCCGCGGATGAAGTCGCCGCTCGCCTTGCCCGGTTCCACCGTGCCGTCGAAGGTGATCGTGTGCACCATGCGGAAGGAGTCGGCGCCCGCGTAGAAGTAGAGGCGGATCGAGAACGGCAGCCAACTCCGGCCGCCCTTGCGGTGTTTGCCGTCGATGCGGACCACAGCCCGTACCGGGCCGTCCTGTTCGACGGTGACCTCGCCGATCACCCCGTCGAAGCGCTCGGTCTTCACCGCGCCCTGGTCCTCGTCCTCGATCTCGGGCTGGCGGATGAGGACGAGACGGCCGTTCTTCGCGATCTCCGTGCCGCCCCGGGTGACCGACTTGATGAGGGTGGAGCCGTTCTTGCCGATCTTCGCGGTGATGACCCCGGTCGAGATGTCGATGGTGCCGCCGCTCTTGTCGACGGTGACCTTCTTGTCGGGGGCGGTCGTGTCCCCGGCGGCGAGGGTGAGCTTGCCGGAGCCCGAACTCACCGCGTGGGCCGTCCACTTGAGCGATCCGTCGGGCCAGTAGGCGATCGGCCAGGACTGCACCGGAACGGCCGCACCCTCGGCGTCCGTCAGCGCGAAGGTCTGGTCCTCCTGGTAGGTGCCCATCGGCCACGGCACACCGAGCGTCGAACCGGGCGCGGCGCCGAGACCGCCGTCCTCCAGCCAGTCGAGCGTCACCGGGTCGCCGTCGGCTGCCGCGGCTCTGGGCGCGGCCTGGGCGTCCTTCGCGCCAAGCGCCCAGCTGAACTGCGCGGCGGCTCCGGCGACGGCCGCCGCCTTGAGCAGGGACCTGCGGGGAATGGGAGACATGACCTTTCCACCTTTCCTTTCCGTGCGGGAAGCGTTCGTCACGTGCGATTAGTCAGGGGCATGACAGATAGAGGTACGACGCTCCGAACGCGCCGACCTCGCGCAAGGCGCCGTCCGCCCGTCAGCGGCGCCGGTACCGCTCCTCCACGGCGACGGCCGCCGCGGCCACGGCCCCCAGCACGGGAACCGCCAACGGTGCGATGAACAGCGCGGAACAGCCGACGAGGACCAGCCCGCCGACGAGCAGGAAGGAACCGGCCGGGTCGAGGACCGTACGGCGACCTGCCTCAGCGAGCAGCGCCCGCCAGGTGTCCCCCGGCGCCCAGACCGCCGCCGCGCGCATCCCGGCGACGACGATCCCGAGCAACGCGAACACCCCGACGGCACCGACGAGTTGCCCACCGGGCAGCCCGGCCCGCACGGCCTGGACGTCCACCCACACGGCGGCCACCGCGCCCCACCCGGCGACCCCGACGGCCCACCCGCCACGCACCGCGACCCGGAAGTCCGCGACGAACTCCCGCCAGCCACCGCCCACATGAGCTGTGCGGCGCCTCAAGTGCCGTGCCCCGGCGGCGAATGCGGCGGGATACGTGACAACTCCCGCCGACGCGACGGCGATCCACACCCCGGTGAGCAGACATTCGGCGAACACCCCGAACCGCTCGGCGAAGACCGACTCCCTGCGTGGTTTCACGCGTGCTTCGGCCACCGTCTCAGCCCTTCAGTCCGGAGGTCGCCATACCGTCGATCAGGTACCGCTGGAAGGCGAGGAAGAACAGCAGCACCGGCAGCAGTGCGACCAGTGACATGGCGATCATGCCGCCGTAGTTCGCGGCCACGCCGTCGGAGTCGCGGAACATCATCAGACCCAGCGAAACCGTGTATTTCCCGGGCTCGTTGAGGTAGATCAGCGGGCCCATGAAGTCGTTCCAGGCGTTGATGAAGGTGAAGATCGCGCTGGTGATGAGCGCGGGCCGGCACAGCGGCAACACGATCGACCAGTAGATCCGCAGGTGTCCGCAGCCGTCGAGGCGCGCGGCCTCGTCCAGTTCCTTCGGCAGGTTGCGCATGAACTGCACCATGAGGAAGACGAAGAAGGCCTCGGTCGCCAGGTACTTGCCGATGAGCAACGGGACGTAGGTGTTGACCAGTTGGAGTTTCTGGAACATCACGTACTGCGGGATCAGCAGCACGTGGTACGGCAGCAGGAGCGTCCCGATCATCAGGGAGAAGAGCAGGTTGCGGCCCGCGAACCGGATGCGGGCGAAGGCGTAGGCCGTCAGGGAGCAGGAGATGAGGATGCCGACGACCGAACCGAGGGCGTAGAAGAGGGAGTTCTGGAAGAAGGTCCAGATCGAGATGTCGGCGATGCCCTTGGCCAGGCCCTTGAAGTTGGCGAGGATCGGGTGCCCTGGGAAGAGCTGCAGGCTGTTGATGACGTCCTTGCTCGGCTTGAACGAGGCGCCGATGACCCAGACGACCGGGTAGAGGACGACAGCGAGGACGGCCAGGGCTCCGACGTGCCAGACGAGCGAACCGGTGCGCTTGCGCCCCAGCCCCGGGGACTTCGGGGCAGTCGTAGCACTCATCGGGCGTCCTCCTCGTAGTGCACCCACTTCTTCTGCGACCAGAAGAGGACGGCCGTCACGAGCGCCACGGCGAGCAGCAGCATCCAGGCCATCGCGGACGCGAAGCCCATCTGGGCGTTCTTGAAGCCCTGTTGGTAGAGGTAACAGGTGTAGACGAGCGTGGCGTCGGCCGGTCCGCACTGGGAGTTGGAGACGACGTACGCGGAGCCGAAGATCTGGAAGGAGTGGATGGTCTCCAGCAGCACGTTGAAGAAGAGGACAGGCGAGATCATCGGCAGTGTGATGTTCCAGAACCGGCGGAAGGGCCCGGCCCCGTCCATCGCGGCGGCCTCGTACAGCTCCCTCGGTACCTGCTTGAGCCCGGCCAGGAAGATGACCATCGGCGCGCCGAACTGCCAGACGGTGAGCGCGACCAGGGAGTAGAGGATCCAGTCGGGGTCGCCGACCCAGCCGCCGACGTGGGAGCCGAAGAGCGACTGCGTACGGTCAACCACGGCGCCGTCGGAGAAGAGCGTCCGCCAGACGAAGCCGATCGAGACGCTCGCGCCGATGAGCGAGGGGGCGTAGAAGGCGGCCCGGTAGAGGGCCTGGCCGCGGCGGCTCTGGGCGAGCAGCATGGCGACGCCGAGGGCGAGGAGCAGTTTCAGCGGGGTGCCGATGACGACGTATTTCGCCGTCACCTCGACCGACTTCTGCCACCTCGGGTCGTCGAACATCCGGGTGAAGTTGTCGAAGCCGATCCACTTCGGGCTGTCGAAGAGGTTGTAGTCGGTGAACGCGAAGTAGAGGGAGGCGACCATGGGGCCCGCGGTCAGCAGCAGGAAGCCGGCGATCCACGGGGACATGAAGAGGTAGCCGGCGAGGTTCTCCCGGCGCCCCCGCCGCTTCTTGGCGGCGGGGGCGGCGGAGCGGGGCTGCCGGGTGGCGGGCGGAGCGTCGTCGACGAGCGTCACGGCGGTTCCCATCAGGCGGAGAAGGCGGCCTGCGCCTCGGAGAAGAACTGCTTGACCGCGTCGGCGACCTTGGTCTTGCCCAGCGCCATGTCCCCGCCGATGCGCAGGAAGGCGGACTCGGCGGTGTCGGCGCCGGACGGGTGCGGGGTGATCGTCCCGAGGACACCGGCCTTGGCGGTGTCCACCTCGTACTGGGCGATCTCCTTCTGGACGGCGTCGGTCGGCTTGAACGCGTCGTACTGGTCGGTGGTCGCGAGGATGCCCCGGTCGTAGCCCATGATCCTGCCGACGGCGGGGTCATGGACCATGAAGTCGATGAACTGGGCGACTTCCTTCGGGTGCTTGGTGCGCGCGGAGCCGCTGAGCATCAGGGACGCGAGGTACTGGCCGGTGTCCTTGCCGTCGGTGGTGGGGATCGGCGCGAGGCCGTAGTCGCTGGTGCCCTCCGCCGTGTAGCGGACGGTGAAGTTGTCCCAGGTGAATTCCGAGGCGCCATGGCCCGCCGAGAGCGAGGACTTGGGGGTGTCCTGGGCGACGACCTTCGGGGAGGTGACGATCCCGGCCTTCACCCGGCCGTAGCCGTCCCTCCACCACTCCGTCAGATCCGACTCCTCGAAACCGAGTCCGTCCTTGGTGAAGAACGCCTTGCCGTTCTGCCGGAGGTAGAGGTCGTACAGGTACATGATGCCGAAGTAGCCGGTGTCCCCGGGGACTTCGGTCTTGTCGTGGATCGTCTTGAGGGCCTTGAAGTACTCGTCCCAGGTCCAGCCCGCCGAGGGGTCGACGCCCGCCTTCGCGTAGACCTTCTTGTCGATGACCAGCGCCATGGTGTTCGAACCGACCGGAACACCGAGCTGCTTGCCGTCGACCTGGCCCACCGCGACGACGCCCGCGCGGAAGTGATCCAGGCTCAGATTTCCCGCGTCGATCTGCGATCTGAGATCGAGCAGGACGCCTCTCTTGTCGTACTTCCGAAGAAATCCGACGGCGTTCTGGAATACGTCCGGCGGATTTCCGCCCGCGGCCTGCGTCTGGAACTTCTCCCAGAAAGAGGGATAGTCCTGAAAGTCCGTCTTCACCTTGATCTTCGGATACTTCTTTTCGAAGAGCGCGATGGACTGATTGATCTTTTTCGCCCGCTCCTCGGCACCCCACCACGAGTAACGGATCGTCACATTCCCGTTCGCGGACGTGCCGTCGTTCCCGCCGCATCCCGTCGCCGCCAGCCCCAGCGTCGCCGCCGAGACCCCGGCGGCCTTCAGGACCGTACGCCTCTCCACATTCGTGCGGGTTCCCATGATGGGCCCTCCCCGTAGCGTCGTTGCCACCTGCATGAATCGTTTCAAGTAAGCGCTTGCTGGCACAAGGTACGGAGGCCCTCGGGGTGCGTCAATGATTCGGACAGGAATTTCTTGTGGACCGGCTGAGCGCTACGACACCGCCGCCTGGCGCGTTGAGGAGGCGAAGGGACGGACACCGCAGGTGAGGCGCGTGCGATCGACCGACCGAACGGGAAGCGGTCTGCCGCACTCCACCGGCGACCGGCCGAAAAACGCCTGGGCGGTGGGGAGTTGACGGCGCGATCCGGTGACCGAACGCCGACGGCCCGCCTGCGTGAATCACAGGCGGGCCGTCGGTCCGGGTGGGCGATACTGGGTTCGAACCAGTGACCTCTTCGGTGTGAACGAAGCGCTCTCCCACTGAGCTAATCGCCCGGGCGCACGGACAACATTACCCCATGTCAGCAGGTGCCCCGACCAGCACCGGAAGGCCCCCGGAGGCCGTCAGCGGGTCACTGGTCCTTGATCTTCCAGGGCATCACGACGCCGAACTTCCAGACGTAGACACCGACCAGGGCGACCACGATCACCAGGCCGACCGAGGTCAGGACGATGTTGCGGCGGCGTACGGCGGGGTCGAGTGCGCGCTGTGCCGCCTCGGTGACCTTGCGTTTCGTCCAGCGGAGCACCAGCTGGGCCCAGACGAACTCGGTCGCCCAGATCGCCATGCCGCCGAAGATCACGACCCAGCCGGGTCCCGGCAGCGGCAGCATGATGATGCCGGCGACGACGACCGCGAGGCCGATGACGAAGACGCCGACCTGCCAGCTCAGATGCAGCGCACGGCGTGCCTTGATGAATTCCGGCGCCTTGGAACCGAGCCCCTGCCCGTCCCGCGCCCCGTCCGCCCGCTTCTCGTCGGCCGCCCCGTCCGACGCCACGACAACCTCACCCGGCTCGTCACTCCCCGTATTCATACGGACAAACCCTACCCGAGGGAAACCAGTCACCGGAATGGCCCCACGGAGCGATCGAGCCCTCGGCCGGAAGAGTTACGTAAAGGCACGCAAAACACTCAGAGGGGTTTACAACGGCACCGTAGGTGGCATGTCGATTTCGCCGACGTGCGAATCCCCGAGCGCACACTGAGCGAAAGGCCCTGGCGCTTATGAACACCACGGTCAGCTGCGAGCTGCACCTGCGCCTCGTTGTGTCGAGCGAGTCATCCCTGCCTGTCCCCGCAGGCCTGCGGTACGACACGGCCGACCCCTACGCCGTGCACGCCACCTTCCACACCGGAGCCGAGGAGACCGTCGAGTGGGTGTTCGCCCGCGACCTTCTCGCGGAGGGCCTCCACCGGCCCACCGGCACCGGCGACGTCCGAGTCTGGCCATCCCGTAGTCACGGTCAGGGCGTCGTCTGCATCGCGCTGAGCTCTCCCGAGGGCGAAGCCCTGCTGGAGGCTCCCGCGCGGGCTCTGGAGTCCTTCCTGAAGCGGACGGACGCCGCCGTGCCACCCGGCACGGAGCACCGGCACTTCGACCTGGATCAGGAGCTGTCGCACATCCTGGCGGAGAGCTAGAGCGAGGTCCCATCCAAGCCGCCCGGCGCCGTCCGAACTCGGGGAGACGGCTCGGGCTCAGACAACCGCATAAGGCACACACCGGCGCCGTCGCCGCGATTCGTCGCGGGGGCGGCGCCGGTGCGCGTGGAGCCCGGTCGCGCGACTCTCCGTGATCCGGGGAACCGCCAGGGCCGCCGTCCCGTTCTCAGAGACAGGGGGCCGCCCTCCGGGAAGCCACTACCATCGGCCAGCATCGGCGGGCGCCCGCCCGACCCCCAGGCCAGGGAGCGAAACGTGCTGATCACCCACGACACCCGGTGCGCCCTCGACACCGTGGTCGATCTGGTGAACACCGCACCGGAGGACGCCGCGGCGCCGGACGGACTGCAGGATGTCGCGCTGCTCGCGGATTTCGTACGAAACCACGAGATCAGCGATGTCGGGGTGCTGTCGGAGTTCGATCTCTCCGCCGTGCGCAAGATCCGCGGCCGGTTCACCGCGGTCTTCTCGGCCCCGGACCCCCGGACCGCCGCCGGGCTGATCAACGACCTGGTCGCCGCCGCGGGCACCACACCCCGGCTCACGGATCACGACGGCTACGACTGGCATGTGCACTACTTCGCGCCCGGCGCCTCGGTCGCCGACCATCTCGCCGCCGACTGCGGGATGGCGCTCGCGTTCTTCGTGGTGGCCGGCGAGCAGGAGCGGCTGCGCCGCTGCGAGGCCCCGGACTGCCGGCGTGCCTTCGTCGACCTCTCACGGAACCGCTCCCGGAGGTACTGCGACAGCCGGACCTGCGGGAACCGGCTGCATGTGGCCGCGTACCGGGCACGGCGCAAGGAAGCGGCGGGCTGAGGCCCGGCGCCGATCGCGTCACTCGCACAGGGATGAGGTCGCGGCCCCCGACGGGTGACGTCGGGGACCACGAGTACGGCTCACAGCATCAGCAGGTCGTGCAGCGAGGCCATGAGCAGCAGACACCCGATCACCGCTAGGAAGATCATCAGCGGTGGCTGGGAAAGGGCGAAAAGGCACCCGCGCGGCTCGTCCTTCGGCGGCGCGGCGTCGCTCTGTGTCGTGTCCAGCATCTCGCGGCGATGATGACGCAGCGGAGACCCCTGGCGCGATCAACACGCCCGCTATGAGAGGGAGTTCGCCGAATTCCGTGATGTCCGTTTCGAGTCGCGACGACTCCTGAACGCTTACCGGCGGACCTGGCTCACTCTGTGTCGTTTCAGTCGCGGTCCCGTCCGACCGTCATATGCCGTGCTTCTTGAGGATGGCCTCGATGTCGCTGAAGTCGTCCCCGCCCTGCGCGCGGGGCGCGGCCGCCGGCCGGGTCGCCGGGCGCTTGGCCGGACCCAGGGAGGGGGCGGAGGCCGCCGGCGCCACCGCGTCCGACTGGCCCGAGGCCCGGGCCGCCTTGCGTTCCTTACGGGTGCCGCCACCGCCACGACGGCGTTCCACGGCCCGCGTGCCCATGAAAAGCAGCCAGGCGCCGCCCAGCACCACGAAACCCGCCCAGGCCGTGGGACTGAACGCCGTGTCGGCCGCCCAGCCGACGACCCCGGTCATCACCAGGCCAACCGGCACCAGCGAATAGGCGGCGATACGGGCGGCGGAGAGAAATCGCTTGCGATACGCCGTGACCGCCGCGATGCCCAGGCCGGCCGCGGAGACGGCGGAACAGACGGTCTCGGCAATCATCCGGTCCTCCAGGCTGATCCGTCGGGCAGGCACAGGTCGGGCGTGCACTTCGTCCCTTCCATCCTGCACCGTCCGGTCCCCGGGAGGCCATGCCCCGGTAGGACATCAGGGACATCTCCGGGTCGCATCCTCCCCAGGTGCCGGTCGGCGTCGTACGGCTGCGGCCCCTGGGTGACGGTCGGTGTCGTCCGCGTACGGCCCGTGGCCCTGGTTGGGAGCGGTGCGGCCGGGCTGGGAGACTGGGCGCATGAGTGACCTCCCCTCCGTGCGCACCCCCGTCCTCGACGTCTGGTGCGAGCTCCAGTGCCCGGACTGCGACACCGCCCTGGACGATGTACGCGCCCTGCGGGCCCGCTACGGCGACCGGCTGGAGGTGCGGCTGCGGCACTTCCCACTGGAGAAGCACAAGCACGCGTTCGCCGCCGCGCAGGCCGCCGAGGAGGCCGTGGAACAGGGGCGGGGCTGGGACTACGTCGAGGCCGTGCTCGGCCGGGTCCAGGAACTGGACCGTAAGGGAGAACCCTTCCTGGTCGAGGTCGCCGGTGAACTCGGTCTGGACGCCGAGGAGTTCGACACCGCGCTGATCGACGGCCGGCACATCCTGATCGTCGACGCCGACCAGGCCGAGGGCAAGGCCATCGGCGTGACCGGCACCCCGACGTACGTCATCGGCGGCGAGCTTCTCGACGGCGGCAAGAGCCAGGAAGGGCTCCGCGCCCGTATCGAGGAGATCGCCGACCGGTTGCTCGCCGGGGGTGAGTGAGCCTCGGCGAGAGGCTCAGAGCAGGCTTTTGTACAGGTGGTAGGTGACCGTCTCGTAGCCGAGTGACTCGTAGAGCCGCTCGGCCGGGGTGTTGCCCGCGAAGACGTTCAGCCGGATGACCGGCAGACCGGTCGCGATGCCCTGCGCCTCGGCCAGGAGCATCAGGGTGCGGCCGTGGCCCCGGCCCCGATGGCGCGCGTCGGCCTCGACCTTGTAGACGAAGGCCTTGCCGTTGCCGGGGCCCGTCCAGAGCGTGCCGACCGCGGTCCCCTCGTGCTCCAGGACGCTGAAGACCATGTTCGCGGTGTCCACTCCGTCTGGCAGCAGAGCGGCGTTGCCCTGCAGAGCCTTGGCCCGGGCCTCCGCCTCGGGCACCCCGCGCTCGGTCCAGCTCTCGATGAAGGACTCCGTGTCGAGCACTTGCCAGGGGCCGAACTCCTCCCGGGTCATCGGCCGGCCCCGGCTCCCCGCGGGCAGTTCGGGCGCGGTGGCGCCGAGTGGCTTCTCCATGTGGCGGTTGCGGACGACGTAACCGAGGTTGGTCGCCATCTTGAGCGCCACCTCCTCCGCCGCCGGCACGGACGCCTCGATCCGCTCGCAGCCCCACCCCCGCACCACCTCCTCGGCGGCGAGCGCGGCCACCGTGCCCCGGCCGCGCCGACGGTCCGGTTCCTCGATGCGCAGGTCCCGGATCTGGGCCACCGCATCGCCGAAGAAGGGACTCGTACCGAGGTGTATCGCGCCGACGGGACGGCTGTTCACGCACACCTGATAGCGGCGCGAGCGGGTCCCGTCGGCCTCTTGCTGAAGCGGCTCGGTCGGCCGCAGGGTCGTAGTCATCAAAGGAGTTCTACCCGGACCGGAGCCCCAGGTCAGCCCATTAACTACTGCCCCTACGGATCAAGGTCGTCGCCCGACCGCTCGTCGAAGACGCGCATGGCCTTGGCGGTCACCGGGCCTGCCGTGCCCGGGAGTTGACGCCCGTCGACCAGGTGGACGGCCTGGACATCCCGCAGTGACGACGTGAGGAAGACCTCGTCGGCGCGTTCCAGGACGTCCAGCGGGAGGTCGGTCTCCTTGGCGCCGGTCCATTCGACGGTCAGGGCGCGGGTGATGCCGGCGAGGCAGCCCGAGGTGACCGGCGGGGTGTGGAGCTCGCCGTCGAGGACGACGAAGACGTTCGACCCTGTGCCTTCGCAGAGTTGGCCGACCGTGTTGGCGAACAGGGCCTCGGAGGCGCCGTGTTGGTGGGCGCGGGCGAGGGCGACGACGTTCTCGGCGTACGACGTCGTCTTGAGGCCGGTGAGGGCGCCGCGTTCGTTGCGGGTCCACGGGACCGTGACGGCGGCCGTGGAGTCGGGGCGGCGGTTCGACTCGCCGAGGGCGACGACGAGGGTCGGGCCGTGCTCGCCGCGGTCGGAGCCGAGCGGGCCGTGGCCGCCGGTGTACGTGATGCGGAGCCGGCCCAGCGGCATCGGGTTGGCGTCGAGGACGGCCGCGCAGCCGCGGCGGACCTCGTCCAGGTCGGGGTCGGGCAGCCCGAGGCCGCGCGCGGAACGGGTCAGCCGGTCGAGATGCCGGGTCAGCGCGAACGTCTTCCCGTCCGTCGCCTTCACCGTCTCGAAAATGCCGTCGCCCACGGTCAGTCCGTGGTCGAAGACGGAGACACGGGCGGACTCGATGTCCTGCAGCCCGCCGTCGAGCCAGATCTTCATGAAAGAACCTCTCCGCTCACCTCGTACGCGCCCGACGCTATCGCGAGCAGCCGTGACGCCTTCAGCTCGGTCTCCCGCCACTCCCCCTCGGGGTCCGAACCCCAGGTGATGCCCGCGCCGGTGCCGAAGCGCAGCACGCCGTCGGCGCGGTCGATCCAGAACGTGCGGATGCCGACGGCCAGTTCACCGGTCCCCCGGTCCGCGTCGACCCAGCCGATGCCCCCGCAGTAGGGGCCCCGGGGCGCGGTCTCCAGGGCGTCGATGATGCGCAGGGCACTGGACTTGGGCGCGCCGGTGACACTCCCGGGCGGGAAGGCGGCGGCCAGCAGCTCCGGCCAGCCGGCGTCCGCGGGCAGCTCACCCCGCACCGTCGACACGAGGTGGACCAGCCCGGGGTGCTTCTCGACGACGCACAGGTCCGGCACCGTCACGGTCCCCGTGGCGCACACGCGGCCGAGGTCGTTGCGGACCAGGTCCACGATCATCACGTTCTCGGCATAGTCCTTCTGCAGCAGGTCCGCCTCCGTGCGCCCGGTGCCCTTGATCGGGCCCGACTCGACGACCTTGCCGGTACGGCGCAGGAAGAGTTCGGGCGAGGCGGTGGCTATCTCCACGCCGTGGTCGGGCAGCCGGATCGTTCCTGCGTACGGCGCCGGGTTGCCGCGTGCGAGCAGGGCGGTGAGGGCGTCGACGTCCGCGTCGGGGGCTACCGGCGCGGACAGGACGCGGCACAGGTTCGCCTGGTAGACCTCGCCGGCCGCGATGTGCTCCCGGATGCGGCGGACGCCGGAGGTGTAGGCGGCGCGGTCGAGGGAGGAGGTCCAGGCCTCGGTCGCGGGGCCGTGCCAAGCGCCGGGGGCGGGCGCCGGGACCGGTTCGTGTCGTACGTCGCGGAAGCGCGCGCAGGTCAGACGGCCCTCGAAGTCGGCCGCGACCGCCCAGAAGCCGGTGGAGTCCAGGGCCGCGGGATCGCTGGTGACATCGAGGAGACCGGTGGCGACACGGCCGCCGAAACGGACGAGAGGGGCGAGGCGGGACACGCCGTCGAGTCTATGGCGGGTGTCTTCCAGGTTGCCCGGCCGTGTCCCCGTGGCTGCCCTGACCATGTGTTCCCGTAGTCGCAGGCCAGCACGCTGCACAAACGCGTTTTTGTGCTGGCCCCGGAATCCGCTAGAGTTCAACTCGTCGCCGCGACGCGCAAGCCGAGCGGAAACGACAAGCGGACGTAGCTCAGTTGGTAGAGCGCAACCTTGCCAAGGTTGAGGTCGCCAGTTCGAACCTGGTCGTCCGCTCGCAGGAAAGTGGGGGATCTTCCCGAACCCCTACGCTCCTGGTGGAGTGGCCGAGAGGCGAGGCAACGGCCTGCAAAGCCGTCTACACGGGTTCAAATCCCGTCTCCACCTCCAAGGACGATTAGCTCAGCGGGAGAGCGCTTCCCTGACACGGAAGAGGTCACTGGTTCAATCCCAGTATCGTCCACTGGTCCGCAAGGACTTGGTCCGCAAGGATCCCCGCGCGATTAGCTCAGCGGGAGAGCGCTTCCCTGACACGGAAGAGGTCACTGGTTCAATCCCAGTATCGCGCACGCACCGCCCATGATCCCCGGATCGTGGTCCCGAGGACGATTAGCTCAGCGGGAGAGCGCTTCCCTGACACGGAAGAGGTCACTGGTTCAATCCCAGTATCGTCCACACTCCGGAGCCCCCGGCCGTCTCGTACGGCCGGGGGTTCTTGCGTGTGCCGGTCAGCTGGAGAACAGCATGTGGCCGAAGCTCTTGTGGCGGTGGTGGCCGCCGTGACCGCCGTAGTGGCCACCGCCGTGACCGCCGCCGTGCGGGGCGCCCCAGGCGGGCGCGGACGGGGCGGGGTAGGCCTGCGGGCCCGGGGGCGGCGGGGCGGGCTGCTGCCACTGCGACTCCACGCGGGTCAGCGCCTCCAGCTCGCCGTAGTCGAGAAAGATCCCCCGGCAGTTGCTGCACTGCTCGATCTGGACACCGTTGCGGTTGTACGTGTGCATCGGCGCATGGCACTTCGGACACTGCATGCTCGGCTCAACTCCTCGCCCATCGGGACATCTTGGTGTTTCCCCAGGACAGACTCCGTCCGACCCCGGTCGGTTGCACCCTACTTCGCGGATCCGGGCGCCAACTCGGCCGGTACGGAACCCATTCGGTCACACGCGTCCACGACGGCCTGCTCCACCTCGTCGAGCGGTCGGCCGGCTGTGACCGCCTTGACGATCGCCAGGGCGGCGGTCTGGACGGTGAGGGCGCGGGCCGGGACGTCCAGGGCGGGCCAGGGATCGCCGTCCGCGGGGACGGCCGGGCCGCCCGCCTCGCGGTACGCGGTCAGGAAGCGGGTCCACTCGTCGGGCGGGAGCAGGCCGCAGGCGTACCAGGCGGCGGGGCGGGCGAGATCCCAGGCGGGGGCTCCTACGCCCATGTCGTCGACGTCGATCAGCAGCCACGGGCCGTCGGGGGCCGGGTGGCGGACGAGTTGGCCGAGGTGCAGGTCGCCGTGGCAGACGGTGGTGGTGTCCGGCTGGGGTGCCTCCGCGCGGGCCCAGGCGGGGAGGCGGGTCCAGGCGTGCAGGACGGGGGCCGCGGCCGGGTGGGGGCCGGTCTCGCGGAGCCGGGTGATCGCTCGGACCGCCTTGAGGGGGCCTCGCATGGGTGGGAGGGGGGTGGGGGCGGGAGTGCGATGGAGGTGGGCGAGGAGGGTGGCCGCTGCTTCCCAGGGGGCCGCGTCCGGGTCGTCCGGGTCTACGGGGGTGCCGTACGGCCAGCACGTCACCCAGCGGTCGTGCAGGTGGAGGGGGGTGGGGTCGAGTGGGGGCAGGAGGATGCCGGGGAGGTGGGCGGCGGCGGTGAGGCGGGCGGTGAGGTCGGTGGGGTCCGTGTTCGGGGCGTGGGCCTTCGCGACGGTGTCCTCGTGGCGGACGACTGTGCCGTCGGGGCGGTCGGTGAGGGTGGGGGTTGCTCCGCAGGGGCAGGGGGTTGTGCGCGCGTGGGCCATGGTCCTGGCTCGGGTGGTGAGGGCGGAGAGCAAGGGGGTGCGGGGCATCGCGCTTCCTGGGGCGGGGGGTGGGGAGTTCGTCGCGAGCGTACGTCTACGGCGGGTTCGGGCGGGCTGTGTGGGTGGGCCCAGGGGTTTTCGCCCCCGCCGCCCCTACCCTTCCCATCCTCCAGGGGCTGCCGCCCTTCCGCCCCGCCTGGGGGCTGCGCCCCCAGACCCCCATCGGCCTGAACGGCCTCGTCCTCAAACGCCGGACGGGCTGACTATTGCCAGCCTGCGCTCAAGAGGACTCCGGCAGGAAAAGGGCAAAGCAAAGCCGGCGCAGCTCCCCAGCTGCGCCGGCTTTTTTTGCCGTCCGCCGCACCCCCGTCCCCACGGGGTTTCATGGGTTGATGTCCCCGCCCGGACCGCTCTTCCGGGCCTGGGGTCGCCGCTCAGCGCCCCAGCATCACTCCCACGGACGACGCTTGTGTGGCCACGGTCTCCCAGCCGTCGAAGACGACGAGGAGCAGGACCGCCAGGGGAAGTGCCATCAAGGTCGCCACCAGTGGGTGGCGACGGCCCGTGCGGCGGGTTCGGAAGGCCGCGTTGTATGCCTTGCGTCCCTCGGTGCGGATCAATGCCCGCGGTGCCGTATGGGCCATGGTCCCTCTCCTGACCGTGCTCCGTTGACCAAACTCGGTTGTCGTTGGCAGCGGCGGGTGTCTGACCTCGGGGGACGAGTGCTGCACCCGCCGCTTGACCTCAAATCTAGGCGCGCGGCGGGTGCGGGTCGTCATGCCCTCGTACCGATTGGCGGGCCTCCCGGAGGATGAGCGATGACCTGCGGAGTACTCCCCTGGGTGGAGACCGGGTCCTACGTCTCGGGGTCTTCCCGGAGGGGGAGTCCGGTGTGCCCCGCTTTCTCTGAGCTGTCCTCGCGCGGGACCGGCTGCTCGACCAGGGCGAGGACCCTGGTCGCCATGAAGCGGGCGGTACGGACGACGGAGCCACTGCGGGTGACTTCGCTCACTTCCACCACCCCTCGGCGCACCGCCGTCTCCACCCGACGGCCCGCCCTGCTCGCCACCACCTCGTACGTACGTGTTGTGTCGCCGGCGTCCACCACTATCTCGACGCGATCACCCTTCACGCGCTCAATCCCCCTTCTGTGATGGTTGGTTGGGGTCCGAGGTGATGTGAAGTCCTGCTGCTCGCAACGCCTCTGACCACTCTTCAAGTTTCCCACCCGGCACTGACAATCCATCGGTTCGAGAGGGCGCGGCCTTTGCGCGCGGGCGCCCGTGGAAACGTAAGCTGTCGCTCGTCACACGGACCGGGCAGCGGGGATGAACATGGCGATGATGCGCCTGAGGCGCGAGGACCCGCGCGTCGTCGGCTCGTTCAGGCTTCACAGACGGCTCGGCGCGGGCGGAATGGGTGTCGTCTATCTGGGCTCCGACCGCAAGGGGCAGCGGGTCGCGCTGAAGGTGATCCGGCCGGATCTGGCGGAGGACCAGGAGTTCCGTTCGCGGTTCGCGCGCGAGGTCTCGGCCGCTCGGCGGATTCGCGGGGGATGCACGGCCCGGCTGGTCGCCGCGGATCTTGACGCCGATCGGCCGTGGTTCGCCACTCAGTACGTGCCCGGGCCGTCGTTGCACGACAAGGTCGCCGACGAGGGGGCGCTGGGAGCGGCCGAGGTCGCCGCCATCGGGGCCGCCCTGTCCGAGGGGCTTGTGGCGGTGCATGAGGCCGGGGTCGTCCACCGGGACCTCAAGCCCTCGAACATCCTCCTCTCCCCCAAGGGTCCGCGGATCATCGACTTCGGTATCGCCTGGGCTACCGGGGCTTCTACGCTCACGCACGTCGGTACGGCGGTCGGGTCGCCCGGGTTCCTCGCGCCCGAGCAGGTGCGGGGGGCTGCCGTCACTCCGGCTACCGATGTGTTCTCGCTCGGGGCCACGCTCGCTTACGCCTCGACCTCCGACTCGCCCTTCGGGCACGGTAGTTCCGAGGTGATGCTGTACCGCGTGGTGCACGAGGAGGCGCAGCTGCACGGGGTGCCGGACGCGCTCGCGCCGCTCGTCCGCGCGTGCCTCGCGAAGGATCCCGAGGAGCGGCCCAGCACGCTTCAACTGTCCCTGCGGCTCAAGGAGATCGCCGCGCGTGAGGCTCAGGGGATGGCCGATGTGCGGCCGCCGGGGCCGCGGGCGGCGGAGGCGGATCGGCCTACCGGGCGGCTCACCGACAGTTATCCGGAGCAGCAGCGCACCCAGAGTCAGCGGCGGCCGCAGAATCCTCAGGGTTCTCAGGGGACGCCGGCGCCTCGTGGTGCCGCGCCGTCGTCCCGTGGTGGGGGAAGTCCGTCGCGTGGGGGTGGCGGTGGGGTGCCGTCGCGTGGGAGCGGGGTGCCGTCCCGGCCGGGTTCTCCTCGGCCCACTCCGTCCGGGCGTAACACCACGCGGTCCGGGTCCGGGTCCGGGTCCGGTAGTGGGAGTCGTCCCGCGCCTCGTAGTGGGGCCGGGCGGCCTGGGCCTCGGACCACGGGGACCGGGCGGCGGCCTGCGAATCCGCGGTTGCTGCGGCAGCGGTTGTTCGTGTTCGTGGTGGTGACGCTGCTCGTCGCGCTGGGGATTGCTGTGGCTCAGGGGTGTTCGGGGCCGGCTCATGGGCTTGGGCGTACGGGGGATGGGAGTGTCGTGCGGGCGGATGGTCCGGGGGCGGACGGGTTCGGCGAGTAGTGGGAGCCGGTGGTGGTTTTCGCCCCCGCCGCCCCTACCCGTCCCATCCCCAGGGGCTGCCGCCCCTTCCGCCCCGCCTGGGGGCTGCGCCCCCAGACCCCCATCGGCCTGAACGGCCTCGTCCTCAAACGCCGGACGGGCTGAATATTGCCGGCCTGCGCTGAAAAGTTGAGGCCGGACGGGCTGAATATCGCCAGTCTGTGCTCAGCCCCGTACCTACAACCCCGGCAACACGTGCTCGAAGAACTCCCTGTCCGCGGCGAACGCCGGAGTCATCGTCAGGAACTCCGCCGGTGTCACCCAGCGCACCTCCGACACCTCGCCCGGGTCCGGGACGATCACGCCGTTGCCCGTTTCCGTGGCGGTCCACCAGTGGAGGCGGAAGGTGCCGTCGGCCGCGTCGGACTGCCAGACCTTGGAGAGGGGGGAGACTGTGAGGCCCACCTCCTCCTTCACCTCTCTGACCAGGGCTTCTTCCTGGGTTTCGCCTGGTTCCAGTTTGCCGCTCAGGGGTGCCCAGTAGCCCGCGCGGGCCGAGTCGGGGCCGCGGCGGATGACCAGGACGCGGTCTGCGCGTCGGAGTACGGCGACGATCGCCTCGCGCTGGGCCAAGCGGGCTCCTAGAGTTCGGGGCGGCCGGTGGCCACCGCGTAGAAGGCGACCGCGGCCGCGGCGCCCACGTTGAGGGAGTCGACGCCGTGGGCCATCGGGATGCGGACCCATTCGTCGGCCGCCACCAGGGCCTGCGTCGACAGGCCGTCGCCCTCGGCGCCGAGCATCAGCGCGACCCTGTCCATGCGGTGCGGGGCCGCCTCGTCCAGGCTCTTCGCCTTCTCGTCGGGGGTCAGGGCCAGGAGCGTGAAACCCGCCTCCCGGACCGACTCCAGGCCCTTGGGCCAGCTGTCGAGGCGGGCGTAGGGAACCGAGAAGACCGCACCCATGGAGACCTTCACGCTGCGGCGGTACAGAGGGTCCGCGCAGTCGGGGGACAGCAGGACCGCGTCCATACCCAGGGCCGCCGCCGAGCGGAAGATCGCGCCGATGTTGGTGTGGTCGTTGACGGACTCCATGACGACCACCCTGCGCGTGGTCTGGAGGAGTTCGTCCGCCGTGGGGAGCGGTTTGCGTTGCATGGAGGCCAGGGCGCCTCTGTGGACGTGGTAGCCCGTGACGCGTTCGGCCAGCTCCGGGCTCACCGCGTATACCGGGGCCGGGAGTTCGTCGATCACGTCCCGCATGACGTCGACCCACTTCGCGGACAGCAGCATCGAACGCATCTCGTAGCCCGCGTCCTTGGCCCGTCTGATGACCTTCTCGCCCTCGGCGATGAACAGGCCCTCGGCCGGTTCACGCTTGCGGCGCAGCTCTACGTCGGTCAGGCCCGTGTAGTCACGCAGGCGCGGGTCGTCGGGATCCTCAACGGTGATGAGATCGGCCACAGGGTGATACTGCCTTGTCCTGGGTGTGGTGCCAACGGCTGGGAACGGGTTGTGTTACCCGGGGTTACGCAACTGCCTTCGGGCCTACGGTGACCACCGCGCCGATGACGATCACCGCGGGCGGCTTCACATCCTCGGCGCGTACCGTCTCGCCGACCGTCGCCAAGGTCGCGTCCACCCGGCGCTGGGCGGCCGTCGTGCCCTCTTGGATCAGGGCGACCGGGGTGTCGGACGGCTTGCCGTGCGCGATCAGGGTTTCGGCGATCTTTCCGATCTTGTCCACGCCCATGAGGACGACGAGGGTGCCGGTCAGCTTGGCCAGGGACGGCCAGTCGACCAAGGAGCGCTCGTCGTCAGGGGCCACATGGCCGCTGACCACCGTGAACTCGTGTGCTACGCCCCGATGGGTGACCGGGATGCCCGCGGCCCCGGGTACCGAGATCGAGCTGGAGATGCCCGGCACGACCGTGCACGGGATGCCCGCCTCCGCCAGCGCCTGGATCTCCTCCATGCCACGGCCGTAGACGAACGGGTCGCCGCCCTTCAGGCGGACCACCGACTTGCCCTGTTTGGCGTGTTCGATCAGGGCGTTGTTGATGGCCTCTTGGGCCATGTAGCGGCCGTACGGGATCTTCGCCGCGTCGATCACCTCGACGTGCGGGGGGAGTTCGGCGAGGAGGTCGCGGGGGCCGAGGCGGTCGGCGATGACCACGTCGGCCTCGGCGAGGAGGCGGCGGCCGCGGACCGTGATCAGGTCCGGGTCGCCGGGGCCGCCGCCGACCAGGGCGACGCCCGGGGTGCGGGTGCGGTGGTGGGGGGCGACGAGGGTGCCGTCGCGCAGGCCCGCTACGACCGCGTCGCGGATCGCGGCGGTGTGGCGGGGGTCGCGGCCGCGCGCGTCCGTCGTGAGGACGGCGACCGTCACGCCCTCGCTGTGGCCCGTCGCCGGGGTCCATGCGGTGGCCTGGTCGGCGTCGTCGGAGCGGACGCACCAGACGCGGTTCGTCTCGGCTTCGGCGGAGGCCCGGTTGTTCGCTTCCGGGTCCGTGGTGGCGATCAGGGCGTACCAGGCGTTCGCCAGGTCGCCTTCCGCGTACGGGCGGCGCTCCCAGGTGATCTCGTTCGCGTCCGCCATCGCCTCTACGGACGGGGTCGCCTCGGGGGATACGAGCGTGATGTCCGCGCCTGCCGCGATCAGCGCCGGGAGGCGGCGCTGGGCGACCTGGCCGCCGCCGAGGACGACGACCCTGCGGCCGGTGAGGCGGAGGCCTACGGGGTAGGCGGGGTTTTCGGCCATGAGGGTGCGGCTCCTCTTTTACGGCGGGTCTCCCCCGCGTGCTTTCACGGCGTGCGGTGGCCCTGACGTGCAGATTTTAAGGGCAGGGCGTCAGGGCGGCCCAGCCGGTCCACCGGCTGGGCCGCATCGCCTACTGCGGGCGACTACTTTTCCGTCACCCCTGCGGAGTCGAACGTCGCCACCTCGTGCATCGCCCGCGCCGTGCTCTGCACCAGCGGCAGGGCCAGCAGCGCTCCCGTGCCCTCGCCGAGGCGGAGGTCCAGGTCGACCAAGGGGCGTAGGCCGAGCTTGTTCAGGGCCGCCACGTGGCCCGGTTCCGCGCTGCGGTGGCCCGCGATGCAGGCCGCGAGGACCTCGGGCGCGATCGCGCGAGCCACGAGAGCCGCCGCGCCGGCGCTCACGCCGTCCAGGATCACCGGCGTACGCAGGGACGCGCCGCCGAGCAACAGGCCGACCATCGCCGCGTGTTCGAAGCCGCCGACCGCCGCGAGGACGCCGATGGGGTCGGCCGGGTCCGGCTGGTGGAGGTCGATCGCGCGGCGCACGACCTCGGTCTTGCGGGCGAGGGTCTCGTCGTTGATGCCGGTGCCACGGCCCGTCACCTCCGCCGGGTCGGTGTCCGTGAACACCGAGATCAGGGCAGCCGACGCCGTCGTGTTCGCGATGCCCATCTCGCCAGTGAGCAGCGCCTTGTTGCCGGCCGCCACCAGGTCGCGGGCGGTCTCGATGCCCACCTCGATGGCCTGCTTGGCCTCCTCGCGGGTCATCGCGGGACCGGTCGTCATGTCGGACGTACCGGCACGGATCTTGCGGGGCAACAGGCCGGGCGTGGCCGGGAGTTCGGATGCCACGCCGACGTCCACGACGCACACCTCGGCGCCCACCTGACTCGCGAAAGCGTTGCAAACCGCCCCGCCGCCAAGGAAGTTGGCGACCATCTGGGCCGTGACCTCCTGCGGCCAAGGAGTGACCCCTTGCGCGTGCACACCGTGGTCGCCCGCGAAGATCGCGACGGCCGCGGGCTCCGGGATCGGCGGCGGGCACTGCCGGGACAGACCGGACAGCTGCGCGGAGATGATCTCCAGCATGCCGAGCGAGCCCGGCGGCTTCGTCATCCGCTTCTGCCGCTCCCACGCCTCGCCGAGCGCCTTCGCGTCCAGCGGGCGGATCCCGGCGACGGTCTCCGCGAGCAGGTCGTGCGGGTCCTCGCCGGGCAGCGCCCGACGGCCGTAGGTCTCCTCGTGCACGACCCACGACAGCGGGCGGCGCTTGGACCAGCCGGCCTGCATCAGCTCGGGCTCGTCCGGGAACTCGTCGACGTAGCCGACGCAGAGGTAAGCGATGACCTCCAGGTGTTCCGGCAGGCCGAGCGCGCGGACCATCTCGCGCTCGTCGAAGAAGCTGACCCAGCCGACGCCGAGGCCCTCGGCGCGGGCGGCGAGCCAGAGGTTCTCGACGGCGAGCGCGGCGGAGTACGGCGCCATCTGCGGCTGCGTGTGGCGGCCCAGGGTGTGGCGGCCGCCGCGGGTCGGGTCGGCGGTGACGACGATGTTCACCGGGGTGTCGAGGATCGCCTCGATCTTCAGTTCCTTGAACTGCTTCGCCCTGCCCTTCGGCAGCGACTTCGCGTACGCCTCGCGCTGGCTCTGCGCCAGTTCGTGCATGTTCCGGCGCGTGTCGGCGGACCGGATGACGACGAAGTCCCACGGCTGCGAGTGCCCGACGGACGGCGCCGTGTGCGCCGCCTCCAGCACCCGCAGCAGCACGTCGTGCGGGATCGGGTCGCTGCGGAAGCCGTTCCGGATGTCCCGGCGCTCGCGCATCACCTTGAGCACGGCCTCGCGCTCGGCGTCGTCGTAGGCGGGAGCGGCCGGTCCGGTGGACTCTCGTACGTCTTCCACTACGGCCGTGCTCTCTTCTTCCTGGTCAGCGGCCCGGGTGTCCAGGTCGTCCACGTGCTGTACGAGTTCCGGGTCTGCCTCACGGGGGGCGGGAACGGCGGCGAAGGGTTCCGCCACGACGCCCGGTCGCTCCTCCGCGGGGAGGACGAGCGGGTGCGGCGGGGTCGGTGCGAGATGGGGGGTGGTGGGCACGGAGCCCTCCACCGGGACGAACCGGCCGAGGGAGTCGTCCGGGTGGGGCAGCGGCTGGTGCTGCAACTCCGGCTGCGGCTCGGGTTCCGGCTGAGCCGTCTCCGTTACGTGGGCTTCGGCTACGACGGGCTCGGGGGCCGGGGTGACTGCGGCTTCGGCTTCGGGGGTGACCGGTGTCTCAACTGCCGTGAACGCAGCCGGAGTTGGTTCGGCCTCCTGGATGACCGCCGGCTCGTCGACCGGGGTGACCTCGGGGGCGTGCGGGGCGTGCGGGGCTTCGGGAAGCGGCTCGGGCGCGGGGGCGTACACGACGTCCTCCGCCTGGACCGGCTCCGGAACGGCTACCGCCTCGGGGGCGGCATCCTGCGCGAGTACCTCTTCGGGAGCCTCGACCACCGGCTGGGCGACCTGCTCGTTGGCGACAGCGAATCCGGCGTCGAAGACCTCTTCGGCTCCCGGCACCTCGACGGCCTCCGGCAACACCGCACCCTCGGAAGCGACCGCCTCCTCGGGAACCTGCACGACCTCAGGTTCCGGCACGACCTGGGGCTCCGGCGCGACCTCAGGTTCCGGTGCGACATCCGCACCCGGTACGGGAACCGCGACGGCAACCTGCTCCGGTTCCTGCTCGGCAGCCACGACGAACGCGTCCTCGGGAACCGGAACCGGGACCGGCTCGGCCTCGAACGCGCCCTCCGGCAGTTGACCCGCCTCGGCGACACCGGCGTGCCCGGAGCCCTCCGTGCTCACGTGGGCAAACGCGGCCGCGGGCTCCCCGTCGAACGACTGCCCGTGCCCCTGCCACGCCCCACCGGCGTCGGGGGCCTTCGCCAGGTCGGCGTCCTTGCCGGTGCTCGCAACCGCGCCCATGAACGGAGCCGGCTCGGGCTCCGGCTGCGGCTCCGGTACGACCACCCCGGCGTCCAGGGCCATGGCGATCCCGCCGCCGACGGGCTCGGCGACGAGTTCGCCGTCCGGTTTGCCAACCGGAACAACCGTTTCCGCTGTCGGCACCCCCGCGCTCACCGGAGCCTGGGCGCCCCAGGGAGCCGCGCCCTGCGGGGGCAGGTCGCGGAGTTGGGGTGCGTCGAAGTACTCGGGGCCGGTCGCCGGCGGGCCCATCTGCCGTACCGGCGCGCCCGCGGGGCCGCGGTCGGCGAGGGAACGGACCGGGCTCGCGGAGGTGTCGGGGAGAGGCGGGCCGAGGTGCAGCGGACGGCGCGGCGGAACCGGCGCGGGCGGCGGCGGTGCGGGAAGCCGTACGCCTCCCAGATCGACGGAACCGCTGTCACGGCCGGCCGTCTCATGCGGACCCGGCTCGTGCACGGCGGCCTCGGGCGGAGCGGCCTCCTGCAGAACCGGCTCCTGCGGCGCGGCAGCCTCGTGTGCGGCGGCCTCATACGCGGCCGGCTCGGGCAGGGGAGCCTCGTACGCGACGGCCTCGTGCGGAACTTGTTCCTGCGGAGCGGGGGCGTACACACCCGGCTCCTGCGCGGCAGCCTCGTGCAGGCCGGGCTCGTACGCCGCCGGTTCCTGGGGAGCCGGCTCGTGGACCGCCTCGAAAACGGGCTCGGGGGCGGGAGGCGGGACCTCGTTGCCCCAAGCGCCCTGGGCGCCCGGGAGCAGCAGGAGGTCTTCGTCCTCGGCGGTGGTCTCGGAGAGGTAGGTGTACGCGCCGTGCGCGGGAACGCCTGGCTGTTCCACCATGCCTGCGTTCTCCGGCAGCCCCTCGGCCGGGATCTGGCCGGTGTCGGTCATGCGTACCCCTCGCCCATCGGTTAGTGCTTCTACGACCCGCTCACCGGGAACGGCGCACCGACCGCCCCGCAGTGGAGAACGAGCGTGCCTGTCCAGCGGCACGAACGACCCGACGTCAAAAGGCGACAAAGCCATTTAGACGACAAAGCCATTGACTGGCATTGTCGCGGCCGTTCGGCCGTCGCGACAGGTTGACCCGCGACGGCCCGCTGTGGACTGCGCCACGTTGCGCGTCCTCCGGTTCCGCCGTACCACACTCACCCCAAAACGGGCGGGTTTTCCGGACATTGACGAACGAAGTGCCGGGTCACCCGATGCGGTACAACAGTCCGCCAGCCTACCGCGCGCAGTACGACAACAGGATCACGGGGACGGTACGAGGGGTCACGAAACGCGCTCCGGAAGGAGGCCGCTGAGCAGGAACGCGACGCTCCGTTCCGTCTCCGTCCAGGCCCTGGTGTCGAGTTCGACGGACTGGAGGAGGGCGCACTCCACGTGGTAGCCGTGCTCCGTGAGGTCGCGGCCGACGAGTTCGGCCTCGTCTCGGGTGGAGGCGTGCGCCACGATGCGCTGCGGGCGCCGGTCGGCGACCGCGGAGACGACGGCCACTCCCCCGCCGCCGACCCGTACTACGTCAGGTTCGGGGAGGTTCTCCAGGATGTGCGGGGCGTCGCCCTGGACGATCTGGAGGTGCACGCCGAAGCTGCGTGCGGCGGAGTCGGTGCGGGTGCAGGCCTGGGTGTCGCGGTCGACGGCGATGACGGCGGCTCCGGCGCGGGCCGCCTCGATGGCGAAGGCGCCGCTGCCGCAGCCGATGTCCCACACGAGGTCTCCGACGCGGGGGCCGAGGCGGGCGAGCTGGGCGGCGCGGAGCAAGTCCGTTTCCCCTTCGCCCAGTTGTCCGCCGTAGGCCTCGGCGGGGAGGGTCCAGCCGCGGGCGACCGCGGACGGGTCGCGGCCGGCGATCCAGCCCTCGGCGGTGGTGCCCGTGACGGTCGGGCCGACCGGGCCGCCCATGACGATGACGACGTTGGGGTCGCGCCAGGTGCGGTCGGCGGCCTTGTCGGAGGTGAGGACGGTGACCTGCTCGCGCTCGGTGCCCAGTTCCTCGCAGATGACGAAGGTGCGGTGGACGCCCTCCATGAGGAGGCCGAGTTCGGCGGGTCCGGCGCCCGGTGAGGTGAGGACGGCGACTTTTGTGTGGGCCCGGCACACGTTCACCGCGCGTCGCAGGGTGCGCCTGTGTGCGACCACCACCTGTGCGTCGTCCCAGGGCATCCCGGCCCGAGCGAAGGCGGCGGCCACGGAGGAGACCGCGGGGACGACCTCGACCTCCAGGCCGAACTCCGGGTCGCGCAGGGTCCGTACGACTCCGAAGAAGCCGGGGTCGCCGTCGGCGAACACGACCGCGGTCCCGCGGTGCCCGGCGATCCGGCGGGCGGCGAGGGCCACGCTGCCGAGGCGGATGCGCTCGGCGCGCTGCGACACCTCGGGGAGCGCGAGATGGTGGGGGGCGCCGGCCACCAGGGTGGCGGCTGCGAGGGCGGAGCGTGCCGCGGCGGTCAGCGGAGAGCCGTCCCAGCCGATCACCGTGACGCGGTCGGCCATCGTCGTCAGTCTCCAGGGGTGATTCGCGGGTCGTCGGGGAAAGCGGCCCGTACGCGGGCACCGTGAGGGTACCTGGTGCGGCTGGGCGGTGCTCCCGTGGTCGTACCCGCCGGATTCAGTTCCAGTCGGCGAGTGACGTGAAACCGTCGACGTCCTCGAGCTGTTCGGCCGTGCCCTCCAGGTCCTCCGGGAGGAGGCTCCACACGATGAAGTCGGTGCGGACGTCGCTCCAGGTGCCGTCGTCGGCGTGGACATGCACTATGCACGCGTTGCGCAGAACGCCCTCGCTGATGCAGCCGATCTTCTGGGCCACCTGCTGGGACGCCGTGTTGTCGGCGGCGGTGCGCAGCTCGATGCGCTCGAACTTCTGGTCCCCGAACAGCCATTGGGCGGTGGCGAGCGCCGCCTCGGAGGCGTAGCCCTCGCCGCGGGCCCAGGGCGCGATGATGTACGACAGCTCGGTGGACCGGACATGCCAGTTGGTCTTGGTCAACTGGACGATGCCGACGAGCCGTTGGGTGAGGAACTCGGTGACGGCGAGGTCGAGGCCGCGGCCCGAGGTACGTTCGGCGGGTGCGTAGTCGGTGATCCACCGGCGGGCGCCCGCCTCGGTGAACGGCTGGGGGACGTCGGTCCAGGCCGCGACCTGTTCGTCGTTCATCATCTCGGTCAGCGCGGGAATGTCGTCCTCGTCGAGGGGCCGGAGCACCAACCGCTCCGTGCTGATGGAGATGTTGGGGAAGGTGCTCGTCATGCGCCGCTCCGTAACCTTCGGAAAATGTTCAGGGCCTACCTGAACTGCCCAGCATGCAGCATGAAAGCGGGGAACCGCACCACGGGGTCCACACATCGTGAGGGCGTGGACCCCGTGCGTGGTGATACGCCGTATACGCCCCCGTCAGCCGGAAGTGACCGGCAGGACAGAGCCCTTGTACTTCTCCGCTATGAACTTCTTCACGTCGGAGGAGACGAGAAGCTTCGCGAGCTTCTCGACGCGGGGGTCGTCCTCGTTGCCGCGTTTGACGGCCAGGAGGTTGGCGTAGGGGTTGTCCTTCGCCGACTCCAGGAGGATCGCGTCCTTGGCGGGGCTGAGGCCCGCGTCCTGGGCGTAGTTGTTGTTGATGACGGCCACGTCCAAGTCGTCGAGCGAGCGCGGCAGTTGGGCCGGGTCCAGCTCCTTGAACTTCAGGTGCTTGGGGTTGGCCGTGATGTCCGCCGGGGACGCGTCCGTGCCCGCCCCCGCCTTGAGGGTGATCAGCCCCTTGGCGGCGAGGAGTTTGAGGGCGCGTCCCTCGTTGGTGGTCTCGTTCGGCACGGCGACGGTGGCTCCGTCGGCGAGCTTCCCGATGTCCTGGACCTTCTTGGAGTACACGCCCATCGGCGGCAGATACGCCTTGACGACCGAGACGAGGTCGGTGCCCTTGGACTTGTTGAACTCGTCCAGGAAGGGCTGGTTCTGGTAGAGGTTCGCGTCCAGCGAGCCCTCCTGGAGCGCGGTGTTCGGGAGGACGTAGTCCGTGAACTCCCTTATCTCCAGCTTCAGTCCGGCCTTCTCGGCCAGGTTGTCCTTGATGTAGGACAGGACCTCGCCGGCCGGTACGGCGGTGGCGCCGACGACGAGAGTGCCGTCCTTGCCACCGCTCTTGCCGGAGCCGGAGCCCGAACCGCAGGCCGTGAGGCCGAAGAAGGTCACGGCCAGTCCGGCCGCCGTGACGGCGATGCTCTTGCGCATGGTGATTCCCCCGGCTCTGTTCAGAAGGACGGTCAGAAGGACGGGATGACGGAACCGGCGTACTTGTCCTCGATGAACTTCTTCACCTCGGGCGAAGTCAGCAGCTTCGCGAGCTTCTTGACGCGCGGGTCCTTCTCGTTGCCCTTCTTCACGGCGAGGAAGTTGCCGTACGGGTTGTTCGTCGCGGACTCCAGGACGAGGGCGTCCTTGGCGGGCTTCAGGCCCGAGGAGATGGCGTAGTTGCCGTTGATGACGGCCGCGTCGACGTCGTCCAGGGAGCGCGGGGTCTGGGCCGCCTCCAGCTCCTTGAACTTGAGCTTCTTCGGGTTCTTGGTGATGTCCGCGGGGGTCGCCTCGTTGCCCACACCGGACTTGAGGGTGATCAGGCCGTTCGCCGCGAGCAGCTTGAGGGCGCGGGCCTCGTTGACGCTGTCGTTCGGGACGGCGACGGTCGCGCCGCTCTTGAGGGCGTCGGCGCTCTTGACCTTGTGGGAGTAGAGGCCGAGCGGCTCCAGGTGGACCGTGACGACGGGCACGATGTGGGTGCCGTTCTTCTTGTTGAAGTCGTCGAGGTACGGCTGGTTCTGGAAGTAGTTGGCGCCCACCGAGCCGTCCTCCGTCGCCGTGTTCGGCGTGACGTAGTCGGTGAACTCCTTGACCTCCAGGTCGAGTCCGGCCTTCTTCGCCAGGTTCTTCTTGACGAAGTCCAGGATCTCGGCGTGCGGGGTGGGGCTCGCGGCGACGACCAGCGGTCCGCTGTAGTCGGAGGAGGCCGAGGAGGAACCGCTGCCCGAGCCGCAGGCGGAGAGCCCGAAGGTGAGGGCTCCGGCAGCGAGGACGGCGGTGGTGAGCTTTGTGGTGTTACGCACGAAAAGTGCCTTTCCTGAAGGGTGTCGCGTGGTACGACCCCGCGTTGGGTGGTGCGGGGAGGTTCTTGAGGGGGTGGCTCAGACGGTCTTGCTCGTCGCGGTGGACGCCTTGAGCAGCCGGAGCCTCGGCCCGGGACCGGACTGTCCGCCGCGCCGGTGCAGCGAGCGGGCCGCGTAGTCGCCGGCGAACTGGATGAGGGAGATGACGACCGCGAGGATCGCGACGGTGATCCACATCAGCTGGGTCTCGAAGCGCTGGTAGCCGTAGCGGATGGCGATGTCGCCGAGGCCGCCGGCGCCGACCGTGCCGGCCATCGCGGAGTAGCCGATGAGCGCGACGATCGTGGTCGTGGTGCTGGAGATCAGCGAGGGCAGGGACTCCGGCACGAGGACCTTGCGCACGACGGTCCAGGTGTTGCCGCCCATCGACTGCACGGCCTCGACGAGCCCGCCGTCCACTTCGCGGACAGCCGTCTCAACAAGGCGCGCGAAGAAGGGGATTGCCCCGATCGCGAGCGGCACGATGGCGGCCTCGCGGCCGATGGTCGTGCCGGTGATGGTCCGGGTGAAGCCCATCAGCGCGACCATGAGGATGATGAACGGCAGCGAGCGAGCGACGTTCACGATCTGCCCGATGACCTTGTTCGCGGCGACGTTCTGGAGCAGTCCGCCACGGTCGGTCAGGACCAGCAGGATGCCGAGCGGGAGTCCGCCGACGACGGCGATGACCGTGGACCAGCCGACCATGTACAGCGTGTCCCAACACGCCTGGGACAGCAGGGGCTGCATCTCCGACCAGGTCACTTGGCACCTTCCTTCAGCAGTACGGGCTCCTGGCCCAACACGTCGATCTGCAGGCCCTGTTCGCGCAGGAAGCCGATCGGCACGACGTTGTCCTCGTAGCGGCCGGGCAGTTCGATGCGCATGCGGCCGACCTGGAGTCCGCCGACGGTGTCGATGGCGGCGCCGAGGATCGAGATGTCGATGTTGTAGGTGCGCGAGAGCTGGGAGATGACGGGCTGGGTCGCGGCCTCGCCGTGGAAGGTGACGTCGACGACCGTGCGGTCGGTGCCGTGCGCCTCGCCGCTGACCGGGAAGAGCGCGGAGGCCAGCTGGGAGCCCGGGGTCGCGAGCAGTTCGCTCACCGTGCCGGACTCGACGATGCGGCCGTTCTCCATGAGCGCGGCCGAGTCGCACACGTTCTTGACGACGTCCATCTCATGGGTGATGAGCAGGACGGTCAGGCCCAGCTGCCGGTTCAGGTCGCGCAGCAGCTGGAGGATCGAGCGGGTGGTCTCCGGGTCGAGCGCGCTGGTGGCCTCGTCGGAGAGCAGCACCTTGGGGTCGCCGGCCAGCGCGCGGGCAATGCCGACGCGCTGCTTCTGGCCGCCGGAGAGCTGCGCCGGGTAGGACTTCGCCTTGTCGGCGAGCCCGACGAGGTCGAGGAGTTCGAGTGCCTTGGCGGACCGGTCCTTCCCGGACTTGCCGAGGATTTCGAGGGGCAGCTCGATGTTGTCCTGCACGGTCCGCGAGGAGAGCAGGTTGAAGTGCTGGAAGACCATGCCGATACGGCTGCGCGCCTGCCGGAGTTCCCTTCCGGCGCGCGGTCCGCGCCCGGCGAGGGCGGTGAGGTCCTGCCCGGCGACGGTGACCGTGCCGACGGTGGGCTTCTCCAGCAGGTTGACGCAGCGGATGAGCGAGGACTTGCCGGCGCCGGACTGGCCGATGACGCCGTAGACCTCGCCTTCGCGGACGTGGAGATCGACGCCGTCGAGGGCGGTGACCTCCCGGCCGCGTGAGCGGTAGACCTTGGTCAGGCCCGATGTGGTGATCACTGGGGTTCCATGACTGTCGGGTACGCGGGCGTGGGTGTGCCCTGGTACGAGGGGGGAAATGTGCGCGGGGCGGCGTCAGTCACGTACGAAATGCGACGCACGGACATGCGCATGCCACGGCGACTCGCTTCGGGGCGCGAGGCTCGGAGGTGGTGCGGGGGCCCTCTAGAAGGCGCACATTCGACACATACAACGAGCACCGGGCGTCAGGGTCGCCTCGGTCGCAAGGGTGCGGTAGCTCGTCGTGGTCATGGAATCAGTAAAGCAGACGTACGGTCCTGACAAAGGGCCGCTGTCCGCATCCCGGACAGCGGCGGACGCCCGTCAGCCGCGCACCGAGATCTCCACTCCCCCGTCGCTGACCAGCGCGGACAAGGCTGACAGGTCACTCACAACAAGGTCGGCGTCGAGCTCGTGGGCCTCGTGCGTTGTGGCCAATGCCACGGTGATCATTCCGGCCGCGCGGCCCGCCTGGAGTCCGGCCGGGGCGTCCTCGAAGACGACACAGCGGGCCGGGTCGACGCCCAACTGGCGCGCTGCGAGCAGGTAGGGCTCGGGGTCGGGCTTGCCGCGGGTGACGTCCTCGGCGACCACGAGGGTCTTGGGGAGGATGCCGGCGTAAGCGAGCCGGGCCTCGGCCAGGCGCCGGGTGGCGGAGGTGACGACGGCCCAGCGGTCGGCGGGCAGCGAGTCGAGGAAGTCCCGGGTGCCGGGCAGCAGGGTCGCGCCGCCGTTGGGCACGTCCTCCACCTCCAGCGCCTCGATCCGCGCGACCGCGGCCGGGACGACGTCGGCGGGCAGCAGGTCGGCGGCTATCGCCACGGCGGTCCGCCCGTGCAGTTCGGTCCGCGCGAAGTCCTCGGCCGTGATCCCGAACTCCTGTGCCCACCGGGTCCAGCACCGGCGTACGGATTCGAGGGAGGAGACGAGCGTGCCGTCGTTGTCGAACAGGAGGGCCTCAGCGTGGATCTTCATGTTCCCGACCCTACGGTCACCTGCCGTTTGGCCCGTAATAGGGTCACTCCATGCTTGATGCCCTGACGCTGGCGACCGGTGTCGCCGCGCTGCTGCTCGCCGCCTGGTGCGGGTGGGCGGCCTACCGTGATCAGCCGACCAAGGACTGGCACTTCATCGGCATGGCCGTCGTCACGTTGCTGGCCACGGTCCAACTGGTCGTCGGCATCGTGCAGTTGGCGCGCGGCGAGAAGGCGGAGCAGGGCACCGTGATCTTCGTGGCGTATCTGCTGGGCGCGTTCGCGTCCGTCCCGGCGGCGGGTTTCATGTCCCTGACCGAGCGCACCCGCTGGGGTTCGATCACGGCCGCGGCCGGCGGTGTGGTCCTCGCCGTCCTCGAAGTGCGGCTCTACGACATCTGGGGAAGCTGAGATGACCACCGTGGAAGAGAACACCGTGGAAGAGAAGCCGAAGCGGCTCATCAGCGGGCCCGGCATGCTGCTCGTCTGGTTCTACGGCGTGATGGTCGTCGGCGCGGTCTCCCGCTCCGTCTACCAGATCGCCACCGAGTTCGACCGGGCCCCGCTCGCCTACTCCCTGTCGGCCGTGGCGGGCGTGGTGTACGGATTCATCACGTACTCCCTGATCCGCGGCGGCGAGACGGCCCGCAGGGCGGCACAGGTGTGCTGCGCCGCCGAACTCGCGGGTGTCCTCGTCGTCGGAACGTTGACCGTCATCGACAGCTCGGCGTTCCCGGACGCGACGGTCTGGTCGTACTACGGCGCGGGGTACATCTTCATCCCCGTGCTGCTGCCGCTGTCCGCGCTGTACTGGCTGCGGAAGAACCGCACGGCCGACAGCGCCGACACCGTCACGCCGTAGCGACGTACGCCTCGACCGGCTTCTCCAGGACGATCATCGGTACGCCGTCGTCGCCCTGGGAGGTGCCTACGGTCTCGTAGCCGACGCGGCGGTACAGGCGGAGGTTGCCCTCGCTGCGGTGACCGGTGTGCAGGCGGAACTTCTTGGCGCCGCGCTCCCCGGCGAGGGCCGACTCCGCCGCGCGGAGGAGGCGGGCGCCGATGCCGTGCCCTTGGAGGCGCGGGTGGACGCAGAGTTTGCCGATGGCGGCCGCGCCGTCCTCGGTCACCGTGCCGCGGACCGATCCGACCACCTCCTCGCCCAGCCGGGCGACGAAGACGCAGTCGGAGCCGACCTCGCTCCGGACCGAGTCGAGGCTCTGGACGAGCGGGTCGATGCGGTAGTTGCCGTACAGCGCCGCCTCGCTCTGGAAGCACAGGTACTGCAGCCTGAAGATCTGCTCTGAGTCCTGCTCGGTCGCCACCGAGATGGTCACGCTCATGCCCATGTGCGCACGCCTCCCGCTCACCTGATCGCCACTTGATTCCTCACTCCTATCCCCGTGCTTCGTGGGCCGCAACCTCCGGCGTCAGCAATCGCCTAAGACATCCCAGACATCTGGAACGTTCCGGGCCGAGACTGCCCTGTGAGATACCCAACTCCCCCGCGATCTCGCGGTAGGTGAGGTCCTTGGGCGACAGCAGCGCCTCCATCAGCCGCGGGCAACGACCCGGCAATCGGCGCACCGCGTCGTGCAGCGCGCGATGCCTCGCGGCCGTGATCGCGGTCTGCTCGGGGCCGCGGTCGCTGTCGTCGACGGGCTCGTCGCCGTACGACTGCTCGATGCGGGCGGTACGGCGGGTGCGGCGGGCCTCCGAGCGGACCGCGCGGCGGAGCCAGCGCTGGGGGTCGACCGGGGGGCCGGAGGCGTCGAGGAGCTCCAGGAGGCGGAGCCAGACGGCCTGTTCGAGGTCGCCGGGCTCGGTTCCGGAGGCATATGCCTCGGCCGAGGCCTCGGCGGCGAGCAAGGGGCGCAAGGTGGCGACAAGTTGGTGCGTCATATGCGGCACGACGCGGCCGCCCCGGCACGAGGTTGCCGGGGCGGCCGTCTGTCACTCCAACGGGGCGCGGGGCTCAGCCGTTGACGAAGTCCGCGCGGGCGAGCAGACCGGTGTCGGCGTTGTCGGTGAAGACGCCGTCGATGCCGGTGGCGAAGTAGCGCTTGAAGGCGCCGAACGCGTCGCCGTAGGCGTCCGCGGCCGTGCCCTTGCGGTACTCCAGCGGCAGGAAGGGGTTCTCGTTGCGCATGGTGTAGGGGTGCAGGATGAGGCCCGCCTTGTGCGCGTCGGCGACCAGGGTGGTCTCCTTGTTCAGGCTGCCGTCCGCGTTCTTCGTGATGATCAGGTCGAGCGTCGGGCCGAGGCCGTCCGCGTACTTCGCGATCTCGGCGAGGCCCTTCGGGGTGACCAGGTCGTCGACCGTGCGCGGGTCGCCCTGGTCGATGAAGTCGAAGGGCTGCGTGCCGGTGCCGGACAGCAGCACGACCAGCGGGTTGCCGACGAGCTTGTTGATCTTCGCGATGCTGGTCGGCTCGAAGGACTGGATCAGAACCGGCGAGTTCTTACGGTCCTTGCCGTGCTTGCGCAGGATCGTCGAGAGCAGCTTCTCCATCTCGAACCCGCGCTTGCGGAAGTAGGTGGGGTGCTTCATCTCGGGGTAGATCCAGACCTGCTTGCCGCGCTTACGGGTCTGCTCGTCCTGCCACTTGAGGACCTCTTCGAAGGTGGGGATCTCCCAGCGGCCGTTGTAGAGCATGTTGTGCGGGCGGTTGACCGGGATGCGTTCGATCGCGCGCAGGGTCTTCAGCTCGGCGAGCGTGAAGTCCTCGGTGAACCAGCCGGTCGTGGAGACGCCGTCCAGCAGCTTGGTGGTCTTGCGGCTCGCGAACTCGGGGTGGTCCGCGACGTTCGTCGTGCCGCCGATCTCCGGCTCGTGCCGGCACACCAGGTGGCCGTCCTTGGTGGGGACCAGGTCACCGGCCTCGACGATGTCCGCGCCCAGGTCGAGGGCCAGGTTGTACGAGCCGAAGGTGTGCTCCGGGCGGTAGCCGCTGGTGCCGCGGTGACCGACGATCGTCGGCTTGGGCAGGTCCTTGAGGCCGCCGCCGTGACGGGCCGACGTGGCCTCGGCGGCTCTCGCCGTACCCGCCGGTCCGAGTGCGGCCACTCCCGCGCCGAGTACGGCGGCGCCGAGCAGCGCCCGTCGTCCGGTGCCGTTGGCTCGCTCGTTCGGCCCCTGCGTTCCCTGCGTGTCCATGAAACCTCCTGGCGTCGCCCCGTCGCTGCGCGCCGATCGTAGGTGCGCGTAGATGACGGGCGGGAGACCTCGGCCGGAACACGGCGGTGACGCTGGATGTCGTACCGGCTGGCAGGTTTGACCCGCCGTCACCAAGGAACGCGAGATGCGTCACAACATGGCGGCCCGGTTACGGGACGGTCCTGGCGCGGCACCGCAGGTAAACGTGCGTCAACACTGCGTAAGACCTCGGTGAACCCGATGTGCATTACCCCGGGGGCCGCGAGTATCGTCCTCACCTGCACAGATTTATATCGAACCCCCTTGACACCGGAGGGCCCGTTGTCCCGCTTCGCGCTCATCAAGGCAGTGCTCGGACCGATCATGCGCCTGATGTTCCGCCCCCAGGTGGAGGGAATCGAGCACATCCCGGGAGACGGGCCGGTGATCCTGGCCGGCAACCACCTCACGTTCATCGACTCGATGATCCTTCCGCTGGTCTGCGACCGGCAGGTGCTGTTCATCGGCAAGGACGAGTACGTCACCGGTGAGGGGTTCAAGGGCCGTCTCATGGCCTGGTTCTTCACGGGGGTCGGGATGATCCCGGTGGACCGCGACGGCGCGAACGGCGGGGTCGCGGCCCTGATGACCGGCCGGCGCATCCTGGAGGAGGGCAAGGTCTTCGGGATCTATCCCGAGGGGACGCGGTCGCCCGACGGGCGTCTGTACCGGGGGCGGACCGGGATTGCTCGGCTCACGATGATGACGGGGGCGCCGGTCGTGCCCTTCGCGATGATCGGTACGGACAAGTTGCAGCCGGGTGGGGCGGGGTTTCCTCGGCCGGGGAAGGTGACTGTTCGGTTCGGTGAGGCGATGGAGTTCTCTCGGTATGAGGGGATGGATCGGGACCGGTATGTGTTGCGGGCTGTGACCGACTCTGTGATGACTGAGGTCATGCGGTTGTCGGGGCAGGAGTACGTGGACATGTACGCCACTAAAGCCAAGGCTGCGTAACGCTGTTTTTCGGGTGCGGGTACGTGGGGGCTGGTCGCGCAGTTCCCCGCGCCCCTAAAGGCATCCCTTTAGGCGGCGTTTTCCAGGTTCTGTCCCTTGAGCATGAACCATGCTGCAACTGCCGTTGCCAGTAGGACTGTTGCGCCTACCGCCGATGCCACGCTGAGGCCGCCGACGAAGGCATCTCTCGCCGAGGTCAGCATTTCCTGGGACGCGTGAGACGGCATTCCCGCTGCCGCTTCCACCGCGCCGCCCAGTGACTCGTGCGCACCGCTCGGTGTTCCCGCCGGAGCCGCGAAACCCCTGTACACGCCTGTCACGATCGAGCCGAGTACGGCGATTCCCAGGGCCGCGCCCAACTCGTAGGCCGTTTCCGAGACCGCCGAGGCCGCGCCCGCCTGTTCCTTCGGTACGGAGGACAGGATGACGTCCGCCGTCACCGTGAAGGAGAAGCCGGCGCCTACGCCGACCACCAGGAGGGCGGCGCCCAGGAGTGGGTAGCCGGTCGACTGGTTGAGGGTTGTCAGTACGGCCAGGGACAGGCCCACCGCTGCCAGGCCGCCGGCGACCACCGCTCGGACCGAGTAGCGGCGGGCCACCCTTCCCGCGATCAAACCGGCCGCCACCGCGCCTACGGCGGCGGGGATTTCGGCCAGGCCTGCCTCGAACGGGCCCCTGCCCTGGACCAGTTGAAGGTACTGGGAGAGGAAGAAGACCAGGCCGGACAGGCCGAGGATGGTCAGGAGGTCGGCGAGGACCGCCGCGCTGAAGCCTCGGTTGCGGAACAGGCGCATGTCCAACAGGGGGGCGGGGAGGGTCAGTTGGCGGCGTACGAACCAGTACAGGGCCGCCGCGCCCAGTGCGCCTACCGCGAGTGAGGGCAGCTCGAAGCCGTGGGTCGCGGCCTCCTTCACCGCGTAGACCACTCCGATCACGCCGATCAGGGACAGGACCACGCTGATCAGGTCCCACGGGCCCGGGTTGGGGTTCTTGGACTCGGGGAGGGTTTTGATGCCTACCAGGACCAGGACCGCCATCACGGGCAGGTTGATGAGGAAGACCGAGCCCCACCAGAAGTGTTCGAGGAGGAAGCCGCCCGCCACCGGGCCAACTGCCGTACCCGCGGAGGCTGTTGCGCCCCAGATGCCTACGGCGAGGCTGCGTTCGCGCGGGTCGTGGAAGAGGTTGCGGATCAGGGCGAGGGTGGCGGGCATCAGGGTCGCGCCCGCGACGCCGAGCAGCGCCCGGGCCAGGATCATCAACTCCGGTGTCGTGGCGTAGGCGTTGAGGATCGAGATCGCGCCGAACGCCGTCGCTCCGATCAGCAGGATCTTCTTGCGGCCGATGCGGTCGCCGAGGCTGCCCATCGACACGAGCAGGCCCGCGATGACGAAGGAGTAGACGTCGCCGATCCAGAGGAGTTGGGTGCCGGAGGGCTTCAAGTCCTCGCTGATGTACGGGGTTGCGAGGCCGAGGACGGTCGCGTCCACGGCCACCAGCAGCACGGCGAGCACGAGGACGGAGAGCGCGAGCCAACGGCCCGGGCGCTTCTCCGTCTCCGTCGCGATCGCCGGCCGCAGGGTGCTGGTCATGATTCCTCTCTCTGTGGTGCGTCTTGCGTTTCGTCTCGTCGTAGTGCGCCACCGAGCAGCAGCTCGGCGATCATGCGCGTGAAGTCCTTGGGGGCGCCCTTGCCGCTCTGCACCATCCAGGCACCGGAGGCCAGCAGGCCGAACAGCGCCTCGGTGAGCCAGGCGGGCGTCAGGTCGATGCGGAACTCGCCGTGCTGCTGGCCGCGCCGGAACACGGCGGTGATGCGGTCGTCGATCCGGGCCCAGCCCTCGTGCTGTTCCTCGCCCTCGAACAGCTGGTTCTCGGTATAGAGGAAGGCGAGCAGGCCTGCGGCCGGTTCTACCTCGCGGACGAGCCGTCGTACGGCGTCCTCCGCGTGGCCCTCGTCCAGCCTGGCCGCCTCCAGCGCGGCCTCGCACTCCGCGATGCCGAGCGCCTCCAGGGCCCGTACGAGCGCGTCGCGGCCCGCGAACTGGCGGTGCAGCGTGGCCCGGCTGATCCCGGCCGCCTTGGCGACCTCGTCCATGGTCGCGGTGGATTTACGGGTCAGCAGTGCCGCGGCGGCGCGGAGTACGTGGTCACGGTCGAGAGCCATGAGACAACCATAACCCACATGAGACACTCGCGTCTCACCGTGGGCGCAGCTGTCTCATGGCGAGGGCGGCCGCCAAGAGGCTCAGTGCCAGGGCAGCTGTCCGCGCTTCTCCCAGTACGCGTGCGGGTCCTCGGCCAGTGCGCCGAGGCGGGCCAGCTGGTCGTCGTCCAGGTCCACGACCGCCGCGTGCAGGTTGGAGGCCAGTTGGCCTGCCGTCGCCGCGCCCGAGAGGGCCACGCCCGCCCACGGCTCGCGCAGGATCAGGGCCAGGGCGATCGCGTCCGTGCCGAGTGAGGTCTCTTCGGCTACGGCCTTCAGGGCGTCCGGGGCGTACGGCTCCGCGAGCCTGCCGTTGGCCATGCCCTCCTTGACGATCACCGCGAGGCCGGCGTCGTGGGCCTCCGCCAGGGCCGGGCCCGCCGAGGTCTCCAGGGCGTTGTACGTCGACTGGACGATACGGAAGAGGGGCTCGCCGTCGACCGTCACGGCGAGGGCGGCTCGGATGGCGTCTGCCTGGGCGGGGCCGCTGGTCGAGAAGCCGATGGTCACGCCCGTCGCCGCCAACTCGGCCAGTTTCGCGTGGAGTTCCTTGTCGGTGAGGGCCGGGCTGTCCGGGGTCACCGAGTGGATCTGGTAGAGGTCGAGGCGGTCGCCGAGGAGGTTCGCGGTCTCGGCGCGCTGGCGGTCGTAGGTCTGGACGCTGTGATCCTTGACCTCGTGCGTCTCGGCGTCCGCCGACCAGTCCGCGGTGTAGGTGTAGCCCCACTTGCTGCCGACCACGATGTCGTCCAGGTCGGGGTGGGAATTCAGCCAGTCGGCCAGGAACTCCTCGGAGCGGCCGCAGGAGCGGGCTGCGTCGAAGTAGCGGACGCCTTGGGCGTAGGCGGCGTCCAGGAGTTCGTGGGTTCGGGTGCGGAGGGCTTCTACCGTGCGGTGCTCTCCGAGGTCTTTTTCTCGGCCCAGGTTGATGTAGCCGGGGCGACCTACTGCGGCGAGGCCTAGTCCGATGTGGCTGGTGGGGGTTGTTGCTGTGGCCAGTCGGGCGAAGGGCATCGCGGGCTCCGGTTGGTCGGCTGTGGTGCGGCTGCGACCAACGTAACCCGGGATGACCTTCGCCCCAGAGCTCGGTTTGTGCGGTGGTCTGGCGAGTGCGGGTGCGTCGTGGCTTGTCGCGCAGTTCCCCGCGCCCCTAAAAGACTCGCCCCTACCGCTTGTTCTTAGCAGCGGCCCATTCGTGCTGGGTTTCCAAGTCGCGCTTTACTTCCGCCAGTTGGGTGGCTACCGCGCTTGGGGCCGTGCCGCCTCGGGCGTTGCGGGAGGCTAGGGCTCCGGGGACGTTGAGGACCGAGCGGACCTCGGGGGTGAGGTGGGGGGAGATCTTGGCGAACTGGTCGTCGGTGAGGCCGTCGAGTTCGATGCCCTCGGACTCGGCGACCTTGACGCACTCGCCGGCGACCTCGTGGGCCACCCGGAAGGGGACGCCCCGCCTGACCAGCCACTCTGCGATGTCCGTGGCGAGGGAGAAGCCGGCCGGGGCCAGTTCTTCCATGCGGTCGCGGTGGATGGTGAGGGTGGCCATCATGCCGGTGAACGCCGGGAGCAGGACCTCGAGTTGGTCGATGGAGTCGAAGACCGGCTCCTTGTCCTCCTGGAGGTCGCGGTTGTAGGCCAACGGGAGGGCCTTGAGCGTTGCCATCAGGCCCGTGAGGTTGCCGATCAGCCGGCCGGACTTGCCGCGTGCCAGCTCCGCGATGTCCGGGTTCTTCTTCTGCGGCATGATCGACGAGCCCGTGGAGAACGCGTCGTGCAGGGTCACGAAGGAGAACTCCTTCGTGTTCCAGATGATGATCTCCTCGGCGATCCGGGAGAGGTTCACCCCGATCATCGCCGTGATGAAGGCGAACTCGGCGACGAAGTCACGCGAGGCCGTGCCGTCGATGGAGTTGGCGACCGAGCCGTGCTCGAAGCCGAGGTCCTTCGCCACCGACTCCGGGTCCAGGCCGAGGGAGGAACCCGCGAGCGCGCCCGAGCCGTACGGCGAGACCGCCGTGCGCTCGTCCCACTGGCGCAGGCGTTCCGCGTCCCGGGACAGAGGTTGCACGTGGGCCAGCATGTGGTGGGCGAACAGCACCGGCTGGGCGTGCTGGAGGTGGGTGCGGCCGGGCATCGCCACGTCGGAGTGAGCCTCCGCCAGGCCGACCAGCGCGTCCTGGAGGTCGGCGATGAGGCCGCCGATCGTGCGGGCGTGGTCGCGCAGGTACATCCGGAAGAGGGTCGCGACCTGGTCGTTGCGGGAACGGCCCGCGCGCAGCTTGCCGCCGAGGTCGGGGCCGAGGATCTCCAACAGGCCGCGTTCCAGGGCCGTATGGACGTCCTCGTCGGCGATCGTGCCGACGAGGGAGCCGTCGGCGACGTTCGCTCCGAGCTGGTCCAGGCCCGCGAGCATGCGGTTCAGCTCGTCGTCCGTGAGGAGGTTCGCCTTGTGCAGCACGCGCGCGTGGGCGCGGGAACCGGCGATGTCGTAGGGCGCGAGCCGCCAGTCGAAGTGGACGGACGCGGACAGCTTCGCCAGGGCCTCGGCGGGACCGTCGGCGAAACGACCGCCCCAGAGCCGTACGTCACCGCTGTTGCTGCTCACTTGCGCTGCTCCTCTAAGGCTGTGGATGAGTCGTCGTCACCGCATTATCCGGCATGCATGATTATGCAGAGGCATGCATGTTTCGTCAATTTTAAGAGCCCTTGAACGCCAGCAACCGCTTTCCCGTACCTCTCGCCGAACGCAGGCGCCGCGTTTCCCCCACGAGTCACCCCCTGTTCACCCCTGACCCGAGTGAGGCATTCGCATGTCCAGGGCTCTCCCCAAGTACAACAAGCGTCGCGTCGTGTTCATCGGCGGTGCCGCCGCCGTGGTGCTGTCCGGCGCGGTCATCGCCGGGTCCGCTCTCGCCGGGACGCCGGACAAGAGCAGCACCGCGCAGAGCGCCCGGACGTTGTCCGACCCGGGGACGATCTCCTGCCCCGACGTGAAGTCGCAGCTGCCTGCCGTCCCGGCTTCCGCGCAGGCCGAGGTCGACCGCAACCTCACCCTCCTCGACACCCAGATCGCCGAGGCCAACAAGCGACTCGTCGACACGGTCGGGCAGGGTGGGGCGAACTTCGTCCAGAACGCGATCCTCGGTCCGCTGAAGGACAAGCGCGTGTCCACCATTGACCGGATCGCCATCGCCATCGGGCGTCAGGGCACCAAGCCGACCGGGCTCGACTCGCTGGCCACCTGCGCCCTCAACACCGGCGGGACCGGGACCAACACCGGTACGGATACCGGTGCGACCGACACCGCGACTCCGAGTGCCACGGCGTCCGCCACCGACGCGGCCGGCGGGACGGACACCACCACGGCGGCCGGGACCATCTCGTGCCCCGACGTGAAGTCGCAGCTGCCCGCGGTTCCGGCTTCCGCGCAGGCCGAGGTCGACCGCAACCTCACCCTTCTCGACACCCAGATCGCCGAGGCCAACAAGCGGCTCGTCGACACCGTCGGACAGGGTGGCCCCAACTTCGTCCAGAACGCGATCCTCGGTCCGCTGAAGGACAAGCGCGTGTCCACCATTGACCGGATCGCCATCGCCATCGGGCGTCAGGGCACCAAGCCCTCCGGTCTCGACTCCCTGGCCGCCTGCACGCTCACCAAGTGACGTGACAGGCAGCCGTGGCCGCCCCGATGAACGCCGGCCGGGGCGGCCACGGTCATGCCTGGACCGGATGTGTCTTCCCTGTTCGGCCCAACTGAGCTGCCGTCACCCCGTCCGCGCTCTACCGTCTGAACCATGCGTCCCGGTGTTCTCGCCCTTGCGTCCGCGTCCCTTCTTCTGCTGCTCGGTGCGGTGCCCGCGCATGCGGTGGAGCCTCCGTCGCCCTCGTCGCTCGCGGACACCGGGGGTGGGAGTCAGCTGATCCTGGCGGAGGCGCCGCGTGCCAACTCCACTGCCGGGACGGTGAGTTGGTGGGAGCGGCGGGGTGGGGTGTGGGTCGAGGCCGGTTCTGCCGCTGCTCGGTTCGGGGCGAAGGGGCTCGTTGAGGGTGGGTCCCGTAAGCAGGGGTCCTACACGACTCCCACGGGGTTGTACGACCTGCCGTATGCCTTCGGGATCAAGGCGGCTCCGGGTGGGACCCGCGTCAAGTACCGGCGGGTGGGCGGGAGTTCGTGGTGGTGTGAGGACACTCGGTCTCGGGTCTACAACCGGTGGAGTGAGCCCCTGGCGAGTGATTGCAGGGCGTCCGAGTCCGAGCGGTTGATCTCGTATCCGACCCAGTATGCGTACGGGTTTGTCGTTGGGTTCAACTACGCCAAGCCTGTGAAGGGGCGGGGGGCCGGGATCTTTTTGCATGTCAACGGGCGTGGGGCTACCGCCGGTTGTGTGTCTGTGGCGGGGGATGTGATGCGTCGGCTTCTTGCGTGGGTTGTTCCTGGGCGGGGGCCGCATATTGCTATCGGCACTGTGAGTGGGGCTACGGCTATTGCTCGGTACTGATGCGCGATCGCGTCGTTCAGGTGTCGGTTGTACGGCGGGTGCGGGCCCGTTGTGGCTGGGCGCGCAGTTCCCCGCGCCCCTGAGGGGGTCAGGCCGGCGGGAGTTGGACCGTGAACGTTGTTGAGCCCGGGCGGCTCTCCAGGGTCACGCTTCCCCCGTGTGCCTCCGCCACCGCCGACACGATCGACAGGCCCAGGCCCGCTCCTCCTCCCCCGCTGTCCGCTCGGCGGCGGTCCGCTCGGGTGAAGCGTTCGAAGACTCCTGGTTGGATCTCGGGCGGGACTCCCGGGCCGTCGTCGTGGACCACCAAGTAGGTCACGCCGTCGCCCGTCTCCACGGTCACCGTCACCTTTGTGCCGGCCGGTGTGTGCAGACGGGCGTTGGCCAGCAGGTTGGCCAGGAGTTGTTGGAGGCGGTGGGCGTCGCCTGTGACCGTGACGGGTTCCTCGGGGAGTTGGAGGGTCCAGCGGTGGTCGGGGCCGGCGGCTCGGGCGTCGGAGATCGCGTCGAGGACGAGGTGGGTGAGGTCGACCGGGCTGCGTTCCAGGGGGCGGCCGGCGTCGAGGCGGGCGAGGAGGAGCATCTCGTCGACCATGACGCCCATACGGGTGGACTCGGCGGCGATGCGTTCCAGCGCGCGGGTGACCTTGGGCGGGACGGGGTCCGGGTGCAGCAGGGCGAGTTCGGCGTGGCCCCGGATCGACGCCACCGGGGTGCGCAGTTCGTGGCTCGCGTCGGCCGCGAAGCTGCGGAGGCGTTCCTCGCTGGCGTGCCGGTGGGTGAGCGCGTCCTCGACATGGCCGAGCATGCGGTTGAAGGCACCGGCGAGGCGGCCCACCTCGCTGCGAGGGTCGGACTCGGGTGCCCGGGGCGGCAGGGTCACCTCACCGCTGGCCAGCGGGAGTTCACTGACCCGGGTGGCCGTGGCGGCGACGCGGCTGAGGGGTCGTAGCGACCAGCGGACCCAGAGCGCGCCCGCGAAGCCGGTGATCAGGAGGGCGGCGCCGAAGACGATCGCCTCGACCGTCTCCAGCCGGTGGACGGTGGCCTCCACCGACTCCAGCGGCAGGCCGGTGATCAGTACGTCGCCGTCCCGGCCCTGGGCGGCGAGGACGCGGTATCTGTCGAGGGAGGAGAGGCGGAGGGTGCGGGCCCTGCCGTCGGCCGGTACGGCGGCGAGTTCCCTCCGGTCCCGCGCGGTCAGGGTGACCTTCAGGTCGGTCGTGGTGTCGTCCTTGTCGGCGGGCACGACCGCCGCGTTGGTGACGGTGCCGTCGACCAGGCGGGCGCCGAACGTGCCCGGTGCCTGGCGGCGGGTGTCGCCGCGTTCCCGGTCGTCGGCGTCGTGGTCGGTCAGTGTCTGGCCCTTGTGCTCCAGGCTGGCCGGGAACTGGGTGCCGACCTCGGTCAGCTGCTGGTCGAGGCGGCCGGTGAGGAACCCGTCCAGCTCGATCACCGCGGCCACCCCGACGGCGGCGCAGCTGACCGCGAGGAGTACGACCAGGCCCGCCGTCAGCCGTGCCCGCAGGGTGTGCGGCCAGCGCGGTCCCCGCATCAGGGCACCGGCTTGAGCACGTACCCGGCCCCGCGCACGGTGTGGATCATGGGGGCGCGGCCCGCGTCCACCTTCTTGCGCAGGTACGAGATGTACAGCTCGACGACATGGGCCTGGCCGCCGAAGTCGTAGGACCAGACGCGGTCGAGGATCTGGGCCTTGCTGAGGACGCGGCGCGGGTTGCGCATGAGGAAGCGGAGGAGTTCGAACTCGGTCGGCGACAGCTCGACGAGGTCGCCCGCGCGGGTGACCTCGCGGGCCTCCTCGTCCATGACCAGGTCCCCGACGGTCATCCGGGGGCCCTCCTCCTGCTGGCGGGCCATGCCCGCACGGCGGAGGAGTCCGCGCAGCCGGGCCACGACCTCCTCCAGGCTGAAGGGCTTGGTGACGTAGTCGTCGCCGCCCGCGGTGATGCCGGCGATGCGGTCCTCGACGGTGTCCCGGGCGGTGAGGAAGAGCACGCAGACGTCGGGCTTGACCTCGTGCAGGGAGCGCAGCACGGCGAAGCCGTCGGTGTCCGGGAGCATCACGTCGAGGACGACGGCGTCGGGCCGCAGCTCGCGCGCCCCGGCGAGCGCGGCGGCGCCGTCGCCGGCCGCGCGGACCTCCCAGCCCTCGTAGCGCAGGGCGCCGGACAGCACCTCGGCGAGGTCGGGGTCGTCGTCGACGACGAGGACGCGCACGGGGGTGCCGTCGGGGCGGGTGAGGGCCGGTCGGCCGGAGCGGGTCGTGTTCATGGCGTTTACCAGCATCCCCCCTGGCGGCGCCGTCGGCCGCCGTGGACCGCTCTGAGTTTCCTCTGAGAAAGCTGAGAAAGCCGTCCGCTCAGAGATCCCTCAGAAGTTCGGCCCCCACAGTTGTGTGCAGGACGGGTGAGAGGACACACACATGACCACCGTGTACGAACGACGGACGGCACCGCCCGTGGCGCCGGCTCCCCGGCGTTCACCGGCGGGCGCGGTGCTCGGGCTGATCTGGGCCGGAGCGGCTGCCTCGGTCGCCCTCTGGTGGGCGGACACCGGGTCGGTGGTCGGGGCGGCGGGCTGGCTGACCGGGATCGGGCGGATCGCCGGGCTGCTGTGCGGCTACGCCTGCGCGGTTCTCGTAGGTCTGATGGCGCGGGTCCCGCTGCTGGAGCGCCGGGTCGGCTCGGACCGGGTGGCCCGCTGGCACGCGATGGCCGGGCGGTACACGGTCTGCCTGCTGGTCGTGCACGTCGTGTTCATCCTGCTCGGCTACGCCGCCCAGGACCGCGCCTCGATCGTGCACGAGACGGTGACTGTCGTACTCGACTATCCGGACATGCTGAAGGCAACCTTCGGCGCGGTGATCCTGTTCGCGGTCGGCATCACCTCGGCCCGGGCCGCGCGGCGCAGAGTCAGCTACGAGTTCTGGTACTACGTCCATCTCCTCACGTACGTCGCCGTGTTCCTCACCTTCTTCCACCAACTGAGCCTGGGCAACGAGTTCAACGGCCACGCCGGAGCCACGGCCGCCTGGTACGGCCTGTACCTCGGTGTCGCGGCCCTCGTCCTCTGGTACCGGATCCTCGCCCCGGTGCGGCTCAACCTGCGGCACCGGCTTCGGGTCGAGTCCGTGCACCGGGAGGCGCCGGGCGTGTACTCCGTCGTCGTACGCGGCCGGCATGTCGACGAACTCGGCGCGCAGGCAGGGCAGTTCTTCCGCTGGCGGTTCTTCGGGGAGGGGATGGGGTGGACGTCGACGCCGTACTCCCTGTCGGCGCCGCCCCGGCGGGACCTGCTGCGGATCACGGTCAAGGCGCTCGGCGACCACAGCGCGGCCGTGCCCTTGCTGCGGCCGGGGGCGCGGGTGTGGGCGGAGGGGCCGTACGGCTCGCTGACCGCCGAACGGCGCACCGCGCAGCGGTCGTTGCTGATCGCGGCCGGGGTCGGGATCACCCCGCTGCGGGCGCTGTTCGAGACGCTGCCGGGTGAGGTGACCTTGCTGTACCGGGCGCGGACCGCCCAAGACCTGGCGCTGGGCGCCGAGTTGGAGGCCATCGCGCAGTGGCGCGGGGCGAAGGTGCTGTACGCGCTCAACGGGCCGCAGGGGCAACGCCCTTCGCTCGGCGCGGCGGCGCTGCGCGAGGCCGTGCCCGATCTGGCCGGGCACGACGTGTACATCTGCGGCCCGCACGCGTTCGCCCAGGAGCTGTACGGGGCACTGCGCGCCGCCGGTGTGCCGGACCGCCGTATCCACCACGAGTCGTTCGAGCTGTGAGGCCGTCGTGCATCCGTTGAAGAAGAGCCGGCCGCTGCGCCGGATCGTGCTGGCGAGCGCGGTCACCGCGTCCGGTCTGGTGATGCTGCTGGCGCTGAAGCCGCACACGGCGCCCGCGATAGCGGCGTCCCCCGCGACCGCGCCGTCGAGCAGCTCCAGTGCCGGTACCGGTACGGGGTCCGGCGGTTCGAGCGCCACCGGCACCAAGACCGTCACCGGCGAGACCGCGCAGACCCGTTGGGGTCCCGTGCAGGTGAAGATCACCGTCAAGAACGGCAGGATCACCGATGCCACCGCGGTCCAGTCGCCGTCGGACAATCCGCGCGACCAGGAGATCAACTCCTATGCCCTGCCGGAGCTGAGGCGCGAGGTGCTGTCCGCGCAGAGCGCGAGCATCGACACGGTGTCGGGCGCCACCTACACAAGTGACGGTTACCGCCAGTCACTCCAGTCCGCACTGGACTCCGCGGGACTCTGAACGCACAGGCGCAACGGCACGTACTTCAGGGCCAAGGGACCAGCCCACCCCCCTTGCCCCGTCCACGGAGGAACCGTGACCACCACGCTCGCAGGCGGACGTGCCGCCCGCCGACAGACGATGCGCCGCATCCGCCCGCGCCGCTCCCCAGCGACCCTGCTGCTGCTCGCCGTCTGGGCGGGCGCGGTCGGGGTGCTGTGGCTGTGGTGGCACAACACGCCGTCCATCGCCGACCAGAACGGCAAGATCCTCAACGCGGGCCGTATCACCGGCCTGTTGGCCGGTTATCTGATGGCACTCGTCGTGCTCCAGATGGCCCGCGTGCCCGCCCTGGAACGCCGGGTCGGCTCCGACCGGGTCGCCCGCTGGCACGCGATGAGCGGCCGCTACACGCTCTGCCTGGTCTTCGCGCACGTCTTCCTCATCATGTGGGGTTACGCCCTCCAGGCGGGCAAGACGCTGAGCGACATCGTCCAGCAGACCATCGACTCGGTGAACCAGCTGCCCGACATGGGCAAGGCCGCGATCGGCACCGGCCTGTTCCTGCTCATCGGCCTCTCGTCGATCGGCGCCGTCCGCCGCAGGCTGCCGTACGACCTGTGGTACCACGTGCATCTGCTGACGTACGCGGCGGTGTTCTTCACCTTCTGGCACCAGATCAGCACCGGCAACGACTTCGCGCTGACGCCGATCGCCAAGACCGTCTGGTACGGGCTCTACGGCACGGTCACCGCGCTGGTCGTCTGGTACCGGATCCTCACCCCGATCCGCCTCAACATGCGGCACCGGATGCGGGTCGAGGCGGTCATCGAGGAGACGCCCGGCATCGTGTCCGTGCTGATCAGCGGGCGCAAGCTGCACCGGATCGGCGCGGAGGCCGGGCAGTTCTTCCGGTGGCGGTTCCTGGCGCCGGGCATGCGGTTCAGCTCGCACCCGTACTCGCTGTCGGCGGCACCCCGCCCGAACATGCTGCGGATCACGGTCAAGGCGATCGGCGACCACAGCGCCCGGCTGCGCGAGCTGCGCCCCGGCACCAAGGTGTGGGCCGAGGGCCCGTACGGCGCGATGACCTCGCAGCGGCGCACCCGCGGCAAGGTGCTGCTGGTCGCGGGCGGCGTCGGCATCACGCCGATGCGGGCCCTGTTCGAGACGCTGCCCGGGGGCGCCGGTGACATCACGCTGCTCTACCGCGCCAACACCACCCAGGACCTGGCGCTGTGGGACGAGCTGGCGAAGATCGCCGACGAGCGCGGCGCCCGCCTGATGTACGCGGTCAACAGCCCCGGCGGGGAGCGCCCCGACATCTCGGCGGACTCCCTGCGCCGGAAGCTGCCGGACATCGACAACCACGACGTCTTCATGTGCGGGCCGCCCGGCTTCGCGCAGTCGGTCTACGAAGCACTGCGCGGCGCCGGGGTTCCCGCCCGCCGTATCCATCACGAGTCGTTCGAGATGTGAGCGACGGGAGTCAGGAGCGATGAAGAAGAGCCACCCCATCCGGCGTGTTCTGCTTGCGAGCGCCGCCACCGTGTCCGGGATCGTGCTGCTGCTCTCCCTGAAGCCGGCGACCGACTCCTCGTCGGCGTCCGCGCAGGGTGCGGCGGCCCAGGAGACCGCCGCCGCACAGGAGTCGCCCCAGGGCGGTGCCGCGGCGGCCGGGACCTCGACGGTCACGGGCGCCGTCGCCCAGACCCAGTACGGGGTCGTCCAGGTGCGCCTGACGGTCGCCAACGGCAAGATCACCAAGGCCGAGGCGGTCCAGGCGCCCAAGGGCGGCACCAGCGACCAGAAGACCGCGCTGTCCGTGCCCAAGCTCAACCAGGAGGTCGTGGCCACCCAGAGCGCGGACATCACGTCCGTGTCCGGGGCGAGCTACACCAGCGCCGGCTACAAGCAGTCGCTGCAGTCGGCCATCGACAAGATGAAGGCCGCCGGCACCAACACGGCCGCCCCGTCCCAGAGTTCGGCCGCCGGGTCGGGTCAGGCCGCCCAGGCCAAGACCGTCACCGGTGATGTCGTGACGACCGAGTACGGGCCCGTCCAGGTCAGGATCACGGTCGCGGGCGGCAAGATCACCAAGGCCGACGCGGTGCAGGCCCCGAGCGGCGGCACCAGCGACCAGAAGACGGCGCTGGCGGTCCCCAAGCTCAACCAGGAGGCCGTGGCCGCCGGGAACGCGAACATCGACTCCGTGTCGGGCGCTTCGTACACGAGCGGCGGCTACAAGAAGTCCCTGCAGTCGGCGCTGGACAAGGCCGGTGGCTGACACGGTGACCGATCCCGCGGCGGCACCCGCCGAACTGCGGCACGCCGAGGAGGTCATGGGGACGGTGTTCTCCTTCGACATCCGCGGCGGGGAGCCCGAGGCCGTCCGCACCGCGCTGGAGCAGGCGATCGCCCAACTGCACCGCGTGAACGAGGTGTTCAGCACCTACCGCGACGACAGCCAGGTCTCCCGGCTGGCCCGCGGCGAGCTGACCCTGGCCGAGTGCGACGCCGAGGTCGCCGAGGTGCTGGAGCTGGGCGCCGAGGCGGAGCGGGTGAGCGCCGGCTGGTTCAGCACCAAGTACGAGGGACCCCTCGACCCCACCGGCGTCGTGAAGGGCTGGGCCGCCGAGCGCGCGGCCGAGCTGATCGCGGCGGCGGCCGGGGTGAGCGGGGTCAGCGTGAACGGCGGCGGCGACGTCCAGATGTTCGGCACCCCGGGACCGCACCGGCCCTGGCGCGTCGGCGTCTCCGACCCGCTCCGCCCGGGCGGTCTCGCGGCCGTCATCTCCGCTGCGGGCGCTGATGAGTTGGCCGTGGCGACCTCCGGTACGGCGGAGCGCGGGGCGCACATCGTGGACCCGAGCACCGGCAAGTCCGCGGTGACCGACCTGGTCGCGGTCACCGTCGTGGCACCGCGTCTGACCTGGGCCGACTGCTGGGCCACGGCCGCGTTCGCGATGGGCTCGCGGGAGGGCCTTGCCTGGCTGGAGTCGCTGCCGGACGTAGAAGCCCTGCTCATCACGGCGGGCGACGAGGTGCGCTGCACCGGCGGCCTGGCGGCCAGACTCGGCTGAAGCCCCATGCGAGTCGGGGGTGCACCGGACAACTCCGGTGCACCCCCGACTCGTTGGCCGTACGGCTACGTCAGTGGTCGTTCTGCGCCAGCCGCAGCAGATGGTCCGCGAGGGCCTGGCCGCCGAGCGGGTCCCGGCTGATCAGCAGGAGCGTGTCGTCGCCGGCGATGGTGCCGAGGATGTCCTGGAGTTCGGCCTGGTCGATCGCCGAGGCGAGGAACTGGGCGGCGCCCGGCGGGGTGCGCAGGACCACGAGGTTGGCGGAGGCCTCCGCGGAGATCAGCAGCTCGGAGGAGAGCCGCCGCATCCGCTCCTCCTTCGCCGACTCCCCCAGCGGCACGCGCGGGGTGCGGAAACCGCCCTCGCTCGGGACCGCGTAGATGAGGTCGCCGTCGTTGTTGCGGATCTTCACCGCGTTCAGCTCGTCCAGGTCCCGGGAGAGCGTCGCCTGCGTGACACTCAGCCCGTCGTCGGACAGCAGCTTCGCCAACTGGCTCTGGGAACGCACCGGTTGCCGGTTGAGGATGTCCACGATCCGGCGGTGGCGGGCGGTGCGGGTCTGCGGCACGGCGGGCCCCGCGGTGTGCTCGTGCTCCTGCGCCTGGCTCATCGTCGACTCATTCTCCGGATCATCCGTCCCCCTTGGCCACGTCCAGAACACCGGGCAGCGCCCGGAGGAACGCGTCCGCCTCGTCGTCGCCGAGGTTCAGCGGTGGCATCAGCCGTACGACATCGGGGGCGGGCGCGTTGACCAGGAAGCCGGCGTCCTGAGCCGCCTGTTGCGCCTGGGGCGCGAGCGGCTCGGTGAGCACGATACCCAGGAGGAGACCCGCACCCCGGACATAATCGATCAACGGGTGGCCCAGCGACTCGATTCCGTCCCGCAGCTTCTCGCTCTGCCGCTTGACGTTCTCCAGCAACCCCTCGTTCGCGATGGTGTCGAGTACGGCGAGTCCGGCGGCGCAGGCGACCGGGTTGCCGCCGAACGTCGTGCCGTGCTGGCCCGGCTGGAGCAGCTCGGCCGCACGACCGAAGGCGACGGTGGCGCCGAGCGGCAGCCCGCCGCCGAGTCCCTTCGCGAGGGTCACGACATCGGGCAGCACGCCTTCGTGGGCCTGGTACTCGAACCAGTGCCCGGTACGGCCGACCCCGGTCTGCACCTCGTCCAGGACCAGCAGCGCGCCGTGCGCGGCGGTGATGGCGCGGGCCGCCTTCAGGTAGCCGGCGGGCGGTACGACGACGCCGTTCTCGCCCTGGATCGGCTCGATGATGACGAGCGCGGTGTCCTCGGTGACGGCGGCGGCCAGCGCCTGCGCGTCGCCGTAGGGCACGTGTGTGACATCGCCGGGCAGCGGCAGGAACGGCTCCTGCTTGGCGGGCTGGCCGGTGAGGGCGAGGGAGCCCATCGTCCGTCCGTGGAAGGCGCCTTGGGTGGCGACCATGTGCTGACGGCCCGTCAACCGGCCGATCTTGAAGGCGCCTTCGTTGGCCTCGGCGCCGGAGTTGCAGAAGAACACCTTGCCGTCCCGGCCGAACCGCTCAAGCAGCCGTTCGGCGAGGGTGACGGGCGGTTCGGCGATGAACAGGTTGGAGACATGGCCGAGTTGGGCGATCTGCGTGCTGACGGCCTCGACGATCGCCGGGTGGGCGTGCCCGAGGGCGTTGACCGCGATCCCGCCGACGAAGTCGACGTACTCGTTGCCGTCGGCGTCCCACAGCTTGGCACCGGCGCCGCGGACGAGGGGGAGCTTCGGGGTGCCGTAGTTGTTCATGAGCGACCCCTGCCAGCGCTGGGTCAGCTCCTCATTGGCGGTCATACGGCATCCCCCTGCTTCTTGCCGGCCTTCTTGGCGTTCTTCTTCTTTGCGGGCTTCGCGTCGGGCAGCTCGTCCGGCACGACCATCGTGCCGATGCCCTCGTCGGTGAAGATCTCCAGCAGGATCGAGTGCTGGACCCGGCCGTCGATGACGCGCGCGGTGGTCACGCCGTTGCGCACGGCGTGCAGACAGCCCTCCATCTTCGGCACCATCCCGGAGCTCAACTCCGGGAGCAGCTTCTCCAGTTGGGTGGCGGTGAGGCGGCTGATCACCTCGTCGCTGTTGGGCCAGTCCTCGTAGAGACCCTCGACGTCCGTGAGGACCATGAGAGTCTCGGCCCCCAGCGCAGCAGCGAGAGCCGCAGCAGCCGTGTCAGCATTGACGTTGTAGACATGTCCGTCGTCCTCGCTCCTGGCGATCGACGAGACGACCGGGATACGGCCGTCCGCGAGCAGTGCCTCGATCGCGCCGGTGTCGATCGCGGTGATCTCGCCCACCCGCCCGATGTCGACCAACTCCCCGTCGATCTCGGGCAGATGCTTGGTGGCGGTGATGGTGTGCGCGTCCTCGCCGGTCAACCCGACGGCGAGCGGCCCGTGTTGGTTGAGCAGCCCGACCAACTCGCGCTGCACCTGCCCCGCGAGGACCATCCGTACGACGTCCATGGCGTCCTCGGTGGTGACACGCAGGCCGGCCTTGAACTCGCTGACGATGCCGTGCCGGTCGAGGGCGGCGCTGATCTGCGGGCCGCCGCCGTGCACGACGACGGGCTTGAGCCCGGCGTGGTGCAGGAACACGACGTCCTGGGCGAAGGCGGCCTTCAGGTCCTCGTCGATCATGGCGTTGCCGCCGAACTTGATGACGACGGTCTTGCCGTTGTGCCGGGTCAGCCAGGGCAGCGCCTCGATGAGGATCTGCGCCTTGGGCAGCGCGGTGTGCTTGCGGGTAGTGCTCATGACGAGTACGCGCTGTTCTCGTGGACGTAGTCCGCGGTGAGGTCGTTGGTCCAGATCGTCGCGGTCTCGGACCCGGCGGCCAGGTCGGCGACGATGTGCACCTCGCGGTAGCGCATGTCGACCTTCTCGCGGTCCTCGCCGACGCCCCCGTTCTTGCAGACCCACACACCGTTGATGGCGACGTTGAGCTGGTCGGGTTCGAAGGCGGCCTTGGTGGTCCCGATCGCGGACAACACCCGTCCCCAGTTGGGGTCTTCGCCGTGGATCGCGCACTTGAGGAGGTTGTTCCGGGCGATGGAACGGCCCACCTCCACGGCCTCGTCCTCACTCGCGGCGTTGACGACCTCGACCTTGATGTCCTTGCTGGCGCCCTCGGCGTCCCGGATGAGCTGCTGCCCGAGGTCGTCGCAGACGGCACGCACGGCCTCAGCGAACTCGGCCTGGTCCGGGGTGACTTGGGAGGCGCCGGAGGCGAGCAGCAGCACGGTGTCGTTGGTGGACATGCAGCCGTCGGAGTCGACACGGTCGAAGGTGGTGCGCGTGGCGGCCCGAAGTGCCGTGTCCAGTACGTCACTTGCGACATCGGCGTCGGTGGTGAGGACGACGAGCATGGTGGCAAGGCCCGGGGCGAGCATGCCGGCGCCCTTGGCCATACCGCCGACGGTCCAGCCGTCCTTGGTGGTCACGACGGCGGTCTTGTGGACGGAGTCCGTGGTCTTGATGGCGATGGCGGCCTTCTCGCCGCCGTGCGGGGAGAGTTGACCGGCGGCGGCCTCGACTCCCGGAAGCAGCTTGTCCATCGGGAGGAGCAGACCGATGAGACCGGTCGAGGCGACGGCGACCTCGGCGGCGTTCAGCCCGAGCGTGTCGGCGACCTTCTCGGCGGTGGCGTGCGTGTCCTGGAAGCCCTTCGGACCCGTACAGGCGTTGGCGCCACCGGAGTTGAGGACGACGGCGGAGACCTTGCCGCCCTTCAGCACCTGCTCGGACCAGAGGACCGGCGCGGCTTTGACGCGGTTGGAGGTGAAGACGCCCGCGGCGGCGAGGCGGGGCCCGGTGTTGACCACGAGGGCCAGGTCCGGGTTGCCGTTCTCCTTGATCCCGGCGGCGATTCCCGCGGCCGTGAATCCCTGTGCTGCCGTCACACTCACGGCGCGACTCCGATCGTGGTCAGCCCGGTGGACTCGTCGAGCCCGAGGGCGAGGTTCATGCTCTGTACGGCACCGCCCGCGGTGCCCTTGGTCAGGTTGTCGATGGCGCTGATCGCGATGATCCGTCCCGCGGCCTCGTCGTACGCGACCTGCACCTGAACGGCGTTGGAACCGTAGACGGACGCCGTCGCGGGCCACTGCCCCTCGGGGAGGAGGAAGACGAAGGGCTCGTCGGCGAAGGCCTTCTCGTACGCGGCGCGGAGCAACTCACCGGTGACCCCTTCACGCGCTTTGGCGCTGCACGTGGCGAGGATGCCGCGGGGCATCGGCGCGAGGGTGGGCGTGAAGGAGACGGTGACGGTCTCACCGGCTGCCTCGCCCAGATTCTGGATGATCTCGGGGGTGTGCCGGTGCCCACCGCCGACGCCGTAGGGCGACATGGACCCCATGACCTCACTGCCGAGCAGGTGAGCCTTGGGGGCCTTGCCAGCACCGGAGGTCCCGGATGCGGCGACGATCACGGCCTCGTTCTCGGCGAGTCCGGCGGCGTACGCCGGGAAGAGCGCGAGCGAGGCGGCCGACGGGTAGCAGCCGGGCACGGCGATGCGCTTGGATCCCGCCAACGCGGCGCGGGCGCCCGGGAGTTCGGGCAGGCCGTAGGGCCAGGTGCCGGCGTGCGCGGAGCCGTAGAACTTCTCCCAGTCGGCCGCGTCCTTCAGCCGGAAGTCGGCGCCCATGTCGACGACGAGGACGTCCGGGCCGAGCTGCTCGGCGACGGCGGCGGACTGGCCGTGCGGGAGCGCGAGGAAGACGACATCGTGTCCGGCGAGGACTTCGGGGGTAGTTTCCTGGAGGACCCGGTCGGCGAGCGGCAGCAGATGCGGTTGCAGCGCGCCGAGTTTCTGTCCGGCGTTGGAGTTGCCGGTCAGGGCACCGATCTCGACCTCGGGGTGCGCCAGGAGCAGACGCAGGAGTTCCCCGCCCGCGTATCCACTCGCTCCGGCCACTGCCGCACGTACCGCCATGGAACCCTCCTCTTCGATGGCATGACTATACGTTTCGCTGCACGTTTATGCAATCCGAGGGGGTGGGTATGCACTCACGTCGGTGTGGCCGAGAGTGCGTCACCAGCGGCCAGGCATGGCCCGGCCCGGGAAGGCGTGCGCCGCGGAAGGCCTGCCAGGTGTCGGCTCGGTCGCTGCCCGCGGGGTGGCCGCACTCGGGGGCCAGGTCGGCCCGCCGGTCGGCCTTGACGTGTTGGCGGCAGCGCTCGCACGCGTACCAGAGCCCGGACGCGACGGGCCCGGCGAAGGGGAAGCCTCCAGTGGTGCCCGTGACTTCCGCCGACGGCGTGGTCTCCCCCGTCGGGAAGGCCACGCCGCCTGTTCGGGGGACCTCTCGGCGAAGGGATCCGTCCGGCAGAGGTCGCGGAAGGTCCAGCCGAGTTCCATCCGCCCGGCGCGGGGGCTGGTTTCGCTGGACCGGCCGGGGGGGGAGCCGTCAGCTCGGGTCGGAACTCGTCTGTCCTCTCGACGAACGCGCATTGACCGCCCGGGTCACCGCGGATGTGAGCAGCTCTCCGTCGAAGTAGCCGCCGATGGAGAGCTGGGCGGCGTTGGCGCGTGCGCTCAGCATGCGCTTCGTTATTCGGATGGCCGCGGGGTCCCGGCGTGCCATCGTCTTGGCCAGACGGCTGACGGCCGCGTCCAGGCCGTCACGTGGAACGACGTTGTGGAGGACGGAGAGTTCCCGGGCCCGGTCCGCACCGAAAGCCTCCGAGGTCAGCAGGAGGTAGCGGACCCAGGACTGCCCCACCTCCGTGGGGAGACGGTCCAGGACTCCTCCCCAAGCGGGCGGGAGCCCGAGCCCTAGCTCTGGCATCCGGAAGCGGCAGGTGTCGGCACCGACGCGCAGATCGCAATAGATGGCGAGTCCCAAGCCGGCCCCTATGACGTCTCCGTGAAGCCGGGCGATGGTGACCACCTCCAGTCTGGAGAGTGCGGCGCACACACGCTCAGCCTTGGCGGCGAGCGCGCGAAGCGAGCCACCGGAGGGGTCTTCGGCCAGCAGGGCGGGAAACTCGCTGCGGTCGCCTCCCTGGCAGAAGTCATCTCCTGCCCCGGAAAGCACCATGACGCGAATCGTGGTGTCCTCCTGAAGCCTGTTCAGCACCTCCAGGAGGTCGGTGAGAACCTCTCCGGACAGGGCGTTTCCGCTCTCGGGCCGGTTGAGCTGCACCTGGAGGATGGGGCCCTCTTCGACCACGCGCAGGCTCTTGAAGTCGGTCGGCATGTCAGCTTCCTTGGAGTGGGTGGAGGTCATTCGAGGACGAGTTCCAGCGAGGTCGTGCGCCGGAAGGCGATCCGCGATGCCCACTGGACAGGTGCGTTGATGCGAAGGCGCCCGGGGCGCTTGAGCAGGGATTCGAGAAGGACTGTCGCTTCCAGGCGTGCGAGCTGGCTGCCAAGGCAGTAGTGGATTCCGGCGCCGAAGCTCAGGTGCGGGGGTCCCGCCGTCTTCGTCTGACGACGACGGACATCGAAGTGGTGTGCATCCGTCCACTGGGCCGGGTCGTGATGCGCTGCTCCCACCATGAGTTGGACCATCCCGCCTGCGGGCACACGGATTCCGCCAAGGTCGGTGGTGGTGCCGGCGATGCGGCTGATCATGTGAATCGGTGGGTCGTAGCGCAGGGCCTCTTCCACCGCGTCCGGTACGAGGTGAGGGAGCTGGCGCAGCCAGTCCTCCTGCTCGCGGTGGCTGAGCACGAGGCGGAGCGTCGCGGACAGCACGTGGCTCGTCGTCTCCAAGGCCGCGAGAATCATGAACAGGGCTATGGAGTGGACGGCCTCGTCGACGGTGGCCCGGTCGCGCTCTCGTTCATCCCAGATCCTGAGCCAGTTCGAAATGGGATCGGTGCCAGGATTCTCCCGGCGGTCATTGATCAGTGCGGAAAAGTAGGACCGGAGTTGAGCGGTCGCGGCATCCGAGAGTGACAGCTCGGTCGCGGACGGAAACAACTCCTGGGTGAAGACCTGGTCGTGGGTCAGGGTGCGCAGGAGGCCGTAGTCGGAGGAAGGCAGGCCCAGCCACTCACCGATCGCGATTACGGGAAGTTCCTCACCGACGCTCTTCACGAAATCCGCCGGCCCTTGACTCAGCTCCTCGAAGAATTGGTCGAGGAGACGGTCGACCGTCTTTTGTATCGAAGAACCCAACTGCGGGAGTAGGCCTTTGTGAAACACGCGACCAAGGATTTCCCTCGTCTGCGTGTGGAGCGGAGGATTCAGCATCGGCAGGGTGGAAGCCATCTGGAACGATGCGGCTGAATTCCATCGATTCGAGCCCGTCTGGCTGGCGCGCCATTGACGATCGGGAACCCTCCACGACTTATCTCGTAGAATGCTGTGACACAGCCGATAGGAGGTTATCAAATGCCCTCCCCACGGCGCCGGGATCACTTCGCCAAGCGACCTGAGCTGATCGTAGATGGGTAGCGGATTGGACTGTCCTTCACTCCTGCGAAGACGAGCGAAAAGCGAAACCAGTGCGCGTCGGTCGACGTTGCTAGAAGCAACTATGGATTCCAAAGCAACTCTTCCTTTAGCAGCCAGGACGTAACCGCAGGCCTGCATACCCCTGTGATTAAACGTTCATGCGCGGTGGCTGCTGTTGTGCGGATCACGTTTGACCGATTCAGGCTTTCATCATCGAATCTGACCTGCCAAGAACGACCTCCCCCGGTTCGTCTGCGCGCCCCTATTTCCAGGGAAGCGACTGCCGGTGACGCGCGAGGCACGGACGTGCGCCGCAGGCAAGACCGCAGTGGACTTTCACAGGAAGTCGCGGGCATTCAGCCCCCGCCAAAGTGTCTGGCCGCAGGTAAATGCACGTCAGGCGGGGCGTGGCCCGCCCACCTCATCCAGCGGACGGCCGGGACGAACAGCGTTGGTCAACTGGGGGAGGCCTGACGGGACTTGGAGGAACTATGTCGTCTCGGTGTCAGCCTCATTGCTGCGCTTTTCGACCGGACCACGTTCCAGCGATTTGGACGGCGTGATCCTCCAGGACGATATGCGGCCTCAGCTCACCCTGCTCTTTTAATTCCGCCAGTTGCCGCTACCAGGGCAGGCTCATTAGACCCTTTTCCAGAAAAACCTGACCAGCCGCGTCGAGAATCCGGGACCTTGTCTCCGGCGCACGCTGCTGCGGACGCCGAGGCCGCATATTCTCTGCGCGATGGTCGTTCATGGGTTGCCACCTTCGAGGGGCTTACGGCAGTTCAATACGAGAAACCTTCAATGTCACCCATTCTAGATTATTGCCGCAATTCTTTGGGCAGGCACGGGGTTCCTCGAGTTCGCTCAATGTCCGCATGGAAACGTCCAGCGAATCGCAATCGGCTGGACAGACCTCGTAACCGCTGATCAACTCTTGGGTACCGCCCGGCATTTCCCAGGGGTACGCGGCATCGAATCCGTCCGCATGCGCGTGCGCCGTTCCACCGCGTCGACTCTGTCGCCCGGATCCGAAGCCCCTGGCCCTGCGGAACACGCCCGCGGCCAGCTCATGGAGCGGCCGCCCGGGGCGCAGGTCGCCGGGTGTCGACGCACCGCCTTCGCGCGGCACCGACCGACCGGCCCGCAACACTCCTCGACGGATGAGCAGCACCCTGAGCGTCCCCGTGAGCATTCGCCCTCTGCCTCCACTCATACCCCTAAGATCGCATGCCGCGAGCTGCCAGAAAAGACCACCTCGTCCAAACTTGGCACGGCGGTCTGCGGACATTGAGAACTTTCCGGTCTTACAGACTTGCAGGTGGCTGGATCAAAGAGGTTGCCCGGTCCAAAAGAGCCCGACTGGTACGGCGGACGGCAAGGAGACGCGACGTCCGGCCTGGACATGCACCGCAGGTGTGAACCAGGCCGGCACGTCGGACCTCGAAACAAGAGGGACGGTCTACGTGTCCCGGGACGGGCTGAAAACCGGGCAAACCGTCACCGTGGATCCGCGGGGGAAGATCCCTGTGCTGCCGGGCCCTGCGTACGGGCCGAGCGGGGCTGAGCACGCAGGGCGGGCAGCCGGGCGCAGTCGTCAGCGCTCGCCAGTCCCTCGCCCAGGGCCAGCAGCGAGAGGAGTTGCACCGGGCGGCCGGCGGTGGCCGCGGCCTCCAGTTTGTGGTGGCCGTCGAGGAGGAAGTGCGTCAGACCCCAGTGCTGGGACTGGTCGTCCCCGAAGGCGATGGCGGGCTCGCACACGTCCAGCGTCGAGACCGCCACGGCCGTCGGGACCGCACCCCGGTCCATGAGCTCGACGTACTCCTCGACGCGCTCCCGGTCGTTCCACGTCGGCGGAACCATCGGCACGACGAACTCGTACAGGTGGGCGGACGCGTCGACCGCGGTCTCGAAGGTCCGGTAGTACGGCGTGTGCGGGTACTCCGGGAGGCCCCAGAACTGGTCGATCCCCGAGGAGTCCACCTGCTCGCCGCTGAAGTAGTCGCCTTCGCGGCCCGGGATCACCAGCCGGGGCTCCACCCGCAGCAGCACCGGAAGGTACTCGCCCTGTGGCAGCAACGCGCCGAACGCGTCGATCACACCGCCGTCACCGGGCTCGGCCAGCGTCCCGGTGAGCTGCTCCCGTAGGTCCTCCAGCGACAGCTTCTGATTCGCGGTCACCAACCGGCGGAACAGCAACGGGCATGTCCCACACCAGTAGCTGAGCTCGAACGCGGGCTCCCCGTCGACCACGAGCAGTCTCCGCCCGGTCCGACCCCCGCTCCGCTGCGGTTCCGCCTCGAAGCGCAACCGCGCCTCGGCGTCCGGGACGCCGAGTCCGCGCGGCTCGTCACATCTGATCATCACGGACCGACCGTAAGCGGACCCGACGGTTCGACACCACCGCTCAAGGACGCGACGCCCTACTGTCGTCGGCATGACGGAGCCCGTCGCAGCGATGCGCACACCCGAGCACTCCCCCGGCACGGCACGCCTGATCGCTCTGTCCGACGGGATATACGCCATCGCGATGACGCTGCTCGTCATCAACGTCGCGGTCCCCTCGAACCTGGGCGACGCCGCCTTCCACAAGGCCCTGAGCGACGCCCTGCCCAGCCTCGGCGCCTTCGCGCTCAGCTTCACCCTCATCGCCGGGTTCTGGCGTGACCACCGCCGCATCCTCACCGCGGTGCCCGTCGAGACGGGCGTGGTCACCCGCCTCACCCTCCTCGGACTCGGCCTGGTCGCCCTCCTGCCCTTTCCCACCGGGCTCCTGGCCGAGTACGCCTCACAGCCCGACGCCGTGGCCCTCTACGCGAGCGCCATGGCCGCGATCCACGCGGTGCACGCGGCGCTCCTGCTGCTCACGCAGCGCCAGGTGCACCCCTCACCCGACTCCCCCGCCGCCAGGGCCCGCCGTCGCTTCACCGCCCAACTCGGCTCCAGCGTCCTGGTGTTCGGCCTGTCCATCCCCCTGGCCTTCCTCAACACGAAGGCCGCCATGTGGTTCTGGATCGCGCTCGTCCCCGCGCACTACGCCCTCGGCCACTACCGGCGCCGGCCCGCGCGGGACTGACACCTCCCGCTCGGTCAGGACCGCTCGGCGAGTACGGCTTCGAGGTGGGCGACGTGGCGGGCCTCGGCCTCTTTGCGGACGGCGGCGAAACGGCGGTCGACGATCAGCAGGGGAATCAGCCAGAGGTAGCCCCACAGGCTGAAGTGGTCCACCACTCCCGTCCGCCGCAGCGCCGTGTTGGTGGCGAAGCACAGGATGAGGCTGACCGCCCACGCGGCCGTCCGGTACCGGCCGAGGAGGCGCACCGGCGCGTTCCACGGGCCGGACAGCGCCTCCAGGGTCGTGGCACGCACGGTGGCGGCCCGGTCCACGCTCCCGGCGCCCCGCGTGATCGCGCCGTCGCCGCCGTCGCCGTCCCGCTGCCGGAGGTCCTCGGCCAGGGCGCGGGCCTGGGCCTCGGTGTCACGGCCCTGGAGCGCACCGACCACCGCCCTCATCCTGATGTCGTCCCAGTAACCGCGCCGGGCCCAGCGCTCGGCGGCGGGCCGCTCGGCCTCGGCGGACTCCGGTGCCGGCTCCTTCAGGCGCCGGGAGAGAACGGAGGCACGCGCGGCACGGCCGGGGTACTCGAACGCGTCGGCGCGCAGGCACAGTTCGGCGTAACCGGCGAGGAGCCCGAGATGGTCGGCGTCGAGCCCGAGCCCCGCCCGGAACGCCTCCTCCGCACGGTCGTCGTGGTCGTCGTCGTCCTCGACGGCATGCCCGAGGGCCAGCCAGCAGTAGAGATCGGGCTGCGGCCCCAGCTCGTCCAGCCCCTCCTGCGCGGCACGCCGGACGGCCGCGTTCCCCCCCGGCCAGGAACAGCTGCTCGCAGCGGTCCTGGTACACGTCGACCGCGGTCGTCCCGCTCATGTGGAATCCCCCTCGCCAACTCCCTCCCCGGGAGCCGGACAAGTGTGCGGGGCGGGTAATCCCCAGGTCAAGCGCCGTTCTACGGTTCGGATCCGGGTCCCGCGCCCGCAGTGGCCCCCGGTCCGCTTGACCTGGAGCGCGCTCCAGGTTCTACGGTTGTGTCCATGAGCAGCGGACAGCCCCCGGAACCCCTCCCCCGGGACCGGGAACCCACCCTCACCATCGCCCAGGTCGCCGAGCGCACCGGTCTCTCGCACGACACGCTGCGCTACTACGAGAAGGCCGGCCTCATCGAGCGGGTCGGGCGGACCACCGGCAACCAACGGCGGTACCAGGCGGCGGACTTGGCCTGGCTGGAGTTTCTGCTGCGGCTGCGCGGGACGGGTATGTCGATCGCCGACATGCAGCGGTTCGCGGGGCTGCGGGCGGCGGGGAATGTCACGGTCGCCGACCGGCTGGCGATGCTCCGTGAGCACCGTGCCGAACTGGCCGACCGGATCAGGGCGTTGCGCCGCAACGCGTCCGCGCTGGACGACAAGATCGACCACTACGAACAGCTGCTCCTCGACGAGGTCGAGCACGAGCGGCCGGGATCGGATGAACCGACATGAGCGCGAGCACCACCCGTGAAGAGCGTTTCACCCACGGCCTGGAGGTCCTGAAGCGGGTCGACGGCGAGGCCGGGCAGCGCGTCGTCGACTCGCTCGCCGACATCAACCCCGAACTGGGCCACCAGGTCGTCGCCTGGGCCTTCGGCGAGATCTACGACCGTCCCGGACTCGCCCCGCGCGACCGCCAGTTGGTGACGCTGGGCATGCTCACCGCGCTCGGCGGCTGCGAGGCGCAGCTCGACGTGCACGTGAACGCGGCACTGAACGTGGGCCTCACGCCCGAGGAGATCATCGAGGCCCTCACGCACTCCGCCGTGTACTGCGGCATCCCCAAGGCGCTCAACGCCACCTTCGCCGCCAAGAAGGTCTTCGCCGAGCGCGGACTGCTGCCGCTGGGACAGCAGCCCGCGCCGGACGCTCAAGCGGAAGCTACCTCTGCTTGATCCTGAGGAACGTGACCGAGTTCGCCGGGAAGGTGTAACTGAACCTGTCCGCAACCCCGTTGAAGGTGGACACGACCGGCGCGACCGCGGTCGCCGTCTCGCTGTTCACCGCGTCGGGCGCGGCGGCGAGCGTGGTCACCTTCGCCCTGGACGCGACCTTGGCGCGGCCCAGGTCGATCGCCGTACGGGCCGCCGAAGACTGGTCGTTGACTACCTTGACGATCAGGTCGCCGGTCTTCGCGTCCTTGGTGACGACCTGACGGAACGGCTCGGCCGGCTTGTCGTCGGCGAAGCTGCCCCACTCCTCGCCGTCGAGGTACAGGGTGACCTGACGGCCCCTCACCTTGATGTCGACGTCGTAGGCGCGGCCCGTCTCGATGGTCCCCGGCTTGGCGATCAGCGTCGACTTGCCGCCGTCCACCGCCTGTTCGACCGCGGTCTGGGTGTTGTTCCAGCCGCCCAGGTTCCACCAGTAGTAGTTGCCGGTGTCCTTGACCCCGAACGCGACCAGGAAGCCTTCTTTTCCTGCCTTCTTGGTGGCCTTCACGTGCAGGTCGTAGTCGTGCCAGGCCGGGTCGCCCGCCGACACCATGGTGTTCTCGGCGGCGGTGTCGGTCTGGACGTACTGCCCGTCCTGGAGGCTCCAACTCCCGCCTCCCGTATGGGTCCACTGAGCCGCGTCACCGGAGAAGTCGTCGGAGAGCAGCGCCGAACCGTCCGCCGCCGTCACCTGCACATCGTCGTACGCCGCGCTCGTCGCCCAGGTCGACAGGCCGACCGCGCCGGAGATCGGGGCGACAAGTGACGGTGTGCCGGTGGCAGTTGAGGGCACCACCCGGCTGCCGACGTTGTTCATGAACAGCTTCTGGACCTCGTAGTTGGCGGAGCCCCAGGACGCGTGGTTGTTGAACCACACCAGGTCCGGGCGCCACTGGACGTAGTCCTCGTTGGCGAACAGCGGTGCGTAGGAGGCGAGTTTGACGACGTCGGCGTTGCGTTCCAGGCCGGTCATGTAGGCAGCCTCGGCGAGGCCGTTCTTGAACGCGTTGCCACCGGAGGCGTATTCGCCGAGGAAGACCTTCGGGCCGGTGCGGTCGTAGGAGTCGTAGCGGTCGTTGTTCTGCAGGAACCACTGCGGGCTGTTGTAGTAGTGCTCGTCGACCATGTCGACCTTGGCGTCCTTGTTGAGCTGCCAGGCCGTGTCGAAGGTCGAACCGCTGTCGTCCGGGCCCGCGTTGGAGATCACGGTCATGTACGGGTACTTGGCCTGGATCGCCGTACGGAACTGGGTGAAGCGGGCGAAGAACTCGGCGGGGAGGGTCTCCTCGTTGCCGACCTCGATGTGGGTGAGGTGGAAGGGCTTGGGATGGCCCATCTCGGCGCGCAGCCCGCCCCACTTCGACGTCACCGGCCCGTTGGCGAACTCGACGAGATCCAGGGTGTCTTGAATGTGCCGCTGGAGCAGCGCCGGGTCGTCGACGGCCTTGTTCTGGCCGCAGCCGGTCACCAGGGCCGGTACGACGGGCAGCGGCATCGCGCCGATGTCCTCGGCGAAGCGGAAGTACTCGTAGTAGCCGAGGCCGTAACTCTGGTTGTATCCCCAGAAGTTGGAGTTCACGGCACGGGTCTCGACCGGGCCTACGGTGTCCTTCCACTGGTACGAGCGCTTGCGCTGGTAGCCGGAGGCGGCGCTGTAGTCGTCCATGGAACCGGTGTTGACCAGGCAGCCGCCGGGGAAGCGCACGAAGCCCGGGTGTAGTGCGGCGATCTTCTCGGCGAGGTCCTGGCGCAGGCCGTTCGGCTCGTGCTTGTAGGTGTCGCGAGGGAAGAGGGACACCATGTCGAGGGCGGACGCGTCGGAGGTGCCGACGGTGAGGCGGCCAGTGGTGCTGGTGCGGGTCGCGGTGAAGGTCGCCCTGTACTGCGCCCAGCCGTCCTTCTTCACCCGCACCTGACGTGCCGTCGCCAGGGTGCCGCCGGTGTCCTGGAGGCTCACGGTGAGGGTGGTACCGCTGTCGGCGCGGGCCCAGACCGAGAAGTCGTACTTCTTGCCGTCCTCGACAGCGATGCCGGTGTTGTAACCGGCGTTCGTGACGGACGAACTCGCCGCCAGGGAGAGGTAGTTGCGGTTGGTCTCGTTGAGGCGGCCGGCGTCGTTCACCACCTGGGCCGTACCGGCGACCGTCCAAGCGGTCAGCGGGGTGTACGACTTGTTGTCGTCGGTGGAGTACTCGAAGGACCGGTTCTGCACGAGCTCGGCGTACAGGCCGCCGTCCGCCGCGCGGTTGATGTCCTCGAAGAAGACGCCGTACATCGTCTTGTCGATCGCGGCGCCCCGCGCCGACGGATCGACGGTGATCGCGTAGTCGGTGACGTCCGTGACGTCCTCGGCGTGGGCGGGTGCGGGGACGACGGCCGTCGCCAGCAGGAAAGCGCTTGCCCCTAAGGCAAGTCTCAGGCGGGTGCGGCTGGTGCGTGACATGGATACTCCGCGGCTCTTGAAGGTGCTCTGAAGTTGCCCCGAGGAAAGTCGCCCTGAGGGGGCGCCCCGAGGTCGTTCGAAATACCAAACGTCGGTCAGCACTTCGAACGGCAAGATAGGGAAGCGGCGTGAGCACGTCAATGGGATCGGCGCGGGAGGGACGTAGGGTCGAAGGCATGCATGCGCTGTTCCCGTACCTGGCCCTGCTCGGCTTCCTCGGCGCCGTACTGGGCTTCTTCACCTGGCTGGCCCGGCGGATCCGCCGCCGCGGCACCGCCGGGGGCGCCATGGGCGGCGCCCTGGCCGCGTACGAGGAGGCCTTCCGGGCCACGAGCCACGCGTCGCACTACGAGATCCGGGCCCAGGGCGAACGCAAGGCGCCCACCGACTCGCCGGACGGCCTGCGTCGTCGGCGGCGGCGCGGGAAGGGATGACGATGGGCGAGTTCTGGCCGGTGCCCGACGTATTGGCGTATCTGTCCGGGAGTTGGCGGGTGCGGCGGTCGGTACGGGACCTGTCGAGCGGGGACGAGGGCGACTTCACGGGTACGACCGTCTTCAGCGCCCTGCCCGAAGGGGGCCTGCTGCACACGGAGTTGGGCACCTTCACCTGGCAGGGCGTGGCCCGCCCCGCCGAACGGACCCTACGGTTCCTGCCGGGCGGGGCCCCCGCGGTGGCCGACGTCCGCTTCGGCGACGGGCGGCCGTTCCACGACCTGGATCTGACCTCGGGGCACCACGTCGCCGACCATCCCTGTTCGGCGGATCTGTACCGGGGCGAGTTCACGGTTCTGGACGCGGACCACTGGCGGACGGTGTGGCGGGTGGGCGGACCGGCGAAGGATCTGGTGCTGAGTACGGAGTATGCGCGCGGGAGTTGAGCGGTGGCGGCCCGCCCTACACCCGCCTCGACTGAACCCCCGCCCCGTCGAACCGCAGGTTCCACCGCCCCGCATGCCCCGTGACCGTGGTCGTCGACAGGGGGCGTACGTCGAAGTTCCAGTAGGTCGACGGGGGTGCCTTGAGGGCGTAGACCAACGCGGCGCGGATGACGGAGGGTTCGGCTACGGCGACGATGCGGCCGCCGTCGTCGTCCGGGCGCGTGTCCAGCCAGCCGCCGACGCGGGCGATGAAGGCCAGCAGGGACTCGCCGCCGTGCGGGGTGGAGCGCGGGTCGGCGAGCCAGGCGTCGACCAGGGCCGGTTCGCGGGCCATCGCCTCGCCGAGGGTCAGGCCGCGCCAACGGCCCATGTCGCAGTCCCGCAGGGCGAGTTGCACCAGCGGGGTGTAACCGAGGCCGTCGCCGGTGGTGCGGCTGCGCGGGGTCGGTGAGCAGTAGCGCAGCTCCGCCGCCGCCAGCGGCAGCAGGACCGGGGCAGCGCGCTGCACCTCGTCCCAGCCCGCCTGGTCCAGCGGGCGGTCGTCCTCGAAGCGCTCCGCGAGCAACGGGGAGCTGCGCGCGGCGGCGACAAACGTGACCCGAAGTTGCATGCCGCGATCGTGATCCCGCCGAAGTACGCAGGTCAAGGGGGGCCGGATGAGAGTTACCCAGGGTGGGCGAAACCTCACGTCGAGGGTCGGGACCAGGCGGACAACTCACTCCAAACCGAGGGCCATCCACCGGTCGGGCCGCTCCAATGGCTTGAACCCGAGCTTCTCGTACACCCCGTGGGCGTCGTGCGTGGCGAGCAGGATCCGCCGCAGCCCGAACGGCCGCAGCTCCTCGCACACGGCGCCGACGAAGGCCGTGCCGATGCCCTTGCCGCGCGCCGACGGGTCCACGTACACGTCGCACAGCCACGCGAACGCGGCGTGGTCGGTGACCACGCGCGCGTACGCCACCTGCTCCCCCGAAGCCGTGTCGTACACCCCGAAGTTCATCGAGGACGCGACCGCGCGCTCGTGCTTCTCGCGGGGCCGGTCCTTCGCCCAGTAAGCGTCGGTGGACAGCCAGCGGTGGGTGCGGTCGATGTCGACGCGGGCGGAGTCGGCGGAGAACTCATAGCCGTCGGGAAGGCTCGGGATGTCGTTCATGGCCGGAGAATCACAGGTCGGAGGGTGGGGTGTCGAGCGGTTTTCACCGGTGGAACGGGCGTTGTCAGTGGTGCGTGGCAGGCTTCGAGACATGACCCGGATGACGACCGCCGCCGACTACACCTGGCTCCAGACGGAGCATTCCCCGCTGATGCACGCCTACTGCGTCACGCTGGTCCGGGAGATCACACCGGACCGGCTGCTCCATGAGCTGGGCGCGGAGCCGGAGTTGATAAGGGTCAAGGGTGTCGAGCCCCTGCGCGAGCCGTCGTACATCACCTGGGGCGAGCATTACGGGGACCCGCTGTTCGTCGGTGTCGCCGCGGTCGGCGACTGGTCGCTGATGGTCGAGCACAACGGCTATCTGGGCGTCACCAGCGCGGCCATGCTCCCGGTCTCGCGCGGGCGCACGGTGGTCTCCCACTTCCGCAACGTGAACGCGGTGGACCGCTTCTACTGGTTCGAGGACGGGGAGACACGGCTGCGCTTCGAGCCGCTCTTCGCCTACTCCCGGGACGGCAGTCACGCGGACGACCCCGAACTCCTCGCCGGGATGCGGGAGTCGGGCTTCGATCTGAGGGAGGGCGAGGAGCGCAGCTACGACCTGTGCAACGAGGCCGCCTTCGCGCTCGCCCATCGCCTCACGGGCGTCCACCTGACGCCGGAGCTGTTCGCGTCCCTGGAGTTCACCGGCGCCCTGGTGCCGGTACCTGAGCGCTAGAGCACCTCCTCGCAGGCTGCCCGAAGCCGTCGTACCCCTTCCACGATCTCCCCCGTCCCGGCGACCGCCGCGAAGCTCAACCGGACGTGGGCGGCCGGGGGTTCGGCACTGAAGTAGGGGCGGCCGGGAGTGATGGAGACGCCCGCGCGGAGGGCCGCGATCGCCAGGGACTGCTCGTCCATGCCGTCAGGGAGGCGGAGCCAGAGGTGGTAGCCGCCGGAGGGAATGTGCGGGAGGGAGAAGGCGGGGAGTTCGAGGCGCAGGGCGGCCGTCATCGTGTCGCGGCGGGTCTTCAACTCCGTTGAGATCGCGCGGAGATGGCGGGGCCAGGCCGGGGAGCCGACGAGTTCGAGGGCCGCTTCCTGGAGCGGGCGGGGGACGAAGAAGGTGTCGACGACCTGGATGGCGCGCAGCCGTTCCAGTACCGGGCCGTGCGCGGCCAGGGCGCTGACCCGGAAGCTGGGCGAGGTCGCCTTGGTGAGCGAGCCGACGTGGACGACGACTCCGTCGGGGTCGTCGGCGGCGAGCGGACGCGGCAAGGGGCCCGCGTCCTCGTGCACCAGCCGTCGTACGAAGTCGTCCTCGACGACGAACGCGCCCGCGTCCCGGGCGATGCGCAGGACCTCCGGGCGGCGGGCGGAGGCGAGGACCGCGCCGGTCGGGTTCTGGAACAGGGGCTGGCAGACGAAGACACGGGCGCCGGTGGCACGGAACGCGTCGGCGAGCAGGGCTGGTTTCACGCCGTCCGCGTCCACCGGTACCGGGACCGGGCGCAGACCGGCTGCCCGCGCGATCGCCAACATGCCCGGGTAGGTGGGGGATTCGACCAGGACCGGTGCGCCGGGCGGGGCGAGGGCGCGCAGTGCGGTGGTGAGCGCGGTCTGGCCGCCCGCGCTGACCAGGACGTCGGCGGCCGTCACCGCTCCGCCGATGCTGCGCGCGAACCACTCGCGCAGTTCCGGCAGGCCCTCCATCGGCGGTCGGCCCCAAGCCCCGGGGCGACGGCCTGCCCGGGACAGGGCCGCGGCCATCGCACGCTCGGGCTGCAGGGAGGGGTGCAGATAGCCGCCGTTGAACTCGATCACGCCCGGCGGCGGCACGGCCAGCGTGGCCAGGACCGCGGACGCGTCCACCGTGCGCGGGACGAAGTCGGCGGTGCCGTCCGCGCTGAGCGCCACCTCCTGCCAGGAGGTGTCCCCCGAGGCGGCGGTCGCGGGGCGGGGCGTCGCCCGGAACGCGCCGGCGCCGGGCCGGGTGACCACCAGCCCCTCGGCGGCCAGCTGCGCGAGGGCGCGCGAGACGGTCACGGGGCTCACCCGGAACCGCTCGACGAGCGCCCGGCTCGACGGCAGCTTTCCACCGGGAGAGTAGCGGTTGAGTTCCTGTCGCAGGTGATTCGCCAGTTCACCGACACTGCTACGCTCTTGCATGAGAGCACACGATAGCGCTACTGCCCCGAGCCCGATAGCGGTCAGCACCTCCCCCAGCACGACAGCGACGGTCCGCGCCGGTACGGTCCAGGCCGCGCTCGGTGTGATCGCCTTCTCCCTCACCTTCCCCGCCACCGCCTGGGGGCTCGAAGGCTTCGGCGCCTGGTCGCTGGTGGCCGTGCGCAGCGTCCTCGCCGCGGTCATCGCGGGCGGCTGTCTGCTGGCGCTGCGCGTCCGCGTGCCCGGCCGTCGGCACTGGGCCGGGCTGGCCGTCGTAGCCGCCGGAGTGGTGGTCGGTTTCCCGCTGCTCACCACACTCGCGCTGGAGACCTCAACCACCGCCCACGCGGCGGTGGTTGTCGGTCTGCTGCCGCTGACGACCGCCGCCCTGTCCGCGCTGCGCACCGGCATCCGCCCCTCGCGCACCTTCTGGACGGCCGCGCTCGCGGGCGCCGGCGCGGTGCTCGCCTTCACGGTCCAGCAGAGCGGCGGCGCCGTGACCAGCGCCGACCTGTATCTCCTCGCCGCGCTGCTGGTCTGCGCGGCGGGTTACACCGAGGGCGGCCGACTGGCCCGGGTCATGCCCGGCTGGCAGGTCATCGCCTGGGCACTGGTCCTCTGCCTGCCGCTCACCGTGCCCGCCGCCGCGCTCGCCCTGTCGTACGACACCCCGCACCTCACCGCGCACAGCGTGGCCGGGCTGCTGTGGGTCGCCGCCGGTTCGCAGTTCCTCGGGCTGGTCGTCTGGTACCGGGGCATGGCGGCGATCGGCGTCCCGAAGGCGAGCCAGCTCCAACTCGCCCAACCGCTCCTCACATTGGTGTGGTCGGTCCTGCTCCTCGGCGAACACCTGCCCGTGGCGGCCCCGTTGACCGCTGCGGCGGTGCTGGTGTGCATCGCCGTCACGCAACGGGCCCGGAGTTGAAAGGCACAAATCCCGTTTCCGGAAAGGGAGTTCAGCGCGGAGCCTTCGCGGGCTCCTGGTAGTGATCGGCGACCACTCGAGCCATCGCCCCGAACGAGTCCACGGCCACATCCCGGGCCGCGAAGAACACATGCCCGCCGACCTCGGGGTACTTCGCGGCGAGAGTGAGGTGCCGGGACAGCTCGGCCGGGTCCTGCCAGGCCGCGGGCTGTGCCGGGTCGCCCGCCTTGTACAGCGCCTCACCCGCGTACAACCGCGTCTTCGTGCCGCGCGCGACCTCCGCCCACCAGGGCACCAGCTTCGCGTAGTCGGCGGCGGCGAAGCCGATGTTCCAGTACAGCTGCGGGACGATGTAGTCGATCCAGTTCTCGCGCACCCACTTGCGGGTGTCCGCGCAGAGGTCGTCGTACGTCTGCACCCCCGCCCGGGTGTCGGAGCCGCGCGGGTCGGTCGCGACGTTGCGCCACACGCCGAAGGGGCTGATCCCGAAGCGCGTGCCCGGCCGGATCTGCTGGATGCGGGCCGCGGTCTCGCGGATCAGCTTGTCGATGTTGTCGCGGCGCCAGGCGGCCCGGTCGGCGAATCCGCTCCCGTACTTGTCGTAGGCCGCGTCGTCGTCGAAGGTCTGTCCGGCCACCGGGTACGGATAGAAGTAGTCGTCGAAGTGCACCCCGTCCACGGGGTACTTCTTCACCGCGTCGAGGATCGCGTCCTCGACGAAGGCGCGGACCTGCGGCAACCCGGGGTTGTAGTAGAGCTTCCCGCCGTACGCCACCACCCAGTCCGGGTGCTTGCGCGCGGGGTGCGAGGCGACGAGCTTCGACAGGTCGGTGTTGTTGGCGATCCGGTACGGGTTGAACCACGCGTGCAGCTGCAACCCTCGTACATGCGCCTCTTCTACGGCCGTCCCAAGCGGGTCCCAGCCGGGGTCCTGGCCCTGGGTGCCGGTCAGGTACTGCGACCAGGGCTCGTACGGCGAGGGCCACAACGCGTCGGCGGTGGGCCGTACTTGGAACATCACCGTGTTGAGGCGGTCGCGGACGGCCGTGTCGAGGTGGGCGATCAGTTCGGTGCGCTGCTGCGCCGCGGTGAGGCCCGGGCGGGAGGGCCAGTCGCGGTTGGCCACCGTCGCCAGCCACACGCCCCGCATCTCGGTGACCCCGCGCGGACGCCCGGGCGGCCTCCGCGCGTACCCGGTGTCGGCCGCCGCGCTGCCCGTCGTGGCCAGCGTCGACAGCGCTGCCATCGCGAACGCCCGACGTGACAATCGCCCCATCTGCACACCCCCATACGCTGTGGATCCGTGCCGTCACGGATCGTCTCCGCGCCCCAGAATGCCCGACCCCGGCGATCGATCATCGATACTTGCGGGTAACGTGCACGATCGGAGCAGGCGCCGAACAACGGGGTCCTGCGACAGCCGTAGATCTGCGAAGGGGACGATGTGACCGACATCGAGCGCGTCGGAGTGGTCGGCTGCGGCCAGATGGGCGCCGGTATCGCCGAAGTGTGTGCCCGCTCCGGCCTGGACGTGAAGGTCGCCGAGACCACCGGCGAGGCCCTGGAGATCGGCCGGACCCGGCTGTTCAACTCTCTGACCAAGGCGGCCGAGCGCGGCAAGATCACGGCCGAGGAGCTGGCGGAGACGCAGGCGCGGCTCAGCTTCACCACCGATCTCGGCGAGTTCGCCGACCGCGACCTCGTGATCGAGGCCGTCGTCGAGAACGAGCAGGTGAAGACCGAGATCTTCCAGGTGCTCGACCAGGTCGTGACCCGCCCCGACGCGATCCTCGCCTCCAACACCTCCTCGATCCCGCTGGTCCGGCTCGCGGTCGCCACCTCGCGCCCCGACCAGGTCATCGGCATCCACTTCTTCAACCCGGCCCCGGTGCAGAAGCTCGTCGAGCTGATCCCGGCGCTCACCACCTCCGAGGGCACGCTCAGCCGCGCGCAGTTGTTCGCCGAGAAGGCGCTCGGCAAGCACGCGATCCGCGCGCAGGACCGCTCCGGGTTCGTGGTCAACGCGCTGCTGATCCCCTATCTCCTCTCCGCGATCCGGATGTTCGAGTCGGGCATCGCCAGCCGCGAGGACATCGACAACGGCATGGAGCTCGGCTGCGCCCACCCGATGGGCCCGCTGAAGCTGGCCGACCTGATCGGTCTGGACACGGTCGCGTCGGTGGCCTTCTCGATGTATGAGGAGTACAAGGAGCCGCTCTACGCCGCTCCCCCGCTGCTCCAGCGCATGGTCGACGCGGGGCGGCTGGGCCGTAAGTCCGGTTCGGGGTTCTACACCTACGCCTGAGCACTTCCCTCGCGGCAACTCACCGTAATACTTTGGCGGTTGCGGGCCCGGCACTCTTCGGAGTGCCGGGCCCGCGCCATTCACACACCGTGTGCGCGCCGGGCCCGCATATGCCGCTCGCACACTCTCCCCCGGTGTCCACCAGGCGAGTTGACTCTTCATGCGCATGCAAGGGATGTTCCGACTACGGAAAGGAGCGGACCCGTGACCGCCGACCCCGAGCATCCCGTGGTCCATGGAGAACTCGCAGAGTTACGCCGCCGCCTCGACGTCGCGTACGCGCGTGTCGAGGGTGGGCTGGCCCTGCTCAGTCATCGCACCGAGGAGACGGACAAGGAACTGGACGATCTGAGCGCGCGAATCGTTGCACTGGAGCACACGCGGTGGCCGCTGCCGGCTATTGCGGCCATGACCGCCGTGGGTGCGCTTGTCGTGACTATCTGGCAGGCCTTGGGACGCTAGAGCCCGAAGGGCGGTCGGTTGGCTGCGGGTTCGTCGTGGCTGGTCGCGCAGTTCCCCGCGCCCCTACGGGGCGCCCCTCAGGTGGTGCAACAGCATTAACGCGGCCGCCATATTGGCGGCCGGGACCTCCCCGCGGGCGACCATGTCGGGTACGAGTTTGAGTGGTACCCATTCCCGGCGGTCCGACTCGAAGTCGTCCACGGGGTGTCCGGTGTACTCGCCCTCGTCGGCCCAGTAGATGTGGTGCCGGGCGTCCGTGAGCCCGTTGGACGGCTCCACGCTCATCAGGTGGTGCAGGGGCCCCGGCCGCCAGCCGGTCTCTTCCTCCAGTTCCCTGGCGGCCGCCCGCGCGATGTCCTCGCCGTCCTCGACGACGCCGGCCGCGAGCTCCCACCCCCAGCTGTCGGTGATGAAACGGTGCCGCCAGAGCAGGAGAACTTCGTTCGCCTCGTTGACCACCGTCGCCACGGCCACCGGGCGCAGCCGTATGAGGAAGTGGTCGAGGTGTCGGCCGTCGGGTAGTTCGACATCCGCGAGATTGACGCTGAACCAGCGGTTTGAGTACACAGTTTGTTCGTTCTGTTTCGTCCACTGCACGGTTCTGCCACCTTCCGTCGAGTAAGTGGCAATATCGCAGCAGGGACTGTGGTGTGGTCTACGGCGCTCTCCCGGGCGCTCTCTACAGCGGTACGCGCAGTGCCCCGTCGATGAGTTCGGCCGCCTCGGTGGTACCCGCGCAGTCGCTGCGCACCAGGTACTCGCGGACCGCGCGGAGTCTGTCGCGCAGCCGCTGGGACTCCATCCCCCGTGCCTGCTCGGCCATCTGCACCGCCGTGGCCACCGCTTTGTCGGCGTTTCCCTGGCGCAGTTCGATCTGGCTGAGCATGGCCAGCCGGTGCACCCGGCCCCGGTCGTGCGCCGGAGTGTCCACGGCCGCGTGGGCGTGTTCCCCGGCCGCCGTCAGATCGCCGAGGCTGAGCAGCGCCTCCGCCACCTGGACGTTGACCAGGCCCGGCTGGACATAGCCGGTCTCGTCGGGTTCGTATCCGCGCCGGATGCGTTCGGCGGCCTGCTCGGCACGCCGGATGCAGGACAGGGCGCTCGTGCCGTCGCCGAGGTGCGCGTACGCCTTCGCCTGCATCGCGTACAGGTCGGAGGCGAGCGCCGGGGTGATCTGCCGTCCCGCCGCCCGCAGCGCGGCCTCCGCGAAGGCGACGGCCTGGCGGAACTCCCGCATGAACAAAGACTGGTTGACCAGCAGCGCGATGACGTAGGCACCAAGTCCCCGGTCATTGCTGGCTTTTGCGAGCCGCAGCGCCTGATGGAAATAACGCTGAGCGAGTCCGTGCGCGTCGGAGTCGTAGGCGCAGATGCCCGCGATGGCCACCAACCCGCCGGTGGCGCGGTGCAGTTGGCGGCCGGTGGCGTCGGTGTAGCTGCCGCGCAGCAGGGGTGCGGTCTCGGAGTTGAGGAAGCCGACGATGCGGGTGCGGGTCGCGACGCCGCCGGCCTTGCGGTACATCTGCTCGTAGTGGGCTCGGGCCGCGCGCAGCATCTCGATGTCGGCCATGCTCACCCGGTGCCGGCCGCCGCGCGAGACGTCGACGTCGTCGGGCGGGTTCTCCCACTCCCATACGGGCATCACGGCGGGGGTGCCGGTGACCGCGGGGGCGCCGAGGATGTGCGGGCGCTGCTGTTCGTCGGAGCGCCACAGGGCGGTGGCCCGTTCGACGAAGCCGGAGAGGGAGGTGCCGTGCGGGGTGGACGGTTCGCCCGGTACGCCGAGGCCGATGTCGTCGAGGGTCACGGGTCTGTGGAGGCGGGTCGCGAGCACCTCACAGATCAGGTCCGGGACCTGCCCCCGTGGCCGCTGACCCTTCAACCACCTTGCCACGGCGGTGTGTTCGTACCGTAGCGCGAGCCCTCGGGCCCGTCCGGCCTGGTTCACGTGGGCGGCGAGTCCCGCGTGCGAGATTCCCGCCTCGTCCAGGATCGCGTCGAGGAGTGTGTTGGGCTGCATGGGAGGCCCCCCGGTGACTCGGTGCGGACAGAGTAGTGCGGTTCGGTTCACACCGGGTGTGAACGGAGTGCGCGAATCCGTGGTGTGTGCGCGCTGTTGCGGAGAGTTCCGAACCGGTTGACTGGATTGCCTCGCAAGAGGCCGGCCGGGCCGCCGGCTCCCCCTCGTAAGTGCGGCGGCCTGGCTTTGCGGTGGGGTTCGGAACAGTGCGACTAAACGCCGTTGTGTTGTGGGTAGTTGGTCGGGTGCTGCGCCGTCGTGGCTTGTCGCGCAGTTCCCCGCGCCCCTGAGGGGGTGGGAGTGGGCCTGCGATCGTTGCGCAGGATGAGTATCGCCACGTCATCTGTCGGGGTGCCGCCCGCGTGGCGGAGCAACGCCGTGAAGACCGAACCCAGAACCGACTGGGGTACGGGGAGCGGATGTTGGGCCACAGCGGCGGTCAACGCATCCCTCAGCGGGAAGAAGCGGCCCCTCGTGTCACGGGCGTCCTCCGCTCCGTCCGTGTAGAGGAACAGGGCCTCACCCGGAAGGAGTTGGCCACAGCAGACGAACGGCAGCTCGGTCGGCAGCGGGAACGGGCCGAGGGGCGGAAGGGGATCGGCGCGGGCAAGTGGTTCGACATTCGCCCCACTCAACAAATACGGCCACGGATGACCGCAGTTCAGCCCCCGCACCTCCCCGTCCCTCCCAATCTCCAGCAGCAGTACGGTGACGAACTCCTCGGCGACCGGGCTGTCGGGGTCGAGGCCGCCCGAGGCGGGGTGTTCCGCGCGGGCGCGTTCGCGGAGGTGGCGGGCGAGGGCCCGCTCCAGTCGTCGTAGGACACCTTCGAGATCGGGTTCGTCGTGGGCGGCCTCGCGGAAACTGCCGAGGACGGCGGCGACCGTGCCGATCGCGGAGATGCCGTGGCCGCGGACGTCGCCCATCACGACCCGGACGCCGTGCTCGGTGGCGATCACCTCGTACAGGTCACCGCCGACCACCGCACCGCGCTCCGCGGACAGTTGGGCGGCGGCGATGTTCAGCCCGTCGAGGCGGGGTGGGAGTGGCCGCAGCAGGGCGTTCTGCGCGGCACCGGCGATCTGGCGGATCTGCCGGAGTTCGCGGAGCAGGGAACGGCGGACCTGGACGATGAGTCCGGTGCCGACCGCGAAGAACACCGCGCTGGTGACGATGCGTGCGCCCAGGCTGTTCTGCTGGGCGAGCGGGCAGGTGAGTTTGTAGGTGATCGCTATGGCGCCCCAGACCGTGGGCAGCCCCAGGGCGAGCGCCCTGCGCAGCGGACGGCGAGCACGCGTCCTCGGGCGCGTCCTGCGGGGCACCCCAGCCTTGATGCGGATCATGCCTGTGGCCCCCCAAATAGGCCCCGACAGCGCAATCGGACCGACCCCGAAAGGCCGGTCCGATTCTGTCGACCACATGCCCCGATCGGGCCACATCACCCAGACTTCTCACCCGAACGAGTGAGCCGACCTGAGACACCCGCATTTATGCAGGTGGGACCTCAAACACAGGCCGACGGGGGTGCCGTTAAGGGGCGCGGGGAACTGCGCGACCAGCCACAACGAGCCCGCAGCCGGCAAACAACAACAGCTCCCCACCCCTTAGCCGCGAAGCACGGCCCCGACCCGCTCTCCAGCCAACGCGACCGCCGCATCCCGAGCCGCCGACGCCTCATCGACAGTCAACGTCCGATCAGCCGCCCGGAACCGCAACGCATACGCCAGCGACTTCTTGCCCTCGCCCAACTGCGCAGCATTCTCATAGACGTCGAACAACCGGATCGACTCCAGCAGCTCACCCGCCCCTTCACGCAACGCAGCCTCAACCCCCGCATGCGGCACAGCCACATCAACAACGAGCGCGACATCCTGCGTAGCAACAGGGAACGTAGAGATCTTCGGCCCCTTGGGAACCCCCGAAGACGCCAACTCAAGGACATCCAGGTCGAGTTCCATCGCACTGGTACGCGCAGGCAACCCCAGCGTCTTCAGCACACCCGGGTGCAACTCCCCCGCGTACCCGATGACTTGCTCAACACCCTCGACGACAACGGCGAGTTCCGCACACCGCCCCGGATGCCAGGGCCCGTACTGCCCACCCCGCACAAGGAGTTCGGTCCCGGCCTCACGCGCCAGCACCCGCGCCGCCTCGACCGCGTCGGCCCAGTCGGACGGCCGCCCCTTGCCCCACCACCCGGCCTGCTCACGCGCGCCCGCGAGGACGACGGCGGCATGCCGAGGCTGAACGGGCAGCGCCTCGGTGAGAGAAGCGATCTCCTCGTCGGTGGGACGCCGGTCGACAGGCAGCCGTACCGCGATCTTCAGCTCTTCACGCGGGTGGAAGACCAGCCCGGTCTCGAACAGCGCGAGATCATGCGAGCCCCGACCGTCATTGCGCCGCAAGGCACCCAGCAGCCCCGGCAGCAGCGTCGTACGAAGCGCCGGCTCCTCGTCCGAGAGCGGGTTGACCAGCTTGACGACCTTGCGGTTCGGGTCGTCGGCGGTCAGGCCGAACTGGTCGAAGACGTGCTCGCCGATGAAGGGGTAGTTCGGCGCCTCGACGTAACCGGCACCGGCCAGCGCGCGGCCGATCCGGCGGTGGAGGCGCTGGCGGTCGGTTAGGCCCCGGCCCGCGGGGGGCTTGGGGAGCGTGGAGGGCAGGTTCTCGTAGCCCTCCAGGCGGATGACCTCTTCGGCCAGGTCGTTCGGGTCGGTGAGGTCGGGGCGCCAGGACGGGACGGTGACGATCAGCTCGTCCTGCCCGTACACGTCGCAGCCGACCTCCTGGAGACGCCGTACGACGGTCTCGCGGCCGTACTCGACACCCGCGACCTTGTCCGGGTGGTCCGCCGGGATGGTGATGGTGTGCGGGGCCGAGGGCGCGATGACCTCGGTGACGCCCGCGTCCGCCGTGCCGCCCGCGAGGAGGACCAGGAGGTCCACCGTGCGCTGGGCGGCGGCCGACGCGGCCTGCGGGTCGACTCCGCGCTCGAAGCGCTTGGACGCCTCGGAGGCCAGCTTGTGGCGGCGGGCCGTACGCGAGATGGAGAGCGCGTCGAAGTGCGCGGCCTCGACGACGACCTCGGTGGTGGTGCCCTCGGTGTCGTCGATCTCCGTGTTGGCACCGCCCATGACGCCCGCGAGGCCGATGGGGCCCCGGTCGTCGGTGATCACCAGGTCCTCGGCGTCCAGCGTGCGCTTGGCGCCGTCGAGGGTGGTGAGCTTCTCGCCCTGCGTGGCCCGGCGCACGCCGATCGGACCCTGGACGCGGGAACGGTCGTAGGCGTGCAGGGGCTGGCCCAGCTCCAGCATCACGTAGTTGGTGATGTCGACGGCGAGCGAGATCGGGCGCATGCCCGCCTTCTGGAGGCGGCGCGTGAGCCAGAGCGGGGAGCGGGCGTCGGGGTCGAGGCCGGTGACCGTGCGGGCGGTGAAGCGGTCGCAGCCCATCGGGTCGGAGACCTGGACCGGGTAGCCGAAGGCGTTCGGCTGCGGGACGTCCAGGAGCGCCGGGTCGCGCAGCGGGAGGCCGTACGCGGTGGCGGTCTCGCGGGCGACGCCGCGGATCGACAGGGCGTAGCCGCGGTCGGGCGTGACGGCGATGTCGAGGACCTCGTCGACGAGCTGGAGCAGCTCGATCGCGTCGGTGCCGACCTCGTGCTCGGGCGGCAGCACGATGATGCCGTGCGAGCCGTCGTCGCCCATGCCCAGCTCGTCGCCGGAGCAGATCATGCCGTGTGAGGTCTTGCCGTACGTCTTGCGCGCGGCGATCGCGAAGTCGCCCGGCAGGACCGCGCCGGGGAGGACCACGACGACCTTGTCGCCGACGGCGAAGTTGCGGGCGCCGCAGACGATCTCCTGGGGCTCACCGGTGCCGTTGGCCTGACCGACGTCGACCGTGCAGAAGCGGATGGGCTTCTTGAAGCCCTCCAGCTCCTCGATGGTGAGGACCTTGCCGACGACGAGCGGGCCCTTGAGGCCGTCGCCCAACTGCTCGACAGTCTCTACCTCAAGGCCTACGGAAATGAGCTTGGCCTGGACGTCTCGGCCGGTCTCCGTCGCCGGCAGGTCGACGTACTCCCGCAGCCAAGAAAGCGGGACGCGCATCAGATCTCCATCCCGAACGGCCGGGTGAACCGGACGTCGCCCTCGACGATGTCTCGCATGTCTTCGACGTTGTGGCGGAACATCAGCATCCGCTCGATGCCGAACCCGAACGCGAATCCGCTGTACTTCTCCGGGTCCACACCACAGGCGACGAGCACGCGCGGGTTGACCATGCCGCAGCCGCCCAGCTCGATCCAGCCCTCGGAGGAGCAGGTACGGCAGGGGCGGTCGGGGTTGCCGACGGACTCGCCCTTGCAGACGTAGCAGAGCATGTCCATCTCGGCGGACGGCTCGGTGAAGGGGAAGTAGTTCGGCCGCAGCCGGGTCTTCATCTCCGCGCCGAAGAGCGACTGGACCATGTGGTCGAGGGTGCCCTTGAGGTCGGCCATGGTCAGGCCCTCGTCGATGGCGAGGAGCTCGATCTGGTGGAAGACCGGGGTGTGCGTGGCGTCCAGCTCGTCCGTGCGGTACACGCGGCCGGGGCACACGATGTAGACCGGCGGCTCACGGTCCAGCATGGCGCGGGCCTGCACCGGCGAGGTGTGCGTCCGCAGCACGACACCGGACTCGTCGCCCTCGGTCCCCTCGGGGCCCTGGACGAAGAAGGTGTCCTGCATCTGCCGGGCCGGGTGGTCCGGGGTGAAGTTGAGCGCGTCGAAGTTGAACCACTCCGCCTCGACCTCGGGGCCCTCGGCGATCTCGTACCCCATGGACACGAAGACGTCGGCGACGCGCTCCATGAACGTGGTGAGCGGGTGCCGGGCGCCGGCCGGGACGCGGTCGTACGGCAGCGTGACGTCCACCGCCTCTTCGACCAGGACGCGGGCGTCGCGGTCGGCCTCCAGCTCGGCCTGGCGGGCGGCGAGGGCCTTGTTCACCGCGCCCCGGGCCTGGCCGACGAGCTTGCCGGCCGCGGCCTTGGCCTGCGGGGGCAGCGCGCCGATCTCGCGGTTGGCGAGGGCGAGGGGCGAGGTGCCGCCGGTGTGGGCGACCTTGGCCTCCTGGAGCGCGTCGAGGTCACCGGCGGCGGCGAAGGCGGCGAGCGCCTCGTCCCGCATGCGCTCGATCTCTTCCGGTTTCAAGGCCTCGACCTCTACAGGGTCGTACGACTTATTCGGTGCCGACATCTCTTCCCGTGCTTCCGGTTGGCTGGCGGATGGTCCCCGTCCCGACTCGACTCGGGGGACGCGTCGTCGTCCCTGAAACGGGGACGCAAAGGTGCCAAAGGCCGAGTCTAACGGGGGTGAGGCAGGTGACCTCGCCCGTGGGCCCTCGTCGGCGACTGCTGCAGGGCTACTGCAGATACGCCGGGGTGCCCACGGGCAACGTAAATCGGAACTCGGCGCCGCCACCCGGGGCGCGGCCGACCGTGATGGTGCCGCCGTGGGCTTCGACGATGCCCTTGACGATGTACAGCCCGAGGCCGGTGCCGCCGCGCTTGCTGCCCCGCCAGAAGCGGGTGAACACGCGGTTCATGGACTCCTCCGGGATGCCTGGGCCTTCGTCGCTCACCGTCACCGAGGTGCCGGTCTCCTCGCCCTCGCGCGGGGACGCGGAGGCCGTGACGTCGATGGTGACGGTTCCCTCGCCGTGGCGCACCGCATTTTCCAGCAGGTTGCTCAGCACCTGGTCGACCTTGTCGGGGTCGGCCCACAGATCGGGCAGCGGCTGTTCCACCCGGAGCAGGAACCGGTCGGCGGTCTGCCCCGCGGCGACGTACGCCTGGATGTGACGGCCGACGGCCGCCCCCATGTCGACGGGCTGGCGGCGCAGCTCCAGCCGCCCCGAGTCGATGCGGGAGATGTCGAGCAGCTCGGCGATGAGCCGGGTGACGCGGTTGGCGTCGGCGTCGACGGTCTCCAGCATCAGCCGCTTCTGGTCGTCGGTGAAACGTTCCCACTTGGCGAGCAGGGTCGCGGTGAACCCCTTGACGGAGGTGAGCGGAGAACGCAGCTCGTGCGCGACGGTGGCGATCAGCTCGGCGTGACTGCGCTCGGTACGACGCCGGGCCTCGGTGTCACGAAGGGAGACGACAACCCGCCGAACAGGCCCGAGAGGCTCGGTACGGACGTAACGCGCGGTGACAAGAACCTCATGCCCGCCCGGCAACAGCAAGTTCCGCTCGGGCTGCCGCACCCGGATGGCCAACCCGCCATACGGATCGGTCAGTTGCCACCACCGGCGACCCTCCAGGTCCTCTAACGGAAGGGCCTTCTCCAACCGCTGCCCAAGGGCGTCGGAGGCGGCGAGGGAGGTGATGCGCTCGGCGGCGGCGTTGAAGCAGACGACATGCCCGTGCTCATCGGCGATCACGAGACCGTCGGCCAGCTCGTCGGGATCGATGCCGAGGTCGTCGTGCCGGGCCTCGGACGGCCGGGGCACACCCCGTGCTCCCGGCGCGCTGCTCGTGCCGACAGTCATCCCCGTACCCCACCTCTTCTCATACGGCGCAGGTGGCCCCCGAGCTGGTCACCCTACTAGCTGCCGGTGACAGAGCGGCACCCTCCGGAGGCGCGCTGTGCACGCGCCGACGCATAGAGACATACGGCGGCGGCGGTGGCGAGGTTCAGGCTCTCGGCCTTCCCGTGGATCGGAACCCGCACAACGGCGTCCGCGAGCCCCCGAGTCTCCTGCGGAAGCCCCCACGCCTCGTTCCCGAACACCCAGGCGGTGGGCCCACCCATGGTCCCCTGATCCAACTCGTCATCGAGGTCATCGTCCCCGGCCCCATCAGCGGCAAGAATCCGCACCCCGATCCCCTTGAGCCCGGCCACGGCCTGCTCAACGGGCACCCCGACAGCGACGGGAAGGTGGAACAGGGAGCCCACGGACGCCCGTACAGCCTTCGGGTTGTAGAGATCGACAGAAGCGTCAGTCAGTACGACGGCCTCGGCCCCGGCCGCATCAGCACACCGCAGAACGGTGCCGGCGTTCCCGGGGTCGCGCACATTGGCAAGCACGGCAACGAGCTTGGGCCGCGCCTTGAGAATCTCCTCGAAGGAAGTGTCGAGAAACCGACAGACCCCGACGAGCCCCTGCGGAGTGACCGTCGTAGAGATATCGGCGATGACCTGCTCGTCCGCAAGATGCACCCGGGCACCGGCCTCACGGGCTTCACCGACGATGTCGGCATACCGCTCGGCAGCCTCAACGGTCGCGAACAACTCAACGAGCGTGTCCTTGTACCCGGCAGCCTCCCGCACAGCCTGCGGCCCCTCGGCAAGAAACAGCCGCTCCTTGCTCCGAAAGTTCCGCTTGCCGAGCCGCCGAGCAGCGGCAACACGAGCGGAACGGGGAGAAATAAGCTCGGGACCGTTCGGGGACATACTCCGCTTCACCTTCAATCTCAGGCCGACCGTGTTTTTTTAGGGGCGCGGGGAACTGCGCGACCAGCCACAACGCACCCGCACCCGACAACGAACCGGGCCGCCCCAGCAACAAAGGACCCGCAGGCAAAAACCTGCGGGTCCTTCAAGTCACCGCTCAAACCAGCGCAGCGTCACGCGGCCTTGGGCGCGTTGACGTCGCTCGGCAGAGCCTTCTGCGCAACCTCGACCAGCGCGGCGAACGCACCGGCGTCGTTGACAGCCAGCTCGGCGAGGATCTTGCGGTCGACCTCGATGTTCGCCGCGTTCAGACCCTGGATGAAGCGGTTGTACGTGATGCCGTTGGCGCGGGCAGCGGCGTTGATGCGCTGGATCCACAGCCGACGGAAGTCGCCCTTGCGCTTCTTGCGGTCGTTGTAGTTGTAGACCAGCGAGTGGGTGACCTGCTCCTTGGCCTTGCGGTACAGGCGCGAACGCTGACCGCGGTAGCCGGAGGCCGCTTCGAGGATCGCCCGGCGCTTCTTGTGGGCGTTGACTGCCCGCTTGACGCGTGCCACTTGTTTAACTCCTTGTAGCGGGGCCGTGGTTGGACTCACACGGCCCGGAATCGATGGGGTCCCGGTCCAGACGTACGGCGCTCGACGGGAGCGCCGCGTACGTCACTTGCCGAGAAGCTTCTTGATCTTCTTGGCGTCGCCCGGGGCCATCTCGGCGTTGCCGGTGAGGCGACGCGTCACACGGGACGACTTGTGCTCGAGCAGGTGGCGCTTGCCGGCACGCTCGCGGAGCACCTTGCCGGAGCCGGTGATCTTGAAGCGCTTGCTGGCACCGCTGTGCGACTTGTTCTTCGGCATAGCGCCGTATCTCCTCGTCGGTGGCGCTCCGGTGCCCGGTCGTGAAACCGGGCACAGGTGGAGCGTCGCTCTTGTATCGGTTACTTCCCTGGACTGGCGTCCGGGGATCAGGCGTCGGCGCGAGCCTCGGCCGGGGCCTCGACGGTCTCGACCTCGTCGACGGTGTCCTCGTCCACGAGGTTCTCGTCGTCGAACTCGGACTCCGCGGCGTTCTGCGACTTGCCCGGATTGGCCTTCGCTTCCGCCTTGCGGGCGGCCTGGGCCTCACGGGCCTCGGCCATCGCCTCGGTCTTCTTCTTGTGCGGGCCGAGCACCATGATCATGTTTCGGCCGTCCTGCTTCGGGTTCGACTCGACGAACCCGAGGTCGGCCACGTCCTCCGCGAGACGCTGCAGCAGTCGGTAGCCGAGCTCCGGCCGGGACTGCTCGCGACCACGGAACATGATCGTGATCTTGACCTTGTCGCCCTGCTTGAGGAACCGGACGACGTGACCCTTCTTGGTGTCATAGTCGTGCGGGTCGATCTTCGGCCGGAGCTTCATCTCCTTGATGACCGTGTGCGCCTGGTTCTTGCGCGCCTCACGGGCCTTCATGGCCGACTCGTACTTGAACTTCCCGTAGTCCATGAGCTTGCAGACCGGCGGACGTGCACTCGCCGCAACCTCGACCAGGTCCAGGTCGTACTCCTGCGCAAGCTCAAGGGCCTTGGCAAGCGGAACAATTCCGACCTGCTCGCCGCTCGGACCGACAAGTCGCACTTCGGGAACGCGAATCCGGTCGTTGATACGGGGCTCGGTGCTGATGGATCCTCCTCGGTTAGCACCAACACGGCCATCTGGCGGACGGCCGCGTTTGTCTTCGGTAGACAGACCTAACCGCGCCGGAACACAAAAAATGCCCCGGACGATCACAAGACGGGGCTCCAAAACACTGCCGGAGCACCGCCGCGATGATCGCGGGGCGCGCTTTCGGGCGACTCCATCGTCCGTACGGAACGATGGTGACCGCCTGACCGGGGTGACCCGCCGTCCGTGAGGACAGTCAGGTGGGAGATCGGAGCCTCCACTTGTTGGCCGGGCACCACAGTGCCTGGCCGGTCATCACACAAGGTTAGCAGCTCCCCGGGGGTGGTGCGAACCGCCGTACACCGGGCCCTATCGTGTGGGGCATGAGTGACACGCCTCCCGAGTCCCCGAATGTTGACGCCCCCGACTTCGACGCCATGGCCCGCGACATCGCGGAGGTCCCGGCGGTCGAGGTGATCGTGACGGTCGCCGTGAACCTGATGAGCGCCGCCGCCGTGAAGCTGGGGCTGACCGAGGAGGGCGACAAGTACAAGGACCTGGACGAGGCCCGCAAGCTGGTCACCGCCCTGGCCGGCCTCCTCGACGCCAGCGCCACCGAGATCAGCTCGTTCCACGCGGCCCCGCTGCGCGACGGCCTGAAGTCCCTCCAGCTGGCCTTCCGCGAGGCGTCCCTCGTCCGCGACGAGCCGGGCCAGGGCCCGGGCGAGAAGTACACGGGCCCGATCTACGGCTAGCAGCTCACCCCATACGTACGTACAAGGGCTCGCCCGGAGGCGTCGCCCCGGCCGGCAGCAGTGCCAGGTCGAGGCCGCGCACCAGGCGGGCCCTCAGCGTCTCGTCGTCGGCGAGCCGCCGGGCCACCGCGCGGGCGGCCTCGGCGGCGGGCGCGGCCGGGTCGAGCACGAGGGCGAGGGTGCCGTCGGCCTGGCCGGGACCGAGGTGGGCGCGCAGCACGGCGGGCTCGGCGGCGACCGCGGTCCGTACCGCCTCCACCACCGCCGGATCGGTGAGCGGATCGGCGGTCGTGCGCCCCTCCGCCACCGCGAGCAGCGCGGACCCGCTCAGTTCGTACGGCACGGGCCCGGCGAGGTCCAGCACGATCGTGTCCGCCTTCTCGTGCACGGCGGCCTGGAGGGCCTGGTGCAGCGGTACGGCCACGGGCCGGGCCGCCGGATCCCAGCGGGCCAGCGATTCGGTGGACGTGAAGGCGGGCAGCGCGGTACGGCCGCCGGCCTTCAGCGTCGGCACGGCCATGTCGCTGGTCTTCTCGCGGCGCAGCCCGTTCTCGTCCTCCTCGACCTCACCGAGGACGGCCACCACGGGCACGAGCAGCCGGGCGCCCTTGAGGGCCGCCAGGACGGGCCCTACGGCAGTGCGGTCCTCGGCCCAGGCGGCGAGCGCCGCGCTCAGTGCGGGGTCGGCCGTGCCGTCGTCGTCGGAGTAGCCGGAGTCGGGAATGTTCTTGTTCGCCACGGTGACCGACCCTATCGGGGGGATGCTGCAGGGCTTGTGCGGGTCCTGAAACGCGGAGGACACAGCTTTCACACGTTTCTCAGACACAGTTGACAGACATCTAACTTTCATCTCACGTGTCGCACAGTCGCCGCCACCACGATCGCGGGCATGGAGTCTTCCAGAGCCGCCCGCCGAAACCACCGCGCGCGTCCCTCCCGGCGCCGCCCGCTCCCCTACATCGCCCTCGCCACCGTGGCCGTCGTGGGTGCTACGGCGGCGGGCACGGTGTATGTGAAGGCACACGCTCACTCCGGCGCCGTATCCTCGTCGGCGGCACCGTCGGCCTCGGCGTCGGCGTCGGGCAGCCAGGAGGCGACGGTGGAACCTGTGACGCAGCCGACGGTCGACTACGACGCGCTGCTGGCCAAGGCGATGGGTTCGGTGACTCCGACCGGCGACCAGAAGGTGTCGGTGGCGGTGCTCGATCTGACCTCCGGCGAGAGCGCCACGTACGGCAGTGCCGCCTTCGACACGGCGAGCATCGTCAAGGTCGACATCCTCGCGACACTGCTGCTCCAAGCGCAGGACGCGGGGCGGCAGTTGACGGCGACGGAGAAGTCGCACGCCACCACGATGATCCAGAACAGCGACAACGACTCCGCCACGGCGCTGTGGAACATCATCGGCACGGCGGACGGGCTCGGCAAGGCGAACAAGACGTTCGGACTGACCGGCACCACGGGTGGCGCGGGCCCGCTCTGGGGCCTGACCCAGACCACGGCCGCCGACCAACTCACCCTGCTCCAGCAGGTGTTCGGGGACGACTCGAAGCTGAGCTCGGCGTCGCAGTCGTACATCCAGGGTCTGATGAAGGAGATAGAGGCCGACCAGCAGTGGGGGGTGTCGGCCGCGGCCGACGGCTCCAAGTGGGCGTTGAAGAACGGGTGGTTGGCGCGCAGCACGACCGGACTGTGGGACGTCAACAGCATCGGCCGGGTGACCGGCACGGACGGCGACACGTACCTGGTCGCCGTGTTGTCGAAGGGCAGCACGACACAGACCAAGGGCATCACGCTGATCGAGGCGGCGGCGAAGGCGGGGGTCGCGGCGTTCGGCGAGGACAGCGGTTCGTCTACGGCGGCTTCGGCGTCGGCGACCGACTGAGTGGCCGTCTGACGTCCGCGGCCAACTCCCGCTGCTCACCCCTGTGTTCAGAAGGCCGCGGGGCGTCGGCGCCGTCCGCGCCACAGGACGACCGCGGCGACGAGGAGGACTCCGCCGACGCTGCCCGCGAGGGGGGCCGCCCAGTCGGACGTACTGCTGTCGGTCTTGGCGACGTCCGGTCCTGAGCCGAAGTACTTCTTGCCGTAGGCGGCGGAGCGCAGGCCGGTGGGCTTGAGGGCGGCGGCGGCCTTGATGGCGGCGGCGGGGTCGATGAAGCCGTAGCCGCGGGAGTCGTCGCGGCCGCCGGCCGGGGGGTTGCGCGCGGTGTCCTCGAGGAGCTTCTTGATCTGGGCCGGGGTCAGTCCAGGGTGGGCCGCCTTGATGAGCGCGACGGCGCCCGAGACGAAGGCGGACGCGGCGCTGGTCCCCCATCCCTCGTAGTACTTGTGGTCGGGGTCGGCGATGACGACGTTCACGCCGGGGGCGCTGACCGTGGCGTACCAGCGGCGGGTGGAGAAGGAGGCGCGGGTGCCGAAGCGGTCCACGGCGGTCGCGGCGATCACGCCCGGGTAGGCGGCCGGGTAGGAGACGTGGTCGCCCTTCTCGCCGCCGTTGCCGGCCGAGGCGACGACGGCGACGCCCTTCTTCAGGGCGTACTGCACGGCCTCGTCCTCGGCGGGCTCGGGGTGGGCGGAGGCGGAGTCGTCGCCGAGGGAGAGGTTGATGACGTCGGCGCCGTGGTCGGCGGCCCAACGGATGCCGTCCGCAAGGGCGTTGCCCCGGGTGGTGCGGGCCTTGCCGCGGGCGGAGTCGCCGTCTTCGAGGATCACGCGGACGGGGAGGATCTTGGCCTCGGGGGCGATGCCGATGACTCCGTCGGTGTCGCCGGGGCCGTGTCCGTGGCCGGCGATGATCCCGGCCATGGCGGTGCCGTGCCGGGCCCAGGCGCGGTCGCCCGGCTTGGCCCCGAAGCCGACCATGTCCTTGCCTGCGAGGACGTTGCCGGTGAGGTCGGGGTGGTCGGCCTCGACGCCGGTGTCCAGGACGGCGACGGTGATGCCCTTGCCCTTGGTGGTCTGCCAGGCCTCCTGGGTGTGCATGGCGTCCAGGGCCCACTCCTGGGCGCGTATGCCGTCGGCGTGCGCGACGGTGGACGGGACCAGGGCGAGGGAGGCGGCGAGGAGACCGCTCAGCAGACCGGCCCGGCGGACGATGACGCTCATGAGGTCTTTTTCTCCGAGCTCTCAGAGGTCGTCGAGGCCCCCGAGGGCGAGTCGACGGTCTTGCGCAGGCTCCGCTCGACGCGGTCGGCGAGCCCCTGCGCCTCGTTGCCGAGACCGGCCTGGGCGGGGGCTTCGGTGCCGCCGGACGTGACGGCCTGGTCGGCGGGTTCGGGTACGTCGACCTTGCGGCCGTCCGCCCAGCCGGAGACGGCGTAGACGACGACGGGGGCGTCGGTGAGGACGGACACGGTCCACGAGGCCCGCTGTTTGTCGCCGAAGGCGGCGGCGAGGGTGCCCTTGGCTGCGTACGAGCGGGGCATGAGGTCGGTGCGGTTGCCGAGGTTCTCGTTCTTGAACCGGGTGGAGAGGGCGGTCATCGCGGCGAGGTCGCCCTTGGTGAAGAGGATGCCGACGGTGGTGACGTAGCTCTGGGTGGCGTCGGTGTAGGTGGCGCGGAGGAGCCGCTGGCAGCCGACGGGGGCGAGCACGTCGCTCAGCAGCGGGTCGAAGGCACCGGCGCACCCCGTGTCCGGGGCGACGGCGATCCGCGTCCAGGTGCGGTCGGCGCCGCCGGGGCCGGCCCCCTGCCCTTCCACGGTGGGCGGGAACAGCTGGTCGACGGGCACGCTGTGCCACAGCTGCCCGGCGGCGGCGAAGGAAGTGGCGCCGCTGTCCGCTCCGTCGTCCCCGGTCAGCCAACTCCCGGTCACCGCACCGCCGATGAGCCCGAGACCGAGCACGACACAGACACCGACAGCGGCGGTACGCGACCGCATCCGCGCCCCCAACGGCCGCGGCCGCGCCCGCTCGTCGTACCCCTCGGGTTCCCCGAACGACACGACCGGGCGTCCTTCGCCGGGGTGCAGGGGCTCGCTCCAGGAGAAGGCGGGGTCGGGGGTGGGGCGGGGGA
>NZ_JNXE01000013.1 GCF_000716605.1 Streptomyces sp. NRRL F-525 | reverse complement strand
GGGTCTGGGGGGGGTGGGGAAGGAGGATGGGGAAGGGGGGCGGATGGAGGGGGCCGGTACGGGGAGTAGGGGGTCGTGTATATGGGGAGGGGAGATGGACCTGCGGGGTTGCGGGGCTACGGGGCTACGGGGCTACGGGAGAGGGAAGCCTCAGCCGCCGCTACGTCCACCCCGCCCGGCCCGCTCACCCTCACCGCTGCCGGCGCCCGCACCAAAGGCGCCACCGATGGAGAGGCCATCGGCCGGATCACGCGGCTCGCGGCCCCGCCCCCGCTCGATCAACTGCCGTACGAGAGCGATGAGTTCGGCAGGTTCGAAGGGCTTGGCGAGAAACGCGTCGACGCCGACGTCGAGCCCGCTGTCGACCTCGTACTGCGTGCAGGCGCTGACGATGGCGAGGGGCAGATCACGGGTCCGGGGGTCGCTGCGCAGCCGAGCGGCGGTACGCAGCCCGTCCAGCCGAGGCATGACGACATCGAGGGTGACCACATCGGGCTGAACCTGGTGAATGACATCCAGACACTCGGCACCATCGGCCGCGGTCACGACCTCGAGACCCTCCAGCTCGAGATTGACCCTGATCAACTGCCGGATGACCTTGTTGTCGTCCACAACAAGCACCCGACCCGACGCGCCTGGCACAACTCGAGAGTAGGTCCGGACCGGCCACCGCGTCCGGGTTTTCCCCACTTCCACCCCCTGCGAGCGACCCGGCCCGCCTTCCTGCCCACATCCCCGGCCACATCCCCGGCCACGCCCCTGACCACCTCCCTGATCACCGAGAAACCTGTTCATGGACACCCGTAGGGAGCTGGTAGGGTTCTACCCGTCGCCGCGATCACCGCGACGGACACGCCCCCGTAGCTCAGGGGATAGAGCAACGGCCTCCGGAGCCGTGTGCGCAGGTTCGAATCCTGCCGGGGGCACAGACGCCAGAACAGCGTGATCTCACCGCTGACCTGCTGAAGTGCCAGACATCAAGAGCCGGGCCCAGTCTCACTGGGCCCGGCTCTTTGTCGTTGTTACGCAGTGATCGCGACAGATCTGCAAAAGGACCGTGCACAACACTGCGCCCCCTCTGCTGGAAAGTAGCTGATCACTTCCACGATGGGCCGTACCCTCGATTCACCGCCAAACAAGGAGAGGGCTTGGCAAGCATCGACTGGGGAACTGCCTCTGCCTGGCTAAGCGCAGTAGCGACAGGCGGCTCCCTCACCCTCGGCTTCCACATCATCCTCGGAGATCACAAGAAGCAGGAGGAAGCGGACGCTACTGAACTTAACTGGGTGATGTCGGGACTGACCAATCGGCATCACCCATTCAAGTTCAGTAACCTGCAGCACACGGCCTCCCCTTCTGAATCGATATGCCTTCGCCCAGCAACTCAAGCTTCCCGCGAGATGGGCCACGATCTAATTCCCCGAACGCACACAGCCTCGTAGGCCACGACCGAGCTCGTTCGTCGCGAATGCGGCGACGTCACCGCACTGCCACATGCACCGATGCCACATTCAGCGAAATAGCGACTTTTACTGCAGGAGTCCTTCAATGCCGAAAATGCCCAGCAACGCACAAACCTTGATCCTGCGAATATTTGACGCATGGAAAGAGGAGAACCTTCCCGCCGTTGACGGCGGAACAGCTTTTGAGATCTTCTCCTCGGAGTTGGCATTGCGGCCCTTTGGCCTAGGAATCGAGGAAATCCAGGCAGGCGTCGTAGGTGGCGGACAGGACGGCGCAATCGACTCAGTCTATGTATTCTTCGATGACACTCTGCTAGATGAAGACTCAGACGTCGTTTCAGATACGAGCCGTCCAGCCGAATTTGGTCAAGACAGGAACTTGGAACTCTGGGTAGTCCAGGCAAAGAGAACTCCTAGCTTTGCCGAGGATGTGGCAGAGAAACTTGAGAACACAATGCGTCGACTGCTGGACCTGTCACAGTCCATCGAATCCCTTTCCGTCTTGTATAACCCAACACTCCTCACACGCTTTAGCATCTTCCGCAACGCATGGGAGAAACTCATCACTCGCCGACCCAGGATTAGCGTGAATGTAATTTACGCAACACCGGGCGACTCTAGCAATATCACGCCGCAATTTGAAGCAAAGTTGAACGCTTTGAGGCAAGTGATCGTCTCATCGGTTCCGGATGCACGTACGGCATCCGTGGAACTCCTTGGTGACAAAGAACTGTTGGCGAGGTACAACGAACGCCCGCCATACACCCTGGCAATGAACTACCAAGAAAGCGCTACGAGTGGGGAGTCACATGTAGCCATTGTGAAGTTGCGGGACTACTACGATCTGATCGTTGACGAGAACGGCCGACTTCGTCGCCATCTCTTCGAGTGGAATGTCAGGGACTACCAGGGAAATGTCTCGGTGAATCAAGAGATCCGCCAATCTCTAACCTCACCCGATAGCCCTGAGTTCTGGTGGCTAAACAATGGCGTAACGCTCATTTGTAGCGAGGCAACCAGTACAGCCAAGACATACTCACTGTCTAACATTCAGATCGTAAATGGGCTGCAGACGAGTCATGAAATCTTCGAGTCACTCAGGGGTGATGATTCAGCAGAGGCCGGCGGGCGTATGCTACTGGTGCGGATCATCGTCACTGACGACGCCGCCACAAGGGATCTGGTAATCAGAGCAACGAACCGTCAGACTGCAATTACAGACGCGTCTCTACGTGCAACAGACGAAGTTCAGCGAAATATCGAAAACTATTTCTTGACCCAAGGCTGGTACTACGACAGAAGAAAGGGATACTACAAGAACGACGGAAAAGACCCCTCTAAGATCGTAAGCATTCAGTTCCTCGGGGCGTCCATCACTGGCATGGGCCTAGCACGACCCGACAAAGCACGCGGAAAACCGTCTTCGTTGCTGAAAAATGACGAAGACTACCGCCTCGTGTTCAATTCATCAATCGACCTCCAAGTCTACCTGTGGGCTGCCAGGCTGCAACGCCAAGTGGATGGTTTCATTTTGTCGGACGCTGCCGAAGCGAACGTGTCACAGAAGAGCAATCTAAAGTTCCATCTTTCAATGCTTATCGTGGAGCTATTGAATGGTGCACCCGTCCGACGGCCGCAGCAGCTTCGTGCCCTTTCCTCAGAGAACGCCGGCGTGGACGACGTTGTGCTTAAAGATCTTTTCGAGAAGCTCAAAAAATGGTCTGCTACCTACCTTCATCGAGAAGGTGTAATTCTGGAACGGGCAACGAAAGCCCAGCGGTTCAGCGAATATCTGCTGACTCAAGCGCAGAATTTTCGAGCAGGTAACTCCTAGCCCTGTCCACGTGGAAGTGCACAGACGGAACAACGCTCGGGAGTCATGAGGCTTATCGCGTCAGTACGCCGTTCACTCGCGATCGCTGGTTCCCGCTTGACGGTCTCGAATGTCTCGTATCTGTGCAATTATCGGGTGCCTGGAACGCGGATCTCTACTGAGTCTCTATTGAGCTTTAACTCGGGCTGTCGTAGCTGCTGACAGAGCTTGATCCCCGCGGTACGTCGTCTCTTATGAGGCGTGCGCAGGGTGGCTGTCTGTCGGACGAGAGCCGGCAGTTCCGCGAGGGGATCCGGTTGAGGGCGGCCGAGCGGTTCGCTGCGGGTGAGCCGAGTTCGGTGATCGCGAAAAAATTACGGGTCAAGATCCGGTCGGTGCAGCGGTGGCGGCGGACCTGAGGGCAAGGGCGGTTCGCGGGCGCTTCGGTCGGCGGGTTCGGCCTCACCGTCGCGGCTGAGTGAGATCCAGTTCGTGCAGCTGGAGGCGGAGTTGACCAAGCGGCCGGTGGCACATGACTGGCCGGATCAGCGATGGACGCTGTCGCGGATCAAGACCGTGATCGGCCGTCGCTTCCACAAGAGCTACACCCTGCAAGGAGTGTGCAAGCTGCTGATCCCGCACGGCTTCTCCTGCCAGATCCCGGCAAGGAGAGCCATCGAACGCGACGAGGAGGCCATCTGCGGCTGGGTGAAAGAGACCTGGCCGCAGGTAAAAGGACCGCGGCGGCTCTCGACGCCTGGATCGTCTTCGAGGACGAGTCCGGCTTCTCGATGACGCCGCCGACCGCCCGCACCTGGGCACGGCGCGGACAGACGCTCATGGTCCGGGTTCGTGGCCGTTCCCGCCACCGGATCTCCGTCGCCGTTCTGACCTACTACAAGCCTGGTGAACGCTCCCGGCTGATCTACCCGCCGCGCCGTGACAACGGCCGATGCGACGGACACAAGAGCTCTCCTGGACCGACTACCGTGACCTGCTCATCACCGCGCATGCCCAGCTCTGCTGGCCGATCTTGCTCGTCTGGGACAACCTCAACGTCCATCTCGCCTACGGAATGCGGAAGTTCATCGACCAGCAGGACTGGCTAACCAAATACCAACTGCCCTCCTACGCATCCGACCTCAACCCAATCGAAGGTGTCTGGTCCCTGCTGCGACGCGGCTGGCTGTCCAACACCGCGTTCACCACGCCCGAGCACCTCATCCAGACCATCCGCCACGGAATGAGGAAAATCCAGTACGGCCCGCACCTCATCGACGGATGCCTCGCCGGAACCGGACTGTCACTCACCTCCAACGACACCATGAGTTCAAGCTCAGGAGCCGCCGTGGAGCAGCGTCCAGAGCCGTACGGCTAGGCCCCGCCGACCCCAACAGGCCAGCTACTGAACTTGAACTCGTGCTGTCGGGTGTTGTCAGGGCCGACGGCGCGCTGTCCCGTGACCGAGAACGGGGCCTGCTGCTGGATCTGACGGACCGTGCGGTTACTCTCAGCCCACCGCGGCCTCGTCCGTGGCCAAGCCAACGCTTTGGTCTGTGAGGAGCACTCCGATGGCTCGCACCACCCCGCCACGTCCGCTCGATGTCGAGACGCTGTTCCCTGAGGTGGCCAGCTACCGGAAGACGGCCGTTCGCCTGCATCCGCGCCTCGGCGATCCGAGCGCGCGGGAAAGCTCGCTCGGCGGACCCGTGCTCTGGCCGTTCTCGGAGTCCTGGCCCCACTGCCAGGACGACCACCCGCGCACGGCGTTCTCCCCTCCCGCCCAGGGACCGATCCCGCTCGTCCCGGTCCTCCAGCTCTTCGCGGCCGACGTGCCTGACCTGGTCTTCCCCAGCGCCACCGATCTGCTGCAGGTGCTGTGGTGCCCCTTCGATCACGAGGACGGTTACGTTCCCCGCCCCGAGATCTATTGGCGAGACGGCTCCCTGAGCGACCTGCAGCCGGCCAACCGACCCCGCCCGACCGGCGCTGACAACGACTACCTTCCGGACCCGTGCGTCCTGCACCCTGAGCGTGTCACCGACTACCCCAACTGGGACCTCCCGGACGAGGTCGCCGACGCGCTCGAAGCCAGGTTCGAACAGCTGGAGGAGGAAACCGGCTGGTCTTACTGGTCCCACCTCTCCGTGTCGGACGGCGTCAAGGTCGGCGGGTATCCGACGTGGACGCAGGAGCCCGACTGGCCGACGTGCCCGACATGCCGTGTGCGCATGGAGCATCTCCTGACGATCAGCAGCAACGAGTTCGATGGCGAGAGTTGGCGCAGGTGGCTGCCCATCGAGGACACCCCGGCCATGGGAACCATCTGGGACCTTCCATACGAACAACGCACCGCGATCCAATGCCCCCCTGGGCTCATGCTCGGCGACATGGGCGGCATCTACCTGTTCGAATGCACCAGCTGCTCCGACAGGCCCTTCGCGTACCGCTCAGATTGTTCTTGACTGCGCGCTGCTTCGGTCAAAGGGCCAAACTGGTGCCCGCGAGGCAGCCGTCGATCACTTCGGGGCAGTACTGCAGCATCTTGAGCTTGCGCTTCACGGCCCGGGTGATCTGACCGAGGTCGGCCGCGGCGAGATTGCCGACGTCGCGCTTGACCAGCGACCGCACGCCTTCCTGAGGGTTGAGGTCCGGGGCATAGGTGGGCAACTGGAACACGGTGAGCCACTCGACGTTCGCGGCGATGAACTCCCGCATGTCAACCGTCAGGTGCAGGCGGACGTTGTCCCAGACCAGCACGATCGGGCCGCCGAGTTGGATACGGGCGCGGACGATCAGGTCGCGGAACTCGCGCCAGCCGAAGCCCTTCGGCTCGTCCCTGCGGCCCCGGTACTCGCGAATCGCGTAGATCAGCCGGGACCGCTCGCCCGGCTCGTAGCAGGCCATGCCCGCCATCGACACCCGCCCGGAGCCCCGGACCCTCACCCTCACGACCGGAGTCTGGCCGATCCGGCTCCAGGTCCTGGCACGCGGCGGAGCCATCGACTACCCGGCCTCGTCCTCGAAGACGATCCAGGCCCCGCGCTCCGCCGCGGTGCTCTTACCCGCAGCCAGGTCTCCCTCCTCCACACCTCGACTGTGTAGGAGACATGGAACAGTCGGCCGATCAGCGTCTTGATCCGTGCCGGCGTCCACCGCTGGTCCGCCCAGCCGTGAGCCGGCGGACCGCGCTCCAACTCACGCTCCAGCCTGGCGATCTGAACTTCACTGAACCGAGGTCTTCCCGGTGACCCCTTCGATAGGACTCCCGCCTCGCCAAGCTCACGCCAGGCCCGGCGCCACCGCTCCATCGATCACACGCTGACACGCTGGGCAGTGGCAATCTCCGCGTTCTTCCGGCCGCCCTCGAAACGTTCCACGACCTGGAGCCGTAACCGCTCCCGCGTGGTTCTCTCTGCGTCGGTCAGCCCGCCGCCCTGCGCGTACCTCACACCCAGGGCTAACGGTGCAGACAACGAGCTGTCAGCCGAACGGGACCGACATCACCCAATCAAGTTCAGTAGCAAATCCACTTGGCTCGGCGGTCCTCGCTACTTGTCCGCCCGGTACAGCTTGATGTCCCTGTTCACGAACAGGTGGACGTAGCCGCAGCGCCAGCAGATCAGGCCGGTGGCGTTCTCGTCGGCCCAGGCGAGTTTCATGAATTCCATGCCGGTGCTGTTGAGGAGGACGCCCCGGTCGCGGAACAGATCTCCTTGGCAGACCTGGCACTTGAGCCAGATGTCTCCCACCGCTGCGCGTACCGGTTTCTTCGCCATCGCCTGAACTCCCCGTGCCTGCCGTGTGGTTGGGCCGAGGTTACCCGGGTTGAGGTCCGGCGCAGACGTGAGCGGCGCGCCGCCCCTGGCTGGGGAAGCGCGCCGCAGATGTCACGTCATCGCCTGAGCGTCATGACGTCGTAGTGCGGGTGGTGGTCAGCGGTGGCCGCCGCCACCGTGGCCGCCGCCGTCGTGACCGCCGCCTCCGTTGTGGCCGCCGCCACCGTTGTGACCGCCGCCACCGTGGCCCCCGTCGTGGTTGCCCCACGACTTGTCGTCGACGAGGCGGCGGTGGTCGTTGCGGAGGGTGGCGGTGTCGGAGCGGTTGTCCCAGGTGTAGTTGTGGCGGTCCTGGTAGAGGTCGCGGTTGGTGTCGCGGCCGACACCGGTGTGGACGCGGACGGTGGCGTGGCCGTCCAGGCGGTAGTGGTGGAAGGTGTAGGTCTGGCCGTCCTTGTTCGAGAGCTTCCAGCCGTCGAGGTTGACGGCACTGCGGGTGTGGTTGGTGATCTCCACCCACTCGTTGTTCAGGGAGCGGTTGGAGCGGTCCTCCGGTCCCGGAGAGTCGTACTGCACGCGGCTGATCTCCACGTTCGCCCGGGCCGCGTGGTGGTCGGCAGCGGTCGCCGGCAGTGCCGCCGCGCCGACGAGAGCGCCGGCCGCGAGAGCGGCGGCGGCCAGACGGCGGACGGACACGGAAGGTGAAGAGGTCACGGGTTCCCCCAGCATGGTGCGGGCACCTCCCTGGATACGGCTACGGCCGGATCCCGGGCTGTGCGGTGTGCGGGTGGCGGCCTGTTGGCCGCACACCCACACCTTCTCCACCGGGCGGTCGGGATATGAGCGATACGTGAATCGTGTTACGAGTCAGTCGTGTTTCCGTGACTGTCGCCTGTACCGTCCATTTATGTACGTGATGCACCAGGTTGACGCCCCGGCCGGACAACAGGCGTTGCGGGCACTGGGCCGAGCTCCGCGTTCGCCACGGTGCGCCACCCCGGGCCCGCCGGGAGCGTCACCCGAAAGTGAGTAACGGCGGGCCTCCCACCTGCGCATTGTTACTGGTAGTAACAGTTCTTCGCCGTTCCTGATGCCGGGTCACCGAACACCCCGTTGGTGCACGGGGTGCCCCCGTTGAACGACCCGTAGAAGTACTGGCCGTTCGCTCCGTACGCCACCTCGTGCGTGCCCGAGAAGGAGCAGGCCCCGTTCTCCGCCGCGCACGTCGTCCACGTCGCGAACGACGGGGGCGGGCCCATGAGGTAGCAGGACTTCGCCGTGCCCGAGATCGGGTCACCGAACACCGCGTTGGTGCACGCGGTGCCGCCCGGCAGCGTGGCGTAGCGGTACGAACCTGCTGCGCCGTACGCGACTGTCATCACGCCGGAGAAGGCGCACGTGTTGTTCTCGGCGGCGCAGGTGGACCAGATGTTCGTTGCCGGGGGTGCCGTCTCCGCGTAGCAGGACTTCACCACTCCGGACGACGGGTCGCCGAAGACCGCCGTGGTGCAGGGAGTTGAGCCGGTCGCCGTCGTGTAGTTGAAGCGGCCGTTCGCGCCGAAGGCCACCGCGGACGTGCCGTTGAGGGTGCAGGTGCCGTTCTCGGCGGCGCATTGGCTCCAAGTGCCGGGCAGGGCTTGGGTGGTGGAGCCTGTGCTGCTTCCTGTTGTGGTGTACGCCGCTACGTAGTCGACGCTCAGCGTGCCGCCCGATGTCGTCGAGCCGGACGGCGTCGTGCAGCCGCAGGCCGCGTTCGGGAACGTGCCGCCCATCGCCAGGTCCAGGATGATCGACTGGTTGTGGTCGAAGGCCGCCTGCCAAGTGGCCGCGCCCACCTGGGACTCGGCGACCGAGTAGTAGGCGTTGCCGTCCAGGTAGAACGTGATCGTCTCGGCCGAGGTGTTGGTGCGGTCGAGGATCATCGCGTACGTGTGGAAGCCGCTCTGGCAGCCGGAGCAGGCTCGCAGGCCGCTGCTGATGCCCGTGCCCTCGTTGCAGGGGCCGCCCGGGGACGTGCCGCAGTGGATCGTGCCGGCCACGTCGGAGAGGGCGTTGACGTCCTCCATGATGTCGATCTCGCCGTTCTCCGGCCACTGGCCCGGGCCCAGCATCCAGAACGCGGGCCAGTAGCCCAACCCGCTTGAGGGGCTGGGCTGTTGGATGGACGCGGCCACCTCCAGCTTGCCACCCGCCGGTGCGCCCACGTTCGCCGTCGGGGTCTGGATACGGCCCGAGGTCCACGAACTGCCGGAGCCCAGCGCGGTGATGTCCAGGTTGCCGTTGCCGTCGAGGTGGGTGTTGGCGGTGGAGTCGGTCATCGTCTCGATCTCACCGGTCCCGAAGCTGGAACCCGGGCCGGTGTCGAACTTCCAGTTGGCCGACGAAGGGGCCGACCCCGCCGAGCCGTTGAAGTCGTCGGTGAAGACGGTGGACCAGCCGGCGGGGGCTCCGGGGGCCGCCGCCAGCGCGGGCTGGGTGGTCGTGGTGCCGTAGAGCAGGGCGACCATCGGGGCCAGGGTCGCCAGCCAGACCAGGCGTCGAGACCTCGATTTCGACCTCGGCTTCGAACTTGGCCTACGTACGGCGGTCTGCGCGGGCCGCCCTTTCGACTTCGATCTGAACATCGTCCGGCCTTCCTCGTGAGGAGTGCGTTACTGGACGTAACAGGACTTGCTCGTTCCGGAGACCGGGTCTCCGAAGACCGTGTTCGTGCACGGGGTGCCCCCCGTGTAACTGCCGTAGAAGTACTGGCCGTTGGCGCCGAAGGCGACCTCGTGGGTACCGGTGAAGGTGCAGGTGCCGTTCTCCGCGGCGCAGGTCGTCCAGGTCGTGGTGGTCGGGGGTGCGCCGACGAGGAAGCAGGACTTCGCCGTGCCGGAGATCGGGTCGCCGAAGACCGCGTTGGTGCAAGGGGTGCCGCCCGACAGAGTCGCGTAGCGGTACGAACCCGCGGCGCCGTACGCGACCGTCAACACCCCGGTGAAAGCACAGGTGTTGTTCTCGCTCGCGCACTGCGACCAGACATTCGCGGTCGGGGGTGCGGGCTGGACGTAGCAGGCCTTCGCGATGCCGCTGGCCGGGTCGCCGAAGGTCGCCGTCGTGCAGGCCGTGCCCGAACTGACCGTCGTGTAGGCGAACTTGCCCTGTGCGCCGAAGGCCACGGTCTTCGTGCCGGAGACCGCGCAGGTGCCGCCCTCCAGCGCGCACTGGGTCCAAGTGCCGGGCAGGGCAGGGTTTTCCGTCGGGGAGACCGTGCCGGTGGCCGCGTAGCCCACGGTGTACGAACCCGGTTGGACACCACGGAAGTAGATGTAGTCGGCGTCCTGGTCGGCGCTCGTCACTCCCGTCGCGCCGGTGAACGAGGTGCCGTTCCAGGCGGTGCTGCCGTTGATGGTGACGGTGTGGTTCTGGCCGAAGCGCGGGACCGCGATCACGCCGGTGGAACCGGAGTTGGTGCCCGTGTCGACCTGAAGGGTGAAGCTGCCGTCGGCCGGGTGGTCGTAGCTCGCGTGGACCGTTTTGCCTGCGGCGACCGTCAGGGTGCCCTCGACGTGGGTGAGGTTTCCGGGGTGCGGTACGACCTGGTAGGCGGCGCCGCCCGCGCTCGTCGGGGCGATGCCCAGGACGTCGGAGGTGAGGGCGCCGGTCGGGCCGGTGGACCAGCCGTGGGCCATGCTCGTGAACGAGCCGGGGTAGGCGGTGAGGTCGCCCTGGGGTGAATAGCCTTCCCAGAACGTGCTCTTGGTGCCGATCGGCGAGTCGAGCATGAAGCCCCACTCGGTCCTGATGAGGTTCAGCGCGTTGGTGTCGTCGCCCGCCGCGAAGTGCGCGTACACCTCCATGGAGCCGGTGAACGGCGAGATGTTGTTGCTGAACTCCGGGGTCTGGGCGCCCCTGCTGCCCCAGTTGGTGCGCAAGTAGGCGGCCACGCTGCGGGCTTGGGTGATGCCGGGGACGACGCCGTACCAGACGGCCAGGGAGTTGCCGTCCTGCGGGTGGAGCGAGCTGGTCGGGCTGTCCTTGTACGCGCCGGGCGATGAATCCCAAAGGCGGGCGTTTATCTGGGACTTGAGGGATGCCGCCTTACTGCTGTAGGTCGCGGCCAGCGTGCTGTCGCCCTCCGCCTGGGCCAGGGTCGCGCCGGTGGTCAGGACGCGGTAGAGCATGGCGTTGGCCGCGATGTTCTCACCGCCCTGGCCGCTGCGGGCCCAGTCGAGGGTGCCGGTGACGTTGAGGAGGCCGTTGCTGTCGATCTTCGCGGTGATGAAGTCGACGCCCCGCTTGTACTGGGCCCAGATGCCGTCCAGCCAGGCCTTGTCGGCGGTGTCGAGGTAGTACGTGGACGTGCCGATGAGCGTCCACATGTGGTACGTGTCCGAGCCGAAGAAGTTGAACTCCGGTCCGCCCCAAGGGAGTTCACCGGTCGACTTCTGGATCTGGTAGAGCGTGGTCAGGGAGTTGCGGGCGGCGGTCAGGTCGTCCGTGCTGACGTAGGCGGTGGGGAGCGAGATGCCCAGGTCGCCCGGCCAGACGGAGCGGTCGCGCTTGGCGCCGTCGACCAGGACCTCGCTGCCGACGCCCACCGTGGCGTTGTTCTCCCAGCCGGAGGACACCGGCGGGTACACGCGGCCCTGGGTGGGGTCGATGGTGTTCAACTGGACTGTGTACGCGCCCGCGTACCAGATCCGGTTCAGCTCGTCGTCGTTGGAGTAGAAGTAGTCCGGGTACGCGGCCGGGTTCGAAACTCCGGGCGCGGCCGTGAAGTTGAGGGAGACGCCGTTGACGTCCACCCAGCCACCGGAGTTGAGGAACAGGGTCAAGTAGCGGAAGCCGCCGCGCAGTTTGTCTGTGGGCATGGTCCAGCTGCCCGCGCCGCCCACGGTCGCGTAGATCGCGCCGTCCGTGCCGCCGGCCGAGTTGTCGCTGCTGGTGCCGGTGTAGAGCGAGGACTCGCTGAACGCCAGGCCGACGCTCTGGCCCGCGCCGCTGGCACCGGCGAAGTTCAGGGTGACGATCCCGCCGACCTCCTTGCCGAAGTCCAGGGTGACCGCGGAACCGTTGCCGTTCAGGCGAGTTGACTGGTGGGACAGCACGTTCGCCGGGTTGCCGACGGAGCCGCTCGTGCCGTAGACGGCGGTGGGGGCGAGGGTCCGGGAGGTCGGGGAGAGGTTGTAGGGGTCGCCCGGGGTGGCTGCCGCAGAGGCAGTGGCGGCGGCCGCGGGTGGTGGGGACTCGAGCGATACCGCGGCTGCCGCAGAGGCAGTGGCGGCGGCCGCGGGTGGTGGGGACTCGAGCGATACCGCGCCGCCGAACGCCAGGCCCAGCGCGACGACGAGCGCGATGCGGAACGTGCGTTTCATGAGGCTGCTTCTCCTCGTTCGAGCGGCGGTGCGCGGAGGGGGAAACCTGGTGGAACCCTCGGCCGGCGGATTGAATCGTTCAATCCGCCGGGCCGAAGGAGCCGAAGCGGCCCAGGAGTTACTGCACGTAGCAGGACTTCGCCGTACCCGACACCGGGTCGCCGAAGACCCCGTTGCTGCACCCGGTGGACCCGGACACGGACCGGTACACGTACCGTCCGGCCGCGCCGTACGCCACCTCGTGGGTGCCGGAGAAGGTGCAAGTGCCGTCCTCCGCCGCGCAGTTGGTCCAGGTGGCGAAGGAGGGCGGTGCGCCGATCAGGTAGCAGGACTTGACGGTGTTGGCGGCCGGGTCGCCGAACACGGCGTTGGAGCATGCCGTACCGCCGGGCAGGGTCGCGTAGTTGAAGGAACTGCCCGCGCCGTAGGCCACCGTCATCACGCCGGAGAAGGCGCAGGTGCCGCCCTCGGCGGCGCAGGAGGTCCACACGTTGGTCGCGGGCGGGGCGGTCTGGCCGTAGCAGGACTTGGCGGTGCCGGAGATCGGGTCGCCGAAGACCGCGTTGGTGCAGGGCGTGGAGCCGGTCTCCGTCGCGTAGTTGAACCTGCCGCTCGCGCCGTAGGCGACCGCCGTCGTGCCGCTGACCCCGCAGGTGCCGTTCTCGCTCGCGCACTGGGCCCAAGTCCCGGGCAGGGACTGGACAGTTGAGCCGGTAGCCCCGCCACCGCTGCTGCTGCCGGAGGTGAACGCCTGGAAGATACGCGCGAAGTCACCGGAGTTCTGGCTGACGCCGCTGCAGGTGCTCTGCGCCGAAGTCGAGCCCGCACAGCCGCCGTTGTCGCGGTTCTGCGACCAGTACGACGTGAGCGCGATTCCGCGTGAGGCGTCGAAGGCCTCGACGCTGCGGGCGTTGTCGAGGGTGAAGACCTCGCCGGCGCTGTCGTTCTGGCCGATCATCGGGGTGTTGCCGAGCTTGGCGTACGCGGCGGAGGTGGAGATGCCGAAGGCGCTCGCGACCTGGCTCGCCGCCGCGTCCACGGACGTGTTGGCCGCGTTGCCCATGTCGGTGCCCGAGGAGCCGTAGTCCATGGTCATCAGGTTGACGACGTCCGGGGTGAAGCCGTTGGAGCGGGCGTTGTTGAGGACGTTGACGCCGTCGCCGGACAGGCCGCTGGGGAGGGCGGGGAGGGTGACGGAGATCGACAGGGCGCGGCCGTTGTTCGCGGCCCAAGTACGCACTTGGGCAAGGGCCTTGTCGCGGCGGTCGATGCCGGAGGAGTTGGTGAGGGACGCCGACTCGATGTCGAAGTCGACGTGCGAGAGGTTGAAGGTGGTGATGACGTTCTCGATCTGCGCTGCCGCCGCCTCCGGGCTGGAACAGGAGTCGCCGATCTCGGTGAGGGCGGTGTCGGAGGTGTAGCCGCCGAAGGACACGGAGACATCGCCGCCGAGGCCGCGGATGCCGTCGATCTGCGACTGGAGGGCGGACTGGCCCGGCACCTGCCACTGACAGCCGGGGCCGTCGACGAACGCGGCGGTGAAGAACTTGGTGCCGTAGTTGTTGGCCACGTCGGTGAGGGAAACGTTTCCCGAGCCCGCGTCGAAGTACGGGGCGAAGACGTGGGCGGGCCAGGCGTTGGGGGAAGATGCCGCCGACGCGGGGGTCGCCGTGGTGAGGCCGGCCGCCGCGAGGGCTCCGGTCAGCAGGGCGGCGGAGACGAGCGAGCGGGACAGGGAGCGGGTGAGGGAACGGGAGAGGGAACGGGATCTCGATCGGGTACGCATGCGCGACCTCCACGGGGGGGACGGGGGGTGAATCGATTCAATCCCTGCGCGATATTGGTGCAGACCAATTCGCTGTGTGGGCTCAGGGAAGCAGTGTTGACAGGGGCGAGTCAAGGCAAGGGCGGGTCAAGGGATTTGGGGAGCTGTCACCGGTGTCGTGACGGGCACGGATTGGTTGCGGGACGGTGCCGCTCCCCCTCAACTCCCTTGCGTCGGAGGCACCATGACGACTTATGGGGACCTTGAGCGGGGGCCGGGATCGCTACGTCGACTTCTTGCGGGCGTGGGCGATCGTGCTGGTGGTGTTCGGGCACTGGCTGATCACCGGGCTGGTGCGGGATCCCGACGGGGTGATCAGCGCACCGGAGTTGCTCGCGACCGTGCGCTGGACCCAGTGGCTGACCCTGGGGTTCCAGATCATGCCGCTGTTCTTCCTGGCCGGCGGGCATGCGGCCGGCGGTTCGTGGGCGCGGGCCCTCAACGAGGGGCGTACGGCGAGCGGTTGGGTGGGACAGCGGGCGCTGCGGCTGCTGCTGCCTGCCGGGGTGTACAGCGGGCTGGTGCTGGTCGCTGTCGCGATCTGCTCGGCGGTCGGGGTGGATCCGGGCATCCTCGCGCTTGTCGGGTGGGCGATGGCGATGCAGTTCTGGTTCCTGCCGGTGTATCTGCTGCTCAGTGCGGCAACTCCCGTGCTGTACGCGGCACATCGGCAGTGGGGGTTGCGGGTGCCGGTGGTGATGGGGGTGGTCGCGGTCGGCGCAGATGCGGTGGTGGTCGCGGTGCACGCGCCTGTTGTAGGGCTGCTCAACTACGTGCTCGTGTGGGGTGTCGCCTATCAACTGGGCTTCTGCTGGCGGGACATGCTGCTTGTCGAACGGTCCGGCCTGTCTGTCTGCATGGCCGTGGGTGGTGCCGCTGTCTTCGCCGTGCTGGTCGCGTTCGGGCCGTTTCCGGTGAGTCTGATCCTGGTGACCGGGCAGAGTCCGAGCAACACCAATCCGCCGTCCGCCGCGATGCTGGCCTGGGCGGTTGGGCAGGTGGGGGTGGCGCTGTTGCTTGCGCCGGTGTTGCGGCGGCTGTTGGAGGGGGAGCGACTCTGGCGCGTGGTACGGCCGTTGGGTGGCGCGAGTATGACGCTCTACCTGTGGCACATGTTGCCGGTGCTGATTGTTGCCGCGGCCTTCTATCTCACCGGGCTTGCTCCCGAACCGGCCTATGGGTCGGGGAGTTGGTGGGTGCTGCGGGTGCCGTGGGTGGTTGTGCTCGGGGTTTTGCTGGTGGGGGTTGTAGGGGTGCTGGGGCCGTTGGAGCGGGGGCTCTCCGTGGTGTACGAGCGGGCGCGGCCCGGTGATGTCCCGCGTCGGGCTTGGGCGTTGTGGGGCGGGGTGGCGGCGAGTGTGAGTGCGCTGATCTGGTTTGCCGGGCATGGGTTCGCCTATGGCGGGCGGTTTCCGGTGGTGCCTGCGGTGGGGCTTGCGGTGGGGGTGGGGCTGGTCATGGTGGCGGGGCGGAGTGTGGTGGAGCCGGTTGTGCGCCTTGGCGTCTGAGTGGCTTGTGTTGTCTTGCGAGTGCGGGTGCGTTGGGGCTGGTCGCGCAGTTCCCCGCGCCCCTTAAGGGGGTTGCGCTGGCCGGTACCGGTCAGAGTGACGGGGCGGGACGGCTTGCGCCGGTCCGCCCCGTCGGGGGTCAACGGCCTTAGTGCCTACGGCACTTCGCGAGGTCGATGCGGACTATCTGGGGGTCGTGGTCGCTTGCCTGGTCGGCGAACTCGGCGTTGATGTGGACTACGTCGTAGTTGAAGGACGTCACCGCGGGGCTGGTGAGGATGTGGTCCAGGGTTTGGGAGTTGCCGTCGTAGACGTAGGTGTAGCGCTCGGCGGCGGGGAGGGTGGTGATCAGGGGCTTGAGGACCTTGTCGGCCGTCAGGGTGGTCACCGTCTGGGAGAACTCGTAGTCGTTCAGGTCGCCGAGGACTACCGCCTTGGCGTTCTTGTCGGCTGCGAGGAGGGACTTGACGAAGGTGTTGACCTCTGCCGCCTGGGCCGCGCGCTGGGTTTCCGAGCTGCGGGCCGGGGGCTGGTAGCGGCCGTGGATCGGCTGGTCGCCGCCCTTGGAGATGAAGTGGTTGGCGATCACGAAGACCTGCTCGCCCTGGAAGGTGAACTCGCCGACCAGGGGCTTGCGGCTGTCCTCCCAGGCCGCGTTGGTCGGGTCGATCCGGCCCGGGGAGTAGGTGAGTTCGACGCCCTTGCGGGTCTTCACCACGCTCGTGGCGGTCGTGGCGTCGCCGCCCTTGTGGTCCGTGAAGGAGACCCGCTTCGGGTTGAAGAGGAAGACTTGGCGGATGTTGCCGCCGGGCTCGCCGCCGTCCGCGTTGTTCGTCGGCGAGATGTAACGCCACTTGTACACCGGGCCGCCGGCCGCGCGGACCGCGTCCGTGAAGCGCTTCAGGGTGCCCTCGGCCGTCACTGTGCCGTCGTTCGTCGCGCCGTTGTCGTCCTGGATCTCCTCCAGGGCCACGATGTCGGGCGAGTTGAGGTTGACCGCGACGCCCTCGGCGAGCCGGTCGAACTTCTCCTGGGTGTCGAGCGCGTCCAGGTTCTCCACGTTGTACGTGGCGACCGCGAGCTCGTCCTTCTTCTGACGCCGGGTCACTTCCTGCTTCAGGCCGTTGTCGACGAGCGTGCCGAGCTGGGTGGCCTGGACGTTGTAGCCGCCGTAGGTGGAGTAGTCGAGGGGGCCCGTGGTCGTACCTGAGAGTTCGTCACCTACGTTGGCCGCGGGGAAGGTTGAGGTGGTGTCGAGTGACATCACCTCTATACGGCCCGTGTTGGGCTGGTCGTACGACGAGTACAGGGTGCCGCCGCGTGCCGTGGCGTTCTCGTTCGGCTTGACCGTGACCCACAGTTCGCCGTAGGCGTCCGAAGCGCCGACCACCCTCGCGTCGGCGAAGGTGACCCGCATGCCCTCCAGGGACTCGTAGAAGTCCTGGGCGTAGACGGTGGGTTGGAGCGGGAGGGACTCGATGCTGCCGCCGGACGCGGTCGGGACGTAGGCGTCGGGGACCGAGGTCGCGTCCAGTGTCACGGCGTCCGGCAGGGCGTTGCCGCTGGAGAGGACCGTGGTGGTCGGGCCGCCGATCTCGGTGTTCGACTGGCTGGTGCTGCTCGGGTAGTACTCGCTGACCTTGCCGGTGACCAGGACCGAATCGCCCACCGCCACGGTCGGCCTGGTGGAGCCGGTGTAGACGAAGACCGCCTCGCTGGTGCGCGGGTCGGTGTCAGGGGTCGGGTCCTGGATCCAGTAGCCGAGGGAGCCGGTGGAGCGGACGCCGGTGACGATGCCGGGGACACGGGTGACCGTCTGGCCGGAGTACGGCGAGAGGCGGGTCGTGCCCTGGACGTCGTGGACGCGGACCGTGCCGGGGTCGGTCGGAGAACCGCCGTCACCGCCGTCACCGCCGCCGTCCCCCGAACCGGGCGTCTGGCCCGCCGAGTTGACCGGTGTCGGGGTGCCGGCGGTGAAGTCGGCCGCGTTGTCGTCGGTGTCGGCGAGCGAGTCGGCGCGGGCGACCGCGGCCGTGTTGGAGGCGCCGGTGGCCGGGCCGCTGCCCTCGCGGACGACCGCGGTGCCGTAGCCCGTGAGGTCGACGATGCTCGGGTCGGCCGCGCAGTCCGCGGCGGTCTTGCAGGTCAGCGCGGTGGTGCCGGAGACCAGGGCGATCGTGCCGGAGGTGGCGCTCATCGCGATCGAGCCGGTGGCGTCGGTGGTGGGCAGCGCGGTCGTGCCGCCGCTGCCGGTGCCCTCGCCGACGAGGTAGCGGGCGCCGGGGGCGATCGCGCCGGTGAGGGCGGTGACCTGCCAAGTGGAGCCGGAGGACGGCGTACCGGGCAGGTACTGGACGCTGTAGCCCGACAGGTCGTAGGCCGCCGAACCGGCGTTGCCGAGTTCGACGAAGTCCCGGGTCAGGGTGGCTCCCGAGTTGCCCCCGCCGCCGTACACCTCGGCAATCACCGCCGATGCGGAGGGAGTTGCGGACGCGGTGGGCAGGGCGGTGAAGGCGAACGCTCCCGCCGCGCCCACCGAGACGATCGCTTGGGCGGTGCGGCGGGCGCGGGGTCTGCGCCCTTCAGGTCTGGACACGCTGGCGGTCTCCTCGTACTTCGTGTAGCTGCCGATACCGGGTGCCTGTGGGGAGTCGGCTCAAGTTACGCGCGTAGAAAGGGAGTTGCCAGAGGGCCTCACGTTAAATCCAGGGAACAAGTGAGCGCGGGGGCGGGCGCGACGGCCGCGAAAGTGATGTTCCACACATATTCGCAGTGATCAACTGGGGCAACTCGCCCTGTTTCGGCGGACCTTGAGAGCCCTCGGGGCGCAACAGGTTCATCTTTCAACCGTAGCTTTTTCCGGTTTCGTCCATTTCACTCGGGATGGTTTGCCGTAGGGCATAAGTCCGTTCAGTCCCCAGGAAGTGTGCGAGATATGTCCAATTCATCCGATTCATCGCAAGTTCCCTTCGCTCCCCACCCGGTGACCGCCGCCGAAGTCATCCCGGGCGATCTGATCGCCCTGACCCCGGCCGACGCCGAACGCGCCTGCTGGTACGTCGTCACCCACACCCTCCCCGAGACCCCCGAGACGATCCGCGTCTCCCTGCGGCCACCGCTCGGCGGCACGGATCACGACGAGGTGCTCGGCCGCGACCGCCGGGTGATCAGCGGGTGCCGTCGACTGGATGTCGGGGCGGTGCCGCGACTCGTCTCCGACGACCTCGCCGTCGTCGAGTTCCGGGAGGGCGACCGGGTGGGTTCGCTGCGGGTGGTGGATCCGGGGGCGGACGAGGTGTCGTACGTGCGGCGGTGGGGGGTGTGGCACCGGGATCTGGACGGGGGGTCGGGGGATGACGTGCTGACCATACGGAGGTTCGGGGGTGGGGTGCGGCTCCGGTGGCGGGGGGCGGTGGCGAGTTCGTCGTACGGCATCATCCGCGGCCGGAGCGGGTGGCGGCCGCGGGTGGGCCGCGGCGGGTCGTGGTCACCGGGCTGGGGGCCGTGACGCCGCTGGGGGTCGGGGTCGACGAGTTGTGGCGCGGGCTGCTCGACGGGCGGCACGGGATTCGGGAACTGGACGGGGAGGAGTTCGCGGAACTGCCGGTGCGGGTGGCCGGGACCGTGCCCGTCGATCCGGCGGAGCTGCTGCCGCGGCAGGCGGCGCGGCGGATGAACCGGTCCGCGCAGTTCGCGGTGCTGGCCGCGCGGGAGGCGTGGGGTGACGCCGGGTTCGTGGCGGGCGGCACGCGGGAGAGCGGGCTCGATCCCGAACGGGTCGGGGTCAGCCTCGGGGCGATCCTCGGGGACGCGTCCGTGCTCGTCGGCGGCGACCGCAAGCTGCGGGACAAGGGGCCGCGCGGCGTCTCACCGCTCACCACGCCCATGACGGTTCCGTCGCAGGCCGCGTCCCAGGTCTCCCTCGACCTGCACATCACCGGCGAGGCCCGCACGGTGACCGCGGCGTGTGCCTCCGGCACGGAGGCGATCGGGGCAGCCATCGACCGCATACGGTACGGCCGTGTCGACATCGCCCTCGCGGGCGGGGCCGAGGCGGTCGTCACGCCGGCGATCATGGCGTCGTTCGCGGCGATGCGGGCGTTGTCCACGCGGGGGTTGGCGGACGGGTCGTCGCCGTCACGGCCGTTCGGCAGGGACCGGGACGGGTTCGTGAACGGGGAGGGGGCGGGGGTGCTCGTCCTGGAGGCCGAGGAGCACGCCCGCGCGCGTGGGGCGCGGATCTACTGCGAGGCGGCCGGGTGGGGACTGTCCGCCGACGCGCACCACATGGCGGCGCCGGATCCGTCGGGCGCCGGGGTCGCGCTCGCCGTGCGGCGGGCCGTGCGGGACGCGGGCGGGCATGTCGTGGACGTCGTCCATGTGAACGCGCATGCGACGGCGACGGTGGAGGGGGATCTTGCCGAGGCGGGGGCGTTGCGGGCGGTGTTCGGCCGCAGAAACGTTCCTGTCACGGCGGTCAAGGGGCATCTCGGGCATCTGCAGGGGGCTGCGGGTGGGGTGGAGGCTGTGGTGACGGTGCTGTCGTTGCATCACGGGGTGGTGCCGGCGACCGTGGGGGTGGCGGGTGAGCTGGATGACTCGATCGGGCTTGATGTGGTGACGGGGGTGGCGCGGGAGTTGCCCGGGGGTGGGGATCTCGCGTTGAGCAATTCGTTCGGGTTCGGGGGGCACAACGCGGTGTTGGCGCTTCGGCGGGTCGGGTAGCGCCGCGCGGTGAGCGGCCGGGGGGGGCTCCGGCTCAAGCCGTGCGCTTGCGGGGAGTTGCCTTCTTTGCCGGGGTCTTCTTCGCGGTCGCCGTTGTCTTCTTGGTCGTCCGCGTCGACTTCTTCGCCGACGTCGCGGACTGGGACCGTGACTGGGCCTTCTTCGTCGTCGTCTTCTTTGTTGCCGTGGAGGTCGACTTCTTGCCGGGGGTCTGTTTGGGGGTCGCTCGGGGGGAGATGCGTCTGACCTCGGCCTTTGTTTCCGTTTCCTTGGCTTCCGGTTGCTCGCCCCGCGACTCCTTTGCCTCTCGGACGCTCTTCTCCAGGGCCGCCATCAGATCCAGGACCTTGGCTCCGGGGGCCGGGGACGGGGGCGTCGCGGGCTGCTCTCCGGAGGCCTTCGCGGTGATCATCTCCTCGACCGCCTCGCGGTAGTCGTCGTGGAGGTCGGCGAGGTCGACCTCGCCCAGCGTGTCCATCAGGGCGTCCGCCAGGTCGAGTTCCTTGTCGCGGACGGTGACGTTCGTGTCGGGGGCTACGCCCTCGGGGACGCGGATCTCGTCCGGCCAGAGCAGGCCGTGCATGGCGATCACGTCGTCGACCACGCGCAGCATGCCGAGGCGTTCGCGGCCCCGTAGCGCGTACTTCGCGATGGCCACCTTCTGGCTGCGCTTCAGCGCCTCGCGCAGCAGGGTGTACGGCTTGGCCGCGGGGACGCCGTTCGCGGAGAGGTAGTACGCCGCGTCCATCTGGAGCGGGTCGATCCGGTCGGCCGGCACGAACGCCACGATCTCGATCGTCTTCGCCGTCGGGATCGGCAGCTGGGCCAGATCCTCGTCCGTGATCGGGATCATCGTGCCGTCCGCGTCCTCGTACGCCTTGCCGATCTCGGCCTGGGCAACCTCGCGGTCCTCCAGTTCGCAGACCTTGCGGTAACGGATGCGGCCGCCGTCCTCCGTGTGGATCTGGCGGAAGGAGATGGAGTGGCTCTCGGTCGCGTTCACCAGCTTGATCGGGATGCTGACCAGGCCGAAGGAGATGGCGCCGTTCCATATGGATCGCACCTGCCGCACCCGCCTTCCGATTTCGGCTCGCGTCCGGTTCATCATGTTTTCGTGGGATTCTCATCGTATGACGCCGATCACCGAGGTGGAGGGGCGAAGGGTCGCGCTCAGCAACCTGGACAAGGTGCTGTACCCGGCGACCGGGTTCACCAAGGGCGAGGTCCTGCACTACTACGCGACCACCGCCGAGGTTCTGCTGCCCCATCTGCGTGACCGGCCGGTGTCCTTTCTGCGGTATCCGGACGGACCCGAGGGCCAGGTGTTCTTCACCAAGAACGTGCCTCCCGGTACGCCCGACTGGGTCACCACCGCGGAAGTGCCCCGGTCGGAGGGGCCGGCGCGGATGGTGCTGGTGCAGGATCTGGCGTCCCTGATGTGGGCGGCGAATCTTGTCACCGAGTTTCATACGCCGCAGTGGGTGATCGGGGCGCCGGGTCTTGCCGACCGGCTTGTCTTCGATCTCGATCCGGGGGCGCCTGCGACCGTCGTGGAGTGTTGTGAGGTTGCGGTGTGGCTGCGGGAGCGGCTGGCTGTGGATGGGATCACCGCGTACGTGAAGACGTCCGGGGCGAAGGGGTTGCATCTGTTGGCGGGGGTGGCGCCGGTGTCTTCGGAGCGGGTCGTCTCGTACGCGAAGGCTTTGGCCGTGGAGGCGGAGGCTGCTCTGCCTCGGCTTGTCGTGCATCGGATGACGCGGAGTCTGCGGGTGGGGAAGGTGTTCGTCGACTGGAGTCAGAACGCTGCGCGGAAGACTACGGCCGCGCCCTATACGTTGCGGGCTCGGGCGGTGGAGTGTGTGTCGGCGCCGGTGACGTGGGAGGAGGTGTCTGCGTGCGGGGACCCGGATCAACTTGCTTTCAGGGCTGGGGAGTTGGAGGTACGGCTGCTTGAGTACGGGGATCTGCTGGAACCGTTGCTCGACGCCGGACTAGCGGGGGGTCTGCCTTGACGCGGGGATGCGTGGGGATATGCCGGGCCTTCTTCAAGTGAACGTTGGGCCACTCGCTTCTTGGCCAGTGTCGGGCTTCCGCGGCCCGAGTAAAGGGCGCTCCGCTGCGCTACGCGTCGCCTGCGGCGATGGCCCTGCGGGCCACCCTTGACTAGGTTCTGTCCAGCGGATCATGTGACTGTCGGGTGACTGGCTCGTTGTTCTCGGCATGGGGCGGGGTGATCTGACGAGCGCGGAGTGGGTGCGGTTGGAGCCGCATCTGCCTTCTTCAGGGCAGCGCGGTGGCCGGTGGAACGACCACCGCACGGTGATCAACGGGATCCTGTTCCGGGTCCGCACCGGCATACCGTGGCGTGACCTGCCCGAGCGTTTCGGCAGTTGGAAGACCGTGTACGAACGTCACCGGCGGTGGTCGGCGGACGGCACGTGGGACCGGATCCTCACCGCCGTCCAGGCGGACGCCGACCTGGCCGGCCGGATCGACTGGAGCATGGTCGGCGTGGACTCGACGTCCTGCCGTGCTCATCAGCACGCGGCCGGTGCCCGCAAGAGGAAGCCGCGCGTCCCGAAAAAAGGACGACGCCCCGAAACCACCGCCCCGACGAGGGACTCGGACGGTCCCGGGGCGGTCTGACATGCAAGATCCACCTCGCAGGCGAAGGCGGATGCCGCCCCATGGCTCTGCTCGTCACCCCCGGTCAGTGCGGTGACGCCCCACAGATGATCGAGGTCCTCGACCGCATCCGCGTTCCCCGCCGCCAGCGCGGACGCCCACGCACACGGCCCGACCACCTCAGCGGCGACAAGGCATACAGCTCACGCCGAAACCGCCGCCACCTGCGAAGACGCCGGATCAAGCACACGATCCCGGAGCCGAAGGACCAGCGGGCCCACCGCAAACGACGCGGCAGCAAGGGCGGCCGACCCGCCGGCTTCGACAGCGAGACCTACAAACGCCGCAACGAGATCGAACGGACCATCAACCGGCTCAAGAACTCCCGCGCTGTCGCCACCCGTTACGACAAGAGGGCCTACGTCTTCCACGGCACCGTCACCACCGCAGCCATCAGGCTATGGCTCCGACCATGATCCGCCGGACAGAACCTAGGGCCGCTCCAGCCCGTTTCAGAAGCGAGCGAGCGGCCCGGAGGGATGGGTGGCCAGGTAGGAATCCCCTTGTCTGAACTGTGTTGCCGGCCGGTATGGAGGGACGCGCTGCCGTCTCGCCAGCACGCCGCCTCGGCTCAGCGGCCAACCCCCGGTGGGTGGTTGCTGGAAGCCGGGGGCAAATCTAACCACCCTCACAACCTTTGACCGGTTAGAAAAGACCCCGGCTTCCAGAGGGGCGGAGTCGAGGGCCGGGGGTGGGTGGGGCTGGGAAGTGTGACACTTCCGCTTCGACTGTCACACTTCTGCGGACCAGGTGTCCGGGGAGGGCCGACCGATCGGCAAACGGGGGGCCGCCGCCCGGGGCACCGCCCGAGCCTCACCGCCCAGGAAGTCCCCACTGGGAAGTCCCCACCGGCAGATAGCCGCTAAGCCCACCCGGCGTGCTGGCGAGACGCGGACGCGGCCCCTCCACACCGGCCGGCAACACAGTTCAGGCAGGGGGATGTCTGCCTGGCCACCCGTTCCTCCGGGCCGCTCGCTCGCTTCTGAAACGGGCTGGAGCGGACCGTGTCAAGGGTGGAGCGAAGCGGAATCGGCGGAGCCGACGCGTAGCGCAGCGGAGCGCCCTTTACTCGGGCCGCGGAAGCCCGACACTGGCCAAGAAGCGGGCGGCCCAACGTTCACTTGAAACACACGCGACGAAATCGCCCCGAAGCGCACCCGTACCGGAGAAGCAAGCCTCACACCCTTCCCCACGTATGCCGGTCCCTCGCCATCGCGTGCAGCGCCTCCACATCCGCCGGCTTCAACACCCCACCCGTTCTTGCCAGTCCGGACAGCTCCGTGTCCTGGAGTACGCGGACCTCGCGCAGCGGTGTCGTCGCGCTGACGTCCGCCGGGCCGGACAGGGCCAGGACCGGGTGGACCTCGGCGGTCAGTGCGTACGACGCCCGGGCCGCGTCGGAGCGTGCTCGGCGGAGTAGGGGGAGAGGGTCCCGGCGGCCCAGGGCGACCATGGGGTCGGTGATCTGGACGCGTTGTTTGCGGGCGTAGAGCGTGTGCAGGGCGAAGAGGCCGCCGGGGCCGATCAGCAGGTGGTGGAGGCGGTCGCCGCCGGGGAGGGGGATCGAGTGGAGGGCGTGCCAGCCCGCGCCGTCCAGGGCGTCCAGGGCTTCGCCCACTGCCTGTTCCGCGGTCAGGGCTCGGCGGCGGGGGTCGGGACGGAGGCGGTGTTGCGGGCCCGGGTCGCGGTCCAGGGCCACGTGGAGCGCCTCGCCGGGGCGGTTGGGGGCCAGGTCGTCGTCGGGGTGGAGGGTCAGGCGGGCCAGTTCCGCGGGGGTCGGCACCGGGGGCGGGCCCACCGTGACCGGGCCGGTGAGGAAGGGGCCGAGGGCGTGCAGGACGTCCTCTCTGCGGTCCTCGCTCAGCAGGTTGATCCGGGCCGCCTCCCTGTCGTACCAGGCGACGTTCCTTCCGTCGGTGTGACAGACGTACAGCCGTTCCTGACCATGGCGCCAGGTCGGTATGACGCGCAGTCCGTTCATGCACCATCACCCCTCGACCATGGGAACAGGCGGGGTGCTCAAGGGGCAAGAACCCGGTTACCTTTGGGTCAGTCGCTGGGGCTTGGGGAGGCGCCGTTGCGGACGCGCAGGAAGCAACCCGACGTACCCGCTCCGGACAGTCCGTGGAGCGAGATCACGCCCGGTCTGTGGATGGGCGGGCACGAGTTCCGGGGGCGGTCGGGGCAACGGGAGTTCGCGGTGGTGCGGGACGAGTTCGATCTCGTACAGACGCTGCTGCGGCTGCCCGGGCACGGGCCCGACTCCGGTGTCGAGCACCATGTGTGGCCGATTCCGGACGGGCCGCTGGACGGGACGCAGCTGGCCGGCGTGATGCGGCTGGCCGTCGCCGCGTGCGACGCGCTGGACGAGGGGCGGAAGGTTCTCGTCCGCTGCTATCACGGTTACAACAGGTCGGGGCTGGTCGTCGCCCACGCGCTGGTCCGCCGCGGGTACTCCACCGACGAGGCGATACGACTGATCCGCGCCCGCCGGTCCCCGTGGGCACTCCACAACGACCTGTTCGTCGAGTACCTGCGGACGGGACTGTCCACGGCCAGGCTGCTGGAGGAACTGGCCGAGTAGCCGCGTAGCCGAGTAATCGTTCCCTCAACCCAACCGCACATATGAACAAAAAGGACTTCCCTACGAATAGGGTGTACGGGTCCCACACTCGCGCCCCGCAGGAGAGCAGTGCCCCCCAGCCGCCCCGGTCGTCCCGTGCGCGCCGCCCGCACCACCGCCGCCGTCGCCCTGCTCCTCGCGACCGCGGTGGCCTGCGGCGACACCGGCGCGCTGCGGGGCGCGGGGGCGACCCCGACCGCGACCAGCCCGGCCAAGCTCTGGCCGAATCTGTCGCCCGCCGCCTCCCCCGCCTACGACTTCGACGAGGCGGACACGGAGACGGTGAAGGGCGTCACCGTCCCCGGCGACGACATCCGCAAGGTGGACCCGATCGCCGTCGTGCGTGCCGAGATCGCCGCGCACCCGAGTGACTACGACGGCTCCCAAGCGCCGTACCGGGGGACCGCGGAAAAGATCTCCGACTGCACGGACGCGGGGACTGACCGTAGCGCCTGTCCCGTTCTCAAGCCCTACTACCGCGACCTCACCGGCGACGGGCGCGACGACCTGACGCTCGGGTTCCGGCTGCTGCCCACCAAGATGACCGCCGTGCGCGTCTACACCGTCGAGAAGCACCGGCTCGTGCAGGTCATGGCCAACGACGACGCCGTGAGCGGGGTCGAACTGGCCGGGCATTCGGTGATCATCCGGTCGCCTTCGGAGCTCGCGGGGTACGAGTACCGCGTGCAGTGGACCTGGGACGCGGACCAGAAGGCGATGCTGCTGACCCACGACGAGTTCCTCCGCACGGGCAGCCGCAAGCACGGGGTCCGCCGGGCGACCCCCGCGCCGCCCGGCTCCCCCGCCTCTCCTACGCCCCCCTCGGCGACCCCGTGATGCGGCTCGCGCTGCCCCGGTGGGCCGGGACCCTCGCCTTCAAGGCCGCCGTGTTCATCACCGTGATGTGCTGCGCGCTGGCCGCCCTGCTCGGCGTACTCGTGCACGTCTCGGTGACCGACCGGACCGTGGGCCAGGCCCGCGACCTCGCGCTGTCGCGGCTGAAGGAGGCGACGAGTCAGTACGAGGCCGGAGACTCCCTCGTGCACGGCGCCGGCGTCGATCCCGAGGAAATGCCCTTGCCGCTAAGGGAGTTGGCGGCGGCCGGGGAGCGCGGCACGATGGTCGGCAAACGCCGGGGGCACCCGACGATGTGGGCGGCGGGACCGGCCTCGGGCGACCGGGTGCTGGCCGTCGCGGTCGACTACTCGCAGGGTGCCGACACCATCGCCGGACTCGACCAGGCGATCGTCTGGTCCTCGGCGCTGGCGATCGGGGCGACGCTGCTGGTCGGCGCGTTCGCGGTGACCCGGGTGACGCGGCGGTTGCACGGGACGGCGCAGGTGGCCCGGCGGATCAGTGCGGGTGATCTGGACGCGCGGGTCGACGATCCGCGGACCAAGGACGCGAACCTGCCTCAGGACGAGGTGGCCGCGGTGGCCGCCGCGCTGGACACGATGGCCTCGTCGTTGCAGGGGAAGCTGCTGAGCGAGCAGCGGTTCACGGCGGATGTCGCGCACGAGTTGCGCACGCCGTTGACCGGGTTGCACGCGGCGGCCGAGTTGTTGCCTCCGGGGCGGCCGACGGAGCTGGTGCGGGATCGGGTCGCCGCGTTGCGCACGCTCACGGAGGACCTGTTGGAGATCTCCCGGCTCGATACGCGGCGGGAGAAGGTGGAGTTGGACGCCGAGCGGTTGGGGGCGGTGGCCGAGCGGGTCGTGCGGGCGTCGGGGGCGGACGCGGAGGTCGTCGTCGTACGGGACGAGTGGGTGGAGACGGATCGGCGGCGGCTGGAACGGGTGCTGGGGAATCTTGTCGCCAACGCGTATCGGCATGGGCGGGGGCCGGTTGTCGTGACCGTGGACGGGGCGGTGGTGGCTGTGCGGGATCACGGGGACGGGTATCCGGAGTACCTCGTGGAGCATGGGCCGCAGCGGTTCCGTACGGAGGGTGGGGCTACGGGGCATGGGTTGGGGTTGACCATCGCGTTGGGGCAGGCGGAGGTGTTGGGGGCGCGGTTGGAGTTCAGCAACGTGGACGCCGGTGATGGGGGCGGGGCGCTTGCGACGTTGACCCTCGGATAAGTGGAGAGCTCGGGACTGCAGGTGATTCGTTGGCTGCCGGCCGTATGTGGCTGGTCGCGCAGTTCCCCGCGCCCCTTTGGGGCGCGCTCATGTGGACCAGTGTGACGAGCGAGGGACCTCACCTCCTCCTAATGTGGCGATTAGTCAGCTTCGCCCCATCCCTGGAGGTACCCCCATGTCCCTCAGCCTCTCCCTCCGCCGGCTCGGTATAGCGGTCGCCGCCGGTGCGCTGGTCACCGCCGCCGCCGTCACTCCCGCCGTGGCCGACGACGAATGGGGCGACGAAGACCCGGGCGTCAGCCGTCAGGACGACGGTGGGTGGAACCAGCAGGGTGACGACGACTTCGGCGGCCGCGGTGACCACGACCACCAGGGCGACCACGGCGACCACGACAACCCGCGCCTGTACCGGGGTGTCGTCACGGCCGGCCAACTCGCCCTGCGTTCCCGCCCGGACCGCGGCAGCAGGATCATCCGGTACGCCTACCGCGGCGAGCACGTCTCCATCTTCTGCAAGACCGGCGGCTCGAACGTCCAGGGCAACCCGCTCTGGTACCTCCTCACGGACGGCACCTGGGCCTGGGGCTCGGCGCGCTACATCGACAACATCGGGCCCGCGCCCCGCTGGTGCTGACGGACGAGACACACACGCCACCCAAGGCACACAACATGTCCCATTTGGGTAAGTTCCGGACATGACCAACGCCGGAACCACCGTCACAGCGGACCTTCCCACACCCGCTGTACGCCTCCCCCGGCGCCGTGGCATCGAACTCACCCTCATCGTCGTAGCCGTACTCCTCTCGGTGTACGGCTACTGCGCTGTCGGTCTCGCCAAGAGCGGCACGGTCCCGCCCGGCGCCGCCGGCTACGGCGCCGGGCTCGGCGTGCTCGCCCTGCTCGCGCACATCGCGGTACGGCTGCGGGCCCCGTACGCCGACCCGCTCCTCCTCCCGATCGGGGTCCTCCTCAACGGCCTGGGGCTCGTCCTCATCTACCGGCTCGACCTGGAGACCCCGGGCGACCGGGCGGCTCCCACCCAACTCGTGTGGTCGACGCTGGGCGTGGGGCTCTTCATCGTCGTAGTGCTGGCTCTCCGCGATCACCGCGTGCTCCAGCGCTACGCCTACGTCTGCGTGGCCGCCGCCCTCGTCCTCCTCACCCTCCCGGTCCTCTTCCCCGCCGTGAACGGGGCCCGGATCTGGATCCGGATCGCCGGATTCTCCATCCAGCCGGGCGAGTTCGCGAAGGTGCTGCTGGCGGTCTTCTTCGCCGCGTACCTCGCGGCCAACCGCAACGCGCTCGCCTACGCCGGCCGCCGCGTCTGGCGCCTCCAGCTCCCCACCGGCCGCGTGCTGGGCCCGATCGTCGCGATCTGGCTGCTGAGCGTCGGCGTCCTGATCCTGGAACGCGACCTCGGCACCTCGCTCCTCTTCTTCGGCCTGTTCGTGACCCTCCTCTACGTCGCCACCGGCCGCACCGGCTGGATCGCGGTCGGCCTGCTGCTGGCGGTGCTGGGCGCGGTCGCGGTCGGCCGGCTCGAACCGCACGTGCACAGCCGGGTCCAGGACTGGCTGCACCCCTTCGCGTCGATCGACGCGGGCCACGGCCCGAACCAACTCGCGCAGTCCCTCTTCGCGTTCGCGGCCGGCGGCATGCTCGGCACGGGCCTCGGCCTCGGCCACTCGATCCTCATCGGCTTCGCCGCCAAGTCGGACTTCCTCCTGGCCACGGCCGGCGAGGAACTGGGCCTGTCCGGCCTCTCCGCGATCTTCATCCTCTACGGCCTTCTCGTGGAGCGCGGCTACCGGGCGGGCCTGGCGCTGCGCGACCCCTTCGGCCGGCTGCTCGCGGTCGGGCTCGCCTCGATCGTCGCGCTCCAGGTGTTCGTGATCGCGGGCGGGGTGACGGGCCTGATCCCGCTGACCGGCATGGCGATGCCGTTCCTCGCCCAGGGCGGCTCCTCGGTCGTCACCAACTGGGCGATCGTGGCCCTGCTGATCCGGCTGAGCGACTCGTCCCGCCGTCAGTACGACATCGAGGTGGCCGCGTGACCGACTCCATGACCCGCCACATCCGCCTCGCCGCGGCCTTCTGCACCCTGCTCCTGCTGGCCCTGCTGGTGAACGCCACCCGCGTCCAGGTCTTCCAGTCCCGCTCCTACGACGGCAACGTCGCCAACCGCCGCCACACGATCGCCCGTTACGACCAGCCGAGGGGCCGCATCCTCGTCGGCGGCAAGCCGATCACCGGCTCCCGCGACTCCGGCGAGCAGCTCCGCTACGAACGGACGTACAGGAACGGCCCCTTGTACGCACCGGTCACCGGCTTCGCCTCACAGGAGTACGGCACGACGTTCCTGGAGCACTCCGAGGACGGCATCCTCTCCGGCACCGATTCGATGCTCTCACCGTTCCCCCTGTGGAACGACCTCACCCGCGCCCAGAACCCCGGCGGCAACGTCGTCACCACCCTCAACCCGGCCGCACAGCAGGCCGCTTACGCCGGACTCGGCACCCGCACGGGCGCGGTCGCCGCGATCGAACCCTCCACCGGCCGCATCCTCGCCCTGGTCTCCACCCCGTCCTACGACCCCGGCACCCTGTCGGGCAACGGCCGTTCCGCGAACCGCAGTTGGGCCCGTCTGAACGCCGACCCGAACAAGCCGATGCTCAACCGTGCGGTACGGCAGACCTACCCGCCGGGTTCGACGTTCAAGGTGGTCACCGCGGCGGCGGCGCTGGACGCGGGCGTGGTGACGGACCTGGACGCGGCGACCAACTCCCCCGACCCGTACACGCTTCCCGGCACGACGACGACCCTCACGAACGAGGGCGACGGGTGTGTGGACGCGCCGCTGCGGTCCGCCTTCGAGTGGTCCTGCAACACGGTGTTCGCGAAGCTGGGTGTGGATGTCGGCGTGCGGAACATGAGCACCACTGCGGAGGCCTTCGGCTTCAACGACATCGACGCGCGGATCCCCTTCTCGGTCTCCCCCAGCACCTTCGACACGACCCTGGACAAAGCCCAGTTGGCGCTGTCGTCGATCGGGCAGTACAACACGCGGGCCACGCCGTTGCAGATGGCGATGGTCGCGGCGGCGGTCGCGAACGGCGGGCAGGTGCGGGAGCCGTACCTGGTGGAGCGGACGACACGGCGGGGCGGCGAGACGGTGTCGACGAACGGCTCGCGCCCCGTCCGTCAGGCGATGCACCCCGCAACCGCCGTACAGATGAAGGAACTTATGGAGGACGTGGTCACCGAAGGCACCGGCACGAACGCGGCGATCCCCGGCGCGACCGTCGGCGGCAAGACCGGCACCGCGCAGCACGGCATCGGCAACTCCGGTACGCCGTATGCCTGGTTCGTGTCCTGGGCACAGGGCGAGCGGGACATCGAACCGAAGGTGGCGGTCGCGGTGGTGGTGGAGGACGCGTCGGCGGACCGGTCCGATATCAGCGGCGGCGGGGACGCGGCGCCGATCGCGAAGGCGGTGATGCAGGCGGTGCTCGGGTCGTGAGACGGGGGTACCGGGAGACGCCCGCCCCGACCTAACGTTCGGTCATGACTGATCCCTTAACGTCACCCGCGTACGAACTCGCCCAGGCCAACATCGGCCGCCTCGCGTTCCCCCTGGATTCCCCGGAGTTCAAGGACTTCGTGGACGCCCTCGACCCGGTGAACGCCGCCGCCGACGCGGCCGAGGGCTTCGTGTGGCGCCTCCAGTCCGACACCGGCAACGCGACCGACGTCCCCGTCCTCGGCGACGACTGGCTGATCATCAACATGTCGGTGTGGCGCGACACGGACACCCTGACCGCGTTCATGTACCAAGGCCGGCACCGGGAGTTGCTGGCCCGCCGCCGCGAGTGGTTCGAGCGGGTGCGGGAGGCGATGACTGTCCTGTGGTGGGTCCCGGCGGGCCACCGGCCCACGGTGGCGGAGGCCGAGGAACGGCTCCTGCATCTGCGGGCGCATGGTGCGACGCCATACGCGTTCACGTTGAGGACGTCGTTCCCGGCGCAGGGGGCGGGGCCGGTGGGGCCGGTCAACATCCCTGAAGGGCTGGGCTGTTCGGTCTAGAACCCGGCTCCGGGCAGGGGCTCGCGGCGCCGCAGCCAGTCCTCCGGTACGCCGTCGAGCCCCGTCCGGGCGGCGACGACGCCACCGGTGATGGCGCAGGTGGTGTCGACGTCGCCGAAGCCCTCGGCGGTGGACCACAGGGCGGAGGCCAGGTCGTCCGGATGCCGGGCGGCCGTCCAGACGGCGAAGGGCACGGTGTCGTCGGCGCGGATGCGCCGACCGTTGCCGAGGAGGTCGGAGGCCCGCCAGGGCTCGGTGCCGAACGGCACGTCCGCGGCCCGCACGAGCCCTTCCCGTACGGCGCTGTCGGGGGTCCGTGCCGCCACGGCCTCCAGGGTCAGCTCCCGCCGGGCGGAGAGCGCGGCGGCGACGGCCACGGCGACCGCGCCGGCGATGCCCTCCGGGTGGGCGTGGGTGACCTCGGCGGACAAGGTCGCCTGGGTCACGACCCGGGCGAGGTCGTCGTGGAACCACGCGCCCAGCGGGGCGGCGCGCATCGCGGCTCCGTTGCCGAGGCTGCCTTCGCCGTCGAACAGCTCCCGCGCCAACTCCCCCCAGCGGTGCGGCTCCTGGAGCAGCAGGGGCAGCAACTGGTGCATGCCGTGGCCGTATCCCCGGGCGGGGTCGGCGTCGTAGCCGAGCGCGAAGGCCCGGGCGAGGGGCTCCTGCCGGATCTCGCCGTACTCGTCGAGCACCCGGAGGATGCCGAGGGCCATCGCCGTGTCGTCCGTCCAGTGCCACTCCGGTTCCTCCGGGGTGCGCCGGGCGCGGACCTCGTCGTAGGCCCGGCGGGGTTCGCGGAAGAGCGGGAACCAGCGTTCGCCGAACGCGTCGCCCAGGGCGAGGCCTTCCAGGCTGCGGCGGGCGGGCGTCACCTGACGGCCTGAGGCGTGGACATGTCGGCACGCTACACGCGAGCCGCGCCTCCCCGGAACAACAAGTCCCGCCGAGGGGATTGACGAGCTTGCTGACAAGCAGTCTCATAAGACGTCGGAGGATGTGACCCCGGGTAACACCCTGATCCGCGAGGTGGGATAACCATGACGACCCTGACCGAAGCCGACGCGGTCGACGGGCTGCGGGACGCGCTCGGCCTGCTCAAGGACCGCGAGCAGGTCGCCGAGCGGTTGCTCGCGTCCTCCGCGAAGCATTCCTTCGACCCCGACAAGGAGCTGGACTGGGCCGCGCCCTTCGAGGACGGGAAGTGGTTCTGGCCGCCGGAGTTGGTGTCCCTGTACGACACCCCGCTCTGGAAACGGATGGGCGAGGAACAGCGCATCCTGCTCTCCCAGCACGAGGCCGCGGCGCTCGCCTCGCTGGGTATCTGGTTCGAGCTGATTCTGATGCAGCTGCTCGTCCGGCACATCTACGACAAGGCGGCGACCAGCGCGCACGTCCGCTACGCGCTCACCGAGATCGAGGACGAGTGCCGGCACTCGAAGATGTTCGCGCGGCTGATATCGCGGGGCGATACGCCCTGGTATCCGGTGAGCCGGGCCCATCAGAACCTGGGGCGGTTGTTCAAGACGATATCCACCACGCCTGGTTCGTTCACGGCGACGCTGCTCGGGGAGGAAGTCCTCGACTGGATGCAGCGGTTGACGTTTCCGGATGAGCGGGTGCAGACGTTGGTCCGGGGGGTCACGCGGATACATGTCGTCGAGGAAGCGCGTCATGTCCGTTACGCCCGGGAGGAGTTGCGGCGGCAGATGGTGACGGCGCCGCGGTGGTCCCAGGAGTTCACGCGGGTCACGTCCGGGGAGTTCGCGCGGATCTTCTCCATCGCGTTCGTCAATCCCGATGTCTACACGAACGTGGGGCTTGATCGGGCTGAGGCGGTGGCTCAGGTGCGGGCGAGTGGGCATCGGCGGGAGGTCATGCAGAACGGGTCGAGGAAGCTGACGGAGTTCTTGGACGACATCGGTGTACTGCGGGGTGTCGGGCGACGGCTGTGGAAGGCCTCGGGGCTGCTGGCCTGATTTCGGAGTGCGGCCCGGTGGGGGCTGGTCGCGCAGTTCCCCGCGCCCCTTAAAAACGCAGGCCGACCGAGTCTTTAGGGGCGCGAGGAACTGCGCGACCCTTAAAACGCAGGCCAGCCCGAGTCTTTAGGAGCGCGGGAAACTGCGCGACCCTTAAAAACGCAGGCCGGCCGAGTCTTTAGGGGGCGAGGAACTGCGCGACCCTTAAAACGCAGGCCAGCCCGAGTCTTTAGGAGCGCGAGGAACTGCACGACCCTTAAAACGCAGGCCGGTCCGAGTTTTTAGGGGCGCGGGGAACTGCGCGACCAGCCACGACGTGCTCGCAGCCGCCCGACTACCCTGCCCCCATGCCCCCTGCCGCGCCCGCCTACCGCCGCCTGAACGTCGAAGAGCGGCGCAGCCAGCTCCTCGAAGCCGCCCTCACCCTCTTCGCACACCGCGCGCCCGAGGAGATCTCCCTGGACGACGTGGCGGAGGCGGCCGGGGTCTCGCGCCCCCTGGTGTACCGGTACTTCCCGGGCGGCAAGCAGCAGCTCTACGAAGCCGCCCTCAGGTCCGCCGCCGACGAACTCCGGCAGTGTTTCGACGAACCCCGCGAGGGCCCGCTCCTCCCCCGCCTCGCCCGCGCCCTGGACCGCTACCTCGGCTTCGTCGACCAGCACGACGCCGGTTTCAGCGCCCTCCTCCAGGGCGGCAGCGTCGTAGAGACGTCTCGAACGACAGCCATCGTGGACGGCGTCCGCAGGGCCGCCGCCCTGCACATCCTCAGCCACCTCGGGGTCACCGACCCCGGCCCCCGCCTCCGCATGACCGTACGGATGTGGATCACGGCCGTGGAAGCCGCGTCCCTCATCTGGCTCGACGAGGACAAGCAGCCGCCGCTCGACGAGTTGCGGGACTGGCTGGTCGAGCAGTTCGGGGCGGTGCTGTCGGTGACGGCGCGGCGGGACCCGCAGACGGCCGCGCTGGTCCAGGGCCTCGCGGCGGATGGCTGAGACTGGTCCCGTGAAGAGCGAAGAGACCCCGTTCGAGGGCGGCCCGATGGACGGGCGTTCCCTGCCCATCCTGCTCGGCCCGACCGGCACCCCGCCGAAGACGTACCGCATCCCGGTCCCCGACGACGCCGGCGGCCCGCCCACGGTCCTCGTCTACCGCCGAGTCCCCCGCGCCCACAGCAAACGCCTCGGCCTCCCCAAGGGCTGGAAGTACGAATACGACCCCGAGGGGAAGCGGGGAACCGGACTCAGGTGGCCCTGGACCAAACCGGACGCCGAACCGGACGCCAAGCCCGACTCCGCACCAGACGCCACGCCGGGCGGCAAGCCGGACGACACCCACGGGTGACCGGGTTACGCCGAACCGCGCACACCCGGCGCGCGGACCCGCCGCCCCCGACTGATGCTCACGGTGCGGGGCGGAAGGCCCGCCGCGCACCGGAGGTGATGACGTGTCAGGAAGGCTTCTGCGTCTGGTCTGTACGGCAACGGTGGCGGCCGGCACCGTCCTCGCCCCGCTGCCCGCCGCGGCCGTACCCGAACCCCCGGCCCCAGGGCAACGCCCCGTGGCCGAACTCCTGACGGACCTTCAGACCCTCTACCAGGATGCCGAACAGGCCACGGAGACGTACAACGCCACCGAGGAGAAGCTGAAGAAGCAGCGCGCCGAGGTCGACCGCCTCGACTCCGAACTCTCCCGCGCCCGCCTCTCCCTCCACGACAGCCGGGGCGCCGCAGGCCGCCTGGCCCGCGAGCAGTACCAGAACAGCACCGCGATCTCCCCGTACGTACGACTGCTCCTCGCCCGCGATCCCCAGCACGCGCTCGACGAGGGCCATGTCATCGGCCAGTTGGCGCGGGAGCGCGCCGAGACGATCGGCCGGCTGGTCGGCAGCGAGAAGAAGAGCGACGGCCTGGCCCGCGCGGCCCGCAAGGCCCTGGACACCCAACTCACCCTGGCCGCCCGCCAGAAGAAGGACCAGGGAGACGTCCGCAAACGCCTCGCCGACGTGGAGAAGCTCCTGACCTCCCTCACCCCCGACCAACTCACCGCCCTGGCAGCCTTCGAGAAGACCGACGTCGACAAGTCCCAGCAGAAACTGGTCACTTCAGGCGCCCTGGGAGACGACAACCGCGAACCCTCACGCGAGGGCGACCGGGCGTTGCGTTACGCCGTCCAGCAGATCGGCAAACCGTACGAGTGGGGTGCGGAGGGCCCGAAGACCTACGACTGCTCAGGCCTGACGTCCGAGGCCTGGGGCCACGCGGGCACCCCGATCCCGAGGACGAGCGAGGAACAGTGGGCCGACCTCCCGAGAATCCCGCTCAACGAACTCCGCCCCGGCGACCTGGTCATCTACTTCCCCAAGGCAACCCACGTGGCGCTGTACTTGGGCGCGGGCCAAGTGGTCCAAGCCCCCCGCACAGGCGAGAAGGTCCAGGTGTCACCTCTGGCGTCCTACCCCATCCTCGGAGCAGTACGTCCAGATCAGCGCCCCAAAGGGGCGCGGGGAACTGCGCGCCCAGCCACAACGGACGCACAGCCGCCAACTCCCCACAACCCCAACGGCGTTTAGGCCCCGGCAACAGAAGCCAGGTACGCCCCAGTCCTCTCCTGCTCATAGAAGAAGTTCTCAAAATCGGCGGGGTCATCAAACCCGTTGGCGAACCGATCCGCCACCGGCGGCAACTGCCCAGCCGCCCCAATAAGGTTGAGAATATGCTCCGGCGGCGGAGCCAACATCGCGTTGGTCCACTTGGTCACGTGCCGCGCAGTCTCCCAGTACCGCTCGAACGTCGCCGTCATCCAGTCCCCGTCGAACTCCTTCTCCCCGTGCTCAAGAATCGACGCGAGATAAGAAGCGGCGCACTTGGACGCGGAGTTGGACCCCTGCCCGGTGATCGGGTCGTTCGCGACGACGACATCCGCGACACCCAACACCAGGCCGCCACCGGGCAGTTGGCCCACCGGGTTGCGGACGGTGGGCGCGTACCGCCCGGCCAACGTCCCACCCGCATCGGTCAGTTCAACACCCCGCGCCCGCTCGTACTCCCACGGCGTGAACTTCTCCATGAGTTCCAGGGTCAGGGAGAGGTGCTGAGCCGGGTCCTTGACGCCGTTGAAGACGTCCAACGGTCCGCCGGGTATGCCCTCCCAGAACAGGATGTCCGCACGGCCCGACGTGGTGAGCGTCGGCATCACGAACAACTCGCCCACGCCCGGCACCAGGTTGCAGCGGACCGCCTCGAACTCCGGGTGCTCCGGGCGCGGCCCGAGACCGTGGACGTAGGAGACCGCCAGCGCCCGCTGCGGCTCGGTGTACGGGGACCGCTCCGGGTCGCGGGCGAACATCGAGACCAGCTCGCCCTTGCCCGCCGACACCAGCACGAGATCGTACGTACGGGAGAAGTAGTCGAGGTCACCAACCGCCGCGCCGTGGATGACCAGTTGGCCGCCGCGCTGCGCGAACGTCTCCATCCAGCCGGCCATCTTCACCCGCTGGTCGACCGACTGCGCGTACCCGTCGAGCTTGCCCACCCAGTCGATCGCGCGCTGCGTCGGACCCGGGTCGTGCGAACCGGGGGCGGCGACCGAGACGCCGAGTCCTTCGATCTTCGGGGCCTGGGACTCCCAGAAGTTCAGCTGGAGATCGCGCTCGTGCCGCAGTGCCGTGGTGAACATGCACTGCGTCGACATGACCCGCCCGGAGCGGATCTCGTCCGCCGTCCGGTTGGACATCAGGGTGACCTCGTACCCGTGCGACTGGAGTCCGAGGGCGAGTTGGAGCCCGGACTGACCGGCTCCGACGACGAGTATCTTCCGCATACGGGTGGTGGCTCCTTGGTCGCGACTACTCGGGGGTGACGTCCAGCGCGTGGGCGACGAGCGCGAGCAGGGTCTCGATGGCCGAAATCCGCCGTCGCGCATCCATGATCATGACAGGTACGTGCGCGGGGACCGTCAACGCCTCCCGCACGTCGTCCGGTTCGAACCGCTCGCTGCCGACGAAGTGGTTGACCGCGACGACGTACGGCAGCCCGCAGCTCTCGAAGTAGTCCAGCGCGGGGAAGCAGTCCTTGAGGCGGCGGGTGTCGGCCAGCACGACGGCGCCTATCGCGCCGCGCACCAGGTCGTCCCACATGAACCAGAACCGCTGCTGGCCCGGCGTACCGAAGAGGTAGAGCACCAGGTCGTCGTCGAGCGTGAGACGGCCGTAGTCCATGGCGACCGTGGTGGTCACCTTGTCCGGGGTGCCCGTGAGGTCGTCCGTCTCCTCGCTGGCCTCGGTCATCAGCGCCTCCGTCTGGAGGGGCTGGATCTCGGAGACGGCGCCGACCATGGTGGTCTTGCCGACGCCGAAGCCGCCGGCCACCACGATCTTCGTGGCGACGGGCGCGCGCGTGCGGTCCTGCTGCCAGGGCCGCAACTGCTCCTCGTCGTCGAGGAGTTGCTTCTCGTCGTTGCGCAGTCGCTTCTCGTCGTCGAGGAGCGGGGAGACGCCGTAGGCGGCGGCGTCAGAGACGGCGAAGTCCACTCAGCACCTTTTCCAGCAGAGCGCGGTCAGGACGGCCCGTACCGTGAGCGGTTCCGGTTCCGTACACACGGATCTTTCCCTGGTCCGCGAGGTCGCTCAGGAGCACGCGGACCACACCGAGCGGCATCTTCAGCAGCGCGGCGATCTCGGCCACCGTGCGCATACGGCGGCAGAGTTCGACGATGGCCCGCATCTCCGGCATGACCCGGGTGTTGAGGGAACCGTTCGTCAACTCCTTGCGCTCCTCCGGGGCTTCGAGCGCCGCGACGAAGGTCTCCACGAGGAGGACATGGCCGAATCGGGTACGGCCGCCGGTGAGCGAGTAGGGGCGTACCCGGGCGGGTTTGCGGTCGCCGCCGCGCACCGGGAGCTTGTTGGGCGTACGGCTCATCGCGCACTCCCCGAGGTCGCGTCTTCGAGAGATTTCCGTAGCTCGCTGCGGAGTTCGGGCGTCAGGACGTGGCCGGCGCGGCCGACGAAGAGCGCCATGTGGTACGCCACGACGCTCATGTCGCAGTCCGCGGAGCCGTGCACGCCGAGCAGCGAACCGTCGCTGATCGACATCACGAAGAGGCTGCCCTCCTCCATCGCGACCATGGTGTGCTTCACCGGGCCCGAGTCCATCAGCTTCGCGGCGCCGACGGTGAGGCTGCCGATGCCGGAGACGATGGTGGCGAGGTCCGCGGCGGAGCCTCGTGGGCCGGTGCGCTTGGCTTCGAGAGCTTCCTTGGCCTCGGCGTTCCTCCCCGGATCGGAGGAGAGGAGCAGCAGGCCGTCGGAGGAGACGACCGCGACCGACTGGATGCCGGGCACCTCCTCGACGAGGTTGCTCAGCAGCCAGTGCAGGTTGCGGGCTTCACTGCTCAGTCCGAAGGTACTGGGCGCGGTCAACTGCTTGCCTCCTCGACGGTGCCCCCCGTGGGTTCTTCGGATCGTGCGGGTGCGCTTCGCGGTGCCGGGACTGGGTTCTGGCCGGTCTGTTCGGCGATTTCCGCTTCTACGTCGCGGTAGCCGGCGGAGGCTCCTGAGCGGAAGCCGCCGAGTCTGCGGCGTAGGGCGTCGGCGTCCACGGTGCCGGTCCGCTGGCGCGGGGCTTGGGCGGGTTGGGTGAGCTTGGGGGTGCGTTTGGGGAGGCCCTTGTCCGTGACGGGGTCCTCGTCCTGGGCTCGTTCGTGTTCTACGGCTTCGGCTTCGCCTTCAGCCGTGAATCTGTTCCCACCCGCACCGCCCGTGCGGCCATCGTTGTCGGGTGCGGGTGGCCCCTGTGGGGCGAACTCGCCGTCGGCGGCCGGCCGTTCGTCCGTGGCGGCCCGTGCGTCTGCTGCCCGCGGAAATTCCGTGGCTCCTCGGTCCTCCTGCGTCAGCGGCAGCAGGAGTTCCATCGTCATCTCCGCCGGGGATTCCGCGGGGGTTGCCGACGGAGTCTCCCGTACCGCCTGCTCCGCCAGGGCGACCAGCGGGTCCGTGTGGTCCGAACGGCCGTGCAGGACGTTGGAGTTGGCCTCTGCTGAGGCGCCGGGGAGGGAGTAGGAGTGGGTGTCGCCGGGCTGCGGGGTGGCGGAGGGGACCGCCGACGCGGGGGCCGGTGCCAGCAGCGGGCTGGGGAGGACCACCACCGCCGCGATGCCGCCCTGTTTCTGGTCGCGGAGCTGGACTCGGACGCCGTGGCGGTGGGCCAGGCGGGCCACGACGTACAGGCCGAGGCCGAGGCCCTCCTCGCCCTCCTGGTCGTAGGGGGACTCCGGGTCGAACTCGGTGAGGCGGAGGTTGAGGCGGGCCATGCGGTCGTCGGTCATGCCGATGCCCTCGTCCTGGACGGAGAGCATGACCTCGCCGTTCTCCAGGAGCCAGCCGGAGATCTCCACGGGGGCGTCCGGCGGGGAGAACGAGCTCGCGTTCTCCATCAGTTCGGCCAGGAGGTGGCTCAGGTCGTCGGCCGCGAAGCCTGCCACGTGCGCGTGCGGGGGGAGTGCCGAGATGCGGACGCGTTCGTAGCGCTCGATCTCGCTGACCGCCGCGCGGACCACGTCGACCAACGGGACGGGTCCGGCGTGCTGTTGGACGTGTTCGGTGCCGGCGAGGACGAGGAGGTTCTCGTTGTGGCGGCGCATGACCGTGGCGAAGTGGTCGAGCTTGAAGAGGGTGGCGAGGCGGTCGGGGTCCTGCTCGCGCTCCTCCAGGCCTTCGATGACGGCGAGTTGGCGCTCGACGAGGCCCAGGCTGCGCAGCGCGAGGTTGACGAAGGTGCCGCCGATGCTGGTGCGCAGGCGCTCCAACTGCGTTGCGGAGTCGGTGACTTCGGCGCGGAGTTCCTCGCGGGCGTCGGCCATCTTCTGGCGCTGGCCGACGAGGTGCTTGCGGTCGGCCTCCAGGGTGGCGATGCGCTCGTGGAGGGCGGCGGCGTGCGCGTGCAGGGCGTTGACCGAGCGGACGACCTGGGCGAACTCGTCGTTGCGGCCGGTGAACTTGATGGGCTCCTCGGCCCCCGGGTCCTCCGCCTCGGCCAGGCGCGTCGAGCCGCGGCGCAGGACGGAGAGCGGGCGGGTGAGGGTGCGGGCCATGGCGGTCGCGATGCCCACGGCGAGCAGCATGAGGGCGCCGAGGATCGCGACGCGGAGTTCCAGCGCCTTGACGTCGTCGTCGCGGAGCTGGGCGAGGTCCTTGCCTCGGTCGACGTAGAGCGCGGACTCCTCGCCGCGCATCAGGTCGACGCGGGCGGAGAGCGCCGCGTCCAGCTTCTTCGTGCTGGTGTCCAACTGGTCGTCGGACAGCGTGGGTTGGGCGGTGAGGGAGGTGAGGTACTTCTCGGCGGAGTTGACCTCGGACCCGGTGACCGTGGAGTCGTAACCCGCGACGGCGTCCTTCGTCGCGCTGTCGCGGAAGTCGGCGAGGGCCGCGTCGGAGCGCAGCCGGGCCTGCTGGGCGGCGGCGCTGAGGGCGTCGCGCTCCTTCGTCTGGGCCTTCGTGGAGGTGGTCTCGGTGACGGCGAGACCGGTGATGGGGCTGATGACCGTCTGGGTGGTCGTCGGCACGTTCAGGGCGGCGAGGAGCAGTCCCCTTGTGGCGGCGGCCTGTTGGACGGCCGCGTCGAGTTCGGCGAGCGCGTAGGCGCCGGAACCGGCCCGCGGCGGCATCTTCTCCGCCAACTGCTCGGCCAGCCGGTGCAGTTCGGTGATGGCACCGGAGTACGCGTCGTGCGCCTCCAGCGCGCTGCTCTTACCGGTGAGCGCGGCCCGTCGTACGGCGGCGACGTCGTCGAGGTCCGAGCGGAGCGCGGCGGGGATGTCGGTGTCGGCGCGGAGTTCCTCGACCTGCCGGTCCACGCGGGCGCTGCGGTCCTCGTCCGGGGCCTGGGACTTGGGGCGTCCGGCGGCGATGTACGAGGTGACCGCGTCCCGCTCGTCGGCGAGGGAGTGGGCCAGCGACAGCGCGTCCTGGGTCTGCCCGGAGAGCGTCACCAGGTCCTGGGAGTCGCTCAGTTGGCCCGAGGCGGTGATGAGGGAGGGGACACCGGCCGCGGCGATGGCGGCGGCCACGACGGCCACCGCGATGATCAGCCGGTTGCGGACGTGGGTACGGCGTCCCCTGCCCGCGGGGTCGGGCACGGCGGCACCGGTGGCGCCCCCCTGAGGGGCCGTCTGCTTGCCTGTGCGCCGCGGCCGCTTCTTCTGCACCGGTGCTCGCATTCCTGACTCGTGATACCCATGGGCCCGGGTGACGCTCCGTCATCCCGGTACGGCGACCCTCCCAGTGCCGGTAGGCAGTGGCCGCGCATCGTCCGGCCCGCCACCCGAAGGAGTGAACCCCGGACGGGAGTTGGCGGGCAAGTTCCGGCGGCCGCTCCAAAGGGCCCGCGCGCCGCGCCGGTTGGACGTGAGCGGCGTGCTTTGGCAGGATTCGCCGCCACGCATTCCCGGAGTGATCCATTCCAGCCCAAACCAGGCGTCTGACCTGCACGACTGCGCCCATTCGGCCATGAGTGCCAACGTTTTGCGGAGCCTGTGAAGAGGTCGTGCAGACTGGCCGTATGCGTACGGAACTTGTGTCGGAACCCGGCGACCCGGACCGCCCCAACGAGGACTTCGCGAGCGTCGGCCTTCCGGCCTCGGGACAGGGCGGTTCGCTGATCGTCCTGGACGGTGTGACACCGCCGAGAGGCGAGACGGGGTGTCTGCATTCGGTCCCCTGGTACACCGCGCGCCTGGGCGGCGCGCTGACCGAACTGACCGTTTCCTGCCGGGATCTGGCCCTGGCGGAGATTCTCTCCCGGGCGATCCTCCGAACAGCTGAGGCCCACGCCACCACCTGTGACCTTTCTCACCCACGCACCCCACAGGCAACCGTGGTGCTGGCCCGCTGGTCCCCCCAGGACGTCGAATACCTGGTCCTCTCGGACTCCGCGCTGCTGGCCGAATCCCCGTCCGGCGAACTGACCGTCGTCCTGGACGACCGCCTCTCCCGCCTCCCCCGCTCCGCCCTCGCGACGGACGCCATGATCGACACCACGCTCCGTAACAAGGAGGGCGGTTTCTTCACGGCCGCCGCCGATCCCTCGGTCGCGGCCCGGGCGGTCACGGGCTCACTCCCCCGCACCGACGTCCGCACCCTCGTCGCCCTGACGGACGGGGCGACGCGGTGGGTGGAGAAGTTCGACCAGGGCGACTGGGCGGACTGCTTCGCTTTCGTACGGAAGGAGGGGGCAGCGGAGTTGGTGTCCCGGGTCCGGGCGCTGGAGCGGGCCGACGCGGAGGAGCGGACGTATCTGCGGCGGAGCAAGACGCACGACGACGCGACGGTCGTGTACGCCGAGCTCTGAACGGCCGCTACGGCACTGTCACTTCTCCATGACCCCGTTCAACTGGTGGATCAGCCGGGCCAGTTCGGCGACCTCGCGGCGGTCCCAGTGGGAGAGCTGGGTGACGTAGCGGGCGCGCCGGGCCTCGCGGACGTGGGCGACGCGGCGGCGGCCCTCGTCGGTGAGGTCGACCAGCCAGGCGCGGCCGTCCGCCGGGTCGGGCTCGCGGGCGATCAGGCCGAGGTCCTCCAGGGCGCGCAGCTGGCGGGACATCGTGGCCTTGCCGACGCCGATGTAGGCGGCCAGCTCCGTGGCGCGCTGCCTGCCGTACTCGTCCAGCCGGACCAGCAGGCCGTACGCGGCGGACTCCAGGTCGGGGTGGACCTCGCGGGCCATCTCGCCCTGGTTGGCCCGGGCCCGGCGGAAGAGGAACGTCAACTCGCGCTCCAGGGACAGGTATTCGTGATCGACGGCGAGCCCGTCGGGGCCCACGGGCAGCGCGTCGCCGTCTTCGGAGAGGCCGCCGCCGTCCACGGGAAGCCCACCGCCGTTCCTGTCCTCACCCTTGTGCACGTCAGCACCCATTGGTCCGCTTTCCCGATCGTGAAAGTTTCCGCCAAACACCGTCATCGCCGCAGCTCCGCCAGTATTTCGCAGGGCTAGACCAACGGCGTCGTCCGGACCCCCTTCCCACGCGGTCTTCTCGGTGCGTAGCTTCCTTACCAGGCACTTACTGGCATGGCCACGCCATCATCACCGCACCTTCCCCCACTCCCCCACCGCGCTCGACCGCGCCCTCGGAGGCACGCCATGCCCGCGCCCATGCCTGTGCGCAGACCCCGAACACCACGCCTGCGACACCTCTCGCTCGCCCTCGCCCTCTCCGGACTCCTCCTGGCTGGCCTCACCCACCCGGCCGGCGCCGCCACGGTCCCCGCCCGCGGCTCCGCCTACCTCGGCATCGGCGTCCTGGCGCACGACGGCCAGGACGGCACCCCGACCGGCGGTGACGCCACCCAGACGGAGGGCGTCGACGTCAGCGCCTATCAGGGCAACGCCGCCTGGTCGACCCTGTGGAGCAGCGGGGTCAAGTGGGCCTACACGAAGGCGACCGAGGGGACGTACTACACGAACCCGTACTTCGCCCAGCAGTACAACGGCTCCTACGGCGTCGGCATGATCCGCGGCGCCTACCACTTCGCGACCCCGGACACCACGAGCGGCGCCACCCAGGCCAACTACTTCGTCGACCACGGCGGCGGCTGGTCCAAGGACGGCCGCACCCTCCCCGGTGTCCTCGACATCGAGTGGAACCCGTACGGCGCGTCCTGCTACGGCAAGTCGGCCGCGGCGATGGTGAGTTGGATCGCCGACTTCCTGTCCACGTACAAGTCGCGTACGGGCCGGGACGCGGTGATCTACACGGCGACGAGCTGGTGGAGCGACTGCACCGGCAACTCCAGCGCCTTCGCTTCGGCCAACCCCCTGTGGATCGCGCGGTACGCCTCGGATCCGGGGACGCTGCCGGCGGGATGGGGCTTCTACACGATGTGGCAGTACACCTCGTCCGGGACGACGGTCGGGGACCACGACAAGTTCAACGGCGCGCTGGACCGCGTGGTCGCGCTCGCCAACGGGTGAGGACCGGCTGAACGGCGAAGGCCCGGGCCCCCCTTGAAGGGACCCGGGCCTTCACCTACCGGTGGACGTCCGTCACGCCGCCACCGGAACCTCCGACGTCGCGCCGTTCGTCGCCGGCGCCAGCGCCAGTTCCAGGACCTGGCGGACGTCCGTCACCGCGTGGACGTCGAGCTTGTCCAGAACCTCGGCCGGGACGTCGTCCAGGTCGGGCTCGTTGCGCTTCGGGATGATGACGGTGGTGACCCCGGCCTGGTGCGCGGCGAGCAGCTTCTGCTTCACGCCGCCGATCGGGAGGACCCGACCGGTCAGGGAGACCTCACCCGTCATCGCCACGTCCGTGCGGACCAGGCGGCCGCTGAGCAGCGACGCCAGGGCCGTCGTCATCGTGACACCCGCGCTCGGGCCGTCCTTCGGCACCGAACCCGCCGGGAAGTGGATGTGCACGCCCCGGTCCTTCAAGTCGCCCACGGGCAGCTCCAGTTCGGCGCCGTGCGAGCGGAGGAAGGACAGGGCGATCTGCGCGCTCTCCTTCATCACGTCACCGAGCTGACCGGTCAGGGTCAGACCCGCCGCGCCCGTCTCCGGGTCGGCCAGCGACGCCTCGACGTAGAGGACGTCACCGCCCGCGCCGGTGACCGCGAGGCCGGTGGCGACACCGGGTACGGCCGTACGGCGCTCGGCCGGGTCCTGGGCGGACTCGGGCACGTGGTGCGGCCGTCCGATCAGCGCGCGCAGGTCGGCGTCGGTCACCGTGAACGGCAGCTCCCGCTGGCCCAGTTCGTGCTGGGCCGCGATCTTGCGCAGCAGCCGGGCGACGGACCGCTCCAGGGTACGGACGCCCGCCTCGCGGGTGTACTCACCGGCGAGCTTGCGCAGCGCGCTCTCGTCGATGACGACCTCGTCGTCCTTGAGCCCCGCCCGCTCCAGCTGACGCGGGAGCAGGTGGTCACGGGCGATGACGACCTTCTCGTCCTCGGTGTAACCGTCCAGCCGGACCAGTTCCATACGGTCGAGCAGTGCCTCCGGGATGGCTTCGAGCACGTTGGCCGTCGCAAGGAACACCACGTCGCTCAGGTCGAGTTCGACCTCCAGGTAGTGGTCGCGGAAGGTGTGGTTCTGCGCGGGGTCGAGCACTTCGAGGAGCGCGGCGGCCGGGTCACCCCGGTAGTCGGACCCCACCTTGTCGATCTCGTCCAGCAGGACCACCGGGTTCATGGACCCGGCTTCCTTGATCGCGCGGACGATACGACCGGGCAGCGCGCCGACGTACGTACGCCGGTGACCGCGGATCTCGGCCTCGTCCCGGACCCCGCCGAGCGCGACCCGGACGAACTTCCGCCCCATCGCGTGCGCGACGGACTCACCGAGGGAGGTCTTACCGACGCCGGGCGGCCCGACGAGGGCGAGCACGGCACCACCGCGCCGTCCACCCACAACTCCCAGTCCCCGCTCCGCGCGCCGCTTGCGCACGGCCAGGTACTCGGTGATGCGCTCCTTCACGTCGTTCAGACCGGCGTGCTCGGCATCGAGGATCGCCTTGGCACCCTGGATGTCGTACTCGTCCTGAGTCCGTTCGTTCCAAGGCAGTTCAAGAACGGTGTCCAGCCACGTCCGGATCCACGACCCCTCGGGCGACTGGTCGGAGGAGCGCTCCAGCTTCTCGACTTCCTTGAGCGCGGCCTCGCGAACCTTCTCAGGCAGATCGGCGGCCTCGACGCGGGCGCGGTAGTCATCGGACTCCTCGCCGTCGCTCGTGTCGCCGTTGAGCTCACGCAGTTCCTTACGGACGGCTTCGAGCTGGCGCCGCAGCAGGAACTCGCGCTGCTGCTTGTCGACGCCTTCCTGCACGTCCTTGGCGATGGTCTCGGCAACGTCCTGCTCGGCGAGGTGGTCGCGCAGGTGCTGGGTGGCGAGCTTCAGCCGGGCGATCGGGTCGGCGGTCTCCAGCAGCTCGATCTTCTGTTCGGTGGTGAGGAAAGGCGAGTAGCCAGAGTTATCGGCAAGCGTGGACACATCATCGATGGCCTGCACGCGGTCGACGACCTGCCAGGCCCCCCGCTTGCGCAGCCACGCGGTGGCCAACGCCTTGTATTCCTTGACCAGTTCAGCAACGGACCCGGGCAAAGGCTCGGGCAGGCTCTCGTCGAGAGCGGTGCCCTCGACCCAGAGCGCGGCACCGGGCCCGGTGGTCCCGGCCCCGATCTTCACGCGGCTACGGCCGCGGATCAGTGCACCCGGGTCACCGTCGGCCAGCCGGCCGACCTGCTCGATGGTGCCGAGCACCCCGGTGCTGGCGTAAGTCCCGTCGATGCGTGGTACCAGCAGGACCTTGGGCTTTCCGGGCTCGGACCGCGCGGCGGCCTGGGCGGCCTCCACGGCGGCGCGTACATCGGTGTCGTTCAGGTCCAGCGGAACCACCATTCCGGGCAGCACGACCTCGTCGTCGAGCGGCAGCACGGGCAGGGTGAGCGGTGTGGACGTCGAAGCCATGATCTCCCCTTAGGCAGTCAAGTTGAGCTATGCCGACTCAATGCTTGGGCGTCTTCGATTGTTCCCCACCGGGTGTTCGCCGTGAGCGATCAGGCATCGCGCCCCGGGCCCTGTGCAGGTCAACACGGAAATGGGGCGGGGGCTTCCCGGGGAACGGGGTGCGTTGGAGGGGTGCGCTGACGGGGTGGCCGGGGCTTGACGCCCGATCTCGCCGGTCGCCCTCGGCGGCCGATGTCAGTGGCGCCTGCCACGATCCCCTGACGCGACGCCATAACGATCACGATCAGGAGAGACGCATGGGCACCTGGGACACAGGCCCCTTCGACAACGACACCGCTGCGGACTGGTGCGGCGACCTCGACGACGCGTCACCGGAGGAGCGTCAGGGCTTGGCGCGGGACACGCTCACCCGGGCTGCCGACACCGTCGACCTCCTCGACGCGCGCGTCGGCGACGAAGCCGTCGCGGCAGCGGCCCTGGTCGCCGCACAATGCCCCGGCGGCGAGCCCGCCCACCCCGTCTACGGACCGGACGAGCCGCTCCCCGACCTCACCGGTCTACGTGCCCTCGCCCTCCAGGCCCTCGACCGCGTCATGACCGAGCCGTCCGAACTTCTGGAGCTCTGGGACGGACCGGACGGCACCCCCTGGCGGGCGGCCGTCAGCCGACTCCGCGGCACGCTCACACCCCAGCCGCCAGGAGAACAACTCACCCTCACCCGAACCCCCACCGACAGCGCAACCGCCCGTTCCTCATCCGGAAGGTCCACATGAGCTGGGACGTTCTCCTCCTCAACCTGCCCGACGACATCACCTCGGCGCAGGACATACCCGACGACTACTCCCCGCGCCCACTCGGCCCACGGCACGAAGTCCTCGCGGCCGTGAGCAGCGCCGAGCCCTCAGCGGACCTCACGGATCCCACCTGGGGCGATCTCACCGGACCCACCTGGTCCATCGAACTCAACATCGGCTCGGATGATCCGGTGAACTCGATCATGCTCCACGTCCGCGGCTCCGGCGACGGCGCGCTCGCCTCCGTCTTCCGTCTCGGGGACGCCTTCGGCTGCAAGGTGCTGGACTGCTCCTCAGGAGAGCTGATCACTCCGGGAGGGCCATCGGGCTGGCACGCGTTCCAGGAGTATCGCGACCGCATGTTCGACCCCTCCGAAAAGGGCTGATCATCCTCGCCGGGTCGCCAGGCGACCGATGTCTTCGCGGAGCGGTACGAAGGCTCTGCCGTGGGTGAGGCGTGAAAGTGTGACACTTTGGGGCGATGTGTAACGCTTCTACGGGGAGGGTCTCCTCCGGCGGGGGGCGGCGATCTCACGCGGCAACGCGCCCCGGCACACCTGACATCAGCTCGAACCACACGACCTTGCCCTGCGCCGGCCCCATCGCGAAGCTCCCCCAGGCATCAGCACAGAGCTCCACGAGGGCGAGCCCACGACCACCTTCGGCATACGGCTCCGGACAGCCCGTCGGGTACGGCACCAGAAAACCCGTGTCCCAGACGCTGGCCCGCAGCCGCTTGTCGGCCCACTTGAGGCTGAGGGAGGCGGGGCCGGGTGCGTGGCGCCACGTGTTGGTGAGGAGTTCGGAGGTCAACAGGACGGCGGTGTCGGCGAGTTCGGGGAGGGCGTGACGGGCGAGGACGGAGCGGACGGTGTCGCGGGCGATGGCGGGGGCGAGGGGGTCGTGGGGGACGCGGAGGGTGTAGCGCCACTCGGAGGGGGGTTCGGGCAGGCGTTCGTCCATGGCAACTCCTGGGCTACAGACGGAGATTGACGGCCCTGTGATCGGCCAGGCACTCACCGTAGGGCAGGGCGGGAAACATCTGCTACCACTTCGCGCTATTTCGTCTACGACTAGACCCGATCGTGTGGCGCGGGCAAGACTGTCGCCCATGCCACCGAGGACATCGCCGACCCTGCGACAGCTGCGACTGGGTACCGAACTGCGGCGCATGCGTGAGCAGTCGGGGCTCAGCATCAACGAAGCGGCCACCGCACTCGGCGTCAGCCGCACGCACATCACCAACGTGGAGCTGGCCCGCTTCGGAGTGAGCGAGCAGCGGGTGCGTACCCTCGCCGGGATCTATCGCACACCGGACGAGTCGTACGTCGACGCCCTGGTCGGCATGGCCCAGGACCGCAGACCCGGATGGTGGGAGGAGTATCGCGGCACCCTCGCCACGGGGGCACTGGATCTCGCCGAGCTGGAATTCCACGCGGTGAACCTGCGCATGTTCGCTCTGGTGCACGTGCCGGGCCTGCTCCAGACCGAGGAGTACGCCCGTGCCGTACTGGCAGAGCGGGTGCCGCCCTGGCCCGGCGCCGAGCTGCGCCGACGGCTCTCGTACCGGATGAAGCGGCGCGACATCCTCGACCGGGACGATCCGCCCGCGTGCACGTTCTTCCTCCACGAGGCGGCGCTACGGCTGCACTTCGGCAGCCCCGACATCATGCGCGCGCAGTTGAAGGAGCTGGTCGAAGCCTCACGCCGACGGAACGTCACCGTACGAGTCATCCCGTTCAGCGCGGGCGGCTTTCCGGTGCCCGGACTCACCATGTCGTACCTGTCCGGCCCTGTGCCCCAGCTCGACAGCGTGCAGCTCGACACCGCGATCGGCGCCGAATTCCTCGATGCGCCCACCCAGTTGGCGAACTACCGTGTGCTCGTGGAGCGCATCACCAAGGCCGCGCTTCCACAGAAGGAGTCACGCGAGTTCATCCACTCCGTGGCACAGAGCATCTGAAGGCGGGAACATGCCCAGGTTCACTTGGCAGAAGTCGTCCTACTCCGGTTCGGCGGACAACAACTGCGTCGAACTCGCGGCATCGGACACCACCCTCGCCCTCCGCGAAAGCGACAATCCCACGGTCGTGCTCCGCACCCACCGCCCCCAACTCACCGCCCTCCTTGGGCACATCAGGACCACCACGGCCCGTACCGACTCTGCGTGAAAGAGGTTGGGGACATGTCCGAGATCGCCTGGCAGAAGTCGTCCTACTCCGGCTCGGGAGAGACGAACTGCGTTGAAATCGGCGCCACTCCACACACCCTCGCCCTCCGCGAAAGCGACGCCCCCACCACCGTGCTCCACACCGACCACCCCCAACTCACCGCCCTCCTAAGGCACATCAAGACCACCACCCCCCGCCGATAACCAGTTGCCCCAGCTCGCACACCTCCCCGTACCGTCACCCCGTGACAGAACCGGAAACCGAGACGCAGACCCTCCTCTCCGCCTACGACAACCAGCTGCGCGCCACCCCACCCACCCCGCCCGCCGGAGTGACGTACGAGAAGGACGGGCCTCTGCTACGGATCGTCGGGCAGTTCCGGGGGTTCGTGAGCGGCCCGCACGACCTGGGGGTGGAGGGACCGGAACTGGACGAACTCATCGCCAGGCAGCGGGAGTTCTTCGCGGCGCGCGGGGAGGGCGTGGAGTGGAAGACCCGCTCCCATGACGTACCCGCCGACCTCACCGACCGGCTGCGCGCCGCGGGGTTCGTGCCCGAGGAACAGGAGACCGTGCTGATCGGGCTGGCCGAGGAGATGGCCGTACGGGAGCCGGTGCTGCCGGACGGGGTCACGATCCGTCGGGTCACCGCCGTGGCGGATCTGCGGCGGATCGGTGCCCTGCAGTCGGCCATCTGGGACATGGACCTGAACTGGCTGGCCACCGACCTGCTCGGCCGGATCGCCGCCGCTCCGGAGGAGATGGCCGTGTACGCCGTGGAGGCGGAGGGCGAGATGGTCTCCGCGGCCTGGCTCGCCTTCCGGCCGGGGACGGAGTTCGCGAACATGCTGGGCGGCTCGACGGTCGCCGAGTGGCGCGGCAAGGGCATCTACCGCGCCCTCGTCGCCGTACGGGCCGCTCTCGCCGTCGCCCGCGGAGTGCCGTATCTGCAGGTGGACGCCTCGGACGACAGCGCGCCGATCCTGCGTCGGCTGGGGTTCCGGGCGATCACGACGACCACGCCGTACGTGTGGTCACCCGAGCAACCGACCGGCCAGAGCGCCGACTTGGCATCCGGGGATCAGACGAGGACCTGAACGCGGGGAGCCGGCTGGGGAGTCAGGCCTCCGCGGCCTCAACCCGAGCCGCCACAGGCACCCGTGCCGTCCGGTTCACCCGCGCCGTCCGCGCCCAGCGCCGTATCAGCGGCCAGGTCGCGACGCCTATCGTCAGGGAGATCAGGTGGCCCCAGTTCGTCATGGGGTCGGTGAACGCGATCAGGTCGGTGACCAGTGACCAGCCGAACAGGGTGATCAGCGGGAGGCCGAGCCACGGTCGGAGCAGGCCGGACAGCGCTCCTATGCTCGTCGCCACGCCGAAGCTGATGCCGTAGTCGAGGCGGTGGAGGGAGCTGTCGGGGAGGTGGCCCACCAACACCGCGATTCCCACGGTCCCTTCGGTCGCCAGCGTGGCCACTATGTGCCCGAAGAGGAAGACGCCGGCCGCCCGTACCCCGCCGATCCTGCGTTCCAGCGCGGTCAGCACCAGCAGGAACAGGAACGCGTACGGCGACACCATCCCGCCGACGATCCACAGCGCGGACGCGACCAGCACGAGGAACGGGTCGCGGAGGAGGTGGGTGACGTCCGTGCTGGACGCCTGGTGCAGCTCGTTCACGAAGGTGGGATCGGCGTACTGCGCGACGAGTGAGGTGACGACGAGCAGCACGCCGTAGCAGAAGGTGAACGGTGTCCCGGTGGGTGTCGGCAGGAGGCGCCAGGGGCGGACGCGGCGCAGCGCGGTCACAACGTACGGCTCGCCAGGAACGGCGGGGGTGGACGCCGAGACGGAGACCGCCGCCGGGGTCGGAGTGCCGAACCTCAACTCCCCGGCCCCGTCCAGCACTTCCCGCTGTCTCGGCATCGCGTCCAGCAGACCGGGGTCGTCGACCAAGGGGCCGCCCGAAGGCGTGGCGGAGGCCTGGGTGTCGGCCGTCGCGATCCGTTCCACGGTGAGGCGCTCCTTCCGGTTCACACCCCACCCTTCGCCGTCCCACCAGCCGCTGTCTATGACCGACGCCACGCGAGAGCCGATTCACAGCAACCTGAAAGCCTTCTTGCGCGTCCGCAGGTACCTTGCACCCGGACGTGTTCACCCTGGGTTAATTCGGCTGCACGATCCGGTGAAACTGCCAGGATGTCGTGCATGACCACCGCGTACGACGCCCCTGTTGTCCTGGACCGTCGCGAGGGCCCTTACGGCGAGGTCGTGCTGCGCCGGCACGGGGAGTTGCTCCAGATCATCGCCAACGGGTGCTTCCTGATGGACACTTCGGACGGGCGGTCGGAGCGGCTGCTGGTCGACGCCGCACGCGACGCCCTCGACTCGCGCCCCGAACCGCACGTGTTGATCGGCGGACTCGGCGTCGGCTTCTCGCTCGCGCATGCCGCCGCCGACTCCCGCTGGGGCCACATCACGGTCGTCGAACGGGAACCCGCGATCGTCGAATGGCACCGTTCAGGGCCCCTGTCGGCGCTCTCCGCGGCCGCTCTCGCCGATCCGCGGACCGAAATTGTGAAAACGGATCTAGTCGCATTCGTCCATGAGACTTGCGCCACTTTCGACGCGCTCTGTCTCGACATCGACAACGGCCCCGGCTGGACCGTCACCGAGGGCAACGACAGCCTCTACTCACCGGCCGGACTGGCAAGCTGCGCAAGGGTGTTGAGACCGGGTGGGGTACTCGCCGTATGGTCGGCGCGGCCCTCTCCGGAATTTGAGCGAACCTTATGGAATGCCGGGTTCCAACAGGTGCGTACCGAAGAGATCCCGGTTGCCCGAGGAGTTCCCGACGTCGTGCACCTCGCCGTACGACCTGGATAGCAAAGGCGACGTCACTCCCCGTACTCTGCTTCCCTGACGCCGATCATTCAAGCGTCAAGCGCAGTCATGGGATCACCCCACTGGTTCCGGAAAGCACACTTCAGGGGCGGGCGATGGAGCAGACACACACCTCCCACAACGGTACGGCCACGGCCACGCCGGGCGCGCAGCGCCGGGTGCTGGTGGTCGAGGACGACCCGACGATCGTCGACGCCATCGCGGCCCGTCTGCGCGCCGAGGGATTTCTCGTGCAGACCGCGGGCGACGGGCCGTCGGCCGTCGACACCGCCGAGGCCTGGCAGCCCGATCTGCTGATCCTCGACATCATGCTGCCCGGCTTCGACGGACTGGAGGTCTGCCGCCGTGTGCAGGCCGCCCGTCCGGTGCCGGTGCTGATGCTCACCGCGCGCGACGACGAGACCGACATGCTGGTCGGGCTCGGGGTCGGCGCCGACGACTACATGACCAAGCCGTTCTCGATGCGGGAGCTGGCGGCGCGCGTGCACGTCCTGCTGCGCCGGGTGGAGCGTGCCGTGGTGGCCGCGTCCACCCCGCGCTCGGGCATCCTGCGCCTCGGCGAGCTGGAGATCGACCACGCGCAGCGCCGGGTACGGGTGCGCAGCGAGGACGTCCATCTCACGCCCACCGAGTTCGACCTGCTGGTCTGCCTGGCGAACACCCCGCGTGCCGTGCTCTCGCGCGAGCAGCTGCTCGCCGAGGTGTGGGACTGGGCGGACGCCTCCGGCACCCGCACGGTCGACAGCCACATCAAGGCGCTGCGCCGGAAGATCGGCGCCGAGCGGATCCGCACGGTGCACGGCGTGGGCTACGCGCTGGAGACTCCGACGCCATGAGCGACGGGCCGACGTCACGGAGGAGCCCCGGGGAGCCCTGGGGCGGCGTACGCCCGTTCTCGATCAAGACCAAGCTGGGCGCGCTGGTCGTCATCGCGGTGCTCATCACCACCGGTCTGATGATGATCGCCATGCGCACGGCGACGGAGCTGCGCTTCATCACGGTCTTCTCGATGATCGCCACACTGCTGATAACGCAGTTCGTGGCGCATTCGCTCACCGCGCCGCTGGACGAGATGAACACGGTGGCCCGGTCGATCTCGCACGGTGACTACACGCGCCGGGTGCGCGAGAACCGCCGTGACGAACTGGGCGACCTGGCCGCGACGATCAACGTCATGGCTGACGAGCTGGAGGCCCAGGAGCGCCAGCGCAAGGAACTCGTCGCGAACGTCTCGCACGAGCTGCGCACCCCCATCGCGGGCCTGCGCGCCGTCCTGGAGAACGTCGTCGACGGCGTCTCGGCCGCCGACCCGGAGACCATGCGGACGGCGCTGAAGCAGACGGAGCGGCTCGGGCGGCTCGTCGAGACGCTGCTGGACCTCTCCCGGCTGGACAACGGCGTCGTACCGCTGAAGACCCGCCGCTTCGAGGTGTGGCCGTATCTCTCGGGCGTGCTCAAGGAGGCCAACATGGTCGCCTCCGCGCGCGCGGGCATCGCGTCGGGCTCGGGGAGTCACACGCGCACCGACGTCCATCTGCACCTGGACGTGTCCCCGCCGGAGCTGACCGCGCTCGCCGACCCGGAGCGCATCCACCAGGTCGTCGCCAACCTGATCGACAACGCGGTCAAGCACAGCCCCGCGCACGGCCGGGTGACGGTGAAGGCGCGGCGCGGGTCGCTGCCGGAGTCGCTGGAGCTGGAGGTCCTGGACGAGGGGCCCGGCATCCCGAAGGCGCAGTGGGCGCACATCTTCGAGCGGTTCAACCGGGGAGCGGTCAGCTCGCCGCACGGACCGGGCAGCGACGGCGGTACGGGCCTCGGCCTGGCGATCGCCCGCTGGGCGGTGGATCTGCACGGCGGCCGGATCGGTGTGGCCGAATCCGACCGTGGCTGCCGGATCATCGTCACCCTCCCAGGACTGTCTTCCGTGCCAAGTTGACGTAAAGTTCGAACCGGAGCCCCAAGATCCACGAATGCCCGCGCTGACGGACACGTGTGATCAGGCACAGGCCCGCGCCATCGGCGCGTCCGGCCCGCATCGACGCGCCCCTTCCGTAGCGGAACCACGCTTGTTTCCCGCCATTTCAGCGCTCGAAACACACTTTCCGATGTGACTTACGCGACGATGGACCGGCCCGACCTGACCTTGGCCGTCATGGGGGCGTAGCCTTAATTCCCGCTGTCCATCACCTTGTGAAGCGGAAGAGGGCGGTTGCCGCCGTGTCGTCACAGTCCCCCAGTAACTCGACCATCTCGACCGAGTCCGACCAAGCCGCGGGTAAGAATCCCGCGGCGGCGTTCGGGCCCAACGAGTGGCTCGTCGACGAGATCTATCAGCAGTACCTCCAGGATCCGAACTCGGTAGACCGAGCCTGGTGGGACTTCTTCGCCGACTACAAGCCGGGCGCGGCTGCCGCCCCGACCTCGACTTCGGCGGGTACTGCGGCCGCGGGGGCCGTAGGAACCACCCCGGCCCCGGCGGCACCCGCCGCCCCGGCCCCGGCTCCGGCCGCTCCTGCCGCACCCGCGCCCACCGCTCCGGCGGTCCCCGCGCCGGCGCCCGCAGCCGCCGCTCCGGCGCCGGTGAAGGCCGTAGCCCCGGCTCCGGCCCCTGCGAAGGCGGCGGCCCCGGCCGCTCAGCCGAAGAAGGCGGAGCCCGCGGCCGAGGCCTCCGGTGGCCCGGAGTTCATCACGCTGCGCGGTCCCGCCGCCGCGGTCGCGAAGAACATGAACGCGTCGATCGAGGTCCCCACCGCCACGTCGGTGCGCGCGGTCCCGGTCAAGCTGCTCTTCGACAACCGCATCGTCATCAACAACCACCTGAAGCGTGCCCGGGGCGGGAAGATCTCCTTCACCCACCTCATCGGCTACGCGATGGTGCAGGCCATCAAGGCCATGCCGTCGATGAACTACTCCTTCCAGGAGAAGGACGGCAAGCCGACCCTGGTCAAGCCGGAGCACGTCAACTTCGGTCTCGCCATCGACCTGGTGAAGCCGAACGGCGACCGCCAGCTCGTCGTCGCCGGCATCAAGAAGGCCGAGACGCTGAACTTCTTCGAGTTCTGGCAGGCCTACGAGGACATCGTCCGCCGCGCCCGCGACGGCAAGTTGACGATGGATGACTTCACGGGCGTCACCGTGTCGTTGACCAACCCCGGCGGCCTCGGCACCGTCCACTCCGTGCCGCGCCTGATGCCCGGTCAGTCGGTCATCATGGGCGTCGGCTCGATGGACTACCCGGCCGAGTTCCAGGGCACGAGCCAGGACACCCTCAACAAGCTCGGCATCTCGAAGGTCATGACGCTCACGTCGACCTACGACCACCGGGTCATCCAGGGCGCCGCCTCCGGCGAGTTCCTGCGGATCGTCGCGAACCTCCTGCTCGGCGAGAGCGGCTTCTACGACGAGATCTTCGAGGCGCTGCGCATCCCGTACGAGCCGGTCCGCTGGCTCAAGGACATCGACGCGTCGCACGACAACGACGTGACGAAGGCCGCCCGCGTCTTCGAGCTGATCCACTCCTACCGGGTCCGCGGCCACGTCATGGCCGACACCGACCCGCTGGAGTACCGCCAGCGCAAGCACCCCGACCTGGACATCACCGAGCACGGCCTCACCCTGTGGGACCTGGAGCGGGAGTTCGCGGTCGGCGGCTTCGCCGGCAAGTCCCTGATGAAGCTGCGCGACATCCTCGGCGTGCTGCGCGACTCCTACTGCCGCACCACCGGCATCGAGTTCATGCACATCCAGGACCCGAAGCAGCGCAAGTGGATCCAGGACCGCATCGAGCGCTCGCACTCCAAGCCGGAGCGCGAGGAGCAGCTGCGCATCCTGCGCCGCCTGAACGCGGCGGAGGCCTTCGAGACCTTCCTGCAGACGAAGTACGTCGGCCAGAAGCGCTTCTCGCTCGAAGGCGGCGAGTCGGTCATCCCGCTGCTCGACGCGGTCATCGACAGCGCGGCCGAGTCGCGCCTCGACGAGGTCGTCATCGGCATGGCCCACCGCGGCCGCCTGAACGTGCTCGCGAACATCGTCGGCAAGTCGTACGCCCAGATCTTCCGGGAGTTCGAGGGCAACCTCGACCCGAAGTCGATGCACGGCTCCGGCGACGTGAAGTACCACCTGGGCGCCCAGGGCACCTTCACCGGCCTGGACGGCGAGCAGATCAAGGTCACCCTCGCGGCGAACCCGTCCCACCTGGAGACGGTCGACCCGATCATCGAGGGCATCGTCCGTGCCCGCCAGGACATCATCAACAAGGGCGGCACGGACTTCACGGTCCTCCCGCTCGCCCTGCACGGTGACGCGGCCTTCGCGGGCCAGGGCGTGGTCGCCGAGACGCTCAACATGTCGCAGCTGCGCGGCTACCGCACCGGCGGCACGATCCACATCGTCATCAACAACCAGGTCGGCTTCACGGCGGCTCCCGAGTCGTCGCGTTCCTCGATGTACGCCACGGACGTGGCCCGCATGATCGAGGCCCCGATCTTCCACGTGAACGGCGACGACCCCGAGGCCGTCGTCCGCGTCGCGCGCCTGGCCTTCGAGTTCCGCCAGGCGTTCAACAAGGACGTGGTGATCGACCTCATCTGCTACCGCCGCCGCGGTCACAACGAGTCGGACAACCCGGCCTTCACCCAGCCCCTGATGTACGACCTGATCGACAAGAAGCGCTCGGTGCGCAAGCTGTACACCGAGTCGCTGATCGGTCGCGGCGACATCACCCTTGAGGAAGCCGAGCAGGCGCTCCAGGACTACCAGGGCCAGCTGGAGAAGGTCTTCACGGAGGTCCGCGAGGCCACCGCGCAGCCCGGCGCCGCCCCGATGTCGGACCCGCAGGCCGAGTTCCCGGTCGCGGTCAACACGGCGATCTCCTCCGAGGTCGTCAAGCGCATCGCCGAGTCCCAGGTCAACATCCCGGACAACTTCCACGTCCACCCGCGTCTGCTGCCCCAGCTGCAGCGCCGGGCGACGATGGTCGAGGACGGGACGATCGACTGGGGCATGGGCGAGACGCTGGCGATCGGTTCGCTGCTGCTCGAAGGCACGCCTGTCAGGTTGTCCGGCCAGGACTCCCGCCGAGGCACGTTCGGCCAGCGCCACGCGGTCCTCATCGACCGGCAGACGGGCGAGGACTACACCCCGCTCCAGTACCTCTCCGAGGAGCAGGCGCGCTACAACGTCTACGACTCGCTCCTCTCCGAGTACGCGGTCATGGGCTTCGAGTACGGCTACTCGCTGGCCCGCCCCGACGCGCTCGTGATGTGGGAGGCGCAGTTCGGCGACTTCGTCAACGGCGCGCAGTCCGTGGTCGACGAGTACATCTCGGCGGCGGAGCAGAAGTGGGGCCAGACGTCCGGCGTCACGCTCCTGCTCCCGCACGGCTACGAGGGCCAGGGCCCGGACCACTCCTCCGCGAGGGTCGAGCGCTTCCTCCAGCTCTGCGCGCAGAACAACATGACGGTCGCGATGCCGACCCTCCCGTCGAACTACTTCCACCTCCTGCGGTGGCAGGTGCACAACCCGCACCACAAGCCGCTGGTGGTCTTCACCCCGAAGTCGATGCTGCGCCTCAAGGCCGCCGCGTCGAAGACGGAGGAGTTCACGACGGGCGCGTTCCGCCCGGTCATCGGCGACGCGACGGTGACGGACCCCGCGGCCGTCCGCAAGGTCGTCTTCGTCACCGGCAAGCTGTACTACGACCTCGAGGCCGAGCGCACCAAGCGCGGCACCACGGACGTGGCGATCATCCGCGTCGAGCGCCTGTACCCGCTGCCGGGTGCGGAGCTCCAGGCGGAGGTCAACAAGTACCCGAACGTCGAGAAGTACCTGTGGGCCCAGGAGGAGCCGGCGAACCAGGGCGCGTGGCCCTTCATCGCCCTCAACCTGATCGACCACCTGGACCTGGCGGTCGGCGCGGATGTTCCTCACGGGGAGCGGCTGCGGCGGATCTCGCGTCCGCACTCGTCGTCTCCGGCGGTGGGTTCGGCGAAGCGGCACCAGGCCGAGCAGGAGCAGTTGGTGCGTGAGGTGTTCGAGGCGTAAGCGCCCCGAACTGTCGTACGCGGCCGGGCCGCACCCCCACTCCAGGGGTGCGGCCCGGCCGTTTGCGCGCACTTATCCTTGACCCATGTACTTCACGGACCGTGGCATCGAGGAACTGGAGAAGCGACGCGGCGAGGAAGAGGTCACCTTCGAGTGGCTGGCCGAGCAGCTCCGCACCTTCGTCGACCTGAACCCGGACTTCGAGGTCCCGGTCGAACGCCTGGCGACCTGGCTGGCCCGCCTGGACGACGAGGACGACGACGAGTAGTTCCTACGACGGTCCCGCCGGGGCGTGTCAGTCGCGCGGGCGGGCGAAGTCGTAGGCGAGGCCCAGCGCCCCGTGGGCCAGGAGCAGCGCCCCCGCGACGATCCAGCCTCCGCTACGGCGTCGTAGGCCCCAGGTCGTGAGCGGGAGGCCAGCCGCCATCTGGGTCAGGGCCAGGGCGCGTGCTCTGGGGGTGCCGGACCAGGGCATCCAGGGACCGAGGCGGCTGCTGTCGACGGCGTCGAGTTCCGCGCGGACGGCCTCGCGCCAGCCCGCCCATTCGACCTGTCGGGCGTCGGGGCGGACGCGGGCGATCTCCCGGAGGCGGTCGGCGGGTTCGCCCGGGGTGAGGCCGGTGGGCAGGGCTACTCCCGCGCGCGTGAGGACCGCCAGGAGGCCCCGGAGGCGGGCGCGGGCGTCGGCTTCGGGGTCCGGTTTCGTGAGCTCGTCCAGGGACTGCAGGTCCAGTACGGGGTCCAGGCCGAGGCGGGCCGCGAAGGTGCGCATCGCCTCGTCCTCGCCTGCCGGGGTGCCGTCGGTGAGCCAGACGTAGCCGACGGGGCGGCGGAAACCCGAGGCCAGGGTGTAGCCCGCGCGGTCGGCGTCCCACCACAGGGCGAGTACCGGCCAGGGGGCGCCGACGGCGAGCGCGGTGGCCCAGCCGGTGAGGACGCGGTCGACCGGTTCCTCGCCATGCAGCCAGGGTTTGCCCTCGGGGACGAGCACGCTCCAGTCGTCGCCCGCGCCGGTCAGCAGCATGCGTTCGCGGAGCGGGTGGGCCGCCTGGGCGACGGAGTCGGGGTCGGCCCGGCAGAGCAGCAGGGCGCCCGGGGTGGCACCGGTCCAGTGTCTGGCCTGCGGCTTCTCCGTCGACATGGTCACACGTTAGGGCAATGCGCCCATTTCCGCCGTTTGTTCGAAGTCCCGTGATCACCTAAACGAGTGTCTTGACTTTCCCCATCCACGATATATCGTGTTTCACGGAAGACGCGATATGGCGCGTCATGTTCCGTCCGGTTCGGCCGAGGAGGTCTGCATCATGTCCGAGTGGTCCGTCGCAGAGCCCAGGAAGCTCACGTTCGACGCGCCCGTGAGCGATCTCCGTGTGCGCATCGTCAACGGAACGGTGAACGTCGTGGGGACGGACGAGGGTTCCGCCCGTCTGGAGATCTCCGAGATCGACGGGCCGCCACTGGTGGTGACCCAGGAGCACGGCACGCTGACGGTGGCGTACGAGGACCTCCCCTGGAAGGGCTTCCTCAAGTGGCTCGACCGGAAGGGCTGGCGGCGCAGCGCGGTGGTCTCCCTGGCCGTCCCCGCGAGCACCCGGGTCGAGGTCGGGGTGGTCGGCGCGGCTGCCGTCGTCTCCGGGATCAGCGGGCCTTCGGTGGTGAGGGGGGTCACCGGCGACACGACCCTCGTCAGCCTCTCCGGATCGGTCCGCGCCGAGACGGTCTCCGGGAACCTGGAGGCACAGGCCGTCACCGGCGACCTCCGCTTCAACTCCGTCTCCGGCGACCTCACCGTCGTCGAGGGCTCGGGCCCGTCCGTGCGTGCCGAGTCGGTGAGCGGCTCGATGATCGTGGACCTCGACCCGGACGGCCCGACCGACGTCCGGCTGACGAACGTCTCGGGCGAGATCGCCATCCGGCTGCCGCACCCGGCGGACGCGGACGTCGAGGCCAACACGGCGAGCGGTTCGATCTCCAACGCCTTCGACGGACTGCGGGTGCACGGCCAGTGGGGTGCCCACAAGATCACCGGTCGGCTGGGCGCGGGCACCGGGAAGCTGCGCGCGACGACCGTCTCCGGTTCGATCGCGCTGCTGCGGCGCCCGGCGACGGAGGACGAGGGCGACGGGCCGTGGGACGGGGACACGGAGGCGACCGCCACCGCGACGCGGGCCGACAAGACACCTCGGCCCGACATGAGGAAGGTGCCCGACGTTACGGCAGTGCCCGACGCTACGGCGGTGCCCGACGCTACGGCGGTCCCCGATGTGGCGACGGAGCCCGAGGACAGCGCGCCGGGCGACACGGCTGAGGATGCGGGGCCCGAGGTGAAGGGGCGGCCGGACTCGTCGGGCGCCCCTGCGGACGCGCCCGCGCCTGGCGCTGCGGACGACATCGCCGGGGAGCCGGGCCCCTGGGAGACCAGGGCTCCGGATGCTTCGGACGGCGCTTCCGGTGCCCCTGTGGACGGGGCTCAGGGCGACTCGGGGGACAATTCCGTTTCCGGCCCGGGCGGTGCTTCCGGCACCGACGCGGCCGACGGCACGACCGACAAGAAGGTGCTCTGACATGCCTCCCGTCTTCGCCCACGGCCGCCTCCGCCTCTACCTGCTGAAGCTGCTGGACGAGGCCCCCCGACACGGCTACGAGGTCATCCGCCTCCTGGAGGAGCGCTTCCAGGGGCTGTACGCACCGTCGGCGGGCACGGTCTACCCGCGGCTCTCCAAGCTGGAGGCCGAGGGCCTGGTCACCCACACCACCGAGGGCGGCCGCAAGGTGTACGCCATCACGGACGCCGGCCGCGCCGAACTGGCCGACCGCAGCGGCGAGTTGGCCGACCTGGAGCTGGAGATCCGCGAGTCGGTCGCCGAACTCGCCGCCGAGATCCGAGCCGACGTCCGGGGCGCGGCGGGCGACCTGCGCCGCGAGATGCGCGCGGCGGCCACGGAGGCCCGGCAGGGCGCCAGGACCGGGCGCGGCCGGACGGGCGAACACGACTCCCCCGCCGGGGACTTCACGGACTTCGGTGACAAGGAGTCGTGGCGCGCCGCCAAGGAGGAGATGCGCCGCGCCAAGCAGGAGTGGAAGGAACAGGCCCGCCGCGCCAAGGACGAGAGCCGACGAGCCCGCGAGGAGGCCCAGCAGGCCCGGCGCCAGGCCAAGGAGGCACAGGCGCGGGCATGGGCGCAGGCCCAGGAGGAGATGCAGCGCATCGGCCGCCAGGTCCAGGAGCACGCGCAGGACCACTTCGCACGCGGCGACTGGCCCACGGGGGTACGGGAGAGCCTGACCGAACTGGCCAAGGAATTCGGCGACTTCGGGAAGGAGTTCGGCAAGGACTTCGGGTTCGGACGACCGGGCACGGGTGCGGGTTCCGGTGCGGGGGCAGGTGCCGGTGCCGGTGCCGGTGCCGGCAAGTCGGCCTCGGGACCGGCCGCTCCGTCGGCACCCGAGTACAGCCAGACCCCGGAGGACTTCCCCGCCGAGTACGAACCGACGTGGGCCCACGAGGACTCCACCGGTGAACCGGCCCGCGATCTGGACCGGCTCCTCGACCGCTTCCGGGACGACATCCGTGACGCGGCCCGCGACCACGGCGTCACCGAGGACCAACTCCGCGACACCCGCCGCCACTTGTCCGCGGCGGCGGCACACATCGGGGCGGTACTGCGCGGCGGCCGCAAGGCCTGACCCGACGCCACGAACCGCAGGTGGTGCGCCCAGGAATCAAACCCCAGGCGCACCACCCCGCCGCGCGGGTCTCCGGACCCGGCAGGTCTCCAGACCTCTCAGCCCGCCGCCCTCGCCTCTCCCCCGCCGTACAGCACGCGCGTCACCGCCTCGTGGGTCACCCCGTGGTCGGCGAGCACCTCGCCCGGCACCCCGGGGAGGATGGTCAGGGCGAGGAGAAGGTGCTCGTCGCCGATGTGCCGGTCGCGGTGGGCGACGGCGATGCGCAGGGACTTCTCCAGGACGTTCTTGGCACCACGGCTGAAGGCACGGCGGCCCGACCACGACTCCTTGAACTTCCCGTCGCCTGACATCGCCCCGACGCCGTGCACCTCCTCGACCCGGGCGACGATCTCCGAGACGTCGATACCCAGCCCGGCGAGCGCGTCGGCCTCGGCCTGCGAGAGCCCCGCACGCCGACGCGCGTCGCCGAGAGCCTGTCGTACGGACTCCTTGCGTTCCTCGGGAGCGAGACCGAGGGCGGTCAGGGCGAAGGAGGCGCGGCTGCCCCGGCGGTCGAGGAGGGCCAGCAGCAGGTGCTCGGGGTCGACGGAACCGGGCCCCGACCGCTCGCGGTGCTCCACCGCGCCCCGCACCACGGCGCGGGCGTCCTTCGTGAACCGTTCGAACATCACTGCCTCCCGTACTTCTTGTGCACGGCCTGCCTGCTGACACCGAGTTCCGCGGCGATCTCCTGCCACGACCAGCCCTGGTTGCGCGCACTGCGCACCTGCACCGCCTCCAACTGCTCCACCAGCCTGCGCAGCGCGGAGACGGCACGCAGGCCGATCCGTGGATCACGGTCACCCGCGCGCTCGGCGAGATCCGTTGCTTCGGTCATGATGTCAACCTACGTTGACACGCCTCGCATGTCAACCAAAGTTGACAACCGGTACCGGCGAACGCGGTACCGAGGAACGCCAACGGCCGGCCCGGAGAACCGGACCGGCCGTCGAACCGAGTAACGGGAGGAAAGGGCTAGCCGTTGGTTAGGACGATCTTGCCGAACTGCCCGCCGGAGTCGAGCCGTTCGAAGCCCTCGCGGGCGCGGTCCATGGGCAGCACCTCGTCGATGACCGGCCGGACACCGGTGGTGGCGCAGAAGGCGAGCAGATCCTCCAGCTCGTCCTTGGTGCCCATGGTCGAGCCGACGACCTTGAGCTCGAGGAAGAAGATGCGGGTCAGTTCGGCGTGCGCGGGCCTGTCGCCGCTGGTGGCGCCGGAGATGACGATCGTGCCGCCGGGCTTCAGCGACTTGACCGAGTGGGACCAGGTGGCGGCGCCGACGGTCTCGATGACTGCGTCGACGCGCTGCGGCAGCCGCGCCCCCGGTTCCACCGCCTCCAGGGCACCGAGTTCCAGCGCCCGCTTCCGCTTGGCCTCGTCCCGGCTGGTCGCGAAGACGCGCAGGCCCGCCGCCTTGGCAAGCACGATGGCGGCCGTGGCGACGCCCCCGCCGGCACCCTGCACGAGCACCGAATCCCCGGGCCGTACACCGGAGTTGGTGAAGAGCATGCGGTACGCGGTGAGCCAGGCGGTGGGCAGACAGGCGGCTTCGGCGAAGGACAGTTCCTTGGGCTTAGGCAGGATGTTCCACGTCGGTACGGCGACCCGCTCGGCGAAGGTGCCCTGGTAGTGCTCGGTGAGGATGGAACGGGGTTCCTTGGGGCCGACGCCGTGACCGGTCTGGCCGATGACGGAGTGCAGGACGACCTCGTTGCCGTCCTCGTCGACACCGGCGGCGTCGCAGCCGAGGATCATCGGCAGCTTGTCCTCCGCGAGGCCGACGCCGCGCAGGGACCAGAGGTCGTGGTGGTTGAGGGAGGCGGCCCTGACGTCGACGACACTCCAGCCCGGCCGGGCCTCGGGGGCGGGACGCTCCCCCAACTCAAGGCCGGAGAGCGGCTGGTCGCGGTCGATTCGGGCGGCGTAGACGGCGAACATGCCCCCGACGATAGGCTCCGCCGGTTGACCAGGGAACTACCTCACGGTGTGACAGACGCCCTCTTGCCATCGGGTGCGGGGCATGGGGCCGCACCTCTGGGGGCTGCGCCCCCAGACCCCCGCTTCGGCCTGAACGGCCTCGTCCTCAATCGCCGGACGGGCTAGAGGACGGCAGGCACTCGCGGCCGCCGACCGACCCCACCCCCCACGGGCAACGTCCACCCCTCAGCCCCCCGCACGGGCGGGCGGGCGGGAAAGCTGTTCCCCCCACGGCCCGAGGCCGCCGACCGGCACAAGCCACCCACGGCAAACGCCCACCCTCCGAGTCACCCGAACGGGCGGGCGGGTGGGCAAAAAGCGGCCCCGCCCAAACGGACGGGGCCACCAGGGTCACCGACGGGCAACACCCTCCGCCCGCGCCGCCGCAGCAACCGCCGCCGTGACCGCAGGCGCCACCCGCTCGTCGAAGGGCGACGGGATGACATAGTCCGCGGCGAGGTCGTCCCCCACGACCCCGGCCAACGCCTCCGCCGCCGCGATCTTCATCCCCTCCGTGATCCGAGACGCCCGCACCTGCAACGCCCCCGCGAAGATCCCCGGAAACGCCAGCACGTTGTTGATCTGGTTCGGGAAGTCCGACCGCCCGGTGGCGACGACCGCCGCGTACTTGTGCGCCACATCCGGGTGCACCTCGGGATCCGGGTTGGCCATCGCGAAGACGAACGCGCCTTCGGCCATGGAAGCCACGGCGGGCTCCGGCACCGTACCCCCGGAAACCCCGATGAAGACGTCAGCACCTTCCAGCGCCGCCTCCAACGACCCCGAGATACCCGCCTTGTTGGTGAGCTCGGCGAGTTCCCGCTTGACCGGCGTGAGGTCGTCCCGGTCGCGCGAGACGACACCCTTGCGGTCGGCGACGGCGACATCGCCGAGCCCCGCCTCCAGCAGGAACTTGGCGATGGCCACGCCGGCCGCACCCGCGCCGGAGATGACGGCCCGCAGGTCGCCCAGCTCCCGCCCGGTCAGCTTCGCCGCGTTCCGCAGAGCGGCCAGCGTCACGATCGCCGTACCGTGCTGGTCGTCGTGGAAGACCGGGATGTCCAGCCGCTCCTGGAGCCGGCGCTCGATCTCGAAGCAGCGCGGCGCCGAGATGTCCTCCAGGTTGACACCCCCGAAGGAGGGCGCGAGCCGCACCACGGTCTCGATGATCTCGTCGACGCCGGTGCAAGCCAGCGCGATCGGCACCGCGTCCACGCCGCCGAACTGCTTGAACAGGATCGCCTTGCCCTCCATGACCGGGAGGGAGGCCTCGGGACCGATGTCGCCGAGTCCGAGCACGGCCGTACCGTCCGTCACGACGGCGACCACGGACGACTTCCACGTGTAGTCGTGGACGAGCTCCGGCTGCTCCGCGATCGCGGTGCACACACGCGCGACGCCGGGTGTGTACGCGAGGGACAGGTCGTCCTTGTCGCGGATCGGCACGGTGGCCTGCACGGCCATCTTGCCGCCGCGGTGCAGCGCGAACGCAGGATCGAAGGAATCGAGGGGCTCGGCCCCGCCGTCCTGATCCGTACTGCTGTCGCTGCGAGGATTGACGATCTCCGCTGCCACTTTGTCTTACCCCTTAAGTCTTCATTGATTTTGAGGGTGGCCACTCCCTGGTGAGGGGTGGGCGGGCACCGCGCAGGGCCCAGAAATTTGATGCGTACGAGCACCTGCGCGACGGGCGCGCCGCACACGCGCCCTGAGCCCCGGATGAGGGGTGTAAAGAACCTTCTTACCGGACGGACACCGCCGAGGACGAGTCCAATAGGCGCAAGGTCACATCTCGCCCGCCGAGGACGGAACGATGATCGATCACATCGTGAGACATGCCGAAGATCTTCCGGCCGGAACGAGTGATTCCAGCAGATGGTCCGTGATCAGGGCGTCTCGATGTACCGACCTGATGCGATTCGGGGTTCACCCGTTATCCGATTTTGACATGGCTACTCCCCTGAATGGTTCAGTCCGAATGGCAAGATGCCCTAATCACACGAGGTCGCGACACCCGAAGGTGTGTGTTCTCGTCGACCCGTCGGCACCGCCATCCATCCGCCGGAGGAACCCACCATGACCGCAAGATTCACCCGTCGTACGACCGCCGCGCACACCCGGCTCACCGCGGTCGGTGCGATCGCGGTCGCCGGCACCCTGCTGCTCACCGGCTGTGGTGACCAGACCAAGAAGGACGACTCCAGCTCGTCCGCCAGCTCGGCCCCGCTGGCGAGCAAGCTGCCCTCCGCGATCCGCGACAAGGGCGTCATCACGGTCGGCTCGGACATCGCGTACGCGCCGGTCGAGTTCAAGGACAACTCCGGCAAGGTCGTCGGTCTCGACCCGGACCTCGGCGCCGCGATGGGCAAGCAGCTCGGGGTGAAGTTCGAGTTCCAGAACGGCACCTTCGACGCGCTGCTCACCGGCCTGCGGTCCAACCGCTACGACATCGCGATGTCGGCGATGACGGACAACAAGAACCGCCAGGACGGCGTCGACCCCGACACGGGCAAGAAGGTCGGCGAGGGCGTCGACTTCGTCGACTACCTGACCGCCGGTGTCTCGATCTACACCCGCAAGGGCCAGACCGAGAACATCGCCTCGTGGTCCGACCTGTGCGGCAAGAAGCTCGCGGTCGAGCGCGGCACGGTCTCCGAGGACCTCGCCAAGACCGAGACGAAGAAGTGTACGGGCGGCAAGAAGATCACCGTCGAGGCCTTCGACGACGACCAGCAGGCCCAGACCCGGCTGCGCTCGGGCGGCGCGGACGCGGCCTCCTCCGACTTCCCGGTCGCGGCCTACGCGGTCAAGACCTCGGGCGGCGGCAAGGACTTCCAGCTCGTCGGCGACCAGGTCGAGGCGGCGCCGTACGGTATCGCGGTCGCCAAGAGCGACACGCAGCTGCGGGACGCGCTGAAGGCCGCGATGGACGCCGTGATCAAGAGCGGTGAGTACCAGAAGATCCTGACGAAGTGGGGCGCCGAGGACGGTGCCGTCAAGTCGTCCGTGATCAACGGCGGCAAGTGACCGCGGGACCGCCGTCGCTGAGAGGCAACATCCGTGACTACTGACATCGACGGGGCGCCGGGGCCGCAGGACACACCCCCGGCCCCTCCGAAGCCCATCAAGGCCATCCCGGTCCGGCACTACGGCCGCTACGTCTCCGCCGTGATCGCGATCGGCATCCTGGTCTCGATCATCTACGCGTTCGGCCAGGGCAAGATCAACTGGCATGCCGTACCGGACTACTTCTTCGACCACCGGATCATGACCGGTGTCTACAAGACCCTCCTCCTGACGGTCCTGTCGATGGTCATCGGCATCGTCGGCGGCATCGGCCTCGCGGTGATGCGGCTGTCGAAGAACCCGGTGACCTCGTCGATCGCCTGGTTCTACATCTGGTTCTTCCGCGGCACCCCGGTCCTGGTCCAGCTGTTCCTCTGGTTCAACCTGGGCCTGGTCTTCGAGTACATCAACCTCGGTCCGATCTACAAGAACTACTGGTCGGACTTCATGACGCCGCTGCTGACGGCGCTGCTCGGCCTCGGCCTCAACGAGGCCGCGTACATGGCGGAGATCTGCCGCGCCGGTCTGCTCGCCGTCGACGAGGGCCAGACCGAGGCCTCGCACGCGCTGGGCATGAGCCACGCCAAGACCCTGCGCCGGATCGTGATCCCGCAGGCGATGCGCGTGATCGTGCCGCCCACGGGCAACGAAGTGATCAACATGCTGAAGACGACCTCGCTCGTGGCGGCCGTCCAGTATCCGGAACTCTTCCGCTACGCCCAGGACATCGGCCAGAACTCCGGCGCCCCGGTGGAGATGTACTTCCTCGCCGCCGCCTGGTACCTGATCATGACGTCGGTCCTGAGCGTCGGGCAGTACTACGTCGAGCGCTACTACGCCCGCGGCTCCAGCCGCGCGCTGCCGGCGACGCCGTACCAGAAGATCAAGGCGAACATGCTGTCCATCGGCCGTCCGAAGGGAGGCGCGGCATGAGTCCCGAACTCAGCAAGACCGACGACGCCGCTACGACCGACCCGTCGGTCCCGATGGTCAAGTCCGAGGGCGTGCACAAGTCGTTCGGCCCGGTCGAGGTCCTCAAGGGCATCGACCTGGAGGTGAAGTCCGGCGAGGTGTTCTGCCTCATCGGCCCCTCCGGCTCCGGCAAGTCGACCTTCCTGCGGTGCATCAACCACCTGGAGAAGATCAACGCGGGCCGGCTGTACGTCGACGGCGAGCTGGTCGGCTACCGCCAACAGGGCGACAAACTCTACGAGTTGCGCGATCGCGAGGTCTCGGTGAAGCGCCGGGACATCGGCATGGTCTTCCAGCGCTTCAACCTGTTCCCGCACATGACGGCCGTGGAGAACATCATCGAGGCGCCCGTGCAGGTCAGGGGCGTCAACAAGGGCCAGGCCAGGGAGCGCGCGATGCAGCTCCTGGAGCGGGTGGGGCTGTCCGACAAGGCACAGAACTACCCCTCGCAGCTCTCCGGCGGCCAGCAGCAACGGGTCGCGATCGCACGGGCGTTGGCGATGGACCCGAAGCTGATGCTCTTCGACGAGCCGACCTCGGCCCTCGACCCGGAGCTGGTCGGTGACGTCCTCGACGTCATGCGCGACCTCGCCGAGTCCGGCATGACGATGATCGTCGTCACCCACGAGATGGGCTTCGCCCGCGAGGTCGGCGACAGCCTCGTCTTCATGGACGGCGGCGTGGTGGTCGAATCCGGCCACCCACGCGACGTCCTGACGAACCCTCAGCACGAGCGCACGCAGGGCTTCTTGTCCAAGGTGCTCTGAACGATTCCGAACGGCGGATGCCGCCCACCCCGGCAGGGGCGGGCGGCATCCGCCGTTTCACGTCAGCGCAGGTTGAGCCAGGGGCTGCGCGGTGACAGGTTGCCCTCCGTGGTCACGTTGTACATGTGCACGAAGGTCTCGAACTGTCCCTTGCCGTGGAAGTCCTTGCCGTTGTAACGCTTGTTGACCACCTTCCCCGTCGGGCAGGTGTAGACCTTCTTGGAGACGATCTTCTCGCCGGTGGTGACGGCGGTGACGAGGATCTTGCACTTCGGGTGCTTCTTCCCCATCGAGACGATCGCGTAGGGGTGTCCCACTCGCGTGGCCTTCTTGCTGATGCAGGACTTCCAGGTGATCAGGGTGCTGTCGTTGGGGTAGGTGTCCACGTCCGAGTACGAGTAGCACCCGCCGTTCCCTTCGGCGAAGGCCGCCGGCGCCGCGGTCCATCCCGCGACCGACACGACCCCACACATCACGACCGCCCCAGCGGCCTTCTTGAGCTGCAACACAGACTCGCCCTCTTCCGTTCTCGGGCGGCACACCAGCCGCCCGGCCGCGGAAGATCATCCCAAACACTTGCCCGTTTGCGCAAAGAAGCAACGGCACCGCCACCGCCACAACGGCCGCGAATCGGGGCCTACTTCAGCGCGAGCAGCACCGTGTCCGACGGCGAGCACCACACCGCCCGGGCCTCCCCGAACCCCTGCTCGCGCAGCACGCGCGCGTGCCACGCCGGTGAGGGCATGTCGCCGTCGGCGTGCTCGCCGTAGATCTCGTAGCGGCGGGCCGTCGGTCCGGCGAGGACGGGGTCCTGGGCGGCGAGTCGCCACCACTCGGCCCAGTCGAGGGCGCCGTTCCGCTTGGCCTGATCCATCTGTGTGTGCCGGTGCGCGCGCTCCGCCGCGTTGATCCTGGGCGTCGACTCGTCGATCATGTGGTCCGCGTTCATGAAGACACCGCCGTCGCGGACGAGTCCCGCGACCTGACCGTAGAGGGCCGCGAGGGGTTCGCTGTGCAGCCAGTGGAGGGCCGTGGCGGTCAGCACGGCGTCGTACGAGTCGTACGGCAGCCTCGTCGTCCACTCCGGGTCCTTGAGGTCGGCCGTCACGAAGGTGACCCGCTCGTCGTCCGCGAAGGTGCCCTCGGCGATGGCGAGGAGGGCCGGGTCCAGGTCGACTCCGGTACTGGTGGCCTCGGGGAGGCGGGCGAGCAGCCGGGCGGTGATGCTGCCGGTGCCGCAGGCGAGGTCGAGCACGCGGGGTGCGGGGCCGGTGAGGGCCTCCACCATGTCGAGCATGATCCGGAAGCGGTCCTCCCGGTCGGGCATGTACCACTCCTGCTGCCGGTCCCAGCTCTCCTGCCAGGCCTGCCAGTCGATTCCGACACCGGTCGTCATGAGGACCCCCTGTCCACTCGCTGTCGTAATACCCTGGAAGCACGATCAGCTGTTACCCGACCGCATCCACGACCATAGAGCGCCTCCGTAAGGACTACAAGTGGAACTGGCCTATTACTCGGACTACGCCGTACGCCTCGTGAACACCGAGGAACCGGCGCGGGGCAAGGACGCCCTCACCTCGGTCGAGGCCGTGCGGGACCTGTTCGGCACCAACCAGGAGGCGGCCCGCCGCGCCGCCGAGGCCGACGTCACCCGCTTCCGCTCGGTCCGGGCCCGGCTGCGGGCGGTCTTCGAGGCGGCCGACGGCGGCGACGAGACCCTCTCCGTGAACCTGCTGAACTCACTGCTCCTGGAGTTCCCGGTCAGCCCGCAGATCTCGGGCCACAACTTCCGCGACGACGACGGCCGCCCGCTGTGGCACATGCACCTCGCGGACCACCCGTCGAACGCGACGGCCGGCTACGCGGCGATCGCGGCGATGGGCCTGGCCTTCCACCTCACCGAGTACGGAGTCGACCGCCTGGGCCTGTGCGAGGCGGCCCCGTGCCGCAACGCCTACCTGGACACCTCGACGAACCGCTCCCGGCGCTACTGCTCGGACCGCTGCGCGACCCGCGCCAACGTGGCCGCCTACCGGGCCCGGAAGCGCCTGGAGGCCGACCGGTCCGGGAGCACGGGCCTGGCCGCCGAGAGCGCCCAGCGGACGAGCGCGAGCGGCGAACGCTGACCGGCCTTCGGCGGCCGGTACCGGAAACGCACCTTGCCCAGCACCAGTTCCTCGGGCACGGCGCCGTAGTCCGTGCTGTCCCCACCGGCGAACGCGTTGTCCCCCAGCACCCACCACCCCCCGTCCCGCCGCTCCGCCGCCCGCTTCACGACCAGCAGATCCTGCTGGAACGGATGCCGCAGCACGACGATGTCCCCCGGCCTGACCCTGGCGCCGTACTGCACCACGAGCAGATCCCCGTGCAGCAGCGTCGGCACCATCGACGGGCCCGTCACCTCGGCCGTCCCGAAGGGCAGTGCGGCCCTCCCGCGCTCGGTCTCCTGCGACAGCTCCGGCATCCCCGGCACCTCCCCGGTCCTATCCTCCACCAGTCTGAGTCCGACCCTGGACTTTTGTCCTAAGCCCATGGGGGCACTCGCGAAATCAGCTTCTCCAGGGAGTAATGTCCCACCTGAGAAGACGATCACGAGGAAGGAACGCTCCATGCTTTCCCGCCTGTTTGCCCCCAAGGTGAAGGTCAGCGCGCACTGCGACCTGCCCTGCGGTGTGTACGACCCGGCCCAGGCCCGCATCGAGGCGGAGTCGGTGAAGGCCGTGCAGGACAAGATGGCCGCCAACGACGACCCGCACTTCCAGGCGCGCGCCATCGTCATCAAGGAGCAGCGCGCCGAGCTCGCGAAGCACCACGTCTCGGTGCTCTGGAGCGACTACTTCAAGCCCCCGCACTTCGAGAAGTACCCGGAGCTGCACCAGCTGGTCAACGACACCCTGAAGGCCCTCTCGGCCGCCAAGGCGTCCACCGACCCGGCGACGGGCCAGAAGGCGCTCGACTACATCGCCCAGATCGACAAGATCTTCTGGGAGACCAAGAAGGCCTGACACCCAGTCGGCCTGTCCCGACCGACCGGCGATCGGTGCACCATCGCAGGTCAGTGGGTTTGAGGAAGGGGCTCTGCCGGTTCATCGGCGGGGCCCCTTCCCCGTACCCGGCCCGGCAGCAGCGGCCCCCGTGCCATCCTGGACGACGTGAACCGCGACGACCTCGTACGGCTGCGCCAGGCCCGTGACCGCATGAACCGCGAGTACGCCGAACCGCTCGACATGGCCTCGATCGCGCGGACCGCGCTGATGTCACCGGGCCACTTCCAGCGCAGCTTCCGCGCCGCGTACGGGGAGACGCCGTACAGCTATCTCATGACCCGTCGGATAGAGCGCGCGAAGGCCCTCCTCCGACGCGGCGACCTGAGCGTGACCGAGGTCTGCATGGCCGTCGGCTGTACGTCCCTCGGTTCCTTCAGCTCCCGCTTCACCGAGCTGGTCGGCGAGACCCCCAGCGCCTACCGCGCCCGCTCCCACGAGGCCGGCGCCGTGATCCCGTCCTGCGTGGCCCGCACTTTTACCCGGCCCAACCGGGCGGGACCGCCCCTCCAGCCCTAGCCTGTCCTGCATGGACCTGAAACTCCGCCAGTGCTTCATCGCCGTCGACGACCACGACAAGGCGCTCGCCTTCTACTGCGACGTCCTGGAGCTGGAAATCCGTAACGACGTCGGTTTCGAGGGCATGCGGTGGGTGACCGTGGGGTCGCCGTTGCAGCCGGACGTGGAGATCGTCCTGGAGCCGCCGGCCGCGAACCCGGACGCCTCCCCCGCCGACAAGCAGGCCATGGCCGAACTGCTCGCCAAGGGCACCCTGCGCGGGGTCAACTTCACCACGGCCGACTGCGACGCCCTCTACGCCCGCGTCCAGGAGTCCGGCGCCGAGGTCGTCCAGGAGCCGACGGACCAGCCGTACGGCGTCCGCGACTGCGCGTTCCGCGACCCGGCCGGGAACATGCTGCGGTTCATGCAGCGGAGCGGGGACTGAAAACACACAGGGCAGTCGCGGGCCCCGCGCCTACGATCACGCCATGAGCGCACCCACCGTCCGCTGGACCTACGCCTTCGTCGACCGCCCGCACAGCCGCCTCGGCCCCGCCCACGACTTCTGGACGGCGGTCACGGACACCCGGCTGTCCGAACTCCGTGGTGACGAGGGCGAGTTCGTCACCCTGCTGCCCGACGGCACCGACGCCTGCGTGAAGGTCCAGGGCGTCGAGGCCGGTCCCGGTGGCGCTCATCTCGACTTCGGCGTAGAGGGCGTACCGGAGTTCGTGGAGTCCGCGCTGCAACTCGGCGCCGACACCGTCGCCGAGCACGACGGCTGGGCCGTACTCCGGTCCCCCGCAGGGCAGTTGTTCTGCGCGGTCCCCTGGCACGGCGAGTCCGTACGGCCGCCCGTCGTGGCCGGCACCCGCCTCGACCAGGTGTCGATCGACATCGGCCCCGGCTCCTACGACACCGAACTCGCCTTCTGGGCCGCCCTGTTGCCCGACTGGGCCTCGCTGTCGGGCGCGCTCCCCGAGTTCCACGTGCTCAAGCCCCCGCCCGGCCAGCCGATCCGCATCCTGCTCCAACGCCTCGGCGAGGACCGCCCCGCCGCCGCCCATCTCGACCTGGCCTGCGCGGACATCGACACGGCCGTCGTGGTGCACGAGCACCTCGGCGCGACCGTCGTAGCCCACGGCAAGCACTGGACCGTGATGCGGGACCCGGCCGGCGGCACCTACTGCCTCACCGGTCGCGACCCGGAGACCGGCGGGCTGCCCAACCGCCCCTGAGGCAACGGGCTCAGCCCGTCCACACCTCCACATCCACCACCGCGCCCACCGGAATCGCCCCGTACACATGCGGGAACTCCTCCCCGCCCGGCTCCGGCGCCTCGTACTTCAGCGGCGCGTCGAGCCGTGCCGGGTCCACGACCAGGACCACCAGTTCATCCGGGCCGTCGTAGGAACCGTACAAAAAGGCTGCCACGCGCGGGAGTTGGGCACGCGTCGAGCAGTGGATGAAGCCCTCCTCCTGGAGGGTGCGGCCACGGGTCGACCACGCGTAGCTCCCCCGCGCACGGGCCTCGTCCCAGAGGGCGCGCTCGGTGATGTGGAGGATGGGGATGGTGGTGAGTTCCTGTTCAGGCATAAGCCCACGCTACGACCCCCGCACCCGCCCTCGCTACGGCCTCGGCTCGCGCCACATCGGGTACATGCTCGGGCCGTCGGGCAGGTCGAGGGTGTGGTCGGTGAAGGTGTAGCCGAGGCGCTCGTAGAGCTTGGTGCTGCGTTCGCTGCTCGCCTCCAGGTACGCGGGCAGGCCCTCGCGGTCGCAGCGGTCCAGGACGTGCCGGATGAGCGCGGCCCCGAGGCCCTCGCCCTGCCGGCCCGGGGCCACGGCGATCATCCACAGGTACTCGTGAGCCTGGCCGGCCGGATGCGAATCCGACATCAGCCGGGCGATCGTCTCGACCCGCTCGTTGTCGGGATCGACCAACTCCCGTAGCCCTACGGCCTCGTCCTCGCCGTCCGCCGGATGCGCCTCGGCCGGTACCGACAGCCACAGCGCGCACGCCGCGCCGTCCTCCGCGAGGTCGATACGGCCGTCGGCGAACACCGCGTCGGTGAAGGCGGCCATCAGCCGGTGGTGGGCCGTACGGCGGTACTCGGCGTCGGGGAAGACCCAGCCGCTGACCGGATCGTCCTGGAAGGCCTCGTCCAGCAGCCGGACGACCAGCTCTCTGTCACCCTCGCCCGCCGCGCGTATCGCCACGCCCATGTTCCGCCCCTTAGTCCTCAACCACCGCTACCTGAAAGGGTGTTGAGCCTAACGGGACTTCCCGGCGAGTGAGCCGAAGGGGCGCGTCGGTGTCGAGAGGTCGAGCGCGCGGAGGCCCGCAGGGTCGAGCACGGTCGGCCTCTCGACACCGACTTCGGCGCCCCGGAGGCGAACCGAGCCTTAAAAAAAGGGGGGCCCCGCGCACCGTGGGGATGCGCGGGACCCGGTTGTCCGGGGCCTCCGGTGGCCGTGCGGGGTCAGGACCGCCCGGTTCCGGAAGGCTCCGGAGTCATCAACTGCTGCGCCGGGTAACGAACTCGGCCAGCGCGAGCAGACCGCCCGCGTCCTGCGGGTCCGGGATCGCCCGGGCCAGCTCCTGCACGGCCCGCGCCATCCGGTCGGCCGCCTGGTCCTGCGCCCAGTCCCGGCCGCCCGCCCGCTCCACGGCGAGCGCGGTGCGCTCCAACTCCCCTTCCTCGTACGGCAGTCCGTACAGTTCCGCGAGTTCCACGGCCGCCGGTGTGCCCGAGGTGAGGGCGGCGACCACGGGCAGGGACTTCTTGCGGACGGCGAGGTCGGCGCCGGCCGGTTTGCCCGTGCGGCCGGGGTCGCCCCATATGCCGATGACGTCGTCGATCAGCTGGAAGGCGAGCCCGGCCTGGCGGCCGAACGCGTCCAGCGCCTCGACGTCCTCGGCGGACGCCCCCGCGTACAGCGCCCCCACCGCGCAGGCGCAGCCGAGCAGCGCGCCGGTCTTGGCCTCGGCCATGGTGAGCACCTCGTCGAGGGTGACCTCGGCGGGGGCCCGCTTCTCCATGGCGGTGTCCGCGTGCTGGCCCTCGCACAGTTCGACGACGCAGTCCGCGAGCCGGGCGGCGGCGGCCGAGGACGCCGGGTGCGGGTCCTCGGCGAGCAGCCGGAGGGCCAGCGCCTGGAGGGCGTCCCCGGCGAGGATCGCGTCGGCGTCGCCGAACACGGTCCACGCGGTGGGCCGGTGCCGGCGGGTGGTGTCCCGGTCCATCACGTCGTCGTGCAGCAACGTGAAGTTGTGGACCAGCTCCACCGCCGCCGCGGCCCGCAGCGCGCTCGCCCGCGCCTGCTCGCCGCCGAGCGCGGTGGCGGCGGCGAGGACGAGGGCGGGGCGGATCGCCTTGCCCGCGTTGCCCGCCGCCGGTGTGCCGTCCGCGTGCTCCCACCCGAAGTGGTAGAGCGCGACCCTGCGCATCGAGCCGGGCAAGGAGTCGATCGCCGCGCGCAGTTCGGGGTCGACGGACGTCCTGGCCCCCTCCAGGATCACTGCCGCCTCGTGCCCGTCGGGGTGCTGCGCCCTGTCGGGGTGCTGCGTCCCGTCGGGCTGCTGCGTCCCGTCGGGGTGCTGTTTCGTCTCCGTCCTGAACTCGGCCATGGACTCCCCCCTCGGCTCGGCCACGGGGTCCCCCTCGGAGAGTCCGCGGACGGTGACGCCCGCGCCGCGGCCGGTCGCGTTCGACCGGGGTGTACCCGCCCTTCCGGGCGGGAACACCGCGTCCAGCTGCTGAAACGTCACCTCCAGCGGCCGATCTCGACGTTCTCCAGGACGCCGAGGGCGTCCGGCACGAGCACGGCCGCCGAGTAGTAGGCCGTCACGAGGTAGTTGATGACCGCCTGTTCGTTGATGCCCATGAAGCGCACCGACAGGCTCGGCTCGATCTCGTCCGGGATGCCGGCCTGCTGGAGGCCGATGACGCCCTGGTCGGCCTCGCCGGTACGCATGGCGATGATCGAGGTCGTCCGCCGGTCGCTGACCGGGATCTTGTTGCACGGGTAGATCGGCACCCCGCGCCAGGTCGGGATGCGGTTGCCGCCGACGTCGATGGACTCCGGGACCAGTCCGCGCTTGTTGAGCTCGCGGCCGAACGCGGAGATCGCGCGCGGGTGGGCGAGGAGCATCCTGGTGCCGCGCCGCCTGCTGAGCAGCTCGTCCAGGTCGTCCGGGCTCGGGACGCCGTCGTGGGGCTGGAGCCGCTGGTCGTACTCGCAGTTGTTGAGCAGGCCGAACTCGCGGTTGTTGATGAGTTCGTGCTCCTGGCGCTCCTTCAACGCCTCGACGGTGAGCCGGAGTTGCTGCTCCGTCTGGTTCATCGGCTGGTTGTAGAGATCGGCCACGCGCGAGTGGATGCGCAGGACGGTCTGGGCGACGCTCAGCTCGTACTCGCGCGGCCGGGCGTCGTAGTCGACGAATGTGTGCGGGATGTCCGGCTCGCCGGAGTGGCCCGCGGCGAGGTCGATGGCCTTCTCGCCGTACTTGTTGGTGCGCTGCTCCGGGATCGCGCGCAGCTGCGTGAGGTGCTCGCGCAGGGTCTCGGAGCGCTCCGCGACCTGCTCGACGTCTCCGCGGGCCAGGATCAGCACCGTGCACGCGGTGTCCGCGCGGGCCGTGTACTCCCAGATGGCGTCCGGGTCGAGCAGTGCCTGGTCGCCGAAGTAGGCACCGTCGGCGAGGACCCCGAGGACCGTGTCGTCGCCGTACGGGCCCGTGCCGACCTTCTCCACCCTGCCGTGCGCCAGCAGGTAGACCTCGTCGGCCTGGCCGCCGAACGACGCGATCGCCTCCCCCGGGGCGTACTCGCGCTGCCGGCAGCGGGTGGCCAGCTCCGAGAGCACCTCCTCGTCCTCGTAGTCCCGCAGCGCGGGCAGTTCGCCGAGCTCCGCGGGGATGACCTCGACGCGGTCGCCGGTCTTCACGAATGTCACCCGGCCGTCGCCCACGGAGTAACTCAGCCGTCGGTTCACCCGGTATGTGCCACCCTGCACGTTCACCCACGGCAGTGTGCGCAGCAGCCAGCGCGAGCTGATCTCCTGCATCTGCGGCGCGGACTTCGTGGTCGTGGCCAGGTTCCGCGCAGCCGCAGTACCAAGACTCTGCTGCGGCTTGTTCTGCTCCGCGCGGACCTCTTCGCCTACCGACATAGAGAAATGCCCTCCCCATTCATGCCCGGCACCTGTGCGCCCGGCATCGTTCTCGCGCACCAGCCTTCCTCACGGAGCGTGCCGGTGGTATTACCCGAAAGAGCGGGAATGGATCTTCAACTGCTGGGCACAGGGACTGTTTACGTCGAATGTTGTTCGAGTGACTGCCGGGTCGGCCGGTGTCCGGATCGGCTCGCACGCCGTACGAACAAGTCGTCCGTACCGCGCTTTTTCGGTACAAGCAGCGATACGAGACGGCCGTGCACGTCGGCCGTCGCACAGCACGAAGGAGGCGTCATGGCCTCACCCATGTCCGCGGGCGGTTTCCTGGCCGGTCTGAAAGCGGAGGGCGTCACCGTCGTCGAGGTCGGCGACTGGGAGCACCACAACCGCAACCACAAGGGCCCATGGGGACCCGTCCACGGCGTGATGATCCACCACACGGTCACCAAGGGCAGCGCGGCCACGGTCGAGCTGTGCCGCGAGGGCCGCCCCGACCTCCCCGGCCCGCTCTGCCACGGCGTCATCACCAAGGACGGCCACGTCCACCTCGTCGGCTACGGCCGCGCCAACCACGCGGGCCTCGGCGACGACGACGTCCTCCGCGCGGTGATCGCCGAGAAGGCCCTGCCGCACGACAACGAGGCCGACACCGACGGCAACCGGCACTTCTACGGCTTCGAGTGCGAGAACCTCGGCGACGGCGAGGACCCCTGGCCCGAGGCCCAGTTGGCGACGATCGAGAAGGTCTGCGCGGCGATCTGCCGCCACCACGGCTGGTCGGAACGATCGGTGATCGGCCACCTGGAGTGGCAGCCCGGAAAGGTGGACCCGCGCGGCTTCACGATGACGTGGCTGCGGGACCGGGTCCGTGACCGGTTGAAGTGATCGCCAGGGGGTGTGCGGGCTCCGGGTGACAATGGTGCCGTGACCAGCCCCGACCTCGCCGCGCTGCGGCCCCGGCTCCCGTCGCCGTTGGAGGAGATCACGGACGGGCGGTTCGGCCGGCACGGTGTCCGGTTGCTGCTCAAGCGGGACGACCTGATCCACCCGGATCTGGTCGGCAACAAGTGGCGCAAGCTCGCGCCGAATCTGACAGCGGCGGCCGGACGTACGGTCGTGACGTTCGGCGGCGCCTACTCCAACCACCTGCGCGCCACCGCCGCCGCGGGCCGCCTCCTGGGTCTGCCCACGGTCGGCGTGGTCCGCGGCCAGGAGCTGGCCGGCCGACCGCTCAACACCTCCCTGGCCCGGTGCGCGGCCGACGGGATGCGCCTCCACTTCGTCGACAGGTCGACGTACCGGCGCAAGTCCGAACCGGAGACCCTGGCCGCGATCCTGCGCGGGGCGGGTGCGGAGGACGCGTACGTCGTACCCGAGGGCGGCAGCAACTCCCTTGCGGTACGCGGCTGCCGGGCCCTGGGCGAGGAGCTACGCGCGCGTGCCGATGCCGTCGCCCTGGCGTGCGGGACCGGCGGCACGTTGGCCGGGCTCGCCGCCGGTCTCGGTCCTGACCAGCGTGCTTTGGGGATACCGGTTCTCAAGGGCGGCTTCCTGAGCGCTGACATAAAGGAGCTGCAGGAGCGTGCCTTCGGTGGCCGGCGGGGCGACTGGTCGCTCGACGACCGCTTCCATTTCGGGGGCTACGCGCGCGTGCCGGCCGAACTCGACGCCTTCGCCGGGGACTTCGAGCAGCGGCACGGGGTGGCCGTAGAGCGTCTCTATGTCGCCAAGTTGCTGTACGGACTTGTCACCCTGGTTGACGAAGGGGCCTTTCCGCGCGGGAGTACGGTCGCCGCGGTGATCACCGGGCGACCGTTCCCGTGAGCCCACTCCAGGTGCCGTAGGGACCGGGACCGCTAGGCCGCCTCCCGGTAGGCCGCCGCCTCCTCCAGGTCGAGGCGGCGCAGCAACGTGCGGAGCATCTCGTCGTCGATGTAGCGGCCGTCGCGGAGGCGGACGAACATCGAGCGTTCGGCGCTGATCATCTCGCGGGAGAGGCGGCGGTAGGTGTCGTCGACCGTCTCGCCGGTGACGGGGTTGGTGGCGCCGAGGCGCTCCCAGACGGCGTTGCGGCGGCGCTCCAGGACCTCGCGGAGGCGGTCGGCGAGGGGAGGCGGCAGGGCGTTGCGTTCGTCCTCCAGAAGGGCCTCCAGGCGTTTTTCGGCGACCCGGGAGGCCTGTGCCTGGGCGTTGGCCTCGGCGAGGGTCTCGGCCTGCTGGTCGCGGCCGGGGAATTTCAGCAGCCGGATGATCGGGGGCAGGCTCAGGCCCTGCACCACCAGCGTGCCGATGACCGTCGTGAAGGTCAGGAACAGGATGAGGTTGCGCTGCGGGAAGGGACCGCCGCCGTGCACCGTGAGCGGGATCGAGAAGGCGATGGCCAGGGAGACCACGCCTCTCATGCCGGCCCACGCGGTGGTCATCGCCCCCTTCCAGGTGGGGCTGTCCTCGCGCTCCCTGATCCGCGCCGACAGGATGCGGGGGATGAAGGCCGCCGGGTACACCCACACGAACCGGGTCGCGACGACGACCAGGAAGAGCGCGATCGCGTACCAGGCGGCGTCCAGGCCCCGGTACTCCCCAAGGCCCTTGAGAACCACCGGCAGTTGGAGCCCGATCAGGGCGAACACCGCCGACTCCAGGACGAAGGCGACCATCTTCCAGACGGCCTCCTCCTGGAGGCGGGTCGCGAAATCGACCTCCCACGCGCGGTGGCCCAGATAGAGCGCCACGACCACGACGGCGAGCACCCCGGAGGCGTGCACCTGCTCGGCCACCCCGTAGGCGACGAACGGGATCAGCAGGGAGAGCGTGTTCTGCAGCAGCGCCTCCTTGAGGTGCGTGCGCAGCCAGTGGATCGGCACCATCATCAGGAGCCCGACCCCGACCCCGCCGACGGCCGCGAGCAGGAACTCCCAGATCCCGCCGGCCCAGGTCGCGCCCTCGCCGATCGCGGCCGCGAGAGCCACCTTGTAGGCGGTGATCGCGGTGGCGTCGTTCAGCAGGGACTCGCCCTGGAGGATCGTCGTGATCCGGGACGGCAGCCCGACCCGGCGGGCCACCGCCGTCGCCGCGACCGCGTCCGGCGGCGCCACCACCGCGCCCAGCACCAGGGCGGCGGTCAGCGGCAGCCCCGGCACGATCACGTACGCGGCCCAGCCGACGACGAAGGTCGCGAAGAGCACGTAGCCGACCGACAGCAGTGCCACGGGCCGCACTTGGGCCCGCAGATCGAGGTACGAGCTGTCGGTGGCCGAGGTGTACAGCAGCGGGGGCAGCAGCAGCGGCAGCACGACCTCCGGGTCGAGGGTGTAGTCGGGCACCCCCGGGACGTACGAGACGACCAGCCCGACCGCGACCAGCAGCAGCGGTGCCGGCACCGGGGTGCGCCGGGCCCCGGCGGCCACCACGGCGCTCCCCGCCACCAGCAACAGCAGTGGCATCACGTCCATCGTTCTCGCCCGCCCTCGTTTTTTCGCGCGGCCAACCGCACACCCGTCGTAATCTGGCAATCATGAAACAGTGCACGCACGCCGACGCGCTGCCGCTTCCCGAACCGGGGCCCCAGAGCGAGACCTGTCTGGAGTGTCTGGCGGCAGGCACCCACCCGGTGCAGCTGAGACTGTGCCTCTTCTGCGGCCATGTCGCCTGCTGCGACTCCTCGCCCCTGCGCCATGCCACAGCACATCACAAGGACTCCGGACATCCGGTGATGCGGACCTTCGAGCACGGGGAGAGCTGGCGCTGGTGCTTCGTCGACCACGTCCTCCTGTGACGCCGTGAATCACGTACTCCCGTGACGCCGTAATCCGACCGCCGGTTTCGACGGTTCGACCGTCTGACGTCTGGGTACGTCAACCCGGCGCGCGCTCTTCCCAATTGGGCCCGCAGGACCCCTAGCCACGGAGCGTATCCGTAGGTTTACTATGAGTGACAGCATGGGGTTGGGGTCCCGGGGACAGAAAAGTTCGGAGCGCGGTAGCGTCACCGCTGAACCAAGTATCGCGTTACCCCGGGGGGCGACCCCTGGGCCCCCGAAAGAGCTTGTACCACCTTGGAGGTGAGGGTGTCCCAGATCGCAGGCGAGCCCGCGACCCAGGACTTCGTGGAAGTCCGGCTGCCGGCTGCGGGTGCCTACCTGTCGGTGCTGCGTACGGCCACGGCCGGCCTCGCGGCCCGTTTGGACTTCACCCTCGACGAGATCGAGGACCTTCGCATCGCGGTGGACGAGGCCTGCGCGATCCTGCTCCAGCAGGCCGTGCCGGGCTCGGTGCTCAGCTGTGTCTTCCGCCTCGTGGACGACTCGCTCGAAGTCACCGTCTCCGCCCCGACGACGGACGGTCACGCCCCGGCGCGCGACACCTTCGCGTGGACCGTGCTCTCGGCCCTCGCGGGCAAGGTCTCTTCGGCAGTCGACGACGACAAGACCGTTTCGATCAGCCTCTACAAACAGCGCGGCGCGGGACCCGGGCCGGCGTGAGGAACGGGGACGGGCCGGTGCGGGACGAAGAGCGCGGCACACGGGAGCTGCCGGCCGAGGGCGGCTCAGGCGGATCCCGCCGCACGGCGGACGACAGCGCCCTGGTGCCGCGCGGCGGAATCCCCGAGCAGGCCCGGCCGCACCCGGAGGACGAACCCTCGGAGGCCGGTGTGATGGACGACGGTCAACGTGAGCAGGACGGTGGCGTGCGTATTGGTGGGGTCTCCCCCGTTGCCGGGGGTTCCCCCGCTCCGACTGGGTCGAGCGCGGGGGAGGAGGCGAAAGCTCGGGAAGGGGCGACGGGCCAGGCGATGAGCGAGCACGAGCGGGACGACGTGGCGGGCACGCAGAGCGTGCAGGTCACACGGCACGACCCCCAGGACCGCAGCGGGGCGCGCGCACTCTTCATCGAGCTGCGCACGCTCAAGGACGGCAGCGTCGAGTACGCGGAGCTGCGCAACCGGCTGGTCCGTATGCACCTGCCGCTCGTCGAGCATCTCGCGCGCCGCTTCCGAAACCGCGGCGAGCCGCTGGACGACCTGACCCAGGTCGCCACCATCGGCCTGATCAAGTCGGTGGACCGCTTCGACCCGGAGCGCGGCGTCGAGTTCTCGACGTACGCGACCCCGACGGTCGTCGGCGAGATCAAGCGGCACTTCCGTGACAAGGGCTGGGCGGTGCGCGTCCCGCGCAGGCTCCAGGAGCTGCGTCTTTCGCTGACCACGGCGACGGCGGAGCTCTCGCAGCGGCACGGCCGCTCCCCCACGGTGCACGAGCTGGCCGAGAAGCTGGGCATCTCGGAGGAGGAGGTCCTGGAGGGCCTGGAGTCGGCCAACGCCTACTCCACGCTGTCCCTGGACGTCCCGGACACGGACGACGAGTCACCGGCGGTCGCGGACACGCTCGGCGCGTACGACGAGGCCCTGGAGGGCGTCGAGTACCGCGAGTCGCTCAAGCCGCTGCTGGAGGATCTGCCGCCCCGGGAGAAGCGCATCCTGCTGCTCCGGTTCTTCGGCAACATGACGCAGTCGCAGATCGCGCAGGAGGTCGGCATCTCGCAGATGCACGTGTCCCGGCTGCTCGCCCGGACACTGGCCCAGCTGCGGGAGAAGCTCCTCGTCGAGGAGTGAGACCGGAAGCCGAGGAGCGATCCCCCGCCGGGATCAGCCCTTCGGCTCTTCGGCTCCACGACCGGGCCCTCGGATTCCGAGGGCCTGTGTCGTCGCCGGGTTCACCAGCAGCACCAGCGCGGCGATGGCGACCACCGCGAGCGCGATGCCGGCCGGGATGGCCACACTGTCGGCCCGGAGCAGGTTGTAGGCCACGGGCAGCGCCATGACCTGGGTGATGACGGCCGGGCCCCGGCTCCAGCCGCGCCGCCCGATCAGTCCGCGCGCGGCCAGCAGCGGCAGCAGCGCGAGCACCACCAGGGTCACCCCGCCGGTCACGGCCTGCCGGCGGTCGTCCGGTTCGCCGGTGATCCCCAGGACGAGGATCCACACCCCGGCGACGGCGAGCGCGAGACCCTCCAGCGCGACGAGGACCGCCGCGTAGGTCAGCCGGCGCGGACGGGGTCCGTCGGGGCCGTCGGTCTCCGGGGCGGGGGTCTGCTCAGCACTCACCCCAGAAGGGTAGCCCTCGGGATCCGGCCCCAGGTGTTCAGGCTCACGCCGTCTCCTCTTACCCAACGCCTACCTCGGTATGGGCCGAGTACCCCCCAGTAGGTACGCTGCAACTCATGCGTGCACTTCTCGTGGTCAATCCGGCGGCAACCACCACAAGCGCACGTACGCGCGACGTCCTGCTCCACGCGCTCGCGAGCGAGATGAAGCTGGAAGCGGTCACCACCGAGTACAGAGGGCACGCGCGGGACCTCAGCCGGCAGGCCGCGGAGAGCGGGAACGTCGATCTGGTCGTGGCCCTCGGCGGCGACGGCACGGTCAACGAGGTGGTCAACGGCCTGCTGCACACCGGCCCCGACCCGGAGCGCCTGCCCGGCCTCGCCGTGGTCCCCGGCGGCTCCACCAACGTCTTCGCCCGCGCCCTGGGCCTGCCCAACGACGCCGTGGAGGCGACCGGCGCCATCCTGGACGCCCTGCGCGAGGGCCGCGAGCGCACGGTCGGCCTGGGGCTGACCTCCGGCACACCCGGCACCGAGGACGAGGCCGTGCCCTCGCGCTGGTTCACCTTCAACGCCGGACTCGGGTTCGACGCCGGAGTGGTCGGGCGGGTCGAGCAGCAGCGGGAGCAGGGCAAGAAATCCACGCATGCGCTCTACGTTCGTCAGGTCGTCCGGCAGTTCCTCGGCGAGCAGCACCGCCGGCACGGGACGATCACGCTGGAGCAGCCCGGTGAGGATCCGGTGACCGATCTGGTGGTGGCCATAGTCTCGAACACCTCGCCCTGGACGTATCTCGGCAATCGCCCGATGTACACGTCACCTAAGGCGTCGTTCGATAAAGGCCTCGACGTACTCGGTCTCAGCCGCCTGTCCAGCGCCGCGGTTGCCCGGTATGGCACCCAGTTGCTCACTTCGTCCCCCGAACGCGGGCCTCATGGCAAGCACGCTGCGGCTCTGCACGACCTGAGTGAGTTCACCTTGCATTCGAAGGTCCCCCTGCCCCTCCAGATGGACGGCGACCACCTCGGACTGCGTACGAGCGTGACGTTCACAGGCGTACGCCGTGCACTGCGTGTGATTGTGTGAGCAGAAAGGGCTGAAGTCCTTTCACTCGAACGTTTAGACCAGGGTCCACCCCATGGAAGTACGGCTGTGACCTAGTCGACACCGAGGAATCAAAAAAAACTTTCCGGAAGGGGTTGTATCCGCCGCTGAGGTTTGCGAGTCTCTACGTGGCGATCGAGACGGCCCGCAACACCGGCCTCCACGGATCACCGGAACCCCTCTTCAATCCACAGGACCTCCGCCAGTGAACCTGGCGTTCGGCCCTTCACTTGTTGAGGGATTCGTGAAAGCGTTCACATTCACAAGCAACCCGCACGTAATACCAAGGAGAGGTAGCAGCCATGGACTGGCGTCACAACGCCGTTTGCCGCGAGGAAGACCCCGAGCTCTTCTTCCCCATCGGCAACACCGGTCCTGCGCTGCTGCAGATCGAGGAAGCCAAGGCCGTCTGCCGTCGCTGTCCTGTTATGGACCAGTGTCTGCAGTGGGCGCTCGAGTCCGGCCAGGACTCCGGCGTCTGGGGTGGTCTCAGCGAGGACGAGCGCCGCGCCATGAAGCGCCGCGCCGCTCGCAACCGTGCCCGTCAGGCCTCCGCCTGACGCCCACCCTGCTAACAGCCTGAGCTTGGCGGCGCGTACAGCGAGTACGCATCTCCCGCCCCCGAGCCGCAGCGCGCAGTACCCCCGATGCGCATAGCAACGAGCGACTGGCCCCGGACCAGCAATTGGTCCGGGGCTCTTTGCTGTTCAGGCGCGGCTGCTCAAGTAGGCGCGCCAGACCGTTCAAACACCCGCGTGCGCACGGCAGTTCAGGCCCGCGCATGTGAAGGTCGTGTGCACATACGTCACTTGTGTGCCTCCACCGGCACGTCCAGGATCACCCGGGTCCCCCGCTCCGGCCCCGGCACCATGTCGAACGTGCCGCCCAACTCGCCCTCCACCAGCGTCCGTACGATCTGCAGGCCGAGGTTGCCGGAGCGGTGCGGGTCGAATCCCTCGGGGAGGCCTACGCCGTCGTCCTGCACGGTGACCAGGAGGCGGGCGTCCTTCGAGGTGCCGCCGCGGACCGCGGAGACCTCGACCGTGCCCGTCTCGCCCTCGCGGAAGCCGTGTTCGAGGGCGTTCTGCAGGATCTCGGTGAGGACCATGGAGAGCGGGGTCGCGACCTCGGCGTCCAGTATTCCGAAGCGTCCGCTGCGCCGGCCGGTGACCTTGCCCGGCGAGATCTCGGCGACCATCGCGAGCACCCGGTCGGCGATCTCGTCGAACTCAACGCGCTCGTCCAGGTTCTGGGACAGCGTCTCGTGCACGATCGCGATCGAGCCGACCCGGCGTACGGCCTCCTCCAGGGCCTCCCGGCCGCGCTCGGAGTCGATCCGGCGGGCCTGGAGGCGCAACAGGGCGGCGACCGTCTGGAGGTTGTTCTTCACCCGGTGGTGGATCTCCCGGATGGTCGCGTCCTTGGTGATCAACTCCCGCTCGCGGCGCCGCAGTTCGGTGACGTCCCGGAGCAGCACCAGTGAACCGATGCGGGTGCCCTTGGGTTTGAGGGGGATCGCCCGGAACTGGATCACCCCGTCCCGCGCCTCGATCTCGAACTCGCGCGGCGCCCATCCGCTGGCGAGCTTGGCGAGCGCCTCGTCCACCGGGCCCCGGGTGGGGGCGAGTTCGGCGGTGGTCGTGCCCAGGGGCTGGCCGACGAGGTCGGTGGCGAGGCCCATGCGGTGGTACGCGGACAGGGCGTTGGGCGAGGCGTACTGCACGATGCCGTCGCCGTCGAGGCGGATCAGTCCGTCGCCGACACGGGGCGAGGCGTCCATGTCGACCTGCTGGTTCGGGAACGGGAAGGAGCCAGCCGCGATCATCTGCGCGAGGTCCGACGCGCTCTGCAGATAGGTGAGTTCGAGGCGGCTCGGGGTGCGCACGGTGAGGAGATTGGTGTTGCGCGCGATGACACCCAGGACGCGCCCGTCCCGTCGTACCGGAATCGACTCGACCCGTACGGGGACCTCTTCGCGCCACTCGGGGTCGCCCTCGCGGACGATCCGGCCCTCGTCCAGGGCCGCGTCCAGCATGGGGCGGCGGCCGCGCGGGACGAGGTGGCCGACCATGTCGTCCTGGTACGAGGTGGGGCCCGTGTTCGGCCGCATCTGGGCGACGGAGACATAGCGGGTGCCGTCGCGCGTGGGGACCCACAGGACCAGGTCGGCGAAGGAGAGGTCGGAGAGCAGCTGCCACTCCGAGACCAGCAGGTGCAGCCACTCGAGATCGGAGTCGTCGAGTGCTGTGTGCTGGCGTACGAGTTCGTTCATGGAGGGCACGTCTGCGAGCGTACCCGCCGGTCTGTACCTGTCCTAAAAACACCCGCGGGCCGCGGCGCCTGAGAGGGACCCTCAGCCCTCTCGGCACCGCAGCCCGGAGCAGCAACGGCCACGGGGTGTGCGGTCCCGATCGGCCGATGGATGAGGAGCCGGGGCAGTCAGGGCAGAGAGCCTCGGTTCCTCGGTCCGTCCTCCTGTGCGGGGAGGACGGAGGCTTACGCCTTAACACATTGTGGACTAGACCACTATCCGTGTCCATGCGTTGAAGGATGTTTGATGGTGGCGCTTTTCCGCTGCGATCCGCTCGGTCCGCCACTCGTAGGACGTCCCAGCATCCACGGCGAAGCCTAACCGTGTTGAGTCATGTGCGGGGCCAGATGTTCATGGCAATTTCGGCGACCGCCGCCAACTCCTCGCGGCTCGCCCCGTCCCGCGCCTGCTGGGACATGCCCTGGATGACCGCCCCCGTGTGCCGGGCGAGCGCGCCGGCGTCGAGGCCAGGCGGCAGCTCCCCCGCGGCGATGTCCGCTTCGATACGCCGCTCCAGGGCGACGAGGTTGGCGTTGCGCCGCTCCCGGAGCGAGTCCTCCACCTCGGGTGTCGTGCAGTTCGTGGCCGCGTGGATGACGAGACAGCCGTGCGGCCGGCCGGGGGCGGTGTACTCGGAGGCCGCCTCGCGCAGCATCCGCGCCACGGCGGCCCCGGCGGTGGGTTCCTCGGCGAGCGCGCGGTCGGTGAAGGAGCCGTAGCGCGTGCCGTACTCCGTCACGACCTCGGCGAACAGGGCCCGCTTGTCGCCGAAGGCCGCGTAGAGGCTGGGGGCGCCGATGCCCATGACGCGGGTGAGATCGGAGACGGAGGTGGCTTCGTAGCCGTGCTCCCAGAAGGCGAGGACGGCCTGCTCCAGCGCGGTCGTACGGTCGAAGGAACGCGGCCGGCCTCGGGTCCTGGCGGGCTTGACCTGCGGTTTCGTCTCCTCGCTGCGCACCATGGAGTGAATTGTATAGCGAGCGCTAGAGAAATGTCGGCGGGCTGTTGTACGGTCTTTTCTGTAGCGATCGCTAGGGAAATGCGGAGGGGTGTGGACATGGGCGTCGGGACAGGTGTGCTCGCGGGCAGGACGGCACTGGTCACGGGTGCGGGCAGGGGCATCGGGCGGGGCATCGCCGAGCGGCTGGGGCGGGACGGGGCGCGGGTCGCGGTGCACTACGGCAGGAGCGAGGCGGCGGCGAAGGAGGTGGTCGCCGCGATCGAGGAAGCGGGCGGCTCGGCGTTCGCGCTCGGCGCGGAGCTGGGCGGGCCCGGGGACGTCGAAGGGCTCTGGGCGGAGTTCGACCGGCACGCGGACGGGCTGGACATCCTGGTGAACAACGCGGGGATCGGATCCTCCTCGCCGATCGAGGAGATAGGGCAGGAGGAGTACGCCCGTGTCTTCGCGGTGAATGTACGGGCGCCGTTCTTCCTCGTCAGGCACGGGCTGGGCCGGCTGCGGGACGGGGGCAGGATCATCAACATCTCGTCGGGGCTCGCCCGCACCGCGGCGATGCCGCACAACATCGCGTACGCCATGACGAAGGGCGCCCTGGACGTCTTCTCCCGGGACCTGTCCAAGATTCTCGGCCCCCGGGGCATCACGGTGAACTCGGTGGCGCCGGGCGTCATAGACACGGACAACACCGCCGAGCTGCTGCACGGGAGCGAGGACGGCTGGGCGCGGGTGGCGGCCTTCTCCGCGCTGGGGCGGGTGGGAGAGACCGCCGACGTGGCGGACGTGGTGGCGTTCCTCGCGTCGGACGGCGGGCGGTGGATCACCGGGAGCTGGGTGGATGTGACGGGAGGTTCGCTCACCTAGCGGTCCGGGGGCGTGCGGTCAGCGGGTCTCCGTCATCTCGATCAGCGGGTCTGCGTCACCTTGTTCGGCTTGCCCAGCGGGTCTCCGTCACCTTGTTCAGCCTGTTCAGCGGGTCTCCGTCACCTTGGCCAGGGCGCGGGGCGCGTCCGGGTCCTGGCCGCGGGCGATGGTGACCTCGTAGGCGAGGAGCTGGAGCGGGAGGATCTCCAGGACCGGCTGGAGTTCCTCGGGGACTTCCTCGACGGGCAGGACGAAACCGGCCGAGGCCTGCTCGACCTGGCCCGCCGGGCCGATGACGACGAGGTCGGCGCCCCGGCCGCGCAGCCGGTCGAGGACGGGCTGGAGGGCGGCGCCGCCCTTGCCGGCCGTCACGACCGCGATGACCGGGGAGACGTTGTCGACCATGGCGAGGGGGCCGTGCAGGAGGTCGGCGCCGGAGTAGGCGAGGGCGGGGATGTAGCTGGTCTCCATCAGCTTGAGGGCGGCTTCCTTGGCGGTGGGATAGCCGTAGCCGCGCGAGGTGATCACCATGCGTTCGGCGAAGCGGTAGCGGGAGGCCAGCGCGCGGACCTCGTCCTGGCGGGCGAGCAGCTGCTCGGCGAGGTCGGGCAGCGCCTTGGCGGCCGCGCCGTCGCCGCCGCGCAGGCCCTCGACGAAGAGGTAGAGCGCGAGGAGGGAGGCCGTGTACGTCTTGGTCGCGGGGAGCGCCTTCTCCGGGCCCGCCATGATGTCGACGTGGTACTCGGACACGGCGGCCAGCGGTGAGTCCGGGTTGTTGGTCACGGCGACCGTAATCGCGCCGGCCTCGCGGGCGGCCCGGGTCGAGGCGACCAGGTCCGGGGAGCCGCCGGACTGGCTGACGGTGACGACGAGGACGTCGGTCAGGTCGGGGCGGGCGCCGTAGGCCGTGGTCGTGGACATCGAGGTGAGGCCGCAGGGCAGGCCGAGGCGGATCTCCAGGAGGTACTTGGCGTAGAGGGCCGCGTTGTCGGAGGTGCCGCGGGCGGTGAGCAGCACGAAGCGGGGCTTGCGTACGGCCACCTCCTGGGCGACCTGGCGGATGCGCGGAGCGCCCTCGTCCAGGATGCGGCGCAGGACGGCGGGCTGCTCGGCCATCTCGCGGGCCATGATCCGGCCGGGGAGGTCGCTGTCGGGGGCCGGGTTCGTGGCGGTCATGCGGGGTCCTCCGGAGGTCGGTCGGGGCGGTGCTGCGGTGTCCATTTCACCCCCTCTGCGCGAGGTGCGCCTCCGTGGGGCGGTTACCGGTTTTCGGACAGGCGGCGAACTCTGGGAGGCAAGGGCCTCCTCTGTTAGATTGGTGCGCGGATTGGTCTAAACCACACAGCTCTTCCGGGCTCCTCGAAGCCCCTCTGCAGAACGGCAGGCCAGCGTGGAAGTTGTCATCGTTCCGGACGCCAAGTCGGGCGGCGAACTCATCGCCGAGGCCATGGCACAGCTGCTCCGGCGCACGCCGGACGCCCTTCTCGGCGTGGCCACCGGGTCGACGCCGCTGCCCATCTACGAAGCCCTCGCCGCCAAGGTCCGCGCCGGGGCCGTGGACACCTCACGGGCCCGGATCGCCCAGCTCGACGAGTACGTGGGGCTGCCCGCCGAGCATCCGGAGTCGTACCGCTCGGTCCTGCGGCGCGAGGTGCTGGAGCCGCTCGGGATCGGGATGGACGCCTTCTTCGGGCCGGACGGCACCGCCGAGGACGTGCTGGCGGCGTGCGATGCGTACGACCGGGCGCTCGGCGAAGCCGGCGGGGTGGACCTGCAGATACTGGGGATCGGGACCGACGGGCACATCGGGTTCAACGAGCCGTGCTCCTCGCTCGCCTCGCGGACCCGGATCAAGACGCTGACCGAGCAGACACGGGTGGACAACGCGCGGTTCTTCGACGGCGACATCGAGCAGGTGCCGCACCACGTCATCACGCAGGGCATCGGCACCATCCTGGAGGCCCGGCACCTCGTGCTGCTCGCGACCGGCGAGGGCAAGGCGGACGCGGTCGCCGCGACCGTGGAGGGACCGGTCGCCGCGGTGTGCCCGGCGTCGGCGCTCCAGTTGCACCGGCACGCGACGGTCGTCGTCGACGAGGGTGCCGCGTCCAAGCTGAAGCTCGCGGACTACTTCCGGCACACGTTCGTCAACAAGCCGGACTGGCAGGGCATCTGAGGACCGGTTCCTCAACAAGCCTGACCGGCACGGAATCTGAGGCACGGCTTCCTCAACAAGCTCGACCCGCAAGGAATCTGACGCGGTCTCATATCCGCACAAGCCGGTGCCGGGCCCGCTCGTGGAAGGCCCGGCACCGGTGTTTTCGGAGGTGCTCCCCTGGTCGGGGTCGCTCCCCCGGCTCACGTCACGCGCCCGCGATGACCTCCGCCGCCGCGTGGCCACAGACGCGGGCCGCGCCGTGAGTCGCGATGTGCAGGGCGCCTCGGGGCGGTGCCTGCGGTACACCCATCTCCACCACGACGGTGTCGGGGCGGGCGGCCAGCAGGGTGTCGAGGGCGGCCGCCATCCAGGGGTGCCGGTGTTCGTCCCGGACCACCGCCACGATGCGCCGCGTCCCCGCCGCCTGCAGGATCACACTCCCCGCGTCGTCCCCCGCGAAGCCGGCCGTCTCCGTGCCGGGCAGCAGCCGGGCCAGTTCCGCGGCCACGCCCCAGGGGGTCTCGTCGCCCACGGCGATGTTGGCGACCGGAGTGAGGAGAGCGACGTACGGCGGTGCGGTGAGCGGGGTGAAGTCCTCGGCGCCGGTGACCGTGAGGGCGCGGCGGGCGGCGACGAGGCCGATGTCGACGCGCGTCACATCCGGTGCGGGGTCGGGGGCCTCCTGCGAGGCGGAAGCCGCCCAGCGGGCCAACTCCCGTACCCGCTGCGCCGCTTCGGCCAGCCTCTCCTCCGGCAGGTCGCCCGACCGTACCGCTCCCACCAGCGCGTCCCGCAGCCGTCGTACCGTCTCGTCGTCCGCGAGGCCGCCGCCCACGCAGATCGCGTCGGCGCCGGCGGCGATCGCGAGGACGCTGCCGCGTTCGATGCCGTAGGTGGCGGCGATGGCCTGCATCTCCATGCCGTCGGTGACGATGAGGCCGTCGTAGCCGAGTTGGCCGCGGAGGAGGTCGGTGAGGATGCGGAGGGAGAGGGTGGCGGGGCGGTCCGGGTCCAGGGTGGGGACCAGGATGTGGGCGCTCATCACCGCGCGGGAGCCGGCGGCGATGGCCGCGCGGAACGGGAGCAGTTCGCGGTGTTCCAGGACCGTCGGCCCGGCGTCGATGCGCGGGAGCGCGTGGTGGGAGTCGACCGCCGTGTCGCCGTGGCCCGGGAAGTGCTTCGTGCAGGCGGCGACGCCCGCCGACTGGAGGCCGGTGACGTAGGCCGCCGTGTGCCGGGCGACCGACTCCGGGTCCGCGCCGAAGGACCGGACGCCGATGACCGGGTTGGAGGGGTTGGAGTTGACGTCCGCGGAGGGGGCCCAGTTCAGGTTCACGCCGCAGGCGGCGAGTCTGCGGCCCAGTTCGTGGGCCACCGCCCTGGTCAGTTCCACGTCGTCCACCGCGCCCAGGGCGTGGTTGCCCGGGAAGGAGGAGCCGGTGCGGGCCTCCAGGCGGGTGACGTCGCCGCCCTCCTCGTCGATCGCGACCAGCACGTCGTCCCGTTCCGACCTCAACTGGGCGGTGAGAGCGGCCAGTTGATCGGGGGAGGCGATGTTGCGGCCGAACAGACCCACCGAGGCCAGGCCTTCGCCGAGGCGCCGGAGCAGCCAGTCGGGGGCCGTGGTGCCGGGGAAGCCCGGTTGCAGGACGGTGAGGGCGTCGCGCGTCAGGGTGTCTGTACCGCTGGCGAGTGTCGTCATCGGTGGTGTTATCCCTTCACAGCGCCCGCGGTCAGCCCCGCGGCCATCTTGCGCTGGACGATGAGGAACAGGACGACGATCGGCACGGCCATCATCGTGGCGCCGGCCATCATCGGGGCGTACTCGGTGCCGTGCTTGGTGGTGAAGTTGCCGAGCCAGACGGTCGCCGTCTGGTGCTCCTGGCTGAGCAGCATGAGGGCGTACAGGTACTCGTTCCAGGCCTGGATGAAGCCGTAGACCGAGGTGGCGACCATGCCGGGGGCCAGCAGCGGGAAGACCACGCGGATGAAGGCGCCGGTGCGGGAGCAGCCGTCGACCATGGCCGCCTCCTCCAGTTCCTTCGGGATGTTGACGATGAAGCCGCGCAGCGTCCACACCGTGAACGGGAGGATGAAGGTCAGGTACGTGATGACCAGGCCCGAGAGCTTGTCGTACTGGTCGAGGTCGTTCAGCAGCAGGAAGACCGGGATGATCATCGAGACCAGCGGGACCATCTGGACCGCGAGGATGCCGACGATCACGATCTTGCGGCCCCGGAAGGCGAAGCGGGAGATGGCGAGCGCGGCCAGCAGGCCGACGACGACGCCGATCACGACGACCGACAGGGACACGATGAGGCTGCGGCCGACCGGGCCCCAGAAGTCGGCGATGTCCAGCGCCCGGCGGAAGTTGTCGAGCGTGATGCCGGTGGGCAGCAGGCTCGGGTCCGGGTCGATGGCGTCCTTGGCCGGCTTGAACGCCGTGTCGAGCATCCAGTAGAGGGGGAAGCCGACGACGACGAAGACGAGCAGGCCGAGGAGGTTCCAGCCCAGCTTCGGCCTACGGCGGCCCCCACCCGATGTCTTGGGCGCATCGGTCGTGAGCGCGCTCATTCGACCTCTCCGATCTGAAGCATCTGACGCATGTAGACGGCGACGACCCCGAGCAGCAGCACCACCGTGACGAGGGCTATCGCAGAACCCTGTCCGTAGTCGTTGACGACGAAGGCACGGTCGTAGGAATAGGTGCTGAGCAGTTGGAAGTCGGCCTCGGGGTGGCCGCCGCGCATCACGAACACCTGGGGGAAGACGCCCATGTCCCAGATCACCGAGAGGGTCGTGAGCATCACGATGATCGGCTTGAGGATGGGCAGGGTGACGTACCGGAAGACGCCCCAGGCGCCGGCGCCGTCGAGGCGGGCCGCCTCCTCCAACTCCTGGGGGACCTGGGTGAGTCCGGCGCTGAGCGTGATGACCACGAAGGGCACCGCGCCCCACACCACGAGCAGCATGATGACGAGGAGGCCCTGCGGGCCGCTGGCGAACCAGTTGTGGCCGATCATGTCGACGCCGGGCAACTTGCTGAGCAGCGCGTTGAAGACGCCGTAGTCCGAGTCGAAGAGCCACTTGAAGACGGTGGTCGCGACGATGACCGGCATGCCCCAACTGGCCACCAGGACAACGTTGATGAGGGTCTTCACCCAGCCGGAGACCTTCTGCTGGAGCAGGGCGAGGGCCATGCCGGCGACCATCGTGAAGATGACCGAGCCGGCCGCGAAGACGATCGTGCGGACGACGACGCCCCAGAACTCGCCGTCGCCGAGGATGCCCGAGAAGTTGTCGAAGCCGACCCACTCGGCGGGCTTGAAGCCCCACAGCTGGGACTGGCCGAAGGACTGGAACGACAGGGTGACCAGGCGGACCAGCGGATAGCCCATGACCAGGGCGAGGATGAGCAGACAGGGCGCGAGCAGCAGCCAGGGGATCCCGGCCCCTCTCGACGGCCGCCGTCCGCGGGGTGCGTCGGAGACGCGCGGTGGGGGCGCCTGCCGCGGCGGCGGCACCTTGGCAGGGGTGGTCGTGTCGGCACTCATCGCGCGCTCCTCAGCGATCCCTCAGGTCGTACGGCCGTGCTTCGTCCGGGGCGCGGGGCCCTGCCCCGAGAACACCAAGGTGTCCAACAGGGCCCCGCACTCAGGTCACTTGGTGTTGATGACCTTGTCGATCGCGGTGTCCGCGGCCTTCGCGGCGTCCTCGACCGACTGCTTGCCGGTGCCGATGTTCTGCAGCATCGTCTGCAGGACCTGGGCCTTCTCGACCTGGCCCCAGCCCGGTGCCATCGGGACGAACCAGTTGGACTCGGCCGCGGTGGCCGGGACCGCCGTCGCGGGGTCGCTCTTCAGCGTCGCGAGGTCGGTCTTGTTGTTCGGCAGGTTGCCCTTGGCCATCAGGCCCTTCTGGCCGGACGGACCGGTGAAGGCGTTGATCCACTCGGCGGCGAGCGCCTGCGCCTTGGACTTCACCGGGATGGCGAGGTCCGAACCGCCCAGGAACACGGGCATGTTCTTGCCGGACGGGCCGGGCATCACGAAGTTGACGAGGTCGGTCTTCAGCTTGCCGCCGGTCTTGTCGTTCTTCGGGTCGGCGGCGGTCGCGCCCTCCCACGCGGCGGCGAAGATCATGGACGCCTTGCCCTGGCCGTAGACGATGTAACGGTCGGACTCGTCCTTGGTCTTGTCGCCGTGCATGTACTTGTCGATGACCGACTTCCACTCGTTGAGCCCCTTGATGGACTCGGGCGAGGAGAGGCTGGCCTTCCAGTCACTGCCGGACTGGGTGGCGATGGCGCCGCCGGCGTCGTAGACGAAGGACATGGCCGCGTACCAGTCACGGGTGGGCTGGTACCAGGCGCTGAACTTGCTGCCTTCCTTCTTCTGGATCTTGTCCAGGTCGGCGGTCAGCTCGGTGTACGTCGTCGGCGGGGCCTTGACGCCGACCGAAGCGGCGATGTCCTTGCGCCAGTTGGCGACGCGGCCACCGGCGTAGTACGGGACGCCGTAGGTCTTGCCGTCGTAGGTCACGGAGGCCTTGAGGCCGTCGAGCCAGGCGGAGGAGTTGGTGAACTTGGCCGGGTCCACGGGTGCGAAGGCGCCCTTGACCATGTAGCTCAGCATCTCGGTGTTGCCCATCTCGACCACGTCGGGGGCCTTGTCGGTGGCGAGGACCGCGTCGAGCTTGGTGTTCTTGTCCGGCCAGCCGTAGTACTCGTGCTTGATCTTGACGCCCGGGTGCGCCTTCTGCACGGCCGCGTCGGCCACCTTCACCAGCTGGGGCCAGTTGTTCTGCGCGTCGACGGTGAGCCAGACGGTCAGCTCCTTGGCGTCGGCGCCGCTGTTCGAAGAGCCCTTGTCGTCGTTGCCCCCGCACGCCGCGATGGAGACCATCATGCCCGCGATACCGATCGCGGCTATCAGCTTGCGCTTCACGCCACCCTCCTCAGGGATGCCTGCCACACCTCCCGCCCAAGAGCCGGGACCTGAACCAATGGTGTAGACCAGTACCGGGAGCTTGGACCAGACCACAGGGCCTGTCAAGAGCCCCCGAAACACCCCTGACCAGCCGTTATGCGACCTACATATGCAGGAACCTTTAAGTAAGAAGGCAGCGAAAACAACGGTGCCGGAGTACTCTCTTCCGCTAGACCACTTGGCGCTGTGGACTAGACCAAAAGAGACGGCGACGGTATACAGAGGGGATCACCAAGTGACCCTTGTCCGGAGCCGGGAAGGCGGAGCATGAGCACCGACGTCAGCAGTGCGGAGAACGAGGGTGGGGCCACCGTCCGCACCGCGCGTGTGCCGAAGTACTACCGCCTGAAGAAGCACCTCCTCGACATGACGGAGACGTTGCCGCCAGGCACCCCGGTCCCGCCCGAGCGCACGCTGGCCGCGGAGTTCGACACCTCGCGCACCACCGTCCGCCAGGCACTTCAGGAACTCGTCGTCGAGGGCCGCCTGGAGCGCATCCAGGGCAAGGGCACGTTCGTCGCCAAGCCGAAGGTCTCGCAGGCCCTCCAACTCACCTCGTACACCGAGGACATGAGGGCCCAGGGTCTCGAACCCACCTCGCAGCTCCTGGACATCGGCTACATCACCGCCGACGACACCCTCGCCGACCTGCTCGACATCACCGCCGGCGGCCGGGTCCTGCGCATCGAGCGCCTCCGCATGGCCAACGCCGAGCCGATGGCCATCGAGACGACCCATCTCAGCGCGAAGCGCTTCCCCGCCCTGCGCAGGTCACTCGTCAAGTACACGTCCCTGTACACCGCGCTGGCCGAGGTCTACGACGTCCACCTCGCCGAGGCCGAGGAGACCATCGAGACCTCGCTGGCCACCCCGCGCGAGGCCGGCCTCCTCAGCACCGACGTCGGCCTGCCCATGCTGATGCTCTCCCGCCACTCCCTCGACAAGGAGGGCAAGCCGGTGGAGTGGGTGCGGTCGGTGTACCGGGGGGACAGGTACAAGTTCGTGGCCCGCCTCAAGCGCCCGCAGGACTAGTCCGTGGCGCGACTGAAGCGCCCACAGGACCAAGGGACTTACGGAGTCACCCGGGTTGCTCTACGTTCCTCCCGTCGCCGCATGGACGGGAGGACTCCCCGGTGCGTACCGCGAACGTCCGAACCATCGTCGTCTGGACCCTCGTCGCGCTCGTCGGCGCGGCGGGCTGGTCCGTGCTCGCGCTGGCGCGGGGCGAGAACGTGTCGGCCGCCTGGATGGTCGCCGCCGCCCTCGGCTCGTACGCCATCGCCTACCGCTTCTACGCGAAGTTCATCGCGTACAAGGTCCTGAAGGTCGACGGCACCCGGGCCACCCCGGCCGAACGCCTCGACAACGGCATCGACTACCACCCCACCGACCGCCGCGTCCTGCTCGGCCACCACTTCGCCGCGATCGCCGGGGCGGGCCCGCTCGTCGGACCCGTACTCGCCGCGCAGATGGGCTACTTGCCCGGCACGGTCTGGATCATCGTGGGCGTCATCTTCGCGGGCGCGGTCCAGGACATGGTGGTGCTGTTCTTCTCAACCCGCCGCGACGGCAGGTCACTTGGCCAGATGGCCCGCGAGGAGATCGGCCCCTTCGGCGGCGCGGCGGCGCTGATCGCCACCTTCGCCATCATGATCATCCTGCTCGGCGTGCTGGCCCTGGTCGTCGTGAACGCGTTGGCCTCCTCCCCCTGGGGCACCTTCTCCATCGGCATGACCATCCCGATCGCCCTGCTGATGGGCCTCTACCTACGGGTGCTTCGCCCCGGCCGGGTCTCCGAGGTCTCCCTCATCGGCGTGGCCCTGCTGCTGCTCGCCCTCATCGCGGGCCGCTGGGTCGCCGAGTCGTCCTGGGCCGGCGCCTTCACCCTCGCGCCCTCGACACTGGTGATCTGGCTGGTGGCGTACGGCTTCGTCGCCTCGATCCTCCCCGTCTGGACCCTGCTCGCCCCGCGCGACTACCTCTCCACCTTCATGAAGATCGGCACGATCGGCCTGCTCGCGATCGGCGTCGTGGTCGCCCTGCCCGCCCTGAAGATGCCCGCCGTCACCGACTTCGCCAAGCACGGCAACGGCCCGGTCTTCGCCGGTTCGCTCTTCCCCTTCGTCTTCATCACGATCGCCTGCGGCGCCCTGTCCGGCTTCCACTCGCTCATCTCCAGCGGTACGACCCCGAAGATGATCCAGAAGGAAACCCAGATCCGCATGATCGGCTACGGCGCCATGCTGATGGAGTCGTCCGTCGCCGTGATGGCCCTGGTCGCCGCGAGCATCATCGACCCGGGTCTGTACTTCGCGATGAACACACCGTCCGGCGCGATCGGCACGACGGTGCAGAACGCCTCGCAGGTGGTGAGCAGTTGGGGCTACCACATCTCCCCCGCCGACCTCGCGCAGGCCGCGAAGAACGTCGACGAGGCGAGCCTGCTGTCCCGCACCGGCGGGGCGCCCACCCTCGCGGTCGGCGTCTCGGAGATCTTCTCCAAGGTGACCGGCGGGAGCCTGCGCGCCTTCTGGTACCACTTCGCGATCATGTTCGAGGCGCTGTTCATCCTGACCGCGCTGGACGCGGGCACGCGGGTGGGCCGGTTCATGCTCCAGGACATGCTCGGGAACGTCTACAGGCCGTTCAAGAACGTGAGTTGGCGCCCGGGCCTGGCCCTGACGAGCGCGATCGTGTGCGCACTCTGGGGCTACTTCCTCTGGGTCGGCGTCCACGAACCTCTCGGCGGGATCAACCAGCTCTTCCCGATCTTCGGCATCGCCAACCAACTCCTCGCGGCGGTCGCGCTGGCCGTCTGCACCACCCTCCTGGTGAAGTCCGGACGCCTCAAGTGGGCCTGGATCACCGGGATTCCGCTCGCCTGGGACGCGACGGTCACCCTGACCGCGAGCTGGCAGAAGGTGTTCTCCGGCGACCCGAAGGTGGGCTTCTTCAAGCAACGGTCCGTGTTCCAGGACGCGATCGACGCGGGCAAGGTCCTGCCGCCCGCCAAGTCCATGGACGACATGCACACCGTCGTCACCAACTCCACGGTGGACGGGGTGCTTTCGGCCATTCTCGCGGTACTGGTCGTGGTCGTGATCGCGGACGCCCTCCGCGTCTGTGTTCGACACATCCGCCGCCCCGCGCTCTCCACGCTGAGCGAGACGCCGTACGTCGAGTCGAACATCGTGGCACCGGCCGGGCTGATCCCGACCCGGGAGGAGAAGGAGGAGGTGGCGCGCGATGCGGTCGGCGCTGACGCGGGCGGCTAACCGGCTGGTCGGTGGAGTGCGTTGGTACGTCCGGGAGTTGATGGACGAGTCGGCGTACGACCGGTATGTCACGCACGCACGCCGGAACCACCCCGACGCGGTGGTCCCCAGCCGCCGCGACTTCGAACGGATGCGGACGGACCGGCAGGAGGCGGACCCGCGCCAGGGTTTCCGCTGCTGTTGAGCCTGCTCGGCGCGTCTTTGACACCGATGTCACGTCTTCACAGAATCGACATGCCGATATACGGATGAGGTCTTCCGCTCGCGCGACGCGGTGACCTAGATTGCCTCCGCATTACACAGGGGATCATCGAAGGTGACGGAGCCGCGATATGTCAGATGTGCCGGAAGTACCGCCCGAAGTGGCACCGCCCGTCGCGGCACCGGTCGTGACACCGGCCCGTGTCGTCATCGCGGTCTGCCTCGTCGCGCCGTTCGTGGCGCTGCTCTGGGTCGGCTCCTACACCAAGCTCGACCCGACGTTCATCGGCATCCCGTTCTTCTACTGGTACCAGATGCTCTGGGTGCTCATCTCGACGGTGCTCACGATGACGGCCTACAAGCTGTGGCAGCGCGACCAGCGGACCCGCCATGGAGGTAACCGGTGAACGACGGCGTGAACGGCGTCGCCCTCGGCGTCTTCATCTTCTTCTTCCTGGCCGTCACGGTCCTCGGCTTCATGGCCGCGCGCTGGCGCCGGGCCGACAACGAGCAGAGCCTCGACGAATGGGGCCTGGGCGGACGGTCGTTCGGCACCTGGGTCACCTGGTTCCTGCTCGGCGGCGACCTCTACACGGCGTATACGTTCGTGGCGGTCCCGGCGGCGGTCTACGCGGCGGGCGCGGCGGGCTTCTTCGCGGTGCCGTACACGATCCTCGTCTACCCGTTGATCTTCACCTTCCTCCCGCGCCTCTGGTCGGTGTCGCACAAGCACGGATACGTGACGACCTCGGACTTCGTGCGCGGCCGCTTCGGCTCGAAGGGTCTTTCGCTGGCGGTGGCGATCACCGGCATCCTCGCGACGATGCCGTACATCGCCCTCCAACTGGTCGGCATCCAGGCCGTGTTGGACGTCATGGGGGTGGGCGGCAGCGCGAACTCCAACTGGTTCGTGAAGGACCTGCCGCTGCTGATCGCGTTCGCGGTACTGGCGGCCTACACCTACTCGTCCGGCCTCCGCGCACCCGCGCTGATCGCGTTCGTGAAGGACGGCCTGATCTACATCGTCATCGCGGTGGCGATCATCTACATCCCGATCAAGCTCGGCGGGTTCGACGACATCTTCAGCGCGGCGGGCGCCAAGTTCAAGGCGGCCGGGGCGGGCGGACTCGTCCCCGCGCCGGCGGGCCAATGGACGTACGCCACACTGGCGTTGGGCTCGGCGCTGGCCCTGTTCATGTACCCCCACTCGATCACGGCGACGCTCTCCTCCAAGAGCCGCAACGTGATCCGCCGCAACACCACGATCCTGCCCCTGTATTCACTGATGCTGGGCCTGCTCGCGCTGCTCGGCTTCATGGCGATCGCGGCCGGAGTCAAGGTCACCAACGGCCAGTTGGCGATCCCGCAGCTGTTCGAGAACATGTTCCCGGACTGGTTCGCGGGCGTGGCCTTCGCGGCGATCGGCATCGGCGCCCTCGTCCCCGCGGCCATCATGTCCATCGCGGCGGCGAACCTCTTCACCCGCAACATCTACAAGGACTTCATCAAGCCCGACGCGACCCCGGCCCAGGAGACCAAGGTCTCCAAGATCGTCTCCCTCCTGGTGAAGGTGGGCGCCCTGGCCTTCGTCCTGACGATGGACAAGACAGTCGCCATCAACTTCCAGCTCCTGGGCGGCATCTGGATCCTCCAGACCTTCCCGTCCCTGGTAGGCGGCCTCTTCACCCGCTGGCCCCACCGCTGGGCCCTCCTCACCGGCTGGGCAGTCGGCATGATCTACGGCACCCTCGCCGCCTACGGCGTAGCCTCCCCGACCCAGGACCACTTCGGCGGCTCCTCCAAGAAGATCCCCGGCATCGGCGAAATCGGCTACATCGGCCTGACGGCGTTCGTGATGAACGTGGTGGTGACGGTGATCCTGACGTTCGCCTTGAGGGCGTTCAAGGCGCCGGAGGGCATCGACGAGACAAACCCCGGCGACTACACGGCGGACGCGGGCGACCCGGGCGTAGAGGTAGAACTCCCTCCGGCAACAGCAGGGGCAACTCATTAGCACCGGCTGACAGTCCCCACCTAAGGGGCGCGGGGAACTGCGCGCCCAGCCACAACGAACCCGCAGCGGGCCACCGAGAGCACCCCCCTCGGCGGCCCGCTGTTCGTACACACTGACCGACATGGACATCCTCATCCGCCGAGCAATCCCCACCGAATACGAAGACCTCGGCACCCTCACAGCAGACGCCTACCTGACCGACGGCCTCCTCGACTACGGAGAGAACGACCCCTACCTCCCCGTACTCAAGGACGTAGCAAGCCGGGCAGCCACCGCCGAGGTCCTCGTCGCAGTGGACGGCGACCACCTCCTCGGCGGCGTCACCTTCGTCCCCGGCCCCGGCCCAGCCGCAGACATCGCGCAACCCGGCGAGACAGAGATCCGCGCACTGGCAATCGCCCGCACCGCCCGAGGCAGAGGCGCAGGCGAGGCCCTCGTCCGCGCCTGCATCGACCGCGCCCGGGCAACGGAAGGCTGCACAGCCGTAGTCCTCTCGACCCAGTCAGCCATGCACGCGGCCCACCGCATCTACGAACGCCTGGGCTTCATCCGCACCCCCGACCGCGACTGGAACCCCGTGCCACACCTGGACGATCTCACTCTGCTCACCTACAAGCTGACACTCTGAAACCACCGCGACACAACATCTGGTGGTGACGTGACAGGCGAGCACAAGATGTATGCTCATGCTCGCTGTCGCCGCAGGGGAATCCGGTGCGAATCCGGAACTGTCCCGCAACGGTGTACTTACGTGCATATGCACGCATGGCCAGTCCGAGGACCTGCCGACGGCGCGCGCCCGGCCACCCGGTCAGGGCGCATGACGTCCGGGCCTCGTGGAGTGGGCCGGTGGACGCGACGCCCCGTGCGCTCGTGTACTGCCGCCTGCCCTCGGCGAGGCCTCGTGCCGAGCGAGGGAGAGCCCCACCGTGACCATCGCGCCAGCAGAGCCGGCATCAGCGACCCAGGCGAACGAGGCGAACGTAGCGACCGCGACCGGACCCGGAACCGAGCTTCCCGGAGCGGTTGTTCAGGACGCCGACGGCCCCGGTACCGCGATCCTGCGGACCCTGACCGAGCTGACCGCCGACCTCCCCGACGCCGACCCCGGCCGGGTCGCCGCCGCCACGTTGCGCGGCCGGTCCGCGCACGCGGACGTGGCGGAACTGCGCGAGCTGGCGACGGAGGCGGCCGCCGGCCTCATCTCCGAGGACCCGGTCTACTCCCGGCTCGCCGCCCGGCTGCTGACGGTCAGCATCGCCGCCGAGGCCGCCTCCCAGGGCGTCACGACGTTCACCGAGTCCGTCGCCGTGGGCCACCGCGAGGGCCTCATCGCGGACCGCACCGCCGAGTTCGCGACGCTGCACGCGGCCCGCCTGGACGCGCTGATCGACACCGAGGCCGACGACCGCTTCGGCTACTTCGGCCTGCGCACCCTGTACAGCCGTTACCTCCTGCGGCACCCGATCACCCGCAAGGTCATCGAGACCCCCCAGCACTTCATGCTCCGCGTGGCCGCCGGTCTCGCCGAGGACGACTCGACCCGCGCCCTGGACGAAGTAGCCGCGCTGTACCGCCTGATGAGCCGCCTGGACTACCTCCCCTCCTCCCCCACGCTCTTCAACTCCGGCACCCGGCACCCCCAGATGTCGTCCTGCTACCTCCTCGACTCCCCGCTGGACGAGCTGGACTCCATCTACGACCGCTACCACCAGGTCGCCCGCCTCTCGAAGCACGCCGGCGGCATCGGACTGTCGTACTCCCGCATCCGCAGCCGGGGTTCGCTGATCCGCGGCACGAACGGGCACTCGAACGGCATCGTCCCGTTCCTGAAGACGCTGGACGCCTCGGTCGCCGCGGTGAACCAGGGCGGCCGGCGCAAGGGTGCCGCCGCGGTGTACCTGGAGACCTGGCACTCCGACATCGAGGAGTTCCTGGAGCTGCGGGACAACACCGGTGAGGACGCCCGCCGTACGCACAACCTGAACCTGGCGCACTGGATCCCGGACGAGTTCATGCGCCGGGTGAACGCGGACGGCGAGTGGTCGCTGTTCTCGCCCGCCGACGTGCCCGAGCTGGTCGACCTGTGGGGCGAGGAGTTCGACGCGGCGTACCACAAGGCCGAGGCGCAGGGGCTCGCCAAGAAGACCATCCCGGCCCGTGACCTCTACGGCCGCATGATGCGCACCCTCGCCCAGACCGGCAACGGCTGGATGACCTTCAAGGACGCGGCCAACCGCACCGCCAACCAGACCGCCGAGCCGGGCCACACGGTCCACTCCTCCAACCTCTGCACGGAGATCCTGGAGGTCACGGACGACGGCGAGACGGCGGTCTGCAACCTGGGTTCGGTGAACCTGGGCGCGTTCGTCACCAATGGCGAGCTGGACTGGGAGCGCCTGGACGAGACGGTCCGCACCGCCGTCACCTTCCTCGACCGCGTGGTCGACATCAACTTCTACCCGACCGAGCAGGCGGGCCGTTCCAACGCCCGCTGGCGCCCGGTCGGCCTGGGTGCGATGGGTCTGCAGGACGTCTTCTTCAAACTCCGCGTCCCCTTCGACTCCCCCCAGGCGCAGGCCCTCTCCACCCGGATCGCCGAGCGCATCATGCTCGCCGCGTACGAGGCCTCCGCCGACCTCGCCGAGCGCAACGGCCCGCTCCCGGCCTGGGAGAAGACCCGCACCGCCCGGGGCATCCTGCACCCCGACCACTACGACGTGGAACTGACCTGGCCCGAGCGCTGGGCCTCGCTGCGGGAACGTATCGCCCAAACCGGCATGCGCAACAGCCTGTTGCTGGCGATCGCCCCCACGGCCACCATCGCGTCCATCGCCGGCGTCTACGAGTGCATCGAGCCCCAGGTCTCGAACCTCTTCAAGCGCGAGACGCTGTCCGGCGAGTTCCTCCAGGTCAACTCCTACCTGGTCGACGAGTTGAAGCAGCTCGGCGTGTGGGACGCCCGCACCCGCGAGGCCCTGCGCGAGGCCAACGGCTCGGTACAGGCGTTCAGTTGGATCCCGGAGGACGTGCGCGCCCTGTACCGCACGGCCTGGGAGATCCCCCAGCGCGGCCTGATCGACATGGCCGCCGCCCGCACCCCGTTCCTGGACCAGTCCCAGTCCCTGAACCTGTTCCTGGAGACGCCGACGATCGGCAAGCTCTCCTCGATGTACGCGTACGCCTGGAAGCAGGGCCTGAAGACGACGTACTACCTGCGCTCCCGCCCGGCGACCCGCATCGCCCGCGCAGCCCAGGCGCAAGCCCAAACCCCCATCCCGGTGCAGCAGTTGACCCCCGACGAAGACGCGGTCGCCTGCTCCCTTGAGAACCCCGAGTCCTGCGAGGCCTGCCAGTAATGACCACCGAAGCCAAGAACCTTCTCGACCCGGGCTTCGAGCTGACCCTCCGCCCCATGCGCTACCCGGACTTCTACGAGCGCTACCGGGACGCGATCAAGAACACCTGGACCGTCGAGGAGGTCGACCTCCACTCCGACGTCGCCGACCTGGCGAAGCTGACCCCGGGCGAGCAGCACATGATCGGCCGGCTGGTCGCGTTCTTCGCGACGGGCGACTCGATCGTGGCCAACAACCTCGTCCTCACCCTGTACAAGCACATCAACTCCCCCGAGGCACGGCTCTACTTGAGCCGCCAGCTCTTCGAGGAGGCCGTCCACGTCCAGTTCTACCTGACCCTGCTGGACACCTACCTCCCCGACCCGGAGGACAGGGCGGCCGCGTTCGACGCGGTGGAGAACATCCCCTCCATCCGCGAGAAGGCCGAGTTCTGCTTCAAGTGGATCAACGAGGTCGAGAAGCTGGACAGCCTCCAGACCCAGGCCGACCGCCGCCGCTTCCTCCTCAACCTGATCTGCTTCGCCGCGTGCATCGAGGGCCTGTTCTTCTACGGCGCGTTCGCCTACGTCTACTGGTTCCGCAGCCGGGGTCTCCTGCACGGCCTCGCCACCGGCACCAACTGGGTGTTCCGCGACGAGACCATGCACATGAGCTTCGCCTTCGAGGTGGTCGACACCGTCCGCAAGGAGGAGCCGGAGCTCTTCGACGACCAGCTCCAGCAGGAGGTGACCGACATGCTGCGCGAAGCCGTCGACGCGGAGCTGCAGTTCGGGCGCGACCTGTGCGGTGAGGGTCTGCCGGGCATGAACACCGACTCGATGCGCCAGTACCTGGAGTGCGTCGCCGACCAGCGCCTCCAGCGGCTGGGCTTCGCCCCGGTCTACGGCTCCGAAAACCCCTTCTCCTTCATGGAGTTGCAGGGTGTGCAGGAGCTGACGAACTTCTTCGAGCGCCGCCCGTCGGCGTACCAGGTCGCGGTGGAGGGCACGGTCGACCTGGACGAGGACTTCTAGCCCCACGCGGCCGACCCCGGCCGCCCTTTATCTGCCTCTTACTTCGCGGACGGCCCATGGAGCTTCCATGGGCCGTCCATGGAGTTTCTATGGAGCGGCAAAGTTCATGGGGTGCGTCTGTTCGCGGTCTCGTCGCCCCGGCTACGTTCCACCCGTCCTGTTCATGTCATTCACCAGTGGCCCCACAGGACGCTCAAAGTGTCATGCCCATGACGACGTCATCTGCCGCCGCTACGCGCGTCACAGGCCTGCCACCACGCCGAGGAACCCCACTCCCACGATGGAGGCAGTACCCCATGCGTGAAAAGCCCCGACGGAGTCTGCGAAGACTGCTGACCGCCGCCGTACCCGTCCTCACCCTCAGCGTCTTCGGGCTCGTGGCGGCCTCCCCCGCCGACGCGCAGCCCGCCCCACAGGCCGCCGTCCAGTCCGCCCAGGTCTCCAAGGTCACCCAGAACTCCATGGCCCTGACCGCCCCCGCGGCCCAGGCCGTCCACTCGACCGGCAAGGCCGGGCAGAAGGTGCCGACCGAGCGCCTCTGCGCGACCGCGGCCCCCGGCTCGGCGTCCTGTTTCGCCCAGCGGCGCACCGACATCAAGCAGCAACTGGCCTCCGCCGTGCACGCGGACGCCGCCGCCGCGGTGTCCGGGCTGAGCCCGGCCAACCTGCACAGCGCGTACGCGCTTCCCTCGACCGGCGGCTCCGGCCTGACGGTCGCCGTGGTCGACGCGTACAACGACCCCAACGCGGCCTCGGACCTGGCCACTTACCGCTCCAACTTCGGCCTGTCGGCCTGCACGGTGGCCAGCGGCTGCTTCAAGCAGGTCAGCCAGACCGGCTCGACCACGTCCCTGCCGACGAACGACACCGGCTGGGCGGGCGAGGAAGCGCTCGACATCGACATGGTCAGCGCGGTCTGCCCGAACTGCAACATCATCCTGGTGGAGGCCACTTCGGCCACCGACGCCAACCTCGGCGCCGCCGAGAACGAGGCCGTCGCCCTGGGCGCGAAGTTCGTCTCCAACAGCTGGGGCGGCTCCGAGTCCTCCTCGCAGACCAGCGAGGACACCTCGTACTTCAAGCACCCGGGCGTCGCGATCACCGTCTCCTCCGGTGACGAGGCCTACGGCGCCGAGTACCCGGCAACGTCCCAGTACGTGACGGCAGTTGGCGGCACCGCCCTGTCGACGTCGTCCAACTCCCGCGGCTGGACCGAGTCCGTGTGGAAGACCAGCAGCACCGAGGGCGGCGGCTCCGGCTGCTCCGCCTACGACGCGAAGCCGACCTGGCAGACCGACACGGGCTGCACCAAGCGCATGGAGGCCGACGTCTCCGCCGTGGCCGACCCCGCCACCGGCGTGGCCGTCTACGACACCTACGGCGGCTCCGGCTGGGCGGTCTACGGCGGCACCAGCGCCTCGTCCCCGATCATCGCGGGCGTCTACGCGCTGGCCGGTACCCCGGGCTCCAGCGACTACCCGGCGAAGTACCCCTACTCCCACACCAGCAACCTGTACGACGTCACGAGCGGCAACAACGGCTCCTGCACGACGAGTTACTTCTGCACCGCGGGCACCGGCTACGACGGCCCGACCGGCTGGGGCACCCCGGACGGCACCGCCGCCTTCACCTCCGGCACCACCACGGGCAACACGGTGACCGTCACCAACCCGGGCAGCCAGTCCACGGTGACCGGCTCCACGGCCAGCCTGCAGATCTCGGCCTCGGACAGCGCGAGCGCGACCCTCACGTACAGCGCGAGCGGGCTGCCGACCGGCCTGTCGATCAGCAGCTCGACCGGGCTGATCTCCGGCACCGCGTCCACCGCCGGCACCTACGCCGTCACGGTGACCGCGACCGACTCCACCGGCGCCTCCGGCTCGGCCTCCTTCACCTGGACGGTCAGCACCTCCGGCGGCGGCAGCTGCACCTCGACCCAGCTCCTGGGCAACGCGGGCTTCGAGTCCGGCAACACCACCTGGACCGCGAGCAGCGGTGTCATCACCAACGACACCGGCGAGGCGGCCCGCACCGGTTCGTACAAGGCCTGGCTCGACGGCTACGGCTCGACCCACACCGACACGCTGTCCCAGTCGGTGACGATCCCGAGCGGCTGCACCGGTACGACGTTCACCTTCTACCTGCACGTCGACACCGCGGAGACCTCGACCAGCACGGCTTACGACAAGCTGACGGTCACCGCCGGATCGACCACCCTGGCCACCTACTCCAACCTCAACGCGGCCACCGGGTACGTCGCGAAGTCCTTCAGCCTGTCCTCCTTCGCCGGCTCGACCGTCACGCTGAAGTTCAGCGGCGTCGAGGACTCCTCCCTCCAGACCAGCTTCGTCCTCGACGACACCGCCGTGACGACCAGCTGACCCTGCCATGAGCTGGACCCCGGCCGTCTCGCAGCGGCCGGGGTTCTGTCATGTCCACGAATATTTCACTGCTCACAAGGGATCCGGATGCGTCCGTGACACGTCAAAGGGGCAAAGGAGGCCCCCCATGCGCCGATCGATTCTTGGTCCGTCCCTCGCCGTCGCCACCCTGGCGCTCGCCCTCGCGGGCTGCGGCACGAAGTCCGACACCGGCAGCGGCACCGTGTCGCCGTCGTCCTCCCCCACGCCGAGCAAGAGCGGGGCGGCCTGTACGGCGAAGGAGACCCTCGCCGCGACCGACACGAACGGCACGTTCTGTCTGACGACCGGCAACACCGTCCGCATCCTGCTGGACGGGACGACCAGCCGCCCGTGGGCGCCGGTCAAGACGGTGGGCAGCGGTCTGAAGGCCACCAACAGCGGGATCCTGATCCGCCCCGGCGACGCGAGCAACGCGTACGAGGCGGTGTCGGCCGGGACCGTGAAGCTCACGTCGTCCCGGCCGCTGTGCGCGACCGCCCCGCACAAGATCTCGTGCAAGGGCATTCAGGAATGGTCGGTCACCGTCGTGGTGTCGAAGTGATGATCCGGTGGGCGGTCCGGATCTGACGGTCGATGCGCCGGTCGTGCGCGATGCCGAGCAGCGACGGGAAGGTCACGGCCACGAGGATGCCGACGACGGTGAGGAGGGCGATGAGGTTGTCCATGGCTGTGTTCATGGACATGAGTCTCGTCCTTTTGACTCCTTACCGTGAGTGGCAGGACTGCCGTACACCCTCGATTTACTGCCAGTCGAGGCGCACACTGGCAGCATGCTGAAAAACGTGGCCGTGGTCCTGCTCGACGGAGTCGCCCCCTTCGAACTCGGCGTCGTCTGCGAGGTGTTCGGCCTCGACCGCAGCGACGAGGGGCTGCCGGTCTACGACTTCGCGGTCGCCTCGGCCGAGGGGCCGACCCTCACCACCCACGCGGGCTTCTCCCTGACCGTCGACCACGGCCTGGAGCGCCTGGAGACCGCGGACCTCATCGCCGTACCGGCGGGCGCGACCTACGCGGAGCGGGAGTACCCGGAGGAACTGCTCGATGCCCTACGACGGGGCGTGGACCGGGGTGCCCGGGTGCTCAGCGTCTGCTCGGGCGTCTTCGTGCTGGCCGCCGCCGGGCTGCTGGACGGGCGGCGGTGCGCGGTGCACTGGCACCACGCGGAGCTGCTCGCCCGGCGGTATCCGAAGGTCGTCGTGGAGCCGGATGTGCTGTACGTCGACGAGGACCCGGTGATCACGTCCGCCGGCACCGCGGCCGGGATCGACGCCTGTCTGCACCTGGTGCGCAAGGAGCAGGGGCCGGAGGTCGCCAACGCCATCGCGCGGCGGATGGTCGTACCCCCGCACCGCGACGGCGGCCAGGCCCAGTACATCGAGCGGCCGCTGCCGCGCTCGCAGTGCGACACGGTGGGCGAGGTGCTGGTGTGGATGGCGGAGCACCTCGACCAGGAGGTCACCGTCGAACAGCTCGCCGCCCGTGCCCTCATGTCACCGCGCACCTTCGCCCGCCGCTTCCAGCAGGAGACCGGGACCACGCCGTACCGCTGGATCCTGCGTCAACGGGTGCTGCTGGCGCAGCAGTTGCTGGAGGGGACGGACGAGACGATGGACGCGATCGCCTGGCGGGCGGGCTTCGGCACCGCACCCGCCCTGCGCCACCAGTTCGTCCGGGCGCTGGGCACCACCCCGAACGCCTACCGACGCACGTTCAGGGGCCCGGAAGCCGCCTGAACGTACGCCGGTCACCTCACCTCGGCAGCGGCCTGAGCAGCAGCCGGCGCGGGTGGAGGGTGATGCCGATGCGGGTGGCGTCGTCGGAGCCGGACACCTGCTCGAAGCGGTACCTCGTCGCCACCGCCGCCGTGATCAGGCTCAGTTGGGCCATCGAGAAGTGGTCGCTGGGACACTTCCGGTTGCCGTTGCTGAACGGGCTCATGGCGAACTTCGGTACGTCCTTGGAGCGTTCCGGAAGCCAGCGGTCGGGGTCGAAGTCCTCGTTTCGGTCATACGAACGCGGGTCGCGCTGGATGGCGTAGGGGCTGTAGATGATGTCGGCCCCGGCCGGAATCCGATAGCCGCCCAGTTCGGTGTCGGCGACCGCCCGCCGCGTCAATATCCATACGGCGGGAAGCAGCCGCAGCGTCTCGACGACGACATTGTTCGTGTACGTGAGCTTGCGGACGTCGTCGAATGCCACCGGGCGGCCGCCCGTTACGGATTCAACCTCTTCGCGTATCTTGTCGGCGTGCTCCGGGTGTTCGCTGAGGACCTGGAGCAGCGACATGATCGTGGACGCGATTGTTTCGCTTCCTGGGGTGAGGATCGCGACGACCTGGTCGTGGATCTCCTGTTCCCCGATCGGGTCGCCATTGTCGTCCGTCGCCTCCAGCAATGCGGTCAGCAAATCGTCCGGCTTTTGACCGGACTCGCGCCGCTCGGTGACGATCTCGTCGACCAGGAGATGCAAATCGGCCAATGCCCGGTTGAATTGGCGGTTGGCCGGGAGGGGCAGCCGGTAGAGCGGTCCGGCCGGTACCACCATCCGCCGGTACATGCCCCGGAAGACGGTGGCGAGCGCGACGCACAGCCGCTCGGCGCGCTCGTCCATGAAGTCGCCGCGCAGCAGACAGCGGGCCGCGATCCGCACGGCGACCCGGAAGGACTCGGAGGTGCAGTCGATCGCCTCGCCGGACTTCCACCGCTCGGTGAGCGCGTGCGCCTCCTCCTCCATGATCGGTCCGTAGCCGGGGATCGCGTCGAGCCGGAACGCGGGCTGGATGATGCGCCGTTGGCGCCGGTGCAGGGACCCGTTGGCCGTGGCCACGCCCTCCTTGCCGAGCAGTCCCTCCAGGGACTCCCACAGGGGGCCCGCGATGATGAACTCGGGGTTCAGCGCCAGGGCGCCGGTGAGGGCGGGCGCGGTGACGGCGTAGACCGTCTTGGGGCCGAGGCGGAGCCTCACGACGTCGCCGTGGTCGCGGAGTTGGGCCATGAAGGCCAGCGGGTCGCGGACCAGCTTCCAGCCATGGCCGAGCAGCGGGACCCGGCCGCCCGCGACGGGCGGTTCCAGCAGCTCCGGTACCTCGGATGCCGCGGGCTTGACGGACTCGACGGTCATTTCTCACCTGCCGCTTCGTTGTTGACGTACGGGGGTGTGGACCGGTCGTCCCAGCTGTCGACCATGTAACGGCCGGACTCGTGGTGGAACCAGTAGACGGTGCTGAACCAGTTCCGCATATTGCCGAGGCAGGTCCGTACCGCGGCACTCAATTCCATTCCGCGCACGGTGCCGTCGTCGAGCCGGTCGGCGAGACGTAAGGTGTCCTGTTCCGCGACGAGGAATTCGGCGATGCATTCCTCGACCCGGCGCCTCACTTCGGCGACCGTCTCCTCAAGAGTCAGCCCCTCGTGCGTGATGAGGCTGATTCCGAGATTGTGGACCTCGTCGCCCGCGAGTTCCTTGGGCAGCGAGCAGAGGTCGTTGTACCAGGCGGCGAATTCCTGACTGAGCAGTGCCGCCCGCCGATATCCCGGGTGTTTCCTTACGTTGTCCGGGAGTTCGAGTCCCGCACTCGCCTCCAGCAGATCCGTCCAGATCCAGTGCGCGAAGGTGAGCCGGCGCAGTGCGAGGTATTCCTCGACCGTGGGGACGGTCCCCTCGGTGCGATTGCGGAATTCACGGTCGTAGGCCTCGATGACCGCGTGGAAGTGCCGGGCGAACCGCGCGTTCCAGGTGTCGGGCAGGAACGAGTAGATCCGCGTCACGCTGTCCGCGAACCCCGCGACCAGCGGATCCGGGTGGAGCAGATGGTGCCGTGGTGAATCCAGTGCCGCGTGCAACCGGAACCTCAACCGCCGCCAGGCGTCGGGGCGTTGGTGCACGATGTCCCGGTCGTGGCGGTCGTCCCAGACGAAGAACCACGCGCTGTAGTCCGCTATCGCCTGGAGCACCTCGTCCGGTGCGCCCAGGTAATACCCGGCCATCAGGTCCGTATAGCAAAGACCGTCGGCATATTCCCTTACCTTGTCCCCCGACATGAGGCGCTTTTCCAGCAGCCAGACACGTGTCTTCTCCTGGAGCCTCGGCCAATACGGATGCAGTTGCCGGGGAAACGCCGTCTCGATCACCGGGAGAGAGAGCGACGGTGGAACCGCGATCGCCGTCGTTACCGTTGCCGTTGCCGATGTGGTGCTGTGTGAGAAAGCAGGCACGAACAAACCCCTCTCAGCCGCCAGTTGCGCACGCCCCTCCCGCTGTGCCGGGCGTGCGCCGTTGCGTATCCCCGCACTTCCTATTCAGCACCACAACTGACCGTTCTGGGAACGGATTTGCTCCCTTCACTACCCCCAAGTGCCGAGAATCCCCCCTTGTGTGACCGATTCTGGATCACTACCCGAGCGAAAACGATCGAATGTGCGAGGGACAGACGAACGGCGCCTGGTCAGGGAGGTACACCTGAACAGACGCCGTACGTAAGGGAGATGTGTCGACCGCTGGGGTCGGCCGGATCAGTCGTTGGCGACCACGGGGTAGCGGGGCTCGTTCTCGGCCATCTGCCGCAGCGCGTCCTTGCGGTCACGCTTGGAGAGCCGGTCGATGTAGAGGTAGCCGTAGAGGTGATCGGTCTCGTGCTGCAAACACCGAGCGAAGTAGCCGGTGCCGCGGACCTTGATCGGGTTGCCCTTCTCGTCCTGCCCGGTCACCTCGGCGTAGTCGGGCCGCGCGAGCGGCGCGTACGCGGTGGGCACGGACAGACAGCCCTCATTGCTCTCGTCCAAGTGCCGCTTGTCGGCAGGCAGATCGACCAGCTTCGGATTGCAGACGACACCGACGTGCCGTTTGCCCTCGTCGTCCATGCAGTCGTAGACGAAGACCTTCAGGTCGACGCCGACCTGGTTGGCGGCGAGCCCGACGCCCTCCGCGGTCCGCTGCGAGGCGAACATGTCGGCCACCAGCGTCTCCAGCTCCGCGCCGAAGTCGGTGACGTCCCTGCACTCCTTGTGCAGCACCGGATTCCCGACGACCGTGATCGCCCGTGAGACCCCCCGCTCCCGCCAGGCCGCCTCACGCTCCTCGGTCCCCTCGGTGTCGACGACAAACCCCTCGTCATCCACGGGGAGCACGCCCACGTGCTGCTGATCGGTGTCCTGCTGCGCCATGCCGACGAACGCCTTCCTAAAGCCAAGAGGGGGGAGAAGTTGCTGATACAGGGTACGTGGAGTTCTTCGGGAGACGCGGGGCTGTGCTGATACACGGGCGGTCTTTAGGGGCGCGGGGAACTGCGCGACCAGCCACGACGGACCCGCGGCCGAACGAAGTCCTCAGCAGACCTCTTCCAAGTCCCGCCAGTCCCGGGAGTCAGGGCTGTCGGCAACCCACCCGTCCAACAACCCCCGAACCAGCGACGCCGGAGCCGCAAGCCCACACTCCCGCTCCGGCACCCACAACTGCCCATCCGTCCGATGCCCCAGCGGCCCAGGATGCCCAGGCTCACTGTGATCATGCGGATCAAGATGCTCCCCGTCACCCTCATCGGACGGCATCCGGGACTCGGAACACATCCGGCACAACAACCGCACGGAAGAAGACCAGTCCTCCGCCGCGAACCCCGCATCCGCCGCCAACTGCTCCAGCGCGTCCCGATCAGCCTCGGCAGCTGCCTCCAGCAGCACAACCCACGTAGGCACAGGAGACGGCGCCCACAACTCGATCTCGTCGAACACGGGATACGAGTGCCCGGCGGCAGTGGTCCGCTCCCCGTGCGGCACCCCGTCATGGAGCACGACCTCACCCCACCGCCGCCCGGACGAGGGAAGCGGAATGGACAGCACCTCAATACGGGCGGGATCCAGCCGCCGCCCCCACACGACCTCGGCCTCCCCCTCAGGAGACAGCCGTACAGCCGCGCTGCCGAGATCCATCCCGGCCGGCTCACCCGCCCCGGTGACCCCACCCGGCACCCGCAGCCCGTACGCCTGCCAGGCCCGCCGGGCCAGCGGCCAGTCCTGGAGCGCGGTGGCCGCGATGCCGACGTTCCACCAGTCAGGCGCCCCGGCCTCCCGGTCGAGCAGCGCGACGGCCCGCAGCCCGGCCGCCCGCGCCTGCTCCCAGTCGTGCCGGAACTTGTGGAGCAGGGCGAGATTGAACCAGGACTCGGACAGCCAGGGCTCCAGATCGGCGGCCCGCGTCAGCAGCGCGCCCGCGTCCTCGTACCGACCGTCGCCGATCAGCGTGAACGCGCGGTCTGTGGCCTGCCGCCAGGAGGCGGAGGGCCGGTGCCGTCCCTTGCCGAAGATCCTCACGATTCCCGCCTGCCAGTTCCGTTCAGTGGGCTGGCTCTGCCCCCGGACACCCTCTTCTTCGCATCCAACCACGTACGGCTGGGAGGGCGCTCATTACCCATGGGTTACCCAGCCGAAGGCAAGGTCAGACAGTCCCGGGACAGTACCCGGGCCAGTGCTTCCACGACCTCGGGAGCGTAGTCCCCGGCGGTCCCGAGGCGCAGCTCCTCCAGCGCCCGCAGCGGCCCGCCGGGGCCGCCTGCCCGGGTTTTCTCCTCGTACGCGTTCACGGCCCGGACGATCCGCGCGGACAGCGGCTGCTCCCGGCACGGGTCGGCCTGCCGCTCCACGACGGCCGCCACCTGAGGACTCACCCCGGTCTGCCGTACGACGGCGCCGCCGAGCAGGGCTATCCGCCGCTGCTCCTCCGCGGGGAGTACGGCGGTGGCGCCGGCCGGTACCGGGTCGACGAGGCTGAGCTGGCCGATGTCGTGCATCAGGGCGGCGTACTCCAGGACGGTGAGGTCGGGCTCGGACAGCCCCAGGTCCCGCCCGACCGCCTGGCACAGCGCGGCGACCCGGCGGGCGTGCCCGGCAGGCGTGTAACCGGCTATCTCGGTGGACCGAGCGAGGGAGGCGATGGTCTGGCGATAGGTGTCCCGTACGGCCGCGTACCGCCGGAAGGACAGCTGGGTCAGCAGCAGCGGCAGCGAGAACACGGGCAGCGCCCACAGCCCCACGACGGCGACCGCGAGCGCCATCACCGCACCGGTCGCGCACACGGCCGACCCGATGCCGAGCACCCCGCGCAGCTCGTCCCGCAGCAGCGGCCCGAACGGCCACCCGGTCCGCGAGTGCGCGAGCGCGGCGGCGAGCACGGCGTCGCACAGGGCGGTGAGGGAGAGCAGCGCGAGGAGCAGCAGGGCGTAGGCGGGGCCGCCCCAGTGCCCGAACACCCCCTGGTTGTACAGGGGTTGGAAGCAGACCGCCGCGAAACCGACCGTCAGGACGCGGCGGGCCATGTGGTCGGGGGTGCGGCTGTGGCCGCGGGCGATGTGCGGGACACAGCCGACGAGGGTGGCGGCGACGACCACGGCGACGGTCTGGAAGACGCCGTGGTGGGTGGGGTGGCCTGCGTCCGCTCCGAGGAGGGCGTAGGAGAGGGCGCCGGCCGCGCCGAGCGGGGCGGTTTCCCTGAGACCGGTCGTGCCGTTCCAGCGGCTCAACTCGCCTACGGCTACGAGGATTCCGAAGGCGAGGGCGACGGGGGGTTCTTCGAGGCCGGTCCAGAGGGTGAGGGTCAGGGAGGTGGTGGCGAGGAGGGCGGCGGAGGTGTGGATGAGGGGGAGGGTGAGAGGGGGGCGGGAAAGGGGCATTTCGTCACCCTCTCAACACACTGGAAACGGGCGGGCTGGGTGGGAAAACGATGGACGACTGGACCTCGTCAGCCGTTACCGAGGGATGCCACCCACACCGCCCGAGCGCCCGCACCAACGCCGTGACCATCAACGGGTCGAACTGCGTACCGGCACAGCGCGACAGTTCCTCCAGCGCGGCAGACACCGGCCGAGCGCGACGGTAGGACCGAGTCGACGTCATCGCGTCGAAGGCATCGGCGACGGCAACCACCCTTGCGGACTCCGGGATCTGACTCCCCAACAGCCCGTACGGATACCCACTCCCGTCCAACCGTTCATGGTGGTGCAGGACAGCCGCACGGGCCTCACCCAGGAAACCAATGCCGCGCACCATCTCGTGGCCGTACTCCGGATGCAGTTCGATCACCCGCCGCTCCTCGGGAGTCAACGGCCCGTCCTTGCGCAGCAAGCGCGTGGGGACGCCGAGCTTTCCGACGTCGTGCAGGATCCCGGCGAAGCGGAGCACTTCGACCCGTGAGTCGTCCATGCCGAGTTCCCGCGCGATCATCATCGACGCCTGGCCAACCCGTTCACTGTGCCCGCGGGTGTACCCGTCCTTGATGTCGACGGCCTGGACGAGAGCGCGGATGGTGGCCTGATGCGCGGCGCGTTCCTGGTGGTACTGGGCGAACACCCACCAGGAGACCCCCATCGGCAACAGCACGAGCAGCGCGGCGACGGGACCGTAGGGGCTGCGCCACAGGACGGCCATCATCAGCCCGGCGAGTCCGTGCACGCCGATCGGCGCCAGGGACCGTAGGAACAGACCGTGCCAGGCCCGCCGTACCGGCACCCGCTCGGCCAGCGCCAGAATCCCGCCATCGAGCACGGTGAGGACCAGGCAGAAGGCGAGGACGGCGGCCAGGGCGGGCACCAGCGCGTACGGGAAGTCGGAGGCGACGACGGCGTTCCGCCCGCCCAGCGCCCAATGCACCCGTGCCGCCGCCCACACGCCCAGCGCGAGCTGCGCGGCCCGCCAGCTCCGCCGCAGCCAGGGCGAGCCCTGCTCGACGCGGGAGAACAGCGCCCCCGGCAACGGCACGAGCGCGGCGGCGGGGGGCGGGAGGAGGAAGGCCGCGGCTAGCAGCACCGGGTAGAAGGTGCCGGCGAAGCGGCGGCGGGCGACCTGCTCGCAGCCGGCGTAGAGCGCGGCCAGCAGTGCGACCGCCCACCAGGGTGTGTGGACGGCCGGCAGCGGCAGCAGGCACCACAGGGCGCCGACGGCGACACAGACGACGTACGCACGTGCCCGTGCCGGTGTCGCCTCCATGGCTGACGCCCTTCCCCCGACCATGCCTGTCCAGGCCGAGGAGCCTAGGGCGGCCGGGGGCGGCCCGCGGGCGTATCACCCGTGGATTAGCACGTTCGAGTGACGCTCGCCCGTTCAGGAAACGACCGGGAAACGGTCAGGACTCCTGAGGGGCGGCCGTCAGGTCATGCTCGGGCACGGCCTGCCCGGAACGGATCAGATCGAGCCGTCCCAGAACCTTGGCCCGCAGGTCGGTCGGCACGTCGTCCTGCCCGCAGCACCGCTTGACCAGCTTCTTCACGGCCTCTTCGAGCCCGTACTTCTCCAGGCACGGCGAGCACTCCGTGAAGTGCTGCTTGAACTTGGCGCGGTCGACGTCCGGCATCTCGCTGTCGAGGAACTCGTAGAGATGGTCGAGGACCTCACTGCAGTCCGTTTCGTGCGGCTCTCCGCAGCTCATGAGCCCGAGCCTTTCGCTTCGTTCGACTCTCCGGCGCCGGCCGGGACCAGTCCGCGGTCACGCGCGTAGTCCTCGAGCATGCCGCGCAGTTGACGACGGCCGCGGTGCAGCCGGGACATCACCGTTCCGATGGGTGTCCCCATGATGTCCGCGATCTCCTTGTACGCAAAGCCCTCGACGTCCGCGAGATAGACGGCGATGCGGAATTCCTCGGGGATCGCCTGGAGCGCTTCCTTGACGTCCGAGTCGGGCAGGTGGTCGAGCGCCTGCGACTCGGCGGAGCGCAGACCGGTCGACATGTGCGACTCGGCGCGCGCGAGCTGCCAGTCCTCGATCTCCTCGGCCGCGGAGCGCTGGGGTTCACGCTGCTTCTTGCGGTACGAGTTGATGAACGTGTTGGTGAGAATCCGGTACAGCCACGCCTTGAGGTTGGTGCCCTCGCGGAACTGGTGGAAGGACGCGTACGCCTTCGCGTACGTCTCCTGCACCAGGTCCTCGGCGTCGGCCGGGTTTCGCGTCATGCGCAGCGCGGCCGAGTACATCTGGTCGAGGAATTCGAGCGCGTCCCGCTCGAAGCGCGCACTGCGCTCCGAGGTCGATTCCGCTGTGACCTCGCTCGTGCCCTGGCCCTCGGGCTGCTCCGCCTGGCCGTGTTCGGTCCCTGCGTCGGTACCGGGAACCGGACCCACCTCCTCAAGATTCCGGGTGGCCTCGAAGCCGATGCCACCAGAATCGGAGGATAGACGACGATCCGGTCCGCCCGCCGCCCCAATGGGGGTGGCCTTGGTCGCGTGCAGCACCGACCAGTCCAGGTCGGAGCGGCTGCTACGGGCCGGGCAGAAGGTCGAACCCATGCGGCGGACTTCCTTTCTACGACTCTCTATGTCCGCCACAACAGTGGTAGCGGCCCCGGCATTCCCGCCCCTCACCCGAGTGTTCGAGTCCACTCCACCACGCGCCCCGTGATGATCTCCAGCGCCTCGTCCTGCCCGATCTCCGCCCGCTTCGGCACCGCGAACCCATGATCGCCGTACGGCACCTCGACCAGCCCGAAGTCCCCCTCCGGGAACTCAGCCGGATTCCCGAACGGGTCGTTCCCGCCCTGCACGACGAGCGTGGGCACCCCGGCCCCGAGCAGTTCACCGGCCCGCGACTTCTCGGGCTTGCCCGGCGGATGCAGCGGGAAGCTCAGGGCGAGGACGGCGGCGGCCCCCAGCTCCGTAGCCGTACGACAGGCCACGCGGGCTCCGGCGCTACGGCCCCCGGAGATCACCGGCAGGCCGGGCTTCGCGACGGCCGCCCAGATCCCCCGCCACCCCACGTCGAGCGTCTTCGGCGCCGGCGCCACCTTCTTCCCGGCGACCCGCCACGGCTGCTCGACCAGCGCGACGGTGACGCGGTGCTCAGGGAGCACGGCAGCGAGGGCCCGCAGATCCCGCGCCTCGATGCCACCCCCGGCACCGTGACTGACGGCAAGGACGAGCCGCGCCTTCTCGGCCGGGTGCCAGGTGATGCGGGCGGTCCCCGCGTCGGTCTCGACGGTCTCGCTGGAAATGATCTCGCTCACGCTAGAAGAGTGTGCCCTCCTCGGGCCCCTCCAGCTCCTTCAGCAGCTCCGGCCCGTTGTTGCGGACGTTGCTGACCGCCGTGGACACCGGGTACGCGCGCATCAGCCCGGCGGGCGGCGGGGCGAGCAGCTCGCGCAGGTCGTCCGGGTCGGTGCGGGCGGGGTCGAGCCAGGAGTCCCAGCGGTCCGGGGTGAGCATCAGCGGCATCCGGGGGTGGATGTCGGCCAGCGCGTGCGGCCCCTCGGCCGGGGGCACCGCCAGCGGGGTCGTCTCCGCCTCGGTGGTGATCACCGAGCAGGTGACCCACCAGGCCAGCGGATGGTCGTCGGGCAGGGTCCGGTCCCGCCAGAACTCGTACAGCCCGGCCATCGCGAAGACCGAACCGTCGGCGGGCAGCACGAAGTACGGCTGCTTGCGCTGCCGCTTCTTCTTGCCCTCGACCTCCAGCTCCCGCTCGTCCTTGGCGGTGACCCACTCGTAGTAGCCGTCGGCGGGGATGATGCAGCGCCGGGTCGAGAAGGCGCGACGGTACGAAGGCTTCTCGTGCACGGTCTCGCCGCGGGCGTTGATCATCCGCGCCCCGCCCTCCGGGGTCTTCGACCAGCTCGGCACGAGCCCCCACTTGAGCTTGCGCAGCTGGCGAACCGGCTTCCCCGTGACGGAGGAACTAGTAGATGCAGCGTCCGCGTCTTTAAGTGGACGGTCGAGGACTGCATAGACCTCTTTGGTCGGGGCCACGTTGTAGTCGGGGGCCAGAACCTCTTCCGGCTCCCATTTCTCGATCTCAAAGACTCCTGCGAGATCCTCGGGCCCACGACTCGCTGCATACCGTCCGCACATACGTGCCAGACTGCCAGATTCGACGAGACCTACGGGAGCCTCCGCCACCCATGGACAGCACCGCAATCCCCTCGATCACCGCCCTGTGGGACGAGGTCTTCGGCAGCCAGCCGGACCCCGACCTGTGGGTGGTGATCGCCACCATGGTCGCCGCCCTGGCCGTGGTGGTCCCGCACCGCCTGTGGCGCCTCTCCCGCAATGCCATCACCATCGCCCACGAGGGCGGCCACGGCCTGGTGGCCCTCCTCACCGGCCGCACCCTCACCGGCATCCGCCTCCACTCCGACACCAGCGGCCTCACGGTCAGCCGAGGCAAGCCGCACGGCCTGGGCATGATCCTCACGGCGGCCGCCGGCTACACGGCTCCCCCACTCCTGGGCCTAGGCGGCGCGGCCCTCTTGGGCGCAGGCCACATCACCCTCCTCCTCTGGCTCTCAACCCTGCTCCTGATAGCCATGCTGGTAATGATCCGCAACGCCTACGGCGCCCTCACGGTCATCCTCAGCGGAGCAGCCTTCCTCCTCGTCTCCTGGCTGACGGGCCCTCAGGTACAGGCGGCTTTCGCGTACGCGGTGGTCTGGTTCCTGTTGCTGGGCGGAGTCCGCCCGGCTTTCGAGCTCCAGGCAAAGAGGGCAAGGGGCGGCGCAGGCGACTCCGACGCAGACCAACTGGCCCGCCTGACCCACGTACCGGCAGCCTTGTGGTTCTTCCTGTTCCACCTGGTGTCCCTCTGCTCGCTAATAGGCGGCGGCAGGTGGCTGCTGGAGCTATGAAGCGCCCCGAAGGGGCAAGCTTCAGGGGCGCGGGGAACTGCGCGACCAGCCCCAACGGCGCGGCACCCGAAAGACGGCCTACTTATACAGTGGGGCCATGGCCCCGAACGACTCACAACCCGCCCTCTGGCCCGCCCCCACCGCCGCCGGAGCCGTCGACGCGACGGTCCACGTCCCGGGGTCCAAGTCCGTCACTAACCGCGCCCTAGTCCTCGCCTCCCTCGCCAGCGAACCGGGCTGGCTGCGCCGCCCCCTCCGCTCCCGAGACACCCTCCTCATGGCAGCCGCCCTCCGAGCAATGGGCGTAGGCATCGAGGAGGGCGTAGGCACGGAGAAGGGCTCCGGAGAGTTCTGGCGAGTCATCCCCTCAGGCCTCCACGGCCCGGCCACGGTCGACGTAGGCAACGCAGGCACAGTGATGCGCTTCCTGCCCCCCGTCGCCGCCCTGGCCAACGGCCCCATCCGCTTCGACGGCGACCCCCGCTCCTACGAACGCCCCCTCCACGGCGTGATCGACGCCCTCCGCGTCCTCGGCGCCCGCATCGACGACGACGGCCGGGGCGCGCTGCCCCTGACGGTGCACGGCGGCGGCGCGCTGGACGGCGGCCCGGTGGAGATCGACGCGTCCTCGTCGTCTCAGTTCGTGAGCGCCCTGCTCCTCTCGGGCCCCCGCTTCAACCAGGGCGTGGAGGTCCGCCACACCGGCTCCTCCCTCCCCTCGATGCCGCACATCCGGATGACGGTCGACATGCTCCGCGCGGTCGGCGCCCAGGTCGACACCCCGGAGTCGGGCGGCGAGCCCAACGTCTGGCGGGTGACCCCGGGCGCGCTGCTCGGCCGGGACCTGACCGTGGAGCCGGATCTGTCGAACGCCCAGCCGTTCCTTGCGGCCGCGCTCGTCGCCGGCGGCAAGGTCGTCGTACCGGACTGGCCGGCGCGGACGACCCAGCCCGGTGACCGGCTGCGGGAGATCTTCACCGAGATGGGTGGTTCCTGCGAACTCACCGAGTACGGGCTGGAGTTCACCGGTTCGGGTGCGATCCACGGCATCGACGTGGACCTGAGTGAGGTCGGCGAACTGACCCCCGGCATCGCGGCCGTGGCCGCCCTCGCGGACACCCCGTCGACCCTGCGGGGCGTCTCGCACCTCCGCCTGCACGAGACCGACCGGCTCGCCGCGCTCACCAAGGAGATCAACGAACTGGGCGGTGACGTGACCGAGACCGCCGACGGTCTGCACATCCGCCCGCGCCGCCTGCACGGCGGGATCTTCCACACGTACGAGGACCACCGCATGGCCACCGCGGGCGCGATCATCGGCCTCGCGGTCGAGGGCGTGCAGATCGAGAACGTGGCGACGACCGCGAAAACCCTCCCGGACTTCCCCGACCTGTGGACCGGGATGCTCGGGAGCGACGGGGCGTAGGGGACACACGCCATGCGTCGCTACGGCAAGAACACCGACGAGGACGACATCCGCCAGCGCCCGAACCGCAAGGGCAACCGGCCGCGCACCAACATCCGCCCCAAGCACGAGGAAGCGGTCGAGGGCATGGTCGTCACCGTCGACCGGGGCCGCCTGACCTGTCTGGTCGAGGACCGGGTCGTGATGGCCGTCAAGGCCCGCGAACTGGGCCGGAAGGCGGCCGTGGTCGGTGACCGGGTCGGCATCATCGGCGACCTGTCCGGCGACAAGGACACCCTCGCCCGCATCATCCGCATCGAGCCGCGCACCTCCGTGCTGCGCCGCACGGCCGACGACGACGACCCGTACGAGCGCGTGGTCGTGGCCAACGCCGACCAGCTCGCCATCGTCACCGCCCTCGCCGACCCCGAGCCGCGCCCCCGCCTCATCGACCGCTGCCTGGTAGCGGCCTACGACGGCGGCCTGGACCCACTCCTCGTCCTGACCAAGTCGGACCTCGCGTCACCGGACGAACTCCTGGAGATGTACGGCGCGTTGGGCGTCCCCTACGTCGTCACGAGCCGCGAGGAGCTGGAGAACGGCACCGCGGTGGAGCGGGTCCGCAAGCAACTCGACGGCAAGATCACCGCGTTCGTCGGCCACTCCGGCGTCGGCAAGACGACCCTCGTGAACGCGCTGGTCTCGCTGGAGCGACGGCGCAGCACCGGCATCGTCAACGCCGTCACCGGCCGCGGCCGGCACACCACGACCTCGGCGCGCATGATCCCGCTGCCCGACGACTCCGGCTGGGTCGTCGACACCCCGGGCGTCCGTTCCTTCGGCCTGCACCACGTGGACCCGTCCCGGGTCATCAAGGCGTTCCCCGACCTGGAGCCGGGCACGGCCGACTGCCCGCGCGCGTGCAGCCACGACGAGCCGGACTGCGCCCTGGACCAGTGGGTGGCCGACGGCCACGCGGACCCGCAGCGGCTGTATTCGCTACGGCGGCTGCTGGCCACCCGGGAGCGGACGGAGGGCGACTGATCACCGGCTGACCACCGCGTGTTTGTGGGGACTCAAGTTCGGTAAGTGCATAATCGCACCGAGCCGGACAAACGGGAGGACAGCACAATGGCGTGGCTGCTGGTTGTCGTGGCCGGAATTCTGGAGACCGGGTTCGCCGTGTGCCTGAAGCTGTCCCACGGCTTCACGCGCCTGTGGCCGACGGTCGCCTTCTGCTCCTTCGCGCTGGGCAGCTTCGGCCTGCTCACCCTCTCCCTGAAGAAACTCGACGTGGGCCCCGCCTACGCCGTGTGGACCGGCATCGGCGCGGCCGGCACCGCGATCTACGGCATGGTCTTCCTCGGCGACCTGGTGTCGACCCTGAAGATCGTGTCGATCAGCTTCGTCATCATCGGGGTCATCGGCCTCCAACTGTCGGGCTCCGCGCACTAGGCAGGTCCCTCAGACCCCCAGGATCCGATGCGTCGGCGTCAGCGCGCCGCGCACCAGCTCACCGACCCCGCCCTCCCCCGGCGGCGCCGCCACACAGGACAGCGCCAGCCGTACGACGAGTTCGCAGGACCGAGCCAGGTCGGCGGTGTCCGGCTTGGCAGCCCCGGGTCCGGCCAGCGCCGCCACGGCACGGTCGCGGACGACGGCCACGAAGTCACCGGGTGAGGGCAGCGGCCCGTCGGCCCGGCGCTGTGCCGGTACGGCGGAGGAGGACGGCACCGCGGACAGGGTCGGCGAGGGCAGCCGCTCGCTCCAGCAGCCGGTGAGCATCGCCCGTACCAGCGCGTTCTCGCGGGCCGCCGACGTGGTCCACTCGGCGGTCGCGGTCAGCCGCTCGCGGGCGTCGCTGTGACTCCCGAGCGCCCGCTCGACACCGACGAGATACCCGTCGGCCTCCCTTCTGACCAGCGCCCGCGCGAGCCCCTCCTTGCTCCCGAACTCGTTGTACAGCGTCTGCCGGGACACTCCGGCGGCGGCGGCCACGTCCACCATCCGTACGGTGGACCACGACCGGCGCGCCAGCGCCGTATAGGCGGCGTCCAGCAGGGATTCCCGCGCTGCAGGCATCATTCGCCTCCCGGGGGCGAGCGGCTCTGCGCCCAGATTTGACGCGCACGGGAGCACTGTCAAGGGTTCGCGGCGGTGCCGGGGGGCGCACTTCGGCCATTGCGCGCGGGAGTTGACGGAGGAGTGCCGCTCGGGGAGGGAGGCGATGGTCCCCCACCTCCCGTTTCGCCCACCGGACCCTGTAGCCCCGGCGCGACCCCTGAAGATACGGTTCACGCATGGCCGACTATCACGATGACCTGCGCCTCGCCCACGTCCTCGCGGACGCCGCCGACGCCGCGACGACCGCACGGTTCAAGGCGCTCGATCTCAAGGTCGAGACCAAGCCGGACATGACTCCGGTCACCGAGGCGGACAAGGCGGCCGAGGAAGTCATCCGCGGTCATCTGCAGCGCGCACGCCCGCGCGACGCGGTCATCGGCGAGGAGTACGGCAGCGAGGGCACCGGCCCGCGCCGCTGGGTGATCGACCCGATCGACGGCACCAAGAACTACGTACGCGGCGTCCCGGTCTGGGCCACGCTGATCTCCCTGATGGAGGCGGCGGAGGGGGGCTTCCAGCCGGTCGTCGGCCTGGTCTCCGCGCCCGCGCTCGGCCGCCGCTGGTGGGCCGCGAAGGGCCACGGCGCCTACACCGGCCGCAGCCTCTCCTCCGCGTCCCGGCTGCGCGTCTCCCAGGTCTCGAAGCTGACGGACGCCTCCTTCGCGTACTCCTCGCTCACCGGCTGGGAGGACCAGGGCCGCCTGGGCGGCTTCCTGGACCTGACCCGCGAGGTGTGGCGCACGCGCGCGTACGGCGACTTCTGGCCCTACATGATGGTCGCCGAGGGCGCGGTCGACATCTGCGCCGAACCCGAACTCAACCTCTGGGACATGGCGGCCACCGCGATCATCGTCACCGAGGCGGGCGGCACCTTCACCGGCCTCGACGGCCGCCCGGGCCCGCACAGCGGCAACGCGGCCGCGTCGAACGGCATCCTGCACGACGAGTTCCTGGGGTATCTCAACCAGCGCTACTGAGCACCACGCGACGCCTGCGCACGCCCCCAACCGGCCGCGCGCGCCCTCTTGTTGACCCGTGCTTTACCTGCAACTCTGAGAGTCCCCCCACTTGTGAACTTGTGAATCCGGTAACTAACGGACCTGGACCGGCAAGCAACAGGCCCGGGTTCCGCGAACCAAGCGGATTCCACTAGGAGGTGGCCTCACCCCATGCTGCATCCAACGCCGCAACCCACACCGCCATCGACTCCGCAGTCCACGCTGGTCCGCGACGCCATGAGCACGGTGGTCCTCACCATCGGCCCCGCCCACACCCTCCGCCAGGCAGCCGCCCTGATGGCCTCGCGCCACGTCGGCGCGGCCGTGGTCCTCGACCCGGACGCCGGCGGCATCGGCATCCTCACCGAACGCGACATCCTCAACTCCCTGGGCCGGGGCCAGAACCCGGACACCGAGCGCGCCCACGCCCACACCACCACCGACGTCGTCTTCGCCACCCCGGCCTGGACCCTGGAGGACGCGGCGAGCGCGATGGCCCACGGCGGTTTCCGCCACCTCATCGTCCTCGACCGCAGCGAACCCGCCGGCATCGTCTCGGTCCGCGACATCATCCGCTGCTGGGCACCGGCGCGGCAGCAGGTACCGGCCTGACGGCCGACACGGGTGATCCGACCGACCGCTCCGATCGGTTGGACCAAGTCCAAATCAAGCCCCCTTCCAAAGTCACACCTATTCGGGAACTGGTCAGTCTGCTGTTAAGCTGGCCTGCATGAGTGACCTTCTGGAGCGGCTGCGCGGACGCGGATGGCGGATGACCGCACAGCGACGCGTCGTGGCCGAAGTGCTCGACGGCGACCACGTCCACCTGACCGCCGACGAGGTCCACTCCCGCGCCGTGACCAAGCTCCCCGAGATCTCCCGGGCGACGGTCTACAACACGCTGGGCGAGCTGGTCTCGCTCGGCGAGGTCCTCGAAGTCTCCACCGACAAGCGAGCCAAGCGCTACGACCCGAACGCGCACCGCCCGCACCACCACCTGGTCTGCGCCCAGTGCGGCCAGATCCGCGACGTCCACCCGGACGGCAACCCGCTGGCCGACCTCCCCGACTCGGAGCGCTTCGGCTTCACGGTCTCGGACGTTGAGGTGACGTACCGCGGGCTGTGCCCGAACTGCGCGAGCGCGTAGCAACTCCCTTCACAGGCCCCGGTATCCGTTCGCCACGGACGCCGGGGCTTTGTGCCGCGTACGGGCTTCCCGAATCTGACGGTCCGTCATATCGTCGTGCGGCACCCCCCACCCGTACCGACAGACGCACCGCCCTCCGCAAGGAGCAACCGTGGGAGACCCGCACCCAAAACTCCACGCCACCCAACTGACCCGCACCTTCGGCCGCACCCCCCACCAGGTGCAGGCCCTGGGCCCCCTCGAACTCACCGTCGCCCCCGGCGAGTTCGTCTGCCTGGTGGGCCCCTCCGGCTGCGGCAAGTCCACCCTCCTCCGCATAGCCGCAGGCCTGCTGCGCCCCACCACAGGCACCCTGGAGATCCGCACACAGTCCCCCCGCCCGGCGGCCATGATCTTCCAGGACTACGGCATCTACGACTGGAAGTCGGTCAGGGCGAACGTCCGCTTCGGCCTGGACATCCAGCGCGTCCCGCGCCGCGAGGCGAACGCCCGCGCCACCGAGTGGCTGACCCGCCTGGGCCTCGCCGACTTCGCGCACGCCTACCCCGCGACCCTCTCGGGCGGCATGCGCCAGCGGGTGGCCATCGCCCGCGCACTGGCCGTAGAACCCGAACTCCTGCTGATGGACGAGCCGTTCGCAGCCCTGGACGCGCAACTCCGCACGATCCTCCAGGACGAACTCCTCGGCCTCACCCAGACGTTGCGCACCACCACCCTCTTCATCACGCACAGCCTGGAGGAGGCGCTGGTGCTCGGTGACCGTGTCCTGGTGATGTCGGCGCGCCCCGGCAGGATCATCGCCGAGCACCGCCCGCCGTTCCCCCGGCCGCGCACCGGCGACATCCGCGACACCCCCGAATTCACCGCCCTGAAAAGCGAGTTGTGGGAGCTGCTGCGGAAGGAGGCGGTCCCGGCATGACCACCGTCGCCCCCGACCGCCAGGAGTCGGTCCTGGTCCGCCGCCCCGGCCCCCACGAACTCCACCCCGTACGCACCCACCGCCGCCGCCGCGCCCTGGAACTCACCCTCGCGGTGACAGTCCCCCTGGCCCTGATCCTCTGGTGGCAACTGGCCGCCACCCAGGGCTGGATAGACCCCCGCGTCTACCCCTCCCCGTCCACGATCCTCTCCGACGGCTGGTCCAGGGCGGCGGCGGGCAACCTCTGGCCGGACGTCTGGGCCACCACCAGACGCGTCCTGGGCGGCTACGCGATCGGCACGGCGACGGGCTACGCCCTGGGCCTGCTGATGGGCTCCCTGCCCCTGATCCGGGCGGCACTGGAACCCCTGCTGGACGCCCTGTACGTGGTACCGAAACTGGCCCTGCTCCCCATCTTCCTGAACATGTTCGGCCTGGGAGAAGGCCCACAAATAGCCCTGGTGGCCACCACGGTCTTCTTCTTCGTCTGGATCTCGACGATGTCGGCGGTGGTGGCGATCCCCTCCGGCCACCGGGACGCGGGCCAGGTCTTCGGCGCCACGCCCTGGCAGATGTTCCGCCACGTCCTCCTCCCGGCCTCCCTCCCCGCGGTCCTGGTGGGCGCGCGGATCGCAGCAGGCGTAGCGGTCCTGGTGATCGTCGCCTCGGAACAGATCGCGGCGACGAACGGCCTGGGCCACCTGATCTTCGACTCCCGCGCGCTGTTCGAGAACGACGTGATGTTCGTGGGCATCGTGTGCGTGGCGGTCCTGGGGGTCGTCTTCTCCGAACTGGTGCGTGTGGCAGGCCGGTTGCTCACACCGTGGGCACCGAGGGACCGAGGACGGGGCCAGTCATGAGAAGGCGTGCGTACGGTACGGCGGTTGTCATGGCGGCCCTGCTGGCGTCGGCGGGCTGCTCGTCCAAGTACGCGGGCGACAGCGGCACTTCGGGCACGACCGCCGCGGGCCACCGCACGGTCACACCGGTGGACGGCTGCGGCAAGTCCTCCTGGACGGACCCGGCGGACCTCTCCCCCACCCGCGTCCCGGCCCGCTGCGAGCCTCTCGCCCCTTCCGCCCAACCCCTCCCCAAGACGCGGAAGTTGACGATCGCGACAGGCACCCTGAGCGCCGAATACGTCGCCCCGCTCAAAGTCGCCGTCGACAAGGGCGAGTTCAAGAAGGAGGGCCTGGACGTCACGCTCAAGGTCCTCCCGACCCCCGACGCGCTGCCACTCCTGGCCAAGGGAGACATAGACGCGATGTGGGCGGCCCCGGAGGCGGCCGTCATGAACGGCGTCAAGGGCGGCTTCGACATCAAGTGGGTCGCCGGCAACTTCTCACCCGACCCCAAGTCGAAGAGCGGCCTGTGGGTGAAGCTGAAGAAGGGCGAGGCGGCGGCGGACGTCCGGATGGCGGGCCGCAGGATGGGCACGATGATCGGCAAGGGCTCGGTGATCGCGTACCCCATGGAAAAGGCCCTGGCGACCCACGGCGGCGGCCTCGACAAGATCCAGTACCAGCAACTCGGCTCGGCCGACGTCCTCACCGCCCTCCAGAACGGCGGCGTCGACTCGGCCTGGCTCCTGGACCCGGTCTGGCGCAAGGTCGACGACAACCCCCAGTACGCCTTCCTCGGCGGCCAACCGCTGGGCGAACCCCTGGGCGGCATGCTCTACGGCCCCAGCCTCCTGAACGACGACGTGGACGCCGGCGTGGCCCTCCTCCGCGCGTACATCCGCACGGTGAACACGTACTTCGCCGGCGACTACAAGGCGGACCCGTCCTTCGTCGCCTACCTCGCCAACCTCCTGAAGACGGACGAGACGGTCCTCAAGTCGACCCCGTCGCTCACGATGGACTGGGAGATCCGCGCGGGGACGACGACCCGACTCCAGTCGGCGTACAAGGCGGCGGGCGTCTCAAAGGGCGCCCCACTCCCGGAGTCCCGAACGGTCGACCGCTCCCTCTACGAGGAGGCGGTGGGCCACCAGCCGTAGAAACGCCGAGGGCCGGAACCCATTTCTGGATTCCGGCCCTCGGCCTGAGTAGCGGGGACAGGATTTGAACCTGCGACCTCTGGGTTATGAGCCCAGCGAGCTACCGAGCTGCTCCACCCCGCGCCGTTGTGATTGCAACGCTACGTCAGACGACCGGACAGAAGCAAATCGCTTATCAACCCAGGTCAGCTCCACTCAGCCCGTCCGGCGTTTGAGGACGAGGCCGTCCAGGCCGAAGCGGGGGTCTGGGGGCGGCAGCCCCCAGGGATGGGACGGGTAGGGGCGGCGGGGGCGAAAAACTACGCCGTCAGCTCCTGCCGCAACGCATCCCGCAACCGAGCCGCCCGCTCAGAAACCTCCCGAGGCCCCAGCGTCACCGCCCGATCAGCCCACCGCTGCCCCTCCGCCAACTCCCCCCGCCGCGCGTACACCAGAGCCAACCGCAACGCAGCCCGCCCATGCCCCGCATCAGCGGCCCGAGCCCACCACACAGCAGCCTCAGGCTCACTCCCCTCCCGAGCAAGCAACAGCCCAAGATTGAAAGCCCCGTTACGAGACCCGGCCTCGGCAGCCTCCCGATACCACCGAGCCGCCTCGACGACATCGCCCCGCGCAGCGGCCAGCATCCCGACCCGAACCTGCGCACGCCGATGCCCCTGAGAAGCCGCCCGCTCGTACCACTCCTCGCACTCGGTCTTCTCATGCACCTGCTCACCCAGCTCATGCGCGGGCGCAGGCGGCCGCCGAGCATCAAGCACAGAGGCCAGCCGATAAGCAGCCTCCGCACTCCCCCCACCCGCCGCACACCGCAGATGCCGCTCAGCCTCCCGCTCGTCCCCGTCCCGAAGCCGAGCGATCCCGACCTGCAACGCCGCTTCCGTATGCCCGGCAGCAGCGGCCCGCTCGTACCAGGGCAGCGCAACACCTTCCTCGCCCCGCCCGGCGAAGAGAATCCCGAGGTTGAACGCGGCGTCCACGCTCCCGGCCTCGGCGGCCTTGGAGAACCACGGCTCGGCCCCCGTAGCATCACCGCCCTGAAGCAGCAGCACGGCCAGCGCGTTGGCGGCCTCCCGGTGCCCGGCGTACGCAGCCCGCCGATACCACTGCTCGGCCTGCGCGTTACGAGCCTGCTCCGCGCACAGCAGCCCGAGGTTGTACGCGCCGTTCACATCCCCCGCGTCCATCGCGGCCCGGTACCACCGCTCGGCGGTCTGCGTCTCACCGCGCTCGGCATGCAGCGCGCCCAGCGCGTTGGCCGCGTTGCCGTCACCGTCCTGGGCGGCCCGGAGCCACCACACGGCGGCGCTCTCGGTGTCGCCGGCGTCCCGCAGCAGGAACCCGAGCGCGCAGGCGGCCCGCGCCTCCCCGTCCTTCGCGGACGTCAGATACCAGCGCCCGGCCTCCTTGAGCTCGCCCCGCTTCTCCAGGATCGCCCCGAGCTGCAGCGCGGCCCGCTGATGCCCACGCGCGGCGGCCTGCCGGTACCACTGCTCGGCCTCGTTCTCCGGGGACCCCGAGGCGCCGGAGGTTCCTGGGGCCGATGCGACACCGTTGTCACCCCCAGCCGCACGCCCGCCCCCGCCGTCGTACTCCCGCTCGTCCTCGTGCGGCGCCTGCCGGTCAAGCGCCCGCGCCAGCCGGTACGCGGCCTCACGGTGCCCGCGCTCCGCGGCGGACCGCATCCACCGCTCGGCCGCGGCGTCCCCGCGATGCTCCAGCAGATCGGCGAGCGCGTAGGCACCCAGCGCATGCCCCTGCTCGGCGGACTGCCGCAGCCAGTACTCGGCGGCCGGCTCGTCACCGCGCTCGCGGTGGTACCGGCCGAGCGCGTGCGCGGCGGCCGCGGACCCGGCCACGGCGGCGATCCGCCACCACCCGGCGGCGTCATCGGTGTATCCGCGCTGGTGCAGCAGGACGCCGAGGTTGTTGGCCGCGGCCCGGTCGCCCTCGGCGGTGGCGGCACGCAGCAGGGGCTCGGCTCCGTCGAGATCACCGCGGCGCAGCAGCATCGCTCCGAGGACACTCGTCGCCTCGACGTCGCCGGCCTGTGCGGCGAGCCGTGTGCGTGCCTCGTCGACAGCCTCCCCGTCACCGGACTCGTCCCGGTCGGAAGGCTGCACAAAACGCCCTGTATCCAACAGAGTTGCCTTGTCCCCCATAACGTCCATCGTCGCACCACCTGCAACCTGGGTACACCTGGTATACCGCAGCCAGTGAGGTCTCTACAGCGTTTTGTCGACATGCCCACAGAGAGACAACACAAACACGGTTTCACCAACTCGCCCCGGCGGCACGGCCGTCACCCTCGTCGGCACATGCGTTCGCACAGCGCGAAGGCCCGGATCCTTAGAGGATCCGGGCCTTCGCGATCAGTAGCGGGGACAGGATTTGAACCTGCGACCTCTGGGTTATGAGCCCAGCGAGCTACCGAGCTGCTCCACCCCGCGCCGTTGTGTTGCAACCGTACCACGGCGTGAGGTGGGCTTTTTCCCTATCCGCTGCTGGGACTACTGCTCGTACTGGGACTCGGACTACTGCTGCTCTTGCCGCTGCTGCCGCTGCCGCTCTTGCTCTTGTCGGCCGCGGCCTGCGCGTCCTCGGCCCGCTGCAGCGCGGACTGGAGATCCTTCTGCGCCTGCCCGTACGCCTCCCAGTCGCCCTTCTTCAACGCCTGTTGCCCGGCGTCGAATGCCTTCTGGGCGTCGGTCAACGCGGCCTGGACCGTGGGGTTGCTGGACGTCGGTGGAGTGGTGGTCTCGTCCGGTGGCGGAGTCGTGGTGCTCTCCGCGCCGAAGACCTTGTTCAACCCCTCGTCCAGGGTGTCCTCGAAGGCGGTCTTGTTCCCGTAGGCCACCAACACCTTGCGCAGGAGCGGGTACTTGAGCCCGCCACCGCGTACGTAGACGGGCTCCACGTACAGCAGTCCCCCGTCGAGCGGCACCGTCAGCAGGTTGCCGTACTCGATGTCGGAGTCGCCGCCCTTGAGCAGCTTGATCGATTCGGCGATGTCCTGTTGGGAGTTGAAGGCGCTCTGCACCTGTTTAGGTCCGCCGACGGTCGTACTGGTCGGCAGCTTCAGGATTCTGATCTTGCCGTAGTCCGGGGTACCCGCCTCGGAGTCGACGGCCATGAAGGCGCTGAGGTTGTCTCTGCCGTTCGGTGTGAACGTCGTCGTCAACGAGAAGGCCTGCGCGGACTGGTCCGGCATCTTCATGCTCAAGTAGTACGGCGGCACCGCACTGTTGGACTGGTTCGTCGGGTCGTTCGGGACCTGCCACACCTCGCTGCCGCTGAGGAACGTCTGCGCGTCCGTCACGTGGTAGCGGGTGAGGAGTTCGCGCTGGACCTTGAACAGGTCCTGCGGGTACCGGAGATGGGCCATCAGCGAGGACGAGATGTCCTTCTTGGGCTCGACCGTGTTCGGGAACGCCTTCATCCAGGTCTTCAGGACCGGGTCCTCGGTGTCCCACTGGTAGAGCTTGACAGCACCGGTGTACGCGTCGACGGTCGCCTTCACCGAGTTGCGGATGTAGTTGACCTGGTTCTGCTGGGCCACCACCGCGCGGTTGTTGTTCGTCGCCGTCAGCGAGTCCGCCGTGGTGTCCCCGAGGGTCGTACGTGAGGCGTACGGGTATCCGTTGCTCGTCGTGTACGCGTCGACGATCCACTGGATACGGCCGTCCACGACCGCCGGATAGGCGTCACCGTCGATGGTCAGCCAGGGCGCCACCGCCTCGACGCGCTCCTTGGGCGTGCGGTTGTACAGGATCCGCGACCCCTCGCCGATCGCACCGGAGTACAGGATCTGCGGCTCGTTGAACGCCACCGCGTACGCGGCCCGGTTGAGCGGGTTGGAGAGGTTGACCCCGCTCTTGCCGGTGTAACTGGTGGTCTTCTCGCCGCTGTCGTCGGAGTAGTCGATCTCCTTCTGGGGACCGCCGACGATCGAGTACGTGGTGGTCTTCTCGCCGTAGTAGATCTGCTGCTTGTACGTCCCGAGGTCACCCGTGGAGGGCAGATCGGACTCGGTGAAGACCGGCCGGCCCTCGGAGTCGACCTCGGTGCCCTTGGCGGCGACCACTCCGTAGCCGTGCGTGTAACGGAAGTGGTCGTTGATCCAGTTGTTCTTCGGGATGCCGTTGAGGTTCAGCTCACGCAGGCCGATGACCGTGTCCTGGTCCTTGCCGTCCTCGCTGTAGCGGTCGACATCCAGGTTGGTCGGGAACGCGTAGTAGTTCCTGATCTGCTGGAGCTGCTGGAACGTGGGCGACACGACGTTCGGGTCGACGATGCGGATGCTCGCCGTGGAGTCGACGTCGGAGCGCAGCTTGGTCTTGTCCTTGGTGGTGCTCGTCCCCGAGTACTCCGTGACCTTGGTGTCGTCGATGCCGTAGGCCTCGCGCGTCGCCTTCAGGTTCTTCTGGACGTACGGGGCTTCCTTGGCCTGCTCGTTCGGCTGGACCGTGAACTTCTGGACGATCGCCGGGTACAGGCCGCCGATGAGGATCGCGGAGAGCACCATCAGGCCGAAGCCGATGACCGGCAGCTGCCAGGTGCGCCGCCACAGGGTGGCGAAGAACAGCAGCGCGCAGATGACGGCGATGCAGAACAGGATCGTCTTGGCCGGCAGATACGCGTTCGCGTCGACGTACCTCAGGCCCGTCCAGTCACCGGTCGCCTTGAAGTCGCTTGATTTGACCGCGAGTCCGTACCGGTCGAGCCAGTAGGCCACCGCCTTGAGCGCGACGAAGATGCCGAGCAGCACCGACAGATGTCCGGTGGCCGCGGCCGTGGCGCGCGCGCCCGGGCTGGTGATGCGCAGGCCGCCGTACAGGTAGTGCGTCAGCGCGGCGGCGAGCAGCGAGAGGATCGCGGCGGCGAAGCCGAAGCCGAGCAGGAAGCGGTACCAGGGCAGGTCGAACGCGTAGAAGGACACGTCGAGGTGGAACTGCGGGTCCTTCTGGTGGAAGGGCACGCCGTTGACCCACATCAGCCAGACCCGCCACTGACTGGACGCCGAGGCGCCCGCGATCAGCCCCACGAGGGCGGTGATCGCCAGAAGCAGCCACTTCTTGTACGGCGCGATGCCCATCCGGTAGCGGTCGAGGCTCTGCTGCTCCATCGACATCGCGCTGAGCGGCGGGCGCAGGCGGTGCGCCAGCCAGATGTTCACGCCGACCGCGGCCGCCATCAGGAGGCCGAAAACGAAGAAGAGCCCGATCTTCGTCGAGAGGGTGGTGGTGAACACGGACGAGTAATGCACCGACCGGTACCAGAGCCAGTCCGTCCAGAAGCCCGCGAACATCGTGAACGCCATGCCGAGTACGGCAAGGACGCCCAGTGTCATGAGCAAAGTCCGGACGCGCCGGGACGGGCGGCCCACTCTGATCCGCGGCCCTGTCGGGCCTCCGCCGCGGTCCGGCATCTGGAAAGCCAAGGTGCGCACCTCGAAGTTCGCTGTTGGTCGCTGTCGTTGCGTCAGGTCCCCGGTGTCGGGGGCCCTCCGTAGCCCCGCGTGATCGCGGGCCCACACCTATGCAACTTACTCACCGTTTACTCGGTTCCCGATTCCGGCCATGAACGAGGCAGGATTGTGACCATGTCCAACACTCCCATGGCAGCGAACCCCCTCACCCGGGCCGTACTCGAGATCGACGAGTACGCCTCCGGGCTCGGCTGGGACCAGCCCGCTCGCCTCTTCGCCCTGGTAGACACCGCGCGGCTGCGGGCCCAGGAACCCGGCCTCGCGGCCCAACTCGGCCTGCGGGAAGAGCCCGAGACCACTGGTCTCACCCCGATCGAGCAGGAGGAGATTCCGGCCGGAAAGCCGCTGGACGAGTTCCTCGGCACGATCGCCTGGCCCGACGCGGTGGCCGGCTGCGCGCTCACCGTCGAGCGCCTGATGCTGCCGCCGTCCGCCGAGGCCTCCGTCCCGGAGGGCCTGAGCGGGAAGAAGCTCACCCAGTGGGTCGCCCAGCACCCGGACCGCCAGGAGGTCCGCATGACGGTCGCGGTCCTGCGCGACGGCACCCGCGACTCGGCCCTCCGCCTGCGCGAGAAGGACTCCCCCACGGAGGTCCTCACGGGCGGCGCCCTGGTCCCCGGCCTCGCGGAGGCCCTGTCGGCGACCTTCGAGGACTGACGCCGTCCGCTACGACTCCGGTTCCTCGGGTACGACTCCGGGGGCGCCCTCTGCTTGAGGGCGCCCCCGGAGTCGTAGCGAGGTCTTCTGAGCCGTACGCGAGGTCTTCTTTAAGAAGAGGCCTTGTTCAGCTCTTGGTTCAGCTCTTGGTGCTGCACTTCGGCAGGTCGTCGGTCTTGCCGCTGTTGATCAGCTTGAGGTCGCTGATCGCGTCCTTGATGGTGTTGACCTTGACGAGCCTGAGGCCACTGGGGGTGTCCTTGGCGGCTTCGGCGCAGTTGTCGGCGGGCGTCAGGAAGTACTGGGCGCCCTTGCTGCGCGCGCCGACCGTCTTCATCGAGATGCCGCCGATCGGGCCGACCTTGCCGGTGTCGTCGATCGTGCCGGTGCCGGCGATGAACTTGCCTCCGGTGAGGTCGCCCGGGGTGAGCTTGTCGTAGATGCCGAGCGCGAACATCAGGCCCGCGCTGGGGCCGCCGACGTCGGCGAGCTTGATGTCGATGGTGAACGGGAACGTGTGGTCGGTTCCGGCGGAGATACCGACGATGGCTCGCTTCGTGCCGGTGTCGTCGGAGGTCGCGGTGGTGATCGTGATGTTCTTCGTCGCGGTCGCCGTCTTGTTCGCCTTCACCGCGGCGGCCTGCTCCTTGGCGGGCACGATCGTGAACACGACGTTCTCGCCCGGCTTGTGCTTGGTGACCAGCTTCGCGACGTCGTCGGGCTGCTTCACCGCCGTACCGTCGACTGCCTTGATGACGTCACCGGCGTGCAGCTTGCCCTCGGCCGGGGTGCCCTTGACGACCGTCGAGACGATCACCCAGGACTTCACCGGGACGCCCAGCTGCTCCAGGGCGGCGACCTTGGCGCTCTCCTGGGACTGGCTGAACTCCTCGGCGTTCTCCTGGGTGGACTGCTGCTCCGTCTTGCCGTCCGGGTACAGCGTGTCGTGCGGGACGATCTTGTCGTCGTGGGCGAGCCAGCCGTACACGGCCTCGATGAGGTTCATGTTGTAGTCGGCGCTGGTGACCCGGACCGTCGTCATGTTCAGGTGACCGGTCGTCGGGTAGGTCTTGCGCCCGTTGATCTGCAGTACCGGCTCGCCGTCGTGGTCCCCGAGCGTGTTCACCGTCGGGCCCGGCGACATCTCCGCGTACGGGACGTTGATGAGGACTCCCGCGCACAGGAGCGCGATCAGCATCAGGGTGGAGGCGAGCATCGTCGCGGTGCGGCGTGGCATGGCACGACAGTACGGGACGCGTCTGTCAGCGCACCGTCAGGGCCGCCTTCCGATCATGTGCCGGAGTGGGACTTCTCCATGGCCTCGCGGAAGCGGGCGTAGCCGTCCAGTTCCGGGCCGTCGCTGCGCATCTTGCGGGTCCGGTTGGCCCAGCTTCCCCAGACGCCGGCACCTATCGCAGCCGCCAACGGAATCAACAACCAGGCGAGTGCCGCCATGCCGACCTCCCAACCCCGGATGAGTGAACTCAACTGACTGATCAGCAGATTAGCCAGCCCCACTGACAACGCTCATGCCCGGGGGGCGGTTACGCAACCGGAGGGCGGACGACGGGTGCGTGATCGTGCGTCAACAGGCGCCGACCCACTCCTCGGTGCCGTCCGAGAACTTCTGGTGCTTCCAGATCGGCACCTCGTGCTTGAGGTCGTCGATCAGCTTCCGGCAGGCCTCGAAGGCCTCACCCCGGTGCGGACACGACACGCCGACGACGACCGCGAGGTCCCCGATGCCGAGATCCCCCACACGGTGGACGGCGGCCAGCGCGCGTACCGGGTACTCCGCGACGACCTTCTCGGCGACGCGCCGCATCTCGTCCTCGGCACTGGGGTGGGCCGAGTACCCCAGCTCGTCGACGTCGGCTCCGCCGTCGTGGTTGCGCACGGTCCCTACGAAGAGGGCCATCCCACCGGCAGCGTCGTCCCCGACGGCCCGGAAGACCTCGTCCACGGAGAGCGGCGTCTCCCGGATCCCGATCAGCTTGATGGGATCCTGCGCGGCCTGCTCACCGGGATGGTCGATCGTGGGTGCCATACCTCCATCGTGCCGCACCTCGCCGACAGCGAGGAATAGCACTTTCACCAGGCACGCGCGTGTGGGGACTTGGAGCCTTCTACAGGGGCGCGATTTACGGGAGCGGGGTCGGGCTTCACGGGAGCGGGGTCTGGGCGTCCCGGATGTGCGGGGGTGCGTTTTACGGCAGCAAGGGCGGGCCTCCCGGACGTGCCCGCCCGTCAGATCCGCCGCCGCGCCTTCCGTGCCCGTCGTACGACCGCCGCCGCGCCCAGCAGTGCGACCGTCGCGCCCGCCGCACCGGCCGCCGTCGCGTCCTTGCGGCCGAGCCGTCGTCCGACGACCGTGTGCCGCCCGGAGACCTCCTCCAGCAGCTCCGCGAGCACTTCCTCGTTGGTCCACTGCGGCCGCCATCCCGCGTCGTGCAGCCGGCTGCCGCTCACCACCCAGGGGTACATCGTGTAGGCGAGGTCGCCGGCCGGGGACGGGGTGAGCCCGATGCGGTGCAGCCGGGCCGCCGCGCCGAGCGCGACCGCGGAGGGCAGCTCCATGCGGCGGATCCCGCTGAGCTCCTCGACCTCCTCCTGCTCCAGCCACCCGTCGCAGCCGACGGCCAGCTCGCCCTCGACCTTCTCCAGGACGGCGTACTCCAGGGCGCTGCACAGGTCCTCGACGTGGCAGAACTGCCAGGCGGGCCGCGACCCGGCCACCACCAGCAGCCGGGGCGACTCGAAGTACCTGGTCAGCGCGGTGTCGGTGCCGCCGACGAGCACTCCGGGGCGGACGACGGTGACGTTGAGCCCGGGATGAGCCCGGGGCGCGCGCCGTGCGAGGCGCTCGACCTCCAGGAGGTCGCCGACGCCGGTGGCCTCGGCGGTGGCGCGCAGTTCGGCGTCCTCCGAGAGCGGCAGTTCGTTGTCGGGCAGCGCTCCGTAGACCATCGCCGAGGTGCACAGCACGACCCGGTGGACCCCGGCCGCGGCGGCCGCGGTGAGCACGGTCTGCGTCCCCCGGACGTTGTACGCCGAACGGGCGGCCGGGTCGGTCTCCAGGTCGAGATCGAGCGCCAGATGGACGACGACGTCCGCGCCGCGCAGCTTCTCCGCGATGGCCGGATCCCGTACGTCGAGGATGTGCCACTGCGCCGCCGCGCACTCGCCGCGCCGCTCGTCGATGGCGATGACCTGCTTGATCTCCTCGGAGGCGGCGAGCCGCTCGGTCAGCAGCGCCCCGACCCCGGACGCGGCGCCGGTGACCGCGACGACGGGCCCGCGCACGGCGGGACTGGTTGAGTGGTTTCGCGCTGCGCGAACCTGCGGATCTGGGGAACTCACCGGGCGTCTCCAGCGGTTGTCTTCAGTACGGATGCGCGTGACGCGTCCGGACCAGGTGGCATCCATCCTGCCGCAGGCCGGGTCTCGGCGAAGCACTGAGGCCCGATCGGCCCGCGGTGTCTACGCTGGGTGGTGTTGAAGGGCAGTCGTGCCGTCGGAGAGAACCGGCGGCCTTAACAGCCGAGGAATCCCGTGAGTGACACCCCATTCGGATTCGGCCTTCCGCCGGAGGAGCCGGACGACGGCGACGAGGGCAAGAAGAAGGACCAGGAGAGCGGTGGTGGTCAGGGACCGGCCAACCCGTTCGGATTTGGCGGCCTGCCAGGTGCCGGGGGCTTTGGCGGCCCCGGCGCGGACAATCCGCTCGCAGCCATGTTCGGCTCGCTGAACCCCAACGACCTGGGCGCCGCGTTCCAGCAGCTGGGCCAGATGCTCTCGTACGAGGGCGGCCCGGTGAACTGGGACATGGCCAAGCAGATCGCCCGCCAGACGGTCTCCCAGGGCACGCAGGACGGCGTCAAGGACGCAAGCATCGGCCCCGCCGACCGCAGCGCGGTCGAGGAGGCCGTGCGGCTGGCGGACCTGTGGCTGGACGACGCGACCTCGCTGCCGTCCGGTGCCGGCACCGCCGTGGCGTGGTCCCGCGCGGAGTGGGTCGAGGCGACCCTTCCGGCCTGGAAGGAGCTCGTGGACCCGGTCGCCGAGCGCGTCGGCGCGGCCATGGGCGACGTCCTGCCGGAGGAGATGCAGGCCATGGCGGGCCCGCTGATCGGCATGATGCGCTCCATGGGCGGCGCCATGTTCGGCACGCAGATCGGGCAGGCCGTGGGCGTGCTCGCGGGCGAGGTCGTCGGCTCGACCGACATCGGCCTGCCGCTCGGCCCGGTCGGCAAGGCCGCGCTGCTGCCGCTGAACATCCAGGCGTTCGGCAAGGACCTGGGCGTCCCGCAGGAGGAGGTGCGGCTCTACCTCGCCCTGCGCGAGGCGGCCCACCAGCGTCTCTTCGCGCACGTGCCGTGGCTGCGCTCGCACCTGTACGGCGCGGTCGACGGGTACGCGCGCGGGATCAAGGTCGACACCGCCAAGCTGGAGGACGTGGTCGGCCAGTTCGACCCGGCGAATCCGGAGCAGCTGCAGGACGCCCTCCAGCAGGGCATGTTCCAGCCGGAGGACACCCCGGAGCAGAAGGCCGCCCTGGCCCGTCTGGAGACGGCTCTGGCGCTCGTCGAGGGCTGGGTCGACGCGGTGGTCCACGCGGCCGCGAAGCCGCGCCTGACGTCCGCCGACGCGCTCCGCGAGACCCTGCGCCGCCGCCGCGCGACGGGTGGTCCCGCCGAGCAGACGTTCGCCACGCTGATCGGCCTGGAGCTGCGCCCGCGCCGCCTGCGCGACGCTTCCCGCCTGTGGGCCTCGCTCACGGACGCGCGCGGTGTCGACGGCCGGGACGGCCTGTGGGCCCACCCGGACATGCTGCCGACGGCCTCCGACCTGGACGACCCGGACGGCTTCGTGCACCGCGAGCAGATGGACTTCTCCGAGCTGGACAAGATGCTCGGCGAGGCGGCGAGCGGCACCGCGGAGAAGCCGAACCTGACGAAGGACGAGGACTCCAAGGACGACGACACCGAGTGAGCCTGTACGACGACGCGGTCCTCGTACTGAAGAGCTACGAGGACCAGACGGACCTGCGCCAGGCCTACCTGGACCACCTGGCCGGCCACCCGGACGGCATGTGGAAGTCCTGCCACGCCGGGCATGTGACGGCGAGCGCCCTGGTGATCGACCCCGAGCAGGGGCGCGTGCTGCTCACCCTGCACAAGAAGCTGCGGATGTGGCTCCAGATGGGCGGCCACTGCGAGCCGGAGGACACCTCCCTGGAGGCGGCGGCCCTGCGCGAGGCCACGGAGGAGTCCGGCATCACCGGCCTGACTCTCCTGCCGGGCGGCCCGGTCCGCCTGGACCGCCACGCGATCCCCGCGCCGTGCCACTTCCACTACGACGTGCAGTACGCGGTGCTGGCACCCCCCGGCGCCGTCCAGGAGATCAGCGACGAGTCCCTCGACCTGCGCTGGTTCCCCTACGACGAGGTGGCGGCCGTAGCGGACGAGTCGGTGTTGCGGCTGCTGGAGGCGACGCGCGCCAGGTTGTGAAGGCCGGGCACGTGTAAGGGGCGCTCGCGATGGCGGGCGCCCCTTACGTTGGTTTTCCGGACGGTCAGCTCCAGGCGTTGCCCTGGTTCTGGGCGTGCACGCCCTGCTGGCCCATGCCGAACTGGGCGGCGAGGCCCTGGCCGATCGCGGCGTTCTGCGGCGGGAGCAGTTCGCTGGGCTGGACGAGGGCGTAACCGCTGCCCATGAAGCTCAGCTCCCAGCCCTCGCCGGTGTTGCCGCGGCGCCGCCACACCCCGGAGGAGTGCGTCTGGGCCTGCATCTGGACACGCAGACCGGTGGACCAGGCGACGATCGCGTCGGCGTCGCAGTTGACGTACTTGTCGGGCGTGACCTGCATCATCAGGGGCGCGCCCGAGGTCATCAGGGCGACCTTTCCGCGGCCGGTGATGTTGAGCTGGTACTTCCCCGAGCCGGAGATGCCGTACTGGCTGTCCACGGCGATGACCTCGTGGTGCAGCGAGGAGTCCATCGCGAGGACGTAGCTGCTGTCGACGGTCAGGCCGTCCTGTTCCACATCCACTACGTGGATGTGCTGGGCGAGGTTGGCGAGGAAGACCGTGCCCTGCCCGTGGCAGCGCATCAGGCTGAGTCCCTCGCCGGTGGCCGCGCGGGCGTAGGCCTGCTGGGTGTTCTGGTACTCGGCGTCGAACTCGACGAGCCCCTGGTAGGCGACCATCGTGCCCTTGCGGGCGAGGATGTCGTCGTGGCCCTCCAGGACGATGCGCAGCATCTGCTTGTTCTGCAGGCTGTAGCGGTCCTGGGACTGCGAGTCGTTGAACGCGAAAAGCGGGCTCTGCATGGTGTCCTGTTCCCCCTCAGCCCCGGAACCGGAGACGGTCGGTGCTGTCCTCGCTGGGCTGGACGACGACGATGCCCGTCCCGGAGAAGGCCATCTGGTAGGCCTCGCCGCTGCCCCGGCCGATGAGCGACTGCGCCTTGAAGCTGCGCTTGCCCTTCACCTTGAGGTTCGGGGACCAAGCGACGAGCGCGTCCGGGTCGACGTACGTCTCGTCCTCGCCACCGCCGCAGTCGACGACGATCGGCGTACCGCGGGAGGTCAGCGCGACCCACCCCTGGCCGCTGATCTTCGTGTTCCACAGGCCCTGTCCGGCGAACTTCGCGAGCCCCTTGACCCGCTCCACGCCCCAGGTGAGGTGGGCGTCGAAGGCGAGCAGGTTGGTGGCGTTGACGGAGATGCCATCGTCGTTGAGGTTGATCACGACGACGTCCGCGCCGTAGTCGGCGAGGTAGAGCAGTCCGTCACCGGAGCACTTCATCAGGGGCGCGCCCTCCCCGGTCATCCAGTCGCGCGCGATCTGGCGCACGGCCGGCGGGTTGGGCTCGTACTGGATGAAGCCCTCGTAGGCGATCATCGAGCCCACGCGCGCGAAGAGGTCGCTGCCGGTCTGCATGGCGACCTTCAGCATGTTGTTGCCGTGGTTCTCCATGCGGGCGGAGACGGGTGCGGGGGCGTAGCCCGCGAGCGGCTGGTTCATGACGGGCTCCCTCAGACCTCGTACGGCTGGACGACGATGAAGTTGCCGGGGGCTGCCCGGAACTGCAGGTTGACGCTCTCCCCGGTGTCGCCCGGATAGGCGTTGCGGCGCATCCGGACCTGGCTGGAGACGATCACCTGGGCGGCCGCGGACCAGGCGACGACCGCGTTGCAGTCGGCGAACGTGGTCGGCGTGACCGGCAGCACGACGGGCGAGCCGTGGGTCTTCACGACGATGGTGCCGGTCCCCTGGAACTGCATCGTGAACAGCGCGCCCCCGGGGATGCCATGTCCCTCGATGCGTCTGACCTCGTACTGGAGGCTCTCGTCGAAGGCGAGGACGTTCTCCGCGGAGACGCAGATCGCGTCCCCCTGGAGCTCGACGGGGTGCAGGTGGGTGGAGTTCTCGGCGAGGAACACCTGGCCCTGGCCGGTGCAGCGCATCAGCTGCATCTCCTGGCCGGTCGCGTTGCCGACGAGCCGTCCGGCGAACCCGGCGCCCTTGTAGCCGAAGTCGACCTTGCCCTGGTAGAGCACCATGCTGCCCTGGCGGGCCAGTACGGGCTGGCCGCCGATGCCGAGGTCGACGCGGATCAGCTTCTTGTTCTGCTGCGTCCAGCGCTGCCCGGTGGGCGTCTCCTTGAACTTCTCCAGCGCGGCCGACACACCGGCGCCCTGGGGAGAACCCTGGGGCACTCCGTAGCCGGCGGCCTGGGCCGGGACCTGCCCGTATCCGGGAGGCGCGGGAGGCTGCTGGCCATATCCAGGAGGCGCGGGCGGCTGGCCGTAGCCAGGGGGCGGAGTCGGCTGGCCGTAGCCGGGCGGCGGGCCCGGCGCGTGCGGGGCCTGGGGCTGCGCGTAGCCGGGCGGCGGAGGCGGGGTCTGGCCGGGGGCCTGCTGTCCGTACGGCGCCTGCGGCTGGCCGTAGGGCGCGGGCACGGGACCCGGGGGCGGCACGGTGCCCGCCCCGGGCGGGGTCATGGGCGCGATGATGGTCGGGGCGGCATGCACGGAGGGCGCGGGCGCCGGCGGGGGTGTGTACCCCTGCGGGACGGGCTGGGGGGCGGGGGCCGGAGCGGCGGGGGCGCCGAACGCGGGCGGGGCGAAGCCTGGGGCGGCACCCGACTGCGGCGGCGCGGGCTGCGTCTGCTGCGGCTCGGGGGCCTCCTCCGCGACCTCGCCGCCGAAGTTCTTCAGCAGCGCTTCGAGGCCGCCGTCGAAGCCCTGGCCGACGGCGGCGAACCGCCAGACGTCCTTCAGGTAGAAGTCCCCCAGCATCACGGCCCGCTCGGTGGTGAACTCCGAACCGTTGAACGAGTAGCGGGCCACCTCCTCGCCGCCCGCGACGATACGGACGTACCCGGGGGCGATCTGCGACATCTGCCCGGCGCCGTCGAGCGTCGCCGTGAACGCCAGCTTGTGGATCTGCGGCGGGATCTTGTCGAGCGTGACCCGGAAGGACTCCGAGTCGCCCGCCTGGGGACCCAGGAGCTGGATGGACTCCTCGGGGGACTTCGGCTGGTTGAAGAACACGAAGTACCGGTCGTCCGAGAGCCGTTCCTCGGCGTCGAGGCCGAAGCAGCTGATGTCGAACGTCAGCCCGGGGCCGGTGATCTGCACACCTACGTACAGATCCGTGCCCGCGGTGAGGTCACTGATCTTGGCCTTGTGGCCGCGTTGGAATTCCCTGGCCATGCGTAACGACCGTCCCCCATCCCGATGCAAGTGAGTCGCGCCAGGCTAACGGCAATCACTGACACCGGAGGAAGTCGGTACAGACCCGGTACACAATCCCCCACAAGAGGGCCTCACTCGTCGCGGGCACCCGGCGGATGGGGCAGCCGCTCGGCCGCGACCACGCCTTCGAGGTAACCCTTGGCCCGCTCGGTGCGCGGATACGCCTCCAGGAGCCGCCAGAACCGCGGCCCGTGTCCGGGCACCAGGAGATGCGCCAGTTCGTGCAGCAGCACGTAGTCGACGACGTACTCGGGCATGCCCTGCAGCCGGTGGGAGAGGCGGATGCTGCCCTCGGAGGGAGTGCAGGAGCCCCAGCGCGTGTTCTGGTTGGTCACCCAGCGCACGGAGGTGGGCCGGGCGCGGCCGTCGAAGTACTGGGCCGACAGTCGCTCGGCGCGCTCGGACAGCTCGGCGTCGCCCAGCACGCGTTTGCTTTCCTGGGCGGCCAGCTTGTCGAGCATGACGGTGACCCAGCGCTTCTCCTCCGCCTCGGACATGCGGGCGGGGATGAGCACGACGGTGCGATCGCCCTCGCGGTACGCGGAGACCGTTCTGCGCCGACGCGCACTCCTGCGGACCTCGATCGCGCTCGCCCCCGAGCCGCCTGGCGGCTGGCTCGTCGTACTGCGCTGTGGTTTTCCGGCGCTGTGCAGTGGGTCGGCGGGCACGCCACGACGTTACCCTCTGCACACGCGGGAAGTCCCGACTCCGGGGCGGTTTCGGTATCGATCCGCCACCAAGCGTTTGATTTGTACGACGAATCCCACAGCCTGTGGACAACTTTCTGCACCCGACGCCCGGGCCGGGCAGGCTGGCATCGCAGGCGGAGCACCGAACGGTTCCGCCGGCACACGGGACGTACTTCCTAAGGGCTACGGGGGCCTGTCATGCATCCGATGGTGAAGCCCGCGCTGCGGCGCGGCTGGCGCGATCTCCACACCGTGCAGTTCGGGATGACACCGGCGCACGCGCTGACTTTGGGCCCGATGGACACGGCGACGGGCAATTTCCTGGACCTGCTGAACGGCACGCGCGGGCTGCCCCTCCTGCGCGAGGAGGGCCGGCGGATGGATCTGCCCGAGGGCCAGGTGGACCAGCTGGTGGAGAGGCTGACGCACACGGGACTGCTCGACGACGCGAGGGGCGGCGGGCCCGCGGCCGATGCCCTCCGCGCGAAGAAGGACGTCCTCGACCGGCTGCGCCCGGACCTCGCGTCGCTCTCCCTGATCACCGGTGAGCCGGGCGAGTCGATGGGCCGTCTGGCGGCGCGCCGCGAACTGCGGGTACAGGTGAGAGGCGCGGGCCGGGTGGGCGCGGTGCTGGCCGCGCTGTTGTCGGGCGCGGGCGTCGGCGAGGTCGACGTGCGCGACGGCGGTCACACCGAGCCCTGGGACGTCGCTCCGGGCGGACTGCCCGCGGAGGCGGTCGGCGAGCGCCGGGACGAGGCGGCGCGCCGCGCGGTACGCCGGGCGGCACCGGACCGTCCGCCCCGCCGGACCTCGCGGGCCGCGTCGGAGGAGAGCGACCCCGGTTTCTCGCTGGTGATCCTCGCCCCTCGTGACGACGTCGCCGTGTACGCGCCGGACCCGGCCGCCGCCACCGGCCTGATCGTCTCGGGGACCCCTCATCTGTATGCCGGTGTGGTGGAGGCCACGGGAGTCGTGGGCCCGCTGGTCCTGCCCGGCGAGACGTCCTGCGCGGGCTGCCTGCACCACGCGCGCACCGACCGCGATCCGACCTGGCCGCGTCTGGTCGCGCAGTGGCGCTCCGGCAGACAGCCGCAGGTACGGCCGTGCGACCTGACGCTGGCCACGACCGTCGCCGGGCTCGCGGCCGCGCACGCGCTCGCCTTCCTGGACGGGCGGTCGCCGTCGAGCGCGGGCGCGCGGTGGGAGGTCTCGCTCCCCGGTCTGCACTGGCACGCGCGACCGGTCTGGGCGCATTCCGGCTGCCCGTGCGGAGCCGCGGAGAAGGGTGCGAAGAAAGGTAAGGAGGGACACACCTCTACGGACGAGGATCGACACGCGACAATGGGAGAGGACCGGCCGTCGAGGGATGTGCGCCGTAAGGCAGACTCGGCCCGGCCGGCCGGGACTTGGAGGGCGCATGTCTGATCTTCCCCGCAAGGCGGTCACCCGCACCGCCAAGCTCGCCGCGCTCCCGCTCGGCTTCGCCGGGAGAGCGACGTGGGGGCTCGGGAAACGGATCGTGGGCGAGTCCGCGGAGATCGTCGGCCGCGAGCTGCAACAGCGCACGGCGGAGCAGCTGTTCAAGGTGCTCGGCGAGCTCAAGGGCGGTGCGATGAAGTTCGGGCAGGCGCTGTCCGTCTTCGAGTCGGCGCTGCCCGAGGAGGTCGCCGGTCCCTACCGCGCCGCGCTGACCAAGCTCCAGGAGGCGGCGCCGCCGATGCCGACGCGCACAGTGCACGGTGTGCTGGCGGAGCGGCTCGGCGAGGACTGGCGGGAGCTGTTCCTGGAGTTCGAGGACAAGCCCGCGGCGGCCGCGTCGATCGGCCAGGTGCACCGGGCGGTGTGGCACGACGGCCGTGAGGTCGCGGTCAAGGTGCAGTACCCGGGCGCCGGCGAGGCCCTCCTGTCCGACCTGACCCAACTGAGCCGATTCGCCCGCCTGTTGGGCCCGCTCATCCCCGGGATGGACATCAAGCCCCTCATCGCCGAGCTCCGTGACCGGGTCTCCGAGGAACTGGACTACGGCTTGGAGGCGCAGGCCCAGCAGGCGCACGCGGAGGAGTTCGAGGGCGACCCGGACGTCGTGGTGCCCGCCGTGGTCCACCAGTGCGACCAGGTCCTGGTCACGGAGTGGATCGACGGGATCCCGCTGTCGGAGGTGATCGCCGACGGCACCGAGGAGCAGCGTGACCGGGCAGGCCAGCTCCTGGCCCGCTTCCTCTTCTCCGGTCCGGCCCGTACGGGTCTTCTCCACGCGGACCCGCATCCGGGCAACTTCCGTCTGCTGCCCGCCGATCCGGACGGCAAGGGCGACTGGCGTCTTGGCGTCCTGGACTTCGGCACGGTCGACCGCCTCCCCGGCGGTCTGCCGACGCCCATCGGCGACTCTCTGCGCATGACCCTCGACGGCGACGCCGAGGCGGTCTACGAACTGCTGCGCACGGAGGGCTTCGTCAAGGAGTCGATAGAGCTGGACCCCGACGCCGTCCTCGACTACCTCGTGCCGATCATCGAGCCGGCCCAGGTCGACGCGTTCACCTTCAGCCGCGGCTGGATGCGCAGCCAGGCCGCCCGGATCGCCGACCCCCGCTCCCCCGCCCACCAGTTGGGCAAGCAGCTCAACCTGCCTCCGGCGTATCTCCTGATACACCGGGTGACATTGAGCACAATCGGCGTGCTGTGCCAGTTGGGTGCGACGGTGCGGCTGCGCGATGAGCTGGAGGAGTGGCTGCCGGGGTTCGTACCGGAGGACCCGGACGAGTACGAGGAGTTCCTGGACGAGGAGGATCCCGCGGCGGAGGCGTGAGCCGAGCCGCGGGTGGCGCGCGCCGACCAGCTGACGGCGCGCGTACGGCCTACCACCAGGCCGAGTCCAGCCGTCCCTCGATCGCCCTGAGGTTCTCTCTGGCGCAGGTGTCGCAGAAGTAGTGCCGGGTTCCGTTCTCCACGGAGCAGGTCCAGGTGGGCTGTGGGTCTTCGGACCTGGTGCCGCAGCGGGCGCACACGAGGGACCGCGGTTCCGTGGTGAAGGCGCTGGTGTCACTGCCTCCGGGAAGACTCGTCACGCGGCGACGATATCTCCGTAGCCGGGGATCGGCGGCCGGAACGCACCGCGGGGCCGGTCCGTTCGGACGGACCGGCCCCGCGGGGGAGTTTTCGCCTCCCGGGGTCGGGAGGCCACCGCTTCAGGTGGGAGCGGTTACTGCATGACGGCCATGGCGAGCGCACGGCGGGCGCGCATCGAGGCGCGCTCGGCCCGGCGCTGCATCCGGCGAGCGGTCACCAGGCGCATGGCCCGGCGTTCCCGCTCGGCCTCGTGCAGGCGGTCGTGCATATGCGCACGAGCCAGGGCTTCTGGAATGAGTTGCATCTCTCGGGTCCTGTTCTGGCGCGACTCGGTCGCACCCGGGGTGGTGAAGTCTGGGATCGCGGAGCCCGCGGGCTCGCTGGGAGTGGACGGCTTCATCGGGGCCTGCTTCTTGGGGTCGTGCGTGAGGGGGCGGTCGATCGTTCCGAAGATGTTCATGCCGTGACCGGGTTCTTGCGCGGACGGCCACGCGGCCGCTTGCGGGCCACGACGACACCCTGGACGAAGAGCTCGCCACCCCAGACGCCCCAGGGCTCGCGCCGCTCCTTGGCGCCGGCGAGGCAGGCCTCGATCAGCGGGCAGGTGCGGCAGAGGGACTTGGCGTACTCGACGTCTGCCGGCGACTCGGCGAAGAAGACCTCCGGGTCGTAGGAACGGCAGGGGACGGGCACGCCCAGGTTCTCGATGGCGTCGTCGAGCGCGGTGAGCGTAGTGAGCGGAGTCAAGGTGGAGTCCTCCGTGAGGCCGGGCGGGGGGATCGTTTCGGAAGGCGGTACGGACGGGGCGTGCGCTTCGAGTTGCACGGTTGTTCTTCCTCGTCTGGTCGGTCCGGCCCTGTTGGGCCGGTTGTCGGCTGGGTACCGGGTTCTTTTCTTGTCCCGAGGCCCCTTCGCTCCGTCGTCCCCGTTTGGGGAAAACAGAAGGGCCGCGGATCCCGGGTGGGGTTCCGCGGCCCTGAAGGCGCCGGCCTGATCGATCAGGCTGGATCACTCCAGGGTTCTGGCCCACGGAAGGCCCACATCTGGTGGTGCTGCGTCGTCTGCTTCCGGCTTCCGGCACCGGGTGCAAAGGCATAGGCCTGCGCCTGTGCCCCTACTGCTTCCAGTGCCTTGGTCGGTCGCTCATTGCGCTCACGGACGGGAAGGACCGCGAGAGACAGGGCGGACGCCGGACGGGCGGCAGAAATGCCGGACAGACCGGTGTCCAGGTTCGAAACGCCGAGGATGCACAGGGAGACGACCGAGGGATCGGTCATTTTCACGGTGCTGCTGGAGCGGGTGTTGATGCTGATCACTGGAATCGCCTCCTCTCGGCGTCTCGGGGGACCGGGGGTGAGACCGGTCCTTCGGATATGCAAGTACAGCACGGAATCAGGGCCTTCGAGAAGGCCCCCTGTTCCCGTGTCTAAGAACCTATGGGGATTGCTGGGGCATGCGCAAACTATTTTCTCGACGAGTTTGAATCAGTCCTCCGCGACACCCTCCGCAGGCTCCTGACCGCCGCAGATGGCCAGGACGTCGGCCCCGTAGCGGTTGAGCTTGCGGACGCCGACGCCGGGGATCCGCGCGAGTTCGCCGTCGTCGTCGGGGACGGTCTCGGCGATGGCCATCAGGGTCTTGTCGGTGAAGACGCAGAAGGCGGGCTGACCGCTGCGCTGCGCCTGGACCTCCCGCCACTCGCGCAACCGCTCGTAGAGGCCCTCGTCCATGTCCGAAGGGCAGTCCTCGCAGCGCATCAGCTTCATCTCACCGGCCTCGGTGAGAGTGCGGCCGCAGACCCGGCAGCGGGCCACGGTGCGCTGCGTCCGCCGTGGGACGGCTTTGGGGCCGCTGCCCGTGAAGCCGCGCTCGATGCCTCCGGGGGCCACCGTGCCGGGCCTGGCCGCACCGCCGGTCGAGCCGGGGCGCAGGCCGTCCAGGAAGCGGCTGGGGCGGCGGTTGGGGCGTCCGCCGGGTGAGCGGGAGAGGGCCCAGGAGACGTGGAGCCGCTCTCTGGCGCGGGTGACGCCGACGTACAGGAGGCGGCGCTCCTCCTCGATCTGTTCGTCGGTCTTCGCGTACGTGATGGGCATCATGCCCTCGGCGACGCCGACCAGGAAGACGACGTCCCACTCCAGTCCCTTGGCCGAGTGCAGGGAGGCGAGGGTGACGCCCTGGACGGTCGGGGCGTGCTGGGCGTTGGCCCGCTCGTCGAGTTCGGCGACCAGGTCGGCGAGGGTGGCCCCGGGTTTCGCCGCGGCGAAGTCCTGGGCGAGGTTGACCAGGGCCGCCAGCGACTCCCAGCGCTCTCTGACGGCGCCGGAGCCGGCCGGGGGCTCGGTGGTCCAGCCCTCGCCGGAGAGGACGGCACGGACCTGGGAGGGCAGGTCGATGACGTCGTCCAGGAGGGAGTCGTTGCCGCCGAAGCGGGCCGCGCCGCGCAGGGCGATGCCGGCCTTGCGCACCTCGGGCCGGTCGAAGAACCGCTCGGCGCCACGCAGTTGGTAGGGCACCCCGGCGTCGGCGAGGGCCTGTTCGTAGGTCTCGGACTGGGAGTTCGTGCGGACCAGGATCGCGATCTCGCTCGCCGGGACGCCCGCGTCCATGAGGTCGCGGATGCGGCGAGCGGCGCCCTCGGCCTCGGCGGGCTCGTCGGTGTACTCGACGTAGACGGGCTCGGGGCCCGCGGCACGCTGGGAGATCAGCTCCAGCCGGTGGTCGGCGGCACGGCCGCGGGCCTGGGAGAGCAGGCCGTTGGCGAGGTGGACGACCTGGGGGGTTGAGCGGTAGTCGCGGACCAGCTTGACGACGGTGGCGCCGGGGTGGCGGGTGCGGAAGTCGAGCAGGTGGTCCGGCGTCGCCCCGGTGAAGGAGTAGATCGTCTGGCTGGCGTCGCCGACGACGCACAGACTGTCGCGGTCGCCCAGCCACAGCTCCAGGAGGCGCTGCTGGAGCGGGCTGACGTCCTGGTACTCGTCGACCACGAAGTGCTGGTACTGCGAGCGGACCTGCTCGGCGATGTCCTGCCGGTCCTGGAGGACGGCGACAGTCAGCAGCAGGACGTCCTCGAAGTCGATGACCGCGCGGTCGCGCTTGACGTCCTCGTAGGCGGCGTAGAGCTGGGCGATCTCGGCGGGGGTGCGGGGGACGTCGCGGCCTGCCTTGGCCGCCGCCGCCGGGTAGTCGGAGGGCACGGTCTGGGTGACCTTGGACCACTCGATCTCACCGGTGACGTCCCGCAGTTCGCCGCGGTCGAGGCGGATGCGGCAGGCGGCCGCCGCGTCGGCGACGAGCTGGATCTTGCGGTCGACGAGCCGGGGCATGGCGCCGCCGATCGCTTTCGGCCAGAAGTACTGCAGCTGGCGCAGCGCGGCCGAGTGGAACGTGCGTGCCTGGACTCCGGTGGCGCCGAGCTGGCGCAGTCGGCCGCGCATCTCGCCGGCGGCGCGGTTGGTGAAGGTGACGGCCAGCACGCTGGAGGACTGCAGGACACCCGCGCGCACTCCGTAGGCGATCCGGTGGGTGATCGCCCGTGTCTTGCCCGTGCCGGCGCCCGCCAGCACGCACACCGGGCCGCGCAGGGCGGTCGCCACCTCGCGCTGCTCGGGGTCGAGTCCTTCGAGCACCGCGTCGGCCGAGTCCGGTACCTGCGGGAAGAGGGAGGAGTGCGTTGCTGCTGTCACACGGCCATGCTGCCAGGTCGCCGGAGACAGATGAGTCGGTTGTCCACAGGGAGGCCCCCGCAGTCGTACTTATGCGGCAGGCGTCACGTGCCGCTGGACTCCCCCGGCGGGAATGGAGGCCGTGTCGCGTACGTTTCCACGTCTGCGAGGTCGTATCCCCCGAGCTGTTGAGGAGCGCGAGAGAATGTCGGGCACTGTGACGATGTACAGCACAACGTGGTGCGGTTACTGCCGTCGGCTGAAGAGCCAGATGGACCGCGAGGGAATCGCGTACAACGAGATCAACATCGAGCAGGACCCGGCTTCGGCGGCGTTCGTCGAGAAGGCGAATGGCGGGAATCAGACGGTGCCCACCGTTCTGGTGGTTCCCGCCCAGGGCGGCTCCGAGGTCGTCATGACGAACCCGAGCCTTGCCCAGGTGAAGCAGGCGCTCGGCGCCTGAACGACGGTCGGCGCACACGGCTCCAAAGAGGGCGGTCCCTGATGTCAGGGGCCGCCCTCTTTGTCGTTCTCCTCAGGAGACCGGTTTGTCCCACACGGCGACGTAGCGCCACAGGAGTCGGCGCCGGAACCGGGCCCCTGGCAACATGCGCCGGACGGCTGCGCGCGCCTCTCCCCAGCACATGGCCGAGTCCTCGACCGGCATGCCGACGGGTCCGAGTTTGCCGCCGTTCCGTCGGGTCAGGAACCGGCTAACGGGCAGTCCGCAGCCGCTGATCACCCAGTCCAGGAGCGTGCGGTTGTACGCCATGCCGACGATCACCAGTCGGCCGCCGGGAGCCAGCAGACTCACGAGCCGTACCACCGCGTCCTCGAACTCCGTGTGGTGGACGACGGCGACCGCGCTGACGAAGTCGTACGTGCCTTCGGCGAGTGAGGTGGCGTCGAGGTAGTCCGCCTCTACGAAGGTGACGTTTTCCGGCGCGTCCACGTGGGCGAGCCGGATCATCTGCGGCGAACGGTCCACGCCCGTCACGGACCCGGCTCTGCCCGCCAGCTTGCGGGCCAGCAGGCCGTCCCCGCAGCCGACGTCCAGGGCTGTGCGGCAGCCGGCGGGCACGGCGTCCACCACCACGGGGTGGTAGTGGACATTGTGGTTCCAGTACGGGTCGGTCGTCCGCACCCCACTCATCCGCGCCCCGCCATCCGGCCTCCGGGCCGCCTCAGACGAAGGTGCGCGTCGGCAGGGGCTTGCCGTACCAGAGCTCGATCAGGCGGGCCGCGATCGAGATGCCGTACGGAGGCAGCACCTCTTCGGACTCGAAGGCCGCCCGCAGTTCCTCGCGGGAGAACCAGCGGGCCTCGTGGATCTCGTCGCCGTCCACGTTGATGTCGGTCGAGGTGGCGCGGGCCATGAAGCCGAGCATGAGGCTGGACGGGAAGGGCCAGGGCTGGCTGGCGACGTACTCGACGTGGCCGACGGTGATGCCGGCCTCCTCGAAGACCTCGCGGCGTACCGACTGCTCGATGGACTCGCCGGGCTCCACGAAGCCGGCGAGCGTCGAGAAGCGGCCCTCGGGCCAGTGGACCTGGCGGCCGAGCAGGATGCGGTCCTCCTCGTCGGTGACGGCCATGATCACGGCGGGGTCGGTGCGCGGGTAGTGCTCGGCGCCGCAGGCGGGGCAGCGGCGGATGTGGCCGGCCGCGGCGATCACCGTGCGCTCGCCGCAGCGGGAGCAGAAGCGGTGCAGGCGCTGCCAGTTCTCCAGGGCGACCGCGTGCACCATGAGGCCCACGTCCCGGGCGGACAGCAGGAGGCCCGCCTCGCGCAGGCCCGCGGGGCGCGCCGACTGGTCGATACGGCCGGGCAGGGCGTCCTTCTGGAGGGCGAAGTAGCTGACGCCGTCGTCGTCGGTGCCCAGGAAGTAGCGGTGGGCCTCGGTGAGGGGGGCCTCGAAGGACGGGGTCATGACGAGTTCGGTCTTGCCGTCGGGTGTCTCGTCGATGAGGACCTGGCCGCCGGAGACCACGAAGCAGCGGGTGGTGGGGTGGCTCCACGCCGCGGCGAGCCAGGCCTCGTCGAGCCGGTGGTGGGCGGCTCGGTCGATGCCGCTCGGGGCGGTGAGCGAGATGGGTCGGTCGGCTGTGTGGTCGGTCCAGGTGGTCACGGGTGCTTCCAACTCCCCCGGCAATGCGGATTGTTTCGGCGGGCGGTTCAGCGGGACGTACGGCAGGAGGCGACCGGGTCCGGCGGGGACGGGGTGTGCGGGGCGGTTCTTCCAGTGTGCCTCGCGCGCGTGGCCGTTCCGGTCGCGCGGGATCGTCAGGGCGCGCGGCGCCAGGTGTCGGCGAGGTCCCCCCACAGGTGGGCGGTGGTTTCGACGCCCTTCAGGAGAAGGTCGATCTCGACCTTCTCGTTCGGGGCGTGCCAGCCGTCGGAGGGGACGGAGATGCCCAGGAAGAGGACAGGTGCCCCGAGGACTTCCTGGAGGTCGGCGGCCGGTCCCGAGCCGCCCTCGCGGGTGAAGAGGACCGGTTTCTCGAAGGCGCGGCCCATCGCGCGGACGACGGACTGCAGGGCCGGGTGATCGAGGGGTGTCAGGCACGGACGCGTGGCCGCGCTGAAGGTGATCTCCTGCCGGATTCCGTCGGGCACCTGCTCGGCGGCCCAGGCTCGGACGACCTTCTCGATGTGGTCGGGGTCCTGGCCCGCGACCAGCCGGAAGGAGAGCTTCACCATGGCCGAGGACGGGATGATCGTCTTGCTGCCGGGGCCCTGGTAGCCGCCGCCGATGCCGTTGACCTCAGCGGTGGGGCGGGCCCAGACGCGCTCCAGGGTGGTGTGTCCGGCCTCGCCGTGGGTGGCGTGCGACTTGGCGGTGCGCAGCCACTCCTTCTCGTCGAAGGGCAGCTCGGCGAAGAGCTCGCGCTCCTGGTCGGTGAGTTCGACGATGCCGTCGTAGAAGCCGGGCACGGCCACGCGTGCGTGCTCGTCGTGCAGTGCGGCGACGAGGCGGGCGGCTGCGGTCGCCGGGTTGGGCACGGCGCCGCCGAAGGAGCCGGAGTGGATGTCCTGGTCGGGGCCGTGCAGCCGGATCTCGCACTCGGCGAGGCCGCGCATGCCGGTGCACACCGTGGGGGTGTCCTCGGACCACATGCCGGTGTCGGAGACGATCACGGAGTCGGCGGCGAGCCGGTCGGCGTGCTCCTCGACGAGCGCCCGGAAGTGCGGGGAGCCGGACTCCTCCTCGCCCTCGACGAGCAGCTTCAGGTGCACGGCCGGGGCGGTGCGGCCGGTGGCGGCGAGGTGGGCGCGGACGCCGAGTGTGTGGAAGAACACCTGGCCCTTGTCGTCGGCCGCCCCGCGCGCGTAGAGGCGGTTCCCGCGGACGACGGGCTCGAAGGGCTCGCTGTCCCAGCCGTCCTCGCGGGCGGCGGGCTGGACGTCGTGATGGCCGTAGACGAGGACCGTGGGTGCCTCGGGGTCGTCGGAGGGCCACTCGGCGAAGACGGCGGGGGCGCCCGGGGTCGGCCAGACCTCGGTGGTGGGGAAGCCGGTCTCCCGGAGCGCGGCGGCGAGCCAGTCCGCGCTGCGCCGGACGTCGGGCGCGTGGTCGGGCTGCGCCGACACGGACGGGATGCGCAGCCACTCGGCGAGGTCGTCGAGGAAGACCGCGCGGTGCTGCTCGATGTACGTGCGGACCGCGCTGACGGCACTGTCAACGGTGTGGCTCATGGTCACGAGCCTATCGGCCCGCACTGACATCCTCGGTGGGCGGTTCCTCACAGTTTGCTTGCGCGCCCGGCTCCTCCAGCAGCAGCCGCTCCAGCGCGGCCCGGTCCGGGAGGTTCTCCGGCCGTACGACCTCGCCGCCGCGCACGTACAGGAACGTGGCCGCGACCGCCTCCAGGGGCACGCCCTGCCGCTCGGCCCAGGCCAGCCGGTAGATCGCGAGCTGGAGCGAGTCGGCGGTACGGCTGCGGCTGGTCTTCCAGTCGAGGATCTCGTACGTCGCCCCGTCGCCGTCGCCTTCTTTGTAGACGGCGTCGATACGGCCCCGTACGACGCGGCCGGCGATCGCGAGCTGGAAGGGGGTCTCGACGCGGTAGGGCGTGCGCCGGGCGTACTCGGTGCGCTCGAAGGCTTCCTTGAGGGCTTCCAGGTCGCGTTCGTCGGCGATCTCGGCCTCGCTGCCGGGCAGTTCGTCCGGTTCCAGCATGGGCAGGGTCAGCTCTTCGAAGCGTGATTCCACCCAGGCGTGGAAGCGGGTGCCCCGGCGTGCGGCGGGTTGCGGCGGGCGCGGCAGCGGGCGGGCGAGCTCCTGGGCGAGGGCGTCCGGGTCGGCGGCCAGGAGCATCAACTGGGTGGCCGTGAGGGTGGCGGGCAGGGGGACGTCGGTGATTCCCCGGCGGGTGCGCAGGAGTTCGCCGGTGAGGGCGTCGAGGTCGCGGTCCCAGGAGTCGATGGCGCGGGCCTCCTCCGGGGTGAGGGGCGTGCCGGGCGGATCCGTGGGGTGCGGGCGTGCGCCCCCTGGTGCACTGGAGTGTTCGGCGGCGTGCGGGGCCGTCGCCTGGTGCGGGACGGTCGGGCGGTCCGTGGTCCAGGCGTCCCAGTCGGCGGGGTCGTCCTCCGGGAGGGCGTCTTCGGCTTGAACGTCCGTCTCGGAGAGGGATTCCTCATAGGGAGGCTCCCCGAAGGGGGGCTCGTCGTAAGGCGGTTCGTCGTCCTCCGGTGGCGGGGGCCAGTCCGGGTCGTCGTGGACGTTCGGGTCGTGCGTGGCCGCGGGGTGGCCCTCGTCGTGGGAGGCGAGGTACTCCAAGTGGTTCATGACCAGCTTGGCGGCCTTGTGGCGGTGGGCCATCGCCGCGTCGTCCAGGGGTAGCGGCCAGGCCTGGTCGGCGGTGGCCGTGTGCAGGGCGGGGTTCTCCTCGCCCTCCTCGGGTTCGTCCGCCCAGGCCTCGATCTCGCCGTACCCGGCCGCGCAGTGGTCGTACAGGGCCTGGAGGAAGTCGGAGGGGCCGCGGGGCTTCTTCTGGGTGGGGCCCCACCAGTGGCCGGAGCCGAGCAGCAGCGAGCGGGGGCGAGTGAAGGTGACGTAGCCGAGGCGGAGTTCCTCGGTGTGCTGGTGGTCCTTCATGGCCTCCTGGAAGGCCTTCAGGCCTCTGGAGTCCCAGGACATGACGTCGGGCAGGGTGGCGGTGTCGCCGCGCAGCGCGTGCGGCAGGACCTTGCCCTGGGCGGTCCACTTCTCGCGGCCCTGGCTGCTGGGGAAGGTGCCGGTGACCAGGCCGGGGACGGCCACGACGTCCCACTCCAGACCCTTGGACTTGTGCGCGGTGAGCACCTTGACGGTGTTCTCGCCGCCGGGCAGAGCGTTGTCGAGGCCCTTCTCGTACTGGGCGGCGGTGCGCAGGAAGCCGAGGAAGGCGAGCAGGGTCGCCTCGCCGTCGCCCGCGGCGAAGGAGGCGGCGACGTCCAGGAAGTTCGACAGGGTCTCGCGGCGGCGGGCGGCCAACGCGTGCGGGGACGCAGCGAGTTCGACCTCCAGGCCGGTGACGGCGAGGACGCGGTGCAGGACGTCCATCAGGGGGTCGGACAGGGAGCGGCGCAGGTCGCGCAGCTCGGTGGCGAGATGGGCGAAGCGCACGCGCGCGTCCGGTGAGAAAGGCAGCCCGTCGTCGTCCCCGGTGCGGTCGGCGCCGTAGAGGGGTGTCTCCAGGAACGTGTCGAGGGCGTCGGCGAGCGATATCACCTCCGAGGGGTCGACCCCCTCGACGGCCTCGGCGAGTCGGCGGTCGGGGTCTTCGTCGTCCCCCACGCGCGCGTGGGACACCAGGAGGCGGGCGCGCCGGCCCAGGAGGGCGAGGTCGCGCGGGCCGATGCGCCAGCGCGGGCCGGTCAGCAGTCGGACCAGGGAGGCGTTGGCGCCGGGGTCTTGGAGGACTTCGCAGACGGCGACGAGGTCGGCGACCTCGGGGAGGTGCAGCAGCCCGGAGAGCCCGACCACCTCGACCGGGATGTCGCGGGCGACGAGGGCGCCCTGGATCTCGGCGAAGTCGCCGGCCGTGCGGCACAAGACGGCGATCTCGCCGGGCGCCTTGCCGGTCCGTACGAGGTGGGCGATGGAGTCGGCAAGCCAGTCGATCTCCTCGGTGTGGGTGGGCAGCAGCGCGCAGCGGACCATGCCGTCGCGCTCGGCGCCGGGGGCCGGGCGGAGGGCCTCCACGCCCGCGTGCATGGCGCGCAGGGGCTCGGCGAGGTTGTTGGCGAGGTCGAGGAGGCGGCCGCCGCTGCGGCGGTTCTCGCTGAGCGACTGGCGGGCGGCGGGGCGGCCGTCGGCGTGCGCGAAGTGCTCCGGGAAGTCGTCGAGGTTGGCGACGGACGCGCCGCGCCAGCCGTAGATCGCCTGGCAGGGGTCGCCGACGGCGGTCACCGGGTGGCCCGTGCCGGCCCCGAACAGGCCTGCCAGGAGGATGCGTTGGGCGACCGAGGTGTCCTGGTACTCGTCGAGCAACACCACCCGGAACTCGTCGCGCAGGATGTCGCCGACCTCGGGTCGGGTGCGGGCCAGGGTCGCGGAGAGGGCGATCTGGTCACCGAAGTCGAGCAGATCGCGCTCGCGCTTGGCGGTCCGGTAGCGGCTCACCAGCTCGGTGAGTTCACGGCGCGCGGCGGCCGCCTCGGGAACCTTGCGCAGCTCGGCGTTGCTGAGCTTGCGGCCCTCCAGGTCGCGCAGCAGTTCGGCGTCGTAGGCGCGCAACTCCTCGGGGCGTACGAGGTGTTCGGACAGCTCGCCGTCGAGGGTGAGGAGGTCGCTGACGAGGTCCGGGAAGGAGCGGGTGAGCGCCGGGTACGGGCCGGGGGCCTCGCGCAGCACGCGCGCGGCGAGCTGGAAGCGGGTGGCGTCGGCGAGCAGGCGGGCCGTCGGTTCCAGGCCGATGCGCAGGCCGTGGTCGGTCAGGAGGCGGCCCGCGAAGGCGTGGTAGGTCGAGATCACGGGCTCGCCCGGGGGGTTGTCCGGGTCGATGACGTCGGGGTCGGTGACGCCTGCCTTGATGAGCGCCTTGCGGACGCGCTCCGCGAGTTCACCGGCGGCCTTGTTGGTGAAGGTCAGGCCGAGGACCTGCTCGGGGGCGACCTGGCCGGTGCCGACCAGCCACACCACGCGGGCCGCCATCACCGTCGTCTTGCCCGACCCGGCTCCGGCCACGATCACCTGCGGGGCGGGCGGCGCAATGATGCAGGCCGTCTGCTCCGGGGTGAACGGGATGCCGAGGAGCTCCTTGAGCTGGTCGGGATCGGTGATACGGGCGGGCATGTCGGGAAGGCTAGCGGCGGCCACTGACAGTCGAGGACCAATCGCCCTCGGGGGTAGAAGAAGCGCAGGTCAGCACATGTGGTGCGATACGTCACGCGAGTTACTCGACGACGTGCCGTCCTTCGGACCGCGCGCTGCACGAGGCCCGGAACGCGCAGTGCGCGCAGTGCTGTCCGGCCGTGGGTGTGAACCGCTCGTCAAGGACCTTGCCCGCGGCCGTGGCCAGCAGCTCACCGGCCCACTCCCCCTCCAGGGGCTCCTGGGCCTGCACCTTGGGCAGGGTCTCGCCGCCGTCCCGTACGGGGGCGCCCTGGCGCAGCTGGACGAGTTCGGCGCCGCCCGGTTCGGGACGCACCCCGTCGAAGGCCTCGTCGACGGCGCCCTCGCGGACCGCGAGCTGGTAGACGGCGAGTTGGGGGTGCCGCTCCACCTCGCGGGCGGTCGGCGTCTGCTTGCCGGTCTTGAAGTCGACCACGTAGGCGCGTCCTTCGCCGTCCGCCTCGACGCGGTCCATGGAGCCGCGGATGCGCACTTCGTAGTCGCCCGCTCCGAGGGTGACGTCGAAGTCGTGCTCGCTGGCGACCGGCGTACGGCCGGTGCGGACGCCGTTGGAGTCGACGTGCCACTTCAGGAAGCGTTCGAGCGCCACGCGCGCGTTGTCCTTCTCCTGTACCGACTTCCAGGGCGCGTCGAAGGCGAGCGCGTTCCACACGGTGTCGAGGCGTTCCATGAGGGCGTCGAGGTCGGCGGGGGTGCGTCCGGAGGCGACCTCGTCGGCGAGGACGTGCACGACGTTCCCGAAGCCCTGGGCGGCGGTCGCGGGCGCGTCGGCCTTCACCTCGCGGCCCAGGAACCATTGAAGGGCACAGGTGTTGGCGAGCTGGTCGAGGGCGCTCCCGGAGAGCACGACGGGCTGGTCGCGGTCGCGCAGCGGCACCTTGCTCTCGGTCGGGTCGTACATGCCCCACCAGCGGTACGGGTGCGCGGACGGGACCAGCGCGCGGCCCTCCTCGTCGGCGAGCGCGGCCAGCCGGGCCAGTCGGCGTGCGGCGGCCTCCCTGAGGGTCTCCGACACGCGCGGGTCGACGGTCGTGGCGCGCAACTCGGCGACCAGGGCGGCGACCGACAGCGGGCGGCGCGGGCGGCCGGTGACGTCCTTGGGCTCGACGCCGAGTTCGGTGAGGAAGCGGGAGGGCTGGTCGCCGTCGTCCGCGGGGGCCTTCACGGCGGTGACGACGAGCCGTTCACGCGCGCGTGTGGCCGCGACGTAGAACAGGCGGCGTTCCTCGGCGAGCAGGGCCCCCGGGGTGAGCGGTTCGGCGAGTCCGTCGCGGCCGATGCGGTCGGCCTCCAGGAGGGAGCCGCGTCGGCGCAGGTCCGGCCACAGGCCCTCCTGGACGCCGGCCACGACGACCAGGTTCCACTCCAGGCCCTTGGAGCGGTGCGCAGTCATCAGGCGTACGGCGTCGGGGCGTACGGCACGCCGGGTGAGCGTGTCGGCGGCGATGTCCTCGGCGTCGATCTCCTCCAGGAAGTTGAGGGCGCCCCGGCCCCCGGTGCGCTCCTCCGCGCGGGCGGCGGTCGCGAACAGCGCGCACACCGCGTCCAGGTCGCGGTCCGCGTTGCGTCCGGCCGCGCCGCCGCGCAGTGCGGCCCGCTCCAGGCGCCCGGGCCACGGTGTGCCCTGCCAGAGGTCCCACAGCGCCTCCTCGGCCGTACCGCCGCCCGCCAGGCGCTCGCGTGCCTTGCGCAGCAGCGCGCCCAGGCGCTGGGCTCCCCGCGCGTACGTCGGGTCGTGCGCGACCAGCCGCTCCGGCTCGGCGAGCGCCCGCGTGAGCAGCTCGTCCGAGGGCGGCGGCACGGGATTGCCACCGGCCCGCTCCTCCTCGCGCAGCGCCCGGCCCAGGCGCCGTAGATCGGCGGCGTCCATGGCTGCGAGGGGAGAGGCGAGCAGGGTGAGGGCGGTCTCGGTGTCGAGCCAGGAGGGGGCGACGGGCTCTTCGGGGTCGGCTTCCGCCGCGGCCTCTGCGTGGTCGGCGTCGTCGGCGTCGTCGGCGTCCTCCGTGGCTCGCGCGGCTTCGGTGTCGTCCTCGGGCCGGGTCGAAGCTTCCGCGGTCGCCACCGCCCGCAGGGCCGTCAGCAGCGGTGCCACCGCCGGTTCGTGGCGCAGGGGCAGGTCGTCGCCGTCGATGTCCAGGGGGACGCCGGCCGCTGTGAGGGCGCGGCGGATCGTTGGGATGGTCCGGGAGCCGGCGCGCACCAGGACGGCCATGTCGTTCCAGGGGACGCCGTCCTCCAGGTGAGCCCTCCGGAGGATGTCAGCGATGTTGTCCAGCTCCGTGCCGGACGTCGGGTACGTGTACACCTCGACGCGCCCGCCGTCCCGTACCGGGGACAACTCGCGGTGGGCGCGCACCTTCTGCGCCGGGAGCCTGGTCAGGGGCATGCGCTGGGTGAGCAGGCGGGTGGCGGTCAGCAGGGCGGCACCGGAGCGGCGGGAGGTCCGGAGCACCTCTACGGGCGCCGGATGCCCGTCCGCGCGCGGGAAGGCGTTCGGGAACTCCAGGATGCCGTTCACATCGGCGCCCCGGAACGTGTAGATCGACTGGTCGGGGTCGCCGAAGGCGACGAGGGTGCGGCCGCCGCCGGCGAGGGCCTGCAGCAGTCGTACCTGGGCCGGGTCGGTGTCCTGGTACTCGTCCACGAACACGGCGTCGTACTGCGCGGCGAGCCTCTCGGCGGCCTCGGGGCGGTGGGCGAGGAGCACCGCGCGGTGGACGAGTTCGGCGTAGTCGAGCACTCCTTGGAGGTCGAGTACGTCGAGGTACTCGGCGAGGAAGGCGGCGGCGGCACGCCAGTCCGGGCGGCCGATGCGGCGCGCGAAGGCGTCCAGGGAGCCGGGGCCCAGGCCCAGTTCGCGGCTGCGGGCGAGGACCGCGCGGACCTCGTCGGCGAAGCCGCGGGTGGTGAGGCAGGCCCGCAGTTCATCGGGCCAGCGCACGTGGGCGAGGCCGAGCCGCTCCAGGTCGGGCTGGCCTGCGAGCAGTTCGCGTACGGCGACGTCCTGTTCGGGGCCGGACAGCAGCCGTAGGGGCTCGACGAACAGGTCGCTGTCCTGGTGGGCGCGGACCAGGGCGTAGCAGAACGAGTGGAAGGTGGTCGCCCGTGGCGCGCGGGCGGCGCCGATGCGCAGCGCCATGCGGTCGCGCAGCTCGACGGCCGCCTTGCGGCTGAACGTCAGCACGAGGATCCGCGCGGGGTCACCTCCCCGGGCGATCCGTGCGGCGACGGACTCCACGAGGGTGGTGGTCTTGCCGGTGCCCGGACCTGCGAGGACGAGCAGCGGGCCGGTCCCGTGGTCAACCACGGAGCGCTGTGGCGCGTCCAGGTGAGGGGGAGCCGGCCGGGTCGGCGGGGTACGCACCAGTCGGTAAGCGCCACGGTTCCCCTGTCGCACCTGGGGGTGCGACAGGCGCCTGGTGGAGGAAGAGGAGCTCACGTGTTTCGCCGGTCCTGGTGGGTGTGCTGGTTGCCTGACCACCGCGTGTGGAGTGCGGTGGCCGCGAGGTGAGGGGGACAGGTGCAGCCGACGCTACGCCGACGGGTCGCCGGGAAGCAGGACTTCCGCGCGTTCCCTCACGGCTCGCGCGCCCCTCGCGTCCCTCGCCCCTCGAACGTACGGCATGGCACGGACGTGCCGGGTTTCCCCCGTACGGGCCACAGGTCGCCCCGGGGCGCGTCCGATGGCGGAAGCTGTCAGGTGTGACCGTCCGCGCGCTCGCCGCCGTCCCATCGCGCCCGTTTCATGTCGACGCGCGGCAGGTGACCCTCGGCGGCTCTGCTCGCCTCCTTCAGGGGCGTGCCCTCCTCGCGGTAGTTGTCGAGCGCCCGCAGCTCGTGGCCGGGGAGCAGCATGCCGTCCGCGCGGACGACCCGCCACCACGGAACGGCTCCCCCGTAGAGGGCCATCACCCGGCCGACCTGGCGCGGGCCGCCCGCCTCCAGCCATTCGGCGACGTCCCCGTACGTCATGACGCGCCCGGGCGGAATCCGTTCGGCCACGTCGAGGACGCGCTCCGCGTACTCGGGCAGCGCGTCGCCGTGCTCGGGGCCGGTGTCGTCCGGAAGGCTCTCCTCGCTCATCCGTCCCATCCTGCCGCACCCCACCGACAATGCGACGCGCTGGCGACTGTGCGTATCCCTCGCCCCGGAGCGGCGCGTGGGGCAGACTGTGCGCCCCCGCATTTGCACCCTGATGCCCCCGTGTGTCGGTGGGGCATGCCACCATCGTGCGGGCGGTGACCGGTGATACGAGATCAAGAAGAGACGATGAAGCAGCAGGGTGTGCACCCCGAAGACGCGGAGGGCACCTCTGACGCTGCGTCGCGCCCGGACACCGCCGAGGCCCACGAGCAGGACCCCCCGGAGGGGTCCGCCGAGACGCCCGTGACCGACCCCGTTCCCCCTGCGCCGGGCCTGGACGACTGCGGCGACGACCCGCACGTCGAAGAGGTCGAGGGCGACGAACCGCTGCTCCCCGCGCGCGTGCACCGCCCCTCGGATCTCATGCGCCTCCTGGTGGGCTTTCTCGCGATCGTCGTACTACTCGCGATCGCCGCGTTCGCGCACGGCACGACCTCGGGGCTCGAGCAGGACATCAACAAGGGCACCGGGCAGGCGCCCGACCTGCTGATCAAGATCGCGGGGCTGGCGTCCAGCATCGCCATCCTGCTGGTGCCGGTCGCCTTCGCGATCGAGCGGCTGATCAAGCGGGACGGGCTGCGCATCGCCGACGGCGTGCTCGCGGCGGTCCTCGCCCACGGAGTGACACTCGCCACGGACCTGTGGGTCGCCAAGGCCGCCCCGGGCTCCATCCAGGAGGCGCTCACCCAGCCCTCCCCCGGCGACATCCACGCCCTCACCGACCCGGTGCACGGCTATCTGGCGCCCGTCATCGCCTACATGACGGCCGTAGGCATGTCCCGGAGGCCGCGCTGGCGCTCCGTGCTGTGGATCGTGCTGCTGCTCGACGCCTTCTCGATGCTGGTCACCGGGTACACGACGCCGTTCTCGATCATCCTGACGGTGCTCATCGGCTGGACCGTCGCCTACGGGACGCTGTACGCGGTGGGTTCGCCGAACGTCCGTCCAACCGGACGGACGCTGATGGCGGGCCTGCGGACGGTCGGCTTCCACCCCGTGGGCGCGGCCCGCGAGGAGGTCGTCGACACGGAGAACGGCGATCGCGGCCGGCGCTACTTCGTGACCCTGGAGGACGGTCCACCCCTGGACGTCACCGTGGTCGACCGCGAACAGCAGGCCCAGGGGTTCTTCTATCGTGCGTGGCGCAATCTGACGCTGCGCGGCTTCGCGACCCGCAGCAGCCTCCAGTCGCTGCGCCAGGCGCTGGAGCAGGAGGCCCTGCTGGCGTACGCGGCGATCGCGGCCGGGGCCAACGCCCCGAAGCTGATCGCGACCTCGGAACTCGGCCCCGACGCCGTGATGCTCGTCTACGAGCACACCGGTGGGCGTACGCTCGACTCGCTCGCGGACGAGGAGATCACCGACGATCTGCTGCGCCTGACCTGGCACCAGGTGCAGGCGCTGCAGTCGCGGCGCATCGCCCACCGAAGGCTCGCCGGTGACGCGATTCTGGTGGATCGTTCCGGCACGGTGATCCTCACGGACCTGCGCGGCGGTGAGATCGCGGCCGGTGAGCTGCTGTTGCGCATGGACGTCGCCCAGTTGGTGACGACGATCGGCCTGCGGGTGGGTGCCGAGCGGGCGGTGGCCTCGGCGGTCGGTGTCCTCGGGCCCGACGCGGTGGCCGACTGTCTGCCGATGCTCCAGCCGATCGCGTTGTCGCGCTCCACGCGCGCGACGCTGCGACGCCTGTCCAGGGAGCGGGCCCAGCGGGAGCGCGACGCGATCCTGGAGGCGTCTCAGCAGACCAGGCTGGCCCGCGCGGAGGCGGCTTCGGAGGGCTCCACGCCCGTTCTGGAGAAGCCCGACAAGAAGGCCGTGCGCGCGGAGCAGCGGGCCGAGAAGCGGGCCATCGACGAGGCGCTGGACGAGGCACGCGAGGAGGATCTGCTCACCCAGATCCGTCACCAAGTGCTGCTGATCAGGCCGCAGGCGCACGTCGAACCGGCCCGTCTGGAGCGGGTGCGGCCGCGCACGCTGATCAGTTTCATCGCGGGCGCGATCGGCGCGTACTTCCTGCTGACGCAGCTCACGCACATCGAGTTCGGCCCGCTCGTCGCCAACGCCCAGTGGGGCTGGGTGGCCGCGGCCGTGCTGTTCTCGGCGCTGAGCTACTTCGCGGCGGCGATGGCCCTCCTGGGGTTCGTGCCAGAGCGCGTGCCGTTCCTGCGGGCCGTGGCGGCGCAGGTCGCCGGGTCGTTCGTGAAGATCGTGGCCCCGGCCGCGGTCGGCGGTGTCGCCCTGAACACGCGCTTCCTGCAGCGTGCCGGGGTGCGGCCCGGGCTCGCGGTGGCGAGTGTCGGCGCGTCGCAGCTGTTCGGTCTCGGCTGCCACATCCTGATGCTGCTGTCGTTCGGCTATCTGACCGGCACCGAGAAGACGCCGTCGCTGTCGCCGTCCCGGACGGTCATCGCCGGTCTGCTGACGGTGGCGGTGCTGGTGCTCGTGGTGACCTCGGTGCCGTTCCTGCGGAAGTTCCTCGTCACGCGCGTGCGGTCGCTGTTCGCGGGTGTCATCCCGCGCATGCTGGACGTGCTCCAGCGGCCGCAGAAGCTGGTCACCGGCATCGGCGGCATGCTGCTGCTGACGGCCTGCTTCGTGATGTGCCTGGACGCGTCGATCCGGGCGTTCGGCGACCAGTCGACGTCGCTCAGCCTGGCCAGCGTCGCCGTCGTCTTCCTCGCGGGCAACGCGCTCGGTTCCGCGGCCCCGACCCCGGGCGGTGTGGGTGCGGTCGAGGCGAGCCTGACCCTCGGTCTGATCGCCGTAGGCCTCCCCAAGGAGGTGGCCGCTCCGGCGGTGCTGCTGTACCGGCTGCTGACGCTGTGGATCCCGGTGCTGCCGGGCTGGCTGTTCTTCAACCACCTGTCCCGCAAGGGCTCCCTGTAGAGCGCGTTCGGGTCCGCACGGGGTGCACGCACGCGTGCGTACCTCTTACGGCCCGCGCCCCGAGCGCACCGCCGGGTACGACCGCAGGATGGGACCATGCCGAACCCCTCCCGGCTGCGTGCCGCTGCCCTGACCGCCACCGTCGTCCTGCTGTCCTCCACGCTGGCGGGCTGCGGCGGCGACTCCAAGGACGAGGATCCGACGGCCCAGAAGCTGAGCTGGAAGGACTGTCCGGCCCCGTCCGAGGCCGAGGGCGGCGGCGCCGCGCCGTCGCCGCTGCCGAACGGCACCAAGTGGCAGTGCGCCACCATGAAGGCGCCGCTCGACTGGAGCAAGCCCAAGGGCGACACGATCGGCCTCGCCCTGGTGCGGGCGAAGGCCAGCGGCGACAAGAGCAAGCGGATCGGATCGCTCGTCTTCAACTTCGGCGGCCCCGGCGGCTCGGGCGTCACCACGCTCCCCGCCTTCGGCGAGGACTACGCGACCCTGCGCACCCGCTACGACCTGGTGAGCTTCGACCCGCGCGGAGTGGGCCGCAGCGCCGGCGTCGAGTGCGAGAGCGACTCCCAGCTCGACCAGTACTTCCAGCAGGACGCCACCCCGGACACCGCGGCCGAGCGCACCAAGCTCCTGGCCAACACGAAGCAGTTCAACGCGGCCTGCGAGAAGCACTCCAAGAAGATGCTCCCCCAGGTGCGCACCACCGACGCGGCCCGCGACATGGACCTGATGCGCCAGGTCCTCGGCGACGACAAGCTGCACTACTTCGGCATCTCCTACGGCACCGAACTCGGCGGTGTCTACGCCCACTTGTTCCCCAAGCACGTGGGCCGCGCGGTCTTCGACGCGGTCGTCGACCCCACCCAGAACTCCGAACAGGGCTCTCTGGGGCAGGCCAAGGGCTTTCAGCTCGCGCTCGACAACTTCGCCGACGACTGCACCTCGAAGACCACGGACTGCCCCGTCGGCGACACCGCCCAGGACGTCAAGGACCGCATCGCCAAGCTGCTCAAGAGCCTCGACAGCAAGCCGATCCCGGGTATCTTCCCGCGCCAGCTGACGCAGACCGCCGCCACGAACGGCATCGCGCAGGCGCTGTACTCGAAGGACTTCTGGGAGTACCTCACCGAGGGGCTCGAACAGGCCTACAGCGGCGACGGCAAGGTCCTCATGGCGTTGTCCGACTCGATGAACGGGCGCAGCGAGAACGGTGAGTACAGCAACATCACCGCGGCGAACATCGCCATCAACTGCGCCGACGACAAGCCGAGATACACCGCCGCCGATGTGGAGCGGAAGCTGCCCGAGTTCCGGGCCGCCTCTCCCCTCTTCGGTGACTTCCTCGCCTGGGGCATGGTCAGCTGCACCGACTGGGCCGTGCCGGGCGCGGCCGACCATCCCGATGTGAGCGCGGCCGGTTCGGCGCCGATCCTCGTCGTGGGCAACACCGGTGACCCGGCCACGCCGTACGAGGGCGCGCGGAAGATGGTGGACGCGCTGGGCAAGGGCGTCGCGGTCGAGCTGACGTACAAGGGCCAGGGGCACGGTGCGTACGACAGCAAGAACAAGTGCGTGCAGAGCGCGGTGAACGGCTATCTCCTGAACGGGAAAGTCCCGGCGGCCGGCACCGTCTGCTCCTGAACCCACCTCCCGAAATCCGGGCAAAATCGCAGGTCAAACGGTTATCCACAGGCTGTCACGGGCTCGGCTCGCGCCGCCTACTATGGCCTGACCGCCATCCGCTGCGTGACGCGGACGGCCTGCGAGGGGGGAATGCACATGGCGCGATTCGTACGGTGGACGGCCCTGATGGCCGCCGCCGCACTGCTGACGGCCGGCTGTAGCAGCGGCTCGTCCGACGACGGCAAGGACGGCGCGGGCGCGGGGGACGCCAAGCCGTCCGCAGCCGGCTCGTCCTCTTCCACGACGGCCGCGCTGCCCGCGTCGCTGACCGGACAGAAGCTGGACTGGGGGCGCTGCAAGGCCACCGCCGACTCGGCCGCGCCGAGCAGTGACTGGCAGTGCGCGACGCTCAAGGTGCCGCTGGACTGGGCGAAGCCGGGCGGCACCACGATCGGGCTCGCGCTGATCCGCTCCAAGTCGACCGGCGGCGACCGCATCGGCTCGCTCCTGTTCAACTTCGGCGGCCCCGGCGGCTCGGGCGTGGACTACATGCCGGCCTACGCCACCACGGTGTCCGCGCTGCACGAGCGCTACGACCTGGTGAGCTGGGACCCGCGCGGGGTCGCCGCCAGCGAGGGCGTCCGCTGCCGCAGCGACAAGGCGATCCAGGCCACCGAGGACATCGACGCCACGCCGGACACGCCGGCCGAGGAGAAGGCGTACTTCCAGGACGCCGTCGACTTCGGCAAGGGCTGCGAGAAGGCCGCCGGGAAGCTGATGGCGCATGTGTCGACGACCGACACGGCGCGCGACATGGACCTGATGCGCCAGGTGCTGGGTGACACGAAGATGCACTACTTCGGCATCTCGTACGGCACCGAACTCGGCGGTGTCTACGCCCACTTGTTCCCGAAGAAGGTGGGGCGGCTGATCCTGGACGCGGTCGTCGACCCGAGCGCCGACTCGGTGGGCCACGCGCTGAACCAGACCCGGGGTTTCCAGCGAGCGCTGGACGACTACCTCAAGTCGACGGACCAGGACCCGGCTCAGGGCTCCAAGAAGATCGCGGCCCTGCTCAAGCAGATGGACGCCAAGCCGCTGGCGACCTCGACCGGGCGGAAGCTGACCGAGACACTCGCGCTGACCGGCATCGTCCTCCCGCTCTACAGCAAGGAGAGCTGGCCCACGCTGACCAGCGCCCTGAACTCCGCGGAGGAGGGCGACGGTTCGGAGCTGCTGGCACTGGCCGACGGCTACAACGACCGTGACAGCGCGGGGCACTACGGCACGACGACCCATTCCCAACGGGTCATATCGTGCTTGGACGACAAGCAGCGGCCGACGCCCGCGCAGACGGAGAAGCTGCTGCCCGAGTTCGAGAAGATCTCCCCCGTGTTCGGCGACTTCCTGGGCTGGGACACGGCCGGGTGGTGTCACGACTGGCCGGTGGCCGGGCAGTACGACACCCCGGAGGTGAGCGCACCGGGTGCGGCGCCGATCCTGGTGGTCGGCAACACCGGGGACCCGGCGACGCCGTACGAGGGTGCGCGCAAGATGGTCGACGAGCTGGGCAAGGGCGTCGGTGTGGAGCTCACCTGGAAGGGCGAGGGACACGGGGCGTACGGGAGCGGGAGCGACTGTGTCGACTCGACGGTGGACGCGTATCTGCTGAAGGGGACGGTGCCCAAGGACGGCAAGGTCTGCGCCTCGTAGCGCGCACGCCCGCCCGGACCGCTGCCCGAACTTCCGCCCGGGCAGCGGAAAGGGGCCCGGCACCTGTGGTGCCGAGCCCCTCCCGGGAAAGCGTGGGTCTAGTAGACGGGCTTGTCGGGCTCGATCTGGTTGACCCAGCCGATCACGCCGCCGCCGACGTGGACCGCGTCCGCGAAGCCGGCCGACTTCAGGACGGCGAGGACCTCCGCACTGCGGACACCCGTCTTGCAGTGCAGGACGATCTTCTTGTCCTGCGGAAGCGTCTCCAGGGCGGTGCCCATGAGGAACTCGTTCTTGGGGATCAGCTTGGCGCCGGGGATCGAGACGATCTCGTACTCGTTGACCTCGCGGACATCGATGATCTCGATGTTCTCGCCGTCGTCGATCCACTCCTTGAGCTGCTTGGGAGTGATCGTCGAGCCGGCCGCCGCCTGCTGGGCCTCCTCGGAGACGACGCCGCAGAAGGCCTCGTAGTCGATGAGCTCGGTGACGGTCGCGTTCGGGCCGCAGACCGCGCAGTTGGGGTCCTTGCGGACCTTGACCTGGCGGTACTGCATCTCCAGGGCGTCGTAGATCATCAGGCGGCCGACGAGCGGGTCGCCGATGCCGGTGAGGACCTTGATCGCCTCGGTGACCTGGATGGAGCCGATGGACGCGCACAGCACGCCCAGGACGCCGCCCTCGGCGCAGGAGGGGACCATGCCGGGGGGCGGGGGCTCCGGGTAGAGGCAGCGGTAGCAGGGGCCGTGCTCGGACCAGAAGACCGAGGCCTGGCCGTCGAAGCGGTAGATCGAACCCCAGACGTACGGCTTGTTCAGCAGTACGGCGGCGTCGTTGACCAGGTAGCGGGTCGCGAAGTTGTCCGTGCCGTCGACGATCAGGTCGTACTGGCTGAAGATGTCCATCACGTTCTCGGCCTCGAGCCGCTCTTCGTGGAGGATCACGTTCACGTACGGGTTGATGCCCAGCACGGAGTCGCGCGCCGACTCGGCCTTGGAGCGGCCGATGTCGGCCTGGCTGTGGATGATCTGGCGCTGCAGGTTCGACTCGTCGACCTCGTCGAACTCCACGATGCCGAGCGTGCCCACGCCCGCCGCGGCCAGGTACATCAGCGCCGGCGAGCCCAGACCGCCGGCGCCCACACAGAGCACCTTGGCGTTCTTCAGCCGCTTCTGCCCGTCCATGCCCACGTCGGGGATGATCAGGTGGCGGGAGTACCTGCGGACCTCGTCTACGGTGAGCTCGGCAGCCGGCTCGACCAGGGGTGGCAGCGACACGGGGACTCCGTTGGTCGGTCAATCACTACAGTTGTCCTCCCCGGAACACTGCCATGCCCTTCTTCATTCCGAGACACCCGTTCCGATCCGCGAGACGATCTCGTCCCAGTAGCCGGGCATGGTCTCCCAGGGGTCGGTGCGGCCGCCGTGATCGGTGCGGTCGGTGAAGTAGATGGTCGAGGCGCCCTGCCAGCGGGCGATGCGCAGCGCCTCGTCGAGATGGCCGCGCGGGACTCCGTGCACGAAGTGGCAGAAGCGCTCGGGCGGGTAGTCGGCGGTCCACTCGGCGACCTGGGACCAGCGGTAGTCGCTCCAGGGGCCGGAGAAGGTCACCAGCTGGTCGGCGCACTCGGCGTATCCGGGGTACGGGTGGGTTCCGTGCCCCAGGACGATGTGGGCGCCGTCACGGATCTCGCGGAGCGCGCCGACCGTGCGGCGGGCCTCGGGCAGCGCGGCCCGGTCGGTGGGGCAGCGGTCCAGGAGGAAGCCGTCGACCTGGTACCAGTCACGGTAGCGGTGCGCCTCGGAGATCAGATCGCCGAAGGTGCGGGCGCCGTGCGCGGCGTCCAGGTGGCCGAGGACGCGGACGCCGGTGTTGCGGAGCCGCCCGGCCGCCTCCAGGCAGTGCGGGTCGGGGCGGGTCCCCGGTCCGGAGGAGACGTTGAGGACGACCCAGTCCAAGGGGGTGCCGGGGCGGGTGAGTTCGCCCCATTCGTTCGGCGCGACCAAGGGATGCGCGTAGCCGGGGATACCGAAGCCGGTGCGGACGCCGGTGCTCGCGGTGCCCGGGGTCGTGCTGGTCAGATGCGGCATGCCGCCTCCATCCAGATGTCGGCGAGGGACTCCTCCAGGTTGATCCGGGGCCGCCAGCCGAGCCGGTCGCGCGCGGTGCGCACATCGGCCTGCTGCCAGCTCCCGCAGCCGTCCGGGTACGGGTACGCGACCGGGGCCGCGTGGTCGGGGTCGGTGCGGGGGTGCCCGATGGCCGCCCTCAACGGGCCGGGCGGGCCGTCGAGTTCGTGCAGCGCGCCGCCGTATCCGGCGACGCGGGCGAGGACCGCGGCGGCGTCGCGCAGCCGGACCGCGCGGCCCGAGCCGATGTTGATGACGCCCTGCGCGGCGGAGAGCGAGGCGGCGTGGACCGCGCGGGCCACGTCCCGTACGTCGACGAAGTCGCGCTGTGCGCCCAGGCCGCCGAGTTTGAGTTCGCCGTCGCCGGACTGCATGGCCCGGCGCATGGCCTCGGCGAGCCGGCCGAGCGGGGAGCCGGCGGGGGTGCCGGGTCCGGCGGGCGAGAAGACGCGCAGGACCACGGCGTCGAGACCCGAGCCCAGGACCAGTTCGGTGGCGGCGAGTTTGCTGACGCCGTACGGGCCGCCGGGGCGGGGTACGGCGTCCTCGGCCGTGGAGGAACCGGGCTGGCTCGGGCCGTACTCCGCGCCGCACCCGATCTGCACCAGCCGCGCCCCGCAGCCACTGCGGCGCAGGGCCTCGCAGACGGTGGCGACGGCGACGGTGTTGTGCCGGGTGAGTTCGCGGGCGCCGCCTCTGGTGGCACCGGCGCAGTTGATGACGACTCCGGGGTGGACGGCGTCCAGGAAGCGGGTGAGCGCTCCGGGGCTGCCAGTCGCGAGGTCGAAGCGGACGTCGGCGTCGTCGCCGCGGCCGAGCGCGGTGAGCTGGACGGCCGGGTCGGCGAGCAGGCGGTCGGCGACGAAGCGGCCGAGGTAGCCGTTGGCTCCGATCAGCAGGACCCTCATCGGACGGCTCCCCGGGCCGACTCTCCGGATCGGGAGGTGATCATCTGGTGTTCTCCTTCACAGGGTGATGCGGTTGCCTCCGGCGGTGGGGCCGGGCGCCTGCGGCCGGGTGACAGCTCTGGCCGGTGCGGGTCATGGCGGTGTCACCTCGGCTCGTTCGCCGGCGCGTGCGCGGAGGCTCTGGTCAGCGTGCGGGTGGTGTGGAACAGGAGGGCCAGGGCGGCTGCTCCGCAGGCCAGGGCGGGGATGCCGCCCGGGCCCCAGGAGCCGAGGACGGTTTCGACGGGGGTGGCCAGGAAGCCGCAGCCGGGGAGCCGGCCGATGAGGTCCGTGGCCAGGGCCGCCCCCTCCGTCGCGGCCGCCGCGCCGAGCGCGAGGGCCGGGGCGCGGGTGAAGCCGTGGACGGTGAGGAGGCGGGCGAGCAGCAACAGGGCGCCGAGCGTGAGGGCTTGGCCGTACGCGGCGGGCTCGCCCAGGGCCGTGCCGCAGAGGGCGAGGAGGGCGGTCAGGGCGCACAGGAACAGGGCGAACGTGCCGAGCAGCAGCGGTCGTACGGAGTCGGCGAAGTCCTCAAGTCCACGGCTGGTCGCGAGCTTGCGCCGGGCGCGTACGGCGAAACGGTGGGCGCACCAGGCGGCGGGGGCGCAGGCCAGGGTGAGGGCCAGGACCGGTGCGGTGGCCGTGGGCCAGGCTCCGCCCGCGACGCCGGTCGGCAGGCCGTCGGGGCCGCCGTCGTCGGCGGCGCGGAGCAGTCCGTCGCCGAGGAGGGCGTAGGCGAGCAGCCAGTACGTCCACAGGCGGGTGCCGGGGTGCGTGCGCCACGCGTGCGTGCCGGGCGGGTTGCTCAGCGGGCCGCGCCGGAAGGCCAAGCGCACGCCTAGCGCCACGGCGAGAACACCGCCGACGGCCAACGCCAGCCGCAGCCGACCGTCCGTGAGCCGCACACCGGTCACGGCCGCGGCGCAGAGGACTCCGGGCAGGAGGGCGAGTACGGCCCAGCCGGCGCGGGGTGGTTGCACGGCCACGGCGTCGCGAGGCGGGGCCCCCGCGTCGTCGCGGGACACGCGTGCGTACATCTCCTCGGCGAGCGAGAACACGTCCCGGTGCCGGAAGCGCGCGGCGGTCCGATCGGTGACGCCGTGTGCCTCCAGCCCCGCGGCGATCTCCAGCGGGTCGACGGCCCGTTCGCACAGCTCGCCGTGACGGTGCATCAGCGCCTTCACCGGGTCGGCGGCACCGCGGCGGGTGGGGGCGGGCTTGCGGTCGGTCGCGCGCGAGGTCGATTCGGGCGCCGTACGCGCGTGTGGCTGCTGCGCGTCAACTCCGGGGCGGGCGGCGGTGATCCGGGCGGTGTCGTAGAGGTCAAGGCCGGCGGCCGGTGGGGCTTCGGCACGGTCTACGGCGGCAGGGGCGTCACCGGTGTCCTGGCCGGCGACCGGCGCGGCTCCGTCGCGGTCGGCGGCGACACGGACGTGACCGTTGCCCTGGCCGGCAGCCGGTGACGGGACTTCGTCGGCGGCGACAGCACCACGCACGGCACCTGCGTCCTGCCCGACTACTGGCACGGCTCCGTCGCGGTTGGCGGCGGCTCGGACGTGACCGTTCCCCTGGCCGGCAGTCGGCGATGAGCCTTCGTGGGCGGCGACGGCACCACGCACATCACCGGCGTCCTGCCCGACAACCGGCACGGCTCCGTCGCGGACGGCAGCGGCTCGGACGTGACCGCCGCCCTGACCAGCAACCGGCGATGGACCTTCGTCGGCGGCGACAGCACCACGCACGGCACCTGCGACCTGCCCGACAACCGACAGCTCACCCGGCGCCACTCCCTCCGCCTCCGTCGCCGCCTCCGACTCCCCACTCCCCCCGAGCCACCCCTCCGACCGCGCGTCCCACGCCTCCGCGCTCCCAGGCGTCCCGGGGCGGTCGAGTTCGCCGAGGCCGCTCATCGGGCTGCCTCCGTGGCGGGCAGGGGAGGTGTGGCGCGTACTGGCGTTCCGGTCGCCCACGTGGGGCCGCCGCGGGCCACGACGCGGGCCATCGGGCCGGTCCAGCGGCCGGGGACGTGGGACTCGGCCGGGGCTGCGAAGGGGAGGGGTTCGCCTGCCTCGTTCAGGACGACGCGGCGGACCGGGGAGTGCGAGACGATCTCCAGGTAAATGCTGTGAAATGCCGCGATGTTCTGCTCGACGGTGAACAGTTCGAGCGCTCGGGCGCGCGCGGCGGCGCCCAGGCGCTCACGGCGCTCGGAGTCGCGCAACAGGCTCACGCACGCCTCCGCGAGCGCCCGCGGATTGCGCGGGGGCACGACCAGCCCTGTACCGCCGATGACCTCGACCACCGCGCCGACGTCCGTGGACACGGTCGCCCGGCCGCAGAACATGGCCTCGACCAGGCTGAGCGGGAAGCCTTCGACGACACTCGACAGGACGATCACCGTGCCGGCCGCGTACGCCTCGGCGAGCGTGGGGGCGTCCGGGCCGCCGATCTCCTCGAAGGACACCGGGTTGTCGCCGACCGCGTGCACGCCCTCGGCCTCGTCGGGGAAGAGCTGGGCGGCCAGCGCCCTGCAGTGGCCGAGGTAGGCCTCGCCCTCGGCGCCGGCGGGCGCGCCGACGATCCGCAGGTGCGCCTTGGGCTCGTCCTTGCGGATCTCCGCGAAGGCGTGGAGGAGGGAGATCAGGTCCTTCGCGGGTTCGACACGGCCGACCCACACCAGCGTGTCCGGGTCCGCCCCGTCGGGTGCCTCGCCGACCTCCGCGAAGCGGGTCGCCTCCATGCCGGGGTGGACCGTGCGGAGCTTCGCGCGGTCGGCGCCGCAGCGTTCCTGCCAGCGGCGGGTGTGGCTGTTGCCCGGGGTGATCAGCGTGGCCCGCCGGTAGGTCTCGGCGGCCAGCCTGCCGTGGAAGGCGGCGAGCAGGGCCCGTACGGCGGGCGGCGCGTCGGCGGAGGCCAGGTAGTGCGTGCGCAGCTGCACGCCGTACTCGGTCACCAGCAGCGGTACGCCGGCGAAGTGGTGGGCGAGCAGTCCGGGCAGGGCCGCGGTGCCGCCGGCGGTCGCGTGGCAGAGGTCCACGGAGCCAAGGGCGTCGTCCTCGTACCAGTCGAGCGAGAGGGGGCGCAGGGCGCGTTCCAACTGCGCGGCGACGGTGAGGAGTTCGGGCACACGCGCCTCGCGTGCCGGGCGGAGTGCGCCGGGCGCACGACAGGCGCGTTCCAGCGCACGTACGGCGCTTTCGGAACGCAGCGCGCCTACGAGTCCGCCCTCGCCGCGGGCGAGTTCGGCGAGCCCGTACAGCGCGTTGGCGAAACGGTCCGCCACATCGGCGGAGGGCACCTCCTGCTCGCCCGGCGCCCCTTCCGCCACCTCCAGGGAGGCCTGGCCGTCGCCCTCGCACAGCACGGCCGCCAGCTCCTGGTAGCACTCGGCGAACCGCCGGCGCGCGCGGCGTCCGAGGGTCACCCCGTCGTCCTCGGCGGTCCACAGCGGCGCGGTACGCACCCGGGCGACCTGGGGCGGCAGTTCGAGCCAGCCCTCGTCCTCCTGGCGCTCGCTGCGGCTGAGCGCGTAGATGTCGAACTCGTGCTGCCCGAGCCCGCGTACGAGCCGGTCGCACCAGAGTCTGGCGTCACCGCTCACATACGGATAGCCACCCTCCGTAAGCAGTCCTATGCGCACGGGCACACCCCCGATCTCCCATATGGGGAGCCGCCGTTGACCCGGCGGCTCGCAGCGGGACGAACGTATGCGGACAAGGCGGTGGCGCGACGGACGGTTGTCCATCGCGCCACCAAAAGGGGTGAACGGGCGTAACTTTCCTGTGCGGTTTGCGTTCCGTCGCGCTAAGAGATCAATCGCGCACGGAACGTCAGACCGCCGTCGGGCCGTCGCTACGGTGCCGTAGCGACGAGCCCGTCACGTCTCGGGGACGGCACAGTCCCGTCGTCGGGACGGCACCGTCTCGTCGTCGGGACGGCACCGTCACGTCGTCGCGACGGTACCGTCACGTCGTCGCCAACTCCCGTCTGGCCGCCCTGCGTCGGGCCGCGACCTGGGGATCCAGGGCCGGTACGGCGGCCAGGAGCTGCTTCGTGTACGGGTCCTGGGGGGCGTCGTAGACCTCGTCGGCGGGGCCTTGTTCAACGATCCTCCCGCGTCGCATCACCGCGACCCGGTCGCTGACCTGGCGCACGACGGCGAGGTCGTGGGCGACGAACACGAGCGCGAGGCCGAGTTCGCGCTGGAGTTCGCCGAGCAGGGCGACGACCTGGGCCTGTGTGGTGACGTCGAGCGCGGAGACCGGCTCGTCGCACACGATCACGCGCGGGTCGGCCGCGAGCGCCCGCGCGATGCCCACGCGTTGGCGCTGGCCACCGCTGAACTCGTGCGGGTAGCGGTCGTAGTGCGCCCCTTCGAGCCCCACGCGCTCCAGGAGTTCGCGTACGCGCCCCCGGATGCTCTCCTCGTCGCGTTCGCCACGCGCGCGGAGCGGGTCGGCGATCGACTCGCCCACGCTGCGGCGGGGGTTGAGGGAGGAGACGGGGTCCTGGAAGACCATCTGGACGTCGGGGCGCACCCCGCCGCCGGGCTTGATCTCGCCGGCCGTCGGCTCCAGGAGCCCGACCAGCATCCGGCCCAGCGTCGTCTTGCCGCTGCCGCTCTCGCCCACGATGCCGAGGGTCTCGCCCCGGTGGATCGTCAGCGACACGTCGTCCACGGCCGCGAACGCCCGCTTCCCGCGCCCGAATTCACGCCGCAGGCCCGTCGCCTCCAGGACGACCTCCGCGGGCGCCGAGGACGCCGCTGAGCGGGCGCGCGGGGCGTCCACACGTGGGACCGCGCCGAGCAGATCCCGGGTGTACGTCTCGGTCGGCGCCCCGAGCACGGTGTCGACCGGCCCGTGTTCGACGGCCCGCCCGTGCCGCATGACCAGGATCTCGTCGACGCTCTCGGCGGCGACACCCACGTCGTGCGTGACGAGCAGCAGCCCCAGGCCGGTCTCCTCGCGCAGCGTGTGCAGCAGGTCCAGGATCTGGGCCTGGACGGTCACGTCGAGCGCGGTCGTGGGCTCGTCGGCGATCAGCAGATCGGGCTCGCACGCCAACGCCATGGCGATCAGGGCGCGTTGCCGCATGCCGCCGCTGAACTCGTGCGGGCGCGAACGGGACCGCCGTACCGCGTCCGGAATGCCGACCCGGTCCAGCACGTCGACGGCACGCGCGCGTGCGGCCCGACGGGACACGCGCGTGTGCACCCGGTACACCTCGGCTATCTGGTCGCCGATCGCGTAGTACGGGTCCAGGGACGACAGCGGGTCCTGGAAGACCATCGCGGCCTTCCCGCCGCGCAACCGGTGCAGGTCCGCGTCGGACGCCTCCTGTACGTCGATGCCGGCCACCCGCACCGAGCCGCCGACGTCGGCGCCGGTGCCTCGGTGCAGCCCCAACAGGGCCGAGGCGACCGTGGACTTGCCCGATCCCGACTCGCCGACCAGGCCGAGGGCGGCGCCCTTCTCCAGCCGGAAGGAGAGGCCGTCCACGGCCCGCAGGGACCCGAACCCGACCGTCAGGTCGGTCACTTCCACCAGGACGTCCGCCGAGGCGTCTGTCGAGCCGTCCAGCGAACTCATGCGAGCACCACCCGTCGGTCGGCCACCGCGTACAGCACGTCCGCGACGGCGTTGGCGATGACCACGAAGAAGCCGATGACCAGGACCATGCCGACGACCACCGGCAGGTCGACGACATTGACGGCGTGGACGAGTTCCTGTCCGATGCCGGGCAGCCCGAAGAGCGTCTCGGTGAGCACCGCGCCGCCGACCGCCGAGCCGACGTTGTTGGCGTTGAGCGCGATGATCGGCGCGAGTGCCCCGCGCAGCGCGTGCCGCCCGATGATGGACCGCTCGCCGACGCCGTACGCGCGGAAGGTCCGGATGTGGTCCTCGGCGAGCGTCTCCAGCATCGACGCCCGGGTGAGCCGGGCGAACGTGGCGGCCTCGATGAGGGCCAGGGAGAGCCACGGCAACAGCAGGTTCCAGGCCCACTGTTCGGGGTCGTCGGTGAGACTCACGTACTGCGGGAAGGGCAGGAGCTGCAGCTGCCCGCAGACGACGATCATCAGCACCAGGCCGATCACGAACACCGGGGTGGCGACGCCCGCGAGGGTGATGCCGGTCAGTAGGCGCTCGGTGAACCGGCCGCGCCGCCACGCGGAAAGGATGCCGGTGCCGACGCCGAGAATCAGCCACAGGACCATCGCGCCGAACACCAGGGACAGGCTGACCGGCAGCTTCGACAGGATCAGCTGGGTGACCTGCTGGTCGCCCTGGTACGACTGCCCGAGGCAGGGCGCCGAGCAGTGCTCCACGGAGGTGCCCGTCGAGTAGTCCTGGCCGACGAGGATGCCCTGGAGGAAGTGCCAGTAGCGGAGGTACAGCGGGTCGTCGAGCCTCAACTGCTGGGAGACCTGGTGCACTTGCTCCGGGGAGCAGCGCGGGCCGCAGGTGATCTGGGCGACGTTCCCGGGGGTGGCGTAGAAGACCACGTAGATGATCACCGAGATGGCGAGCAAGGTGATCACGGTGCCGATGGCCCGGCGCAGGACGAAGCCTCCGAAGCCGCTCATGCCGGGTCCTCCTTCGCGGCGTTGGCGTCGGCCGACTTGATCGTGTTGACGCCTTGATCAACTGTTGACTGGCCGGAACCGGCGTCCACCGCGGGCTTCTTGCCGCTCGCGTCCGCCTTCGCCTCGCGCTTGCGCCCCGTGCCGACACGCAGGCGGGAGGCCGCGCGCGGGTCGAGGGCCGTGCGGACGCCGTCGCCGAGGACCGTCAGGGAGAGCACGGTGACGAAGAGCGCGCCGGCGGGCAGCAGCAGGTACTGCGGGGCGGCCTGGTACCAGACGTCGGCGGCGGTGAGCATCTGCCCCCAGGAGGGCGTCGGCGGCTTCACGCCGACACCGAGGAAGGACAGCGCGGCCTCGGCGCTGATGTTCATCGGGAAGAGGAGCGCGGAGTACGTGATGACGGGCGCGGCCAGGCCGGGCAGCAGTTCGCGGCGGGCGATGCGCCAGGTGCCCCAGCCGCTGAGCCGGGCGGCGGCGACGTAGTCGAGTTCCTTCAGGGTGAGCGTCTGGGCGCGCACGATCTTCGCGACGTTGCCCCAGGCGATCAGGCCGATGACCAGGGCGACCAGCAGGGGGCGCGGAAAGCTGTCGGGGACGATCGCGAGCAGCGCCAACGACATGATCATCAAGGGCATCGCCACGATGATGTCGGTGACCCGGCTCAACACTTGATCAACCCATCGGTTCCCGAGCCCGGCGGCGACGCCGATCACGACACCGACGAAGACCTGGACGACGGTCGCCCCCAGCGCGACCCCCAGGGAGACCCGGGCGCCGTAGACGAGACGGGCGAACAGGTCGCGCCCGGTCTGCGGTTCGACGCCGAGCCAGTGGCCGCCGGTGATGCCCCCGAAGGAGCCGGTCGGCACGCCCCCGCGCGCGGAGTCGATGAGCGAGGGGTGGTAGGTGAACGGGTCCTGGCCCTCGATCGCGGTGAGCAGCGGCGCGGCGAGCGCGACCAGGACGAGCAGGGCGACGACGGCCGCCGCGACGAGGGCGGCGCGCTGCGCTCGCAGCCGCCGCCAGAACTGACGGGCCCCCGAGACCGCCGGGACGGAGAGGTCCGTCCCGGCGGTCTGGGAGGCGACAAGTGCCTCGCTCATGGGGTTACTTGACCGCGACCTGGGAGATGTCCAGGACGCCGGTCCAGTCGCTGATCACGACGTTCCTGATGTCCTTGCCGACCAGCCGCTTGTAGACGGGGTGGAACAGCGGCACGGTCAGGGCCTGCTCGCCGATCTTCTTGTCCAGTGCACCCCACCGCTTGGCGGCCTCGTCAAGATTCGTCAACTTGTTGATCGAATCAATCTCCGCATTGACCGACTTGTCATTGAGCAGGCCGGTGTTGAAGTTCGCGCCGTCCTTGACGATCTGGCGCCCGTCGAAGATCGGGGCGAGGAAGGGACCGCCGGAGGGCCAGTCGGCACCCCAGTGGGCGAGGAAGAAGCCCGGCTCGGTCTTGACGCTGTGGATCTTGTCCTTGTAGTCGTTGATCTCCAGGCCCTGGAGCTTGACGGTGATGCCGGCCTTCTTGAGCGCGTCCTGGATCGCGGTCGCGATCTCGGGGCTGGTCTCGAAGTCCTTGTCGTTGGAGTGCGTCAGCGTGACCGTGATCCCCTTCGGGTAACCGGCCTCCTTCAGCAGCTCCTTGGCCTTCGCCGCGTTGCCGGACGCGCCCGCCGGGAAGAGGTCGTAGGGGTCGTACCCGAACGACTTCTGGTTCGGCAGGAAGGTGGTCGCGGCCTCCGCCAGCGACGAACCGCCCGCCGCGTTCACCACCGACGACCGGTCGATGGCGTACGAGATCGCCTGCCGCACCTTGACGTTGTTGAACGGCGCGACCTTGGGGTTGAACGCGATGTAGTTCGTGTAACCGAAGTGCCCGGTGCCGACGCGCGCCGCGAGCTCCTTGTCACCGGTCACCTTGGCGAGCTCGGCGGGCCCGAGGTTGGTGTCCGTCGTGACAGCCGCGGCGTCCGCACCCTGAGACGCGGACAACCGCTGGTTGATCACGGACGAGTCGAGCCCCGACTTCACGTCGATCTTGTCCGGGTAGGCCTTGCGCTCGGCGTCGGTCGCCGTGGACCAGTACTTGTTGCGCTCCAGGACGATCGTCTCACCGTCGTTCTGGTTGCTGACGACCTTGTACGGCCCCGACGAGACCGGGTGCTCCTCGTACTTGGTCCCCGTGTCCTTGCCCTTCGGGACGGGCGTGAACTGCGTCTGCGTGGCGAGGTACGGGAACTCGCCCTCGGGCTTGTTCAGGTGGAAAACGATGGTCCGGCTGTCAGGAGTCTCGATCGCGCTGAGCCCCTTCTTGTCCTTGTACGGCCCCTGGTAGTCGGCCGCGCCGACCAGCCAGTCCCGCAAGTAGGGCGCGCCGCCGGAGAGTTCGGGGGCGAAGGAGCGCTCGATGCCGTACTTGATGTCGGCCGAGGTGATCGCGGTCCCGTCCTCGTACTTGAGGCCCTTCTTCAGGGTGTACGTCCACACGGTCGCGTCCTTGTTGGGGCGCCCGGTGTCGGTGGCGAGGTCCGGGACGACCTTGGCACCGGCCGCGCCGTTCTCGCGGTTGCGGGTGGTGAGGGTGCGGAAGACGAGGGAGGGGACGTTGCCGCCGCCGGAGGTGTACAGGCGGGCGGGGTCGAAGTCCTCCTGGGGCTGCGCGTTCAGGACCGTGAGCGTGCCGCCCTTGTGGGGCGTGGAGTCACCGCCGGAGCCCTTGGCATCGTTGTCCTTCGGCCCGCAGGCGGCGGCGCCCGCCGCCACGGCCAGGCTGACGGATGCCACGGCCACGCGCCGGGCTATGACGGACGGTTGACGCATCGGAATGACGACCTCTCGAGGGGGGGACCTTCGGGGATCTTTCGCGGATCTCGCGCAGATCTCTCGAATAGTGAGACGGATGGACGAGGAGTGAGACGGGAGTGAACAGCCGTCTGCCCCGGCGTCAGGTCGTCGAGAAAGCCCTGCCGAGGTCACACGGGCAAGGGCGCGGTGGTGCGGGTCGCGACACGAACGCCAGGGGCGGTGTTCAGCGACAGAGGATGTCGGCCACGCAGAGCGGGGTCACGCCGATGAGCGCCAGCTCGATGGCGGCGCGGTTCGGGACATGACTAGACCACATGCGCAAAAATATGATGGAAGTTGCGGCTCGTGTCAATGTGACATAAGCGTCGCCCGTCAACTGCCCGGGTACGGCCAGGGGTTCGGCAGACAGTGGATCCCGTCATGATCGAGGAACTTGGTCTGCTGCTGCATGACCGGCGCCAACTCGCCGTCCTTGTCGCAGGTGACGTGCCCGTAGCCAAGACGATGACCGACCTCATGGTTGATCAACATCTGTCGATACGCGTACATCTTGTCCCCATATGTTGACGACCCCTGCGCCCATCGATACGCGTTGATCATCACGCGTTCGGTGGCCGCCGAGTCGCACGACACATTGTCCTCGGTGGTGTCCAGCCCGGACTTGGCGCACCACGTGGCGGTGGTACCAGGACTGGCCAGGGTGATCACGAAGTCCGGTTTGCCGGTGTAGATCCGCTCGAAGGTACGGGCGCCGTTGTGGGCCCAACTCCGCTTGTCGTTCAGCGTCTTCTGCACGGCCTGCGCGAAGAGCGTCCCGTCCAGCCCGAGCCCCTGCTCCACGTCGACGCGGTACGTGTACTTGCGCCCCTTGCCGGGCGCCTTGTCGACACCGGGCACCGCGTCGAACTTGTCCGGCCCCTTGAGCTTGGCGCCGAGCGGATACTTCTTCGCCATCTTCTGGGCGTACGTCAGCGCCACCAGCCGCGGCGAACCGGACGGGCTGACCTCCGGCGAGGCCGACTCCCTGGCATCCCGGGCCCGATCGGTCGCCGCCTGCGACCGCGCCGCGTCACCGTCACCGCCCTTGGCCACCTGCCCGGCCACGATGACGGCCAGCACGGTGGTGACGGCGGCGGCCGCGATACCGGTGTAGGTCCGTCCTTTACGGCCCTTGGCGACCCCGGGCGCGGAGTCGAGGTCGGCGGGGGGCTCGTCGTCGGCGTCTGCGTCGCTCTCGGGGGTCCAGGTGGTGACGGAGCCGTACGGGTCGGAGGGGTGCATCGCGACGCCGGTCCGGGACGCGAAGACGTCGTCGTCCCCTTCGAAGGCGTCGACGTAATCCTGCCGAGGCCGGGCCCTACGACCGCTCTGGCCGCCTCCCCCGGGACCGGCTTGAGGAGCCTGGCGCTGCCGCGGGATGGGCAGCCCGGGGGCCGAACCGGCGACGGGGGACTGGGGCGTGCCGGGGGTACCGGGTGCGCCGGGCGAGGCTTGAGAGGCGCCGAGCGGGCCGCCCGGTGTACCGGGTCCCACACCGCTCCGTCCCCTCAACTCACCCCAGGCGCCCCCGGATTCAGCCTGCTCAGGATGACCGGCACGCGCGCGTGGAGAGCCATCGGGCAGCCTGGAGACACCGCGCGCGGGAGTGCCGTCGGGCAGCCTCGGGAAACCGTGGGCCGGCGTGCCGTCGGGCAGCCTCGGGAAACCGTGGGCCGGCGTGCCATCGGGCAGCCTCGGGAAACCGTGGGCCGGCGTGCCATCGGGCAGCCTCGGAAACCCGTGGGCTGGAGTGCCGTCGGGGAAACGGGCGGTGCCGTGCGCAGGGGTGCCGTCCGGCGCACGCGGAACACCGCGAGCCGGGGTGCCATCCGGCAACCTCGGAAAACCGTGGGCCGGGGTGCCATCGGCCAACCTGGGAAACCCATGGGCCGGCGTGCCGTCCGGAAGCCTGGGAACGCCGTGCGCCGGAGTGCCCTCAGCGGAACGCGGCGCACCCTGCGCCGACCAACCGTCCGGCAAACGCGGCACCCCGCGCGCGGGAGTGCCATCAGGGAGACGCGGCCCTCCAGCCGCAGGACCGCCCCCGAAGAAACGCGGCGACCCGTGAGCCGGGGTCCCATCAGGAAGACGCGGTCCACCTTGAGCGGGCGGCTGCCCTTGGAAACGCGGTACACCGTGAGCGGGTGTCCCCTCCGGGGGACGCGGCCCACCTGGAGCCGACGGCTGACCCTGGTGACGCGGCATCCCATGAGCAGGCGTCCCGTCCGCGGAACGCGGTGCGCCCTGCGCTGGAGGCGCCCCCTGGAACCGCGGCACCCCCTGAGCCGGAGTCCCACCCGTAAAACCCGGTATCCCCCGAGCCTGCGCCCCACCTGGAACGCTCGACCCCCCGTACCCCGTATCCCCGCTCCCTGAAGACCGCTGCGGCTGCTGTCGGCCAGGTATCACCCCAGGCCCAGAACCAGGAGAAGCCCCAGGCCGTCCCCCCTGCCCCCTCTGCGACTCCCGAGCCCCCTGAGGCCCCCGAGCCCCCGGCACGCCCTGAGCGTCCCCAGGCGCACCCGTCCCGCCCTTCCCCACCCCCGTGCCCGTACCCACGTCCGCGGCGTCACCCTTCGCAGGGGACCTACGGCGACTATGGCGTCCCACGTCGCCCCCTCAACTCCCCGCGTTCGTATCGTCGTTGCCATCGCCCCCGGCACCTGAACCCGATCCTGGTCCCGATCCCGCGCGGCCGGCATCACTCACCGTACTCACCGAACCGCCGCCCCGGGACCCCCGCGCACCACCCCCGCCACCTCGGCCGAAACCATCCCCTTCGGCAGCACGACGCCCCCGCACGGCACCGGCGTCCGCCGGCTTCCCGAACTCTCCCGGTTCTCCCGGCTCCCCCAACTCCCCCGAATCCGCGAGAAGTTCACGGAACGCCGCCGCCACCGTCTCCGGATACTCCATCATCGCGACGTGCCCCGCGTCCGGCAGGGAAAGCAGGCGGGAGTCCCGGAACGTGCGGGCCGCGCGCTGGGCCATGCGGTAGCCGACGAGCTGGTCGCGGCCGCCGTAGACGAGGAGGGTGGGGGCGAGGACACGTTCGGCCTGGCGCCAGAGGCCGTGTTGGCCGCCCAGGGTGTACGCGTTGACGATGCCCCGGGAAGAACGGGCCATCGCGTCCCAGAAGTAAGGGAGTTGGAGGCGCCGCTCCAGCTCCTCGACCGCGTACCGGAACGCCTCCGGGGTCACCATGCCGGGATCGCCGTAGCAGAGGCCCAGGACACCGCGGACGCGCTGTTCGGCTGTCCACTCCCTGCTGATGCGGGTGAACAAGGAGGCGATCCCCGGTACGCCGAGCAGCGCCGTCGGCAGGGCCGAGCGCTGGACGCGGATCTCCGGCAGGGCCGGGGAGATCAGCGTGAGTGTGCGGACGAGGTCCGGGCGTACCGCGGCCACGCGGGTCGTGATCGCGCCGCCCAGGGAGTTGCCGAAGAGGTGCACCGGGCCGCGCCCGGCCGCGTCGAGGTAACGGATGACCGCGCGCGCGTGCCCGGTGACGGAGTAGTCGCCGTCGTCCGGTGGCGGGGAGTCGCCGAAGCCCGGCAGGTCCAGGGCCTCGCTGTCGACCAGGCCGTCGAGCTCGGCCATGAGCTGCGACCAGTTCTGCGAGGAACCGCCGAGCCCGTGGACGTACAGCGCGGGCGGCAGTCCTTCGCGCACGGCCGCTCTCGACCGCACCGTCAGCGTGATCCCCGGCAGCCCGACCGACCTGAGCCGCTCCCCCTCGCCGACCCTGACGGGCGCCACCTTGGGGAGCACGCTGGTGACGGCCGACACGGAAGGCAGCTCTGTCGAAGACATGCGGCAATGTTACGAGACGATCACGCAATGGCTCGTGTGTTCGCCATCACAAGCCCCATGGCAGCCCTGCGACAGCCCTACGACCGACAGCCCCGAGGCTTCCGCCATGGCACCCCCGCCCGCTGTCTCCTAGGCTCAGGACGTACCAGGAAGGGAGCCCGCCATGACCGTCGACCCCAGTGATCCTGCGACGTTCGAGGACGAGAGCGACACCCCGTTCGATGTCGAAGCCCCCGAGGACGACATCACCGACGAACAGCCGACCGACCTCGACCCGGACAAGGCCAACGAGGCCGACGTCGCCGAACAGGCCCGCGTCGTCGCCCTCGACGAAGACGACTACCGGTGACGTGACGCCGAACAGGCCCCTTCAGTAAGAAGAAGCCACTTACCTGCGACTCCCGGCGCCCCCTACATCCCTTCTAGGGGCATTCGCACGGCTTTCACCATCGTCCGGTACGTGAAATTCTGCGCTCGCACCGCGCACACCGGGGTTACCGAAAAGTACGATGGCGGCGCGGCGCTCACCGCATGAGGACGACATTTGGGAGGCGGCGTGACAGCCATCGAGCAGACAGAGGCGGCGCGCCCGCGGGGCACCCGCCTGCCGCGCCGTGCCCGACGGAACCAGCTGCTGGGCGCCGCCCAGGAGGTCTTCGTCGCACAGGGTTACCACGCGGCCGCGATGGACGACATCGCCGAGCGCGCCGGCGTCAGCAAGCCGGTGCTCTACCAGCACTTCCCGGGCAAGCTCGACCTCTACCTCGCCCTCCTCGACCAGCACTGCGAGTCGCTGATCCAGGCGGTGCGCACCGCGCTCGCGTCGACGTCGGACAACAAGCAGCGCGTCCGGGCGACCATGGACGCGTACTTCGCCTACGTCGAGGACGACGGCGGCGCCTTCCGGCTGGTCTTCGAGTCGGACCTGACGAACGAGCCCGCCGTGCGCGAGCGCGTCGACAAGGTGACGAACGAGTGCGCCGAGGCGATCTGCGAGGTCATCGCCGAGGACACCGGCCTCTCACGGGCCGAGTCGATGCTGCTGGCCTCGGGTCTGGGCGGTCTCGCCCAGGTCGTCGCCCGCTCCTGGCTGCACAGCGACCGCAGCGTCCCGCGCGACCAGGCGGTCCAGCTGCTGGCCTCGCTGGCGTGGCGCGGCATCGCCGGTTTCCCGCTGCACGGCAGCGAACAGCACCACTGACCGCCGTAGAGCCGGGTTTGTTCCCGTGCGTTGTTCGCTCTTGGCGTTCCGGCGCGGAACATCTACGTCCTCTCGCCGGGCTAGTGTGTGCTGCGTACGGCGCGGAAGATCGCGCACTTTGCTGACCGTCGGAGGGACATAGCCGTGGAGGTCAAGATCGGCGTGCTGCACACGCCTCGCGAGATCGTTCTGGAGACCGGTCAGAGCGCCGAAGAGGTCGAGCAGGCCGTGGCCGAGGCGCTGACCGGGAAGGCTCCGCTGCTGAGCCTGGTGGACGAGCACGGCCGCAAGGTCCTCGTCCCCGCCGACCGGCTCGCCTATGTCGAGCTCGGCGAGGCGGCCCCGCGCAAGGTGGGCTTCGGCGCGCTGTAGTCGCGAACGGACGAGGGGCCCGGTGACCGTCGAGGTCACCGGGCCCCTCGCGTTTCCGCCGCTGTTCTTATCTGCGTTTTCACCACAGATGGAGCACAAGTCACCCACAGGGGAGGATTGCATTCCGCAGGTCACGGGTATGACCGGCTACGACCGAACAACGCACGCCGGCCGTGGGAGGGACCCCCGTGATGATCCTGGAAGCGCTCGGCTCCGCCGTGCTGGGTGTGCTGCTCGCCTGGGCCGCCACACACCGGCTCGCACACCGTCTGCCGGCCCGCTCCCTGGTGTTCTCCACGGGCGTCGCCGGAGCCCTTTTCGGTGACTTCGTCACCCACAGCGCGCTCGGCCCCGGCAGCGGCCTCGCGAGCCTGCTCGGGGCGGCCGTCGTCTCGGCGGCCTCGCTCTCGCTGCTCCTTCGGCCCTCGCGGCGACTCCGGGGACGGTCCGCGCCGGCTTAGCTAGGCGGCGAGCCCCAGGGCCGCCATCCGCTTGGTGTGCGCCTCGGTGATCCGGGAGAACATCCGACCCACCTCCGCGAGGTCGAACCCGTCCGCCACGCCACCGACGAGCATCGTCGACAGCGCGTCCCGGTCGGCCACCACCCGCTGCGACTGCGACAGCGCCTCACCCATCAACCGCCGTGCCCACAGGGCGAGTCGGCCCCCCACACGCGGGTCCGCGTCGATCGCCGCGCGCACCTTCTCCACGGCGAAGCTCGCGTGCCCCGTGTCGTCGAGAACCCCGAGCACCAGCAGCCGGGAGTCCTTGTCGAGGCGGGCGGCGACCTCGCGGTAGAAGTCACTGGCGATCGAGTCGCCGACGTACGCCTTGACGAGGCCTTCCAGCCAGTCCGAGGGCGCCGTCTGCTTGTGGAAACCGTCGAGCGCGGCGACGAACGGCTGCATCGCGTCGGTCGGCTCGGCGCCGATCTCGGTGAGCCGGTCCCTGAGCTGCTCGAAGTGGTGGAACTCGGCCGACGCCATCTTCGCCAGCTCCGCCTTGTCCGCGAGCGTCGGCGCCAGCTTGGCGTCCTCCGCGAGCCGCTCGAACGCCGCCAGCTCGCCGTACGCGAGCGCGCCGAGCAGGTCCACGACCGCGTTGCGGTACTGCGGGTCGACGGAGGCCGTGGCCCAGTCCTGGGCGGCGACTCCGGTGGGTTCGGCGGGCGCGTCGGAGGCGTTGTCAGCGGTCGTCATGAAGCGCACAATAGCCCGCTCACAGCACGGCGGAAGTCCCTGGTCAATCAGTGTGACGACGACAACGTGACCAAATCGGCCAACGCATGTGCGTGATTCCGGGGTATGGTGGTAATGCGCCCGCCGAGTATTCGCCGGGCCGCACGAATGAGGATGCCCGGTCGGTGGCCCGATCGGCTCCGACCCGACAGCCCTCCTCGCCCGTACGGCACGTTGCGTACGTCGTTCGGAGGGGGACCCTCAGCGGTACGAGCGCTAGAGCGTCGGCAGTGGTCCCGTGCAGTACGGCTTGCCCTCACGGGTTGTCCGTAAGGCAGCCGACGTCCCCGGCACGGTCCTGACACGACCCCCGCGCTCGCCTCGCACCGCGCACACAGAAGAGGCAGCACCCTGACTACTTTCCGAGAGCTCGGAATCCTTCCCGAGACCGCTGAGGCCCTTGAGGCCGTCGGTATCGTCTCCCCCTTCCCGATCCAGGAGATGACGCTCCCCGTAGCCCTTTCCGGCACGGACGTCATCGGCCAGGCCAAGACCGGCACCGGCAAGACGCTGGGCTTCGGCCTCCCGCTCCTGGAGCGCGTGACCGTCCCCGCGGACGTCGAGGCCGGCCGGGCCAAGCCCGAGCAGCTGACCGACGCCCCGCAGGCGCTCGTCGTGGTCCCCACGCGCGAGCTGTGCACGCAGGTCACGAACGACCTGCTGACCGCGGGCAAGGTGCGTAACGTCCGCGTCCTCGCCATCTACGGCGGCCGGGCCTACGAGCCGCAGGTCGAGGCGCTCCGCAAGGGCGTCGACGTCATCGTCGGCACCCCGGGCCGACTGCTCGACCTCGCGGGCCAGAAGAAGCTCGACCTCAAGCACATCAAGTCGCTCGTCCTGGACGAGGCCGACGAGATGCTCGACCTGGGCTTCCTGCCCGACGTCGAGAAGATCATCAACTTCCTGCCGGCCAAGCGTCAGACCATGCTGTTCTCGGCGACCATGCCGGGCGCGGTCATCGGTCTCGCGCGCCGCTACATGTCGCAGCCCACGCACATCCGCGCCACCTCGCCGGACGACGAGGGCGCGACGGTCGCGAACACCAAGCAGTTCGTCTACCGCGCGCACAACATGGACAAGCCCGAGCTCGTCGCCCGCATCCTGCAGGCCGAGGGCCGGGGCCCGGTCATGGTCTTCTGCCGTACGAAGCGCACGGCGGCCGACCTCGCCGACCAGCTCCAGCAGCGCGGCTTCGCCTCCGGCGCGGTCCACGGCGACCTCGGCCAGGGCGCCCGCGAGCAGGCGCTGCGCGCGTTCCGCAACGGCAAGGTGGACGTGCTCGTCTGCACCGACGTCGCCGCCCGCGGTATCGACGTCGAGGGCGTCACGCACGTCATCAACTACCAGTCCCCCGAGGACGAGAAGACCTACCTGCACCGCATCGGCCGCACCGGCCGCGCGGGCGCCAAGGGCATCGCGGTCACCCTCGTCGACTGGGACGACATCCCGCGCTGGCAGCTCATCAACAAGGCGCTGGACCTCGGTTTCCCGAACCCGCCGGAGACGTACTCCACGTCCCCGCACTTCTTCGAGGAAATGAACATCGCCGCGGGCACCAAGGGTGTCCTGCCCCGCTCGGAGCGCACGCTCGCCGGGCTGGCGGCGGAGGAGGTCGAGGACCTCGGCGAGACCGGCGGACGCGGCGGCCCGCGTGGCCGGGGCGGCCGCGACGGCGGTCGTGGTGGCCGCGACAGCGGTCGTGACGCCGGCAGGGGCGGTCGCGACAACAGCCGCGACAGCCGCAACGAGTCCCGTTCCGCCGACACCGAGCGCGCGGCACGCACCCCGCGCCGCCGCCGTCGCACCCGCAACGGTGCCCCGATGGAAGGGACTTCAGCGGCTACGGCCGTGACGTCGTCCACTCCGGAGGAGACCGCGCTGGCCGCGTCCGAGGACACCGCGACCCGCACCCCGCGCCGCCGTCGCCGCACGCGCAACGGAGCGGCGGGAGAGCAGCTGCCGGCCACGGCGGTCACCTCCACGCCGGTCACGCCCGTGTCCGAGGCCGCGGAAAGCGCCGTAGCTACGGCTGAGACTCCGGCCCTGGACGCCCCGACGACGTCACGCCGCCGCCGTACGCGGAAGTCGGCGGAGCCCGCGGTCGAGACGGCGGCAGTGACCCCGGTGGCCGAGGCCCCCGTGGTCGAGACCCCGGTCGAGGAGACCAAGCCGCGCCGCCGGACCCGCAAGGCCGTACAGGCCGCGGAGCCGGTCGAGGCCGCGAGCCCCGTCGCTGCCGAACCCGCCGCCGTGGCCGCGGTCGACACGGCCGAGGCCGTCGAGGCCAAGCCGCGCCGGACCCGGGCGCGGAAGACCGCGGCTCCGGTCGAGGCGGTCGAGGTCGTCAACACGGTCGAGGCCGTCGAGGAGACCAAGCCGCGTCGCCGTACGGCGACCCGCAAGGCCGTCGCCGACATCCCCGCCCAGGTGGTCGAGGAGGCCGCACCCCGGCGCCGTACCCGCAAGGCCGCGGAGCCGGTGGTGGAGGCCGTGGAGACGCCGGTCGTGGCGGAGACCAAGCCGCGGCGGACCCGGAAGGCAGCGGCTCCGGCCGAGGTCGTCGCCGTGGACACCGCCGAGGCTGTCGAGGCCAAGCCTCGTCGGACGCGCAAGACGGCCGCCGCTGTTGCCGTAGAGGCTCCGGTGGAGGTCGCCGAGGTCAAGCCGCGCCGCACCCGCAAGGCCGCGGTTGCCGCCGAGACCGCCGTGGACACGGTCGAGGCTGTCGAGAGCAAGCCGCGCCGGGCCCGTAAGACGGCCGCTGCCGTTGCCGTCGAGGCACCTGCGGAGGTCGTCGCCGAGACCAAGCCGCGGCGGACCCGTAAGGCAGCGGTCGCCGCTGTCGACACGGCCGAGGCCGTCGAGGCCAAGCCCCGGCGCACCCGCAAGACGGCCGCCACCGCCGAGATCCCGGCGCAGGTGGCCGAGGAGGCGGAGGTCAAGCCGCGTCGCCGTACGACCCGCAAGGCCGCCGAGGCCCCGGTCGTCACGGAGACGGCGGAGGCCACCGAGGCCAAGCCGAGGGTGCGTCGCCCGCGCAAGACGGCGGCAGCGGCGGCTGAGACCGCCGAGGGCTGACCGAACTCAGTAACGCCGATGGCCCGGTCCACTTCACGTGGGCCGGGCCATCGGCGTTCCACCAGCCCGTTAACCCTGGTTACACCCTCCCGTCCCCATCCCGCTCAGCCTCGCCGGTTAACCTCGACCCATGAGCAAGCCGCCCTCCTTCACCCCGCCCCCCGGCGCTCGCGCGTACCAGCTGCGGACCCCGCGCGGTGAGTTCGCCGTCGTGGACTCGCCCGTGGGCGACGGTGTCGAGGCGAAGGGGGTCGCGCTGTTGCTGCCGGGGTTCACCGGGAGCAAGGAGGACTTCAACCCCCTGCACGAGGCGTTCGGGGCGCGCGGGTACCGGACCGTGGCCGTGGACGGGCGGGGCCAGTACGAGTCGGACGGCCCGGTCGAGGACGAATCCCCTTACGCCCAGGACGAGTTGGCGCGGGACGTGCTCGCGCTGGCAGAGACCGTGGGCGCGCCGGTGCATCTGCTCGGGCACTCCTTCGGCGGGCAGGTGGCGCGAGCGGCCGTACTGCTGGACCCCACACCATTCGTGTCGCTGACGCTGATGGCATCGGGGCCGGCGGAGATCTCGGCCTCCCAGCAGCAGCGCGTGAAGCTGTTGCGGGACGCGCTCGCGGTGATGTCGATGGCCGAGGTGTGGGACGCGATCCAGGCGATGGAGGCACCGGAGGAGACCGAGACCGGCGGTGGGCTGGACGAGGGTCTCGACGACCGGGCCGACCTGCGCCGCCGCTGGCTGGGCACCAAGCCGGCCCAACTCCTCGCAGCGGGACGCCAGTTGTGCGTGGAGCCGGACCGGGTGGCCGAACTGGCCGCGGTCCCGCTCCCCGTCCACGTCCTGTCGGGCTCGCGCGACGACACCTGGCCGGTGCCGCTCCTGGACGACATGGCCGTACGACTGAAGGCGCGGCGGACGGTCATCGCGCGGGCCGAGCACTCACCGAACACGGACCAGCCGGCCGCGACGGCCAAGGCGATCGCCGACTTCTGGGACGCGACCGCCCCCTGAGGGATCAGTACTGCGTCTGCAGGTGCTCCCAGAACCCGTCCCGCAACGCCCGCCGCAGGTCGGCCTGTCCACGCAGCGAGTACTGCAGCAGCCCCTCCGCCTCGACCAGCAGATCCTGGTCGACGGACCCCGGCAGATACGGATGCCCGGGCAGCAGCTCCACCAGCGCCTCCCTCCCCCGCGCCGCGAGCCACTTCGCCGCGATCTGCGCGCCCACGAAGCGGACGTCGTCGCGGGTGGGCCGGGTGGCGGCGGCCTCGTAGACGGCGGACGCGCGCCGGGAGACGTACGGCTTGAAGAAGTCGAGGTCGAAGGTGCGCTGACTGTCGACCTCCCAGAGGAGCGGCTCCGCCTGGTTACGGCCCTCCGGCGCCTCGATGCCCCACAAGTGGACGCGGGCGCCGTACCCTTGGGCCGCCTCGACCGCCGAGACCAGGTCCTCGTCGCCGCCGATGAGGGCCGCGTCGCTGATGGCGCGGTGCCGGGCGAGGGACTCCAGGTCGGAGCGGATGAGTGAATCGACGCCCTTCTGCTGGTTGTTGGCGTTGAGATTGCCCAACCGCACCTTCACGTCCGGGAGTTCGGCGATGGCCTGCTGCTCGGCGGTGTGAATGCGCCGCCGAGCACCGTCGTACCAGTAGACCCGCAGCAGCCGGCTGTCCGCGAAGATCGTGCGGGCCTTGTCGATGAGCGCCTCGATGAGGCCCTCGGTGTCGAGGTCGAAGGTGCGTCGGTCCTCGGTCCCGGAGACGAGGCGGCCCGCGGCTGCATACAAATACCCGGCGTCGACGAAGATCGCATGCGTCGAGGGCGTCTTCGCCACTTCGGCGAGCATGCGCTGCAGCAGCTCGTTCGTGCGGTCGATGCGGGCGCTGAGGGCCGCGAGGTCGTCGTTCATCGCTTCCATTGTCCCGGCGGTCACGCTGCGAACACAACCGGTCCCGGTCAGTCTCGCGTCGATCTCTTACCGGTCAGTAATTAGGCGTTCGAAAAATTTCCTTAGCGTAGGGAATGTTTGTAACACGCATCCCGTTGACTACATACGTAACCAAGTAGTTCTCCTCAGGAGGATGACCAGACGAAGGGAGAAGCCAATGCGCTTCGAAATCATGCGTCTTGACGAGGTCGACGGCACCACCGTGGACAGCACCGTCGTGGACGCCGCCTCCGTCAATCGGATCGTGCAACAGGCCGCCGCCATTGGACAGCGCCTGTGGATCCGCCCCGCCGAGACCAAGGCCTCGTAACACTCGAGGCCGCGTAACACCGACGACGTAACGACCACGACCCTTACCCGCGACCCTTACGCGGATCGCAACCACACTTCAGAACCCCCGTACGGCACCGACGCCGTGCGGGGGTTCTGCGTATACCGGGCCTACGGCGCTCAACTCGCGCGAACGACCTGGGTGATCCCGTTGATGATCTGCTGCACGGCGATGGCGGACAGCATCATCCCGGCGAGCCGCGTCACCAGCACCACCCCACCGTCCTTGATGACCCGGATGATCAGCAGCGAGTACCGCATCACCAGCCACAGCACGACATGGATGGCGAGGATCGCCGTCCACACCGACACCTGCGTGGCCACACTGTCGGCCTTCTGCACGGCGAGGATGACGGACACGATGGCGCCGGGCCCGGCAAGCAACGGCATGCCCAGCGGCACGAGGGCGACATTGACGTCCTTGGTCTGCTTGGGCTCGTCGGTCTTGCCGGTGAGCAGATCGAGCGCGATGAGCAGGAGCAGCAGCCCGCCCGCGATCATCAGCGCGGGCACGGAGACGTGCAGATAGTCGAGGATCTGATGCCCGAGCAGCCCGAACACGGTGATGACACCGCCCGCGACACACACGGCCTGGAACGCCATGCGCTTCTGCACCTTGGACGGTCGTCCGGCGGTCAGCGCGAGGAAGATCGGGGTGATCCCAGGGGGATCCATGATGACAAAAAGGGTCAGGAAGAGGGAGCCGAAGACGGCGACGTCGAACATGGGTGAGCCACGAGCCTTGCAGGTGAGAGTGAGCGGAGACGAACGGACGGAGGCGGGAGTCAGACTCCCCCGGCCCCCGGCACCGGGAACGCCCCGGTGGCGCGCCGCGTGATCTCGCCGTACACCTCGGGATCGGTCGTGTACTCCCCGAGCTGCACGCTCTTCCGGCTCCCGTGATAGTCACTGGACCCGGTCGCCAGCAGCCCGAGCTCCTTGGCAAGCCCCCGCAACCGCACGCGAGTCTCGGCATCGTGATCCATGTGCTCGACCTCGATCCCGTCGAGCCCGGCGGCAGCCATCTCGGCGATGGCAGCCTCAGGCACGGTGTGCCCACGCTTACTGGCACCAGGATGCGCGAACACGGTCACGCCTCCCGCGGCCTTCACCAGCCGAATGGCTTCAAAGGGATCGGTCTCATGCTTGGCCACATGAGCGCGCCCCCCATCAGCCAGCCACTCCCCGGTGAACGCGTCATTCACCGTGGGCACAACGCCCAACTCGACGAGCGCGGTGGCGACATGAGGCCGCCCGACGGACCCTTCCCCGGCAATCCGGGCAACCTGCTCCCAGGTGACCGGCACCCCCAGTTCCTGAAGCCGCCCCACCATGGCCCGAGCCCGAGGCACCCGATCGTCCCGAACCAACTCCCGCTCAGCGAGCAGAGCCGGCTCCTCCGGGTCGAACAGGTAGGCCAACATGTGCATGGACACCCCGTCGATCCGACAGGACATCTCAGCCCCGGTGACGAGCGTGAGCCCCGAGGGCAACGCGTCGATCGCCTCCGCATACCCACGACTGGTGTCGTGATCGGTCAGCGCGACAACGTCCAGCCCAGCGGCACCAGCATTCCGCACCAGCTCAGCGGGCGTATCCGTACCGTCCGAGGCCGTGGAGTGGGTGTGCAGATCGATACGCACGCGCGGACTCCAAACGGCAACAGTAAAGAAGGGGACCACTCAAGGGTAACGGCATCCCAGGGGCCCCTTCGAACGCGCTGAGGCGGACCCCCTAAGGGGCGCGGGGAACTGCGCGACCAGCCACAACGAGCCCGCACCCGCCCCACAAACCGAACCCACCGCCCCCTAGGCGCTACGGCTCAAGCAACCGCGGCGACAACGCCCCACAGGGCACCAAATCAACCTCGGCACCGGCATCCCGCAAATCGGTCAGCACAAGCTCGTCATACATCAACAACCCCGACTGCTCAGGCCAGACAACGGCCCACAGCCACAACCCCAACGCCTCCCCCGCGAAAACGGCCCGATCATCCGGCGCCGTAGAAACATGCCACAACGGAGTAGGCCGCCCAGCCGCAAGCAACTTCGCCTGAGGAGGCTTCTCAACGTTCATGTAAGGCCCAGGATCCGGCCCATCGATCCCCGCATACCGCGCCCCGAGCCCAACCCCCAGCTCCTCGGCAACAAGGATCAACTCCCCGATCCCCCCAAGCGGCCCCGGCCCGGAACACGCAACAGCCGTAGCCCGCCCCCCACTACGGTCATCCCCGGCACAGGCCACGCCAGTGAACAGCCACCCCACCGGCAACGGCCACGGCATCCACACCGGCACCTTCGTCCGATGCACCACGACACTGAGCGCCTCGACGCTGGGCGGGATCACGGGCTGCAACGGATGCACCGTCCCGTGCACATCGCACTGCCAGGAATCGGCGAAGAGTCCGGGAGCCCTGACCCGGCCACCACACTTCGGGCAACTGGGTTCGCCCCTCATAGGGCCCCACGGTCCTACCCTCACCCGCGCACGTCAAGGACGATCACCCGTCCGGCCGGGACCACTCACGGAGCGAAACCGGACGGAAGCCGACCTCGAACTAGATGTAACTTGCATTCATTACCTTGCCTAACTTACTATGTGCATATACCAACTACTTGGGAGGAAGCATGGACGACCCCTTCGACAAGGGAGCCGACACCGGCTCGGGCAGCATCCTTCGGCAGCCCAAGGCGGTCTGGGCCACCGCGGGCGCCTCGGTCGTCGCCTTCATGGGCATCGGACTCGTCGACCCGATCCTGCCGTCGATCGCCAAGGGCCTGGACGCCACGGCGAGCCAGGTGTCCCTGCTCTTCACCTCGTACTTCCTGATCACCGCCATCGCGATGCTGGTGACCGGCTTCGTCTCCAGCCGCATCGGCGGCAAGAAGACCCTGCTGCTCGGCCTCGCCCTCGTCGTGGTCTTCGCCGGTCTCGCCGGCACCTCGGGCTCGGTCGGCGAACTCGTCGGCTTCCGGGCCGGCTGGGGCCTCGGCAACGCGCTCTTCGTCTCGACCGCCCTCGCCGTCATCGTCGGCGCGGCGGCCGGCGGCAGCGCCGCCGCGATCCTGCTCTACGAGTCCGCCCTCGGCCTGGGCATGGCCTGCGGCCCGCTCCTCGGCGCCCTGCTGGGCAACCAGAGCTGGCGCTACCCCTTCTTCGGCACCGCGTTCCTGATGGCGATCGGCTTCCTCTGCATCACGGTGTTCCTGAAGGAACAGCCGAAGCCGACCCAGAAGACGTCACTGCTCGACCCGCTGAAGGCGCTCGGCCACGGCGGCCTGGCCTCCGCAGCCGTGTCGTCGTTCTTCTACAACTACACGTTCTTCACCGTGCTGGCCTTCACCCCGTTCGTGCTGAACATGACCCCGTACAAGTCCGGTGCCGTGTTCTTCGCCTGGGGCGTCCTGCTCGCGGTCTTCTCGGTCTTCGTCGCCCCGCGCCTCCAGGCCCGGTTCGGCTCCCTGAAGGTGCTCGGCGGTTCGCTCGTACTGCTCGCCGTCGACGTGCTCGTCCTCGGCTACGGCAGCCACACCACCGCCATCGTCTGCACGATCCTGTCCGGCGCCTTCATCGGCGTGAACAACACCGTCTACACCGAGCTGGCCCTGGGTGTGTCGGACGCGCCGCGCCCGGTGGCGAGCGCGGGCTACAACTTCGTCCGCTGGTTCGCGGCGGCGGCCGCGCCGTTCTTCGCGCCGAAGATCGAGGGGTGGAGCAACATCCACATCCCGTTCGTGGTCGCGGCGGTCACCGCGGCGCTGGGCGCGCTGGTGGTCCTCGTACGACGGAACGCGCTCACGCACGAGGCCGAGGAGCTGGAGCCGAGGCACGCGGTGGAGGACAGTGTCGCGGTGTTCGCCAACTAGCCGATAACCGGCCGACGTTGGTGACCGCATGGGTGAGCTTGCTCACTCCGGTGTCAGTCGAGCGGGACGGACCTGCGGGAGGGATCCCGGAGGTCCGTCCCGTTCGTCAACCAGCGTTCCTGGAGGGCCTGTGCGCCGTGGACGCGTTTCCAGGCGGCCTCGTTCGGGGTCATGGGGAGCAGCGGCAGGAAGCGCACCGGGTCGAGGGGCTCGTCGAGTTCCAGGTCCTCGACCAGGCCGCCCGGCTCGGCGACCAGTACCGAGGTGAACGGGGCGCCGGGCCACAGCGGTTCGCCCACGTCGAGGGATGCGCCGGGGGCCACGATCACGCCCTCGACCTGCGGGGACGCGGCCAGCACGGCGAGGGGCCGTAGCACCTTGTCGGTGTCGGCGAGGCCGCCGCGGACGGAGAGGACCAGCTCGGCGCGGGGGCCCGCGACCGGGTCGGCGAGCATCACCGTGGGGTCACTCATGGGCTGGGCGGACATGCCGAGGGTGGCGTAGCGGACGACGGTGCCGTCCTGGTTGTCGTCCGGGAAACGCAGGACCTCGACGCGGTCCGTGCCGAGGAAGGTGACCGCGGCGCGGGCGTCCGGTTCGCCCAGCGCGGTACGCAACCGTGCCTCTACCAGAGCAAGAACATCAACCATGCGGTGAGCATAGAACTCGTCAGTACCGGGCAAAGCAGCGCCTTGACAGTTCAGTCGGCTGATAGTCTTGGCCGGTCGTTCGGGGCAGCACGCAGAAGCGTCGCGATCAAGTCCCGACGCCGTTGAGACTCCCCCACGGGGGACCGGCCGGAGGAGGTGGGGCTGCAATGGACCGAAGTCGGCCTGGCAGTACCACCCGCTCTTCCGGCCGCTGATGTCGTCGCTCTGGCTCTGCTTCTAGCCTCCAGCCGGCTGCCGCCGCCTCTCGCACTTCTTCACTGTCGCGGAAGAGCACTTCGTTTCTTTTTCCTGATCTGCCTGATCTGTCCGGTGTGTTCGATCCGACCGATCTGTCTGTTCCGAAGTCAGTGCCTGTATCAGTAGCGAAGTTCGCCACCGCGACGGTGCGGTGCTCCCCGCTTTGTGGACGTGCCAAACATCCGTACCTCAGGACGTCCCCATTCCGGGCAGTTCCAACCGTCGTTGGCGCCTTTCGTTGCTCGTCGCGAAGGAGCCCGCCATGTCGATGATCCGCGACCTGCGTGCCGTGGTCCGCCCGTCCCGTCCCTCCCTGCGCAAGGACGGCGGCGCGTACGACACGACCCGCGACCCCGGTACCCCCTCGGCCGTCGTCGACTGCGCCGTGTACCGCGACGGCGCCCGTGTCGACGCCGGCAAGCCGCTCACCCCGCACGAGGCGATGCGCCTGGTGCGCCGTGACGGCGGCTTCGTGTGGATCGGCCTGCACGAGCCGACCGAGGCCGAATTCGCCGTCATCGCCCGGGAGTTCGGACTCCACCCACTCGCCGTCGAGGACGCCGTACAGGCCCACCAGCGCCCCAAGCTGGAGCGCTACGACGACTCCCTCTTCACCGTCTTCAAGACCATCCACTACGTCGAGCACGACCAACTCACCGCCAACAGCGAGGTAGTTGAGACCGGCGAGGTCATGTGCTTCACCGGGCGGGACTTCTTCATCACCGTCCGGCACGGCGGCCAGGGCTCGCTGCGGGCGCTGCGGCACCGGCTGCAGGACGACCCGGAGCTGCTCGCCCGCGGTCCCTCGGCGGTGCTGCACGCGATCGCCGACCACGTCGTCGACGGCTATGTCGCGGTCGCGGACGCGGTGCAGGACGACATCGACGAGGTCGAGACCGAGGTGTTCACGCCGGGCCGCAAGGGCGGGGTCTCGCGCGGTGTCGACTCGGCGCGGATCTACCAACTCAAGCGCGAGGTACTGGAGTTCAAGCGCGCGGTGTCGCCGCTGCTGCGTCCCATGCAGCTGCTGAGCGAGCGGCCGATGCGGCTGATCGACCCGGACATCCAGAAGTACTTCCGCGACGTCGCCGACCACCTCGCCCGGGTCCACGAGCAGGTCATCGGCTTCGACGAGCTGCTCAACTCGATCCTCCAGGCCAACCTCGCGCAGGCGTCCGTCGCCCAGAACGAGGACATGCGGAAGATCACCGCGTGGGCCGCGATCATCGCCGTACCGACGATGGTGACGGGCGTGTACGGCATGAACTTCGAGCACATGCCGGAGCTGCACGCGAAGTACGGGTATCCGGCCGTGCTCACCTTCACCGTGGCCGTCTGTCTCACCATCCACCGCACGCTGAAGCGCAACGGCTGGCTGTGAGCGGCTGGATAGGCTGACGCCCATGACTAGCAGCGAGCCGCTCGACCAGGCCCTCGTCGAGGAGGCCACGAAGAAGTCCGGCCTCGTCTGGGTCAACGGTCCGGGCGTCCCGGCCCGCGCCCTGTGGCACGTCTGGCACGAGGGCGCGGCCTGCCTGATCGGCGACGGGCCGGGCGAGCAGCCGCTGCCGGGACTGACCGACGGCGGCCCCGCCGAGGTCACCGTCCGCAGCAAGGACAAGGGCGGCCGACTGGTCTCCTGGACCGCGAAGGTCGTAGAACTGGCGCCCGACTCCGAGGCCTGGGCGGCGGCCGTAGCCGAGCTGAAGGGCAAGCGTCTCAACGCCCCCGACGGCGAGGCTATGACCGCCCGCTGGGCCCGCGAGTGCAGGGTGCTCCGCTTGGAGCCGACGGGGGTGACTCTGCCGTTGCCCGACGGCGATCTGGCGGCTCGGCCGCTGCCGTCGCCGGCCACGACGCGTGAGCCGATCCCTGCGGGGCTGCCGAAACTGCTGGTGCGGCGCCGGAGAAGGGGCCAATAGTTCGGCTGCGGGCCGGTGGGGGCTCGTCGCGCAGTTCCCCGCGCCCCTAAGAAGACGGCAGTTGCTTGCCGTAGTCGACAGTGTCGTCGCCCTTCGGCTGCGTCACCGTGAAGCTCTTGCCCCAGTCCGAGAAGGTCAGCGTGCCCGCGCCGCCCGCGCGGACCAGCCGGAGCGGATACGGCTTGCCCTCGAGGGAGACGTCGAGGGTGCCGCCGGAGCCCTTGTCACCGGTGATGCGGATCGTCCGGACACCGTCCTGCGCGTGGTGCCCGTCCGTCGCGAGTGAGCCGTGCAGGGTCAGCAAGCTGGAGAGGAGCACGTCCTTGTCCGTGAAACCACTGAACTTCTTGTACGAGGGGTCCCCCTGCGGCACCTTCACGTACTTGCCGTGCAGCGAGTCGCCGGCGCCCGAGTCCCCGTTGCTGTTCCAGAAGTCCGCGTCGGCCTTCAGGTACAGCTCCTCGCCGATCCGCAGCAGCCCGAAGGTCGACCCCTTCGAGGTGACCGACCCGCTGCCGCCGTCGGACTTCAGCCGCATGTCGAGCGTGTACGTCTTCCCGCTGGTGACGACGGTCCCGGACAGCCGTACGGCGTCGGCGCCGCCCGCGGCCGTGACCGACCTGGACTGGATCTTGTCGGCGGCCAGCTTGCCGACCCCGTTCGTCCCCGCGTCCAGGTCCTCGCCGCCGCACCCCGCGAGGGCCAGGACACAGGCCGCGCCGAGCAGCGCCGCACGACGGTTTCGGACCTGGGGGATCGCAGTCACAGGTGGGTTGCCTTCCATGCGGGGGGCGATGGCGTACGGCAGCGTACCGGGGCCGCGAGGTGCCGGCGGAGCCAGTCCGTCCGGACCGCCCACCAGCGCGGATCACATGGGGACGGGCTAGCCTGAAGCCCGTCCGAGCAGGCATTTCGGAAGATCCGGAAACCACAGAATCCATCGGTGGACCAGCAGAGAAAGAAGGAGGTGCGGCCATGGCAGCCGGCGCTCCCCGAGTCTTCGTGTCGCACCTCTCCGGTGTCGCCGTCTTCGACCCGAACGGCGACCAGGTGGGCCGCGTCCGCGACCTCGTCGCCATGCTCCGCGTGGGCAACCGGCCCCCGCGGCTGCTCGGCCTCGTCGTCGAACTCTCCACGCGGCGCCGCATCTTCCTCCCGATGACCCGGATCACCGGCATCGAGTCCGGCCAGGTCATCACGACCGGCGTGCTGAACGTCCGCCGCTTCGAGCAACGGCCCACCGAGCGGCTGGTGTTCGGCGAACTCCTGGACCGGCGCGTCACCCTCGTCGAGACCCACGAGGAGGTCACCGTCCTCGACCTCTCGGTGCAGCACCTGCCGGCCCGCCGGGACTGGGAGATCGACCGGATCTTCGTCCGCAAGGGCAGGACCGGCGGAGCCTTCAGAAGGGCCAAGGGCGAGACGCTGACCGTGGACTGGTCCAGCGTCACCGGTTTCTCCCTGGAGGAGCAGGGACAGGGCGCGGAGAGCCTCCTGGCCACCTTCGAGCAGCTGCGCCCCGCCGACCTCGCCAACGTCCTGCACCACCTCTCCCCCAAGCGCCGGGCCGAGGTCGCCGCCGCCCTCGACGACGACCGCCTCGCCGACGTCCTCGAAGAGCTCCCGGAGGACGACCAGATCGAGATCCTCGGCAAGCTGAAGGAGGAGCGCGCGGCCGACGTCCTGGAGGCCATGGACCCGGACGACGCGGCCGACCTCCTCTCCGAACTCCCCGAGGACGACAAGGAACGCCTCCTCAACCTGATGCAGCCCTCCGAGGCGGCCGACGTACGCCGCCTGATGTCGTACGAGGAGCACACCGCGGGCGGTTTGATGACGACCGAGCCGATCGTCCTGCGGCCGGACGCGACCGTCGCCGACGCGCTCGCCCGGGTCCGCAGCGCCGACCTCTCCCCCGCGCTCGCCGCGCAGGTGTACGTCTGCCGCCCGCCGGACGACACCCCGACCGGCAAGTACCTCGGCACGGTCCACTTCCAGCGGCTGCTGCGCGACCCGCCGTACACCCTGGTCAGCGCGATCATCGACGACGACCTGCAGCCGCTGGACCCGGACGCCTCGCTGCAGCTGATCGCCGGGTTCTTCGCGACGTACGACATGGTCGCGGCGCCCGTGGTCGACGAGACCGGGTCGCTGCTCGGGGCGGTGACCGTGGACGACGTGCTGGACCACATGCTGCCGGAGGACTGGCGGGAGACCGAGTTCCATCTCGACGAGGGCGTGGACGAGAACGAAGACGAGGAGGTGGCGGCTCATGACTCCTGAGCGCGAGTCCACGCGGGAGAGGACACCGGCGGGCGCGACCGCCACCACCCGGACCCGGGCCCGGCTCGACCAGCCGCGTCCGCCCCGGCGCCGGTTCCTGCCCGAGTACGACCCCGAGGCCTTCGGGCGGATGTCGGAGCGGATCGCGCGGTTCCTGGGGACCGGGCGGTTCATCGTCTGGATGACGGTCGTCATCATCGCGTGGGTGCTGTGGAACATCTTCGCGCCGCGTGACGTGCGGTTCGACAACTACCCGTTCATCTTCCTGACGCTGATGCTGTCGCTCCAGGCCTCCTACGCGGCCCCGCTGATCCTGCTCGCGCAGAACCGGCAGGACGACCGCGACCGGGTCAACCTCGAACAGGACCGCAAGCAGAACGAGCGGTCGATCGCCGACACCGAGTACCTCACCCGCGAGATCGCCTCCCTGCGCATCGGCCTCGGCGAGGTCGCGACCCGGGACTGGATCCGCTCCGAACTCCAGGACCTGGTGAAAGAGCTCGAAGAACGGGAGAACGGCCACCACAAACACGTCGTATTCCCGGCGGAACGGTCGCACGGACGTGACGTAGACGACCGGTGACGGACTTACCGGGGGCCCCGCGCGGCGCCGTACCATCGACCCTATGGCTACGGAAGACGCGGTGCGTGAAGCGCTGTCGACGGTGAACGACCCCGAGATCAACCGACCCATCACCGAGTTGGGGATGGTCAAGTCGGTGGAGATCGGTGCGGACGGAGCGGTCGCGGTCACCGTGTACCTGACGGTCTCCGGCTGTCCCATGCGCGAGACGATCACGCAGCGCGTGACGGAGGCGGTCCTGGGTGTCGAGGGCGTCACCGGCGTCGACGTGACCCTGGACGTGATGAGCGACGAGCAGCGCAAGGAACTCGCGACCGCCCTGCGCGGTGGCAAGACCGAGCGCGAGGTCCCCTTCGCGCAGCCCGGCTCCCTCACCCGCGTGTACGCGGTCGCCTCCGGCAAGGGCGGCGTCGGCAAGTCCTCGGTGACGGTGAACCTCGCGGCCGCGATGGCCGCCGACGGCCTGAAGGTCGGTGTCGTCGACGCCGACATCTACGGCCACTCCGTGCCCCGCATGCTGGGCGCCGACGGCCTCCCCACCCAGGTCGAGAACATGATCATGCCGCCGTCGGCACACGGCGTGAAGGTCATCTCCATCGGCATGTTCACGCCGGGCAACGCACCGGTGGTGTGGCGCGGGCCCATGCTGCACCGGGCACTCCAGCAGTTCCTGGCGGACGTGTACTGGGGCGACCTGGACGTCCTCCTCCTCGACCTCCCGCCGGGCACGGGCGACATCGCGATCTCCGTCGCCCAGCTCGTCCCGAACGCCGAGATCCTCGTCGTGACGACCCCTCAGCAGGCGGCGGCCGAGGTCGCCGAGCGCGCGGGTTCCATCGCCGTACAGACCCACCAGAAGATCGTCGGCGTCGTCGAGAACATGGCGGGCCTGCCGTGCCCGCACTGCGGCGAGATGGTCGACGTCTTCGGCACGGGCGGCGGCCAGTCGGTGGCGGACGGCCTGACGCGCACGACGGGCGCGTCGGTCCCGGTGCTGGGCAGCATCCCGATCGACGTCCGCCTCCGCGAGGGCGGCGACGAGGGCAAGCCGGTGGTCCTGAGCGACCCGGACTCCCCGGCGGGCGCGGCCCTGCGAGCGATCGCGGGCAAGCTGGGGGGACGGCAGCGAGGCCTTTCGGGCATGTCGCTGGGGATCACCCCGCGGAACAAGTTCTAGGGGTCCCACCTCAGGGGCGCGGGGAACTGCGCGACCAGCCACGAACGGCCCGCAGTTCCCCACTCACCTCAATCCGCCGTCAGGCGGCGTACGTAGTGATGTCCTTGATCATGGCGAAGCCGAGCCCATACGCGCTCATGCCCCTCCCGTACGCCCCCACGTGGACGCCTTCCTGAGTCGACCCAGCCAGCACCCAGCCGAACTCGGACTCGCGGTAGTGGAAGGGCGTCGGCACGCCGTCCACGGGGAGGGACAGGGTCGACCAGTCGTCGCCGGCGAGGTCGTCCGCCAGGACCCAGGCCGTCTCGGTCTGCTGCTCCAGCCAGTCGTCCCGCAGGGTGTGGTCCATCTGCCCGGGCCAGGTGAAGGACAGCAGCCCCACACCGGCGAGCCAGGCCGCGGAGGACACCGACGTGGCCTCCAGGAGGCCCGTGCCGTCGGCGGTGCGCCGGGCGGGGTTGCCCGCGACGGTGACGACGACCGCGAACTTCTCCTTGTCCTCCGTGCCTTCGTTGCGTACGGAGGGCTCGTCGCCGTGCCCGATCGAACCGTGCTCGACGGCTCCGTCCGCCGCCATGCCCACCTGCATCAGCCAGCGCGGTCCCGTGAAGGCCTCGTCGAGGCCGTACCACGGGAAGGGCGCCAGCAGGTAGCCGTCGACCGTGCGCCGGGCGGAGGGGAGTTGTTGTCCACCCTCCGCGGCCGGCGCCTGCGCGCCTACCCGACTCGTCGTCTCCATGCTCCGGACGCCTCCTCGTTCTCGTCGGACCGGGGCGGCCCGCCCCCCTTCGGGCGACTCGCCCGGTCCGCACAACAACTCGGCAGCATAGCCACCTCGTGCGAGGCAGCCCGGAAAGCGCCCGGCGCGCGAGGCGCGAATGGGCCGTGTTCAGGCCGTACGAGGGCGTGGCAGGGGTATGAGACGCGTCACGTGAGCGGGGCTCGGGAGGTGCGGGGGATGTGCTCGGGGAGGGTCAGGTGGCGTCCGCGTCGAAGGGCGGGCGGTCGTCCTTCTCCGGCTCCTCGGGCTTCTTGGTCATGTCGAGCCGACCACTCGAAGAGGGCGAGGAACTCGGGGTGTCCGCGCTCTGGACCGCCTCCGTGACCTCGGCCATCTCCTTCTTCAGGTCGAAGCCGTTGCGGATCTCCTTGAGCCCCAGTTCGTCGTTGTCCAGCTGCTTGCGCAGGAACGTCTTGGGGTTGAGGTCCTCGAAGTCGAAGTCCTTGAACTCCGGACCGAGCTCCTCGCGGATGTCCGCCTTGGCGCTCTCCGAGAACTCTCGGATCTTCCGGATCGTCCGCATGACGTCCTGGATGACCTTCGGGAGCTTGTCCGGACCGAAGACGAGCACGGCGAGGACAATGATCGTCACCAGCTCTAGCGGTCCTATGTCATTGAACACCTGAAGCTCCTTGCGATGTCCTCGGTCCTCGGCCCTCGGTGGTCTGTGCGGGTCTTCCGTGGTCCGGGCCGGGTCCACGGTACCCGGCGATCCCACCCGACCGGTACTGTCCCGGGGGCTACGAGTGGGTGTACACCACCGGTTTTCCGGGTTGTTTGCCTAGTGGGACGGGGCGCGGGGCTCTCACCTGTGACGTTTCTGTCAATCACCGGTCGCCGAGCCCAGCACGAGCGACAAGGTCATGTCTTTGCCGCCTCGCCGCAGGGTCAGCCGCACGTGGTCGCCGGGCCGATGGGCGCGCGTCCTGACGATGAGCTCGTTCCCGGAGTGGACAGGCTCGCCGTCGACCTCGGTGATGACGTCGCCGGCCTTGAGTCCCGCCTCGGCACCGGGACCGCCCGCGGTGACGGCGGGCCCGTCGCCGCTGCCCTTCGTGGCGATACGGGCGCCGTCCCCCGCGTAGTCCAGGTCGAGGCTGACGCCGATGACCGGATGGGTCGCCTTCCCGGTGTTGATGATCTCCTCGGCAACCCGCTTGGCCAGATTCACGGGAATGGCGAACCCGAGCCCGATGGACCCGGCCTGCTCACTCTCCGTCCCGTCCCCACCCCCGTCCCCGTAATCGGCGGACCGAATAGCCGAGTTGACCCCGACCAGCCGCCCCCGCGCGTCGAGCAACGGCCCACCGGAGTTCCCGGGATTGATCGGCGCGTCGGTCTGCAGGGCATCGACATACGACACATCGCTCCCGTCCGACGCCTCTCCACCCGCCGTGATGGGTCGCTCCTTGGCGCTGATGATCCCGGAGGTCACGGTGTTGTCCAGATCGAAGGGCGCCCCGATCGCGACAACGGGGTCCCCCACCCGCACGTTGTCGGAATTCCCGAGCGGCATCGGCGTCAGCCCGCGCACCCCCCGCACCTGCACGACGGCGAGGTCGTACCCGGTGTCCCGCCCGACGACGGTGCCCTTGACGGTCTGCCCCCCACTGAACCTGACGGATATCGCCCCACCACCACCAGCGGGCCGCACGACATGGTTGTTGGTGAGGATGTGCCCCCGCGCATCCAGCACGATCCCGGTACCGGTCGCCGACTCCTCATCCCCGCTCACATGCAGGGTCACGACACTGGGCAGAGCCCGAGCAGCAATCCCGGCAACACTGCCGAGCGCGGGCTGAGCATCTTCTTTACCGACCTGCGGCAACACGATGGCCCCACCGATCCCGTCCCGCTCCAGATGCGCCCCTACGACCCCACCGACACCGCCGGAGACAAGAGCCAGGACGAGGGCGGAGACGGCGAGGAGTTTCCGGGTGCGGTGCTGTTCGGGGGTGAGGGGTGGGGTTGGGGTGCCGGTCTGTTGGAGGGGGGCGGGGGTGGCCCAGGGGTCGTAGCGGTGCCAGGGGTTGGTGGGTGGGGTGGGGGTGAGGTCTGCGGTGGGGG
>NZ_JNXE01000012.1 GCF_000716605.1 Streptomyces sp. NRRL F-525 | reverse complement strand
CCCCCCACCCCGACCATTGCCCCTCGTGACCGACAGCACCGATCCCCCCGCCGAACCCCCCACAGGCCTCCGCGCGCTTCTCCCCGACCTGACCCCCTGGCACGCCTCCGCCGACTTCCGCAAACTCTGGCTGGCGGGTCTGATCTCCAACTTCGGGAGTTTCCTGACGTTCGTCGCGCTCCCGGTGCAGATCAAGGAACTCACCGGCTCCGCCGCGGCGGTGGGCGCGGTCGGAGCCGTGGAACTGGTCCCCCTCATCGTGTTCGGGCTCTACGGAGGCGCCCTCGCCGACGCGTGGGACAAGCGGAAGTTGATCGTGTGGACCGAGGTCGGACTGGGCGTGCTGTGCGGGGCGTTGCTGGTCAACTCGTTGTTGCCGCGGCCCGCCCTGTGGCCGCTGTATGTGATCGCCGCCCTGACCTCCGTGCTCGGCGCGATCCAGCGGCCCGCGCTGGACTCCCTGTGGCCGCGGATCGTGGCGCACGAGCACATGACGGCCGCGTCCGCGCTCAACTCCCTGCGCTGGACGGTCGGCGGGGTCACCGGACCGGCGGTGGCGGGCGTGGTCGTGGCGTTCGCGGGGCTGCCGTACGCGTTCGCGGCGGACACGGTGACGTATGCGATATCCGTGGTCCTGATCTTCCGTATCGCCGCCTCGCCCGGCGCCCACGAGGCGCGGAAGCCGTCGCTGAAGTCCATCGCCGAGGGCGCCCGGTACGCCTGGAGCCGCAAGGAACTCCTGGGTACGTACGCCATCGACCTCGCGGCGATGTTCTTCGCGATGCCGCTCGCGGTGCTGCCGTTCCTCGCGGACGATCTGCACGCGCCGTGGGCGCTGGGGCTGATGTACTCGACCGTCCCGGCCGGTGCCCTGCTGGTGAGTGTGACCAGCGGGTGGACGTCCCGGGTCCATCGGCACGGGCGGATGGTGGTGCTGGCGGCCGCGCTGTGGGGCGCGGCGATCGCCTGCGCGGGCGCGGTCGGGAACGTGTGGCTGGTGCTGCTGTTCCTCACCGTCGCGGGCGGGTGCGACATGGTCAGCGGCATCTTCCGCGGGGTCATCTGGAACCAGACGATCCCGGACGAGCTGCGCGGCAGGCTCGCCGGGATCGAGCTGCTGTCCTACTCGGTGGGCCCGCAGCTGGGCCAGGTCAGATCCGGTGGCATGGCCGCCCTGTCCGGGGTGCGGACCTCGGTGTGGGCGGGCGGGCTGATGTGCGTCGGCGCGGTGGGGCTGCTGGCCGCAGGACTGCCGAAGCTGATGTCGTACGACGCGAGGACGGACGAGCACGCGCTACGGCTGAAGGCGCGGCGCGCGGCGACGACTCCCCCGCCCTCTCCCTCGGCATCCCCGGCCGGGGCCTGATCAGTCGTCGGTGTTCCCCTTGGCCGCGTCGTGCCACTTGGGGTCGTTCTCCCACTCCAGGTTGCGCTCGCGGGCCGTCTCCATCGCGTGTTCGGCCTCGGCGCGGGTGGCGTACGGCCCGAACCGGTCCTTGGCGGGGCACTCCGGCCCCTCCTCGACCTTCTTGTGTTCGAGGCAGTAGTACCACTCGCCGGGCTTCCCGACCGTGCGCTTCTTGAACAGGGCCATCAACGGCTCCTTTCCCTACGGCCATGTTCCCCCATGTCCGCTGGTTAGACTCGCTGGCATGTCTGGCCAGTCGCTGCTCGTACCAGGGGAGCTCTCCCCCACCCGTCCCGTGCCCGGAAACATCCGTCGCCCCGAGTACGTCGGCAAGCCCGCGCCGACCCCGTACACCGGGCCGGAGGTGCAGACCCCCGAGACGATCGAGGCGATGCGCGTAGCCGGGCGGATCGCCGCGCGGGCGATGGCGGAGGCCGCGAAGATCATCTCGCCGGGGGTGACCACGGACGAGATCGACAAGGTCGCGCACGAGTACATGTGCGACCACGGCGCCTATCCGTCCACGCTCGGCTACCGCGGCTTCCCCAAGTCCCTGTGCACCTCGCTCAACGAGGTGATCTGCCACGGCATTCCGGACTCCACGGTGCTGCGCGACGGCGACATCATCAACCTCGACGTGACCGCGTACATCGGCGGGGTGCACGGCGACAACAACGCGACCTACCTGGTCGGTGACGTCGACGAGGAGTCCCGGCTGCTGGTCGAGCGCACCCGCGAGTCCCTGGACCGCGCGATCAAGGCGGTCAGGCCGGGCCGGCAGATCAACATCATCGGCCGGGTCATCGAGTCGTACGCCAAGCGCTTCGGCTACGGCGTGGTCCGGGACTTCACCGGCCACGGCATCAACTCGTCGTTCCACTCCGGCCTGATCGTCCCGCACTACGACAGCCCGCACGCGACGACGGTCATCCAGCCCGGGATGACGTTCACGATCGAGCCGATGCTGACGCTGGGGACGTATGAGTACGACATGTGGGACGACGGGTGGACGGTCGTCACGAAGGACCGGAAGCGGACGGCCCAGTTCGAGCACACGCTGGTGGTGACGGAGACGGGCGCGGAGGTTCTCACGCTGCCCTGATGACCCCTCAAGGATCATGGCGGCCCGCTCCCTCGTGGGGCGGGCCGTTTTTCTTGTACGCTTTTACCGACAGGGTGTCGGCAACCTGTTGACTTAGGTAAGCCTTGCCTTAGAGGATAGGGCCCATGGACTCCTTCTCGACAGTCATCCGCACCGCGTCCCACGAACAGCACGTGGAGGCCGAGACCTCCACCTTCATGAGCGATCTGCTCGGCGGCCGGCTGGGCGTGGACGCGTACGCCCGGTACACCGAGCAACTGTGGTTCGTCTACGAGGCGTTGGAGACCGGCGCGGAGCGGCTCGCCGCGGATCCGGTGGCCGGGGCGTTCATCCAGCCCGAGTTGTTCCGGCTGCCGGCGCTGGAGCGGGACCTCGCGCATCTGCGGGGTGCGGACTGGCGGTCCGGGCTGACCGCGCTCCCCGCCACGCGGGCCTACGCGGACCGGGTGCGGGAGTGCGCCGAGGAGTGGCCGGCCGGGTACATCGCCCACCACTACACCCGTTACCTCGGGGATCTCTCCGGCGGGCAGATCATCCGGGACAAGGCGGAGCGGACGTGGGGGTTCTCCCGTAAGGGGGACGGGGTGCGGTTCTATGTGTTCGAGGGGATCGGGAACCCGGCGGCGTTCAAGCGGGGGTATCGGGAGCTGCTGGACGGAGTTCAGGTCGACGACCTGGAGAAGCAGCGGATCGTGGCCGAGTGCAAGCGGGCGTTCGCGTTGAACACCGGGGTCTTCCGGGCGCTGGGTGAGGAGTTCCCGCTGTCGGCGTGAGCGTCACCGGGGGCCGGAACCGCGCCGAACTCCCTACACTCGAAGGCACGGAGTGGTCCTCGGGGGAGGCACGACATGGCCATGGAACTGGCGATCGCGCTGGGCGCACTCGTGGCACGCACGGCAGTCGCCCAGCTGGTCGCCGGTCAGGCCATGGACAACGCGGTCTGGGCCGGTGCGGCGAGTCAGGTCGTGGACGTCCTCGTCTCCACGGCGACCCGGCAGGAGTCCGGCTTCCAGCAACTCGGCCAGGGATTCGATGTCTTGGGGCGGAAGATCGACGCCGTCGGCAAGCAGGTCGGTGACATCCCCGGGCGCGAGTTCGAGGAGTACATGGCCGCCGGACGCAGATATGTGCGCGACCTGCCCGACACCTGGCGGAGCGCGCGGGACCGCCGCGGACTGATCCAGGACGCCCGCCGCGAGTTCGTCCATGCCTACGGCATCGCCGAGCACATGAGGTCGCCCCACCGTCAGGCGCTGGCGGATGTGGCGATCGCGGGCTGCTGGCTGTGGGTCCCCTCGCTGCCGGACGTGCGGAAGACGATCGGGGCGGCCCGGCAGATCCTGGAGACGGAACTGCTCCGCGGCTCGACGCTGCCCACCAAGTCGTATGCCGACGTGCTGTACCTGTGCCGGTCCTACGGCGAGCAGCCGCGCACGGCCGGCAAACCGGTCCTGCACGCGCCGGGCCAGGCGCCCACGCCCCTGGCACGCCTCGCTGTCCGTGCGCCGTACGGGAGTTGGGTCGCCTGTGCGGGGATCGAGGTACGGATCGACGCCGTCAGGGCTGGTGATTCCCGCCACGGCCCTGGAAAGGCCCGCCCCTGCGGGTCGGCGAAGGGTGCGCGTCCAGGTACGGAACAACCGGGCGGAATGGATCGCGCTCCGCATGAGCTCCCGCGCCGTCCTCGTCAGCCTGCCCACCACGGCGAACACCCTCCAGGTCACGAACCGCGTCAGGCCCGGAACCACGGAGACCCTCGACCTACCGCTTCGCCTCCCCGGTGACCGTCGACCAGTTGCACACGGGCGTCACCAAGGATCCGGTGATCGGCTTCGTGCTGGACTGACGAGGTCTTCCGGCGGAGGCGTTCAGCGCTCCAGGAACACGCGTCCCCCGACCTCCACCCAACCCCCGGGCTGCGGAGCCGTGAGTATCTGAGAGCCCGCGCCCTGCGTGATGTTGAGAGCCCGGCCCAGCTGGTCGGTCAGCAGGAGTGCCGCCGCACCTGTCGCCTCGTCCTCGTGGATGCCGTCGTCCCGGCCGGGAAAGGCACGGGCGCGGATACGGCCCGCGGACTCGTCCTCCCAGGCCCAGGCGTAGATCCACTCGCCGGGCGGGGGGACGGGGAGGGCGTCGACCTCGTTGGCGGTGGCGTACTGGCGCAGGGTTCGCGGTGGGGCCCACACCGGGAGGGCCTCGATCCAGCTGAACTCGCCGTCCAGCCGGGCGCCCACGATGCCTGCCGGGGTGACCAGTTCGGGTATGTCCAGGAGCCAGGCAGTGCCGACGCAGGGGTGGCCGGCGAAGGGCAGGCGCGTGGTCGGGGTGTAGATGTCGATGACTCCGCGCTCGGGGTCGTCGACGAACACCGTCTCGCTGAAGCCGAGTTTCCCGGCGAACACCTGCCGCTCGTCCGGGTCCGGCATGACGGAACCCTCGCGGACGACGCCGAGTTCGTTGCCGTATCCGCCGCTGGGTCCGCAGAAGACACGCAGTACGTCGTAGTCAGTCACGGGGGCATTCAAACACCGCGCGGGCGGCGAGGTCATCCCAGGTGGCGGGACCGCCGACGGGAGAGGGGTATCCCGAAAAAGTGTGTCACTTATGCGTACAAGTGACACACTTTCACAGAGAGGGTGCCGTCCCCGCCGGCCTCGCGACCCGATCCGCCGCGCGACGGGGACACCGTCCTACGCCTCGGTACGCCGCCTGCGCATCGCGAACACCACGCCCGCGCCCGCCGCCACGGTCACCGCGGCCGCCGTGCCCAGGGCCGCCGCCGGGATCTCGGAACCGGTCGACGCGAGGGAGCCGTTCACGCTGCCCGTGGTGGAGCCGGTGACGCCGCCGCCCGAAGTCGAGCCCGTCGTACCGGAGTTGTCGGTACTGCCGGAGGAGCTGGTGCCCGTGCCGGTCGTCGGTGACGAGCCGTCCGTGGGGAGGGTCGCGTCCGTCGTCAGGGTCACCGAGAGGTCGAGGGGGTCGAGTTCGGCGCCGGTCTGGTAGAAGCCGCCGAAGGCCTTCGCGCCGGCCGCGGTCAAGGTCGCGGTGACGTCGTCGAGGGTGATGACGTCGTTCTTCGCGGTGAGGTCGGTCGAACCCGCCTTCAGGTCGGCCAGGACCACGTCCTCGGACTTCTCGCCCAGGCTCGTCACGTCCGCCGTCAGTTCGCCGGAGCCGTTGTCGAGGGTCGCCTTGAGGTCGGTGAAGGTGAGGTCGAGGCCGTAAGTCCCGTTGTCCTCATGGCCCTTGAAGTTCACCGCACCCTCGAAGGCGGCGGAGAGGGTGTCCGCGTCGGTGTCGTAGGTGCCGGTCGCGTCGGTGAAGGTGAAGACGCCGTTGCCGGTTGCCTGGGTCGCGCCGTCCGACGTCGTGATCTTGCCGTTGGCGACGCTGCCGACGACGTAGGAGCGGAAGGACTCCTTCACGCCCCAGTCGAGCTTGCCGTCCGCGATCTCGCCCTTGGTGGCGGCCGGTTGGGAGGCCGTGTCGGAGGGGCTCGCGCTGTCGGAGGGCGTGGTGGACGGGGTCGCGCTGGGGGTCGCCGTCTTGGTGGGGGTGGGCGACGGGGACGGGGACGCCGATTCCGTCGACGAGTTGGACGGGGTCGGGGACGTCGTCGTTGTCGGCTTGACCGCCGACAGTGGATCGCCGGCCGCGTTCGCGTACGAGTCGCTGCCGAGGAACGTGCCCGCCGCCGCGGTGAGCGTGGTGGCGAGGTCCGTCAGGTTCTGGCTGGTCGGCGCGGCGACCGTCGCGAGCGTCACGTCCTGCTGCTTGGTGCCGCCGTCCGCGACGAGGTCGGCGGTGAGGGTGCCCGCCGCGCTGTCGTACTGGAAGTCGGACATCTCCCGTACGAAGCCGTGCAGCGTCGACTTGGCGGTGACGGTGCCCTTGAAGGTCAGGTGCACGGCGTGGCTGGTGGTGTCGTAGGTGCCCGTGCCGTCGGTGAAGGTGAACGCGCCGTTGTTCGCGGCCTGCGAGGCGCCGTCGGTGGCGGTGAAGGAGCCCTGCGCGTAGGTGCTCACGTAGGTGCGGTACGACTGCTTGATGCCCCAGGTCAACTCGTAGCCGCTGAGCGGGACTTCGGCCGCCGACGCGGTGGTCGTGGCGAGCGCCGTGGCACCGAACGCGGCGGCGGTCGCGACGGCCGCGGCGAGGACGAAGGAAAGTCGGGGGCGTCTGACGGGCATGGCCGTGGTTCTCCTTGAGTTCGGGGGCAAGGTCCACCAACTGGCGGACCGGGTAAGGGGGTTAGTCCGCTTCGGATGTGGTGGCTTCGGCTGCCGCCGGACTGGCGCGGCGCCTGCGGACGATCAGCACCGACACCGCTGCCGCCACCAGCACGGCACCGGCCGCCAGGCCGATCGGCAGCGCGGCCGAACTGCCGTTGCCGCCACCGGAGTTGTCGGCGACCGGCTCCGCGGACACCGAGGGGTGGGCCGACTGTTCCTCCGGGGTCTCGCTCGCCGTGGGTGTGGTGCCGAGGTCGGGCAGCGCGGGCAACTTCGCGTCGTCGGTCAGTGCTACGGCCACCGACACCGGGTCCATGGCCGTGCCCGCCGGGTACATCCCGCCGAAGGCCTTCACGCCCTGCGCGGTGAGTTTCGCGGGGGCCTCGGTGACCTTCACCAGGCCCTTGGCCGCCTTGAGATCCTTGGCGGTGAAGGTGACCAGCGGGACCTTCTTGCCGGTGAAGTCGGCGCCCGTGCCATCGGTTCCGGTGACATCGGCGTAGAGCGTGCCCTTGCCGTCCTCGACCGTCGCCCGGACACCGCTCAGCTTCAGATCCAGGCCCTCCGCGCCGGCGAAGCGCACCGCGCCCTTGAACGAGGCCGTCAACTCCCCGTTCTTGTACGTCCCTTCACCGCCCGGGAAGCGGAAGAGCGCGCCGCCGTCCTCGGCTCCGGCCGACAACGTCCACTTGCCCTTGGCGATGTCCCCGGTCACGTACTCCCGGAAGGTGCGGCGCACGCCCCAGTCGACGGCGCCGTCCGCGATCGCACCGCTCGAAGTCTCCCTCTTCGCGGCGGACTTGGTGGGTGTCGGGGTGGGCGTGGCGGTCTTCGTGGCCGCGGCCTTCACGTCCGCCGAGAGACTCACCGGGTCCAGTGCCGTACCGGCCGTGTAGTACCCGGCGAAGGACTTCGCGCCCTGCGCGGTGAGCGTGGCGGGCAGGTTGTTGAGGACGACCGCGTTGCCGCCGCCCTTCATGTCGATGCCGCCCAACTCGAGGGAGGCGAAGGGCACTTGCGAGGACGTCGTGACCGCCCCCGTGCCCTTCGCCTTGCTGGTGATGTCCAGGTAGAGGGTGCCGGTGGAGCCCGAGATGCGGACCGTGGGGCGGCTCAGGGTGAGGTCGAGTTCGTAGCTGCCGTCGGTCTTCTTGTGGCCGACGAAGTGCACCCCGCCCGCGAAGGACGAGCGGAACGCGCCGGTCGAGCCGTCGTACGAACCCGTCGCCGAGGGGAAGCGGAACTGGCTGCTGCCCACGGTCGCCGCGCCGCCCGTGAGGGAGTAACTCCCGTTCGCGATGGGCCCGGTGACATAGCTCTGGAACGAGGACTTGATGCCCCAGTCGAGCCGACCGCCCTGCACGGTACGGCTCTCGGCGTGGGCGAGGGCCGCGGGGAGGAGGGCACCCAGAATCGCCGCGCACAACACGGTGACCAGGGCTTTCAGGCGCGCGGGCATGGGTGGGTCCTCCGGTTGACGACTGCCGGTAGCGAACAAAGGTAAGGCTAACCTAAGCTTTCCTCACCTGAAACGACAGTGCCCGAGAGATATCGAGAGATGCCGAGAGAGACGGACGGGACCGTGCCACGCTTGCGCACACGACTGGCGGGAGCACTGTTGTCCGTGCTCGCGCTCACGCTCACCGGATGCGGGGGCGCGGCCACGTCCGCGGCCGGCGCCTCGGCGAAGGCCTCCGCACCGGCCAAGCGCGTGGAGCCGCTGACCGACGCCCCGGACCCCCAACTCCCGGTCACCGTCCGGTCCGCCGACGGCAAGAAGGTCACCGTCCAGAACGCGCGGCGTATCGTCCCGCTCTCCGGCAGCCTCAGCGAGATCGTGTTCACGCTCGGGCTGGGCGACCGGGTCGTGGCCCGGGACATCACCGCGACCTTCCAACAGGCCGCGAAACTCCCCCTGGTGACCCGCAACCACGACGTCTCGGCGGAGAGTGTGCTGTCCCTCAAGCCCGATCTCGTCCTCGCGGAGACCACCACCGGACCGTCCGAGGCGATGGGGCAGATCCGCGCGGCCGGCATTCCGGTCCTCGTCGTCGACCCGGCGAAGGGGCTGGCCGACGTCGGTCCGCGTATCCGGGCGGTGGCCGACGCGCTCGGTGTACCGGCCGCGGGGAAGGAGCTGACCAAGCGCTCCGAGGAGCGGATCGCCGCCGTACGCACGGCGATTCCGCGGCACAAGGAGAAGCCTCGGGTCGCGTTCCTGTATCTGCGCGGGTCCGCGTCCGTGTATCTGATCGGCGGCAAGGGGTCGGGGGCGACCTCGCTCCTGGAGGCGGCCGGGGCGGTCGACGCGGGTGCGGAATCCGGGCTGAAGAAGGACTTCACCGCCATCACCACCGAGGCGCTCGCACAGGCCGCGCCCGACGCGATTCTCGTCATGACCAAGGGACTTGAGTCGGTCGGTGGCGTCGACGGGCTGGTGAAGATCCCCGGTGTCGCGCAGACCCCGGCCGGGATGAACCGGCGGGTCGTCTCGATCGAGGACGGGGTGCTCCTCAACTACGGGCCGCGCACCGATCAGGTGCTCAAGTCGCTGGTGGATCAGTTGTACGGGGGCGGGAGCGAATGACCGTGCTGGAGAAGGGGGTTGAGGCTGGCGTCGCGGCAACTCCCGTACGGAGAAAGCGCAGTACGGGCTGGATGCTCACCGTCGGGCTGGTGGTCGCGCTGCTCGTGCTGGTGCCGGTGGCTGCGGGGCTGGGCGCGTATCCGATTCCGACCGGGGATGTCCTGGCGTCGGTGCAGCATCAACTCGGGCTCGGTGGTCGGGCGTTGGACCGTGTTCCGGAGTCCGTGCTGTGGAATGTGCGGTTCCCGCGGATCGTGCTCGCGCTGCTTGTCGGGGCCTCGCTGGGGTGTGCGGGGGCGTTGATGCAGGGCGTGTTCGGGAATCCGCTCGCGGAACCCGGGGTCATCGGGGTGTCCTCGGGGGCGGCGGTGGGGGCGGTCGCGGTGATCGCGTTCGGGCTGGACTTCCTGGGGACGTGGACGGTGTCGGCGGTGGCGTTCGTCTCGGGGCTGGCCACGGTGCTGCTCGTCTACGCGATGTCGCGCTCGGGCGGGCGTACGGAGGTCGTGACGTTGATCCTCACCGGGATCGCGCTGAACGCGTTCGCGGGGGCGCTGATCGGGCTGTTCCTGTTCTTCGCGGACACGGCTGCCGTCAACCAGATCACCTTCTGGCAGCTCGGTTCGCTCTCGCAGGCGACCTGGCCGAAGGTTCTCGCGATCCTTCCGTGTGCGGTGCTGGGGCTGACCCTCGCGCCGCTCTATGCCGGGCGGCTCGACCTCCTCGCGCTCGGTGAACGGCCCGCGCGTCACTTGGGAGTTGACGTCGAGCGGCTCCGGATCGTCCTGGTGCTGGTCATCGCGCTTCTCACGGCGGCGGCGGTCAGCGTGTCCGGGATCATCAGCTTCGTGGGGCTGGTCGTGCCGCATCTGCTCCGCATGGCGGCGGGGCCGGGTCATCGTTTCCTGATCCCGGCCAGCGCGCTGTTGGGCGCGCTGGTGTTGCTGGCCGCGGATTTGACGGCCCGCACGGTTGCCGCCCCGGCGGAACTTCCGCTCGGCGTCTTGACGGCTCTTCTCGGCAGCCCGTTCTTCTTCTGGCTGCTGCGGAGGACGCGGCGCAGGCAGGGGGGTTGGGCGTGAGCCAGGTTCCCCGGAACACCTTGCCGGTCGCTGCTCCAGGTTGCCGGGGATCCTCCTCCGCTTCCCGGCCGAGAGTGCCACGGGATGTGCGTTGGGAGGTACGGGCCGTGGGTGGCTGGTCGCGCAGTTCCCCGCGCCCCTTCAACGCCGCCCCCGTTACCGCTGCTCCAGGGTGCCGGGAACCCTCCACCGTTTCCCGGTCGAGACTGCCACTGGATGTGCGTTGGGGGGTGCGGGTCATCTGTGGCTGGTCGCGCAGTTCCCCGCGCCCCTTTGACGCCGGCCTGCGCTTTTCCGCAACCCCGTTCCGCCTCCGCCGCCTCTCCATCGCCCGCCAACTGCCCTCCGCCGCAACGGCGTTCAGCCCCCGCGGAGCATCTCGGCGGTGCCGGACCGTCCTCGTCCCTTCCGTTCAAGGAGGCCGCGTATGAGACTCCTCCGCAGCCGACCCGCACCCCCTTCCCCCGCCGAACCGGGAGACCTCCTCGCCGAAGCCGAGGACCTGCACGTCCGACTCGGTGGGCGCAAAGTCCTTCACGGTGTGTCCGTGGCTGTCCGGGCCGGGGAGGTGCTTGCGCTTGTTGGGCCCAACGGGGCTGGGAAATCGACCCTGTTGGGGGCCCTTGCCGCGGATCTGGTGCCGGCCTCCGGGGTTGTCCGGATCTACGGGCGGGCCGCCACCGAGTGGTCCGCGCCCGAACTCGCCCTGCGGCGGGCCGTGCTTCCTCAAGCGGCCGCGCTCTCCTTTCCGTTCACGGTTGAGGACGTCGTGCGGATGGGGCGGGCGCCGCATGCCACCAGCCCCGCCGAGGACGAGGTCGCCGTAGCGGACGCGATGGCGCGGGCGGAGGTCGCGGGCTTTGCGCTGCGGCCGTTCTCCGCGCTCAGCGGTGGGGAGCGGGCACGGGTCGCGCTCGCGCGGGTGTTGGCCCAGCGGGCGCCGGTGCTTTTGCTTGATGAGCCGACCGCCGCGCTTGATCTCCGGCATCAGGAACTGGTCCTGCGGCTGTGCCGGGAAAGGGCGCACGCGGGGGACGCGGTGGTCGTGGTGCTGCACGATCTCGCGCTGGCCGCCGCCTACGCGCACCGGGTCGCGATCCTGCGCGCCGGTCGTGTCGCCGCCGACGGGCCGCCGGGTGCCGTATTCACCGAGGAGTTGCTGTCGGACGTCTATGACCAGGCGGTCGAGGTGTTTCCGCATCCGCGCACGGGGGCGGTCGTAGTGACACCGAAACGGCCCGCTTGACCCACTCTTGACCGTCCCTTGGCATCCGTTTTCCGCCAGCGAGATCAAGCCGTGTCTGTGATTTTTCTGTGGGCAGTGAATACCGGACCGGACGGGTATGACTGAGGTAAGCCTCAGGTAAGTTAGGGCAGCCTCACCACACTGCCTCACGGCATCACCCGGTCACACCCTCTCGTTTGGAGCCTGCATGCGTGCCGTCCGACTTCCCGTCGCCACCGCCGTCGCCGCCGCGGCCGCACTGACCGCCGTCACGTCGTGCACCGCGAAGAGCGACGCCAAGGACGGGGACGCGATCCAGGTGACCGCGGCCGACTCCAAGTGCACGACCTCCGCGAAGTCGATCCCGGCCGGGCAGGTCACGCTGAAGATCGAGAACACCGGCTCGAAGGCGACCGAGGTCGAGATCCTCTTCCCGGACGACCGGATCGTCTCCGAGAAGGAGAACATCGGGCCGGGGACCAAGTACACGCTCACCGCCGAGGTGAAGGCGGGGTCTTACGAGATCGCCTGCCGGCCTGGCATGAAGGGGCACGGTGTGCGGCAGAAGTTGACCGTCACCGGGGGCTCGGTCGCCAAGCGGGACCCGAAGCTGGACGCCGCCGTCGCCGCCTACCGCGAGTACGCGCAGGAGCAGGCCGACGCGACGATCCCGAAGATAGAGACCTTCGCGAACGCCATCAAGGCGGGCGACCTCACCGCCGCCAAGAACGCCTACGCGCCCTCCCGTTACGGCTGGGAGGCCACCGAGCCGATCGCCGAGTCGTTCGGGGACATCGACCCCAAGACCGACACCCGCGTCAACGACCTGGAGAAGGGCCAGAAGTGGACCGGGTGGCACGCGCTGGAGAAGGCGCTGTGGACCGACAAGAAGATCGGTGCCGAGCAGAAGGCCCTCGCCGCCGAACTGGTCACCGATCTCAAGGACTGGCAGAAGCGCGTCGGCAAGGCCGAGATCACCCCGACCTCCATGGCCAACGGCGCCAAGGAACTCCTCGACGAGGTCGCCACCGGCAAGGTCACCGGTGAGGAGGACCGCTACTCGCACACCGACCTGAGCGACTTCAAGGGCAACGTCGAGGGCGCGCAGAAGGCGTACGAGCTGCTGAAGCCCGTCGCGCAGAAGAACGACGCGGCCCTCACCACCGAGTTGGACAAGCAGTTCGCGGCGCTCAACACGCTGCTCGAGAAGTACCGCTCGACCTCGACCTCGGACGGCTTCGTGTCGTACGACAAGGTCACCGCGGACCAGCGCAAGGAGCTGTCGGACGCGGTCAACGCTCTCGCGGAGCCGCTGTCCAAGCTCGCCGCCGCCGTCGTGAAGTAGGGCGTGGCCATGACCGAGACCCCGAAATCGGACTCCCCCTCCCGCCGTTCGCTCATCGGATGGGGCGGTGCCGGGCTCGCGCTCGGCGCCGTCGCGGCCGGTGGTGCGGTGGCGATGACCCGGGTCGGCGACGACGTCGATCCGGCCGGTGCCGACACCGGTGCCGCGGTCGCCTTCCACGGCGCCAACCAGGCGGGCATCGCCACGCCCGTGCAGGACCGGCTGCACTTCGCCGCGTTCGACGTGAAGACCGACGACCGCGCCGAGTTCGTGCGGATGCTCAAGGACTGGACGGCCGCCGCCCGCCGGATGACCGGTGGGCACGCGGTCGGTGACGGGGCCTACGGCGGGCTCGCCGAGGCGCCGCCGGACGACACCGGTGAGGCGCTGGGGCTGAAGCCCTCGCGGCTGACGCTGACGATCGGCTTCGGGCCCTCGTTCTTCGACCACTTCGGGCTGAGCGGCAGTCGTCCTGACGCCCTTGTCGATCTGCCGCAGTTCCCCGGCGACAACTTCGACAAGTCCCGTACGGGCGGGGACCTTTGTGTGCAGGCCTGTGCGGACGATCCGCAGGTCGCCGTGCACGCGATCCGCAATCTCGCCCGGATCGGGTTCGGCAAGGTCGCCATCCGGTGGTCCCAACTGGGCTTCGGGAAGACGTCGTCCACGACCCCGGGGGCTCAAACCCCGCGCAATCTCATGGGGTTCAAGGACGGCACCCGCAACATCGCGGGGACCGAGACGGACCGGCTGAAGAAGTTCGTGTGGGTCGGGGACGGTGACGGCGGTGCCAACTCGGCCTGGATGAGCGGGGGTTCGTATCTCGTCGCCCGGCGGATCCGGATGAACATCGAGACCTGGGACCGGACTTCGCTCCAGGAGCAGGAGGACGTGTTCGGGCGGGACAAGGGCGAGGGCGCTCCGGTCGGCAAGGCGAAGGAGCACGACGCGCCGTTCCTGAAGGCGATGAAGCCCGACGCGCACGTGCGGCTCGCGCATCCCGACTCCAACAGCGGGGTCACGATCCTGCGCCGGGGCTACTCCTTCACCGACGGCACCGACGGTCTCGGCCGTCTCGAAGCGGGCCTGTTCTTCCTGGCCTACCAGCGTGACGTACGCAAGGGATTCATCCCGCTGCAGCGGAAGCTGTCCGCGTCCGACGCGCTCAACGAGTACATCCAGCACGTGGGTTCGGCGGTCTTCGCCGTTCCGCCGGGCGTCCGTGACAAGGACGACTGGTGGGGCAGCACGCTGTTCTCCAAGGACGCGAAGGAGTCGTAGACCGTGTTCTCGAACTATCTGATCGGTCTGCGCGAGGGGCTGGAAGCCAGTCTCGTCGTCTGCATCCTGATCGCCTATCTCGTCAAGACGGACCGGCGGGACGCGCTGAAGCCGATCTGGATCGGCATCGTCGTCGCCGTCCTCATCGCGATGGGCTTCGGGTGCGCGCTCGAGTTCGGCTCGCAGGAGATGACGTTCCAGGCGCAGGAGGCGCTCGGCGGGTCCCTGTCGATCCTCGCGGTCGGTCTGGTGACGTGGATGGTGTTCTGGATGCGGCGCACCGCCCGGCACCTGAAGACCGAACTGCACGGCAAGTTGGACGCGGCGCTCGCGATGGGCACGGGCGCGCTGGTCGCCACCGCGTTCCTCGCCGTCGGCCGCGAGGGGCTGGAGACCGCGCTGTTCGTGTGGGCGTCGGTGCACGCGGCGAGCGACGGGACCCCGCGTCCGCTGGTCGGCGTAGGACTGGGGCTGGCCACGGCGGTGTTCCTGGGGTGGCTGTTCTATCGCGGGGCGCTGAAGATCAACCTCGCGAAGTTCTTCACCTGGACCGGGGCGATGCTGGTCGTCGTGGCCGCGGGTGTACTGGCGTACGGCTTCCACGACCTGCAGGAGGCCGACTGGCTTCCGGGGCTGACGAAGCTGGCGTTCGACATCAGTGACACGATCCCGCCGGACAGCTGGTACGGCACCCTCCTGAAGGGTGTCTTCAACTTCCAGCCGGACCCGACCGTCCTGCAGATCACGGTGTGGCTGCTGTACCTGGTCCCCACGCTCGCCCTGTTCTTCGCCCCGGTAGGGTTCGCCTCCGGGAAGGGGAAGGTGAAGACACCTGATGAGCAGGGATCGCAGCCCTCGAAGGCTCCGCAGGCTTGACCGGCGCGTACTGATAGCGGCCTCGGTGACCGCTTTGTCGCTGACGGCGAGCGGTTGCGTGGTGGTGCACGGCGAGCGGGAGGTGCTGCCAGCCACCACCCGCGCCGAGGCCGCGACGGCGCTCCAGCAGTTCACGACCGCGTACAACGCGGCCGACAAGGCGTACGACAGTTCCCTGGACGCCGCTCATGTCACTGGCGCGCTCGGTGACATCGACGCGGCACGCCTGAAGGCGGGGCACACCAACTCGCCGTCCGGGAACGCCAATCACTCGCCGCTGGAGCTGACGGACGCGAAGTTCACCATCCCGAAGAAGGCCGGCTGGCCGCGCTGGTTCGTGGCCGACGCCGCCGCCAACAAGGGTGGCGCGGCCCGGTGGTTGCTGGTCTTCACGCGCAACGACCTCGCCGAGCCCTGGCAGGTGGCGTATCTGACGCTGCTCGCGCCCAGTGCCGTACCGAAGTTCAGGACCGACAAGGACGGCTGGGCCGAGGCCGTACCGGCGGACTCGGGCGAACTGGCCGTCGCGCCGGGCGAGTTGAGCCAGAGCTACGCGACGTATCTGAAGAGTGGTGGGACCGCCTTCGCGGACGGCGCGCACACCAGTGGGTGGCGGGCGGACCGGGAGAAGGCCACCAAGCCGGGGCTGGCCGTGCAGTTCCTCGACCAGCCGCTGACGAGCGGTGACTACGCGCCGCTGGCGTTGCGTACGGCGGACGGCGGGGCGTTGGTGTTCTTCACCACGCGGTACTTCCAGAAGGAGACCGCCGCCGAGGGCACCTCGGTGCCGACGCAGAACAAGGACGTGCAGGCGCTGACGACGGGTGAGGTGGAGCAGTCCCTCACCCTCCAACTCATCTCCAACGAGGTGGCGTTGGACCCCAAGCGGGGCGGGAAGGTGTCGGTGCTGGGGCGGATCGAGGGGCTGACCTCGGCGCAGGGCGGCTGACCTCAGGAGGTCAACGGCCCAGCGGCCAGGCCGAGTTCGCGTGGTCCGGCTCCGCGCCGGCATGGCGGGCGCAGGCGTCCGTGAGGGTTTCGAGGAGGGTCAGCGGGTCGGGCAGGGGGTGCTCGGGGCCGCGTACCCAGTGAACCGACTGGTTCTCACCGGGGAGTTGGGCCGGGGGGACGAGGACGTAGGAGCCGCGGCAGTGCCAGCGCAGGCCGGGGTGTTCGTCCATCGTCTCGGGGTGGCAGTCCAGTTCGCACGGCCACCACTCGTCCTCGTCCTCGGGGGTGCCGCGGGTGAGGGTGAAGAAGAGGAGCCGTCCGTCGTCGCTCGCGGCGACCGGGCCGACCTCGACACCGGCGGCGAGCAGCCGCTCCAGCGCCTCGTGGCCCGCTTCGAGGGGGACGTCCAGGACGTCGTTGACCATGCCGGTCGCGGTGATGAAGTTGGCCTGCGGCTGGTGGCGGGCCCAGCGCTCGATCTGGGCGCGGTCGGTGGTGGACTGCGTCTGCCAGGCGAACGACACGGGGTGGCGGGCCGGGGTGGGGCAGCCGACACGGTCGCACGAACATCGGTAGCCCGGGGCGGGGTGCGCGGCGGGCGCGAGCGGGAGTCCCGCCTCGGCGGCGGCCAGCAGCAGCGCCTCGCGTCCGCTGCCGTCGTCGGGGGCCTCCTGCGGGCGGCGTCCGCGCAGCCACGAGGAGAGTTTGCCCTGCCGACCGGTCCGGCCACCGAACGTCGCGCTCATCTATCTCCTCGCCCTGCTGTTGTCGCCTTGCCGTCTTGCCGTCGTGCCCTGCCGTTGTGCGGAGAACTTCCCCTATGGTCCCACCATCCTGCGCCCTGAGAGGCGGGACCTCGTATCCGGGGTGGGTGGGACGAGACACACGTGTGACAGTTTCGGCGGAAGTGTCACGCTTTTTCCGGCCAGGGGTCTCCCCAGCTCACGTTCCGTGCCGCCTTGTACAGGTCGCCGTGGCGTTTGGTGACCGTCGTGCGGCGCAGCTGTTCGTCGGTCTCGCAGAGGTCGAGGAGCACCTGGCCCTTGCGGATCTGCGGGCGGCGTACGACGCGGGCGGGTGCGGGTTCGACGGGGAAGCGGGCGGCGGCCACGTAGCTGAACTTCTCGTCCTCGTACGGCAGGGAGCCGCCCTTGACCTGGCGGTGCAGGGAGGAACGGCTGACCCGTGCCGAGAAGTGGCACCAGTCCTCGCCGGGGGTGATCGGGCAGGCGGCGCTGTGGGGGCAGGGGGCGGCGATGTGGAAACCGGCTGCGATCAGTCTGTCCCGGGCCTCGATGACGCGGGCGTAACCGGCGGGGGTGCCTGCCTCGACGATCACGACCGCCTGGGCCGCGGAGGCGGCGGCGTCGACGAGGGCGGTGCGGTCGGGGGCGGTGAGTTCGTTGAGGACGTAGGAGACGGTGACGAGGTCGGTGGGGTCGAGGGTGAGCGCGGAGCCGATGCGGGCGCGCTGCCAACTGACCCTGCTCAGTGCCGGGTTGGCGGCGGCGATCTCCTTGCCCAGGGCGAGTGCGGGCTCGGCCCAGTCGAGGACGGTCACCGGGCGGTCACCGTCCCAGGTCGCGGCCGCGGCCCAGATGGCGGCGCCGGTCCCGCCGCCTACATCCACGTGCCCTTCCGGGGCCCACTCGGGTACGGCGTCCGCGAAGGCGTCCAGTGCGGAACGTACGGCTTCGAAGGTCGCCGGCATCCGATACGCCGCGTAGGCCGCCACGTCCGCGCGGTCCCGCAGGATCGGGGCGTCGGTCGGGGTGGCCCCCCTGTAATTGGCGATCAACCGCTCCACAGCCCCGGAGGCCTGCCTGGGCGGAAGCCCGTCGAGCAGGCGGGCCAGTGCGGTACGGAGGGTTTCGGCCGGGGCCACGGGGTCGTCCACCCGCCGATTCTAAGTGCCCCGGAGTTCCAGCCGAGGTCCCTGGGGGCTCCGCCCCCAGACCCCCAGGCCTATGCCCACCCACCACCCATGGCGGGGCGATGAAGAGCTCGGCTCAAAAACGCCGCCCCACCCTGCCACCGGAGAACCCGGCGTCAGCCCCTCACCGCCCGAGCCACCCGAGTTCCCGCCGCCGCCCGCGGCCCACTGTCCGCCCCCCGCCTCCGGGGATGCACCGTGTTCGCCAGCAACACCAAAAACGTGTCGGTAGCCGGATCCAGCACCACCGACGTCCCCGTGAACCCCGTGTGCCCCACCGCCCCCCGCCCCGCCAACTCCCCCATGAACCAAGCCTGATCGACCCCGAAGCCGAGCCCAGGCGGGGTCAGCAGCAGCTCCACGAAGTCGGATCCCAGGATGCGGGCCGGGCCGTAGGAACCCCCCGCCAGCAACGTGCGGCAGAAGATCGCCAGGTCGCGCCCCGTCGAGAAGAGGCCCGCGTGACCAGCCACGCCACCCAGCGCCCACGCGTTCTCGTCGTGGACGACACCCCGCAGCATCCCCCGGTCCACCTTGGCCCACGGCCGGCGCTGGTCCTCGGTCGCCGCCGCGCCGGGGCACGGGCCGAAGTCCGTGGACGTCATGCCCAGCGGGCGGGTGATGCCGTCGTGGATGAGGACATCGAGCGTGCGGCCGCTGATGCGTTCCAGGACGAACTGGAGCAGGAGGAGGTTCAGGTCCGAGTAGACGTACTCGCCCGGCTCCCCCACCGGCGCCTCCGTTCGGAGCATCGACAGGCGTTCGGCGTCGTCGGCACAGTCGTAGAGCGGGAGTTCGGGGCGCAGGCCCGAGGTGTGGGTGAGGAGCTGGCGGACGGTGATGCCGTGGCGGGCCGCGGCCCGGAAGTCCGGCAGGTACGCGCCCACCCTCGCGTCGATGCCCAGCGTGCCCCGCTCGATCTGCTGCATCGCCGCCACCGCCGTGAACAGCTTGGTCACGGAAGCCAGGTCGAAGGGGGTGTCGACCGTCGTCGGGACGCGGGAGGCAGGGGGTAGTTCGACGCCCCGGTCGGTCTCCGGGTCGTAGGCCGAATACCGTACGGCCCAGCCCGCCGCCTCCTCCACGGCGATCACCGGGCCGCGGCCGGCCACCACGACGGTGCCCGCCGCCCAGGGGCGGTCGCCGGTGGTGAGGTCGTGGGCCTGCCGGATCAGGTGGCGGAGTTCCTCGGGGTCGAGGCCGGCCTTTTCCGGGGTGTCGTTGCGCAGTCTCGGGGCGCTCAGCTCCCCACTCCCTCCGCGGTCGTACGTGTGTTCCAAGGACGGCACATTCCCACGAAGCAGGCCACCGCCACCAGTGCGGCCACCAGTTGGACAACCGCCATCGGGACGGCCGTGTGCTCGCCCGCGATGCCGACCAACGGGGACGCCACCGCGCCGATCAGGAAGGACGACGTGCCCAGCAGCGCGGACGCGGAGCCCGCCGAGTGGCGCGTGCGCATCAGCGCCAGGGTCTGGGCGTTGGGGAGTGTCACGCCCATCGCCGACATCAGGACGAAGAGGCCCGCCGCCACCGGGACCAGGCCCACCTCGCCGAACACACCCGTCGCCATCAGCAGCAGCGCCGTCGCCGCCAGCACCACCACCGCCAGGCCCGCGCCCAGGACCTTGTCCATCGAGACCCGGCCCACCAGCAGCTTGCCGTTGATCTGGCCCACTGCCACCAGGCCCACCGAGTTGATGCCGAAGAGGAGGCTGAAGGTCTGCGGGGTCGCGCCGTAGATCTCCTGGACGACGAAGGGGGACGCCGAGATGTACGCGAACAGCGCGGCGAAGGAGAAGCCGCCCGTGAGCATGTAGCCCGTGAAGGGGAGGTCGGCCAGGAGGGCGCGCATGCCGCGCAGGGCCTCCGCCGTGCCGCCCGCGTGGCGGTCCGCCGGGGCGAGGGTCTCGGGGAGGCGGGTCCAGACGAGGACCGCGAGCGCCATGCCGACGAACGTCAGGACCACGAACACGCCCCGCCAGTCCGTGACCCGCAGGATCTGGCCGCCCACCAGCGGCGCGACGATCGGTGCCACCCCGGAGACCAGCATCAGGGTGGAGAAGAAGCGGGCCATCGCCACGCCGTCGTACAGGTCGCGTACGACCGCCCTCGCGATCACTATTCCGGCCGCGCCCGCCAGGCCCTGGACCAGTCGGAAGGCGACCAGGGACTCGACGTTCGGCGCGATCGCGCACAGGGCGGTCGCGACGACGTAGACGGCCAGGCCCGTCAGCAGTGGGCGTCGGCGGCCCCACTTGTCGCTCATCGGACCCACCGCCAGCTGGCCCAGCGCCATGCCCGCGAGGCAGGCGGTGAGCGTGAGTTGGACGGTCGCGGCGGGTGCGTGCAGGGAGCGGGTGACCGCCGGGAGCGCGGGGAGGTACATGTCCATCGACAGCGGCGGGGTCGCCGTGAGGCCGCCGAGGACGAGGATCATGAGGAGGCCCGCGCGACGGGTCGCCTTGAGCGATGACGGTGACGGTGACGGTGACGACGGTACGGCGGACTGCGGCACGGCCGGCGTCTGCGCCCCCTGCTCGGGCATGTGCCCCTCCCTCTCCGAGTGATCCGCCACCTATGCTCTCAGCTCGTACAGGGTGCCGAGGGTCTGGTGAGCGAGGGTGGGGCCGCGATGACGGAACAGAGGGTGCGCTGGGGAGTCCTGGCCACGGGTGGGATCGCGGCCGCGTTCGCGGCGGAGCTCGTCGATCTGCCGGACGCCGAGCTGGTCGCGGTGGCCTCGCGCACGGAGGCCTCGGCGAAGGCCTTCGCGGAACGGTTCGGGATCGAGCGGGCCTACGGCGGCTGGGACGCGCTGGCGAACGACGCGGACATCGATGTCGTCTACGTCGCCACCCCGCACTCGGCGCATCGCACGGCGGCCGGTCTCTGTCTGGAGGCCGGGCGGAACGTGCTCGTCGAGAAGGCCTTCACCCTGAACTCCCGCGAGGCCGCCGAGCTCGTGGAACTGGCGAGGGCGCGTGGCAGCTTCCTGATGGAGGCCATGTGGATGTACTGCAATCCGCTCGTACGTCGGCTGAAGTCGCTGGTCGACGATGGTGCCATCGGTGAAGTCCGCACGATCCAGGCCGACTTCGGGCTCGCGGGGCCCTTTCCGCCCTCACACCGGCTGCGTGATCCGGCGCAGGGCGGGGGCGCGCTGCTGGACCTCGGGGTGTACCCGGTGTCGTTCGCGCATCTGCTGCTCGGTGAGCCCACGGACGTCAAGGCGTCGGCCGTGCTCTCCCCCGAGGGTGCCGATCTGCAGACGGCGGCCCTGTTCTCCTGGGACAGCGGGGCGCTGGCCGCGCTGCACTGCTCGATCGTCGGCGGTACGGGGACCTCGGCGTCGGTGACCGGATCGCTGGGGCGGATCGACATCCCGGACGGCTTCTTCCACCCGGAGCGGTTCGTGCTGCACCGGGACGGGCGCGACCCCGAGGAGTTCGTGCTCGACCCGGCGGACGGGCCGCGCAACACGTTGCGCCACGAGGCGTCCGAGGTGATGCGGGCGGTGCGGGCCGGGGAGACCGAGTCGCCGCTGGTGCCGCTGGAGGGGACCCTCGCGGTGATGCGGACGCTGGACGCGGTGCGGGAGCGGATCGGGGTGCGGTACCCGCAGGAGGGGTGACTCGTAGGCTGCGGCCATGAACGCTGAGGAATCGTCGAAGATCGCCGTGGTGACCGGCGCCGGATCCGGCATCGGGCGCGCGGTCGCCGTGGAACTGCTGCGCGCGGGCTGGTCGTTGGCACTGGCCGGCCGCCGCGCCGAACCGCTGGAGGAGACCGCCGCGCTGGTGCCTGAGGGCGCCTCCCTCGCCGTGGCGACGGACGTGGCGCGGCCGGAGGACGTGGACGGGCTGTTCGACGCGGCCGTGGAGCGGTTCGGGCGGGTGGATCTGCTGTTCAACAACGCGGGGACCTTCGGGCCCGGTGGGGTACCGGTCGAGGAGTTGTCGTACGACGCCTGGCGGCATGTGGTGGACACCAATCTCAACGGGGCGTTCCTGTGTGCGCAGGCGGCGTACCGGCGGATGAAGGAGCAGGTGCCGCAGGGCGGGCGGATCATCAACAACGGGTCCATTTCCGCTCATACGCCTCGGCCGCAGTCCGTGGCCTACACCGCCACCAAGCACGCGCTGACGGGGCTCACCAAGTCGCTGTCGCTGGACGGGCGGCCGTACTCGATCGCGGTCGGGCAGATCGACATCGGGAACGCGGCGACCGACATGACGGCACGGATGGAGACCGGTGCGCTGCAGGCCAACGGGGTGGTAACCCCGGAACCGGTGATGGATGTCGCCGATGTGGCGCGCACCGTTCGGCACATGGCGGAGCTGCCGCTGGGGGCGAACGTGCAGTTCGCGACGGTGCTGGCGACCGCGATGCCGTATGTCGGGCGCGGCTAGGGCAAGTTGCACAAACGGAATTTGACCGTCCGTACCATTGCGGCCGGTTACTGACTTATGCTCAACTCTCTCCATCAAAGCTTCACACTTGGAGCACAAGGGTTCCGCACTGGCGGAGCTCTTGGTTCCGCAGGCCAATCCGAGGGGGGAGAGGCGACAGTCGTTCCACGGCCCGGGTGGGGGTGGAGCCCGCGTGGGACCGCGGGTTACGCACCGGACCGTGGAGCGGCTGTCGCGTCACATCAACTCCCGTCGAGCTCCTGGGACTTGGCCGCCGCTACGGCCGCCCGCCGCCGGCGCAGCGCGAACGCGCCGCCCGTGAGCACCGCGACCGCCCCCGCCGCGCCGCCCAGCATCGGCCAGGGCGAGGCGCCGTCCGACGAGGAGGAGGCGGCGCTCCCGGAGGCTCCCGGCGCACCCTTGGCACCCGACGGCGTCGGGCTCGCGGTGGCCCCGCCCTCGCTCAGCGGCTCGACCAGCGTGCCCACCGCCCGGGCCGAACTCCCTTTGCCGAAGCCCCAGTCGAGCAGTGCGGCGGTCTCCTTGTAGACCTCGTTGCCGCCGTTCGCGGGGTGCATCACGGTGACCAGGAGGGTGCGGCCGCCGCGGGTGGCGGCGCCGGTGAAGGTGTTGCCGGCGTGGCTGGTGTAGCCGTTCTTCACGCCGATGATCCCTGGGTACGGGCGCAGGCCGTACGCGCCGCTGAGCAGGCGGTCGGTGTTCTGGATCTGGAAGGTCTTCTTGCCGCCGGCCGGGAAGTTCGCGGTCCGGGTCGAGCAGTACGCGCTGAAGTCGTCGTCGTGCAGCCCGTGCCGGGCGAAGAGCGTGAGGTCGTACGCCGAGGAGACCTGGCCGGGGTGGTCGAAGCCGTCCGGGCTCACCACGTGCGTGTCCAGGGCCTGGAGGTCCTTCGCCTTGGCCTGCATCTCGGCGACCGTCGCGGCGATCCCGCCGTTCATGTGGGCCAGCACGTGCACGGCGTCGTTGCCCGAGCGCAGGAAGACGCCCTGCCACAACTGGTGGACGCTGTACAGGATTCCGGGCTTCACACCGACCAGGCTGGAGCCGGAGGGGACGTCGGCGAGGTCTGCGTCGGTGACCCGGTAGGTGCGGGTCCGCTCGAACTTCCCCAGCACGGTGTCGGCGAACAGCATCTTCAGCGTGGAGGCGGGCGCGAGCCGCTGGTGCGCGCGGTACGAGGCGAGCACCTCGCCCGTCTTGTGGTCGGCGATCAGCCAGGCGCGGGCGGTGAGTTTCTTGGGCAGCGTGGAGGCGTCGCCGGCCTGGATCCCGTCGCGGGCCAGTCGCTCACCGCCTATCGCGGTCGCCGCGGACGCGGGGGTCGCCGCCGCCAGAGGAAGAGCGGCGGCGGTCAGGCCGAGAGCGGCACGCCGGGTGAGCCGAGAGGAATCGCGCATCCCGGGACCGTACAAAATGAGGGGGCGGGCGTGCACGGCGGGGTCCGTCGCGAGGCGTCGAAAGGATGATCGACGGCCCATGCCAGCAAGCCATTGAACAGGGGTTTCCTGGCAGGAAGCCCTCGGCAGCTTAGGAATGAGCTGTCTGACGCAATTCTGATTTCGGGCCTCTTTTTCTCAGGCCAGACACATCCTTTACTCAGGTCGACTCAAAGGTTCCTCCATAGCTTGTGGCCGCGCCCACAGCGGGCGCCAAGAACCTTTGGGGAATGGGATGTTTGGCATCTATCTCAAGCGCGAGCTGAGCCGTCGCAAGAAGGCGGCCCTGGTCATCGCGATGGGTCTGGCGCTCGGTATCGCGCTGGTCATCACCGTCAACTCGGTGTCGGCCGGCATGAATCAGGCTCAGGACAAGGTCCTCAAGTCTCTTTACGGTCTCGGAACTGACATGACCGTGACCAAGGCGCAGTCGGCCCCCAAGGCCGGCAGCTCGCAGGGTCCCAGCTTCAAGTTCGGCGCCACCTCCTCCAGCAGCAGCTCGCAGAGCTCGGACCGGGTGAACACGCAGGGCGGTCAGGCCCTCGCGTCCTCCCTGGTCACCAAGGTCGGCTCGCAGAAGGGCGTGTCCGCCGCGGTCGGCGCGCTCACCCTGAACGTCACCAAGGTCGACGGCTCCTTCACCCAGGGCAAGGCCAAGTCCTCCACCACGTCCGGTTCCTCCTCCGGTTCGCAGCAGGGCGGCCCCGGCGGCGGCACGGGCGGCGGCACCAGCACCGGGCAGCCCCAGGTGCAGGGCGGCGGCGCCAACTTCAACGTGAACTCGTACTCGGTCGCGGGTATCGACGTCACCAACCAGACGCTGGGCCCGCTGTCCACGTCGAAGATCACCACCGGCAAGACCTTCACGACCGCGCAGACCGACGCGAAGGTCGCGGTCGTCAGCAAGTCGTACGCCAAGTCGAAGAAGTACAAGGTCGGTTCGACCTTCTCGATCTCCGGCACCAAGTTCACCGTCATCGGCATCGCGACGCCCAACAGCAGCGAGTCCACGATCGACGTGTACGTCCCGCTGAAGCAGGCGCAGACGCTGGGCGACTCGAAGAACAAGGTCACCACGATCTACGTCAAGGCGACCGACTCCAAGCAGATCTCGGCCGTCAAGACCACCATCCAGAAGAACATCTCGGGTACGACGGTCACCACCTCCGCCGACCTCGCGTCCACGGTCTCCGGTTCGCTGTCCACCGCCTCCAACCTCGCGACCAGCGTGGGCAAGTGGCTGTCGATCGCGGTGCTGATCGCCGCGTTCCTCGTCGCCGCGCTGCTCACCTCCTCGGCGGTGTCCCGCCGGGTGCGTGAGTTCGGCACGCTGAAGGCGCTCGGCTGGCCGAGCCGCAAGGTGACCCGGCAGGTCGTCGGCGAGTCCATGGTCAACGGTCTGATCGGCGGCGGTCTCGGTATCGCCCTCGGCCTGCTGGCGGCCTACACGGTCACCGCGATCAGCCCCAAGCTGACCGCGCAGCTCGGCTCCACCTCCACCGGCGGTGGCGGCATGGGCGGCGGCCCCGGTGGCGGCGGCCAAGGCGGCCCCGGCCAGCAGGCCACCTCCAACACCCTGGAGATCGCCCTGAACGCGCCGGTCTCGCTGACCACGATCGCCCTCGCGGTGGGCCTGGCCGTCACCGGCGGCCTGATCGCCGGCGCGATGGGCGGCTGGCGTGCGTCGCGGATGCGTCCGGCGGACGCGCTGCGCAGCGTGTCGTAGCCGACCGCGCCGCACCCCCTGAACCGGGGCGCCGCCACCGTTCCCCCCGGGCGGCGGCGCCCCGACCCTCTTCTTCACAGACGTATCGACGGAGATCCCATGTACAAGCTCACCGGCGTGACCAAGCGCTACTCGCGGGGCAAGGAGACGGTCGAGGCGCTGCGGGGCGTCGACCTCACGATCGAGGACGGCGACCAGCTCGTCATCCAGGGCCCCACCGGCGGCGGCAAGTCGACGCTGCTGCAGATGATCGGCGGCCTGGACCGGCCCTCCGAGGGCAGTGTCGAGCTGGACGGCGTCAACCTCGCCACCATCAGCGAGGCGAAGCTGACCCGGCTGCGGGCCGAGAAGATCGGCATCATCTTCCAGTCCTTCAACCTCATCCCGACGCTCACCGCGCAGGAGAACGTCGAGACGGCCCTCGTCCCGCTCGGCGTCAAGCCGGCCGAGCGCCGCGAGCGGGCGGCCGAGGCGCTGACCTCGGTGGGCCTCGGCGACCGCCTCAAGCACGCCCCGTCCGAACTCTCCGGCGGCCAGCAGCAGCGCGTCGCGATCGCCCGCGCGCTGGTGAAGAAGCCGAAGGTCCTCCTCGCCGACGAGCCCACCGGCAACCTCGACGAGGGCACCCGCGACGACATCATGGGCCTGCTCGAAGGCCTCTGGCACGAGTACGGGCTGACCTTCATCATGGTCACCCACGACTCGTCGATCGCCCGCCGCGCGCCGCGCCTGGCGACCATCAAGGCCGGCCAGATCACGCTGACCGAGCAGGGCCGAAGCGGCCAGTTCGCACCTCAGCAGCAGTACGCGGAACACGGCAACCAGGGTTACTGAGCCAGGCCCGCGACAATCAGGCCGTCGCGCCCGCCAGCGGGCCGGGGCCATGTACCTCCGAAAAGTGTGACACTTTCGCCAGAAGTGTCACACTTTTTCGGCTAGGTACCCTGCTGCGCCGGACTCGCCGACAGCATCGTGGTCCCGTCGGGCCGCTTAGCGCCCGAGTACGCGGTCGACCTCCGCCAACTGCCCCGCGGTGAGCGGCCCCTTGGCGATCGCGCCCGCGTTCTGCTCGGCCTGCGTGACCGAGCGGAAGCCGGGGATCGGGACGGTGCGGGGGCTACGGGCCCAGAGCCAGGCGAGGGCGCCCTGGGCCGGGGTGCGGCCCTCGGAGGTCAGGATCTCGCGCAGGGCTTCCACGCGGGCCACGTAGTCCTCGTCGGCGCCCGCGCCCTGCTTGAAGCCCTGCATCCACGCCGGGGGCGTGTTGCGGATGTCGCCGGCCTCCAACTCCCGCCCCGGCGCCTGCTTTCCGGTGAGCAGGCCCATGGCGAGCGGGCTGCGGTTGATGCTGGCCAGGCCCAACTCCTCGCACAGGGCGAACATTTCGGGGGCGTCCTGCAACACGTTCGCCGCGTGCTGTACGGCCGCGCAGTGCTCCCCCTCGGCGAACACGGCGGCGCGGGCCGGGTCGTCGGTGCTCCAGGCGTAGGCGCGGATCAGGCCCTCCCGTACGAACTCCTCGCACTGGTCCCGGAGTTGGGCGGCCCGCTCCAAGTCGGCGTCGGACAGGTGGAGTTGGTACAGGTCGATGTGATCGGTGTCCAGGCGCTCCAGGGACGCGGTGAGCGCGCGGCGGGCGTACTCCGGGGAGTCGTCGGAGCCGGTGAGGGTGCGGGTGTCCTCGTCGAAGACGTTGCCCCACTTGGTGGCGAGGACGACGTCGTCCCGGCGCTTGCCGAGCGCGCGGCCGAGGACGCGTTCGCTGTGCCCCGCGCCGTAGGTGTCGGCGGTGTCGAAGAACGTCACGCCCAGATCGAGGGCGCGCCGGACCGCCCGTACGGACTCCTCGTCGTCGACCTTGCCCCAGCCGAGCGGCTGCCCGCTCGCGTCCTGCCACTCACCGCCGATCGCCCAGCAGCCGAAGCCGAGAGCGCTCACGTCGATGCCACTGCGTCCGAGGGTCCTGATGTTCGACTTGGTCTCCATGCCTGTGGACACTAGGAGTTGAAGCGCACTTCAGGGCAAGGGCTTTTCGGCTTTCCACGGCGGGTTTTCTACGGCGGTCAGGCCTGGCCCGTCTCGAAGCGGGCGATCCTGCCGTCGTCGCCGACCGTGAAACGCCACGCGGTGCGCATCTCGCCCCAGGTGTCGTTGGAGTAGTTGGCGACGAGGGCCCGGCCGCCGTTCGACTCCCGGTCGACCTCCATGTGGCCGTGGGAGGAGAAGATCTCCCGGTCGATCCAGTCGGTGAGGTCACGGTCGGTGCCGTCGTCCGCCATCGTCGCGTCGGGCGCGAGCAGCGCCAGGAAGGCGTCGCGGTCGTGGGCGTTGACGGCGCTGACGAACGCCCGGACGGCGGGATCGCTGAGTTTGGCTGGCTGAATCGTCATGCCGGTCAGACTCACACCGTTCCCGGGACCCCGCCACCCGAACGGCCGCGCGAATCCGCCCGCCGGGCACCCGGGGTGCGACGGTGGAGGGACCGTCCCCGCCGCCTGTTCAGGGAGTCACCGTGACCTGTTACGACCGACAAGATCTGGGCCTGCTGCTGCTCCGGCTGGGTACCGGCGGCGTGCTGGCCGCGCACGGCGCGCAGAAGCTGTTCGGCTGGTTCGGCGGGGGCGGGATCGAGGGCACCGGCGCGGCCATGGAGGCGATGGGGTACTCCCCCGGCAAGCAGAGCGCCGTGCTGGCGGGCCTCTCCGAGGCGGGCGGCGGCGCGCTGCTCGCGCTGGGTCTTGCGACCCCGGCGGCGGGCGCGGCGGCGGCCGGCGCGATGACGGGAGCGGCCGCCGTGCACGCGCCCAACGGTTTCTTCGCGGCGGCCGGCGGCTACGAGTACGCGGCCTCCCTCGCCCTGACCGCGGCCGGCCTCGCGGTCACGGGCCCGGGCCGCCTCTCCCTGGACCACGCGCTGGGGCACGCGGTGAACCGGGGCTGGATGGTCCCGGCGGCGCTCGCGGTGACGGGGGCGGCCACGGCCGTGGTGGTGGGCCTGCGGAACAGGCGGGTGCGGGAGGCGGCGGAGTTCGGGCAGGAGACGCTGTTCGACGAGTGACGAGTGGGGCGGACGAGTGGGTCGGTGATGGCAGGCTGGGCCCATGAGCGAGCAGAACGACCAGTCCCCCGAACTCTGGTCCGGTATCGACGAGTTGTGCACCTGGGTGGAGGCCGGCCAGCCCTTCGGCGGCCGCGAGGGCCTGCTCCTGGGCATGCTGAAACTGTCCGAGGAGGTCGGTGAGGTCGCCGAGGCGGTGATCGGGGCGACCGGCCAGAACCAGCGCAAGGGCGTCACCCACACCTGGGACGACGTGCAGGCGGAACTGTGCGACGTCGTGATCACCGCGCTGGTGGCGTTGCGCATGCTGACCCCCGACACGCAGGAGGTCTTCACCCGTCACCTGGCCCGGGTGATGGAGCGCTCCCTCGGCCCGTCCGCAGTTGTTCACCCCCAGGACCTGCCCACACCCCGCGGAGTTGGTGAAGTCCGCTGAGCCTTCTCGTCGACACCGAGCCGACGAAGGGGTCCCAGTGCAGGACTACGTTTTCACCAGCGGGCGCAGGACGGTCGCCGTGGCGGGCAGCTGCCTCGCCCTCGCCGCCCTGAGCCTGGGCGGCAACAGCCCGGCGCACGCGGCGAGTTACGGCACACCGACCATCTCCCTCTCGGCCACGTACCTGTCGGGCGCGGTGGGCGCGGTCGGCGACCCGACGGTCCAGGTGACGGTCGCTCAGAGCGGCGCGGACGTCGGCGCGTTGACGGTCGCGGCGAGCAAGAGCAGCAAGACGTCCGTGGCACCGACGAGCGCGGTGACCGTCTCCGGCACCGGCGCCACCCGCCAACTCGCCGTCGCGGCGGCCGCGCAGGGCTACACGGACCTGACGGTGAAGGTCACGGGCCTGGGCGGCAAGACGGCGACGAAGACCCTGCACTACGCGGCCTCGGCATCGGTCCAACAGCCCGCCGACACCCGCTACTTCACCGGCTCCAGCGACGCCTCCGCCGCGGTCGACGTGGGCGGCGGCTATGTCGTCGTAGCGGACGACGAGTCCAACGTCCTTCGCCTGTACGACCGTTCGGCGTCCGGCGCGCCGGTGAAGACCTGGGACTTCAGCGACGACATCGACGTGTCCAAGGAGATCGACATCGAGGGCGCGGCCCGCGTCGGCGACACGATCTACTGGACCGGTTCGCTGGGCAACAACAAGGACGGCGAGTACAAGTCGGCCCGGAACACGGTCTTCACCACGAAGGTGACCGGCACAGGTGCCAACACGGCGCTGTCCTACGGCAGTTCGTACGGCAAGCTGCGCGACAACCTGGTGGCGTGGGACAAGGCGAACGGCAACCGGTACGGCTTCGCGGCGGGCACGGCGGACGGTCAAGTCCCCAAGGAGATCGACGGGTTCAACGTGGAGGGCCTGGAGTTCGCGCCCGGCTCCACGACCACGGCGTACCTCGGTTTCCGCGCGCCGCTCGCTCCGGCGGTGGCAGGCGGCAAGGCGCTCCTGGTCCCGGTCACCAACATCGACAAGGTGGTGGCGAACGGCACGGCGGCGACCTTCGGCACGCCGATCGAGCTGGACCTCGGCGGCCTCTCGGTGCGCGACATCCGCAAGAACGCGGCGAACCAGTACCTGATCGTCGCCGGTTCCTGGGCCGCCGACGACAACTCCGACCCGTACGCCCTCTACTCCTGGACCGGCAACGCGGCCGACCGGCCGGTCAAGCTGCGCGACCTGCCGACGACCGACCCCGGCGCCTGGGAGGCGGTCGTGGACGTACCGGACCTGACGGCCGCGGGCGCCCGCGCCCAACTGATCACCGACGACGGCGCGGCCGACCTCTACGGCGACGGCACCGAGGCGAAGGACCTCACTCACGAGGAGTGGCAGAAGTCCCGCTCGACCTGGTTCACGGTCACGGGCTGACGGGCGCCGCGCGCCCCGCCGGGAGGCCGGGCGCGCGTCACCCTGGCAGGGTGGTCCTCGACAACACCGTCGAGGACGAAAGCCGAGTCATGACCACCGAGAAGCTCACCGTAGGCGTCCTGGGCACCGGCATCATGGGCGCCGCGATGGCCCGCAATCTCGCCCGGGCCGGTCACACCGTGCATGCCTGGAACCGCACCCGCGCCAAGGCCGAGCCCCTGTCCGCCGACGGCGCGCACGTCCGTGACACGGTGGCGGACGCCGTGCGCGACGCGGACGTCATCCTCACGATGCTCTACGACGGCGACGCCGTCCTCGACGTGATGCGCGAGGCCGCGCCCGTCCTGCGACCCGGCGCCGCGTGGGTGCAGTCGACGACGTCGAGCCTCGAATCGGTGGGCGAACTGGCCGAGTTCGCGAACCGCCACGACCTCGTCTTCTACGACGCCCCCGTCCTCGGCACCCGCCAGCCCGCCGAGGCCGGTCAGCTCACGGTCCTGGCGGCGGGCCCGGAGTCCGGCCGCGCGACGGTGACCCCGGTCTTCGACGCGGTCGGCGCCCGCACGATGTGGGTCGGCGAGGACGGCGCGGCGGCCACGGCGACCCGGCTGAAGCTGGTCGCCAACAGCTGGGTGCTCGCGGTGACGAACGCGGCGGGCGAGGCGCTGGCCCTGTCCAAGGGCCTGGATGTGAACCCGCAGGACTTCCTCGACCTCATCGCGGGCGGCCCGCTCGACATGGGCTACCTGCACGCCAAGTCGGCCGCCATCCTCAACGACCAACTGACACCGGCGAGTTTCGCGGTCACCACGGCGGAGAAGGACGCCCGGCTGATCGTGCAGGCGGGCGCGGCGAACGGCGTACGGCTGGACGTGGCGGCCGCGGGCGCGGAACGGTTCGCGCGGGCGGCGGCGCAGGGGCACGGGGACGAGGACATGGCGGCGGCCTATTTCGCCAGCTTCGACTGAGCGTCACCGTTCCGTCACAGGTGGTGCGCGGGCGGAACTCCGGGTGCGGCGGACCTGTCTCCCTCCGCGAGCGCCGGCGAAGTCCGGCCCGTGCACAACCAGTTCGGGGGACGTCATGGAGAACAACAGCATCCGTAGGGCCGTGTTGGCGGTGGCCGCGTTGTCGGCGGCGATGGTGATGACGGCGTGTCAGCCGGGCGACGCCGCGAGCGGGTCCGACGGGTCGTCGGATGCGCCGACCGCGACCGCCTCCCCCATCTCCACCGGAACCGCGGTCAAGGCCTGTGCGGCAACCGCTCTGAAGGCGACCGCCTATCAAGCCGCCGATCGTCCTTCCGGCACCGGGACCGGCGCGGCGATCGTCCGGTTCACCAACACCGGCGGCAAGACCTGCGTCCTCCAGGGGCACCCCACCGTCGCCGGAGCCGCGAACGGTTCCCCGGAGCTCAACGTCCCCCTCCAGGTCACCCCCGTCGGTACCGCCTCCCCCGTCAAGCTCGCCCCCGGCGCCCAGGCCTGGCTGAAGCTGACCTTCGTGCAGGTGCAGGGTGAGGGCGACGGCTACTGCGAGTCCGGTTCGGCGCCGGTGATCTATCCGACGATGGTGATCGGGCTGCCGGGTGCGGGAGCACACCAAGTCGCCCTGGACGACGGGCAGTTCGCGGAGTGCGACGGCACGCTGACCGCGACGGCCGTGTCGGCGACGAAGCCTTCATGACCGTAGAACCGCTTGATCGTGCGGCTATGCCGACGCCTCCGCCGCCAGCCCCCGCATGACGTGTTCGAGGAGGGCGAGCAGGACCGTCTTCACCGACTCCTTGTCGCGGGCGTCGCACAGGACGAGGGGGATGTCGGGGGCGAGGTCGAGGGCGGCGCGGATCTCCTCGGGGTCCTCCTCGCAGCGGCCGTTGAAGCAGTTGACACCGACGGCGAAGGGGATGCCGCGGTGCTCGAAGAAGTCGACGGAGGGGAAGCAGTTCTCCAGGCGGCGGGTGTCCGCGAGGACCACCGCGCCGAGCGCGCCGCGGGAGAGGTCGTCCCACATGAACCAGAAGCGGTCCTGCCCCGGGGCGCCGAAAAGATAGACCACAAGGGCCGAACTGAGCGTGATCCGGCCGAAGTCCATGGCGACCGTCGTCGTGGTCTTCTGCTCCACCCCGGCGAGGTTGTCCACGCCGACGCTGGCCTCGGTGATGAGTTCCTCGGTGCGCAGCGGCGTGGTCTCGCTGATCGCGCCGACGAGCGTGGTCTTGCCGACGCCGAAGCCGCCCGCGACCAGGATCTTGGCGGTGGCGGCGTTGGGCGCGACGGTGGTGGCGCGGCGGTCAGATTCTGCGTATGCCATCGATCACTGCCTGGAGGAAACGGGCGTCGGGGGTACCGGCCGCGGCGGGCGGGGAGACGGAGACGAGGTCGTTGTCCAGGAGGTCATCGAGCAACACCCGTATGACCGCGACGGGTTGATCGAGCCGGGCGGCGACCTCCACCAGCGCGGTGGGCGTACGGCACAGCGCGAGCAGCCGGTTCTGTTCGGGCTGGAGGCGCTGGTCGCGGGTCGGCGGCCGGACGGTGCTGATCAGGGTGATCAGCTCGATGCCGGAGTGGAAGGTCGGGGTGCGGCCGCCGGTGACCGTGTACGGGCGGACGAGCAGCGCGGGGTCTTCGTCCTCCCACGGGTCTTCCTCGGACCAATGTCTCATTCATGCTCACCCGCGAAGGGCGCGCCGCTGTACTCCGGGAACCGCGGGGCCGCGCTGAGGAACTGCCCCACCTGCCGTACGACCATGGTCATCTCGTAGCCGACGTTGCCGACGTCCACCTGCGAGGTGGCGAGGACGGCGAGGCGGGCGCCGCCGCCGGCGGTGGTGACGAAGAGGAAGAGGTCGTCCATCTCGATGACGGTCTGCTGCACGCGCCCGCCGCCGAAGTGCCGGCTGGTGCCCAGCGCGAGCGAGTGAACTCCCGAGGAGATCGCGGCGAGTTGCTCGGCGTCCTCCTGCGCGAGCCGTTCGGAGGAGCCGACGAGGAGCCCGTCCTCGGACAGGACGATGGCGTGCAGGGTCTCGGGGATCCGCTCGATCAGGTTGTCCAGCAGCCAGGCCAGTCCGCCGTGCGTGGTGTTGGGCGCAGTCATGGGGTGTTCCTTGTCGGACGGGGACGGGTGGGCAACTGACGGCGCTCGGGCGGGGCCGTGTTCCAGGTGGGCGCGGGGGCTTCCGCCGACGGGGACGCGGGGCGGGGGGCGTCTCCTCGCGGTGAGTTCGGCCAGGGGGTGTCTCCGCGCAGCGACGAGGGCCAGGCGGGCGTGGGCACGTCCTCCTGCTCGCGGGCCCGGCGCGTTCCGTCCCGCAGCGCGGCCAGCATCGACCGGGCCTGCTCGGGGCGCCGCTCGGCCTCCCGCCCGGCCCCGCGCTCGCCGTCCGCCTCGTCCGGCCGCTCTCTCAACTGCGGTGCGAGATGGGCCTGTCGCACGCGACGCGGGAGCCGGCTGGAACCGGGACCGCCGGTGCGGGGGCCTGTGGGAGGGGCGGCCGGGTGGGGGTCGGAGGGAGTTCCGGACCCTCCGGCGGTACGAGGGTGCGGGAAGGGCACGGCTCCGCGGGGGGAAGCGGCGGCCGCGGACTGCGCACCCTGTGCCGCCGGGCCGGACGCGGGCTGGGCGTGGGGTGCGGGTTGGGGTTGGGGTTGGCCGTGGGGTGCGGGCTGGGGCTGGGTGTGGGGCGCGGTTCGCGTGCGGGTGCGCATCGGCATACCGCCGGCCGTCACCCCGCCGCGCCCCGAACCGGTGACCGGCCCGGTGGCCGTACCGCCGGCCGAGCCCGCACCCGGGCCGCCCAGGCCCATTCCCATACCTGAGCCCATGCCCATGCCTGAGCCACTGCCCGAACCCGCCCCTGAACCCGTCCCGGAACCGGTTCCCGACTCCGGCAACGACCCCGCGACCGACGCCAGATGCCGCTCCGCCCGCGCGTCCAGCGTCGGCGGCACCGTGTCCGCCGCCGACTCCGTGAGGGCGTGCGGGACGACGACGACGGCCAGCGAGCCGCCGTACGACGAGGCCTGGAGGCTGGCCGTGATGCCGTGGCGCTGGGCGAGGTGGCCGACGGTGAAGAGGCCGAGGCGGGGGTCCTCGCCGAGGGTGGTGAAGCTGAAGTCCTTGGGGTGGTGCAGGAGTTCGTTGGCCGCCGCGTACTCGTCCGCCGAGAGGCCGAGCCCCCGGTCCTCCACCTCGACGGCGTAGCCCTGTGCCACCGGCAGTGCGCGGACCCGGACTTCGGTGTGCGGGGGCGAGAACGTCACGCCGTTCTCGATGAGTTCGGCCATGAGGTGGATCGTGTCGCCGACGGCGGGGCCCAACACCGCGATGGGCGGCAGGGGTTCGACCACGACCCGGGTGTAGCCCTCGATCTCGGACACCGCGCTGCGCAGCAGCTCCGCGAGCGGCACCGCCTGCTTCCAGCGGCGCCGGGGGGACGCGCCGGACAGCACGGTCAGGCTCTCCGCGTTGCGCCGCATCCGGGTGGCGAGGTGGTCGACGCGGTAGAGATCGGAGAGGAGTTGAGGGTCCTGCTCCTTGCGTTCCATGGAGTCGATCACCGTGAGCTGGCGGTGCACGAGGAGCTGGATACGGCGGGACATGTTGTGGAAGACCAGCCGCGCCCCCTCGCGCAGCGCGGCCTGCTCCAGCGCGACGCTCACGGCGGTGCGCTGGGCGCTGTTGAAGGCCTCCGCGACCTTGCCCAACTCGTCGGTGCCGTAGTCGAGTTCGGGCAGGTCGTCGAGTTCGGCGCGTTTGCCCTGGGTGCGCAGCCGGGTGATCAGTTCGGGCAGCTTCTCCTCGGCCAGTTCGAGGGTCGCCGCGCGCAGCCCGGACATCCGGCCGATGAGGGACCGCGTGATGCGCCAGGACAGCAGGCCCACGGCGAGTACGGCCACGAACGCCAGCGCGCTGCCGAGCATCGCCTTGACCAGCACCTGGTGGGTCCGGTGCGCGGAGTCCTGGGTGACCTTGACCAGGAACTGGCCCTCCACGGCCTGCACCGCGCCGGACACGCGCCCCGGGGCGGCGGCGCGGGCGGCCGGGACGGCGGGCACGGCGATCGTGCCGTCGTGCGCGGCGGACGCCGAGGCGACGGTCTTCTCGAAGGCCGTCATGGCGGCCCAGTCCTGACCGCCCATGGTCCTGCCCATCTCGGCGCCCAGTTCGGCGGGCAGGTAGGGCTCGACCTCGTTGGACAGCACGGAGACCCGGACGGCCTGGGCGGCCGCCAGCGCCGACCGCTCCTGGACGCTCAACTTCCGTGACGCGGCGACCCCGTTGAGGATCGCCTCCTCCTGCGAGAGCGCCTCGGCGCCGCGCAGGAACGCCAGCGCGTGACTGGCGTCGGCCGCGGTGGCCGCGTCGCCGCTGTCGGTGCTGAGCATCCCGAAGAGGTTCAGCGCCGAGGACACGGCGTCGGAGTAGACGGTGTAGGCCTGTTGCCGGGTGGTCTTCCCGTCGTCGACCGCGGTCCGTTCGGTGGTCAGCCCGGTGAGCCGCTTCCGTACGGTGGCCAACTGGGCCTGGTACTGGGCCGATCCGGCCCCGGCGGAGGCGGCGTCCGCCTTGCGGAACCCGGCGAGCACGGCGTCCGTCCGGCGCCGCTGCGCCGCCAGGGCGGCGGGGCTGCCGTGCGAGGCCAACAGGCTGACCGTCAGCTGCCGTTCCTTCTGGAACTCGCCGACCGCGGGCTGCAGGGCGTAGGTGGTCTTCGCCGCCTGTCCGACGTCGTTGGAGTTGTTCCACTGGTCGAAGAGCGCGTACGAACCACTGACCCACAGCAGGACCATCGCCGTCGCCGGCACCACCGCGAGCGTGATGAGCGAGGCCCGGATACTGCGCCCCCGCCCGCCTCCGGCTCCCGCCTCGGCCGGTGCGGCCGTACCCCGATGCCGGCTCACCTCGCCCACCGGCACCCGACGGCACGGCAGAGAAGGGGAGCTGCGGTGAACAACTGCGACACCGGCTTTTTCCTTTCCGGGGTGGCGCGCGACGTATCGGGACGGGCCGGCAGACACGTCAACACGCCTGCACACACTGGGGAGTTGACGGCGCGGCACGCCAGGAACGCCAAGGACACCCTGCGGATCTCACGACGGGCGCCCGAGCCCCCCGCACAGCTGGATAGGTATGAAACCGAGCCATCCCACCCGGGTCAAGGGACCCCACAAACCCGCCAGGGCAACAGGTTTAGGCCACTCGGCACACTATGCGCGTAGACAATCCGAACCCCCTCACCCCCAACCCCTCGGCCACAAAGACGTTTTGGCTGACTACCCAGGGTGAGGCGAGGGGGAGAGGGTGGTTCGGGGGACGCCGGGGGTGGGAGTGCGGTTACGGGGCGAGTGGTCCGGAGCGGAGGCGGCTGTGACCTAGTTCACAGCATGACGGCGGGGTGAAGAGCCCCCGAGGCCTTTCACCCTTCAGTCACAACCGAGCCCACGCGTCGGTCCCGGCTCCAGCACAGAAGGCGTGGCCCAACGCGCTCGTGCTGTCGAAGCCCACCGTTCCGGTCAAGCCGTCACCCCGGGCCAACACGTCACGACACTCAGGCCATTGCCGGACCCGGTGCCACTCGCCCAAGGCTTCCGTCAGCCGCGCAGCAAATAGCCGGACCCAACCTGTGCGCACAGAGGCGGCTCGGTGTCGCCCTCGTACGCAAGGTGGAGTTCACGTCGCGCGCGGGTGGCCAGAACGTAATACGTCATGCGCAGGGCGGCCGAGGTGGGATCTACCGCCGCGTCCGTATGGGTGTCGGGGATGACAACGGTGTCGAACCCAAGCCCCTTGGCGCTCGCCCTGTGGACGAGCACGATTCCGGGCCGGCTGAGGTCCAGCGTGCGGTAACGGCTTTGCCCCGGCCGGGCCCGGGAGGTGTACAACTGCGGTTTGAGCCGCGGTGCTCTGCGCTCCAGACTGCCGAGCAGCGAGAACTGGGCCTGGGTCGAGTTCACGATCACACCGATGCTCTGTTGGGGATGCCTTTCCGCCAGGAGAGTGAGCAGGTCAACGGCGCCACGGTGCGGCAGGTTGTGCAGTCTCGGAGGTGGCCCCTCGCGTTCGGGGAGGGCCGGCATTCCAGCTCCTGTGCGGAAGTGGGCAGCCAACATCGCGATCTGGCGTGTGTTTCTGTGATTCCCGTCGAGTTCGAGACGCGTGCACCGGCCCAGACGCTGGGCGATCTCGCTGAGAGTGGAGTTGGTGTCGGTCAGCCGCTGGCACTCATCGGCGTACACCGTCACATGCGCCTGGAGCAGTCGACAAAGGCGGTAGAACTCCGGTGGCAAGTCTTGGCCTTCGTCCACGACGAGGGTGAGATCGGGTAGCGGACCGTGCTCCGCGGCGCGCTCATAGCACGCCGCCCAGTCGTACCAACCGTCGTCGGTACGGGAAACCTTTCCGCCGCACCAGTCGGTGAGCCACGCGTGTGCGGTTGTCACACGTACACCGCGATCGGACGGGCCCAATGCATGGACCACCGCGGCCAGGGACTGTTTCAGAAGGTTGGAGCGGGTCAGCAAAGTCACCGGGGTGCCCGTGAGAGCGAGCATGACGGCCCGCTGGGCAGCCAGGATGCTTTTGCCGCTGCCGGGCGGACCGCTGACAAGATGGCTGCCATCGAAAGGGAGGTCATCGAGGCAGGCACGTTGTTCCGGCGAAAGGCCCAGGTAGGTGACTGTCATGGCTGCTCCAGCGCGGTCACCGCGGCCGCACGGGCAGCGGCAACAATCGCTTCCAAATAGCCGGGCACGAGTTCGCCACCCACGACCAGGGCTCGGTCGAGCAGGGCGTTGCCGGCCTCGCAGCTGGTCTCCGGAAGAAGGGCACAGGCGTGGCAGGCGGCACGGTTGAGGTTCCCGAAGCCCTGGCCGGAGTGTTCGGCACAGAGAGGGTCGGCCGAGCACCAGGCCGCCGCCTCCGTCATCCGTAGCAGGGTCTCCGCCAAGCGTGGGGGTTCGCCCTGCCTGACGAGGCCTCCGAGGGTTCCTTCCGCGTCTCCCGCGGCGGTATAGATGAGGATGCCGTACTGGTCCTGTTCGGGCCGTGCGTAGATCCGTTCGCGAAGGCTCGCCGTGGTGTATCCGGATTCGAAGGAGAGCTGACGGATCAACAGGTGTGCCAGGGTGTGCAGAAGGACGAACCGGGGGGCGAGTTCAGGTCCGGTCAGGGCCTCCAGACGGTCTTTCTGGAAGGAGCGGTCGAGATCCGCGCGCATGCCTGCAACTCGCTGGCGCACCCTCAGATCATTCTCCCAGGTTGCCAGTTCGGGCCTGTCCAGGGTGAGGAAGATCCCTTCACCGAAGACCTCCACCGCCGGCAACCACTTCAAACGCCTCGTGGTGTCCGCGGGGACGACCGTGGCGTCAGGTGAGACCCGGGTGAAACCCGACAGGGCTCGTACCTCACGCAGCCGGTCGGCGAGGACGATCCGTCCGAAACGGCGCCGTAGTCCCGCCCACGGGTCCTCGGTCTCACCAGCGAGACCGAGGGTGGTCTCGCGCAGCGCGAAGTCACGCGTCGCCGGAGGGGTGGGCACGGTGAACGCGGCCCATTCCTCTCGGCTCAGGTCAGGCCGGGCCGGGGCTGCGAGCGCATCGCCCGGCACCGAGGTACCTTGCCCCGTCTCCTCGCTGAGGAGGGCGTCCAGAAGTTCTTCGTCGGCACCGGTGTCCTCCAGGATCACCTCCCGGAACATGGCCGCTCGCGGCTTCCGCGCATCGCGGCACAACGGCACCCACAGATCGTGTTGGCGTACGGATTCGGCGAGCGCGTCATCGTCATGAACGCCTACGTCTGTCTCCGGGATGTCGAGTGCTGAGTGCATCACCGGGTAATACAGGTTCCCCGCTGTGCGCTGCACCACTTGTGCCGGCTTGACGCATTCCGTGGCTTCGTTCGTCCGCTGCCACGGGTTGCGTCCGGAGCAGCGCATGCCGTGTGTGCCGAGGATGTCGAGCAGGTCGCGTGTGGCGCCACATCCATTGGCGGAGCAGCTGACAGAGAGCGCTTCGAGTCCGGAGGCACGCTCGGAGACGAGGAAGCGGAGCTTCTCGCGCTCGCCGCACTGACGTCTCTCAGCGGCCTCGCGCCGCGAGTGAGCCCAGAACCACCAGTCGATGTCGCCGAGATGCCCCGCCGCGCAGATCTGTACGAACCGCATGGGCGCGAGTGTCCGGCCCTGCGAGCAGGAGGGGCAGCGCGGTGCCTGTCCGGGCTTCTCGTCAGCGATGCGCCAGCGCTTCATGCGCCGGCACGCACCGCAGAACAGCCAGGACGGAAAACGGATGTACGGCACGCCGGGCGCGTCCGGGGTGTCGTAACGGTCGTTGGCTGTCGCGGGAGCGGCATAGAAGCCGGTCACCCCGAGCCGTGAGGCCAGCCGGGGCGACTCCACCTTCTGCCGGCTTCTTCCCGGCCAGTCGCCGATGCCGGTGGCGACGAACGACTCACCTTGGATGTCGAAGACGGCTCCGACTCCGAAGGGCACCACTGTCTGCGACTGGCGCACCCGCAGCTTGCGGCTCACAGGTCTGCCCCCTTCACCATCACCTGGCATTCCCGGTCGACATTGCGCATGGAATTCGGTGTCTCCCACAGTCCGTAGCGCTGTTCGAAGCTTTTGATGAGGTTGGACTGCCCCTTTCCCTGGCTGCGGTAGTACAGCTCCCGGCCGTCCTTGCGGGCCTCGCGTGCGGCGTCTTCCCAGACGGCCATGAGGTCCGCCAGCTCCTTCCGTACGACGTCACCGGTGAACGGTTCACAGGCTTCGGCACGAGTGGCCAACTCCTCGGTCACCGCCTCGACTTCGGCAAGGTGGTCGATCACCTGTCCTGCCTGGTTCTCCGCGGCGAGGCCGAGCCGGTGTCGCACGAGGATGACAAGCGCGGCATGCAGGGCACGGGCGCGGGAAGGCACGGACCAGGGGGTGACGCTGGTCGGTTCGACGTGCCGGTAGAGGGAGCGGTGGTAGACGTCGAAGGTCTCGTAGTGCGAACGGTCGCGCGGGCGGGTGGCGTTGAAGAAGGTGACGACGAGGCCCGGTACGGAGTGCCGACCTACGCGGCTGGTGGCCTGAATGTATTCGGCGGTCGTCTTGGGCTGTCCCTGCATGAGCATCAGTGCAAGCCGCTTCACGTCGACCCCGACGGACAGCATGTTCGTGCAGGGCAGGAAGGAAACAGACTCCTTCTCGTCCCAGCGCTTCTCCAGACGGTCGAGCAGGACGGGCTGCTCTGCGCGAGGCAGATTGCTGGTCAGCTCCTGTACCTGATGGTCAGCCAGTTCCCTTGTTCCTGCGCCTGATGCGAGCCCGGCGAGCTGCGCGGGGATGTCGTCAGCCGCGGCGGTGACCGTGCGGCCGAGTTCACGGAGGCTGTGATGGTAGGCGACCAGTGTCCAGTAGGCGTCCCGATGTTCCTCCGGCAGCTCCCACGCCCCTTGGAGCATGGCGGCGGTGGTGGCCACGACGGCGCGGCCCGATGTGTGTCCCTGGGCCATGACACCGAGGTAACGGCGGCCGGGTTTGGATGTGTCGGGTTCCGCGAAGTACGAGTGGCGGGCGTCGAGCCCGGCGGGTGGGAAGAGCTGGACCCCACCGCCGTAGAGGGCCCGGACTTGCTCGCCGGAGCGGCGAATGGTTGCTGTGGACGCCACGACCTTGGGTCCCGTGCCGTCGGATGTGGTGCACAAGCCGAGGATTGCCGCCTCGTACAGGCCTACGGTGGTGCCCAACGGACCCGTGAGCAGATGCAGCTCGTCCTGGATGACGAGCGAAGGCGGCCGGTTTCCGCTCCTTGCGCCGAACAGCTGTCCGGCGCGGGGCTCCCAGGCCAGGCGGGCAAACTTGTCCACCGTACCGAGCACGAAGGTGGGCGGGTGGTCGTAGAGCTGCTCGTCCACGACGGCGACGGGCAGTTCGTCGTGGAAGGCACATTCGTCGCGTGGGCAGAAAAAGGCGAACGAGTCCGCGGCGGCACGTACTCCGTAGTCCCCGATGTCCGGCGACTTGTGGGCGGGCAGGATCCGAGTGCCACACCACGGGCAGCGGTCGAGGATGAAGACGTCGTCCGGCCGGGCTGCCGCACGTACGTCGTCGAATGCCGCGCGGGCTTTTTCATAGGTGTTCGGGGTGGTGGTCTCGCCCACCCAGAGACCGATCGAGAAAGGCTCGCGTCCATACGTGGCCGGGTCGGCGCGGCGCAGCGTCTCCAGCGCGCAGACGGTGGTTGCCGCACGCTGGAACTGCTGGGTCGTCAGCAGGCTGAGGGTGTAGCGGCTGAGGACTGCGGTACCGCCTCCGTCGGGTTCGCGCCGGCGCAGCACCATCTCGAAGGCGGCGAGCAGCAGATACGCTTCGGTCTTTCCGCCGCCGGTCGGAAACCAGATCAGGTCCGTGGTGGCACGGTCCGTGTGCCGGGGATCAGCCACCCCGTCCAGAGCGAGCAGGAAGAACGCCAGCTGGAACGGGCGCCAGGCGGCAGCCGGGTCCGGCGCCGGATCGACGGGTACCGCAACGCGGCGAGGTCGGCGGGTGCCCGCCAGGTCGGGGGCAGAGTGGCGCATCTGCAGAGCCATGGCGCGGTTGGCTGCGCGGAAGGCGTGCAGCAGTTCAGGGCGGCTCGGGTCGCAGAGAGTGCGCACACCCGATTCGATCCGGGTGACGGTGCCGCGGATACGGCGCAGGATGCGGTCGGCGGCGTCACGACCCCAGTCGGGGACGGCCTTGTTCAACTGGCCTACATACCATGCGCGGTAGTCGGCGACGAACTCCCCCAGTTCCTCGCGGAGTTGGTCGACAGAGATCTTGGGGTCGGCGAGATGAAGTACGTCGAGTACCGGAGTTCCGCTCAGGCCGGCGGCCCGGACGCCACTGGCCTCGGCCTGCGGCATAACGGCCGCGCTGAGTGCGGTCACCCGGTGCGCTTCGTCGTCGTAGTGTTCCGCCACCGCGCATCCGTGGCCGACAGCGTGGGTCTGCACGTGCTCGTACTGCAGGCGCAGTTCCTGTTCCTCCAGGTCGCGGCTGGCCAGCCGGACACTCGGGTACTGGCGGATGCCGCCGTCCACTGGCCGTGCTTCCAGCCCCACCTGGAACAGCATTCGGTCCCACTGAGCAGATTTGCCGAGAGCCTGTTCATGGCGAGCGGTGTTGACCAGGGCGACCGTGATGAGGTGGCCGGTGCCGAACGCGCGTCGTCGGAGCCGGAGTTCGGCGCGGCCGTCAAGGACAGGTACGTGGTCACGGTCCGGGCCGAGCGTGTGGGTTTCGGCAGGAAGCGGGACACGTACCCAGTGCCGTCCGCGTTCGCCCGTGGCGGCGTGGGTCTGGTAGCGGGCACCCGTGCAGGTGATCTCGACGGTGGTGGCGTCGGTGTAGAAGCTGAAGCCGAGCGACGAGGGCAGCCAGGCGTTGGACTCAGGCACTGGATCAGCTGCGGGGGCGGTGTCCTCAGCCTCGCCTTCCATGCCGACGCCCTCCAACTCCTCGGCAGCAAAGTCCAACTGCCTTTGCATGTCCGCTTCTTGGGGGTACAGCGTGCCCATGAGATATTGCCGGTCGGGCGGGGCGTCGAGCGTCTCGTGCTCTCCTTGAGCGGGACCGACGAGCTGCCGCTGCAAGTAGGCGACGAGTTCCTGTCTGGGATCCATGGTGTTCCTCAACGGGGATGCGGGGAGCCGAGCGGTGTGCGGATCAGGAAGGGCGCCGGTGGTCGCGGAGCCAGGACGGGCCGTTGGCAACTCCGCGCTCCACGGCGAGCTCCTCCTGCAGTTCGGTGATGCGGGCCCAGGCATCGCGCTCGGTCTTGGCGATGCGCTGGGCGGCACGTTGCTCGGCGTCCTGGGCCTCTTGACGAGCCGCGCGAACCTCCTGGTCCTGCTGGGCGAGCTTCGACTCGGACTGCCGCAGCCGGACTTCGAGGGCCGCAATGTGCGCTTCGGCGTCTTCGCGATACTGCCTCAGCCTCTTCTCCGCCCCGTCGGCGCGCTGCATCGCTGTCTGGTACGCCTCACGGTGCACTGCCTCCGAACACGCGATCCGTTCTTCGGCCTGGGCAAGGGCAGAACGCTCACGGCGGAGCAGGCTCTTGTCCATCCGGAGCAACAACGCATCTTCCAGGGCGTCAAGTTGAGCCTCGGCGTCCACTCCCGCGGCGGCAATCCGGAGGGCAGCGGTCTGGCGCTCCGCGTCGAGCTGCTGTCGGTGTTCCTGGCGCAACTGCTCGACGTACGCCTCATGCGCACGCCGGACTTCAGTCAGGCTCGCTTCGGCAGCGGCCTCTTGACCGTCCACTTCCACAGCGTGCTCCGTCTCCATGGCCGGGTCCGGCTTCCGGGGCATCTCGGTCATGAACTCCCGCAGCGCGTCACGCATTGCGAGTCGGGACTCGGCGTACACCAAGGGCTTGGCCGCCAGATAGGCACGGGGCGTGGTGCCGACCAGTACCTCGGCGGGCCGTTCGAAGAAGTCCTCGGGCCTGTGCCTGGACTCGATCAGCGCATCAAAGACTCGCCGCAGCACCTCAAGCGACGCCACTACCGGAGGGTCGACCGTCTCCGTCACCTGGAAGCTGCGCATCACAGCGTCGGTCGCGGACTGCCCGAGCAGCACGGCGAGTTGCACATGTCCCACAGCCGTCAGCGCGTACTTCGCGAGCCAGTTCACGTCGCCGACGGGGGCTTCGGTCATCCGCCGGGCTTCTTCCCAATCGCAGGTGTAGCGCTCTGCCGCGCAACTCTCGGCCCCGGAACCCGGCTCAGGCACGGCAACCAGCGCAGCATGCGCCGCAGTCACAGCGTCCGGCTCCGAAAGAGGGACCGGTGGCGCACTCTCCACGTCGATGACAGGCGCCGATTCCGGTACAGGATCGGCGCAGACTGCGACTTCCCGATTCTTCGGCTGCGCGACCGCGCCCGCAGCCACCCGTAGACGGGCCTGGTTCCGGGCCCTGACGACGCCGACTCCATTGCGGTGGCGCCCCTCCTGCGCATCCTCGCCCTGGGGGACTCTGTCGGCTTCAAAGTGTGTGGCCGTCCGCAGTCTCTCCTTGAGTACCGGACGAAGTTTGGACTCGATCTGTCTGATCCGCTCCCGGGTCACTCCGAACTCCCGGCCCAACTCGTCCAGCGTCGACGGTTCGTCCCCGTCCAGCCCCAGGCGCCGTACGAGAATGCGGTGGTCACGTCCGGAAAACGTGTCCAGGACGGCCAGGGCCTCCTCCACGTCCAGCATGTTCAGCACCATGCCTTCCACCGACGGCAGCGGGCGCCTGAACCCAACGAAGTCGCCGAGGGTCACCCCATCGCCGACAACACGGTCAAGGGAGTCAGTACGCCGACTCAGCCGCCGGGCCTCCTCGACCTTCGCCAAGCTGATGTCGCACAGCACTGCCACGTCGGCCGAGCTCGCCGGTTTGCCCAGCCCGTTCAAGGTCCGTTCCGCCCTTGCCACCTTGCGGATCTGCTCGTGCATATGAACCGGGATCCGGATGACAGCGCCCTCGTCCGCAACGGCCCGGGTGATCGCCTGCCGAACCCACCACGTGGCATACGTCGAGAACTTGTACCCCTTGGTCGGATCGAATTTCCGGGCCGCGGTCATCAGACCCAGCACCCCGTGCTGGAACAAGTCGTCGTACTCCAGCCCTTGTTCCAGATAGCCGCGCAGAATCGAGTGCGCGAGCCGCTGGTTGTGAACGACCAGGCAGTTCCGCGCACCGACTCTGATGTCGTCGGGAGGCAAGCCGCTCAGCTCGGCTTTCTCCGGCTCGCACCCGATGCGGCTTGGGCCACCCCGTACGAGTACGGCAAGACCCACCTCCGCCTCGGCGCTCAGGAGATGATCCTCGGGCCGCCGACGGAAGCGATCCTCCTCCAACACGGCGAGTGCTGCAGCCTCTGCAGCAGCCAAGTCTCCCGCTTCCCGCGCTGCTTGCAGCCCTGCGGGCCCCAACGGCTCGGGAGCCCCCGCTGGTTCCAGCTCTTCCGGCTGCTCCTCTGCCACAACAGCCGTCGGACGCAGTCGGGCTTCGGCGCGCAGTGCCACCGCTTCATTGGCATCGAGCCCAGCAAGCCGAGCCACACCGTCCACGGCCCGTGCCGTCACGTACCCCTCGGCATCGGCGTAACGCGACAGCAACCCTCTCACCGCATGAACACGAGGGAACATATTTTCTTCACGGAATCGTGCAACCTTTTCCGCGCTGGCACTGTCCGCGTCTGTGTGCACGTGGACTCCTTGCACGAGCAGCCCCATTCGGGCCAGCTCGTCCCGCAACCGCTCCCGCTCGGCGTCGCCGAGTTCCAGCGTGCGCACACTTTCGGCGAAGGCATGTTCCGGCACGACACCGTTCACCGCGGCATGCCGAAGCTGCGTCAGCAGCTCGACCAGGGCGGCCTTCACACCGAAAACGCCCGCCCCGCCGATGGATTGAGCTCTCATGGCGCCCCCAGGCTCATTTCACCTACAACGATAGAGATAGAGCGTTGACGATGTCAACAGATGTGCACATGGCATCGAATCCTCCAATTCGTGTACAGTGACGGAAGTTGCACTCTCCGTTCTGACACGATGGACCGTGCGTCAGCAGGTCAGGGGGCGAGCTCCGTCATGGAGCCGGGCAAAGAGGAAGAAGGAGCGGCAGTGAGCCACGAGCTGGTCGACGGCAGATTCCGTATCGGGCGCGTCATCGGCAGGGGCAACATGGGGGAGGTCCACCAGGCCGAGGATCTTCAGGCCGCCGAGGGATCCCCCGACCGCGCCGTCGCCGTCAAGACCATCCTGCGCCGCCGCACCGGCATCCAGATCGACACAGCTGGAGATCCCAAAGCTGTTCAGCGCTTCGATCGCGAAGTGCGGATCATGCGCCGACTGCGCCACCGGAACCTCACGCGGCTGATCGCCGGCGGTATCGCCGCGGACAACGGCAGTCTCCCCTATCTCGCGATGGAACTCCTGGACGGGGAGACGCTGCGCGATCTGATCGCGGAGGAGCCGCAGCTTCCTCTCTCCTGGGCCGCCGCGATCGGCGCCCAGATCGCCGACGGCCTCTCCGCCGCCCACACCGCCGGCATCGTGCACCGCGACCTGAAGCCCGCCAACGTCATGCTCACCCAGGGCGGCACGGTCAAGGTCCTCGACTTCGGCATGGGCCGCGTCGTCGACGACCCGGACGAGGCCCGGCTGACCAGCACGGGTGTCAGCGTCGGGACGGCCCGCTACATGGCTCCCGAGCAGTTCGAAGCCAAGCAGGTGACGCAGGCCGCCGATCTCTACGCGCTGGGCTGTGTGCTGTACGAGATGCTCGTCGGGGTACCGCCGTTCACCAGCGAATCCCCCTACGAACTCGCCCGCAAGCACACCGGCGAGGACCCGACGCCCATCGCCGCGATCCGCAGTGCGATCCCCGTCGAGTTCGCCCGCCTCGTTCACCGTCTGCTGGCCAAGGACCCCGCGGACCGCCCGGCGGACGCCGTGGCGGTCCGCGACGCACTGCTGCCGCTCGCCCTCGTCGGCGAGGAAGCCTCGCAGCTGCCGCACTGGGCCGCCATGGACCCGGTCCTCCCTCTCCACGCCTCCGCGGCCACCCGGACGCCCGAACGTCCGGCGCCCGTGCCCATGGCCTCGCCCGGTACCGCTTCCGCCAACGGAATGGATGTCTTCGGCATCCACGAGAAGCTCATCGAGGACTACCACTCCTTCACCAAGGGCGGCACCGTGATCCGCGACGAGCGGATCGCCGCCTTCGTCGAGGAGGACCTGGAGAACAAGTCCCAGTGGCCGAACCCCTGGCTGTCGCTCAACCCCTTCTTCCACAGTGGCGGCACGGTGGCGGAGCTGGCCGGGCAGAAGGTGCTCCACGACGAGTGCGCCCGCATCTTCCAGGCCAAGAAGACCGAGGGCGGTACCGTCCCCGACGGGCGTCCGCTGACGCTGCACCAGCATCAGCGTGAGGCCCTCGATGCCGCCGGATCCGGTGCGTCGTACGTACTGACAACCGGCACGGGCTCCGGAAAGTCGCTCGCCTACATCGTGCCCATCGTCAACAAGGTGCTGCACGAGCGGGACGCCGAAGGACCCGATGCCCGCAAGCGGGTGCGGGCGATCATCGTGTATCCGATGAACGCGCTTGCCAACAGCCAGCTCAAGGAGCTGCAGAAGTATCTGCGCGACGGGTACGGCGCGGGTCGCGAGCCGGTCACCTTCGCCCGTTACACGGGGCAGGAGGACGACGAGAAGCGCAAGGAGATCCGCGACAACCCGCCGGACATCCTGCTCACCAACTACGTGATGCTGGAACTGATGCTGACCCGCCCCGCCGACCGGGCGAGCCTGATCAGCATGGCGCGGGGCCTGGAGTTCCTGGTCTTCGACGAACTCCACACCTACCGCGGCCGCCAGGGCGCCGACGTGGCCCTGCTGATCCGCCGCGTCCGCGAAGCATGCCAGGCACAGGACCTGCAGTGCATCGGTACGTCCGCCACCATGTCGACCGAGGGCACGGTGGAGGACCAGAAGAAGGTCGTCGCCGACGTGGCGAGCACCTTGTTCGGTACGTCGGTCCGGCCCGAGCACGTCATCGGCGAGACCCTCGTCCGGGCAACTGACAACGCACCCGACGCCGTACCCGCCGAGCGGCTTGGCTCCCCCGCCGCTCCGCGCGCGTACGACGATCTAGTACGCGATCCGCTGGCCCGCTGGATCGAGACCCGCTTCGGCCTGGCCACGGACGAGACGACAGGACAGCTCGTACGCCGCAAGCCCGCGCGGATCGAGGACGCGGCGGCTGAGCTGCACGAGCAGTCGGGGGTCGACGAGGAGCTGTGCGCCAAGGCGATCCGCGCCACTCTGGAAGCCGGTTCGCAGGCCCGCCACCCGGTGACCGAGAGACCGCTGTTCGCGTTCCGGTTGCACCAGTTCCTCTCCAAGGGCGACACCGTGTACGTCACCCTGGAGGACAAGCTCTCCCGCTACCTCACTCGCTCCTACCAGCTCGAAAAGCCGGACAAGAGCGGCAAGTTGCTGATGCCGCTCGCGTTCTGCCGGGAGTGCGGCCAGGAGTATCTGACCGTGTGGCGGACCGAGCAGGACGGGGAATTCCGGTACGAGGCACGCCGGGACACCTCCGCGACGGGCGGGCGGCAGGGCGACGGCTATCTGTACGTCGACCATGAACGGGAGTGGCCGGCCGCCCTCCAGTACGCCGTGGACGATCGCCGACTGCCCGAATCCTGGCTGGAGTTGGACGAGAAGGGCCAGGAGGTCGTGAAGAAGTCGTACCGCGACCGGGTGCCCCGCGCCGTCACTGTCGACCCCCTTGGCCACGAAGGCCGGGGCGAGCTCAAAGCCGCGTTCATCCCGTCCCCCTTCCTCTTCTGTCTGCACTGCGGGGTCGCCTACGAGCAGACGCGCGGCCGGGACTTCGCGAAGCTGGCGACGCTGGACCAGGAGGGCCGTTCCTCCGCGACCTCGCTGATCTCGGCGTCGGTCGTACGGTCGCTGAAGTCGGTGCCCGAGGAGGCTCTGGAAAAGGAGGCGCGCAAACTCCTCACGTTCGTCGACAACCGTCAGGACGCCTCTCTCCAGGCTGGTCACTTCAACGACTTCGTGCAGATCACGCAGCTACGCGGGGCTCTGTACCGGGCGGCTCTGGACTCGGGTGACGACGGCCTGCACCACGAGGAGCTGGCGTCGACCGTGACCAACGCGCTCGCCATCGACCCCGCGGACTACACAGGCGAGGCAGATCTGCCGCCGTCGCTGGCCCGCAATGCGGCCCGGACGCTCCGCGATGTGATCGCCTTCCGGCTGTATCTGGATCTTGAACGCGGCTGGCGTATCACGATGCCGAACCTGGAGCAGACGGGCCTGCTGGAGATCGACTACGAGGACCTGGAATGGGTGGCGGCCAAGCAGGATCGGTGGGCCACCAGCCATGCGGCGCTGCGTGACGCCGACCCGGCCCTGCGGGCCGAGATCATGAAGGCACTGCTCAACGAGATGCGCCGGTCACTGGCGATCGACGTGTCGTACTTCCGCGACGACGTCTTCGACTCGTTGCAGCGGGCGAGCGAGGAACGGCTCGTCGACCCGTGGTTGTTGTCGGCTGCCGACAAGCCGCGGATCGGTACCGCGTATCCGCATCCGTCCCGTCCGGGCATGGACCGATCGGGACTGTTCCTGTCGGCACGCGGCAAATTCGGCAAGTACCTGGGGCGCTCGGACCGTTCCTTCAAAGACCTCGACCAGGCCGATCTCCAGCTGGTGATCGTGGAGTTGCTGAAGGTGCTGACCAAGGCCGGCCTGGTGAAGGAGGTGGAGGTCGCCCCACAGCACGCGGGCCGCTACCGCAGGTCCACGGTTGCCTCTGCGACGGGCTACCGGGTGGCCGCGCAGTCGCTCGTATGGCGCGCGGGCAGGGGTGAGACCGGGACCCACGACCCGCTGACGCGCACGTACCAGAGCGGCGACGGCCCACGCGTGAACACGTTCTTCCGGGACCTGTACAAGGACGCGGCGGGCGCGCTGTCCGGTCTGTTCGCACGCGAGCACACCGCCCAGGTCTCTCCCGCGGACCGGCAGGAGCGTGAAGAGGCCTTCCGCAAGGCCGAGTTGAAGCTCCTGTACTGCTCCCCCACGATGGAACTGGGCGTCGACATCTCCTCACTGAACGCGGTGATGATGCGCAACGTCCCGCCCACACCCGCGAATTATGCACAGCGCTCGGGCCGGGCCGGGCGCAGCGGCCAGCCCGCGCTGGTCACCACGTACTGCGCGACCGGCAACAGTCACGACCAGTACTACTTCCGCCGCTCGGATCGCATGGTGGCGGGCGCGGTTGCCCCGCCCCGTCTGGATCTGGCCAACGAGGATCTGGTCCTCTCCCACCTCCAGGGCATCTGGATCGCCGAGGCGGGTCTCAAGCTGGGCCGAGCCATGTCCGATGTCCTTGAGGTGCCTGCTCCGGACAGCGGTGCACACGTGACACCAACCCTGGAACTCCTCCCGGACGTCTTCGCCGCCTCCCTCGACGAGAGCGCCCGGCGCCGCACCATCGACGCCGCACTGCGGGTGTTCGGCCCGCTGCTCCCCAAGTTCGCCGACACGACCTGGTGGCACGACGACTGGATCCAGGACAAGGTCCGCTCGGTACAGGAGCGCTTCGACCGTGCCTTCGACCGATGGCGCAGGCTGTTCGGTGCTGCGCTCAAGGACTACTACACCCAAAGTGAGCGCCGTATCGACTACGGCCTCACGGACGGGGACCGCAGGCGGGCCAACACCCGCCAGCGCGAGGCGTGGACCCAGCTGAACCTGCTGATGAACGAGAGCGTCGACAACAAGTCCGTGCTCTCCGACTTCAACCCGTACCGCTACCTGGCCTCTGAGGGCTTCCTCCCCGGTTACAGTTTTCCGCGCCTCCCGCTCGCCGCGTACATCCCGACGATCGGCCGGCGCCGCGGTGACGGCGACTACCTGCAGCGTCCGCGGTTCCTCGCGATCCGCGAGTTCGGCCCGGGTGCCCTGATCTACCACGAGGGTGCCCGCTACCAGGTGACGCGCATCCAGCTGCCACCGGACTCCACGGGAGAACTGACCACCGGCGAGGCCCGCCGCTGTGCGCACTGCGGCTACCACCATCCTCCGGAGGACCGCGAGGACCGCTGCGGCTTCTGCAACGAACCGCTGGGGTCGGCGACTTACGGCCTGCTGCACCTGCACACGGTGTACACCACCCGCCGCGAGCGGATCTCCTCCGACGAGGAGGAGCGTCGCCGCGCGGGCTTCAAGCTGGAGACGTCGTACCGCTTCCACAAGCGCGACGCCGCCGACAAGGGCCGTCTGGAGGCGTCGGTCACCGACGCCTCCGGAGGCCGGGTCGCCCAGCTCGCGTACGGCGACTCGGCGACGATCCGGATCACCAACACCGGCAGGGTGCGCGCCAAGAGCGATGAACCGGCGGGCTACTGGCTGGACTTGACAGACGGACGCTGGATGAACGACAAGGACGCCTCCGAGGCGTCCGGCGACTCCAGCGAACTGCCGGTGATCGACACAGACGGCAACGAGCGGCGGCGCAAGAAGCGCGTCATCCCATACGTGGAGGATCGCCGCAACATCCTCGTGCTCACCCTCGACGAAGCGCTGCCGGAGCCGATCGCACTGACCCTGATGTACGCGCTGGAGCGTGGCATCGAGGCCGCGTTCGAGCTGGAGGACGCCGAGCTGTCCAGCGAGCTGCTGCCGCCGGACGACGGACCGCGTGGCCGCATCCTGTTCACCGAGGCAGCCGAGGGCGGTGCGGGCGTACTGCGCCGCCTCCAGGCGGAGGACGACGCCTTGGCGAAGGCGGCCCAACGAGCCCTGGAGATCTGTCACTTCAGCGCTCAGGGCGACGACGAGGGCGGCGAGAAGCACCGCCCCGGCCGAGCCTGCGCGCTCGGCTGCTACGACTGCCTGCTGACGTACGGCAACCAGCTCAACCACGCGCTTGTCAACCGGCACACGGTGGCCCACCTGCTGGTGCGGCTGGCATCGGCCACGGCACGGCGGGAGGCCCGCGGCGAGTCGCGCTCGGAGCAGTACCGCCGCCTGCTCGCCGCGTCTCCCGCCGCGCCGACGACCGTGGAGTCGTCGGCCTCCGAACTCGCCGCCAAGGGAGACTTCCTGGGCTGGGCCAAGGCACGCGGGCTGCGGCCGCCGGATGAGACCGGCACCTTCCTCACCGAGGCCAACGCGATGCCCGACTACGTGTACCGGCTGCCCGGCGTGAGCGTCGCCGTCTTCGTGGACTCACCGGCGCGGGAGCAGGACGCCCTGCGCGACGAGGACGCCGAGGAACGCCTGTTCAACGCCAGTTGGGACGTCATCCGCTTTCCGCACGGCGGCGACTGGGACGCCATCGCCACCGCCCATGCCCAGTACTTCGGCTCCCCCGCCACCGGCTGACCCGCCCTCCCAGAGGATTTGACCGACATGCCCCACGAATACTCCACCGGTTCCCTGGTGAAGGCCCGCGGCCGTGAATGGGTGGTGCTCCCGGAGAGCAAGCCCGATCTGCTGGTGCTGCGCCCGCTGGGCGGCTCGGACGACGACATCGCCGCCGTGTTCCCTGCCTTCGAGACCGTGGACGAGGCCAGGTTCGCGCCGCCGGAGCCCGCCGACCTCGGCAACCAACTCGCGGCGGGTCTGCTCCGCACCGCGCTGCGCGTCGGCTTCCGCTCCGGAGCGGGCCCATTCCGCTCACTGGCGGGCATCGCGGTGGACCCGCGCGCCTACCAGCTCGTACCGCTCCTGATGGCCCTGCGGCAGAAGACCGTCCGCATGCTGATCTCGGACGACGTCGGCATCGGCAAGACGATCGAAGCGGGCCTGGTGGCGAGCGAACTCCTGGCGCAGGGCGAGGCGACGGGCCTGGCCGTGCTCTGCTCGCCCGCGCTCGCCGAGCAATGGCAGCAGGAACTGCGCACCAAGTTCGGCATCGACGCGGAGCTGGTGCTCTCCTCGACAGTCTCGCGCCTCGAACGGGGCCTGGACCTGGGCCAGTCCCTTTTCGACAAGTACCCGCACGTGATCGTCTCGACGGACTTCATCAAATCCCCGCGCCACCGCGACGACTTCGTACGTCACTGCCCCGACCTGGTGATCGTGGACGAGGCGCACACCTGCGTGGCCGCCGACGACACGTCGTCGCACTCCCAGAACCAGCTTCGCTACGAGCTGCTGCGCCGCGTCGCCGAGGACACCACCCGGCATCTCGTGCTGGTGACGGCGACCCCGCACAGCGGCAAGGAGTCCGCCTTCCGCAATCTGCTGGGCCTGGTCAAACCCGAACTCGCCTCGGTGAGCCTGGAGTCGGAGTCCGGGAGGCGGCTGCTGGCCCAGCACTTCGTGGCGCGCAAGCGGGCGGACGTACGGCAGTACCTCACCAAGGAGGACGGGCTCAGCGACGACTCGCTGGCCGAGCGCACCGCGTTCCCCTCGGACCGGTACTTCAAGGACGAGACGTACAAGCTGTCGCCCGAGTACCGGGCCCTGCTCGACGACGCGATCGCGTACGCGAGTGAGCGCGTGGAGGAGGCGGGCGGTCAGGGCAAGCGCGAGGCACGGATCGCCTGGTGGTCGGCGATCGCTCTTCTCCGGTCGCTGGTGTCGTCGCCGCGGGCTGCCGCGAAGACCCTGCGGACGCGTTCGGCGGCGGCGGTCGCCGCGTCGGCGGAGGAGGCCGACAAGCTGGGCGCACCGCTGACCAGCGACGCGGCCGACAGCGACACCATGGAGGGGATGGACGTCGCCCCCGGCGCGGAGATCACCGAGGACGACGACCCGCGCTCCCGTCTGGGCGAACTCGCCGACCGGGCGCAGGAGTTGGAGGGTCCGACCAAGGATCTCAAGCTCAAGGCGCTCATCAAGCATCTCAAGGCTCTGCTGGCGGACGGCCACAACCCGATCGTGTTCTGCCGCTACATCCCGACCGCCGAGTACCTCGCCGACCAGTTGGAGAACGACAAGGACAGCGGCAAGCGCGGCCCGCTCGGTGCGAAGACCGTCGTCAAGGCGGTCACCGGCACGATCTCCCCGCAGCAGCGCATCGAGCGTATCGAGGCGCTCGCCGCCGAGGCGGGCGAGGACGCCGCCGCGCGCCGCGTCCTCATCGCCACGGACTGCCTGTCGGAGGGCGTCAACCTCCAGCACCACTTCGACGCGGTCGTCCACTACGACCTGGCCTGGAACCCGACCCGTCACGACCAGCGCGAGGGCCGTGTCGACCGGTACGGCCAGCGCCGCGACCAGGTCCGCGTCATCACGATCTACGGCGACGACAACGGCATCGACGGCAAGGTCCTCGAAGTCCTGATCAAGAAGCACCGCCAGATCAAGAAGGACCTCGGCATCTCCGTCTCCATCCCTGACGAACTGTCAACAGGCGTCACGGACGCGATCGTTGAATGGCTGCTGATGCGTGGGCGGGAGGGCCAGCAGGACACCCTGTTCGGCTCCGAGGCCCTGGACACGGCGACGGGCAAGGTGGAGAGCGACTGGAACTCGGCGGCCGAGCGCGAGAAGAAGTCGCGTTCGCTGTTCGCACAGCGCTCGATCCACCCGGAGGACGTGGCCCGCGAGGTCACCTCGATCCGGGAGGCGCTGGGCGGTGCGGGCGAGATCACGACGTTCGTACGGGAGTCGCTGGAAGCCCTGGGCGCGGTACTGCGCGGCACCGGGGAGGAGTTCACCGCGCAGGTGGGCGGCACACCCGTCGGTCTACAGGATGCGCTCGCGCCGGCCATAGGCGCCGAGGTGATCGAGAAGGACCGCCCGATCCCGTTCCGCACGGATCCGGCCGTGACCCGCGGCGAGGCGGCACTGGTCCGCACCGACCCGGTGGTCGGCGCACTCGCCGCCCACGTACTGAACGCGGCTCTGGACAAGGACGCACCGGGTGCCCGCCCGGCCCGCCGCTGCGGTGTGGTCACGACGGACGCGGTCGGCACCATGACGACTCTGCTCCTGGTCCGCTACCGCTTCCACCTGACACTCCCCTCCCGCAACGGCGACCGGCAGGTCGTCGCGGAGGACGCCCGGCTGCTGGCCTTCGAGGGCTCCGCGAAGAACGCCGTGTGGCTGCCCGCCGAGCGGGCGGCGGAACTGCTCGACGCGAAGGCGTCCATCAGCACGGACCCGTACTTCGGCGAACGCACGATGACCCGGGTCCTCAGTCAACTCCCCGGTGTTAACGACCACTTGGCGGCGTACGGCGAGGAGCTGGCCGTCGAGCTGGACGCATCGCACCGCCGGGTGCGGGCCGCGTCCGGTGAGATCGTCCGCGGTCTGTCCGTGACGGCCCAGAAGCCCGCCGACGTGCTCGGTGTGTACGTCTACCTGCCCACCACCGCCGCCCCTGCCGTCGCGATCGCCCCGGGAGTGTCCACCTGATGTCCGCCACCACTCGCCACCAGGTGTTCACCGCTGTCCACACGGTCGGGGGGCTGTTGCCGGCCGACATTTTGGTGCGGATCTCCGAAGGCAAGGTCACCAAGGACCTCAAGGGCCTCGCACCGGCGGACTACCGCATCCCGGGCTCCCGTTCGGTACGCGATCAGGCCGAGCGGCAATGGGACGACCTCAAGTCGCTGTGGCGCGAACTCCGCGAGAAGCTGCCCGCCGAGCCGGAGGCATCTGTCCGCCCGGACAGCACCGGCTACGCCGACGCCAACTGGGTGAAGCCGCTGTTCGAGGCACTCGGATTCGGTCATCTCGCCGAGGTGGGCGAAGGGGGCATCGCGGCCGACGACGGCACAAAGACATTCCCGGTAAGCCACCGCCGCGACAACACCCTTGTCCACGTGGTGACTTGGAACGCCTCCCTCGACAAGCGTCAGGGCGCCGGCTCCCCCGCTCCGCAGTCGCTGCTGCAGGAAGCACTGAACCGCACGGACGCCCACCTGTGGGCCCTGCTCACCAACGGCCGCCAACTGCGCCTGCTGCGCGACTCCAACGCGCTGGCCACCACGTCGTACGTCGAGTTCGACCTGGAAGCGATCTTCGACGGCGAACTGTTCAGCGAGTTCGTCATCCTGTTCCGGCTGCTGCACGCGTCCCGTTTCGAGAGCCCGCAGGGCGGCTCCCAGGTGACCTGCTGGCTGGAGGTCTGGCGGGACGCCGCGATCCGTCTCGGCGCGCGCTTCCTCGACGACATAAGCGAAGGCGTGCGGTTGGCCATCCGGGAACTCGGCACAGGGTTCCTGAAGCATCCGGACAACGGCGCCCTGCGCGAGAAGTTCGACCGGGACGAGTACCACGCCGCGTTGCTGCGACTTGTGTACCGCTTGCTGTTCGTGTTCGTGGCCGAGGACCGTGACGCGCTGCATCCGCCGGAGGCGGCTGCGGGGGCGCGTAAGCGGTACGCGGATTACTTCGCCACATCGCGGCTGCGTGAGCAGTCCCGTCGGCGCCGGGGTACGTCGCACTCGGACCGGTGGCAGGCGCTGCGCCTGGTGCTGGCGGCACTGGGCGACGAGTCGGGCCGTCCGGAGTTGGGCCTGCCCGGGCTGGGGGGCCTGTTCGACCGCACCCCGGCGGACGCCCCGCTGGAAGACCTTTCCCTGTCCAACCAGCACCTGTTGGCAGCCGTGAGGCACCTCGCCGTCGTCCGGGACACAGAGGCCCAGCGCTGGCGGACGGTGGACTACCGCACGCTCGACGCGGAGGAACTGGGCGCGATCTACGAGTCGTTGTTGGACCTGGTCCCCCAGGCCGGCGCGGACCGCACCTTCGAGCTGGTGCCCCGCGCGGGCAACGAGCGCAAGAAGACCGGCTCGTACTACACGCCGAGTTCGCTGGTGGAGGTCCTGCTCGACTCCACCCTCGACCCGGTCATCCAGGCGGCGCAAGAGCGCGGCGAGAAGAAAGCGGCCGAGGCCAAGCAGTCGGATGTGGACGCCCGGGAGATCATCGTCGGCGAGCTGCTGTCCCTGACTGTCTGCGATCCGGCTTGTGGCTCCGGGCACTTCCTCGTCGCCGCAGCCCGTCGTATCGCGAAGCGGGTGGCGGCGGTGCGGGAGCGTACGCCGGAGCCGACGCCGGTGAGTGTTCGGCACGCGTTGCACGAGGTCATCGCACGGTGTGTCTACGGCGTCGATCTCAACCCCATGGCTGTTGAGCTGGCCAAGGTGTCCTTGTGGATGGAGGCGTTGGAGCCGGGGAAGGCGTTGGGGTTCCTCGACGCGCATGTGAAGCTCGGCAACGGACTGATTGGGGCTACGCCAGCGCTGTTGCGGGGTGGGATTCCTGAGGCGGCGTTCAAGGTCGTGGAAGGGGACGACAGGTCGGTCGCAACCACGTGGCTCAAGCGCAACAAGGAAGAGCACAAGGGAGTCTTCACGCTGGATGCCGAGATGGAAGAGTCGGTGAGCGTCACGAACACGACGTTCGGCTCCGAGTTGCGTAATCTGGTGGAGAAGTCACCAACCGACAGCCTCGGACAGGTCCGGAAGCTTGCCGAGCGGTACTACGTGTGGGAGAAATCCGGCGCGTATACAGATGCCCTGAAGATCGCCGACGCTTGGTGCGCCGCGTTCATGTGGGAGAAGACGGGGAATGCGCCGGCGCCAGTGACTCAACGGGTCTTTTTGTCGCTTCAATCGCCCGAGGGGGCGGGGGCGCTGGAGGAGACGCATCGGGAGATTGAGCGGCTGAGCGGGGAATATAAGTTTTTCCACTGGCACCTGGAGTTTCCGGATGTCTTCAATGTGCCGGAGGATATGACGGCGGCGGGGGTTGATCCGGTTACCGGGTGGGCCGGTGGGTTCGACTGTGTGCTGGGGAATCCGCCGTGGGACAAAGTCGACTTCAAGGATCAGGAGTACTTCAGCGTCGTCGAGCCGTCGCTGGCTCTACTCTCGGGCCAGAAACGTCGTACGGAAATCGCCCAGTGGGCCACCGAACAACCGGCCGAGGCCACGCGCTACTACGCGGCACGACGTCGGGTGAAATCATCATTCCTCTTCCTCGGTGCATCCGGGACATACCCGCAGCTACGCAAAGGGCTTTCCGCCAAGGGCGTCAATTCACTTCAGACGGACCAGTTGTTCACAGAACGATTTGTCTCCATTACAGCCCCGAAGGGGCGCTGCGGCACAGTCGTCCCGACTCAGATCGCTACCGGCGCTGGCGCTCAGTTCCTGTTCGAGGACCTGACTCAGCGGGGCGCGGTAAAGCACCTCTACGACTTTGAGAACGGAAGGCGGGAGAAGCTGTTTCCGGCAGTGGACTCCCGCTATTCGTTCTCACTGCTCTCACTCTCAGGCCGCAGCCTGACTGAGCCCGCCGCACGTTTCGCCTTCTTCCTCGGACACCCCGATGAACTTGCCGATGGTGGAGCAGTGTTCGCACTCTCGGCCGGGGAGATCACTCTCATCAACCCGAACACCGGAACCCTCCCGGTTTTCCCCACACGACGGGACGCCGACCTCACTGTTGCCATTCAACGCCATGTGCCAGTCCTCGTGAGAGAAAAGTCCACGGAAGGAAACCCATGGCGCATCACTTTTAAGCGCCTCTTCGACTTGACCGACGACTCTGACCTCTTCCGGGATCAGTCACTGCTGGAATCAGAGGGCTGGCAATTGGAAGGAAACATCTTCACTCTGAACGGTAAGCGCATGCTGCCGTTGTACGACGCGAAGATGGCGCACCTCTTCGACCACCGGTGGAACAGCTACTACGGACTCGGTAACGACGACTACGAGCACGTACCACTGGACGTGAAACAAGACGCATACGGCGTGGCAAAACCGCGCCAGTGGATCCAGGACGCCGGGTACGTCTCAACTATGCGTAACGGCAGAGAAACCGAGGTTGCTGGCGTCTCCGAACGCCTGAAGGATGTGGAGTGGGGGCGCGGATGGCTGATGGGCTGGCGCCGAGTAGCTCGTGTAACCGACGAGCGCACTGCCATTCCAGCGTTCCTCCCACGGGTGTCAGTGGGTAACACCTTCCCTCTGATGTTTCCTGACGTTTCGGCCGAACTCTGTACAGCCCTCGTAGCAGCCCAAAGCTGCCTGGTCTTCGACTACGTTGCACGCCAGAAGGTCGCGGGCATCGATGCTGGCTTGAGGACATGGAAGCAACTCCCCGTCCCTCACCCTGACGACATGGCACGACACACCAGCTTCCTCACCCCCCGTACCCTCGAACTCATCTACACCGCCTGGGACATGGAACCCTTGGCCTTGGACCTCGGCGACGAAGGCGCCCCCTTCACCTGGAACGAAGCCCGCCGCGCCCAACTCCGAGCCGAACTCGACGCCTACTTCTTCCACCTCTACGGCGTCTCCCGCGAGGACACCGACTACATCCTGGAGTCGTTCCAGACGGAGAACGGCGGCCTCAAGAACAACGAGATCTCCAAGTACGGCGAGTACCGCACCAAGCGCCTGGTCCTCGCGGAATACGACCGCATGGCAAAGGCCGGACTCACCATGGAGACCCCGCTGACCGACGGCGTGAACTACACCTCCACCCTCACCCCGCCCCCGGGCCACGGCCCCCGCCACTCCGCCTGACAGCTCGCCCAGAGACAGGAGCGCCACAGACCATGAGCAATCCGGAGTACCCGCAACAGCCCGATCGGCTTCCCTCCGACTACGAGCTGGCGAAATGGCAGGCCATCCAGCAGTTCAAGAGCCGCCCTCTGTCGCGCGCGATGAGCAACGCCGGCGAGCAAGTGGCCAGCGGGGTCGCGAACTTGGGCAAGCGTGCCGCGAAGCAACTGGAGAAACATCCGCGGGCCGCGTCTGCAGTTTCACGTGGACAGGGGGTCGTCGCCAAGGGCGCTCAGAAAGTCGGCGCCGGAACCCGCAAAGCAGCCGACGCGCTGCCGGACTGGAGCGGCACCGCCGTTCAGTCCATTCAGAAGACGCTGGGACGGGCCTCGCGAGCGGGCCTGTCCCCCAAACGCGTAGTGGCGCTCCACAAGAAGCGGGGGCACGACGTCTCATCGCTCTCCGACCTGCGCCGCCTCGACCTCGAACAGGTCGACGCGGTCCGGGGACGGGCGTCGAGCTGGTACTTCCCGGCCATCGCAGCGCTCTCGGGAGCGGGTGCGGGACTTGTGATCTCCGGAGGGGAACTCGTCATCGCCGCCTCCGCGGGCGCCGCGGCGGCCCCCTCGGGAGGCGCGATCACCGGTGCCTTCGTCACCGATGCGGCAGTCGTCCTCGGACTCGCGTCCCGCGCTGTCGGTCAGGTCTCGCTGTTCTACGGCTACGACCCCGAGGAGCCCGCCGAGAAGCTCTTCGTCATGTCCGTCGTCAACGTCGGTACGGCTAGCTCGGCCACTGCCAAGAACGCAGCGATGGCCGACATCTCGCGGCTCACCCAGGCACTCTTCCGCGGGAAGGCGTGGGAGGTCCTGAACGACACGGTTGTCGCCAAGGTCTCCCAGCAGTTCGCGAAGGCATTCAGTTTCCGTCTCACCAAGAAGGGGCTCGGCAAGGCCGTACCCGCAGTGGGGATCGTCGTCGGAAGCACCCTCAACTGGGCAACTCTGGAAGGAATCGTCGACGCCGCCGAGATGGCGTACCAACGGCGGTTCCTTCTGGAGAAGTACCCGCATCTCGCTACCGAGGAGGCATTCGGATCGTTTCCCGACACCGGCCCGGACGTCGCGGACGACTCCGACGAGGAGATCAGTCTGCTCGATGAGATCGTCGAGGCAGGCGGACCCGATCTTCAGTGACTCGGTGTCCCGGCGGTGGACGTGACCACGCGACCGCCGGGACGACGCGGCTCAGGCTCCCGCCGCGAACCCCACGAACCGTGACCACTCCTCACGCCCGACCGCGAAGTGAGGTCGCGTCGCATCCTTGGAGTCCCGTACGCAGATGGCCAGTTCGGTGACGGCGACCTCAACACAGTCGTCGCCCTGGCTGCCGCTGTAGCTGGACTTGAACCAGGCGAGTTCCGTCGTGCTCATAGCTCTCCTCGCAGTCGCTCCAACAGGCCCCGTGAGTCTTGGGGGTTCAGGGCCTGCGAGCGAAGTGTGTCATAGCGCTGTTGGAGGAGACTTACCTCTTTCACGTCGGTGATCAGTCGCCCGTTCTGCTGACCCTCGGAGTAGGCAAACCGTCGTCCTTCTCGCGTCTCCAAGAGCCGCACGGGTCCATCCAGACAGGCATGCAACCCGCCCTCCAGCGGCACAATTTGAAGCGTCACGTTGCGCGGCGCACTCTGCTCCAACACGTGGTCGTACATCTCCCGCATCTGCTCCGCATTCCCGAAACGGCGCCGGAACACGTGCTCTTCGACGATGAAGCTGAACGGAACCTTCGGCCGCTCGAACAACATCCGCTGCCGCTTCTGCCGCATGGCGAGCAGGTCCTCCAACTCCTTGTCCGTGGCTACCGGAATGGTGCCCTCGAACACCGCCCGCGCGTACCCCTCCGACTGCAACAACCCGGGTACCAGCCGGCACTCGTACGTGCACAGGCTGACCGCGATCTTCTCCAGCCGAGCCCACCGCCGGAACCAGACGGCAAGCCCCGCCTCTCCCCGCGTCAGGAACTTCGCCGACCTCCGCAGCGCCCCCGTGTTCCCCGTCGCCCCCTCCCCCAGCTCCACGAAGGAGTCGTCCGGCATCCGGCGCCCCAACTCCACTGACTCCACGGTGTGTTTGGAGTACCGGACCTTCTCCCCGAACTCGACCCTGCTGAGCCCCGCGTGCTCGCGCAGCGCCTGGACGACGGCCCCGAAGGTCCGCAGGCTGTCGGAGGGGTCGGGCTCCCGCTCCTCCTCGTACTCCGCCAACTCGTCGCTGCTGTCCGTCATGCGCGGCCTCCTCCAGGTGCGTAGGTGCGCTGTACCCCGCGATCGACTCACCCAGCGTGACCACAAGATCGACGTACCGTCTACACGCTGCCCCCGTACGCTGACGCACCGTACGGGGCACGCTCCTGAAACATGCCTCCGCGCGCCCACCACAGTTGTCCCGGGAACGCCCCCACGCCCCAAATCCCTGTTACCGTACAAACTTTCGCCCAGCGGGGGTCTTGCACTCGCCGCGAGGGCCACCTCTCCCGGCTGCTCGCAGTCGGGCGGCGTCAGGCCCGGCAGGCGTCACACGCTGTAGCCGTAAGTGCCGAACAGGCCGCCGCCGAACGCGACGTGGCTCGGTGACCGGCGCACGCGATGGGCAACTCCCGGGCCTGTTCGCCGACTTCGCGCCCTCGACAGCCAGGCCTTCGGTTGCGGGCGGCGCGCCAGGCCCCCCGCCACCAGAGAGGCAACCCGCAGAAGTGTGACACTCAGGGCAGAAGTGTCACACTTTCGCAAGGAGGGTCCCCTCCAAGAGGCACTGGCAAAGCGCCGCACCGCCCATGTCCGAGGACCCGACAGACAACGAGTCGGCCTGAAGTCGGCTCTTCCACAGGGAAGTTGGGGCCCATTCCCCATTCCGCACCTCCCGCTCACCCTCGCCGCGATACGGTCCCGACCAGGGGACGCAACGAGACGCACAACCTCTTGCGCGGGCGCGACACAAGCGGGGGAACCAGTGGCGAGCAACTCAACGGACGGCGCGGACAATCGTGGCCTTTTCGACGACTTCGGGGCCTTCCGCACCCCGACGACCGACGACTTCACCGCCGTACTGACAAACGGTCTGGTCGCCCCCGACGCCAACGTGCTGCTGAATCTCTACCGGTACACCGAGCAGGCACGCGGTGACCTGCTGCGCGCCCTCGGTGGGTTGGAGAACCGGCTGTGGGTTCCTCACCAGGCCCTCCTGGAGTTCTGGCGGAACCGCGAGAGCACGCTCAGCGATGCGCGGTCGTCCGGTGATCAGGCCGCCGAGGGCATGGCCGGTCATGCGGTGCAGGCAGAGCGGACCTTGCGCACCTGGGCCAATCGCGTCGCCCTGCCCGAGGAGGAGACCGACCGCCTCCGCGACCAGTTGAACGAGGTCTTCGACGACGTACGGGAGGCGATCGTCAAGGTCGGTCAGGGTGAGTGGCAGAACATCACGCAGGACACGAGCACCGATCCGGTCCTCGCGAAACTGGAACCCGCGCTTGTCGGCCGAGTTGGTGCTCCCCTGAGCCAGGAGGACTACGAGAAGGCGGTCACGGAGGGAATGCGTCGCGTCGTCAAGCGGCTGCCTCCGGGCTACATGGACAAGCCGAAGGACGGCGTCGGGGCGGCCGGCGACTACCTCGTCTGGGAGCAGATCCTGCGGGAGGCCAGTCGCCGTCAGTGCGACGTGCTGTTCGTGACGGCGGACGGCAAGGAGGACTGGTGGCGCAAGGAACAGGGCTTCAACCGGGGTCCCCGGCCGGAACTGACCGAAGAGCTGAGGACCCGTGGCGGCGGTCGGCTCTTCATGCTCACTCCGAAGCAGTTCCTCGAAGTGGCCGCGCCGATCCTTGAGTTCAGCCTCCAGGCGGGATCCGTCGAAGACATCGAACGTGTCGAACGGATCGAGACCGAGGAGGAGACGTACGGGGGCTGGACAGCCGGCGCGCTCGTGGAACTCTTCGACCGCCTGACCTACGAGGGCTACGGGGACCGCGTCGCCGTAATCAAGTACGCCGCAGAGAAGGACGGCGTAGCGGACGCCGCGAGCATCTACGACATCTGCGACTACTCCGAGGACCGCTCCCTCAGGGGATTCACCAAGCCGGTCACCCGCCTCACGGACAAGCTGCGCGGTCTGGGAAAGATCCCGGACTCGGCCGTCCAGGTCCTGAAGGCCGAATACCTTTCGGGCCCGGGGCCCGCGTCCGGCTTCTCCGTCCACCCGCTTCTCGTACCGCTGATCAATGACCTGCCGGACGGGGACGAACGATAACTCCCCGCCTGACGGACGGGGGTAGCCACTCCCCGCCCCTCTCAGCGCAACAGGTCTTCCGGTCTGGGCGGAACGCCTCGCAAATGGCGGTCGGCGTGTTCCATCTCTATGAGGAGACGATGGCCCGCGTCGGCCAGGACCAGGCCGTCCACGACCGCTTCGCGCATGATGTCGACGGTGTCCTTGACGCTGATGCCCTTACGGCGCGCGTAGTGGCCCGCTTCGCCGTCGTCGGTGATCCACACGGCGTCGGCGAATCCGTTGCGATGCTCGATGAGCACGAGTGTCTCGGCCTCACCCAGGTGTTGCAGGGGGCGGGACGGGGAGCCCCCGAAGACGACGCGGCGGACCCGGTCCACCAAGGCGGTCTCGGCGGGGTCGTCGATCTCGATGGGTTCGCCGAGCCATCCGCCGGCCGTCACCTGACTCAGGGTCGGCAAGTACCGCATCGACTGCCCGGCCTCGGCCGCGACAGCCTCCGTCCAACGGCCGCGACCGTCAAGGACCTTCTCCAGCAGGCCCAGCCGATCGACGGCGGCGAAATTGCACAGCACCGTGTTGTCGGGGAACCAACAGTGACGCGTCATGGCTGGTAGACCAGGTCCCCTTCGTCCGCATCGGTGGCGGCCAACACGCCTTCCTGCGGAGCCGGTTCAGGTTCGAGCGCCTCGCGGAGCGTGCCGACGTCCGTGCCTGTGTACGCGGCCAGCGGACGCAGGGTGGTGTCGCCCGCGAGGTAGGCCTCGTACAGCAACTGGGCCGGGCGGAAGGGCAGTCGATTGGCTCGCGACCACGTGACGCGGGCCTCGAAGAGGTCGTTCTGCCCAATCAGCCAGTGAGAGCCTCGCGTCGTGAGCCCGCGCAGTCTGTCCGCCGTCTCCCGGGCGATGACGCCCAACTGCCCGAGTCGTGCCGCGAGAGCGCTGGGCGACACCTGGAAGTGCACGACCAGTGTGGTGAGTTGCTCGTCCGTGACACCGTTCTCGCCTACCACCGCGCTGATTTCGCTCCGGGGCATGAGGAAGTTGGCAGCGAACACATTGGCGCGTACCTCGGTCAGATCTTTCTGATGTCCCGGGGACAAGTGGGTCTCTGTCAGCAGATCTTGAGCGTCTCTGGCGAGAACGTGCCCGAGTTCGTGGGCGAGCGTGAATCGCTGGCGGGTCGGCACATCGGTTCGCGCGATCATGATGAGCCGGAATCTGTCCGCCTGCCATGCGGCACCGTCGATTCCTTCGGGCAGCCGGATCTTCGCCACGTCGACGCCGAAAGTTCGCTCCACGGCCTGGAGCAGATCGGCGGTGTCCAGGCCGCCGACCGCCGGTGTGCCCGCGGCGGCGAGGCGGGCGAGCGCCTCGTCCGCGAGGGCGACGCCCTGGTCGACGTAGCGCTTGAGGTCGGGGCGGACGGCGGGCAGCTCCGGCAGTTCGGGCGCCAGGCCCAGGAGATCCAGCACCTCGTGTGCCGTGGTGAACCGTTCCACGAGGTCTTGGAGCCTGCCGTGGCCGCGCTCGCCGACCGCCGACGCGCTGGTACGGGCTGCCATGGCGGGGCGCAACGGCTCGCGGCCGGTCAGCAGCCAATCGACCGTGGTGTTGCCGAGCTCCGCGATCCGGGCGAGATCGAGAGACGTGAACCTGCGGATGCCGTTGAGAGACTTCGACAGTTTGTCGGGAGCCAGCCCGATGGCCTCGGCGAAAGCCCCTTGGTTGGCCGAGGCCTCACTCATTACCTTCCGTACACGCTCCGTCACGTTTTCGCCCATGAATTCACCATACGAGCGAGATGCGAAAATCGCAACACGGGTCATCGCGTGCACGGCACAGCTACGGCGGTCAGGCGATGAGCTCGTCCAGTTCCTCGCTCTCGTCGTCCAGCGCGAGGCCACCGATGTCGGCCTGCTGCCCGTCCACGTGCCCCTGTCGGTATCCGCTGCCGGTGAAGCGCGTACGGCGCACCTTCCCGACCTTCGGGTAGCGGGCGGCGACCTCAGCCTGGATCTGGGTGGTCCGATCGGCGAGGACGAGTGCCACACTGCGCGCCTGTACGGAGGCGTCGCTCGTGGCGGTCTCGGCATGGTCGCGCTCGCTGTCTTCCCGGGCCGTGCGCTCGGCCTCCGCGATCCGCAGGGCCACGGCCCGGATGAAGCCGAGCATCCAGGAGCGTTTGTAGGCACGCGGGAGTTCCCCTGGCGGCCGGTGCCGTACGTCCGCCCGCTCGGCGCCCTGCAGCATCTGTAGGCACAGGCTCGCGTACAGGACCTCGACGGAGTGCAGGTCCGAGGCGAAGCCGAAGATGTGGACCCGGTGACTGTTGGCCTTGCCGCCGGGATAGATGGGGTGACAGCGCATCGCGTAGGCGATGGAGGACAGAAGCAGCTTGCACTCGCGCATCCACGGCGCGACGACCTCGATCACCCGGTCCGCCGGCTCTTCGCGGGTGGGGTCGTCGCCCCGGAGCATGGCCTGCTCGATGCCGTACTTGGCCATCAAGGCCGTTGCCTTCTGCAGGAAGGCCTCTGCCTCGTGCTGGGTCGCCGCCGGGTCCTCGGCCTGCCGCAGGATGGCCCTCACCTTGGCCAGTACGTCGGCAGGAAGTCGGCCCGGCCTGGGCGGCGCAGGCGCCTCGGGGGTGTCCGAGCCGCTCGCCGTGGTGGTGGCCTCCGGCTGCTCCTGCTCGTCTTCCCCGTCGTCGTCTTCGTCGTCTTCGTCCGACCACTCTTCCTCTTCGTCCTCCTGCTCGTCCACGGGTCCTTCGGACTCGATCGCGTCCGCCAGGTCCTCGGCGTCCGGCACCAGTTTCTGAAGGCCGTGCAGCGCGCCCCACCACCAGGCCCTGGCGTCGACGTCTCGGATCTCGGCCCGCAGCGACCGCAGCAGCACGAAATCGCCATCCGTGCCTCGCATCACGAACTCCAGGCGCGCATGGCCGAGTTCAGCGAGAGTCAGCAGTTCGCACAGATCGGTGGCGCTGTGCTGGAAGTAGCGCAGCTCGATACCCGGCTCGGGGTACCAGTCCTCCGGGCCGTCCAGCCCCAGCCCTTCGAACAGGGACTCCTGACGAGCCAGGACAACATCGACGTCCACGTGGATCACGGACGAGGAGGGCGCTCCGGAGTACGCCAGCGCTGCCGCCCGCTCCTGCGGGGAGGTGACGATGTGGTACCAGACCGGCACGGAACCGCGCATGGCATGCCAGGTGAGCTCCCCGCGCGCCTGACGTTCGGCGGCCTCCTCCGCGATGCCCGGGTCGAGGGTTCCGTCCGTCCAGGCGCTCGCAGAGGGGGTTGCCACACAATCGAGGAACTCACCCAGGTACTCGTTCCGAACGCGCCGCTCGAAAGACGTGGCGGTGTGGAAAAGATCCCGCTCGCAAGCCGAGAGAGAGCCGATCACCGGGTCGAGGACCTCGCTGACGTAGGACTCGGTGAACTCATGCAGCTCCGCCAGAAACTCTTCCGTCGCCGCGAACGCGCCCCTCCTGTGCTTGTCGCACCATGCCTCCAACTCCCTTACGGACAGCTGCTGTTCTGCGATGACCGCCAGGTGTCCGGCGTTCTGGAGACCTTCCTCGTACCCGGCCAGTGAGTTCTCGATCACCTCGGCGACACGGGGCTGCGACAGGACCGCCTGAGCGAGCAGTCTCTGGGGTTCTTCGGCCTCGTCCTCCAGATGGTCGGCCAGGGACGTGAGCGACGGCCCCTTCTCGTCGTGCCGTGTCCACTCGGGGTGCGGTTCGCCGACCGCACCCGCCGCCCGGACACCCCAACGGGAGACCAGTTCATCATCGGCCCGGACCTGCCCGACAGCCCGGGCCCGCTCACGCCTCCAGAGCGCGAGGACGAGTTCCTCCCACGCCCCCGCATTCCAGGACCACAGTGCAGGGTCCTCGGCCGTGATGAGGTCGGCGCGAAGTCCGCGCACGGCGTCGGCCAGGTCGTGACGGTGACCGTGCAGGATCAGCAGTTCCAGCCACGCAACCGTCTCCGTCACGGGCTGGACGCGCGCCTCGTCGGCCGCGACGCGGCACAGGACCAAGGCGCCCACCAGCCGCCGGTCACCCAGATCCGTGGGGATCAGCGCGTGCAACTGCGGCCCGAAATCGCTCAGTACCTCACTCAACTCGGTGACTCGGTCCCGTAGCCAGAGTTTTCGGGCCAGGCCGAAGCCCGAAGTCGTGGCTGGTGAATGGGCTGCGCTCTGCTCCGTCATGACGTTCATGCCCTCCCCGTGGGCCAACCGCACCAGGCGGCTGTCCGCGCCCCGCGATCGAAAACGAGTTCACATCCTAGGGGCCTCGACCACGGACGGATCACGGTCGCCGTCAGTGGCTCACCACAGGCCGCACGCAAGATCACATCAGGCCCAACAGCGGGCAGGACAGGCCTTTCGGCCCAGGCGATACCAAGCCGGGCTCACCGACTACGACGGAGCTCGCATCGAACACGGGATCCTCATCGGCTGCATCGGCCCGCGCCTCTCCAACACCTCGACCTGAGTGGAGACGAGAGCAGCCGCTCGCCGCCATGTAGAACGAGTAGTACGGTGGAGCCATGAGTGACAACGCGGAGGTCCCGCTGAGGGAGCTCAACCAGCAGACATCGCGGGTCCTGGCCCGTGTGGCAGCTGGGGAGACGGTGACCATCACCAAGGACGGGGTACCCATAGGGGACATCGTGCCCCGCGGTGCGCCGACGGGCCGCCCCGCCTACCCGTTCCGCACCGACCCCATGGGCGAGCTCGATCTGCCGGACCTGGGCGGCCCTGTACTGGACGACGACGAAATCGAGGTGGCGCTGCGAGGCATGGGTACGGCCGCCGGCGTCACGGGGACCGATGACTGACATTCCGGTCGCGATCGCCGACACCAACGCCCTGTACCGGCTGTTCACCCCCAAGGATCCCCGCCACGCGGCCCACCGGGATGCCCTCGCCCGAACAGGCCACCTCGTGGTGTCCTCCATGGTGCTCACCGAGCTCGACTATCTGCTGACCTCGCGGGTCGGCCCCGCGGCGGCCATGAACGCGCTCGACTTCATCGCTGGTCAGACGGAGGCGCGCCGGTTCGAGATCCCCGACACGGCACCACATCTTCGGAGCGCCATGGCCGTGATGCGGGGGTACGCGGACGCGGACGGCGGGGCAGGAGTGGGGCTTGTCGACGCGATGAACGTCGCCCTGGCCTCAGCGTTCCAGACGGCGGACATGTTCACCACGGACGGCCACTTCCGCATGATGCGACCGCTCACCGGTCAGCCTGCCTTCCGGCTGCTCCCCGACGATCTGTGACGCCTTCGCCTTTCAGGGCCGTAGCCGACGACTGTTCCTATGGTTCGGAGCCGTTGTAAGTGCGGGCCCCTACTGTTGCGAGGGATCTTCTGTCGCTTCTGTCGAGGGGGAACAGGAACAATGGTTGACGAGTACCCGGAGTTCCGGCTGCGGTTGCCGAACGGCGGGCCGGTGGCTCGTGGGCGGCAGACCGACGCGATGGGGACCAACGGCAGCCGGAAGTTCGTCGTGGGGCCGGGACAGCCCGTACGGCCGGAGGTGGTGCCGTCGTTCGCCATCCGCGTGGCATCCGCCCACCGGCTGCGCGAGGAGCTGATCGGGCAGGGTCGGATCCTCCCGTCGAAGAACTGGCCGACCTGGCTGGAGACCACCGACACCATCACGTTCAACTCCTCCTCCGAGGCCGCGGCGGTGCTGACCGGCCGTAGTGCCAACGGCTGGGTCGACTGGAAGACCGAGGACAATCGTCCCCTGGGCGACTTCATGCCCGGTGTGTGGATGGGCCCCAACCGCCCCTGGCTGATTCGCGGTTCGAACGTCACCGGGCTCGATCTGGTCCAGCGGCTCTGGCTTCCGGAAGGCCGGGTCTCGCTCGCTGCCTCCCGGCTCCGGCAGGGTGTTCGGCAGGGAACCAGCAAGGACGACCTGCGTACCTTCGTCCAGGAGGACTACGAGTCGACGGCCACCTACGGCCAGAAGCAGCAGCTCGTCGAGGAGCTGCACGCCTTCCTCTCCCGTGTGAAGCCCGGCGACACGGTGTGCACGATCTCCGGCGGGGAGCTGTACGTCGGTGAGATCACCGGCGAGGCGGAACAGACGGAGTCCGAGGACCGGCGGTCCAATCTGCGCCGGCCGGTGGAATGGCAGCCGACCGGATATCCGTACGACGACCTGCCGGAGGAACTCCAGCAGAAGCTGTCGATCCAGCACGACGTCGTCGACCTCTCGTCCGTCCAGGCCCTCGTCGAAGGGCTCGGCCTGAGCGACGAGGAGTTGGTGGAGGAGGCCGAGGCCATAGAGCGGGATCCGAGCGGGGAGATCCCCGCCCTGGTCGCCCGCCGTGAGCTGGAACTGCCGGACCCGACGGACGAGTTGGCGGCCGAGCTGCTGGTGCACGACACGGAGTGGCTGCGCGAGGTGCGCGATCTGCTCGCGGACGAGCGGCAGTTGGTGCTGTACGGCCCACCGGGTACCGGCAAGACGTATCTGGCACTCAAACTCGCCGAGTTCCTGGGCGGCGGGCCTGAGCAGGTGAAACTGATCCAGTTCCATCCCTCTTACGCGTACGAGGACTTCGTCGAGGGGTTCCGGCCCAAGGAGGACCCGAAGACCAAGGAGGTCGCCTTCCGGATCACCGCGGGTCCACTCCGTGAACTGGCCGCCCTCGCGGGTCGTGAGGGCAACCGGCACATCCCGCACTTTCTGATCATCGACGAGATCAACCGCGCCAACCTGGCCAAGGTCTTCGGTGAGCTGTACTTCCTCCTCGAATACCGGAACAAGTCCGTTCAACTTCCTTACTCCGGCGATGACTTCGCGCTCCCGAAGAACCTGTTCGTGATCGGCACCATGAACACCGCCGACCGTTCGATCGCGCTCGTGGACGCGGCGATGCGTCGCCGCTTCGCCTTCGTCGAGCTGTCCCCGCGCACGGAGCCGACGAGTGGGCTGCTGCGCCGCTGGCTGGCCAACGAGGGCAAGGAGAGCGAGCCCGCCGATCTGCTCGACGCGCTCAACTCCCGTATCGATGACGCCGACTTCCGCATAGGGCCCTCGTACCTGATGAAGAAGGGCGTCTACCGGGAGGGCGGCCTGGAGCGGACCTGGCGGACGAAGATCCTTCCCCTGCTGGAGGAACACCACTACGGGGAGGGTGTGGACATCGAGAAGCGCTATGGGCTGGCCGCACTGCGGGAGTCACTGACGTGAACGCCGGCACCGAGTCCGTATCGGCCGGCGAGTCCGTGCGTCTCGTAGAGCACGCACCGGCCGTCTCCGTTCCGCTGGCGGACGCCGTCGGCCGGGCTCTCGCCGCCGGTCGCATCGTGGACGCCGCCCCGGACCCGTACACACCGGGCCGCTGGTCCCTGCGGGCCGGCAGCAAGGTCGGCGCCGTGACCGTGTCGGTCCCAGGCGGCGGAGAACCGGTCATCGTCCGCATCACACCCAAGGTGCCCGTCGCCCGGCTCTTCTTCCTGCTCGGTCACAGCCTTGACCCGAAAAGTGCCTGGCGGGAGGGACAGGTGCCGGTGGCCGAACACCGCGAGGTGCTGCCCGCGCTGGCCCACGCCGTGGAACGGCAGGTGGACCGCGCCCTGCGGCAGGGCCTGTTGCAGGGATACCGCACGACGGAGGAGAGCGCCCTCGTCGTACGCGGACGTATCCGGGAAACCGAGCAGATACGGCGACGCTTCGGCATGGCGATGCCGGTGGAAGTGGCGTACGACGAGTTCACGACCGACATCGCGGAGAACCGGATCCTGCGGACCGCCGTCGAACGCCTGCTGCGCCTGCCGGGCGTCTCGCACGATGTGCGGCACAGGCTGTTGCACCAGCGCGCCCGCCTGGCCGATGTCACCGCGATCGTGCGTGGCCGGCCGCTCCCCGACTGGCAGCCCAGTCGTCTCAACTCCCGCTACCACCACGCCCTGCGCCTCGCCGGGGCCATCCTGGACGGCGCCTCCGCCGAGCACGCGTCCGGCGGACTGCGCGTCGACGGGTTCCTGTTCGACATGAACAAGCTCTTCGAGGACTTCGTGACTGTGGCCCTGCGGGAGGCGTTCCGGGGCACCGGGCACACGGCCCGTCTCCAGGATCCGCACCACCTCGACTCCGCCGCGGCGATCCGTATGAAACCGGACTTCGTGCTGTACGGCGTGGACGGAGCGCCGTGCGCAGTGGCGGACGCCAAGTACAAGGCCGAGAAACGGGACGGCTATCCGGATTCGGATCTGTACCAGATGCTGGCGTACTGCACGGCTCTCGGTCTGCGCGAGGGGCACCTGGTGTACGCGAAAGGAAACGCCTCGCACGCCGCCCACCAGGTGCGTCACGCGGGCATCCTCCTCCACCAGCACGCCCTCGACCTCGACCAGGAACCGGCCGCGCTGCTCGCGGACATCGAGGCGGTCGCCCGGCGGATGGCGGATACGGACATACGGACGGTGAACACCCCGCGCGTATGATCGACTGCGGAGTGTCCGTCCAGGGTGGGGAGTTCACCTCGTGCCGCAGCTCGCGTTCGCCAACAGCTTCTGGGAGAGCTACGACGTCCTGGAGAAGCCCGTCAAGGCGGGCGTGCGCAAGGCGATGAAGAAGTTCCAGCTGCTTACGGTGCCCGAACTGCAAGCAGACAAAGGTCTCCACCTGGAGTCCGTGCAGAACTCGCAGGACACACGGATGCGGACCATCCGGATCAACGACTTCTGGCGCGGTGTCGTTCTCGCTCCGAACGACGGCAGTGACGTGTTCCTGCTCGTCAACGTCGTACCTCATGACGACGCGTACAGCTGGGCGGCCAAGCGGCTGTACACGACGAACTCCGCGACGCGGGCACTCGAAGTCCGCAACGTGGTCGCCATCGAGCAGTTGACCCCGGCTCTTGAGAAAGCCGCCGCAGCCGCCGGCTCCCTGCTTTTCACCAAGTACTCGGACACTGTGCTGCGTGAACTCGGCATCGACGACCAGGTGTTGCGTGCCGTTCGAACCATCGTGGACAAGGCACAGCTGCAGGCGTTCGAGACACTGTTGCCGGAAGATCAGTGCGAGGTACTCCAATACCTTGCCGAGGGATTCAGCCCCGAAGAGGTCTACCGAGACGTGGTCGGTGTGCGCCGCCCGGTCAACGCGGGCCCCGACCCGGACGAGAGCCTCGCCGTCGTCATCGCCAATACCACCAGCCGTATCACTCTGATCACCGGTCCCGAAGAGCTGGCAGACATCCTGGAGAAGCCGTTCGCGGCCTGGCGCGTCTTCCTGCACCCTTCCCAGCGCCGGGTCGCCTACCGAACGTCGTACGGCGGACCTGTCCAGATCACGGGCGGCCCCGGCACCGGCAAGACGGTTGCGGCGCTGCACCGTGTGAAGCATCTGCTCACGCGCTCGCCCGACACCCGAGTCCTGCTCACCACGTACACGAACGCTCTGGCCGCCTCGCTGCGCGAGAACCTGTCCCTGCTTCTGGACGGCGACGAGGTGCTTCTCGGCCGCGTCGATGTGACCACAGTCAACGCCTATGCGCATGGAGTCGTGACCCGCCTCGACGGCAAGTCTCCCTCCCTCCTCAACGACCGTGCGGAACGACAACTGTGGCAGCGTGTCATCAAGCAGCTGGGGCTGCCGTGGTCGGAACAGTTCCTGGCTCAGGAGTACCGGAACGTCGTCCTCGCTCAGGATCTGCGTACCCCCAACGCCTATCGCGTCGCTGTACGGCGTGGTCGCGGCAGTGCGCTGCCGTCCGCGCGACGCGACGAACTGTGGTCCTCCGTCGAGCTGTTCGAGTCGATGCTGCGCGGCCAGAAAGCCACCACGCATCTGAAAGTGTGCACACGCGCGGCCGACCTCCTGGCCGGTTCGGCACCCACACACGACCATGTCGTGGTCGACGAGGCCCAGGACCTGCACCCCGCCCAGTGGCGTGTTCTGCGCGGTGCGGTGGCTCCCGGCAGCGACGACCTGTTCATCGCGGGTGACCCGCACCAGCGCATCTACGACTCGAAGGTCTCACTCAGGTCTCTGGGGATCTCCGTGGCCGGACGCACCTACCGTCTGCGCATCAACTACCGCTCCACGGAGGAAATCCTTGTCTGGTCGACCGGCATCCTCAGCCCGGTGTCGGTCGACGATCTGGGCGGTGAAGGCGGCGACAGCCTGACCGGCTACCGCTCTCTGCTGCACGGTCGAAGGCCCCACACAGACGGGTACGGCTCCGAGCAGGCAGAGGTCGCGGCCCTCGTCGAGCGCATCGAGGGCTGGTTGGCCCAGGGCATCCGCCCTTCGGAGATAGGCGTGTGCGCCCGTTTCAACGTGTTGCTGGACAATGTGTATGACAGGTTGGCCGCCGCCAAGGTGCCTGTGGTCAGAGTCAGGGACAACCCGGGGCCAGCCGTGACCGGTGTGCGGCTCGCCACCATGCACGCGATGAAGGGGCTGGAGTTCCGCTGCGTCGCCGTTCTGGGGGTGACAGCAGGCGCGATGCCGTTTGCCCGTGAGGTCACAGCTGTCTCCGTGGACGCGCTGCAGCACGACTCGGACCTGCTGAGGGAGCGATGCCTGCTGTTCGTCGCATGCACCCGGGCACGGGAAGCACTGGCCGTTTCATGGAACGGGACCGTCAGCTCCTTCGTGCCACAGCTGAAGGGGCGTACTGGATAACGGATGTGACCGACAGTCAGATCTCGGGTTCGAGCGCACCGTTGGCGAGACCGTCTCTTGCCAAGCTCGCCACGTCCCGGCTCAACTCCGCCACCCTCCGCGTTCGTTCCTCGAATTCCAGGAGAGCGCGAAAGGCTGCTCCGTATCGCCGTTGTCCTGCGATGTCCATCTGCGGGATGCGGGCACCCTTGCCGTCGAAGCGGAAGGTACCGCTGGCGCTCGTGGAGCGCCGGGTGTTGATCACGCTGCGCAAGAAGCCCTGGAGGTAGTCGGTGTCGAGCTGGTCGCTGACCGAGACCGGTTCCGGGTCTCCGTACTCGACGAGCCCGGCGCGGGCGAGGTCGGCGACACTGACAGTCGGTCCGTCCAGGGAATCGGGGCTGTCGCCCGCGGTCAATGCCGGCAACAGCTCCGTCAACATCCGCACCTGCTCGCTCAACTCCCGTTGCAGGGACTGGTATTCAACTGCGTAGTCGCGATGTGTCTCCTCGACGTGACGGCCGGGAGTAAGGTCCACAACGTCGTCGAGCAGATCGATCAAAGGGACCTCCGCCAACTGGCCAAGGTCTGGTTCCAGGGAGCCGTCCGGATCACCCGCCGTCAGATCGATCATGCGGACGACGGTGACGGCATCGCCCAAGGCCCGTGGGCGGCGCAGGTGCCACAAGTGCACCGGGAGTGCGTGCGAGGCCGCGGTCCCGGGCGGAAGGGCAGTGACCTGGGTGAGGATGCCCCGTCGTACGAGTTCGGCGCGGATGCGGCGGCCCGCCTTGCGGTAGGCCACTGAAGCGGGCATGACCACGAGGACGCGGCCGCCGGGCGCGGTGTGCGCGTAGGCATGCTGCAGCCAGGCGAGTTCGCCTTCGGCACGCGACGGGATGCCGAACTCCCAGCGCGAGTCGAGCAGCAGGTCCTCGCGCCCCCAGTCGGGCTCGCTGACCGGCGGATCACAGACGACCAGATCGGCCCCCAGCTCCGTCCATCGGTCGTCTCGCAGCGAGTCTCCAGTGGCAACGACTACACCGGAACGTCCGCCGAGGTCGGCCCGCAGTTGCGCGAACCGGGCGCTGCGCGCGTCGGCCTCCTGTCCCCGACGCGCGGGCCCGTGCTCGGGGCCGACAGCCAGCAGCAAAGTGCCGATGCCGCAGGCAGGGTCGAACAAGGTCGCGTCGGAGGCCACTTCGCCGGCGAAGTGGCGTACGGCCCGGACAATGCGTGGCGAGGTGACCTGGTCCGATCCAGCCCTGCGCACAGAATCAGTGAAGCGCTCCGCAAGGGCGCTCACCACCTCGGCCGCACCACCACTCTCAGCCAGTTCACGGGCGAGTCCGGCGACGTCGGACGGAAGTCCGGCAGGCGTCTCGTCCTCAGCAAGGAGTCGGGCGACATCCGCGAGTCCGCCGACCATGTCGTCACCGTAGGCTCCACGCAGCGCCTGCCACAGTTGCACGTCGACCGAGACGTCCTGCCCCTTACGCTGCCTGTCGAGCCAGATCTGCACTTCGGCCAGGTCAAACAGGGGGCTGTTGACACCACCACCGGCCGGCGCTGGGAAGTCGCCATAGCGTCGCCGCCAGTTCGAGACGGCGGCGCGGGTGACGCCCGCCAATCTGGCGATCTCAGAGCCGGTGACCAGCGGACCGGCCGGGGCAGGGGTGTCCGTCATACAGGCAACCGTACACAAGAGCAATCTCGCCATCAATGAATGGCCTCGTTGACGACGTTAACGATGTGTTCAAGAACGTCCTCGTGTACTAAGGCTCTGTGTCCCTTCACCCCTGGGACGACTCCTCGAAAAGAGGGAGCTGCTCGTCCTCGGCGCCTCCGTCCCGCGCTTCAGGCTCCTCTTCCAGCCCGGGTGCAGGGTACTTCGCCGGATCGGGATCCGCGGCCGGAGCCTCCTCGTGCCCACGCGTCGGCAACACATACTGCTGGCCGAGACCCGCCAGGTGGAGAGGCAGAGGAAGAGCGAGCGCCTCGGGGTAGTCCGGCGGCTGGCGCAGGAGGTGGGCGGTGAGGGCCAGCGCCTGGGGGTCGTCGCCGTCCTCCTCGTGACAGCCAAGGACAGCGAGTTCCAGCAGAGTGGGTTTCCAGCCCACTTCACCCGTGTCGATGGTCGGCTGGCCCTTCCGCTTACCCATCCGGATCGGGCGCGGAGCCAACTTGTCGGCCTCGACGGCCGAACTCTTGAACTGCACCGGCTTGGGGGTGGTGGAGTAGAAGACCCTGCCCGAGCCGTCCGCCTCGGGCAACCACAAGTGGGAGGGCATCCCGTTGGAACCTTCCTTCGGGTTGACACCCCACCACTGGGGGGTCTCGCGGTTCGTCGACGACCGCACCCTCAGCAGCCGCAGATCAGCGTCCAGACGGCGTGCTTCGGCATGCCCGTCGCGGATCCGGTCCGGCGCCGTACGCCCGTCCTGGAGCCAGGTCCAGTGTGAGCGGGCGTTCTGCGCGTCTACAAACAGCAGCGTCGGCTCCCGGCGCAGCGAGGCTCGTACCCTCTGCAGCCACTCCTCGGCCAGTCGTCGCTGTTGCTCACGGTCCGCGCGCCAACTGCGCCGCTTCCCACCTGCCTGCTGCGCCTCCTCGGCACCACGCGGTGCCGGGACGAGGGGCCGGACCTCGGCCAGCCGGGTCAGCTTCAGCAGCATCGCCGGGTACGGCACCCAGGCACCGGCGCCGTCGTCCGCGTCCGGATCCCAACCCTGCACCCTGGCCAGGCCGCTGCCCTGTGCATGCGGGGTGACCAGCACCGCCACCGGGACGTCGGCCGCCCAACGGGTGCGGGTGGTGCGGTTCTTGCGCACCATCCAGACGGCCGCGTATCGCATCCCCTTGGGCAGGCCCTCCTCCAGACCGTGCTCGGGGTGAACGCGGGCACCGAGCTGACGCAGGCCGTCGTCCCAGGCCATGAGGGCACGGTGTCGCTGGTTGCCGACCGTGTTGTAGCCCTTGACCTGTTTGGGGACAGCCATGAACTGGGTCACGAAACCGGCGTCCGCGCAGCCGAGCCGGAGCGCGAACTTGGGATCGTGATCACGGGTCTCGAAGTCCTCGGGACGATCGATCTCCACGAGCGCCAGAGAAGGTGTGCCGCCCGTGCGGTCCCGGCGCAGCCACTCCGCGGTTTCGGTCCGGCGCGTGTGCACAGCCGCCGTGACAACCTCCCTGGTGCGCCGGGCTCGCGCCGGGATGACCAGTCCGTCGGTGAACGCGAGGGCCGCCTCACCACTCTCGGCGCCGTCCCGCACGGGCCGGTAGCAGCGCAGCCGTACGGTGAGTTCGGGGGCCTGCCACTCCAAGACGACCGGGGTCGCAGGTGTGGCCTTCCGGTGGGCGTCCTCAGAGAGGGTTCCGCCGTCGCCCTTGAGGCCGAGCCGCTCGACGAGTGCCGCGATCGCCGTCGAGCGCATCTCGCCGGTCTGCCACAGCAGCCGGGCCTCAAGGACCGGAAGGTCGTCCGGCACGTCACCGAGAGCTGCGACAGCATGGGCGACGGCGGCCCGGCGCTCAGCCGTCCGCCGAGCTGTTTCCTGCTCCTTCTCTTCCTTCTTGACGCTTCCGGGCGGGGCGTTGAGCGGTTTCGCACCGGCGAGCGCGGTGTGTGCGAGCCGGGGGGCGGGGCGCAGCTGCTCGGGGATGGCCTGCTGGGCCCACTCGGTAAGTTGGGAGCACTGGTTCGACATCAGGCCGGCCTTCACCTCGTGGGCGCCCATGGCCGAGCGATACACGATCCCGGCGCGGGCTTCGCGTCCAAGCCAGCCCTCGGGGTCGGCGAGGATCGCGTCCGCGTCCGGGAACGGCTCGCCGAAGGCGATGTCCGCGAGCAGCCGCGCGGGGCCACCGTCTGCCCAGCCGTCCACGAAGGTCTCCTTCTCCTTGTCGAAACGCCGCTCCAACTGCGCGACGGCGAACCGCTCGCTGAGCGGGACGCCCGGCAGGACGGGGACGCGCGGGCGCAACAGCACCGTCGTACGGCTGCCGTACGGCAGGTGCAGGCGGCCCGACTTGGCACCGACGCGGGTCACCCAGCGCCGGATCGACCAGTGCAGGTGAAAGCGGGGCAGCGGGTCGAAGGGCACGGTGTGCAAGGTGATGTTGAGGACCACCGAGAACCACCAGATGCCCGCTGGCTTGCCCGGCTCGTGCGGCAGCGGTTGCGACACGAGTTCGGCTCCCTTGTCCTTGGGACCGCGAGGCATGGCCCGGAAGTGCAGAGATCCCGCATCGTGCGGGTACGGGCCGAGGTCGAGAATCCGCCGGGCCAACCAGTCCGTGGTGAGTGTGAATTGGTGCGCCTCGGGAGCCGCGGTGCCGCCACTGGTGAGACCGCCCATGAGGAGTTCCCGACGCACCGGCTCCCACGCGGGCGGGCCCGCAGCAAGCTGGGTTCGGACACTCTTGAGCAGTTCGCGGTGCTCTTGTTCGGGGCGGAGCTCTCCGAGCCAGCGGCTCAGCAAGGGGGTGAGGACATTGGGCGGCAACGGGTTGGGCGCATCCTCGGCAACGTAGAGCCAGCGGGCCGGTTCATCTCCGCGGTCGTGGAACGGGCGGGGCATCACCAGTACGTCCGGGGCGAACGCCTGGAGCACCTGTTCCAGACGACGGGTCGGCACCGTGCGCCAGGGCTCGGCGTCCGGTGCGAGACCTGCGTTGCAGAGGGTGAGAATCGCTTCGCGCCACTGCTCCGGGAAGGGCAGAACCCGGTAGTCGGCGGTGATGGAGGCATCCCGGTCCACAGGGATCCAGGAAGCGGTCTGGACATTGCGATAGGTCGCGGCAGGCATGACAGGTCACTCCTGAGGAGTCGGAGGAGTACGGAGTGCGCTCAGCGGCGCACATGGTGGTCGAGGGTGCGCAGCGCGTCGTGGAACGGCTCGTACAGAAGCCGGGCGACCACGGGATCTGCCGGATCCTGGAAGGCAGACGGGTCCGCGTCCGGAGAGAAATACGGGGTGAGAGCGGTGCCGAGCGTCCTGAGCAGGCCGTCGGCAGCGGGCAGGATCTCGTTGGTCGTCGCGGGGGCGAGAGCATGGGCGAGTCTCGGGGCGAAGGCCGCGTCGACAAAGACCACCCGGGCGGGCACACCGCCACGTACGAGGCGGCCGATGACCTGCCACATGGTGACCAACTGGTCCCATGCGAACGCCCGCTTCTCCCACCGGGGCAGGCGGGAGTAGATGTAGCGGCGCTTCAACAGACGCCGCCACTCCTGACGGCCCTCGGTGCGCAGATCGCGACCCGCCTGGTCGAGGTCGTGCGCCTGGTCGACCAGTTCGCTGAAGGTGGCCGGGCCCTGGCGAAGGTCGTCACGCGGCTGATCGCGCACAAAGCGGCACACCCAGTCGTTGACAGCGTAGATCGCCAGGGTCAGGTCATCGGGGCGAGGGTGCGGCCGGGCGAGGAACAGTGCGGTTCCGAAGGCCGCGGTGGACTGGGCGTTGAGGATGTTGTGACCGCGTTCCACCGCCATGAGCGGTGCGACAAGCACTTCTGCCGTCGGATCCTCCGCGAACATGGCGAGGTCTCCCCGCCGCAGGGTGGCGGCGTAAGACATGTCGGTGCCGTCGAGCGCCAGGTCGAGGTCGGCGGCGTCGGGCATGAGGACGCGAACCCCGTCGCGCCAGCGGTCCTCGCGACGCAGCGTGTCGGCGACGGCATACGCCTCTTTGTAGCTCCCGACCAGCAGGATGGCGCGTTTGCGGTAGTCGTCGACGACCCGGGCGAGTTCCAGATCGAGCGGACTGGAGGAGCCGCCCGGCCCGAGGCGACCTAGCCTGGCGGCCATCGCGCGGGCCTGGTCGATACGGGCCTTGGGCTGGGTACCGGACAGGAACATCGGTTTGCCGTTGTCCTCGCCGTAGAGGAAGTGGGTACTGAAGTTGGTGCGTCCGACGGCGTCCAGGGACCGCTGGGACGGTTTGAGGACCGCGCCCACGGGAGCGAGAACATGAGCGCGGGTGGATTGACCGGCCCAGCTGGTGCCGGACATCAGGACCACGTGCGGGCCGGGGCGGCCGGTCGCCGGGTCGGAACCAAGGGTGGCGAAGGCATACAGCAGCTCGCGTCCGACGCCCGCGCAACGGAAGAAGCGCAGGGTGCCGCTGGTCCGCCCGTCCTCATCGCGCTCCCGTTCGTCACGCAAGTACTGGAAGCCGAGGACGTTGCCCATGGGCGCCTCGGGGATGACGGGGGCGTAGTCCAGCGGAGCGCGGCGGGCGAGCTCCTTTCCCTGGCTGTCTAGCCGCAGGGCCGCTTCCACTTGGGGCCACAGGAAGGTCAGCCGGTCCAGACGCTGATGCAGGGCGGACAGCAGCAGAGTGAACTCCAGCCGGCGGCAGGTGAGTTCGTGCCACTTGGCATCGCGGTCCCGCGGCAGGTCGGGGATACCCTCGATGAGGCTCCGCAGGAGTACGCGCACCCGCTCCTGGCTGCGCGGCGGGGACTGGGTGTGCAAGAGGTCCTGGACCGTCTCGACCATGGCGTCGGTGAGTGTTCCGTACGGGCCCAGGCCACCCAGCGGGTCGTCACGGAACGCATCAAGGAGGCGGGTCAGCTCGGTACGGCGGGGGTTCTCGTGGACCTGGGATTCAGGTTCGGAGTCCTCTTCGTCGTCCTCGTATCCCTCGTACAGATCACGCTCGTCAGCAATGCCGTCGGGGGCATCGGAGCCCGCGGGCCGGTAAGCGTCCGGCCCCGGGAGTTCGCCGAACCAGTCGGCGAGCAGCTTCTCCTGGAGCGCCCAGGGGCTGAAGTACTCGATGTCGACCCATTCGCACAGATCCTCTTCGGAGATCAGCATCCGGTAGAGCCGATCCGTGGTGGTGGTGACCACGGCGAGCGCCGCGTTCCACTGCTCCACATCGCGGTCGGTCAGCGGTAGCCTGCCGTATCGCGACAACTCCTCGATCTTGTGGGTGTGGAGCTGGTCCAGCCAGGACTCCACGTCGGGCCGCACGAGCGTCGCGGATGGCGCGAACAGCTCGTCGAATCGCATCTGGACGGCGTCGGCCTCGTCGACGAAGACGATGTCGCTGCGAGTACAGGCGAGTTCGAGGTGGCGCAGCCGCTCGTCGTTGAGGTGAGCGGGTACGGCGCTCTGAACGAGGCTGGCCGGGTTGGCAACCCAGATGAGGGCATCAACCTGGTTGCGGGCGGCGCGATGGCGCGGGCACTCGGCCCAGATCGGGCATCCGCGCGGGGTGCCCTTCAGCTCGTCATCGGAGCGCGGCTTCGGTTCTCGCACCGCACGTGCCGTCGGATCCCATACGCCGGGCAGACCGCCTTCGGGCTCTGGATCATCCGCCGTGCTGTGCTTCTCGGGGTGGAGGGTGGTGCAGGGTGCGTCGGCGTAGCGCAGTGGCTCGGCCGCCTCGGCGCCGCGCAGGGCATCCACCACGCACACGGTACTCAAGTCGTCGAAGCCGTACGCGTCGTGGTCGAGAAGGTTGTCGAGGCCGCGTGAGGCGAGCCTGCGGTGCAGGCGTTCCACGTGGGTCTGACGGGAAGTCGGGCCTAGTACAGGTACGGCGGGCAGGTCGAGGTGGGTGAACAGCTCGCACAGGCGCAGCTGTTCGGCCACATCTCCCACAACGAGCGTGGTCCTCAGACCCTTCTGGGCCCCCCACACCGCGACGAGCGTCATCAGGGTGCTCTTGCCCGCACCGACCATGCCGACCAGATGAAGCAGCCCATCGAGGTGGAGCGCGTCGCCGTCGGTGAAACCGCGGCCATCGGCGTCACGCGAAGCGATCCGCAGCTCAGCCAGACGGTCGGCCCAGCGTCCTGGCCGCTCGACGGCGGTCTCGCGCTCCATGTCGTCCATCCACCGTGCGGTGTCGTCGAGTTCGGCGCGAGTGATGGTCAGCGGCTTCGAGCCGCCGGGACGGTTCGCTGCGAGATCGTGGCCCGACGGACGATCGAAGAGGAGCTGCTCGGGGATCGTGACAGACGTGGTGCGGCGCTGCTCGCGGAACTTGCTGCGCCCGGCCGGAGCCAAGGTCAGCGGGCGGCGGTCGAAATCAGGCAGTCCCGCCAGGGCCTCGTCGTACACGGCGATCCGGGCGGCGGCGACGGTGGGCAGCATTGGACGCGGCGGCTCGCCGGATCCGGGCGACGGTACGTCGTAGGCGCGCAGGCGTTCCGGAACCCTGCGGTAGGCGTCAAGCATCTGCTGCCAGGTGCGACCCCTGCGCAGCGTCCACAGCAGATGGCGAACTGCGATGAGCATGGTGTCGTGCTCCGGCGTACGTGCCAGGCCGGCCGCCTTGGCGAACGGGTAGCCGCCGAGCAGTGTGTAAGCGCCCTCTGCCGGCTCGTCCGGGGCAAGGCGTTCCAAAAGCCGCAGGGCCAGCTCGACCTGGCACACCTGGACGGGCTTCATGCCTTCCCGTTCCGACGACAATCCGCTCCAGACCCGGGCCAGTTCGCGGCTCACCGGCCTGTGCCAGCTCTCCCGGTCACGCACGGTCGTTGTCTCCTTTCAGCATGCGCAGACGGGCACGGGCCCGTGCGACGAGTTCGACGTCGGTGAGCAGCAGCAGGTCTCGGGCCCGCGCGGGCCGGGCTCGTTCGAAGGCAGCGATGTAGCCGGGGCGGGCCAGCGTTCGATGTTCCGGCACACACCAGAACGCCTCTTCGTACGGCGGGTTCTGCGGAACCAGCCGGGCCGAGCGGCCAAGAAAGACGGGGTGCGCCCAGTCCTTGACGTCGACGGCCCAGCGGTAGCCGTCGGGGAACTCCACCAGCAGGTCGTATGCGTCATAGCCGGGCCACATGCGTACGTCGAGGCCGAGCGCCAGCAGATCGTGTTCCAGGTCGGCCTCTGCGTGCCCCGGCCCGGTGACGAACTGCCGGAGCGGGCGCTCCAGTTGGCAGACCTCACCGGCCGTCTCCCGAAGGATGCGGCGTCCGGTCGGGGCCGGGCCCCGCCGTCTGCATCGGTCCCGCTCGCACCACCAGTCGCCGTCGCGGGAGGGAACGAGGAGGGTGAGGCACCGCTCACAGCAGGTGTAGGCGCCGTCGTACAGATAGGAGTCGGGCACCGGCCGATAGATCTGCCGGATCAGACCTCGGACGGGTTCGAGCACCATGTCCCCGTCCAGTTCATGCATCTCGAACAGGGTGAGAACCGGTCGGCGCACCAGCAGGCCGCGGAAGGCCGTGTACGCCTCCTCATCGCCGTACTCCCGGCACACACGCAGTGCGGCCCGCACAACCTGCCGGTCGCGGAACTCCACGGCTGCGTCCGGGGCACGCCAGGCCCACTCGTGGCAGAGCTCAGTGGGGCGCCCGGACTCCTCGTCCAGTAGCCGGTCCTCGGGGCCGATCGCGTCGAGGGGCAGGCCGAGCGGCCATTCGGCGAGCGGAAGGGCGCGGCAGCGATCAACGAGTTCGGTGAGGCCGGCGGGGGGCGGTTCCCCGTGCAACAGGCAGGTGAGGACCGTCCGGTCCAGAGCGCGCTGTGCCTCGGGCGGATAGGGCAGGGTGAAAGCGTCGAGGCCACCAGTGGCCTCAAGGACGATGAGCGCGTTGGCGAGGGTCCGCAGCAGGGGCACGCCGTCGTGGGCAGACCATTGTTCTACAGAAAGCGGGACAGTATCGGGGTCGTCGAAGGTCATCGGAGAATCTCCCCTGTGCGGCGCGCGCCATCGACTCGCGGGGTCCGGGCCGAGGTGCACCAGCGGCGGGCCTCGCAGTCGGCGCAGTCGAAGTCGTGGGCGGGGGCCGCGCTGTAGGTCTCGTCGGCCGCCCACTCGGCGGCGAGTTCGGTGATGACGCGACGGGACTGGTCGAGTGTGACCGCATCGAAGGGGTCCACCTCCTCCAACCGTGCGCCGTCCTCGCGCAGCACCTCCAGCTCGATCCGTGAGCGGCGCGGATCGCCGCCCAATGCTCCCGATGCCATGAGAAGGACGGCCAGGGCGAGTTGGGGGTAGGTGCGAACCAGCTCCTGCCGCTCGCCGAAACGGTGCGAGGCAGTCTTCGTCTCGCGCACGACCACGCCACCCCGATCGGTGTGCACGAGATCGCAATCAGCGATGACGACGACATCGGCGTGCTGGTCGTACACGGCAAGCCTCCGCTGCGGCTCGACGGTCTCTTCCGCCGCCAGTCCGTCGAAGGGGCAGCGGCCCCGGTGATGGCGGATCATGGCCACAGCAGAGGGAAGTTCCTCGGCAGACAGACCCGGCAGGACCTTCGGAAGCGACACCTGCCGACAGGGAGTTGCGGGTGTGGCGGCATGACGCTCATTCAGCCAGGCATCGACAGCCCGCCCCCGGCGGATTGCCGCGTTCTCGGTTCGGCGCTCCCTGAGCTTCAGCACACGTGTGAGGTAGTAGCGGGCGGGACAGTCGCGGTAGGCCCGCAGATCGGATACGGAAACACTGCGTCGTTTACGGGGACGGAGCGAGGCTGGCACACCCAGCAGTCCGGGCACACGCGGAACGGCCGCGCAGCCACTGAGTGCTTCGCAGCGGACGCAGTCCTGGCCCGGGCGCAACTCGTGGCCGTCGGCCGCGCTCGACATCAATTCCTTGGCGTGCTCGTCGAATTGGCGCCTGGCCTCCGTCGCATCCCAATCGGCCAACACCTGGGTTCCGCCGTCGCCGAGTCCCACTCCTACGACCCGGACTCGTTGCGGCAGCACGCTGTGGCTTTCAGGCAGTTGGGCCCGCTTGCCGTAAGGAATGTCAGCGGGGACGCCACTCGCGGCGACGTACGCGGCGGCGGCGATCTCCGGCATCGGCCGGTCCCGCTTGACGCAGTCAATGGACGGGATCCAGATCTCCCGCAAGGAGCCGTCTTCACTGGCGTACTGTCGCCCCCACGCGGTGCGTTCGTACCGATCGGCGCCGCGACCGTCCGGCCCGCGCAACTGATCTGCCCCGACCCACTGCTGCTGCACGGGGCAAGTCGCAAGGTGCCCGGCGGCCACACGAACGCTCTGCTCACGGGCCCGGGCGGCGAGATACACACCTGCCGCTTCCGCGGCCCAGAGCACGTGCGCTTCGGAGCAGCGACGCACGTTCACAGCGCTCGCCACAGCCTCGGCCAGGGACTTGCCTCGATGCTCCACGGAATCGACGAAGTTACCCCACGGAGCGAAGGGAAAGTCCTCGACCGGCTTGCGGCGGCTGCGATCTGGTTGCTGAGTCAGCAGAGGCCTGGCACGCAGCGCACGACCGGCAGGGCAGGCGTCCGGCTCCTGGCGCAGCAAGGGCAGGCCGATCCGGATCAGTTGATCGTCGCCATCCACCTGGGGCGGCTTCCGAAACGCACTCACGAGCGACGTCTCCTTAGGGCTCGGCTGAGCGGGACCGCTCCAGCATGCAGGTAGAGTGTGAACACAGTCAAGCGACGAAAGTTCGCTCAAGATGTTTCCACTATGCTGTGCGCGATCGACTACGGAGTGCTACGGGGGTACAGGAATGGAACGTGGGCAGGTGTTCGCCGAGAGATTCAAGATCACTCATGCACCCAAGAGCGGCGGCATGGGGACCGTGTACCGGGCCGAGGATCTGACGACCGGCCAGATCGTCGCGGTGAAGTTCCTGGTCCGCCCGCCGCGCGACTCCGCGCCCGGTCGCGGGGATCACTACGGCCGACTAACCCCCAACGAACTCAAGCGTTTCGAGCGCGAGCGAGATATGCACGAGCAGTTGGGCGGTCACGGCATCCCGCGCCTCATCGCCTTCGATTTCCTCGGCGGACGGCCTTATCTCGTCACGGAGTTCATCGACGGCAAGAACCTGCGCGATTTCCTGGAATCACAGCGGCCCACCCTGACGGCCACCGCATCGATCATCGTCCAGCTGCTGCGGATCCTGGAGCGGGTACACGCCAAAGGGGTGGTTCACCGGGACATAAAGCCGCAGAACGTCATACTCGCCGAGTCCGGCGAGGTGTTTCTTGTCGACTTCGGCATCGCACTACCCGACGATCCCGACGCCACCCGGCACACCGAGGGCCGCACTCCGGGCAGTCTCGGTTACAAGGCCCCCGAAATCATCCTCGGGGAGCGCAACCCCACTCCAGCCGCCGACATCTACGGCGTCGGCTGTACCGTCTTCCGTCTCGTTGCCGGCGACCGGGTCTTCAACGGCGCCTCCGAGCACATCATCGAGCAGCAGCACTGTGACACTCCGGCACCCCGGCTCGACGACCGTATCCCGGGCCTTCCCCCCGGGCTTGCCGACCTGGTGGCACGCATGCTGGCCAAGAACCCCAGGTCACGCCCCTCAGCAAGTGGAGCCGCAGCAGCGCTCGCACTCCTGCTCCCCAGGCCCGGCGACCCCGCGCCGGACCCGGCACTCGACCCTGACCCCACCGTGCCTTTCCGCATGAATACCGATGCTCCTGCGGCCACACCCACGGCTGTCCCCGCCCGAGGGGGCAATCGCCGGCCCGTTGTGCGCCGTCAAGTCGGCAGCATTCCGAATCGCAACGCATTCCGCGCGTTGCTGGACGAAGCAGAGCAGGAACTGGCACGCAGTGTGCCGGGACCGCGTGCGGAACGGCTCGACGCGATGCTCAAGGAAGTCCGTGGCTCTTGGGGAGCCTGTGATCCGGATGTCGTACGAGCCCGCCTGGTGTGCGCGGACCGGCTCCGGTACAAGGGGGACTGGCCGGGCGCGGGCGGACGGTATCGGCTGCTGGCACGCGACCTCGACGGCGCCAAGTCAGGAACCATGGAGCACGGGCGATGGCTGGAGGCCCTGATCGGGGTTGCGGAGTGCATGGTTCCGGAGGAGGACAGCACGGATCGTGCGTTCCCGCTGTGGGAAGCCGCGGTCCGACGCCTGTATGTTCTGCTGCCCTCACCGCCAGAACGGGTGGTACGGCGGGCCCGCGAGTCCGGCGACGAATTCGCCGAATGGGGCCACCGCACGGCCGTAGAGGCGCTGCTCGGCGGGCTACCACAAGGCTGACCAGAGCGCCGGCAGACGGCCACGGACGCCGGCTCGTGCGCGGGTCATCGTCGGGCAGGGGGCAAACCGGCCTGGCCGGGTCCTGTTCACTCGGCGGCGATCTGCCCCACGGCCAGCAATTCGGACAGTGTCCCGCTCAACGCGCCTGACACTGAGGACAGTTCGACAGCGGCCCGCTCGAACTCGATCAACTGCCGGTGAATCGCTCCGTACCGTCGCTGCTCGTCCATCGGCAGTCGGAGCGCTCTGAGACGTCGCACATCCACACGTGAACTGACCGATGCGTGGGTACCGGCCTGGCGCGCGTTGAAGCGCACTCGCAGGCAGGCCGCAAGGAACCACGGGTCGAGCCGCTCCGGATCCACCCGAAGCCGCTGCAGATGTGGGCCGAGCACGTTCGGTGCCGACGTCTCGACCCAGGCGTCGAACTCTGTGAACGTGGTGACCACGACGATGTCCCCGGAGCTGGTGACGGTCAGCTTCCGCTCGCGTTCGCCGCGTTCCACATCGTCCGCGGTCATCCACCATTGTTCGCCCTGCCCCTCCCCCAAGTGCGCGGCCATGAGTACCGGCACGCCTTGGTCAGGACGGGGACCTCGCCGAAGCGCCCCCTCGGGCAATGTTCCGCCCGGCGTCAGCGCGAGAGCGTCGGCGGCCTCGAGCTCACCCACGCTCACCGCCACGCGCGCCTGGGGCGAACGTGCCGAAGCCAGAGGGCGCAAGGCCTGCCCAGCGTCGCGCACAGCGACCAGAGCCTGGTCGAAACGCGTCCAAGATCTGTTCAGTTCCACGGCGGACGTTGCGACAGCGGGTGGCACGTGACGAGCAGGGGTGAGGTCCGTCTCCTCCCCCAAGAGGTCCACCACCGGCACCATCACGACGCCGGGCGGGGCATCGCCGCGCACAGCGGCAAAGACCCGCTCCCGCACCCCGTCCCAGTCGACCACCTGCGTACCGCCCTCGGTCGGTGTGTGGCGGCAATCCGCCGCATCGACCAGTAGGACGCGCCCTTCGGCCTCGCTCGTGTCCGGTGCCCGGAGAACCCACAGGTGCAACCCCACCCCGTAGGGCGGCGCAGCACCTGGCGGCAACGCAACCACTGCCTGCAGCGATCCGGCGCGCAGCAACCCGGCCCGAATCCGGCGGCCGGCTCGACGGGAGGCCACGGCAGGCGGCAGCAGCACAACTGCTACTCCATCCTCAGCCACGTCGGACACAACATGCTGCACCCAGGCGAGTTCCGACTCGGTACGGGGCGGCTGGCCGAAGAGCCAGCGTCGGTCCGTAGCCAGCTCGGCATGGCCCCAGTCCCGTTCGTTGGCAGGCGGATTGCACAAGATGATGTCCGCGCGACCACCAACAACGGGGGCGTCGCGCAAGGTATCGGCGATCACGATATCGACCTGCTCGTGTCCTACGGCCAGGTCCAGCCGAGCCGCCGCGAGCCGCGCCAGGACGGGATCGACGTCAAGGCCCGTAAGCTTCAGCGGTTCCCTAGCCGACCAGTGTCGAACGGCGGCCATCAGCAGCGTGCCGGTACCGCAGGCCGGATCTGCTACACGCCGCACCGGGCGCTGCTCGTGAGCCTCGTCGGCGAGTGCCGTCATGAGGTCGGCAAGCGAGGCAGGCGTGGTGGTGATCTGCCGGACATGAGTGCTCAGCCAGCGTTCCAACAGAACATGGAAAGTTTCCACGCCGTTGCCACTCAGCCCGGCCTGTGTTGCCTCGTCCACCAAGCGAAGTTCATTGGGTGACAGTTGAGGCACTTCGTCCGGCCAGACAGGCGAGGCGGACGCAAGCCTCAGACCCGCCTCAGCGATGACGAGTCCCATGCGGTCACGGTCACCGAGTGCCTCAATATGGGGCCACAGCCGATCCAGAACCCCGGCGGAGGCGCGCAGTTTGCCATGGATCAGCAGCCACTCTTCGACGGTGTCGAGTGCGAACTGCGGGCTGGCATCGCTTCCCCCTACAGGGTCAGGAAAGTCTTCGAACCTCCGCCGCCAATTGCTGACGGCCGCGCGTCCCACACCGGCGAACCGAGCGATCTCGGCGAGCGTCACCAGAACTCGCTCATCACGCTGCGTCATGCTGCCCTTTCTAAAGCCGACCCCCTGCCGTGCCACCTGGCACGACGAACCCCCGCATACCTCATGGCGGATTGATTGACTGAGTTTTCAGTCTACTGCGAACGCTTAGGCCAACCTTATGAGGCCTCAGCGTCACATCCCGCGGACCTCAGATCCGCGGCGCTCCGGCTTCACCGTGGATGAGCTGACGGTGAGGTACGGGCCGAGCAGGTGATGAAAAGCCGACGCACCGCCGGTATGAGCCGACCGGAGCTGTTCAAAGCGCCGTAGGCAGAGGTCAGGACCCCGCGAGAAGTGCGCGGGCGCTGGGTTTGTGGGTGAGCACACTGGACGTATCCGTGACGTTCCAGGAGTGTCTGTTCGCAGGATGCAGCCGCCGACTCGCCTGCGGCCCGATGCACGTTCCCTGCAGAGAGGCTGGGAACCGTCATCGGATGTCATCCCTCTTCCTGGGGCGGGAGGGACGACGGCGAGCGGTATCTGCGGGTGCGGAGTCTCCCGTCGGCTTCAGGGGCTGGACCGGTGACACTTCCTGCGTTTCGAGGCGCTCCATCCCCGGGAGGAGATCGCCGGACAGCGGAGGCCGTGCCGCGCGGTTGCGACAAGGCGGGTCCAGCACCTTCCGACGCGTGAGCTCGGCCACGTCGATGAGCGGTCCGGCCAAGACGCCTTCCAAGAGCCGGGCTTGCGCCGGTTCCGCAGCGGTGAGGCGCCTCAACACCGACAGGTTCTCCGCCAGTTCGATGCTCCACCTCGGACGCCAGGTGTCGGAACGCATTCAGTCCAAGGGGCTGCCAATCTGTCCATACAGCCACCCGCTACGCGCCGCAAGCCACGCATCCAGCACCTTCCGACCGCCCGCGTCGAGAGGACCTGCGTCTGGCTTTGGCCACAGCTGGCCGAGGCAAGCGCACCGCTTGAAGGAGCCGGAGAAACCTTGGCCCCTTACGCCAGGTCCTCCAGCAGCAGATCCAGCGCCCCCTCCTCGTGCAGGGCGATCCCCAAAGCGTCCATGGCCGGGGCCAGTTCCGGGTCCCAGGCGGCCTCGACGCGGGGGCCGGTGAGCAGGAGTTGCGGTGTGCCGTGCACCTGTGTGCGTGTCGCGAGGTACTCATAGTCCGCTGCCTTCATCCGCCATGACTCGGCCTGATAGCGGTGGATGACGCGGTTCGCCAGCGCGATCCCCGGCCAGTCGAAGTCTCCGTGGTAGGCGAAGACGCAACCGGTCGCAGCCAGCGCGTCCAGGAGGGCGAGGACGACCGTCGTCGCGCTGCCCGAGGTACAGATCAGCGGTGCGGTGCGACCCGCGTCCGCTGCGGCCTCGACGACACGTGGGTTCTCGCAGACGTGGATGCGCGTGCGGGGCGGCAACTCCAGGCTCAGGGTGCGGAGTTCGCGCAGGGTGAGATGGGCCTCCAGATGGTGGTCGGCCCGTTCGCGCAGGGCGGTCTCCTGCCACGTGCCGCCCGTCGGACGCAGGCCGTAGGTCAGGACGGTGCTGGAGACCTCGTCGGGGGTGACGGAGGCAAGGTGCCACAGCGCGCGGCGACCGGGGGCGTCGACCGGAACGTCGGCACCGCATGCCAGGGCGATGCCGCGCTGGACCAGCCGCGCCAGCAGGGTGCCGTCGTCCAGGCCGTGGGCGGAGCCGGTGGTGCGGGTGGCGAGTTCACCGCGGCCCCAGGCGGCGGGAGTGGGGTCGGCGCCCGGGCCGGGGAAGAGCGCCGCCAGGGTCTGGATCGCCTGGGTGACGGTGGTGAGCACCGTGTCCGCCGGCCCACGGGTGAGCGTGCCGCTGCGTCGTATCTCATCCAGCCATGAGCGGGCCCAGGGCTGGTCGGTCAGTTGTGTGGCAGCCAGGGTTGTCTCGGCCGTGGACCGCAGACGAGTGCGCTCGGCCGCCGCCGCATCCCGGACCGCTCGGCGGTCGGTCAGCGGCGGCCCCAGTTCCGCCAGTGTCGCGGCCAGACCGCGGCCGACTGCGCTGGTGCGCAGGCGGGTGTCCAGGTCCGACAAGCGGATCGAGGCGCCCGGCGCGGTGAGGGATTTCGCAAGGAGGAGGGACAGGGCCTCGCGCTCCTCCGCGTCCAGGTTCTGGAGCCTGACCGTGCCGGTCGGCTGCAGGCCGTTGCGTTCCAGGCGTGCGCGTACGGCTGTCCAGAGGCGGACGAGACCCGGGCGGTTCAGGAACGCGAGGGCTTCGGCGGCAGGTTCCTGTTCCGTCGCGCTCTCCTTGCTGTCCTCCGTCATACCGGCATCAGGCGTCTGTGCCGCCCGTTCCACGTGTAATGGAGCGTGGCCACCCCCCGGACATGCGGGTCACGCAGGCACTCATAGATGTGCAGGGACGGTACGTCGGGCCAGTTGCCGATGAGACGTTCGCTGGTGAGGACGAAGTCGAGGTCCAGATCGACCAGGATGCGGCCGAGGCGGGCGTGGGTGGGCTCGTCGACCTTGGCGAACGCGTCGTCGAGGAGGATGAGGCGTGGGGCGTGCGGGGCCGAGTCCGCGAGGCTGGTGAAGTGCGCGGCCGCGGCGGCGAAAAGGACCAGATACGACAGCACCCGCTGCTCACCCTGGCTGAGACCCGTGCGGCCCGATAGCTTGCGTCTGCTGGTCGGGGCCGCGTCGTTCACCACCCAGGGCGTGAAAGTGAACCAGTCCCGGTAGTCGAGGGCCGTGCGCAGGTGGGAGGCGTAGCCTGCGGCCGGGTCGGCTCGGCGGGCGTCCTCGATGCGGCGCTGGAGGACATCGCGCAGTTGCTCGGACTGGTCCCGGGTGCGCAGGCCCGAGGGGCTGCGCAAGAGGTCGACGGCGGCCTTGACGTCCGCTTCCACTCCGTCGGCCAGTTTCCAGTCGAGGGTGATGCCTAGGCCGTGCGAAGTGCGGACCGTGGACAGGGTGGCGTTGAGGGCGGCCACCAGAGCCCCTGCGGCCAGGACTTGAGTCGAGAGGTGGTCGCCCAGTTCTCCGGTCAGGAAGCGCTGGAAAACCTCGCGCTCGCGTTCCGTCAGCCGGTTGCGGGCTTCCGCAGCCTGGACGGCGATGCGTTCACCCACTGCGGCGATGTCCTGCGGGCCATGGTCGTCGACAAGCCGGCAGAGCTTGATGCCGTCGTGTTCCTCGATCGTCGCGTCGTAGCCTCCGGAGAGCTGGTCGCGCAGTTCGGTGTGGCGGTTGAGGAGCGCTGTGTCCGATATGTCGCGACGTTCGGCGTCCAGCCGTCCGCGTACGGCCTCGACCAGCAGACGCAGCGCCTTCACGCGTTCCCGTACGTCGTCGTGGATGGGGTCCGACGACTTCAGGCCCCCGTCCTCCGCATCGCCGTCGAGGCCCGCTCCCCCGAGCACGCCGGGCAGGACCAGAGCTGCTCGCACATGCCTGCCGCAGGTCAGGGCCTCATCCTCCTGTGCGGCAAGGGACTCGCGCCGTACCCTCTCGTCCTCTTCCGCGCGTACACGCTTGTCGTGCACGTCGTCCATGTCCTCCCTCACGTGCGGGAGTTGGCGCACCACGGCCTCCAGACGACGCTGACCGTCAGCCTCGCGCCGCAGGATCTCCTGCTCGGTGGCGCCCACCGACTCCTCCAGGCCTCGGACGGTGCGGCGGGCGGCCTCCAGACGGTCCAGCGGCTCGGTGTAGTCGGCTTCCGCTTCTCCGCGGGCCGACGCAGCGCGCTCGTAGTCCGTACGTCCGGCCTGATGGCCGTCGGCCGTGGACATGACCGCGCGCACCCGCCGCCGCAGCAGCACGACGCCCTGGCCGAGGCGGTCCAGGGCGACACGGACCATGTCGAGCGCGGCAGAGTCAGCGGGCAGGCCGTGGGCGCTCGCCGTCGCCTCCGTCTCCCGTCGAGCCGCCACCGCGCGAGCCCGTACCTGCTCCGCCTCGCGCGCCGCCCCGGCCGCCTGGCCCGCGAGGGTCTCGGCCGTGTGTTCGGCCTCGGCGGTACGCGCCCAGGCGTCGGTCAGCCGGCGCGCGGAAGGTGGCCGGTGCAGGGTGTCCGCAACTGTGTCGCGATGCCCGGTCAGGATGCGCAGGCTGTGCTGCTGCTCCGCCAACTGGCCTTGGGTCACTACCAGTTGCTCGTCGAGTTCGGCCAGCGTCCGGCGGCGGGTCTCCGCGCGCACCGCCGCGCCGACGTACTCTGCGGCCCACTTGGAGTGGCGGCCATGGGCGATGCCGAGCCGCCATGAGCCGTCGGTCCCCATGGCCGTGTCACCCGCGCTGCCCGCCGCGTCCCCGGCCACCAGCGCCACCGCCGCGAGCACCCGCTCCACCTGTTCCGCCGTCACCCCGCTGTCCGGCGCGGCGACCGGCCGCAGCGCCTGGGCGAGCGTCGTCCCGGCCATCGGCGGTCCCGGAACGAGCAGGGTGTCCCGGGTGGCCGGGTCCAGGACCGTGCCGTCGGCGCGGACCCAGGCGTCGAGCAGGCCGCTCGCCTCCAGCGCGGCTTCCAGTCCCGCCCGTGCTTCCTGTGCCAGGTCGTCCGCGAAGTCCACCAGCCGGTACAGAGGTGCTCCGGTGCCGGGTGAACGGGGCGCCGCGCGGTGGGGTGGAGGCGGCGGCTCGGGGTCGGCACGACGCTCCCATTCCGCACGGTCGCGGCTGAGGCGGTCGCGGTCACCGATGAGTTCGCGGACCGCGACAGCGAGGGCATCGCGCTCCTCGCCCAGTTCCGCAAGCCACGGGTCGACGGCCGACCGGGCCGCGTCGGCCACCTCGTCGGAGGTCTGCGCCGGCAGCGGTCCGTCCGCCAAGTCGGTTGCGACCAGGGCGAGTACCGGGTCCAGGGGCATCCCGATGAGACCGCGCAGCCGCTCGCTCCAGGCCCTGACCTCGTCGGCGTACGCCTCTCCCTCCCGCGCCGTTTCCTGTCGGCGCACGTCCGCCTGAGCGCGCGCACGATCCGTCTGTTCCTCCAGCCGCTCGCGGGTGGCGTCGGCCTCCTGTGCCTCGCGACGGGCTCGGTCCGACCTCTCGATGAGGGCGCGCAGTTCGGTCACCGTCCGAGCGCGGTTTCTGATCACCGGTTGCGCGGCGTCGAGTTGGGCGTCCCAGGTGGGCAGGTCGGTCGCGCAGGCCTCGGTGTCGACCGCCAGCACTTCGGTGTGGCGTACGAGGTGGAAGTCGCCCTCCGGTGCGGTCAGTTCGGTCGTGGCGGCCGGTGAGACCAGCGCGGCGGTGGGCGCAACGGGATCCCCCAGGTGCACGGGGGCAAGGCCCGCCCGCTCCGCCTCGCCCACCAACTCGCCGTGTGCCGTGCTCAGTTCGACGAGCTCTTCGCCGAGTCGGTCGGCCTCGGCGGTGAGCCGCCGCCCGGCCTCCTCCTGGTTGCCGTGGGCCTGGCGCAGGGACTTGAAGGCGGTGGCGGCCGCGTTGTGCAGGGCGGTGACAGTGGCACGCTTCTCCGCGAGCTCCTTGAGGCTGCGGTATCCGGTGCTGGCGTGCAGCGCGGCGAGGTCCGTTTCGGCTGCGGTCCGCTCGCCGACGAGGCTCTCGACGCGGGCGGCGACCTCCGCCTCGCGTCCGCGCAGCGCCTCCGTGTTCCGCGCAGCGTCGCCCGCGGCCTTGCGGCACTCCGCGAGCCGGTCCAGCTCGGCACTCGCCCGGTCGGCACGGCGGCGCAGGGCCCCGTGCAAATAGCCGCGGTAGTCGGTAAGGAAGGTGCGCAACGCCTGGTCGGTTCGCTCCAGGCGCCCCAGGTCGGCCCGTACGGCGTCGAGGTCGTCAAGGTTGCGGGCCACCTTCTCCACGATCTCGTCGTCGAGCGCGGGCAGTGTCTCGGCGAGTACGGAGACCAGGCCGCCGGAGTCGATCCGGTCACCGATGGTGGGCCGGCGCAGCCGGTGCAGGAGGTGAAGCAGGTTGCGGTAGCGAGCCGGGTCGGTCAGGCCGAACAGTTCGCGAGCCACTCTCGCCCGGTGCTCCACGGCTCGGTCGGTGACGTTGTCCGCGCCGACGTGCTCCTTGAGCTGGTCAAGGGAGAGGGGCTGGCCGGCAGGGGCGAGGTGCAGGCCTTCTCCGACCCGGAGCGTGGTCACGAAGAAGTACGGCTTTGCCGTCCTGGTCGAATGGGACGCGCGGACGGCCGCACCGAGAGTGAGGTGGTGGTCGACGCCCTCTTCGTCGGTCCGCGCGAACTCGACCCAGAGATAGCCCAGCCGATTGGTCTGCTGGAAGCCGTCCAGCATCAGCCAGAGGAGGGTAGTGCGCCCCGTGCCCGTGGCGTCCAGCGCGCGGGCGTCGCCGTCGAGCAGATACGGCAGCAGCATCTCCAGCGCCTTCGACTTGCCCGCACCGTTCTTGCCGCGCAGCAGGAGACGGCCGTCGCCGAACGCGAACTCCTGCTCGTCGTACTGCCAGACGTTGCGGATACCGGCGCGGCGCAGGCGGTATCGGTGGAGGGAGGTCTCGGTGGGAGTCATCGGGGTGGTTCCTCCATGACGGCGCCCGCGGTGGACCGCGACAACTCTGCGGGCAGCGAGGGCAGTTCGGTGGCACGGGGTGTGACCGCGACCGTCGTCGCGTACCGGGCCGCCGCCGCGAGGAGCACCCAGCCCGCCGCCCGGCGCCGACCGCGGGCGCCCGAGACATCCGTGACGGAACGGCCGTCGGCCGCTGTCTCCTCGTATCCCTCGGGCAGCCCGTGGCCGTCCGCGCGCACGGGGCCCTCAGGCGCCATCAGACGCATCCGGACGAGGAGGTCCAGTACGGCGGCGAGGAATCCGTCCCGGTCCTCCACGTGGCCGCGCTGCCAGTTGCTGCGTCTGCCGTACTCGTCCACCAGTTCATCGAGCAGTTCGGGCAGCAGGCCCTCCGGTACCGGTACGCCGATGACCAGGCGGCCCCCGATCGCGGGATGCCCCGGCTCCTGCGGGCGCAGCCGGTCGACGAGCCGCTCCACGAGCAGCAGCGCGGCCTGGGCGACCGTGCCGGTGCCCGGCAGGTGCAGATCGGTGAGTTCGGCGTCCGGGTCGACGAGGGCTACTCCCTCGGCGCGGATCTCGGCCTCCAGACCGAGCAGTTCGGAGAACGCCTGGGCCTCGCGCCGCTGTCGTGTCCGCAGCCATTCGCGCTCGGCGTCGGTGAGGTCGTCGAGGTGTACGACCGGAGTCTCGACGAGACGCCTGCGGACATAGGTACGCGGTCCACCGAAACCTGGATCGGCGGCCCGGCGTACGAGGTCCGTGCCGTCGCGGCTCTGGGCGAGCGGACCGGCGACAACGGCCCGTGCGATTTCGCGGTCCACGGTCAGCAGTGCCTCGCCGGCCCGGTCCTCGGCGACCGCCGACACATGACCCTCGGTCTCGCTGAGGACGCCCCAGTCGACAAGTCGGCGCAGCGCGGCGGCGAGTGTCCGCCGCTCGGCCTGCCGCCCGGTGTCGGTGATCTCCATCCCGGCGTCGACGGCCGCGGCCCTCAGGTCGGCGACGAGCTGCGAGAGCAGGATCTGTTCCGGCGCGGTGACGAGGACAGACAGAGCGAGGGCCAGGTAGGCGTACGTCCGTGGAGTGAACGGCGTCCCGGTCGACGGTCGCTCCAGGCGGTGCCCCGAGCTCGGTCCGAGGCCCGACTTGAACAGCCGGGCGTACGTCGCCTCCACCAGCAGCCGGTAGCCGAACACCTGCTGGAAACGCTGGGCGAGCCAGTCGGCGTGGCGGCGGACGAGCGGGAAGGTGTCGCTGTGCGGTCCGGCGCTGGTGACCAAGGGGTGTGCCAGGAGCAGCCGCGCGGCGGTGCGGCGCTCGGCGGCGAGCGCGACGTCGTGAGCGGAAGGCAGGGGCATCAGGCGCTCGCCTCCTCGGTGTCGGGGGCCGGGGCATTCCCGACGGCCAGGACCGACGCGCCCCCGACGGCAGGGGTCGATGCCCTCTCGACGGCCAGCGTGAGGTCGTCCGCCGTCAGGTCGCCGTCCACGGAACGCAGGAGCGTGTGCCGGCCGGGAGTGCGCCATGCAGTCAACCGGATGCCGAGATCCGCGTCGGCGGCCTGCGCCCCCTCAAGCAGGAAGTCCCCAGTGTCCATGTGTAGTTGGGCGTTGCCCAGCGCCGAGGTGAGCAACTCCAGGAGCAGCCGCATGGCCGCCGCGCCGAGCCTCACCTGGTCGAACCTGCCGGACGCGCTGCGGAGTTCGTCGGCGGCCGCCCGCCGGGCCTCGGTCTCCTCCCGCGCCTGCTCCATGAGGCGGTGCTTCTGCTCGGCATGGTCCTCGGCCGCCGCGGAACGTCCGCGCGGCGCTCTGCTGCCGCGCTCGCGCAGGGCCACGGGTACGTCCACGACGGGTCCGGTCCACCAACTCACATACGCGGGAACGGGCCGGTCCGGGTCCGGTGCGACTCCCAGGTGCCGCGCCCCGTAGAGCCCGAAGGCGGCGACCGCTATGTCGTGGGCCTCCTCAGGCTCCGCGGTGTCGAACCAGGCCGCCAGCCGCAGCAGATCCTTGCGGCGGGACATCTCGCCCGAGGCCGAGCGCAGCATCCGCTTGGCGTTCGCGAGCAGGGACTGCAGGGCGCGCAACGTGGCATCCCGGAGCTGGTCCACCTGGCTGCCGTGTCCATGCCCGCCGGTGTCGGCGAACCAGTCGCGCAGCCCCTCCCAATCGACGAGGTCCCGGCCCCGGCTGCGCTGCACTCGTGTCTCGGGCAACGCGTCGGCGAGCGCTCCGATCCCTGCCGTGTGCGCGTCGATACGGGCGAGCAGCACGGGCAGATGCGGCCAGACGGCGTCCAGGTGTGCGGCGATGCGCGGGGCCCGGAAGGAGACGTCCTCGGTGATGGCCTCCACGTAGTCGAGCAGCAGCTCCTTGAATCCCTGGTACTCGGATCCGTCGAGGTCGTAGCGCGCCAGGACCTGGCCCAGGTAGGCGTAGAAGTCCCGTACCGACTCTGCGAATTCGGCGAACTGCACAAAGAGCGTACTGATCCGCTCCAGGGCCTGCTGCGGGTTCGCGCCACCCGGTGCCGCGACGAGCGCTGCGATCTCACTCAAGCCGCGGTCGACGAGCGCGAGCAGTTCGCTGCTCACCTCGCGGGCGGCGTCCGCGCCGGACAGCACCTCGTCCGCGTCCCGCTGGACGCGCTCGCCGAGCTTGGACAGCTGGTAGCGCGACCGGGAGCGCTGGTATTCGGCGATGGTCGTCGCCCGCACCGCGTGGGTGCTGCGCAGCAGGTTGCCCCACCGTACGAGTTGTTCGAGCCGGGCGGTGAGCGTCTCCGCGTCCAGCGCCGCTCCTGGCCCGCCCAACTGCCGCAGCTTCGCGAGCACATCGGGTACGGCCAGATCCGCGAGCAGCGTGCCGCAGAACACCCGCATCACCGCGAGGTGTTCCAGGCGCTCCGGGGCGCTGAGGTAGGCGTACGCGCTCAACCGCCGCCAAGCCTCCGCCCCGGGATCCTCTTCGTACGACTCGTTCCCCTCCATGTCGCCGAGGGTACGGATCGCCTCTGACACTCCGGCGGAAGTCGGCCAAATCGGGGACATCAGGCGGACATCAGTGGGAAGGACCCACCGCCCGTGCGACACCACAGGTGCGAGCACCGTACGAAACGCCCATCACTCACCCCCGCCCCAACAACCCCTCACACTGCGCCCCCAGCCACGTCATCCCATACGTCTCCGCCCCCCGAGCCGCCTCCCGCAGCAACCGCACCGCGTTCGGTTCGCTCCCCGGACCCCCCACCCGCCGTACCGCGCGGGCCTGGGCCAGGCGGAGGCGGGCGAGTTCGGGCTGGGAGGAGCGGGCCGGGACGGCGGCCTGGCGGAAGTGTTCGAGGGCGGTGCCCGGTTCGTTCGCGGCGAGGGCGAGGACGCCGCAGGCGCGGGCGGTCGGGCCGACGAGGACCGTGGGCCAGCCGCCCAGGGCGAGTTGCTGGCCGTCGTGCGGGGCCAGGCGCGCGCGGAGTGTGGGCAGTACCGGCGCCAACTCGGCCTCGAATCCGCCCTCCAGGTCCAGCGCCGCGCAGACCTCCGCGAGCAGCACGAGCGCGGGGACGGCCCAGCCCGACGGCGGGAAGCGGTCGACGTCGGCGACGCAGCCGAGGAACAGGTCCGCGCCCTCGGCGTGCTGCCCCGTCTCGCACAGGGCGAGGGCGAGACCGGCCCGCCAGACCGGGAAGTAGGCGTGGCGCTCGACGTCGCCTGCCAGGTCGGAGGTGAAGAGTTCGGCGAGTCTGCCCTGCTGTCTCAGCAGCCAGTAGGCCTGGCCGAGGCGGGTCTGGGTGAGGTTGTCCGCGGGGACGGCGTAGTCGGCGCGGAGCAGTTCGATGAACTTCAGCGACTCCACGAAGATCCACTCGGCGGCGGCGTCGAACCGGCCGTGCCACAGGTCGAGGAGGGCGTCGAGGGTGTGCCGCTGCCACAGGGCGAGGGCGCTCTGGGTCTCGGCGGCGTGCTTGCGGTACTGGTTCGCGGTGGCGAGGGCGCTGAAGATCCTGCCGTTGCGGAGCTGGTCGATGGCGACGGCCATGAGGGCCTCGCCGCGGAAGTAGGGCGAGTCCTGCCGGGCCGCGGCTTCACGCAACCGCTCCGAGAGGGTCAGTGACTCGGGGGCCGGCATGAAGTCGTAGCGTGCCCAGCGGCACTCGGTGAGGACTTCGCAGCGCACCTCGTCGTCGCCGTCGTCGGGTAATCGGCGCAGTGTCTCCTCGGCGAGCCGCGCTCCCTCGGCGGGTCCCGCCAGTCCCGCCGCGGTGTCCTGGCTGACGGCGAGGGCCATCTTCTTCGCGAGGTGGGCTTCGAGCCGCAGCCGCAGTCCCGCCGCCTCGGAGCTCCGGTCGCCGTCCAGCGCGGTCAGGCAGCCCCGGATCGACTGGAGCAGTTCGCGGTCGACCTGGCCGGGGTCGGACCAGCGGCGCGCCATCCTGATCACGGCCTCGGCCTGCGCGCGCGGGTCGCCCTCGGCGCTGTGGTAGGCGGCGGTGTAGTACCGTTCGGCCTCGCGCATCCCGCCCGCGGTATGGCTGAGGTCACCGCGCCGCAGCAGCCGGCGGAACTCGGCGCGGTCCGGCGCGACGGCCGAACGCCCGTCCCTCTCCGGCGACTTGACCGCCCCGGACGCCTTCTCCCGGACCGCCTTCGGTACGGCGTCCGACCCGGGCAGCGGCGCCAGTCCGACCAGCGCGCCCTTCGCGCCCAGCACCTCGTCGCACAGCTGGGCCAACTCCAGGGACGCCCTGCGGCGTCCGTTCTCCACGCGGCTCAGGAAGCTGCGGCTGCAGTAGACCTTGCCGGCCAGCTCGCTCAGCGACATGCCTGCCGCGATGCGGCGCCTGCGTAACTCGGCGCCGAACCCGTCGTACTCGATGACCATCCCCCCAACGACACACCGCCCGAACGGTGTTGCCAAATACCCGCTGGCAACACCCGACCCCTCCGGACCGGCCCGATGACCGGGGAAGCTGTCTGTGCCGGAGCCTACGGGCACGGGGGCGCGTCCTATGGGGGAACGGGCGCACTGATCATGCCTTCGGACGAACCCGAGGCGCGTGCTGCGGTCGATATGCCGGGGGCACTCGACCGCAGCACATCCGGCGCCCATTCCCCCGTGTTCCACGGGGCATTCAGGAGCTGAACGACGACGGGGGACGGGGGGTCCACGGTCCGGGGCGCGCGGGGGGCGCTCCGGACCCCGGATCAGCCCTGGCTGCAGTAGTCCACCCAGCGGTGCGAGGAGATGTTGTTGTTGACGCTCTTGCCGAACTGCGACAGGCCCGCGCCGTAGGTGAAGCGGTATTCGCCGGTCGTGGTGTCGGGCCAGCTGTCGCCCTGGCTGATGCAGGCGTGCGCGCCGCCGGCGTTGGGGGCGGTGTACAGGTCCACGGCGTCCAGGCCGCCCGCGTAGCCGTTGTTCCAGATGTCGGAGGTCAGGTTGCGGCAGCTGCCCCAGTTGTCGGAGTTGCCGGACCACTTGCACTCGCGGCCGCCGCCGTAGGGCTGGGTGTAGACGTGGAGGTAGCCGTCCCCGGAGAGTTGCGCGGCCGCGGTCTTCTGGGTGCCCGCGTCCAGCGCGCTGGCGCTGGAGACCGGGGAGAAGAGCGCGGCGACGGCGGCGGCCGAGGCCGCGACGGTGAGGATGCGCTTGACGGACATGGTTTCCCTCGTTTCGTTGTGGTGGGGTGATGCGCCCACGGTCGGGTGATGGGCCCGAGGTGGGGTGATGCGCCCACGGCTCGACGGCCGTGGTGGTCTGTGTGAGCAGGGAGGCGGGCCGCGCTCAGTCGCCGTGCGCGACGATCGCGCGGGCGCGGGGCAGGGCCTCGCGCTTGAGGCGCGCGAGGTCGGCCGTCTCCCGGGGGTGGCCGCGCTGGAGCCGGGCCCGGTACTCGGAGTCCAGGGAATCGGCCACGGACGACAGGCCGCTGGAGACGGCACAGGCCGCTTCGGCCGAGGCCAGCCGTATCTCCTTGTCGTGCGGCCACGGCGCCTCCGGCAGGGTGGCCGCGGCGCGGGCCCGGGCGGGGTCCGAGTAGGTGTACGTCCGCTCGCGCATGCAGCGTGCCCACACCTTGACGGCCGCCTTGTAGCGCTTGTCGTCCGTCACGAGGCCGACGCGCATGCCGACCAGACTGTCGCTGACCCGGGTGGCCCGGAACCAGGCCTGGAGGTCGCCGTACAACTGCCGTTCGGCGGCGGCCTGGCAGCCCTGGTCGCTGTGGGTGACCCGTATGCCGTTCGGGAGGCGGGCCGAAAGTCCTTGCGGCCGCGCCCCGTTGAGGTCGCTGACCAGGACGGCCCTGGCCTCGGCCGGCACGGAGTGGAAGTACCGCTGGTTGGGGTCGCTCCGGACCTGGCCCTCGCGCTCGCGCCGCAGATCGGTGCCGTAGCCGTGGGCTCTGGCCCAGGCCGGGTCGTCCACGACGTAGGGGAACCGGGTCGAGACGTCCTCGGGGCCGGGCGGCTCGATCCAGTACTTGTGTCCCTCCTTCTCCATGCACGTCTTGATGAGGAGCTGCTCCGCGAGCCGCAGCGTCTCCGCCGGGCTGCCCGCGGCGCGGGGCGTGCTGCTCGCGGACGCCCCGGGGGTGGTCGTGGTGCCCGCGCATCCGGTGGCCGTCGTCGCCAGCAGACCGGCGGTCAGCAGGGCCAAGGTCCAGCGGTGCATGGGGCGCCTCCCGGGGATCTCGTCGAACGGACGTGGTGCTTTCGAGCCGTTGACGCCCCACGGGTCCCGTCCGTATGCCCCTGGATCACAAGGTTTTTTTCTTTCTCCGGCGCTCATACGACGGCGGTCGGCGAACCGTCTTCCCTGCACGCGACAGGCCTCACCGACCGTCGAGAACCAGCCAACCGGCATGAAGAAGGAGGAGCGCCACCCCCTGAGCGGAGGCGCGCACGACAGACGTCACCTGCCCCGACGTCGCAGGTGAGGGACACCGGTCCGCCGAATCGATCGAATCCGGTCACGGCGGTCCGGCCGTTGCTGTGCCTTCGCTATGTCGTGGGCATGTTCGCCGTTATCTTTGCCGTGCTCCATCGGGCGGGTGGTGCGGCGATCGGGGAACGATGTTCGAAGTGCGGCTGCTCGGTCCGGTGGAGGTGTGGGCCGGCGACCGGCGGGCCCCGCTCGGCGGTGTCAGACCCCTCGCGGTCCTGTCGGCGCTGGTCGTCCACCTCGGCGAGGTGCTCTCCACCGACCGCCTCGTGGACTGCGTCTGGGACGAGCGGGCGCCGGCCACCGCGGGCGCCCTGGTGGCCACCCATGTCTCCGCCGTACGCCGGGCCCTGGCCCGGGTCACGCAGGACGCCGTGGTCCGGACGCGGCCGCCGGGCTACGTCGCCGACCTCGACCCGTCCCAGATCGACGCCCGCCGCTTCGAGGACCTGCTCGCCTCGGGCCGGGCCTCCGCCGCCGCGGGCCACCGCGAGGAGGCCGCCGACCTGCTGGGCGAGGCACTGGCGCTGTGGCGCGGCCAGGACGCGCTGGAGGGACTGGGGCAGTCGTTCGCCCGGATCGAGGCGGCCCGGCTGGGCGAACTGCGGATCGTCGCGCAGGAGGAGTCCTTCGGACTGCATCTCGATCTGGGCCGCGCGGACCGGACGATCGCCCCGCTGCTCGCGCACGTCGCCGCCCACCCGCTGCGGGAACGGCCGCGCGGCCAGCTGATGACCGCGCTCGTCCGCACCGGCCGCGTCTCCGACGCCCTGCGCACGTACCGCGAGGGCCGCGCGGTCCTGCGCGAGGAGCTGGGCATCGACCCCGGCCCGGAACTGCAGGCACTGCACCAGGCCGTACTGACCAACGACGCGCAGGTGGCGGGCACCGCACTCCCGCCCGGCACCGCACTCCCGCGCAGTACCGGCCGGGCACCCGCGGGGCCGCCGGCCGAGAGCCGCCGCGCTCCCACCCCCGCGCCGTCCCATCTCCCGCCGGACATCGCCGACTTCGTGGGCCGCGCCGAGCAGATCGCCTGGGCCGCCTCGCTGGTGGGCGGGGTCGACGAGGCGGGCCGTACCGCGCCGCCGATCGGGGTGATCTCCGGCCGGTCCGGCACGGGCAAGACCGCGCTCGCCGTGCACGTCGGCCACCGTACGGCCGAACTCTTCCCGGACGGGCGCCTGTTCGTGGACCTGCGGGCGGCCGACACCGCGCCACTGCAGCCCGCCGACGCGCTCGCCCGGCTGCTGCGCGCCATGGGCACCGACCCCGAGACCCTGCCGACCTCGGTCGAGGAGCTGACGGGGCTGTACCGCACCCACATCGGGCACCGGCGCGTCCTGCTGATCCTGGACAACGCGGCGGGCGAGGCGCATGTACGGCCCCTGCTGCCGCCCGGCCCGGGCTGCGCCGTCCTCGTCACGAGCCGGCGCCGGCTGGTCGCGCTGGAGGGCTCCGCCCACCTGGACCTGGCCGTGCCCGGCCAGGCGGAGGCGCTCGAACTGCTGCGCCGCGTCGCCGGGCCGGACCGTACGAGCACCGAGCCGGAGCGGGCCGCGGAGATCGTCTCGCTGTGCGGGCGGCTGCCGCTGGCCGTGCGGATCGCGGGCGCCCGGCTGGCGGCCCGCCCGCACTGGGCGCCCGGCCGGCTCGCCGACCGGCTGCGCGACGAACGCCGCCGGCTGAGCGAACTGCGCGCCGGGGACCTGGAGTTGCGCACCAGCCTCGAACTCGGCTACGCCGACCTGGAGTTGCCCGAGCGCCGGGCGCTGCGCCGGCTGGCCCTGCTCGACCTGCCGGACTTCGCGGCCTGGATCGCCGCCCCGCTGCTGGACATCGGCACGGAGGAGGCCGAGGAGGCGGTGGAACGGCTGGTGGACTGCCACTTCATCGACGTGATCGGCGTCGACGGCACGGGCCGCAGCCGGTACCGCATCCATGACCTGGCCCGCGAACACGCCCGCGAGCGCTGTCTGTCCGAGGAGAGCCCCGAGGAACGTACGGCGGCCGTACTGCGGTTGGTGGCCTCCTGGCTGGGTCTCGCCGAGAAGGCCGCCGCCCTCGGCCCGGGCGGAGCGGCCCGGCGCTTCCCCGAACCGGCCGCCGTACGGCCCCTCGACGCGGAGACCGAGGAGGAGCTGCTGGAGCGGCCCACGTCCTGGTTCGCCGCCGAACAGGCCTGTCTCCTGGCGGCGGTCGAGTACTGCGCCGACCACGGCATGGTCCGCGCCGCCCGCGATCTGGCCGGGGCGCTGATCGCGAGTTCGGCCGCGCTGTACAACCAGTTCGACGCCTGGTCCCGCTCGCACGCCGCCGCCATGGCCGCCGTGCACCGCGGCGGGGACGACGTGGGAGAGGCCTGGCTGCTCGCGGGGCTTGGCCAACTGCGCTATGAACAGGACGAGTTCGAGGACTCGTACAGCTACTTCGGCAAGGCGCTGCGGCTGTTCGAGGCGCGCGGTGACGTGCCCGAGGGCGTGGCGCTCGCCCTCGCCGGGATGGGGACGGCCCGTCGCGAACAGGCCGGGTACGGCGAGGCGTCGGAGCTGCTGGACGCGGCGCTGGAGCGGTACGGGGAGTCCGCCGGGCGGGGCGCCCGGGCCCGGGTGCTGTACGGCATCGGATACGTGCACCGGGAACAGGGGCGCGGCGAGCGGGCCCGGGAGGCTCTCGCGCGGGCCCTGGACCTGTACCGCGCGGAGGGCGACCGGCACGGCGAGGCGCTGACCCTGCGGTCGCTGGCCCTGTGCGACCGGGCCGAGGGCGCGCTCGCGAACGCCGAGCGGCTGCTGCACGAGGCGCTGCGGATCTTCTCGGCGCTGCGGGACACCTTCGGGGTGATGTACACCGAACAGTCGCTGGCCAAGACGGAGTTGAGGCTCGGCCGCCTCGACGAGGCACGGTCGCGGCTCGGCCGCTGCCTGACCGTGGCCCGCGAGCGCCAGGACCGCTTCGGCGAGGCGCTCGTCCTGCGCACGCTGGGCGAGTGGCACCTGGCCGCCGACGATCCGGACGGCGCGCGGGAGCCGCTGGAGCGCGCCCTGTCGACATGGGAGACCCTGCGGCTGCCCCTGTGGCGGGCCCGCACCCTCCGGGACCTGGCCGACGTACGGGAGGCGGACGGCGACGCGTCGGCGGCGCGGTCGGCCAGGGCCGAAGCACTCGGCGTCTTCCGGGAGTTGGGCTCCCGCGAGGCACAGGAGCCGTCCGCGCGCCTGTAGAAGTGCTGGTGGGCCGCCTACAGGCAACTTGCAGAGCGGTTGCAGCGGGGTCCGCGAAGCTGATGCACGTGACAGAGATCATCACGCTCTCGGACCCCCGGGTCGCCGCCGTCGCGGAGGACGACTGCGGCGAACCGCTGGTCGATCTGCGCGGCACGGACGACCTGCGGATCGACCACCGTCAGGCCGACGACGACGGCCATTACGCCCACCTCAGGGCCGGTGCGCTACGACGGCTGGTGCGGGCCCAGCGGCTGCTGCCGGCCGGGATCCGGTTCCTGGTGGTGGAGGGGTACCGGCCGCCCGCTCTGCAGCGCCGGTACTTCGAGCAGTACGCGCGGACCATGCGCCAGGCCCACCCGGACGCGTCGCCGGAACGGATCCGCGAACTGGCGAGCGCGTACATCTCACCGCCGGAGGTCGCGCCGCACGTCAGCGGCGGGGCCGTAGACCTGACGCTGTGCGACCGGGACGGCCGGGAGCTGCCGCTGGGCACGGAGGTGAACGCGACCCCCGAGGAGAGCGACGGCGCCTGCCGCACCGGAGCGCCCGGCATCAGCGCCGAGGCGCGCGCCAACCGGGCCCTCATGAGCTGGGCCCTCGGCGCGACCGGCTTCGTCAACTACCCGACCGAATGGTGGCACTGGTCGTACGGCGACCGGTACTGGGCGCTGCTGCGCCGGGCACCGGCCGCGCGCTACGGCCCCGCCGCCCCACCCGACCCGGCGGCCCAGGGTGCTGGAAGCCGGGGGCAAATCTAACCACCGGAGCTGGCTTTGAGTGGTTAGAAAAGACCCCAGCCTCCAGCACCCCGGGCCACCGCGCCCCCGGCCCGACGGCCTGACCAGCCACCGACCGGAACGCACAACGACCGCACCGTACGGCCGAGTTCACGACCGAGGTTCACGACCGAGGGGGAAACAGCATGGAGACCAGAACCTGCGCCGTCCCGCCACCGCAGCGCGAGGACGGCGACCGGATGAGCCCGAAGGACTTCGACGCGTCCTTCGCCGCCGACATGCCACGCCTGCGCCGCCGCCTGCTGGCCCTGGCCGGCAACCCGCACGACGCCGACGACCTGCTCCAGGAGACCTACCTACGGCTCTCCCGGCGCGCCCGCGCCCAGAACCTGACGCGGCAGCAGCACCCGTACGCCTACACCTGCACCGTCGCCCTGAACCTGCTGCGCGACGCGTGGCAGCACCCCTCCCGGCGCGAGCAGTCCACCGACCGGCTGCCCGAATCGGGCTGGGACGGCGGACTGGCCTCCTACGAGGCGTCCCAGACCACGCTGGCGCTGCTGGGCGTGCTCTCCGAGAAGGAGGCCGCGGCGGTGATCCTCGTGGACCTGGAGGGCCTCAGCCACGACACCGCGGGCGAACGCCTCGGCGCCCACCGCGGCACGGTCCAGCGCAACCGGATGCGCGGTCTGGCCAAGATGCGCGACGCGCTCGGCCACTGAGCCCGTGCCGCTCCCCCACGGGGGTGGGGAGCGGCACGCACGCCCCGCCCACGACGCCACCCACACGAACACACGAAGGAAGACTTCCTTGAACACCAGCAGCACGCGCCGCCGGACCAGCGGCGCGCTCCTCGGGGCCTCGGTCCTCGCCCTGTCCGCGTTCGTCTCCGCCCCGGCCCACGCCGCCGCGCAGGACGCCACCTGCGGTGTCCTGGCACCGGGCGCCTCGGCCGTCGCGCAGGCCGCGGTGAACGCCGCCTGTTCGCAGATCGGCGTCTGGTACAGCTGGGGCGGCGGCCACGCGGCCACCCCGGGCGCCAGTTACGGCTACTACGACGGCTCGGACCCCGACAGCCTCCACGACAACGAGCGCAAGGGCTTCGACTGCTCCGGCCTGACGCGCTACGCCTACTACCAGGCCACCGGCAGGGACCTGCTCAACGGCACGGCGGACGACCAGTTCCACAGCTCGCAGGCCTCGGCCCGCTTCTCCGCTTCGCAGGGCAGTGCCCCGCTGCTGCCGGGCGACCTGATGTTCTGGGGCAGCGGGCACATCCACCACGTCGCCATGTACCTGGGCAACGGGCAGATGGTCGAGGCGTACGAGTCGGGCACCCACATCCGGGTCGCCCCCGTCCGCACCGGCGGCGACTACGCGGGCGCGATCCGGATCAACGGCTCGGGCACGCCGACTCCCCCGCCCGCGAACGGCGGTACGGTCTTCGAGACCTGGGGCACGGGGGTGCGCACCCGCTCCACGCCGAGCGTGCGCGGTGCCGTGGTGGACACCTTCGCCGGTCCGACCCAGGTGTCGGTCCAGTGCCAGGAGCACGCCGAGAGCGTCACCGCCGAGGGCTACACCAACGACATCTGGTCCAAGCTGGCCGACGGTTCGTGGATGACCAACATCTACATCAAGGGCCCGGCCTCGCTGCCCGGCATCCCGGACTGCGGCGGCAGCAGCACCCCGCCGCCGTCAGGGGGCAGCAAGCCGTTCCAGACCTGGGGCACCGGCGTCCGCACCCACAGCCAGCCGAACGTCAACGCCGGCGTGGTCGACTACTTCGCCCAGCCCACCACGGTCAACGTGGTCTGCCAGGCCCACGCCCAGGAGGTCACGGCCGAGGGCTACACGAACGACGCCTGGTCCAAGCTGACGGACGGTTCCTGGATGACGAACATCTACATCAAGGGCGCGGCCTGGCTGGACGTCCCGACCTGCTGACCCCAAGCCGAGACCGCCGGCCGCCGTACGCCCTGAGGGGTGTGCGGCGGCCGCGTCCGTGTCAGCGCGGACGGGATGTGAGCGTGGCGGTGAGGGTGTCCGCCAGCCATTCCTCGTAGGTGTCGGCGGACCAGCCCCGGCCCGCCGTGAGCTGGGTGTACAGCTGCGGTCCTGCCAGCGCCCAGACCGCGTCCGCCAGGCGGACCGGATCGGTGTCCGGGCCCAGCGCGCCGCTCTCGTCCAGGTGGGTGACGAACGCGGTGACGCCGGTCAGCCGCTCCCGCTCGCCGAGGTCCAGGACCTCCCCGACGTCCGGGCCCGCCTGGGTCAGCAGGGCGAACAGCGGGGTGATCCGCTCATGGATGCCGCGTACGTACGCGCCGTAGAGCCGGAGCTTGGTGCTCAACTCCCTTGTCGCCAGGATCTGTTGGATCTGAGGGCGGTCTCCCATGGGGACGGGGTCGTCGTCGCCGGCCAGGGTGATGTCCCACAGGGCCTTGACCAGGCCCGGTTTGCCGCCGAAGGACTTGTAGACCGTCTCCGGGGAGACGCCCGCGCGTTCGGCCACCGCCTTGATCGTCGTGGCGTGGTAGCCGTCCTGGAAGAGCAGCTCCCGGCAGGCGTCCAGTACCGCGGCCCGGTTGCGGCGCGCGGCCTCGCGGCGGCCCTCGGAGTTGTAGGACCGACGTGGCGTCCCGTCCGGCATCGGCGCACTCTCCCATTCTGTTACAGTCGACTGCATCGGATGCAGTCCATTGTATCGAATACTGCCCGGCTGCCGGAGGCTCTCATGTCCCGTCCCGCATCCACGCAGGTCGCGCCCGGCGTCCACCGCCTCGGCGACCACGTCGTCAACTTCTACCTGATCGAGGACCCGGACGGTCTCGTCCTGGTCGACGCGGGAACGCCCGCGCATCTGGCGCAACTCCGCGCACTGCTGGCCGACCTCGACCGCTCCCTCGGCGACGTCCGCGCCGTGCTCCTGACCCACGGCCACGCCGACCACACCGGACTGGCCCACGCCCTCCGGGAAGCCGGCGCCGAACTCTGGATCCACGACCGGGACGAAGCCATCCTGCGCGACGGCCCACGGAGCTCGACCCGCCACGCCAAACCCGAGCGTTCGATGGTTCCCTACCTGCTGCGCCGGCCGTCCGCTCTCGCCGTTCCGCTACGACTGGCCCGCGACGGAGCCTTCACCGCTCCCGGGGTGCCGGGCGCGCGCACCTTCGACGCCGACCAGGTGCTGAAGGACGTACCCGGCGCGCCCCAGGCCATCGCCCTCCCCGGCCATACGCCCGGCAGCGCCGCGTACCTCTTCACCGACCGCGGGCTCCTCTTCACCGGCGACGCCCTGGTCACCGCCGACGGCTTCACCGACCGGACCGGACCCACGATCGTCAGCCGCTGCTTCACCCACGACAGCGGAGCCGCGCTCGCCGCCCTCGACCGCCTCGACGAACTGGCGGCGGGACCGGCGGCGGAACCGACGGTCCACCTGCTGCTGCCCGGCCACGGCGAGCCCTTCGCCGGAGACGTCCGCACCGCCACCCACCAGGCCCGGCGGTTCGGCGCCCACTGACTCCCGACCTCCAACTCCCTAGGAAACGACATGAGTTATTACACCCCCCGCGTCCTGCACGTCCCCACCGAGAAGGGCGTGGTCAAGTGGATGTCCGGCGACGTCTACGAGACCCTGGCCACGGCGGGCGACACCGACGGAGCCGTGGGCTTCACCGTCTGCTGGGTGCCCCCGGGCGGCGGACCGGTGGCGCACGTGCACAAGAGCGCCGACGAATCCTTCTACGTCATCTCGGGCGAGCTGGAATTCCTGAACGGCGACCAGACCTTCGTGGCGAACACCGGTGACTTCGTCTTCGTGCCGAGGGGCACCCGGCACCGGTTCCGCAACCGCACCGGCGAACAGGCGCACATGGTGGCCTTCTTCACCCCCGGCGGCGGCGAGGGACTGTGGCTGGACGGCGGGGACGACCCCGTCCCCGGCAAGAGGCCCGAGTTCTGGCCGCCGGAGCGCGGCCTGGCCCTGGGCCCGCTCCTCGGACGCGAGGACATAGACATGGAGATCCTGCCCGAGGAGGCGGACCTCGGCGGCCCCGCCGACCGACCCTGAGCGAGCGAGGCACAGCAACGTCCCCCGGGCCGGGAAACCGCCGGTCCGGGGGACGGAGCCCGCCGGTCAGAAGCCGGCCGTACGGGCCGCCTCGTACACCTCGGCGGCCAGGTCCATCAGTTCCTGCGCGTCCCGCGCGGCCCACGAGAGGTCGACCAGGAACTCGTCGAGGCCGATCCCGGCGTACGCCATCAGATCGGTGACGATCTGTTCGACATCGCCCTGGAAGGGCTGCCGGTCCGGACCCTCGTGCCGCTTGGCGGTGTAGTCCGGGTTCACGCGTACGACCGTCCGCAGCGGCCGGGTGCGGCCCCGCTCGGCGGCGAGGTCCTGCAACTGCCGCCAGCTCGCGGCCACTTGGGCGGGCCCGTCGGCGTAGGGCAGCCAGCCGTCGGCGTGGTCGACGAGCCGGCGCATCGCCCGAGGGGAGTTGGCCGGCACCAGGATCGGGATCGGCCGGACCGGCTTCGGCCCGACCGCGGCCGAGGCGATCCTCGTGACCCGGCCGTCCTCGTAGACCACCGGGTCAGGGCCCCACACCGCCCGGCACACCGCGAACACCTCGTCCATGACCTTGCCGCGCTCCTCGAACGGGCGCACCCCGGCCGCCGCGCACTCGTCGAGGGACCAGCCGCTGCCCAGGCCCGCGACCACCCGGCCGCCGCTCGCCGCGTCCAACGTGCCCAGGGACTTTGCGAGTTGGAAAGGGATGTGCAGCGGGGCGACGAGCACGGCGGTGCCCAGTTCGACCCGCTCGGTGGCCGCCGCCGCGAGGGTGAGGGTGACCAGCGGCTCGGCCACGCCCCGGTAGGCCTCGGGCCAGGGCAGGCCCGGGACGCCGTAGAGCGGCTGGGTCTGGGGTTCCGGGAACAGGGCGCGTTCGTACACCCAGACGCTGTCGTATCCGATGCCCTCGGCGGCGCGCGCCACGTCGGGCACGTCCTTGCCGAGGTCGTACTGCCGGTTCTGCGGGAGACCCATTCCGAGCCGGGTGGTCATGCCGGTGTGCTCCTCTGCGGTTGGTCGTGCGCTCAGGTCGGCGTTGTCCGAGTGGTCGAACTCGGCTTACAGACAGGCTGATTGACGGTCCGTCAGCGACCGGACAGCATGCGCAGCATGGCGCCGTACTCACCACGGGCCTCGGCGAATCGCACCGGCTCGACCGCCTTGACGAGGATCTCGTCCGGCTGGTCGCCCGCGCCCAGGATGCTCATGACCTCGTCGAGGAAGGCGTCGAGGGGCATGGCGGTCTCCGAGTCCTCCTGGCCCATCAAGGCGGTGCGTACCGCCGGGGGTATCAGTTCGAGGACCTCGACGCCGGTGTCCGCCAGTTGGACGCGGAGGCTCTCGGTGAAGGAGTGGACGGCGGCCGGGTCGCGCCGGTGTCGGCGGCCACGCGGGTGACGCGCGGGCGGCGGTGCCCGCGCGTCACCCGCCGGGGAACCACTCAGTGCTTGTTGACCGCCGAGGCCCAGTCGAAGTTCACGCCCATGTCGGAGTACATCTTCGAGTAGCCGACGAAGCAGTTGAACGTCGTGACCTTGCCGTTCTTCAGGTACCAGAAGTCGGCGGTAGGCGCGGCGACCTTGTTGCCGTTCCCCTTGAGGACGCCCGCCGGCGTCTGGAGCTGCCCGTCGAACGTGCCGTCGATCGACAGCTCGATGCTGATGGTGTCGCCGTTCACGGTGATGCGCTTGAGGTCGCGGTGGACGTTGGAGAAGAGGCCCTTCATGTAGGGCAGCACGGTGCCGAGGGCCTTACCCCGGTAGGCCTGGCCGGCGACCATGTCGTTGAAGACGCCGTCCTTGGTGAAGCTGTTGACGAAGGTCGGCACGTCGATGTGGCTGCCCTCCGCCACGTAGTAGTCGCGCAGGACGATCGCGAGGTTGGCCTTCTCGTGCTTGGTCAGGTGGCGGTCGGTGAGCGGCAGCTTCGCCAGCTGACGGGCGGTCAGGGTCGGAGCCGCCGTACCGCTCTGGGCGGGCGCCTTGGCATGGGGGGAGCTCGCCGCCTGCGACGGCACGGCGGCGATGGAGAGACCACCCACGACAGCCACAGCGGCCGCGACGGTGATCGACTTCCGGCTGATCAGCTTCATGACGTATTCCTTCACGTTCGTTCTCAGGATTCGGGAGCCGCGGCGGCGGCCTCTCTCGCGCTCTTAGTAAATCAAACGCTGGCTTGACTTTATGAACGGCACCGCAACCTGTCAAGCCACTGTTTGAATTGTGTAGCCACCCGGCCGCGAGGTCCCCTCGCCCCACGGCGCAACCGTTGACAATCAAGTCAAACAACTGATTGAGTACAGGGTATGACCAGGGTAGAGAAGACGGACCTGCGCCGAGAAGCCGGTCAGCGCACGCGGGACGGACTGCAGGCGGCCGCCCTGGAGCTGCTCGCGCAACGCGGCCAGGACGGTCTGACGCTCCGCGAGATCACAGAGCGCGCCGGAGCCAACGTGGCCGCGGTGAGCTACCACTTCGGGTCGCTGAAGGCACTGTGCGACGCCGCGATCGAGCACGCGCTGGAACGGTATCTGGACGCGCAGATGAAGGCCATCGACTCCCTCAGCCCCACCGCGACACTCCACGAGGTCGCGGCGGCCTTCGCCGGGCCGATGATCCGGGCGCTCGCGGCCGGCGGCCAGGACCTGGCCATGATGCGGACCGTGGCACGGGTCGGCATCGAACCGCCCCAGGGATGGGAGCGGCTGACCGCCAAGTTCGTCCAGAGCCGCCGGGACGTCCTGCGGGTGCTGACGCCCCACGTCCCCGGAGTCGACGAGCAGGAGCTGAACTTCCGCACGCGCTGCGCGGCAGGCATGCTGAACTGGCTCGCCCTGTCCCCCATCGGCACCGAACTGGCCGCCATGCCCGCCGAGCAGATCGAACGGCAGCTCGTCCCCGTGGTGGCCGGAGCGTTCCGCGGGGACACCTCCGCCGACCGCTGACCGGGCGCCGGGGCCGCCGGAATCCGGACAGCGCGAACGGTCAACCGGCGTTGCCGCTGGCCGAGTTCACCGGATCGTGCGCGTCATCCGGTCGGCCACCGGTACAGGCCACATTCGACCCGGATTCGACCCGGCCAAGTTATGCCGTACGGGGTCACCAGGTGTGAGCCACATCCACCACGAGATGGTTGGCCGTCTGGAAGACCCGGAACGGCAGCCGGGCGCGGACACCGAGTCCGGCCTGGGTGTAGCCCTCGGAGCCGCCGACGACCTTGAACTCCCGGAAGGTCCGGTATCCGGTGACGTTGACGGACGGGAGCGGCGGGTAGGGCTGTCCGGTCGCCGGGTCGTAGCGCGAGGAGAACAGCGAGATCTCCAGGATGGCGCCACCCTTGATCGGAACGACGATGTCGCTCGGGTCCTGGTGCAGTTCGTCGACGTAGCGGACCGAGTAGCCGATCGCGTCGGCCCCCGTGCCCTGGGCGTCGAAGACCAGCCGGTCGTAGCACTCGTGTTGTCCGACCCGCACGTCGGCCAGTCGCCTGGAGGCGTCGGGGGCACCCGTCTTGTCCAGGCTCCCCCACGTGACGGCACAGTCCACGGCCGCCGGCGCGGCCACCGCCGGAACCGTGCCAGCCAACAGCCCACCGCCCGCCAGCATCATCGCGGCCAGTGCAGTACCTATCCGTCGCATGACTACCCCCCGGTTGCTCGCGCAGGTGTGTGTCCTTTCAGACCGGCGGCTTTCCAGAAGGTTGTGCACGGAGGAACAGTCCATTGCGGCGCAGGGACCACAGGGACCCCGTCAGCACCAACTACCCATAAACCCACAGGGGTTACTGCCGCTACGGCTTACGCGCAAGCCCACCGTGCTCGGCGACGACCGCCGGTACACCCGAACCGTCCTCCGGACGCCACTCCGTCACCGAGACGACACCGGGCCCGACGAACTCCAGTCCGTCGAAGAACGCGGTGATCTCATCGATGGAGCGCAGGTTGTACGGAACGGCGCCGCTGTTGTTGTAGGCGTCCTGGGCCTGCTCGAAGACAGGGTCGATGCCGCGCGACCCGTCGTTGATGGAGAGGTAACTGCCCGAGGGCAGGGCCTCCATCAGCCGCGTGACGATGGAACGGGCCTGCTCGTAGTCGGCGACATGACCCAGGATGTTGCTGAGGATGAGCGCGGTGGGCCGGCCGAAGTCCAGCGTCTCGGCGGCGACTTCGAGAATGCGGTCCGGGTCCGTCACGTTGGCGTCGATGTACGCGGTCGCGCCCTCCGCGGTGGAGTACAGCAGGGCACGGGCGTGGGCGAGCACCATCGGATCGTTGTCGACGTAGACGATCCGCGCCTCGGGAGCGAGCGCCTGGGCGACCTGGTGGGTGTTCTGCGCGGTCGGAAGCCCGGTACCGACGTCCAGGAACTGCCGGATCCCCGCCTCGGAGACGAGATACGCGATGTTCCGCCGCAGAAAGCCACGGCTGGACCGAGCGATGGCAACAATCCCGGGAAACACCTCGGTGTACGCGTCACCGGCCGCCTCGTCGACGGGGTAGTTGTCCTTACCGCCGAGCCAGTAGTTCCAGATCCGCGCGGAGTGCGGCACGGACGTGTCGATCTTCTGCTGCTCCGCCGGCTCGGGCGTCGGCACGGGGTCGCTCATGAGTCGTGTACGTCCTTCGGGCGGGGCGGGGATCGACGGGGGTCAATCGCGGCACATCCTAGGGCTCAACTCCCTTGGCTGGCGCGCTAGTCCGGGTCTTCCGGCGAGTGTGATGCGAAGGCCCCACCGGAGTCACGCGGACGTCCGGTGTGGCCTTCGTTTGCGCTCGACCGAGGGGACCCGGTCAACCGGAGGTCAGGAGGAGATCGACAGCGGCATCGATCGCTTCCTCCAGAGCGACCGCGTTCCTCACCCCGTCTCCCGACCCGGTGTCCTCCACCTGGTAGGACCCTCCGGTGACCGGACAGATCTGGATCTCCCTCGCCCCCTGTCTCCCCAGCTCCGTGGAGAGCCGCAGGACCCCGTGGCTGAGATAGGGAAAGAGCCCGCGGAGGCGGCCGTTGGCGTGGGCCGCCTCCACGAGGGGCCGTTCGTCGTCGTAGACCTCCGCGGTCCGCAGCCATTCCCACTGGGCCGCGATCGGATCACCGCTCTCGTACCCGCGGGCGAGCCGTCCGAGCCGCATGAACGGGAACGCCCCGGCGAACTCGTCCACGGGCACTCCGCTCCGCCAGGCCGCCACCGCCCTGACCAGTTCCCGCAGATCGTCCGTCATTCCGTCCGCCCACGTGAATCCGCGCCCGCGGACGTCGAGAGAGAACATCCGCTCGTGCTTGCCGAGCAGCATGGACATCGTGCCGCGGTCCGTCGCGATGACGGCACTCTTGTAGCGCCCCGGCCCCGACGCGTACTCGCTGTAGGGGGTTCCCACATCCAAGCCGCTCTCACGGGCCAGGCTCTCCAAGGCGGAGACGAGACCGCCCCTTTCGATCAGGTCCGGGTACAGAGCGGAGTCCAGGAACACGGACAGGTCCGGACGGGGAGAGGTGCCGTTCGTCTCCACAGTGGAGGGCGCTCCTTGAGATCGGGGTCCTAGCACTTGCACGAAGGTCCCGCGTCGATGGGGAACGGTCGCAATCTACCGAAGCTCGACCAGTCGGGCTCATCGGGAAAGAATTCCACTTTCTGATTCGTTTTGATGTCCGTGCGATACCAGTGGATCGATCCCCAGGAGCGTTCTCCATTGGCCACCGCTCGGGCGATCCATCCCATCTCGATCTCTGTCGATCTGGCCCCCCGGGCAAGTTCCCTCTGCCGCCCTGCCCAGCGCCACATCGCAGTTGTGCACCAGCACCGGCGTGGAACCGGCGAGCACGTAGTAGGTGTGCAGTTCCTCGACGGTGAGGTTGTACATGTCAGCCGCGCCGACCTCGTGCCGGACGCCGACCAGTCGGGCCCGACCGTCCTCGGCGGTGCTGAGGTCGTGGCCCACGGTGAGTTCGCCGGCCTGGATCCACGCGCGAGCCGTGGCGTCCCAGAAGGGGTGTTCGTAGGTGGTGTCGACGGTGACGGTACGGCCCTGTTTGTCACGGATGCTCAGGTAGACCAGGTCCGTGTCGCGGTGGCCGCCTTGAGCGGTGACCGTGCGTGCCCCTAGTCGCTTGCCCGTCTTCGGATCCGCCGCCGCCACCTTGTCGCCGGGCTTGATCTTCCCGATCTGTTTGGTGCGGCCGTCCTTCATGAGCACGCGGGTCGAGGGGGTGAAGCTGCACAGAATCCGCCCGGCCTTGCTCATCGCGCCGATGAATCTGGTGGCACCCCGCGCGATACCGCCGGCGTCCGCCGAGGACATGGCCATGCCGAGGGTGTCGCACGTGTGACCTCCGCCACAATGCCCACACTCCGCTATCACGTCGGGCGGGAAATGGCAGCACACACCGAAATGAAAGGGAATTCTAGATGAACATTAAATGGATACGGCAATTCCTTGCGTATGTCACTACGTGATATGGAACATCAGCCCAACCAAAATGGCCCGGCCGCCCAGTACGCGAGGTTCACCGGTTCCGGCTGCAGGCGGGGAGGCGTCGCAGGAGTGCGGCAAGGGAAGAGCCAAGCGGCTGGCGAACCCGCCGGCAAAAGCGCTCGTCCACCGAGCCGACGACAAACAGGCCAAGATCCTCAAGGCTCGTTACCACTACACCGCCCAGGCCGGCCAAGGCAGGCCGATCAGCGGCCCCGCGATCGGATCGGATCGCGGGGTCGTCACCTTGCCTGATCAGTCGCTCAACCGCCCGTTCCCGATTGCCGAAACGAAGGAGTTCCACCCATCAGCGGGGAACACAAGCACCGGCCCGTGAGGAACCTTGCTGTCCCGCACCGGGACGACAGCGGCGAAGTCGTCAGAGACCTCGACGCAAGCCCCACCGTCCGAGTTGCTGTATGAGCTCTTACGCCAGGTCGCGAACCGCATCGTAAGCACCTTGCCGTTTCTCGACCGCGGCACTGTCCTCGATCAGGTCGCCGCGGTGCGTGTTCTCCGTGTATGCCGCCGTACGTCCCTGCGCCAGGCGCAGGAACCACACGTCAGTGCTGTCCAGCCCGTAAGGACCCGCACTGAACGGCAACACATGGACGACGATGTTCGGACGTTCCGACATCGCAGTCAGGTGCTCCAACTGCCCAAGTCGCTCACGGGTGTTGAGCAACCCCGTGCGCAGGACCGCCTCGGACAGAACAGTCCGGAACCGGGGTGCGTCCACCCCCTCCAGCAGCTCCCGCCGCCCCATCCGAGCATCGACCTGCTGCTCAGGTTCCTTCCCCTCAAGCCCGCCCGCCACCAACACCTCCCGTGCGTACCCCGGCGTCTGCAACAACCCCTACGTCCCGTAGTGCGTGTCGAGGGCCTGGACAACCACAGCCGGGTCACGGAATCAGCGAAACCGAACGACGTCCAGACCGTGTCACTGAGCGCCCTTGTCGCCGACTCCCCCGAAGCCCCCAAACCCGAGAAAGGGCCCCGACCAAGCCATAAGACCAGGTCAGAGCCCTACCGACAGACGAGCCGGGCCGTACGCCGGGTTCTGTTTCCGGGGGGACCTCACGGTCCTCCCGGCGACGGCCATCCATCTAGGACCGGTGTTGCCACCGGCCTCGTGCGGTCTACCCGCGGACTCGGGCGGGCAGCCCTCGAACGTCCGCGCAGAGTCGCCCTTCTTGCGAAGCGGCGGCTCCTTTTGACCTTGCTCCGGGTGGGGTTTACCTAGCTGCCCAGGTCACCCTGGGCACTGGTGGTCTCTTACACCACCGTTTCACCCTTACCGAGGACCGAGGTCCCCGGCGGTCTGTTTTCTGTGGCACTGTCCCGCGGGTCACCCCGGGTGGCCGTTAGCCATCACCCTGCCCTGTGGAGCCCGGACGTTCCTCGGGAAGTCCCCCTAGGGGCACTCCACGCGGCCGTCCGCCCGGCTCGTCTGCCGTGTCGACCATGCTACCGGGCGGGCGCCGCCCCGCGGACCGGTGGCCGCCGTCGCCAGCACCGACCCCGCCAGGATCAGCGTGAAGGCCACCGCGATGCCCACCGTCAGGTCCTCCCCCAGGAACAGCGCGCCCGCCGCCACCGCCACCGCCGGGTTGACGTACGTGATCACCGTCGAACGGGTCGGGCCGACCTCCTTGATCAGCTCCAGGAAGGCCACGAACGCCACCGCCGTGCAGATCACACCCAGGCCGGCGAGGGACGCCAGAACCTGGGGCGACGGGACCGAGGAGGGCCAGGTCACCGCCGCCGCGGGGGCGTAGACGATCGCCGCCAACGCCAGGCAGGGGGCGGTCAGTTGGAGCGTCGGGACGTCCTTCAGGTAGCGGGCGGCTATCAGCGGCGCCGTCGCATACCCGAGCACCGTCAGCAGCACCTCCGCCAGCGAGCGCGCGTCGCCGCCCGTCAGATGCGGGACCGTGAGGACGGTGACCCCGGCCAGTCCCAGCGCCAGGCCCGCCACCCGACGCGCCCCCAGACGTTCCGCGTCCCCGAAGAAGCGCGCCATCAGCACGCCCACGATCGGTACGCCCGCGATCAGCAGGCCCGCCGTAGAGCTGGACAGGTGCCGTTCCGCGTCCGTCAGCGTGAACCACGGGCCGATGATCTCGATGCACGCGAAGGCCAGCATCGGGCGCCAGTGCGCGCGGACCGTCCCGGCCAGGCCGCCTTGTCGCAGGGCGAAGGGAAGCAGGAGTACGGCGCCCAGGGCGCAGCGGGTGAAGACGACCATGGACGGGGAGAGCGGGGCGTCCACCGCCACCTTGATCATCAGGTAGGGGATGCCCCACACCACTCCCATCAGGGAGAACAGGAACCAGCCGCGTGCAGTCATACGGCGAGGATGCGTCGCCACCTCATCGGGAGTCTTGAACGCTGTTGCGGTACGCCGCCGGCGTCACCCCCAGCACCCGCCGGAACCACCGCGTCAGATGCGCCTGGTCCGCGAAGCCCACCTGCGCCGCCACCTCGGCGGGCCGCCCGCCCGCCTCCAGCAGACCGCGCGCCCGGGTCACCCGGTACTGGGCCAGCCAGGCGTACGGCGGTATCCCCATCGTCGTACGGAAGGCGCGCAGGAGCTGGTAGCGGGACAGGCCGAAGTCCGCCGCCAGCGCGTTCAAGGAGGGCGGGGTCAGCAGTTCGTCCGCCAGGCGGTCCCGCACCGCGTGGGCCACCCAGGCCGCGCCCGGGATCTCGTCCGGTGCCGGGCGCGCTGTGGAGTGGCGGCGGGCGAGCGCCGTCAGGAGCCACGGCAAACGCGACTCCGCCTCCAACGGGTCCGGGCAGACGCTGAGTTGGGTGTGCGCCGAGCGCAGCGCCACGGCGAGTTCGGTGTCGTCGAGGAGCGGCTCGCGGAAGTGCGGGAGGGCCGCGCCGAGGATGCCGTCCGTCAGCAGTCCCGGGTCGGCGTAGAGGGCTCGGTAGGCGTAGCCGTCGGTGGCACTGCCCGGGCCGCCCGTGTGCATCTCACCGGGGGCCAGTACGACGATGGAGCCCGGGGTCGCACGGACGCGGCCGCCGCGGTAGTCGATGAGTTCCGAGCCGCCGACGCAGACGCCGATCGTGAACTCCTCGTGCGCGTGCGGGGCGTAGACGTGCCGGTCGAACCGGGCCGTCAGCAGGTCGAGCGGCGGACCGCAGCGGCCCAGTCTCGCCCTCGTCCACAGCGCCTGCTCACGTGCGCTCACCGGCCGCACCCCCTTTCCTCCACAGGGTGCAACGCGCCGGGGCCGCGTGTCATGCCGGGACGAGCGCCCGTTCCAACGCGTCGAAGGCCGCGCCTATCCGCGCCCGATGGTCTTCTACGAGTCCTTCCGCGCCCTCTCCCGCGAAGACGCGGCGCGCGGTCGTGACGTAGACCGTGCGGTACGCGGCGACGGTCAGGGCCGCGGTCAGGGCGGGGTCGGGGGTGTCCGGGGCGGTCTCGGTGAGGGCGGCGGCCAGGGCGTTCTCGATCTCCTCCAGGGCCTCGCGGCCCCGGGCGCACAGGGCGGGCGAGTCGGCCACGACCTCCCAGAAGTCCGGGAAACCGCTGTCGGGACCGGCCAACGGGTGGCGCCGGTCGAGGAGTTCGAGGGCGAGGCGGCGGAGCGCGGCGAGCGGGGTCTCGCCGGGGGCGCGGTCGCGTACGGCCCCGCTGAACATCTCGACCGCCTCCGGGATGCGGTCGAGGAACAGGTCCTCCTTGCGCGGGAAGTAGTTGAAGACGGTCATCGTCGACACCTCGGCGGCCCGCGCGACCTCCGCGACCGACACCTGGTCGAAGCCACGCTCCCGGAACAGCGCCGAGGCGACGTTCGAGATCCGCTGCCGTGTCGCCCGCTTCTTGCGCTCTCTCAGCGGCAGCTCGGCCGCGTCCTTGCTCTCACTCACTCTCTCACTCACGAGAACAGTGTAGCCAACATAATTTTTTAGTGACTACACTTAAGCCATGAACGCTGACACGAACACCGACACGAACTACGACGTCGTCATCGCCGGAGCCGGGCCCATCGGGCTGCTGCTCGCCTGTGAGCTGCGGCTCGGCGGGGCCCGCGTGCTGGTCGCTGAGCGGCTGACCGAGGTGGACGAGACGATCAAGGCGGGCGGGATCAACACCCTCACCGCCGTCTCCCTCTACCGCCGGGGGCTGCTGCCCGCGCTGACCGAGGTGCAGGTCGAGACCGCGAACGGCATGAAGGAGTTCCTGCGGACGCAGAGCGGCGGTGAGGGCGCCGCCCCGCCGCCGAAGTCCGCCGGACACTTCGCCGGGATCACCCTGCGGGCCGATCTGCTCGACACCTCGGACCCCGCCTTCGCGGAGGTCGGCCCGGCCGGCGAGGTCGGACGCTTCGTCCCGCAGGCCCCACTGGAGCGCCTGCTCGGCCGACGCGCCGTCGAACTCGGCGTCGAGGTGCGCAGGCAGGTCGAGTTGACCGGTTACGACGCGGACGACGAGGGGGTGACCGTCCACCTCGCCGCTACGGACGGATCGGCGCCGCAGGCCGTCCGCACCGGCTGGCTGGTCGGCTGCGACGGCGGCCGCAGCCTCGTCCGCAAGCTCGCCGGCATCCAGTTCCCGGGCACCGCACCGGAGATCACCGGTTACCAGGCGATCGCCGACCTGACCGGCACCGAGGGGCTGAGCAAGGGCTGGAACGCCACCGCCACCGGGATGTACACCTACGGCCCGATGCCGGGGCGGATGGTGTCCATCGAGTTCGACGGGCCGCCCGCCGACCGCCAATCCCCGGTCACCACCGAGGAGTTGCAGGCCAGCGTGCGCCGCGTGACCGGGGTCGACGTCACCGTGCACGCCCTGCACACCGCGACCCGGTTCACCGACAACTGCCGTCAGGCGGACACCTATCGCTCGGGCCGGGTGCTGCTCGCGGGCGACGCGGCGCATGTGCACTCGCCGTTCGGCGGGCAAGGCCTCAACCTCGGCGTCGGCGACGCGATGAACCTCGGCTGGAAGCTCGCCCTGGTCATCAGCGGCCGGGCACCCGTCGACCTGCTCGACACCTACACCGCCGAACGGCATCCGATCGGCGCCTGGGTGCTGGACTGGACCCGCGCCCAGATCGCGGTCATGCGGCCCGACGCACACGCCCGTGCCCTGCGCGGGATCGTCAGCGACCTCGCGGGGACGGCCGACGGCACGATGTACTTCGTCAAGCGGATCTCCGGCGCCTGGCAGCGCTACGACCTCCCCGGCGACCACCCGCTGACCGGCCGCAGCGCCCCCGACCTCGAACTCGCCGACGGCACCCGCCTCGGCGACCACCTCCACACCGGCCGCGCCCTCCTCCTCGACCTGGCCGACGACCCCAAACTCCGTGCCCGCGCGGCCGGTTACGAGGGCCTGGTGGACGTGCTGACCACCAATTGCCCCCAACACCCGGAACTGGCCGGGCTGTTGGTGCGCCCCGACGGGTTCACCGCCTGGGCGACGGACACGGACGGCACCGAGGACGACCCCTCGGACGCCCTGCGGCTGTGGTTCGGCGCGCCGCTTGGCGCTTGACACTGCCGCGACGTCAGCATTTGCACTGACCCCATGAGGACCAACTGGGCAGGCGGCGGGCGGGTGTTCGGGTATGCGCGGGCGCGACGGGCCATGGTGGCCGGGTCGGCGCTCGCGTGCGTCCTGGAGACGCTCACCATGTCGGTACTGCTGCGGGACTGGCCGGTGCTCCACCAAGTGGTGCCGGTCCTGGGCCTGTTCGCGGTCGCGTCCGTCGCCGCCCTGCACGCGGCCGCTGTCGCCCGCCCGCACCGGCTGGACACCCAGGGGCTACGGCTCCGGCGGGCCGCCCGCGCCGACGTGATCGTCCCGCTGGGTCATATCGCCTCCGCCGAGCGGGAGTTGCGGGTGACCCGGCGCCGTGCCGACGGGGAACTCGATCTCCCCGTCGGCTTCCGCACCTCCGTCACCCTCCAACTCGCCGAGCCCGTAAGCCACTTCACGCTCCTCGGCCGACGGCGGGAGGTCGACACCGTCCGCTTCCACGCCGACGACGCCGACCGCGTCGTAGCGGCCCTTCAGGCCCGTCTGGAAGCGGTCAGGGGGGCGCGAACCGTACCTTCGACGTCCCCGGGTCCGCCTGGGTGAGGCGGACCCGCAGCCGTTCCCCCAAGGGCAGCGGGGTCGTGCCGCCTTCGAGGCGGGCGACGACGGCCGGGGTGTCCAACTGCACCTTGCCTACCGTCGGTTGGCGTTCCTCGACGTCCACCACATAGCCGTCGAAGAGGTCGCCGACGCGGTCCTTCAGCAGGGCTGCCTCGACGATGTCGACGCACTCGCGCTCGACGGTGCCCGCGAGGCGGTTGCCGTCGGCCATCTGTTTGGGGAGGGCGTCGAGGCCGGCCAGGACCCAGGCGGGTGGGGAGGAGGGGGCCAGGCAGAGTTCGGAGGCGTAGCGGTCGACCAGTCGCCGTAGGGGCGCTGTGCAGTGGGTGTAGGGGGCGGCGACCGCCGCGTGGGTGGTGACGGGCGGGAGGTTGCCGTCGCGGAAGACCGTGTAGCCCGCGCCGCGCAGCAGGGTCGTGCACTCCTGGAGAAAGGCCGCGTGGTGCGGGAGGTGCGGGTCGAGGGAGCGGATGAGCTGCGCGTACGACATGTGGTGCGGCCAGTCGATGTGCAGCGCGTGCGCGGTGCGGTGGAGGCGGCCGACCGCGCCGTCGGGGGCGGTGGGGAGGGTGCGCAGGACGCCCGTGCCGTGCGTGAGCATCAGGTCGGCGGCGGCCATGCCGGTGAGGAGGGAGATCTGGGCGTTCCAGCCGTCGGCGGGGAGCGGGGCGCGGTAGGCGAGTTCGTAGGTGTGGTCGCGCTCGACGATCTCCTGCTCGGGCACGTTGAGGGAGATGCCGCCGCGCTCGACCTCCAGGCGTTCGCGCGCCTCGCCGATGTCCTTCAGCAGCGCGAGCGGTTCCTCCGCCGTGCCCGCGTCGATCTGCCGCTGCGCGGTGGCGTAGTCGAGTTTGGCCCGGCTGCGGACGAGGGCGCGGCGGACGTCGACGGCGGACGTACGGCCGTCCGCGTCCAGGTCGATCGTCCACAGCACCGCGGGCCGCGTCACGTCCGGCAACAGGCTCGCGGCGCCCTCGCTCAGCAGGGGCGGGTGCAGCGGGGTCTTCTCGTCGGGGAAGTAGAGCGTGGTCACGCGGCGGTGGGCCTCCGCGTCCAGCGCGCCGCCGGGGACCACGAAGGCGGCGACGTCGGCGATGGCGTACCGGACCCGGAAACCGGTCCCTCCGGTCCCCCCGGTTCCCCTACGGGACAGGTGCATCGCCTGGTCCAGGTCCATGGACGTGGGCGGGTCGATGGTGAAGAAGGGGATGTCGGTCGCGTCCTCGACGGCGGGGGCCGGTGCCTTCGCAGCGCGTTCCGCCTCCGCCAGTACCTCCGGCGGGAAGGTCTCGGGTACGCCGAGTTCGGTGCGGAGTGCGGTGAGGGCGGCCCGGAGCGGGGCTTCGGGGGTGCCGGTCACCCGGATACGGCGGCTGGGCATGACACGAGCGTAGGCACAATCCGCAGGCCCGCACCCTTTACGCTGGCGCAAGCCCCCCACGTAAGCCAGAAGTGCCCTGAAGTTCCCTGAAGTCCCCTAAGGAGAAACCCGCCGTGCTCGTCCTGCTGCCGCCGTCCGAAGGCAAGGCCTCCTCCGGCCGCGGTGCCCCCCTCAAGCCGGAATCGCTCTCCCTGCCGGGACTCACCGACGCCCGCGCGGCCGTACTCGACGAACTCGTCGACCTGTGCGCCGCCGACGAGGACAAGGCACGCGAGGTCCTCGGGCTGAGTGAGGGACTGCGCGGCGAGATCGCGAAGAACACGGAGCTGCGGACGGCGGGTGCGCGGCCCGCCGGGGAGATCTATACGGGGGTTCTCTACGACGCCCTCGACCTGGCCTCGCTCGAACCCGCCGCGAAGAAGCGGGCCGCGCGTTCGTTGCTGGTGTTCTCCGGGTTGTGGGGCGCGGTGCGGGTGACGGACCGGATTCCGTCGTATCGCTGCTCTATGGGGGTACGGCTGCCCGGGCTCGGGGCGTTGGGTGCGCACTGGCGGGGGCCGATGGCGGCTGTGCTGCCGGAGGTTGCCGGGGACGGGCTCGTGCTGGATCTGCGGTCGTCGGCCTATGTGGCGGCGTGGAAGCCGAAGGGGGAGGTCGCGGGGCGGACGGCGACCGTGCGGGTGCTGCATGCACCGACGCGGAAGGTTGTCAGCCACTTCAACAAGGCGACGAAGGGGCGGATCGTGCGGAGTCTGTTGACCTCGCCGGGGGCGCCCGGGACGCCGGGTGAACTGGTCGAGGCCTTGCGGGACTTGGGGTATGTGGTGGAGGCGGAGGCGCCGTCGCAGGCGGGGCGGGCCTGGGCGCTGGATGTGCTGGTGGACGAGATTCACTGAGCGAACCATCGGGCATGCGTTGCAGTGTGCGCAATGGGCTTTGCGTGCACTGCATCACCTCGGCAGGATGAGGCCATGTCTTCCTCGCCGTCGCCTTCCTTCTCCCTGCTCGGTCTCGCTCCCGTGCTGCCCGTCGTCGTCATCGAGGACGTCGCCGACGCGGTGCCGCTCGCGCGGGCGCTGGTGGCGGGTGGGTTGCCCGCGATCGAGGTGACCTTGCGGACGCCGGTCGCGCTGGAGGCGTTGCGGGCCATCGCGGGTGAGGTGCCGGGGGCCGTGGTGGGGGCCGGGACCGTGGTGGCTCCGGGGCAGGTGAAGGAGTGCGTGGAGGCGGGGGCGCGGTTTCTTGTGAGTCCCGGGTGGACCGAGTTGCTGTTGGAGGCTATGCAGGGGTCCGGGGTGCCGTTCCTGCCGGGGGTGTCGACCACGTCCGAGGTGGTCGCGCTGTTGGAGCGCGGGGTGCGGGAGATGAAGTTCTTTCCGGCTCAGGCCTCGGGGGGTACCGCGTATCTCAAGGCGCTGGCCGGGCCGTTGCCGCAGGCGCGGTTCTGTCCTACCGGGGGGATAGGGGTCGACTCCGCGCCCGACTACCTGGCGTTGCCCAACGTCGGGTGTGTGGGCGGGAGTTGGATGATTCCGGGGGATGCGGTGGCCGCGCGGGACTGGGGGCGGGTCGAGGTGCTGGCGCGGGAGGCGGCGGGGCTGCGGTCAGCGTAGGTGGGACGTGTCGTTGAAGAGTCGTACGCTCGCGTTGCCGTCGGCGTAGTACGCCACGGCTGAGATTGACGCCGCGGAGAGTTCCATGCGGAACAGGGACTCCGGTGGGGCGCCCAGGGCGAGTTGGACGAACGTCTTGATCGGGGTGACGTGGGTGACGAGGAGGACTGTGCGGCCCGCGTAGGTCGCGGTCAGCTTGTCCCGGGTGGCGGCGATTCGGGTTGCCGTGTCGGCGAAACTCTCGCCGCCGCCTGTGGGTTGGGCCGTGGGGTCGGCCAGCCAGGTGGTCAGGTCGTCGGGGTAGCGCTCGCGTACCTCGCCGAAGGTGAGGCCTTCCCAGGCGCCGAAGTCCGTTTCGCGCAGGCCCTCTTCGATCGTCACCGGTAGGCCCAGGCGGTCTGCTACGGCTGCGGCGGTTTCCCTGGTGCGGGTGAGGGGGGAGGCGATGATGTGCTGGATTGTGCCTCGGGTTGCCAACGCGGTTGCTGCTCGCTCCGCTTGGTCCCTTCCGACGTTGGAGAGGGACGGGTTGGTGCCGCCGCTGCCTGAGAAGCGCTTCTGGGGGGTGAGGGGGGTTTCGCCGTGGCGTAGGAGGACGAAGGTTGCGGGGGCGCCCATGTCTGCGGGGGCCCAACCGGCGCTCGGCGTGGCTATGTTGCGGGCTGCGCGGGTGTCGGCGGTGGCCTTGGCGGTAGTCGTCACAGTTGCGGCCGGTGGGGGCTGGTCGCGCAGTTCCCCGCGCCCCTTAAGGGCGTCGGCTGGGCCTGTGTTGGAAGGCTCGGCGCGCCCGCGGCCCCTAAGGGCGTCAGCTGGGCCTGCGCTGGAAAGCTCGGCGCGCCCGCGGCCCCTAAGGGCATCGGCTGGGTCTGTGCTGGAAAGCTCAGCGCGTACGCGCCCCTTAAGGGCGTCGGCTGGGTCTGTGTTGGACAGCTCCGCTTGTGTTCCGCGGCCCTTAAAAGCCTCGCCTGAGCCTGTGCTGCGGAGTTCTGCCGTTGACTCTGCCGCCGACCACTGCTCGCCCCGCTTCCCCGCGTCCATCGCCTCGTTGGCCAAGCGGTCCGCGTGTTTGTTCTGGGCTCTGGGGATCCACTCGTACGTCACCTGGTCCGGCGGGAAGACCTGGCCCGCTTCCGCCGCCAGGGGCTTCATGTCGGGGTGTTTGATCTTCCAGCGGCCCGACATCTGTTCCACGACGAGCTTGGAGTCCATGCGGATGTGGATGGACGCGGCGGGGTCCAGGGCGTGGGCCGTGCGGAGGCCGGCCAACAGGCCCCGGTACTCGGCGACGTTGTTCGTGGCGATGCCGATGTACTCGGCCGCCTCCGCCAGCGTCTCCCCCGTCGTCGCGTCGATGACGACGCTGCCGTAGCCCGCGGGACCCGGGTTGCCCCGGGAACCGCCGTCGGCCTCGACGATGAACTCCCGCACGGCCAGCGCTCCTTACAGGCCGGAGTCGGACGTGCGCACCAGGATGCGGTGGCAGTTCTCGCAGCGGACGACCGTGTCGGGCGCCGCCGCGCGGACCTCGTTGAAGTCGGTGATGGCGAGCTCCTGGCGGCAGCCCTGGCAGGTGCGCTGGTACAGCTTGGCCGCGCCGATGCCGCCCTGCTGCTGGCGAAGCTTGTCGTAGAGCTTGAGGAGGTCCGCGGGGATGGTCGCCGAGACGACCTCGCGCTCCTTCTCGGCCGTGGCCTCATCGGCGTCGAGCGTCTCGTACGCGGCCTCGCGGCGGGCGGTCGCGTCGTCGATCCTGCCCTGCACGGAACCGACCCGCTCGGTCAGTTCGGCGGTGCGCTCCTGCGCGGACTCACGGCGCTCCATGACCTCCAGGACGATGTCCTCGAGGTCGCCCTGGCGCTTGGCGAGGGAGACGATCTCGCGCTGGAGGTTCTCCAGGTCCTTGGGCGAGGTGACGGCACCGGAGTCGAGGCGCTGCTGGTCGCGGGTGGCGCGCTGGCGCACCTGGTCCACGTCCTGCTCGGCCTTGGTCTGCTCGCGGGCGCAGTCGCTCTCCTCGGTCTGCACGGCCACGAGCAGGTCGCGCAGCTGGGTGAGGTCCTTGGTCAGCGAGTCGATCTCGGCGTGCTCCGGCAGGGAGTTGCGCTTGTGCGCGAGCTGCGAGAGGCGTACGTCGAGGGCCTGGACGTCGAGAAGTCGGATCTGGTCGGCGGGCGCGGCGTTCAGTTGGGGGCTCCAGGTTTGTCAGGTGTGGCGGTGGACGCCGCGTGGGCGGTCCAGGGGTCGGTGACCGTCTTGGAGACATGGACCCTGAGGTCCCATCCCTCGCGGTCGGAGATCTCGTCGAGCTGGGCGGCGGCCAGCTCGCACCAGGGCCACTCGGTGGCCCAGTGCGCCGCGTCGAGCAGCGCGAGAGGAGTGTGGGCTCGGGCTTCCGACACCGGGTGGTGGCGGAGGTCCGCTGTGAGGAAAGCTTCTACGCCTGCCGCGCGTACGTCGTCGAAGAGGCTGTCGCCTGAGCCGCCGCTCACCGCGATCCGGTGGACCAGGGCGTCGGGGTCGCCCGCGACGCGGATGCCCTGCGCCGTGGCGGGCAGGCGCTCGGCGGCGCGGGCCGCGAGCTCGCGGACGGTCAGGGGGTGGTCCAGCTCGCAGATCCGGCCCAGGCCCCGGCGGCCTTCCGGATCGGTCGGGTCCGGTACGAGCGGTCCTACGACCCGGAGGTCCAGCGCGCCCGCGAGCGCGTCGGAGACTCCCGGGTCGGCGCGGTCGGCGTTGGTGTGGGCGACGTGCAGCGCGATGTCGTGCTTGATCAGCGTGTGCACCACACGGCCCTTGAAGGTGGAGGCCGCGACCGTCGTCGTACCGCGCAGGTAGAGGGGGTGGTGGGTGACCAGCAGGTCGGCGCCCAGCTTCACGGCCTCGTCGACGATCTCCTGCACGGGATCCACGGCGAACAGCACACGGGTGACGTCCTGGTCCGGGTCGCCCACGACGGTGCCGACCGCGTCCCAGGACTCGGCCCGCTCGGCGGGCCACAGGTTCTCCAGCGCGGCGATGACTTCGGACAGGCGGGGTACGGACTGACGGGGCACGGGGAAAGGCTACCTGGCTGGACCGATCGGCTGAACCGCTGAACCGGCCGTACGGAGGTGCGCGGCCCCGTTCAGCACACCGGCCCCCGTTTCCTCAGGCGAATCGTTACTTGGCCACCCTTATTGGTGAAGCGCCTGCTCATCGGTCCCACGTCCGTACGTGCGAAAACTAGTTTCGTGGCCGGAGGTGACCGAACCATGACGGCCTGTGCGATCGAGCCCACGGCTCACGACGAGGACGAGGACGAGTGCGGGGAACCGCGGACCGATGGCACCGCGTGTGCGATCACCGCGGACGGGGCGTACGCCGCCCGCCTCGCGCCGGCCGGTGACTGCCTGTTCCCGGAGCGGTGGACGCTGGACGGCCCCGAGCCGTACGCCGTGCCGCTGCCCGGCAACCAGCCCGAGGAGCCCGGCACCGAGGTCCAGCCGATGGGCGACGGGCGGGTGCTCATCCGGCGGCTGGTCGACGGGCGGCACGCGTTCTCGCTGCTCTACCCGACCGGCCCGGGCACCGGTGAGCTGCCGCTCGGCGCGGTCGAGTGCCCGGACCCGGACACCCGGCTGCGGCTGCTGCCGCCCGCGCCGGGGGGCGAGAAGGCGTACGCCCTCGCCGTGGGCCGGCGCTCGACCGCCGTGTGGCTGGTGGCGGGCGGGGCGTTCGGGCCCGAGCATCTCGCGATGGTCCCGGGGCGCTGCTCGGGCGGGGTCTGGCTGGACCGGGCCGGGCGGATGCTGGCGCTGGACCGGGAGGTCGGCGGGCGGACCAAGGCGATCGTGGTCGACCTGGAACGGGACGGGGAGGTGTCGCCGCTGCTGCAGATCGCCGCGGACAGCGACGACCGGCTGCTCGCGGCCGACCCCGACAGCGGGCTGCTGCTGATCGGCTCGGACGCGCCGGCGCCGGGGCGGGGGGAACGGCTGGGCTGGGGGGTGGTCGGGTCCACGCTGCCGGTGCGGTTCCCGGAGTGCCTGCGGCTGCCGGACTGCACGGTGACGCCGTTCGCGATCCAGCCGGGGCAGGTGCTGATGCCGGAGAACTGCGGGGTCGCGCTGCGCGTCGACGGGCCGGCCGGCACCTGGTTCGCCGTATGGCGGCCCGCCGAGCGGCAGTTGCTCCAACTCCCGGCGCCCGAGGGGTGGTTGGCGGGCGCCGGGCTGTGGACCGAGGACGGGGTGCTGCGACTGCCGTACGCCACACCGGAAGTGCCGTGCGGTGTGGCGCGGTTCGCGGTGCCCAGGGGGGCGGGGGGAACGGGGGAAGCAGGGGACGCGGGGTCCCCTGCGGTAACGGGGGGCGTGGGGGGTACGGGGGAAACACGCCCGGAGGATCCGGTTCGGGACGGGACGGGGGGCGCGCCTGGGGAGGCCGTGCCGTCGCCGTCATCGCCGTCACAACCGGATCCTCCGGTGCCGGTCGCGCCGCGTCCGGTGCCCTTGCGGGAAGCGCCGCTCAAAGGCCGGGTGGCCGTCGGGTAACGAAGTGGTGCGGCTCGGTAACGAACTCGTTCCGGACGGCGGTCCGCCTCGCGTCACCCCGGGAACGGCTGGATAAGATCGCCGGGCTGTATGAAGGATCATGTTGCAACGGGGTGAACTTTCCGATGAACGACTCGAACACCGCGCAGACCATGTCTGCCGACACACACGACGCCTCCGGTCACGGCAAGCACCGGGGCCCGGTCTCGGCGCAGGACGGCGATTCGGCCGCCCACGGCCGGCACCGCAAGCCGTCCGAGCAGTCCACGCAGTCGAAGTACGCGGCGGTCTGACGACACGTCAGACGCCCTGCACCACCTCGCACGACACGGCCCCGCTCGTCTCCGGACGGGCGGGGCCGCCGCGTTCCCTAGGCCGTGTCCGGCTCCCGCTTGAGTCCCAGCACCTCGGCCGCCGCGAACGTCTCCCCCGGCGGTCGCTCCGCGTAGTGCGGGGTGAGTACGGCGTCCAGCTCGTCGTAGCTGAAGAGGTCCTGCTTGCTGTCGAACTTGGCCTGGACGTGCGGGCGTTCGACGATCGCGACCATGCCGCCGTGGACGACGAGGAGCTGGCCGTTGATCCGCTCGGCGGCGGGTGAGGCCAAGTAGCCGACGAGCGGGGCGACATGCTCGGGGGCGAGCGGGTCGAGGCCGTCGCCGTTCTCCCCGAACCCGGCGAAGACGTCCTCGGTCATCCGGGTGCGGGCGCGGGGGCAGATGGCGTTCGCGGTGACGCCGTACTTGGCGAGGGCGAGGGCCGTGGAGGTGGTCAGGCCGACGATTCCGCCTTTCGCGGCAGCATAGTTGGGCTGTCCGGCCGAGCCTGCGAGATACGCCTCGGACGAGGTGTTCACGATCCGCCCGTACACCGGTGCGCCGGTCGCCTTGGAGCGTTCGCGCCAGTGCCGGGCCGCGAAGTGGGTCGTGTTGAAGTGGCCCTTGAGGTGGACCCGGATCACCGCGTCCCACTCGCCCTCCGTCATGGAGAAGACCATGCGGTCGCGCAGGATGCCCGCGTTGTTGACGAGGATGTCGAGCCTGCCGAACTCGGCGACCGCCAACTCGACCAGTTCGGCGGCCTGTTGGAAGTCGGCGACGTCCCCGGTGTGGGCGGTGGCGCGGCCGCCCGCCGCGCGGATCTCGGCGGCGACCTCCTCGGCGGGACCGGCGGAGGCCGCCCCCGAACCGTCCCGGCCCGGCTGCCCGTAGTCGTTGACGACGACGGCCGCGCCGAGCCGGCCGAGCTCCAGCGCCTCGGCCCGGCCGAGCCCGCGTCCGGCGCCGGTGACGATCGCCGCAAGTCCCTCAAGTGGCAACGACATACCCGGTCCTCAGATCTCGATGCACGTACGCAGGGCCGTCCCCTGGCGCATCTGGTCGAGGGCCTCGTTGATGTCGGCCAGCGGAACGCGGTGGGTGATCAGGCTCTCCAGGTCGACGCGGCCCGCCCGCCACAGGGCGATCGTGCGCTCGTAGGAACGCAGCACGTCTCCCCCGCCGTACATCGAGGGGAGGATGCGCTTCTCGTCGAAGAACAGCTCGAACATGCTGAGTTGGAGATAGTCGTCCAGGGCGCCCGCGCCGACGACGACGAGGGTGCCGCCGCGCCGGGTGTTCTCGTAGGCGGTGCGGGCGGTGGCGGAGCGGCCGACGACCTCGAAGACGTAGTCGAACCCCTCGCCGCCGGTGACCTGTTGCTTGGCGTCGGGCAGCTCGTCCGGTGAAATCGCCTTCGTGGCACCGAACTTGAGCGCGGCCTCACGGCGGGAGGCGACCGGGTCGACGGCGACGATCTCGGCGGCGCCCTTGAGCCGGGCACCCTGGATCGCGGAGATGCCGACGCCCCCGCAGCCGATCACGGCGACCGACGAACCGGCTTGCACGTCAGCGGTGTTGAGGGCGGCGCCGAGTCCGGTGGTGACCCCGCAGCCGATGAGGGCGGCGATGTCGAAGGGCACGTCGTCGGGGATCGGTACGGCGCAGCCCGCGTCGACGACGACCTCCTCGGCGAAGGTGCCGGTGCCCGCGAAGCCGAACACATCGCCACTGGGGCGCTTGAAGTTGGGGGTACCCGCGTTCATGAACCCGGCCAGACACAGCTGGGTCTGGCCGCGCTTGCACGCCGGACACACCCCGCAGGCCGGCAGCCAGCAGACGACGACCCGGTCACCGGCCTTCAAGTGGCTTACGCCCTCGCCGACTTCGAGGATCTCGCCGGCACCTTCATGCCCCGGGACGAAGGGCGCGGGCTGTGGCAGTACGCCCGCCATCGCGGACAGGTCCGAGTGGCACAGCCCCGTGGCGCGCACCCGGATCCTGACCCGACCGGGCCCGAAGCCCGTCGCCTCGACGTCGTCGAGGACCTCCAGTTTGTCCTGGCCTATCTCGTGCAGTACGGCTGCGAGCATGGTGCGGCTCCCCTCAACTCGGGCTTGTCTCAGGAGTGTTCGACGATCGTGTCGGCGAGGACGGGCGCGTCGTCCCGTTCTACGGCGCTCACCGCGACCTGTACTTCCGCATCACCCCGGCGCCACATGCGGATGCGCAGCGTCTCGCCGGGGAACACGACCCCGGCGAACCGTGTGTCGTAGGAGCGCACCCGGGTCACGTCGCCGTCGAGCAGCGTGTCGACGACGGCCTTCAGCGTCATGCCGTAGGTGCACAGCCCGTGCAGGATGGGCCGGTCGAATCCGGCGAGCTTGGCGAACTCGGGGTCGGCGTGCAGGGGGTTCCAGTCGCCGGAGAGACGGTAGAGGAGGGCTTGGTCCTCGCGGATGGCACGCTCAACCACCTTGTAGGGCTCGCCTGTTGGGGGTTCGAGGCGTGCGGACGGCCCGCGGTCGCCACCCCATCCCCCCTCCCCCCGTACGAAGATCTGCGCGTCGTTGGTCCACAACGGGCCGTCGGCGTCGGCGACTTCGGTGCGCATGACGAGGACGGCCGCCTTGCCCTTGTCGTAGACGGCGGCGATGTGGCCGGTGCTGGTCGCGGTGCCCTGGGCCGGGATCGGGCGGTGCAGGCGCAGGGACTGGCCGCCGTGCAGGACGCGGGCGAGGTCGACCTCGATGCCGGGCATGGACAGGCCGCTGATGACGCCGGGTGAGCCGTTGCCCGCGACGGTGGCGAAACTCGGCAGGACGTGCAGCCGGGACTCCAGGGTGTAGCGCAGCTCGTCGGGGTCGGTCGCGGGGGTGCCCGCGCCGAGGCCGAGGTGGTAGAGCTGGACGTCCTTGGTGGTCCAGGAGATCTCGCCGGTCCGGGGTTCGGCCGCGAGGGCCTGGGCTGCGTCGATGGGCATGGGGCTCCTGATCGCCGGTGGTCGAAGACCTCGGTGCGGCCGTCCGCACCGTCGGCCGCACCGAGGTCGTCACGGGCCGACCTAGAACGCGTTCCAGTCCGGCGCCCTTCTGTATAGCCGAGCGCCCCGCACTTGTGAAGGCTCCTGACGGTGCGTCAGGTAGGTGTCCGCGCCGCCGTCGGTGACATTTGTCCTGCCCGAGTCCGTACATGCGCATCTGCCGGGCGAGGGGGCCGGATCCGTAGCGTCGTAGCCATGACACAGACAGGTGGGGCGGCGGACCGGACAGCGGCTGCCGTGTCTTTCGCGGGGGCGGTCAAGACCTTCGGCGCGGTGCGTGCCGTGGACGGTATGGACCTGGAGATCGGGCGCGGCGAGACGGTCGCGCTGCTCGGCCGCAACGGCGCGGGCAAGTCGACGACGATCTCGCTGCTGCTCGGGCTGAACGCGCCCGACGCCGGCACGGTCGAACTCTTCGGCGGGACACCGGAGTTGGCCGTGCGGAACGGCCTGGTCGGGGCGATGTTGCAGGAGTCGCGGGCGGTGCCCCGGGTCACCGTCGGCGAGCTGGTCGCGTTCGTCGCCCGGCGCTATCCGAAGCCGATGCCGGTCGCGCAGGCCCTGGAGCTGGCCGGTATCGGCGAGCTGGCCGGGCGGCGGGTGGACAGGCTGTCGGGCGGGCAGACACAGCGGGTGCGGTTCGCCGTGGCGCTGGCGGGGAACCCGTCGCTGATCGTCCTGGACGAGCCCACGGCCGCCCTGGATGTGGAGGCGCGGCACGCGTTCTGGCAGTCGATGCGGGCGTACGCCCGGCGCGGGCACACCGTGCTGTTCTCCACGCACTACCTGGAGGAGGCGGACGCGCACGCCGACCGGATCGTCGTCATCGACCGCGGCCGGATCGTCGCGGACGGCACCGGCGAGCAGCTCAAGCGCGCGGCCGGCGGCAGCCTCGTCTCCTTCGACCTGGCGGGCGGCTCCACCGAGGGTCTCGCCCAGCTGCCCGGCGTACGCACCCTCGAAGTCCGCGGCGACCGCGCGCTGTTGCGCACCGACGACTCGGACGCGACGGTGATCGCCCTCGCCGCCCGCAACGCGATCCGCGGCCTGGAGGTCACCCCGGCGTCCCTCGACGACGCGTTCCTCGCCCTGACGACACACGAACTGGAGACGGTGTGATGTTCGACTACCTGCGCCTCGAAGTACGCCGGACCCTGCGCGACGTCGGCTTCGTCATCGGTGGGATCGCGATGCCGGTGATGATGTACCTGCTGTTCACGAACCTCGGTGGTGACGACAGTGGCTACAAGGCCACGGCGATGGTCGGTATGGCCGCCTACGGCGCGGTCGGTTCCGCGCTCAACACCGGGGGCGGAGTCGCCGAGGACCGGGCGATCGGGTGGCTGCGGCAGTTGCGGGTGACGCCGATGACCCCGCGGCAGGTGGTGGTCGGCCGGGCGCTGACCGGTTCGGTGACCGTGCTGCCCTCGATCGTCGCCGTGCTCGCGGCGGGCGGACTGGTGAACGGCGTACGGCTGGACGCCTGGCAGTGGGCGGCGATCGCGCTGCTGCTGTGGCTCGGCTCGATCCCCTTCACCCTGCTCGGCCTCGGCAACGGCTACGGGCTCACCTCCCAGACCACCGGCGTCACGAACATGGCCTGCAACCTGGGGCTCTCGGTGATCGGCGGCCTGTGGTTCCCGATCAGCCTCTTCCCCGGCTGGCTGCGCGCGATCTCCCACTACACCCCGACCAACCGCTTCGCCGAACTCGGCACCTCCGTCGCCGACGGGCACGCCCCGGCACTCGGCGCGATCGCGGTGCTGACGGCTTGGCTGCTCGCGTTCGGTTCGTACGCTGTGCTGGCGTACCGCCGGACCGGGCGGACCGTGTGACCGGGGGAGCGAGAGAGATGACCTGGATGCGAGGGATCACCTGCCAGCTACAGCAGTGGCGGGCCGCGCGGACCCAGTGGAAGGCCGACATGGCGGAGTTCAAGACCGCGCAGAAGGAGGCCCGCCGCAAGGGCGAGCACCCCGAGCATCCGGGCCCGCCGCCGACCGGCTTCTCCCTGCTGCCGTGGCTGCTGATGGGCATGGGCTCCTTCTCCAACCTCCTCCAGGGCAAGACCTCCAACCCCTGGATCGGCGGTCTGGGCCTGTTCGCCTTCAACTCCCTCTACATCTATGTGGTGTTCCGGTCCTTCGTGAAGGAGAAGCGCCAGGCGGTCTCCACGCTGGTGGCACTGGTCGTGATGGGTCTGATCACCTGTGGCCTGGCCCTCGGCTACGGCGGCAGCTGGCTCTACTTCTTCCCCCTCCTCGGCCTCGCCACGGGCGCCGTCGTCCGGGGCCCGCGCCTCGGCCAGGTCGGCCTCGCCCTGACCGCCCTCGCCGCCGCGGTCTCCGTGTACCGGGCGGGCTGGGACGCGATCAACGTCGCCTACGGCACGTTCCTGTCCACGATGGTGACCGCGGCGATCCTCTCCCTCTCCGAGGCCGTACGCGAACTGCGCGCCGCCCGCGAGGAGTTGGCCCGCCGCGCGGTCGAGAAGGAACGGATGCGGTTCTCCCGCGACCTGCACGACCTGCTGGGGCACACCCTCTCGGTGATCGTCGTGAAGTCGGAGGCGGCCCGGCGTCTCGCACCCCGCGACATGGAGGCCGCGCTCGGCCAGATCACCGACATCGAGGCCGTGGGCCGGCAGGCGCTCACCGAGATCCGCGAGGCGGTCACCGGTTACCGCGAGGGCAGCCTCGCCACCGAACTGGACCGCGCCCGCTCCGCCCTGTCCGCCGCCGACATCGACCCGGTGGTCCGCCAGTCGGGCCCGCCCCTGACCCCGCAGAACGAGGCCCTGCTGGGCTGGGTGGTCCGCGAGGCGGTCACCAATGCCGTACGGCACAGCCGTGCCACCCGCTGCGAGATCACCCTCGACGGCATCCTGGACCGCGTCCGCCTCACCATCGCCGACGACGGCACGGGCGACTCATCGGCGACCGGCCCCGCCGAGGGCGTCGGCGGGACCGGCCTGAAGGGCCTCACGGAACGCCTCGCGGTGGCGGGCGGCTCCTTGCGGGCCGGCCCGTCACCACGCGGCGGCTTCACGGTCACCGCCGAACTCCCCGTGGAGGCAGCGGACTTGGCCGCTACGGCGCCCAGGGAGCCGTGACGACCCAGCTCACGTCGTCCGTCCACGAGGTCGCGCTGTCGAAGGCGTTGGAGCCGCCGTCGCTCGCGATGTAGACGTTGTAGTTGTAGTGCCGGAGATATCTGGTCGGGTAGTTGTACGACGCGAACGACGTGCCCGTGCCGCTCTTGCCGGTCGAGGCGCAGAACGTGGCGTCCTGTCTGAACTGCGTTGTCCCGACCATGGGTTGGCGATAGAGCTGGTAGTTGTAGTGCCGCAGGAAGTCACCGGGATAGTTCCGTGACTCGAACGAATAGCAGGAGCTGTCGGCGAGTCCCCTGCGGACGATCCAGGTGGCGTCGCTCTTGTCGAGTGCCGCGCTGCTGGACGTGATCGCCGAGAGGACCGCCGCGTTGTTCTGGTGGCGGATGTAGTCGCCGGTGCAGCACGAGGTGGTCGCCCGCAGCGAGATCTCCGAACCGGCCGCCAGCGTCCCGGTGGTGCCGGTCGAGGCGCCGTAGCCGACGGAGACGATGTTCGCCTGTACGGAGTTGTCGGCGGCGTCGGTCGGGATGCCGGCGGTCATGACGCCCTCGAAGAACGAGCCGATGGAGCCGTTGCTGTTGTCCCCGCCGGTGCCCAGGACGATCGCGCCTTCCTGATGCATGGGTGAGTAACCGCTCGTGGTGGGTTCACCCCCGGAATAGGAGGTCGTGAGACTCCCCGACTGCGCGTTTCCGGATTTCAGCGCGAAATGGTCCTGACCGTTGTTTTTCAGCAAAGCGGTGACGAACGGTATCGCTCCGGTGCCGGTGTTCGCCGTGTTCTTGCTGTACCCGGAGTCCGACTGGAACAGCCCGTTCTCCAGGTCGGCCTGCACCCAGGGGCCGCTGCCGTAGCAGGGCGCGAACCAGCACTCCGTACCGAAGTTGATCGCGTCCATGTGACCGTTGCCGGTGTCCTGGTTGTTGGTCTCGGCGTTGCCGTAGTCGAAGCAGCAACTGCCGTTGACGTGGGTGCCCGAGGTCACCATGTACATCCCCTCGGCGGCACCGTTGGTGGCCACGCCCGAGGTGGAGTTGTCGCGGTAGCCCATGCCGGCCGAGATCTCCAGGCCGTAGACCTGATGCCCGCCGGCGGTCACCGGCAGCGCGTCCGCGGGCGCCCCGACATCGGCGACACCGGCCCCGCCCGCGCCCTCGATCGTGAGGTCGTTGTGGCGCGCGGACTGGTCGTAGATCTTGGTGATGACGCAGGTCGTACCGGCACAGAACGAGTCCTGCGCCGCCGCGTTGGCATACCCCCCGGCCGCCAGCAGACCGATGTTCGCGGTGGCGCTGTCGGAGGCCCGCTGCACCTGGTACAGCGAGCCGTTGTACGACGAGTAGAGCGCCCGGACGAGACTGTGCGCGGCGACGCAGGGCGTGCCGGCGGTGGCGTAGATGTCGCACGGCAGCGAGCCGGCGGCCGACGCCTGCGGCACGCCTACGGCCAGCGCGAGGACGGTCACGAGCGCGGACAGTGCGGCGAGGGTGGCGTTTCTCAGCCGGCGCGGCCGGGTGCGGAGGAATCTCGGGAACACGGTGCACCTCTTCTGTTGCGGGTAGGGCGGTGCGGGTGGTCAGTACAGGTGGTCGGTGCGGGTCGTCGGTGCGGGTGGGGCGGGGTGCTCGGAGTTGCGGCGCGAGCGACCGGTCGATATACCGAACGCCGTTCGATCGATATGCCGAACCCATTCGCGATCGAAATGTCGAACTGCCGAAAGTTTGTCGAAAGGTTTCCGGAATCGGCCCGGCACGGGAAATTCCTGGGGTGATTGCAGAATGCCGAGGCGATTGTTTGCCCGCAGCCGGAGACCGTCAAGACTCGCGGACGCGAACAATGAAGAGTTTTTGACAACCGGCCTGGGTCTCCCTGGGCCTTACTCTTGCCCCGTGGATGAGATGCCCCGGGACCACCGGCCCGCCAAGTCCGTCAGAGTGCTGCTCGCCGAGGACCAGGGCATGATGCGCGGCGCCCTCGCCCTGCTGCTCGGCATGGAGGCGGACCTGGAGGTCGTCGCCCAGGTCGGCAGGGGTGACACGATCGTGGACGCCGCCCTGACCCACCGCCCCGACGTCGCCCTCCTCGACATCGAACTCCCCGGCATGAGCGGCCTGGACGCCGCCGCCGAACTCCGCGAACAGGCCCCGGACTGCCGGGTGTTGATCCTCACGACCTTCGGCCGCCCCGGTTATCTGCGCCGCGCGATGGAGGCGGGCGCGGCGGGCTTCCTGGTGAAGGACGGCCCGGTGGAGGACCTCGCCGCCGCGATCCGCCGCGTCCTGACCGGCGAGACGGTCATCGACCCGGCCCTGGCCGCCGCCGCGCTGAGCGCGGGCCCGAACCCCCTCACCGCCCGCGAGTGCGACGTCCTCAAGGCCTCGGTGGACGGCGCGACGGTCTCCGACATCGCCACGAAGCTCCACCTCTCCGAGTCCACCGTCCGCAACTACCTCTCCTCGGCGATCGGCAAAACGGGAACCCGCAACCGCATGGAGGCCATGCGGGAGGCCCGACAACAGGGCTGGTTGTAGGCCTACGGCGAGGCGGGGGGGATGACCGTGGGAACAGAACAGTCGAGTCCTCCGAGCCGCTGGCCCAGAGGTACCGGCTTCGGGATCCTCTTCGGTGGACTGACCGCGGTGGTGTCCACTGCTGCCATCGGGAGGGCATGGGCTGCTTGTGACGTCGGCGTCAACGCAGCGGCCAACGGTACGACTCTGCTCTTTCTCGCTCCTCTCATATGGATCGCCGCCGCGATTCCATGGGTGATCCTGCACGGCACCCTCGGAAGACGTCATCGCAGGACAGCCCTTGCCGCAGGGCTCGTCTTCACCCTGTGGTTCGCCTGGTTCCTGGTCACTTGGCTCGGCATGCCGGACTCCTACCCCGCCCCGTTGTGCCCGGGCAACGTCCCGCCCTGGTGGCCGAGCTTCATCCCGGCATGACTCGGCGAAGCCTGCGAACCTGCGCGTGTTACGAGTTCTGCGCACCAAGTCCCCGGCGGAACAACGCCGTCCAGAGAAAGTCCTCCCCGAAGCACGGCGAGGCGTCCGGCTCGGCGCGCATCCGGCGCAGCTCGACCATCTCCAACTCCCCGAATATCCAGCGCAGTTCATCCGGCGTGTAGGCCAACCCGCCCTGAAGCCCGGAGCCGCGGTAGAGCTCGGCGTCGGGCAGTTCGGACCCCATGCCGCCGGCGGCGAAGCACGTGAGCGCGAAGTGCCCGCCGGGTGCGAGGACTTGGTCCAGCAGGGCGAGGTAGCTGATGCGTCGGTGCGGGGGCAGGTGGTGGAAACAGCCGGAGTCGTAGACGAGGTCGTAGGGGCCGGGGAGTTGGGTACCGGCGAGGGCGAAGGCGTCCCCGCAGTGGAATCGGGCCCGGATTCCCGAGACGTGCGCCCGCTCCTCCGCCCACGCGACAGCCGTAGGCGACAGATCCACCCCGTCCACCTCGAAGCCCCACGCGGCGAGTTGAAGCGCGTTGCGCCCCGGACCACACCCCAGGTCCAGGGCACGACCACCCCCACCCCCGCCGATCAGCCCCCGCTCGACATACCCGACCAGGTTCTCGTCCGGCTTAGCCACAAAGAACGGCACCGGCTTGTCCCGGTCGGCATAGAACCCGTCCCACCAAGAGGCACCCCGCGAACTCCAACGGTCGGCCTCCGGCGCGAACAGCCCGTCCAGGAGCCGGAGTACATCGTCGACCGTGCGTATGTCCCGCCCGTGCTGGCTACGATCCGTCCGGTCCATCCGGCCCCCTCTCCAATGCGCCGATCGTAGGAGCGGACGGGTCCAAGGCCCAGGTCAGCACGGATCCTGGACACTCACACGAATGCCGCCAACACCCTTGCACGAGGCGGGAGTCGACCCCGGAAGGCCACCGTTCCGGGGACGGGCCGAAACCGCGTCGGCACCCCACCCGAAGGCCACCAGGGCCCCAGTCCCGGCCACCCCCGGCCCTACTTTTCAAGAATCGGATCCGGAGGGGTGTCAGCGGGCCGGGACGGCACCCTCTACCGGTCCCGGCCGGCCGTCGCGGTCAACTGGGCGGTGGGTCCGCCAACAGCACCACGCGGTCGATCACCGGGTCGAACCCGAGTACCGGATTCCCGTAATCGCCCTCGGCGGTCATGGCCACCGGCTTGCCCAGTCGGCGACCGATCGTGCGCAGGAAGCCGCACAGAACGTCCACTCCAGCCTGGCCCCGCAGTTCGTGAAGGTCGACGTCGAAGTCGATCTCGTCAACGGCCATCGGCCGGAAGATCACCAGCACATCCGGGACCGGCCAGACCCGCAGATCGACCGTCTCCGCGTCAGCGGGACGCGACAACACCTCCGCCGCCGACGGCAGTGGCCCGGCGACTCCGCCCACCGAGTACTCCCACGTCCATCCGCTCGACCGAACCAAGTCGAACACGACCTGCCAGTCCTCGACCGAGGCACCCGCCACGCACACGTCCGGCAGGGCACCCATCAGCTCAGGGTCGAAGAAGTCCCTGACGTCATCCCACAGCAGATCCGGCACCCCGCCATGCTGCCCACCAGCCCGCCCGAGCGCAGCCCGATTTCCTTGACGAACCCCATAGAGGCACCCTCCGACCCGACCCGGACACCCTCCTCAGCCCACACCCCCGGCCTTCACAAGCGGCGCATCCCGCGACAACTCCCGGAACCCGAGCCCGTAGTACAGCCCCCGTGCCCGGGGATGCCCCGGCGCCCCCAGGCACGCGACCGTCGCATGCGTGGCCCCGGCTGCCCGCGCCCGGTGCATCCCGTGCAGGAGCATCGCTCTCGCCAACCCCCGCCGCCGGTACTCCGGATGCGTCCCGACCGGTTCGAACTCGGCGCTTCTGTTCGCCTCGTCGAGCCACATGATCGTCGAGGAGGCCATCGTGCCGTCCGGTGCCTCCACCAGGATGTGCAGGTCGCCGCGGTAGCCCGGTGTCCGCCGGACGCTCTCGTAGCTCTCGGCCGTGTATGCCGAGGGGGACCAGGCGTCGAGGTGGGCCTGGACCGCAGCCTCGGGGCCGGCCTCGTCGGCGGTGCGGAACCTGAACCCCGTTGGGAGAACCGGGTGTTCCACCTCCGTCAGGTCCCGCTCGTTCAGCTGGGTCCAGGACCCGGTGTCGCCGAGCGCGGCCGAGTCGGTCTCGTAGCCGTGCGCCGCCCATCGCTTCAGGGCGAATCCGTCCGCGGCGCTGGGCATCACCGTCCGCTCGATGCCCGCCGCCGTAGCGTCGTACCAGTCGATCACCTCGTCGATGAGCTCGGCATGGTCGGGGTGGACCTGGTACGTGAGGCAGGCCTCGGTGACGTCCTTCACCGAACCGTCGTTCCGCCGCACCCGGTGCGGAAGGGTGGCCCAGGCCCACGCCACCAGCTCCCCGTCGGAGAGCCACAGCCGGCGCGGTCGGCCCGTGTCGTCCTCGGCGCGGCCCTTGCCCCAGTTCCAGGCCAGCTCGCCGAACATCGCTTCGGCGTTCACCAGCTCCGGGCGGACGGCGGTGACACGCTGCGCCAGCCCCTGCATGAGCCGCAACTCCGCGGCGGTGACAAGCTCGACGTTCGTCATGGTGGGTCACTGTGTCAGGGCCGCGCGAGGTCGGCGAACCGTTTTCCGGGCCACCGACACCCACCGCCCCGCGTCACGCCCCTGAGGGCGAACCCCCGAACTCTCCCCGCACCGGCGCTACTTCGTCACCTTCACCGAGTCGAACGTCGTCCCCTCCGGCCCGACGCACACGAACCAGTCGTCCGATGAGCCGACCACCGGCCGGATCGCCGATTCGTCGCTGTTGACGTCGGCGCCCTCCGCGACCCTGCGGGCGACGGTCGAGCTGCCGTCCTTCCAACTGCACGTGACCTCCTGGGCGGTCTTGGCGACCTGACCCATCACCAGGCGCTGCGGGGTGGTGTGCTTCGGGTCCAGGGAGAGCGCGACCGATTCGAGGTCGGTGCCCGCCATGACGTCCTTCGTGTCGACCGAGTTCTGCGTGAGGACGGAATCCTTCCCGTCCCCGATGGCCCGGCGCGTGAAGTACGAGTACTTGCCGACCAGTTGGGACGTCTTGCCCGCGTCCATTCCCACCGGCACCTCGCCGAACGCCTTCATGCGCTGGAACTGGGCCCAGGCCTCCCCTTCGGTGCGCGGGGCGCCCCACACGTCGACGGTGACCTGCCACTCCTTGCCGCCGATCTCACCGATGCCGATCAGGGTCCCCCGCGGCTCGTACACACTCCGCTCCTCCGGAGTCAACGGCGCGGTCGACTCCTGCTTCACCGCCGGTGACACCTCGACCCCGCTCCCATCACGCAGCCCGGCCAACGCGAGCGTGCCCGACCCGCCGACGATCACCAGGGCCGCCGCCGTGGCGAGTGCCCAGCGGCGGGCCCGGCGTCGGCGGCCGCCGCGGATCACCGCCTGGTAGGGGGCTATACCGATCTCGACCTCGTCCGCGGCGTCGGCCAGCAGGAGGGCGATGTCTCTGTCCGTCATGGTCTGGTTCGTCTCCCGGTCCGCGCTCATCACTGCCGCCCTCCCTGCGTCACCATCTCGGCGAGTCCCGGTATGGCGCGGAGTTTCGCGATCCCCTTGGCCGCGTTGCTCTTCACCGCGCCGACCGAGCAGCCCATCGCCTGGGCCGTCTGTGTCTCGGTCAAGTCCTCCCAGTACCGCAGCACCACCGCTTCCCGCTGCCTGGGCGGCAGTTGGGCCAGCGCCTGCAACAGCGCGCTGCGGTCGTCGGCCTGGGCGATGCGGTCACCGGTGTCGGCGATCTCGCGCACCAGACCCGAGTCATCCTTGGGCGCCAGGAACTCCTTGAGCCGTCTGCGGTGTTTGCGTGCGTGCGCGTTGATCATCACGCGCCGTACGTACGCCTCCGGATCGTCGGCCGAGCCGACCTTGCGCCAGGCCACAAAGGTCTGTTCGAGCGTCGACTGGACCAGATCCTCCGCGGCGTGCTGCTCCCCCGTCAGAAGAAATGCCGTCCGCATCAGCCGCGGCCAGCGGCCGATGACAAAGCTCTGGAACCCGTCATCCCGAGCCTCCCGAGCCTGCTTGCGATCCCCCATGGGCACCTCCTAGATGGTTAAAGGAGTCCATGAACCGCCCGAACCGTTGCCTCACCTCTCAAAAAACCATTGCCTCACTTCTCGAAAGTCGTGGAAGTCGTGGAAGTCGCGGAACTCTCGGACTCCGCAGCCACCGCCGGGCCCGCACCCGCACCGGCCCTTGCCCCCGCATCAGCCCCAGCCCCGACCTCCGAAGCCCCCGCCCCCTTCCCCCACGGCAGCCACACCACCATCAGCACCACCCCACCGAGCAGCACCCCCGCCCCCGTCCGGAACGCCAGCGCATACCCCTCCGTCAGCGCCCGCAGGGTCCCCGCACCGCCACCCGCCGCCCGCTCCGTACGCCCCGCGGCGATCGTCGACATCACGGCGAGCCCCAGCGAACCCCCCATCGTGCGCGAGGTGTTGATCAGCCCGGAGACCAGCCCGGCCTCCCCCGGCGCCGCCCCCGACGTGGCGAGCGCGGCGAGCGGGGTAGCGGTCAGACCGGCGCCCAGCATCATCAGGATTCCGGGGAACATGATCTCGGTCAGGTAGTCCCCTCTCACCGTCATCAGGGACTGCCAGCCGAAACCCACCGCCGCGAGCAGCGTCCCGATCACGGCCACGTTGCGCGCGCCGAGCACCGGCATGAAACGGGGCGCCGACTTGGAGCCGAGGAGGACCGCCAGCGAACTCGGCACCAGCGCGAGCCCCGCCTCCAGCGGGCTGTACCCGAGCACGTTCTGCGCGTACAAGGTCATGAAGAACCACATGCAGAACATCGCGGACCCGGACAGGAACATCGCCGCGTTCGCCGACGACACCGCCCGCGCCCGGAACAGCCCGAGCGGCATCAGCGGAGCCGCCGTACGCGCCTCGACGACGAGGAAGAGCGCGATCAGCGCGAGTCCGGCGGCCAGCGGCACCAGGGTGGCCGCGGCCGTCCACCCCTCGGCCTCGGTCTGCGAGATGCCGTACGCCAGGACGCCGAGCCCCGCCGTGACCAGGACGGCGCCGGGCAGATCGAGCCGCCGCCGGTCCCCGGCCCGGCTCTCCGGGAGCCGGCGCAGGGAGCTGAGCAGCACCACCGCGCCGACGGGCACGTTGATGAGGAGCACCCACCGCCAGGACAGGGTGTCCACGAGCACCCCGCCGACGAGTCCGCCCGCGGCCCCTCCTCCCGCGCCGACCGCCGTCCAGGTGGCGATGGCCCGGGCACGGGCCGCGCCCTCCGCGACCGCCGAGGTGACGATGGTCAGCGTCGAGGGCGCCAGCACCGCGGCCCCCAGTCCCTGCACGGCCCGGGCGAGCAGCAACTGCCAGCCGTCCTGGGCCAGTCCGCCGCACAGCGAGGCCAGGGTGAACAGCGCGAGCCCGACCAGGAACATCCGCTTGCGGCCGTAGAGGTCACCGGCCCGTCCGCCGAGGAGCATGAACCCGGCGAAGGCGATGGCGTACGCGTTGACCACCCACTGCAGCCCGGACGCGCTCATCCCCAGGTCGGCCCGCATCGACGGCAGCGCCACGTTGACGACGGACACGTCGAGCACGACGAGGAACTGCCCGGCGCACGCGAGCGCCACGACCAGCCAGGCGGGCGGTGCGGCGCCGCGGGGGAACAGGCGGGATATTCGGGAGACGTCAGCGGCTCGGGGCATGGTGGTCATCCTCCCAACCGGCCCGTGCCCCTTGCATCGGCATTTCGCCCGGGTCGTGGGACGGCCGTAGGTCCTAGACCACAGGACCCCGTACGACCTCGCAGGACCTACCCCACAGGACCTACGCCGCCCGCAGCAAGGTCACCACGGCCGCCCCGCCGAGCCCGATGTTGTGCGCGAGCCCCACCCCGGCCCCCGGCACCTGCCGCTCCCCCGCCGTCCCTCTCAACTGCCAGACCAGTTCGGCGACTTGGGCGATCCCGGTGGCCCCCAGCGGATGCCCCTTGGAGATCAGCCCGCCGGACGGGTTCACCACCCACCGCCCGCCGTACGTCGTCCCCCCGGACTCGACGAGCTTCCCGGACTCCCCCGGCTCGCACATGCCGAGCGCCTCGTACGTCAGCAGCTCGTTGATCGAGAAGCAGTCATGCAGTTCTACGACGTCCACGTCCTCGATGCCGAGTCCGGACCGTTCGTAGACCTGGCGGGCGGCGGCCCGGGACATGGGCTGGCCGACGACGTCGATGCACGAGCCGGACGCGAAGGATTCCTCGGTGTCGGTGGTCATCGCCTGGGCGACGATCTCGACGAGCGAGCCCCCACCGTTACCCGCACCCGTACCCGCACCCGTGCCTGCCCCCAACTCCCGCTGCTCCGCGAAGCGTTCGGAGACCACGACCGCCGCAGCCGCCCCGTCCGACGTCGGCGAGCACTGGAGTTTCGTGAGCGGGTGGTGGACGACCCGGGCCGCGAGGATGTCGTCGACGTCGTACACGTCCTGGAACTGGGCGTACGGGTTGTGGGCGGAGTGCCGGTGGTTCTTGGCGGCGACGGCGGCGAGCTGCGCCTCGGTCGTCCCGTACTTCTCCATGTGCTCGCGGGCCGCGTCGCCGAAGATCTGGGCGGTGGGCGGGGTCATCTCGAAGCCGTGGCGGGCGGCCATGATGCCGTAGTGCCGGGCGACGGGGGACGTGGAGAAGTCCCCGCCGTCCGCGCCCCCGCCCAGCGCACCCCGCTTCATCTTCTCGAAGCCCAGCGCCAGCACGCAGTCGGCCGCCCCGCCCTCGACCAGTTGCCGGGCGAGCATCAGCGCGGTCGAGCCGGTGGCGCAGTTGTTGTTGACGTTGTAGACGGGGATGCCGGTGAGACCTAGTTCATAGGCCGCGCGCTGACCGGCGGTCGAGGGCTGGAAGCAGTAGCCAATAGGAACCTGTTCTATGTCGGCGTAGGAGATCCCGGCGTCCGCGAGCGCGGCGCTGCCCGCCTCCCGCACCATGTCCCAGTACTGCCACTCCCGGGTCTCGGGCTTCTCGAACCTCGTCATCCCGACGCCTGCGACATAGGCCTTCATGGCGGGCGAGATTAGAACACGTTCCAACGAATGACCAGAGCTGACGTCGGGTCAGATATTCATGGGACGGTCAAGGATTCGTTAGTACGCCGAAGCATCGGAATAGTTGCCCGTGCATACGAGGTTTACCGTGCACTTATCCCGCACGGATCAACCGGCTCCACCCCCTCTCAGGCCTGGAGGCCTCACTTCATGACGCACACGTCGACCGACCAGCCCGCACGGAGGCCGTCCGGCGCCGTCGTGCCGGTGCTCGCCTTCGCGGGCATCGTTGTCGCGGTGATGCAGACCCTGCTCGTCCCGGTCATCAAGGACCTGCCGCAGCTGCTGAGCACCGAGCCCAGCAACGCCACCTGGGTCCTGACCTCGACCCTCCTCTCCGGAGCCGTCGCCACGCCGATCATGGGCCGCCTCGGCGACCTCTACGGCAAGCGCCGGATGCTGATCCTCAGCCTGGCCATCATGGTCGTAGGAGCGCTGGTCAGCGCCCTCACCAGCGACCTGCTCACGATGATCGCGGGCCGCGCGCTCCAGGGCTTCGCCATGGGCGCGATACCCCTGGGCATCGGCCTGATGCGCGACATGCTGCCCCGCGAGAAGCTCGGCTCGGCGATGGCCCTGATGAGTTCCTCGATCGGCGTCGGCGGCGGCCTCGCGCTGCCCGCCGCGGCGCTCGTCGCCCAGCACGCCGACTGGCACGCCCTCTTCTACGGCGCCGCCGGCCTCGGTGTCCTCGCGATCGGCCTCACCCTCCTCGTCGTACCGGAGTCCCCGATGCGGGCGGAGGGCACGTTCGACGTGCTCGGCGCGATCGGTCTCTCCGCGGGTCTCGTCCTCTTCCTCCTCCCCATCACCAAGGGCAGCGACTGGGGCTGGACCTCCGGCACCACGCTCGGTCTGTTCGCCGCGGCGGCCGTCGTCCTGCTCCTGTGGGGCGTGATGGAGCTGCGCCTGAAGGCCCCGCTGGTCGACCTGCGCACCACCGCCCGTCCGGCGGTCCTCTTCACCAACCTCGCCTCGATCATGGTCGGCGTCTCCTTCTACGTCGTCTCCCTCGTCCTGCCCCAGCTCCTCCAGCTGCCGAAGTCCACGGGCTACGGTCTCGGGCAGTCGATGGTCACCGCCGGTCTGCTGGTCGCCCCGCTCGGCCTGACGATGATGTTCACGGCGCCCGTGTACGCCCGTCTGTCGGCGAAGTACGGGCCCAAGGTCACCCTGATCCTCGGCATGCTGATCATCGGTATCGGCTACGGCGCGGGGCTCGGCCTCATGAGTGCGGCCTGGCAGTCCCTGGTCATCGCCGTCGTTCTCGGTGCGGGGATCGGGCTCGCGTACTCGTCGCTTCCCGCGTTGATCGTGGGGGCGGTGCCGGCGTCCGAGACCGGTGCGGCGAATGGGCTCAACACCCTTATGCGGTCGATCGGTACGTCCGTCTCCAGTGCGGTGATCGGGATGGTGCTGGCGAATACCGCGAACCATGTGGGCGGGGTTGCGATTCCGACCATGCACGGGTTCCACGTGTCGTTCCTGATCGCTACGGGTGCGGTTGCTGTCGGCCTGTTGATGGCGCTGTTCCTTCCCAAGCCGAATCGGGCGCCGCAGTTGAACTTCAGCAGTGAGGAAGAGGCGAACCTTGAGCGGGCCGAGGAGGTTCTTCGGGGGTTCCGGGGGCGGGTGTTGAGTGCGGACGGGGTTCCTGTTGCTCGGGCCAAGGTCACGTTGATCGATCGGCGGGGGCGGCAGGCTGGGGCGACGCTCTCCGAGGAGGACGGGAGTTACGTGCTCGCTGTGCCGTCTCAGGGGGCGTATGTGTTGGCGGCTCGGGCTTCGGGGCATGGTCCGTTGGCCTCGTCCGCGACGCACGGCGGGGATGAGGTCTCGGTTGACCTTGATCTGTCGTTGCCCGGTGAGACTGTCAGCGCGTAGTCGGTTTCGTCGTTTTCTGCGGGTGCGTGGGGGCTGGTCGCGCAGTTCCCCGCGCCCCTAAAGGCAAAAGCCGCACCGCACCCCCTGCCGAATTGTTCGGCAGGGGGTGCGGCAGCATATGCGTACGACCCGCCGAAAGGACCCCTGTGCCCCCGACACCCAAGCCCGAGATCCTCGCCGCGTTCGAAGTGGCGAAGGGGTTCATGCCGGTCGGTGAGGGGCTTGCCCTGTACTCCGCCGCCGTAGAAGCCGGGCGTCTCGGCCTTCCCCTCCTCGAAGTCGGGACGTACTGCGGGCGTTCGACGATCCTCCTTGCCGATGCTGCCCGCGAGGCCGGTGTCACCGTGCTCACCCTGGATCATCACCGGGGTAGCGAGGAGCAGCAGCCGGGCTGGGACTTTCACGACCCGGAGACCGTCGACCCGGAGATCGGGCTGATGGACACGTTGCCCACGTTCCGCAGAACCCTGCACAAGGCCGGGCTGGAGGAGCACGTGGTCGCCCTCGTGGGGCGGTCGCCGCAAATCTCGCGGATCTGGGGCACGCCCCTCGGCCTCGTCTTCATCGACGGTGGGCACACCGACGAGCACGCGAACGGGGACTACGAGGGCTGGGCCCCCCATGTCGCCGAGGGCGGGCTGCTCGTGATCCACGACGTGTTCCCGGAACCGGAGGACGAGTTCACCGGGCAGGCGCCGTACCGGGTGTATCTCCGCGCGCTGGAGTCCGGCGCGTTCACGGAGGTGTCGGCGACCGACTCCCTCCGTGTCCTACGGCGCACCGGCACCGGGATCTGAAGGTCAACTCGGCAGGTCCGCAAGCCAGTTGAGGAGGTGCTCGTTGACCTCCGCCGGGCGCTCCTGCTGGATCCAGTGGCCGCAGCCTTCCAGGATGTGCGAGCCGCGCAGGCCGGGCAGGGTCACCGGGTACGCGGCGATCGCGTCGGACAGCCAGGTGGTGGACGCGTCCAGGGAGCCGCCCAGGAACAGGGACGGCTGGGTGATCGGGGCCCCGTCGTAGCGGGCCAGCTCCTCCCAGTCCCGGTCCATGTTGCGGTAACGGTTCAGGGCGGTGGTCAGGCCCGTGCGCTCGAACTCACCCGCGTAGACGTCCAGTTCGGCCTCGCCCAGCCACGCGGGGCGCTTCGTCGGGAAGCGGTCGCGCAGGGTGCCGCCGTCCCGGCTGACGAAGTGCGGGTCGGGGGTGCCGGGCGCGGGCATCGTGTCGGCGGAGAACGCGGCGTAGAAACCTGCCAGCCAGCCGCGTACGTCCGGTTCGATCTCCGACTCCGCCCGGCCCCGCTCCTGGAAGTACGAGACGTAGAACTCCTCGTCCCCGCCCATCCCCGCGAAGATCTCGCTGGGGCGCGGGCCGCCGCGGGGCGCGTAAGGGACGCTCAGCAGTCCTACGGCCCGGAAGACGTCGGGGCGGAGGAGGGCGGAGTTCGCCGCGATGCCCGCTCCCCAGTCGTGGCCGACGATCACCGCGGACCGTTCGCCGAGCGCTTGCACGACCGCCACGGCGTCCTCGACGAGGTCGAGCATCCGGTACGCCGACACGTCGTCCGGGCGTGACGAGCGGCCGTAGCCGCGTACGTCGACGGCGACCGCGCGGTACCCCGCCGCGGCCAGTGCCGGGAGCTGGTGGCGCCAGGAGTACCAGGACTCCGGGAAGCCGTGCACCAGGAGGATCAGGGGGCCGGTGCCCTGTTCCACCAGGTGGATGCGGCCCGCGGGGGCGGGGACGAGTCGGTGGACGGCTTCCTTGAGCATGATCGTGAGTCCTCCGGGACGGGGGCTGGTCCGTCGATCCTCCGTCCGGGGCGGGGAGGCGCGCGACTCCTGTTGCCGCTTCAGCAAACCCGCCCTGTGCGGCGGCTAGGGTGGCTCCCGTGTCGTACGTAGGTCCGGACTTCGATCCTCCGCAGCCCCGCCGTCCCCGTCGTGGGCCCCTGACCGTGGCGCTGGCCGCGCTGGTCCCGGGGGCGCTCATCGGGTGGTTCGTCTACGAGGCGGTGGGCAGCCCGGGAGGCAGCGCCTCGGCCCACACATCGCCCGCATCGGCCGGCGCGCCCGTGTCCCCGACGGGCACCGCGTCCAACGACGACAAGCCGCCGGGGCCAAGTCCCTTGAAGGGCAAGGTCGTTGTCATCGACCCGGGGCACAACGTCACCAACTTCCAGCACAGCGCCGAGATCAACCGCAAGGTGGACATCGGCACGAACTGGAAGGAGTGCGACACGACCGGGACGTCGACCAACGCGGGGTACACGGAAGCCCAGTTCACGATGGACGTGTCCCACCGGCTGAAGGCGATCCTCGAAAAGCAGGGCGTCACGGTGAAGTTGACGCACGACGGGGACTCTCCGGCCTGGGGGCCGTGCGTCGATCAGCGGGCCAGGTTCGGGAACGACGCGCACGCGGACGCCGCGATCTCCATCCACGCCGACGGCGCACCGGTCGGCGACCGGGGTTTCCATGTGATCCTGCCGGCCTCCGTGCACGCGGGCGGCGCCGACACCCGCGCCATCGTCGGTCCCTCGGCCGTCCTCGGGAAGGGCATCGCGGGCGATTACCGTCGCGCGACGGGCGAACAGTTCTCCAATTACATCGGCGAAGGCACCGGTCTCGTCACGCGTAAGGACCTGGGCGGTCTCAATCTGTCAACGGTTCCCAAGGTGTTCATCGAGTGCGGCAACATGCGCGATAGCAATGATGCTGCACTGCTGACGAACGGCGCCTGGCGACAGAAGGCGGCGCAGGGAATCTCTGAGGGAATCGTGAGTTTCCTGGAGAGTTGAGTGCTTTGATGGCATATCACCAGCGCCTCACCCGCTCCCTCATATCTGCCTCAAATCAGTTGCAGCAGCACAGCTCACCCTGATCAACTGATCTTGACCGGAGGCGGTCAAAGCCTCCTACTTACGATCACGGGGGATCACTTGAAGTTCCAAACAGTTCGGCGCGGGGCCGCTGTTGCCTCACTGTCCATGGGCCTGCTCGGCATGACGACTTCAGCGCAGGCGGCACCCAGCGCGGAGCACACGAGCATCGCGAGCGTGAAGTCAGCCAAGATCGTGGGCCCGATCGAGTTCAAGCGGCTGATCAATGTCCACTCCATCGGGACCTCGTGCGGTAAGCCGGTGATCGCCTCGGCTTCGGGGCGGGGCAAGATGACACTGCGCATCGACGACACCCGATCGGTCGGCACCGTGCTCTCGAAGCACATCGACGCTTCCAAAGGCGTGATCAGTGCGGGCGTCGGCTGGGACGTGACGAAGTCGCACAGCATCACGGTGAGCGGCGCGAAGGAAGTACCGAGCGGTAAGTACGGCACCCTTAACGCCCACACCAAGTACGCGGTCAAGAAGTTCGATGTACAGCTGTCCATCGACGGCAAGACGCGCACCATCCAGAAGGGCAAGAAGGCTTACAAGCCCATCGGCGTCTGCTTCACCTACACGCAGAAGTAGCCGGCCAGGACACCCTTGCTTGCACACGAAGCGGCTCGCCGAGACCTCTCTTGGCGAGCCGCTTCGTTTGCTACAAGCACTCCCGGCCGCCTCACGGGCCAAGGTCCGTCGGCGCTTCGCAAGTCATCCGCCGACACAGCAAGCATGATCGGTACTCGACAGCACGCCGCTGCCCGTGAGCGGGGCCTGGCACGAGGAGTCGGCGCACAACATCGTGAGGGTCTTGCGCGAGTAACCGAGCCTGCCCCGTAGCGGCGGACACCCGAACCTTGCAGGCGATATTGTCACCCGTACGATGAGTGGCCATCCCCGCGCTTCGCACCGGGCCTGAAGGCAACAGCGTGACAGCGATGCCGACGACGAGACGACTGATGAAGGATCTCTGAAGTGAATATCCGCTCCCTCACACGAGGCGACGGCGTGGTGATCGGAGCAGCGGTATTGCTCTTCATCGCGTCGTTCCTCAGCTTCTACACGGCCGCCGGTTACAGCGACGCTCCGACCGCCTGGGACTATCTCGGCGACGCCCTGGGCCTCTACATCGGTGGGGTCATTGGCGCTGCTCTGATCGTCGTCAATCGCGCCCTGCCGCAGCCGCGCAAGATCGCGGGTATCGAACTGGGCCAGGCAGGCGTCGCGTTCTCTGTCCTGGTGGTCTGGTCCCTGTTCTGGACCCTCGTGGATGTCCCCGACGGCGCCAGCGCCGGCGCCGGCCTCATCCTCGGCTTCATCGCCGCCCTCGTCCTGGCGGGCGGCGCCATCGCCACGCCTCTCGTCCCCGCCCTCCAGGCCGCCCTCATCCCGGCCCCCAAGCCCGTCGCCCCGCAGCCCTACGGCGCCCAGCCGCCCGGTGGTTACGGCTACCCGGGCGCCGGCCAGCCGCAGCCGTCGTACGGCACCCCGCCCCAACAGGCGCAGGCCGCGCAGCCGTTCGGGCAGCCCGCGCCGGCTCCGGCCGGGGACTTCTCGCCGTTCTGGTTCGCGGTGCCGGTGGCCCGGCCGCTGTTCGCGGAGGACGGTTCGCCGTCGCCGATCGCCGAACTGGCGCCGGGTACCTGGTACTTGGCCGTGGAGCAGCGTGGTCCGGCGCTCGTCGCGCAGACCCAGGACGGCCGTCGTGGCGTCCTGCAGGACACGTCGGGGATCCAGCGCGGCTGAGTCTCCTCCAGCGTTCACCGCGGCCCCTCGCCCTTCCGGGTGGGGGGCCGTTGTCGTACAGTCGCAGCCGTCGATCGATTGACTGACGTACCGTCAGATCGGTGTCTCTGGAGGCGATATGCGGCTCGGTCTCGCACTCGGGTACTGGGGGCGCGGGCCCTCCGCCGACCATGTGCCGCTGGCCCAGGAGGCCGAGCGGCTCGGGTACGACTCCGTGTGGACGGCCGAGTCGTGGGGGTCCGACGCCTTCACTCCCCTCACCTGGATCGCGGCGCGGACCTCAACGATCAAGCTGGGCACGGCCGTTGCGCAGATGGCGGCCCGCTCGCCGACCACCACCGCGATGCACGCGCTCACCCTCGACCATCTCTCCGGCGGGCGCGTGCTCCTCGGGCTCGGGCTGTCGGGGCCGCAGGTGGTGGAGGGGTGGTACGGGCGGCCGTTCCCCAAGTCGCCGCTCACCGCGACCCGGGAGTACGTCGAGGTCGTACGGCAGGTGCTGCGGCGGGAGGCGCCGGTCGAGGTGGCGGGACGGTTCCACGCGCATCCGTACCGGGGGGAGGACGGTACGGGACTCGGCAAGGCCCTCAAGTCCATTACGCACCCGCTCCGTTCGGACCTGCCGGTGCTGCTCGGCGCGGAGGGGCCGAAGAACGTGGCACAGACGGCCGAAATCGCGGACGGGTGGCTGCCGTTGTACTGGTCGCCGAGTCGACCGGAGGTCTACGGCACCACGGCCTTCCGGGACGGCTTCGTCGTCGCGCCCATGACGCAGGTGAAGGTCTGCGACGACGTGGCCGAAGGCCTGCTCCCCGTGAAGATGATGCTCGGCTTCTACATCGGCGGGATGGGGCACGCGGCCCGGAACTTCCACGCCGACCTGATGGCACGCATGGGGTACGAGGAAGAGGCCCGGCGGATACAGGAGTTGTTCCTCGCGGGCCGCCGGGAGGAGGCCGTACTCGCCGTGCCGGACGCGTTCGCCGACGAGATCTCCCTCGTCGGGCCGCGTGAACGCATCGCGGAACGGCTGGAGTTGTGGCGCAAGGGCCCGGTGACGGATCTCCTGGCCCTCGCGCCCGACCCGCACACGCTACGGGTACTGGCGGAGCTGAACTCCTAGACAGAGCCGAAGCCCCAGGAGCCGCTCAACTCACCTTCAGCCGCCCGCCAGTTGGCCCGCCGACGGCACCTTGTCGGTCACCTCGGCACCGGCGCTCTTCCCGGCGTCCTTGACCTTGTTGATGATGTCGTCGAACGAACCAGCCGTGGCATCGGTCGAGTCGCCCTTGCGGAGCTTGGACGGCAGGTCCTTCAGGGAGTCGATACCTGCGGTGAGCGGGGCGACCGCCTTGGCGAGCGTGGGGTCACCCTTGGCGTTCTTCGTGGCCGCCTTGAGCCGGTTGTACGCGAACGCGCCCGCGAGACCCGCCTTGACGAGCGCGAAGCGGCGTCCACTCGCGCCCTTCTTGAACTTGCCCGCCTTCCAGGGCTTCACGATCCACTGGTAGGTGGCACCGGCGGCGAGGCCCGCGTTCGCGACGAAGCGGGTCTTGGCGAACTTCTGCCGTTCGGCGGAGGTGCTGGGGCTCGGGGTCGCGGCGGCTGCCGCGGCCACGACGGCCGCGGTGTCCTGCGTGGCGTCATCGGTGGCGCTGCCGCAGGCCGTGGCTCCGGCGAGCAGGGCGCAGCACAGAGTGAGCGCCACGAAGAGGCGCCGTATCGGTACGGGCACGAGGTCCTCCGGGGTGTTCTCCCCGAGTGGGTGTCCTTACCCCGGCAGCCTCACCCGGCTCGGGCGCGCGCGCCACCCGGCGGGGCCGTTCGGGTTTCATCCGGCCGGAAGCGGCAATCCGCTTGGCATGTCCCCCTACTACCGACGCGGTTCGAATTCAGTCGGCAACGTCATAGTGATCATCGCCGACATCATGGCCCTCATCCTGGCCCTCTGGATTCTGATGTACCTGTTGGACGCCAACCGCGCGAACGACCTCGTGCAGTTCGTCCACCGCTCGGCCAACTGGCTCGCCGGCTGGTCCCGCGACCTGTTCACCTTCGACGAGGCGTGGGCGCGGGTCATTTGCGGCTACGGTCTGGCAGCGGTCGTGTACTTGTTCATCGGCCACGCGATCGCCAACAAGGTCCACCGTTAAGCACCGGCCGGTGAGGGCTGGTCGCGCCCACGCGGCGGAGCCGCAAATGAATACAGCCCCGCGCCCCTAAAAGATGGCCCGTTTAGGCCGACCTGCTTTTAAGGGGCGCGGGGAACTGCGCGACCAGCCCCCACCGGGCCCGCACCTAACAACAATCCGGATCCAGCCCCAACGGCAAGTGCTCCGCTCCGAACACCGCACACGTCGCGTCATGGCCCCCCAACGCAGCCACCGCAAGCAACAACGACCCCGCAGTCCACGTAGTCAGCTCACGAGGCCACACCGCGTCGTCGTCGAAGACGTACCCGGTCCAGTACAGCCCGGTCTCCGCATCCCGCAGATGCTGAATGGACTGGAGAATCTCCAACGCACGGTCGGACTCCCCCAACACCCAGAGCGCCAGGGCGAGTTCAGCCGACTCCCCACCGGTCACCCACGGGTTGGGAACGACACACCGCACCCCAAGACCCGGCACGACGAACCGGCTCCAGCCCTCCTCCACCCGGGACTTGGCCTCCACACCGGTCAACGCACCACCCAGCACCGGGTAGTACCAGTCCATCGAGTACCGGTCCTTGTCCAGGAACCGTTCAGGATGCCGCCGGATGGCGTGCCGCAGCGCCCCGACCGCCAACTCCCAGTCCGGCTGCGGCTCTTCACGCTGTTCGGCGATGGCGAGCGCACACCGCAACGCCTGATGGATCGACGAGGAACCGGTCAGCAGCGCGTCCGCCGTATCCGTACCGTCGTCCTCCCGCTTCCACCCGATCTGCCCGCCCGGCTGCTGAAGCCGCAGCACGAACTCGACCGCGGCGAAGACGTTCGGCCACAGCCGGTCCAGGAACGTGTCGTCACCGGTCGCGAGGTAGTGGTGCCACACGCCTACGGCTATGTAGGCGACGAAGTTGGTCTCACGCCCCCGGTCGGTCACGTCCCGCGCATCACCGTCGGCGTAGGCGGCGAACCACGACCCGTCCTCGTTCTGGTGCCGCGCAAGCCAGCTGTACGCCCGCTCCGCCGCCTCGTGCTCCCCCGCCGCGTCCAGCGCCATCGCGGCCTCGGTGTGGTCCCACGGGTCGAGGTGATGGCCCCGGAACCACGGGATCGCCCCGTCCTCCCGCTGCACGGCGAGGATGCCGGCGACGGTCGCGGCGGCCTGCTCCGCGGTGAGGACCCCGGGCAGGACGAGGTGTTCTGTCCGGGGAGTGGTCACTTGGCTTCCGCCAGGGGAAGGTGCGGCTTGGTCGCGTAGGCCACGAAGCTCTTGCCGATCAGCGGGTTCAGCGCCTGTTCGGCGACCCGGGTGGCGAGCGGTTTCTTCATGATGTCCCAGACCAGGAGCTTGTGGTACGCCTGCACCGGCAGCGCCTTGTCGTTGTCCACGCCGAACGCGCACTTCAGCCACCAGTACGGCGAGTGCAGCCCGTGCGCGTGGTGCGTGCCGTACGGCTTGAGGCCCGCCTCGCGGATCTTGGCGAGGAGTTCGTCCGCCTTGTAGATGCGGATGTGGCCGCCCTCGACCTCGTGGTAGGCGTCGGACAGGGCCCAGCAGACCTTCTCGGGGCCGTAGCGCGGGACGGTGATGGCGATGCGGCCGCCGGGCTTCAGCACCCGGACCATCTCGGCGAGGACGCCCTTGTCGTCGGGGATGTGCTCCATGACCTCGGAGATGATCACGACGTCGAACGACTCGTCCGGGAAGGGGAGTTGGAGCGCGTCACCCTCCATCGCGGTGGCGGTGGCTCCGGCCGGGGCCTCGCCCGCCTCCTTCATCGCCGCGAACCACTTGGCGACCTCGCGGATCTCCTCGGCGTTCTGGTCGAGGGCGACGACCTGTGCCCCTCGCCGATAACACTCGAACGCGTGCCGCCCGGCACCGCACCCGAGGTCCAGGACACGGTCGCCAGGGGCGAGCGGGAACCGGGAGAAGTCGACGGTCAGCACGTGGCCCTGCTTTCGGAAGAGACGCCGGTAACACTGGTCGGAGAGGGGGAGGGAGAAGTCGTACGGCCGGGGATCGCCTCGCGGTAGCGGGCCACCGTGCCCTCGGCCGCCTTCGCCCAGGTGAAGCGGGCCAGGACGCGTTCGCGGCCCGCCGCGCCGAGCCGGGCCCGGAGCGCCGGGTCGGCCAGGAGCCGGCTCAGGGCGGTCGCGAGTGCGCCGGGGTCGGCCGGCGGTACGGCCAGGCAGGTCTCACCGTCGCGCCCGGCGACCTCCGGGATCGCCCCGCCCGTCGTGGCGACGAGGGGCGTGCCCGTGGCCATCGCCTCCGCCGCCGGGAGGGAGAAGCCCTCGTACAGCGACGGCACGCACGCGACCTCCGCCGAGCGGACCAGGTCGACCAACTCGGCGTCGGAGATGCCCTTCACGAAGTCGACGGCGCCTTCGAGGCCGTAGCGCTCGACGGCTTGGGCGACCGGGCCCTCCGTCGGACGTTTGCCTACGACGATCAGGTGCGCGTCGTGGTGTTCCGTGCGGACCTTCGCCAGGGCCTCGACCAGGAACACCAGGCCCTTGAGGGGGACGTCCGCGCTGGACGTCGTCACGATCCGGCCCGGTACCTGCGGAACCGCCGGGTCCGGGGAGAACAGGTCGGTGTCGGCGCCGATGTGGACGACGTGGATGCGGTCGTCGCGGACGCCGAGGTGGTCGATGATCTCCTGGCGCGAGGTGCCGGAGACGGTGAGCACGGTGGGCAGGCGGCGGGCGACGCGCTTCTGCATCTGCGTGAAGGAGTACCAGCGGCGCTTGGACATGCGCTGACGCCAGTTCTCTGCCGCGTCCAGCTCCAACTGCCGGTCCACGGTGATGGGGTGGTGGATCGTGGTGACGAGCGGGGCGCCGACATCCCCCAACAACCCATAACCCAGCGTCTGGTTGTCGTGCACGATGTCGAACTCGCCCTGCCTGGCGCGGAGATGGCGGCGGGCGCGGAGGGAGAACGTGAGGGGCTCGGGGAAGCCGCCGGTCCACATCGTGCCGACTTCGAGGGCGTCGATCCAGTCGCGGTACTCGTCGCGCTTCGGGGTGCGGAAGGGGTCCGGTGAGCGGTACAGGTCGAGCGAGGGCAACTCGGTCAGGGAGATGCCGTCGTAGCCCTCGTCGAGGACGGGGTAGGGCTGCGAACCGATGACCTCGACGCGGTGGCCGAGGCGGGCCAACTCGCGGGAGAGGTGGCGGACGTAGACACCCTGGCCCCCGCAGAACGGGTTCCCCTTATAGGTGAGGAGTGCGATACGGAGCGGTCGCTCGCCGTCGGCTGCCAGGTCCTCCTGGGGACCCGCCTGACTGGCCTCAGCGGTCACTCTGAGCCCCCTTCTCCCTGCACTGTCCCGCGAGATTACGCCGGGACGCTAATCTAGAACAAGTTTCAGACTTGATCGTCCAGGAGGTTCTGAATCTACCGGCCGGTACGGGCGCTGTGAGAAGTGGATCAGGTGATTCACACCACGGCCGAGGCCCTGCCATGATCGGTGTGATCACCCGCCCTCACCGACAGTCACGGATCGGGAGCCATGCCAGCGCAAGCCAAGCCCGAAGCCACTGCGCGGACCTCGCCGCCCCTCACCGAGCGGCAGGAGGCCCGGCGCCGCCGCATCCTGCACGCGAGCGCGCAGCTGGCCAGCCGGGGCGGGTTCGACGCGGTGCAGATGCGGGAGGTCGCGGAGTCCTCGCAGGTCGCGCTCGGCACGCTGTACCGGTACTTCCCGTCCAAGGTGCATCTCCTGGTCGCCACGATGCAGGACCAGTTGGAGCACATGCACGGCACGCTGCGGAAGAAGCCGCCGGGCGGTGACACGGCGGCCGAGCGGGTCGCGGAGACCCTGATGCGGGCCTTCCGCGCACTCCAGCGCGAGCCGCATCTCGCCGACGCGATGGTCCGCGCGCTGACCTTCGCGGACCGCAGCGTCTCCCCCGAGGTCGATCAGGTGTCGAGGCAGACCACGGTGATCATCCTGGACGCGATGGGCCTCGAACACCCCACGCCCGAGCAGCTGTCGGCGGTCCGGGTCATCGAGCACACCTGGCACTCGGCGCTGATCACCTGGCTCTCGGGGCGGGCGTCGATCGCCCAGGTGAAGATCGACATCGAGACGGTGTGCCGGTTGATCGATCTCACGGAGCCGGGCGCGGCCGGGAACCGATGATTCTCACTGAGCCGGGCGGGGCCGGGGACCGATAATTCCCCCATGGCTGTCATTCACCAGACCTACGTCAAGCCCACCAAACTCGAACTCCTCACCGCCTGGCTGCCCACCCGCCCCTGGTATCACGGCTCCCCCGAACCGGAGTTGGCGAAGGCCGGCGGGTTCCGGCTCGACGACCCCGAGGGCGAGGTCGGCATCGAGTTCATGGTCGTCACCGACGGCCCGGGCGCCTACCTCGTGCCGCTCACCTACCGCGCCGCCCCGCTCCCCGGCGCCGAACACGCCCTCGTCGGCACCATGGAGCACGGCGTCCTCGGCCCGCGCTGGGCCTACGACGGCTGCCACGACCCGGTGCTGGCCGCGGAGTTGGCGGCGTTCATCGAAGGGCGAGTGGAGGCGCAGGCGCAGAGCGTCTCCCACACCCTGGACCGCGAGGTCGCCCGCGCCTGGACCGGTGCGGCACTCCCCGCCCTGGACGCCCCGACCGACACCGACGAGGCCACCGAGTTCGCCGCACCGGACGGCCCGACCCTGCGGCTGCACCGGGTACTGACCCCCGGCTCCACGGCCCCCGAGGACGCGCTCGGCCAGGTCACCGGCGCCTGGACACAGCCGGACGGCACCCGGGTCCGGGCCCTGTTCGCCACGCTCCAGACCAGCTAGTCCCTGTGGCTCATGCGGTGGCGGAGGCCAGTGCCGTGCGCCGGTCCGCCACGTAACGCGCCACGGTCTTCCGGTCGGCCGCCGTCAACAACCGCTTCTCGACGGCCCGTTGGACATCCCGGACGGCTTCGGGCAGACCCGTGTCCGTCTGGCACTCCGCGTCGGCGCGGGCGGTGCGGATCTCGTCGTTGCCGAGCGCGCGCAGGGCCGTCTCGTCCGAAGCGGCCTTCCGCAGCCGGGAGTTGACGGCCTCGCGGGGCGCCTGGAGGTCCTTCGCCGGGTACCCCGCCTTGGTCATGCAGGAGGACCAACGGCGTACGGCGGAGAGGTAGTCGGGGTCCTTCTCCACGGCCCCGAGGACACGGTTCGCGAGGCCTACGGTGACGGGTTCCACCGTGTTCCAGTCCGCGCCGTAGAGCTCGGTGCGGGCCCGGGCGACGCAACCGTCGGTGGAGTAGGCGAGGTCGACGCCGTCCGGCAGGCGCAGGCTCACCCGGTGGGCCGGAGTGCCGGTCAACGCCCTTTGCCAGGCGGCCTGGTGGGGTTCGCTCGCGGGGACAGGGGTGGACCGCTGGTAGAGGTACTCGCCGACGATGCCGTAGCCGTCCTGGGTGGCCTTGCGGACGGTGAGCAGGCCGTAGGGGTTGGTCTCCTCGCCACGCGCGGAGGCGGTGCGGGGCTGTGCCGTGTAGGTCTGGCCGCGGGCGCCCATGCAGGCGGCGACGGCTCGTTCCTCGCGGTCGTGCAGGCGTACGGCGTCGGCGTACGTGGACGCGGTGGCGCCCGACAGGGGACGGACGTCGAGTGCCTGGGGCCCGCGGGCCGGCTGCTCACCCCCGAGGGAGCAGCCGGCCGCGGTCAGCACAAGGAGCACCGTGAGAAGTGTCCGCCGCGCCGTGGTTGTGCTCACACGCACCAGTCGTTGGAGGCGACGTTGTGCCAGTACACGGTGTTCGCCAGCGAGCCGTTGTAGTAGCCCTTGGCGAGGATGTAGCTGGACCCCGTGTAGCCCGTGCCCGAGTAGATCCGGACGTTGCAGCTGTTGCCGTTGTTGTACAGCGACTCGGCGTTGTTGAACTTGTTGTACTGGAGCAGGTTCGTGTTGTCGCCGTAGACCACGCCGGGGTCGCCCGAGCCGTTGACGCCGAGGTAGGCGCAGAGTCCCCCGGAGGGGCAGTCCGACAGTGCCGCGTTCGCGGGGGCGGCGGTGATGAACGCGCCGGTGGTGGCCAGGGCCACGCTTCCCAGGGCGATGCCGGCCTTGGCCAGGATCCGCTTCATTCTCTGTGTTCCTCCATCACTCGGGGTGCCGCCCACGGGACCAAGTCGTCCGTGGTGCGGGCGAGTTGCCGTGCCCAAGGTGGCGGAGGGAGGTGGCCGTGGACCTTGCGCAAACCTTGTCCCGCAGGTGGGCAGGTGGTTGGGTGCGCGGTGGAGAACCTGTGAAGCGCGTGGGGTGGGGCTGTGGAGACGGGCGTGAGGGGATTTCGGCTGCTGGGGCCCGTGGAGTTATGGGTGGCGGGCCGACCGGTCGACCTGGGCCCCGCGAAGCGGCGCACGGTCCTGGCGGCCCTGCTGGTGGACGCGGGCCGCTGGGTACCGGCCGAGACGCTCATCGACCGGGTGTGGGGCGAGGACCCGCCGGCTCAGGTGCGCGGCACGCTGTACGCCCATGTCGCGCGTATCCGCCGGGTGTTGGCGGAGGTGGGGCCGGGGCTCCACGGCGATACGGGCATGCCGTCCACGGCGTCGGGGGGCGGCAACGAAGTCCCCTCCCCCGCCCCGGAGTTGGTGCGCGGCCCGGCGGGCTACCGGCTGGACCTCGCGCCCGACCTGGTCGACATCCACCGCTTCCGGAGCCTGATCACCCGGGCTCGCCGGACCAAAGGGTCCGACGCGGCACGGGTGTTGACGCTGCGGGAGGCGATGGGGCTGTGGCGGGGCACGCCGTTGGCCGGGTTGCCCGGGGAGTGGGCGGCGCGGACCCGGGAGAGCTGGCTGCATCAGTACGTCGACGCCGTGCTGGCCTGGGCGGAGGCCGAACTCCGGGTGGGTGAGCACCTGGTGGTGGTCGACACGCTGTCCGTCCTCGTCGCGGAGCACCCATTGATCGAGCCGCTCGCGGTGGCGCTGATCCGGGCGCTGGACGCCGCCGGGCGCGCCCCGGAGGCACTCGCCTGCTACGGCGCCCTGCGGAAGCGGCTGTCCGACGAACTCGGCACGACACCCGGGGCGGAGGCCCAGCGAGTCCACCAGGCGCTCCTGCGCGGAAAGTCCGCCCCGCGCCCGCCGTCCGGACCCAGAACGGGTGCCGGCACCGGCACCGGGCACGGCAAGGCCGTCGTACCCGCTCAACTCCCCTTGGATGTCTCGGGGTTCACCGGTCGCGAGGAGGAACTCGCCCGGCTGGAGAAGGTCTTGGGGGCGAGCGTGCAGCGGCCCACCGCCGTCGTGGTGTCGGCGGTGTCCGGGACGGCGGGCGTGGGCAAGACGGCCCTGGCGGTGCACTGGGCGCACCGGGCCCGGGACCGGTTCCCGGACGGCCAGTTGTATGTGAACCTGCGCGGCTACGACCCCGCCCGCCCGATGACCGCCCCCGACGCGCTGGTCCGGTTCCTGACCGCGCTCGGGGTGTCCGAACAGGACATCCCGCCGGAGCCGGACGACCGGGCGGCGCGCTACCGCACCGAGGTCGCGGACCGGCGGATGCTGATCGTGCTGGACAACGCGGCGACCGTGGAGCAGGTCCGTCCGCTGCTGCCCGGCACCGGTTCCTGCGCGGTGCTGGTGACCAGCCGGGACAGCCTGGCCGGGCTGGTCGCGCGGGAGGGCGCCCAGCGTCTCGACCTCGACCTGCTGCCCGCCGACGCGGCCCGCACGCTCCTGCGCCGGCTCATCGGCCCCCGCGCCGAGGCAGAACCCGCAGCCGTGGACACCCTCGCCGCACAGTGCGCCCGGCTGCCGCTTGCCCTGCGGGTCGCCGCGGAGCTGGCCGCCGCCCGCCCCGGCACCCCGCTGACCGACCTCGTCGCCGAACTCGCCGACCAGCAGGGCCGGTTGTTCCTGCTCGACGCGGAGGGCGATCCCCGGGCCGCCGTGGTCACGGTCTTCTCCTGGTCGCTACGGCAACTGCCCACAGCGGCGGCACGCACGTTCCGCCTGCTCGGCCTGCACCCCGGCCCGGACCTCGACGCGTACGCGACCGCGGCGCTGACCGGCAGCACGGTGCCGGACGCCCGCCGCGCCCTGGAGGTCCTCGCCCGGGCCCACCTGGTGCAGCGCGCGGACACCGCCCCTGCACCGACCGGCACGCCCTCGCCGGACACCCGCGGCACCCTCAACGCTCCCATCCGTACCCAGCCTGTCCAACACGCGGACACCACCCCCGCACCGACCGGCACGCCCACCGCAGGCACCCGCCGCGCCCTCGACGCCCGCACCCAACCCGCCCAGCGCCCGGACACCGCCCCCACGCCAGACACCCGTCGCGCCCTCGACACCCCCACCCCCGCCCACCTGATCCACCGCACGGACACCGCCCGATACGGCATGCACGACCTCCTGCGCGCCTACGCCTCCGGGCTCGCGACAGCCCAAGACCCGCCGGAGGAGCGGGAGTCGGCGCTGGACCGGCTCTTCGACCACTACCTCGCCACCGCTGCCGCCGCGATGGACCAACTCCACCCGGCCGAGGCCCACTTGCGCCCCGCCGCTCCCGAAACCCCGGCCCCCGTCCCCGACTTGTCGGATCCGGACGCGGCACGCGCCTGGCTGGAGACCGAGCGCACCTGTCTGACGGCGATGGCCGCGCACACCGCCGCCCACGGCCGGCCCACGCACGCCATCCGGCTGTCCCTCACCCTGTACCGCCACCTCATCAGCGGCCACCACACCGACGGCCTCACGATCCACGGCCACGCCCGCGACGCCGCCCGCCTGCTCGACGACCCGGCGGCCGAGGCCCGCGCGCTGCTCGGCATCGGCACCGCCCACTACCAACTCGCCCACCACGAACCGGCCCGCCGCCACCTCCAGGAAGCCCTGACCCGGTTCCGCGAGGCCGCCGACCCCACCGGCCAGGCCCGCGCGCTGACCAACCTCGGCCTGGTCGACGAACGCCTGGGCCGTTTCCTGTCGGCCGTCGAGTACCTGGAACAGGCGCTGCTGCTGTACCGAGGCGTCGACGACACCTCGGGCGAGTCGATCGCGCTGAAGAACCTCGCCCATGTCGAGGGCCAGTTGGGCCGCTACGACGAGGCCGCCGACCACCTCCACCAGTCCCTGACCCTGCTGCGCCGCGCGGGCAACCGCTACCTGGAGGCCCACGCCCTCATGGACCTCGGCACGGTCGAGACCTGCCTCGACCGCCTGGACGAGGCGGCCCACCACCAGGAACAGGCCCTGGCCCTGCTCCGGGAAGTGGGCGACGGCTACGGCGAGGCAGGGGCCCTGCACGGACTGGGCATCGTCCACTCGCGCCGCGACCAGCACGCACAGGCCGCCGACTGCCACCGCCAGGCACTCGCCCTCTACTCCCGCAACGGCGACCGCGACGGCGAGGCCAGAGCCCTCAACGGCCTGGGCGAAGCCGCCCGGTCCGCCGGCCACCCCACCGACGCCCTCCCTCACCACACCGACGCCCTCACGATCGCCGAGGACATCGGCAACCCGGGCCAACAGGCCCACGCCCACGGCGGTTTGGCCGAGGCCCACCTCGCACTCGACGACACCGCCCGCGCCGTCCACCACTACGAGCGCGCCCTCGCCCTGTACACGGAACACGGGATGCCGGAGGCGGAGACCATCAGGACGCGACTGGCCGCGGTGGCCCCCGGAATTCGACCTCCCGGGGCCACCAGCCGCTGAACCAGGGCGACTTACTCCTCCGGCGGAAACACCGGCTCCCCGCTCCCCAGCAACGTGATCATGATCGCCTCCACCGGGCACCCCTCCGCCGCCGCGAGGATCCTCTCGTTGGCGTCGGTCTCCGGTTCGGCCGGATGGGACTGCATCGCCGCGTCGAGGTGGAAGCGGTCGGGGGCCTGGTGGGTGCACTGGGCCGAGCCGATGCAGATGGAGCGGTCGACCTCTACCTGCCAGCGGTCGCCCATCTCCGGGTCACCCCTCCCAACCGGCCGGGAGGTGGATCATCTTGTGTTCGAGGAACTCGGAGAAGCCCTCGGGCCCGAACTCCCGCCCCAGGCCGCTGTTCTTGTAGCCGCCGAAGGGGCCGAGCATGTCGAGGCTGAAGGTGTTGACGTTGTAGGTGCCGGTGCGGACCTGGCGGGCGATGTCAATGCCGTGCGCCACGTCTCCCGTCCAGACGCTGCCGCTGAGGCCGTAGTCGGAGTCGTTCGCGATCTTCACGGCCTCCGTCTCGTCGCCGTACGGGAGGAGGCAGATCACCGGGCCGAAGATCTCCTCGCGGGCTATGCGCATGGAGTTGTCGACGTCTCCGAAGAGGGTCGGCTCGACGTACCAGCCGTGGTCCAGGCCCGGTGGACGGCCGCCGCCCGTAAGGATCTTGGCGCCCTCCTCCTGGCCGATGCGGATGTAGTCGAGGTTGCGTTGTTGTTGGCGCTTGGCCACCAACGGGCCCACCTGGGTGGCCGGGTCGAGCGGGTCGCCGACCACCAGCGCGCTGGCCGCCGCCGCGAACGCGTCCGCGAACTCGTCGTAGCGCGAGCGGGGTACGAGGATGCGGGTCTGGGCCACGCACGCCTGGCCGTTGTTCATCCAGGCGGCCGAGACGATGCCGGGTACGGCGGTCGTGATGTCCGCGTCGGGCAGGACGATCGCCGCCGACTTGCCGCCCAACTCCAGTGTCACGCGCGTGAGATGGCGGGCCGCGACCTCCATCACGCGCTTGCCTGCCGGGACCGAACCGGTGAAGGAGACCTTGTCGATGCCGGGGTGTCCGACGAGGTACTCGCTGACCTCGCGGTCGGCGGGGAGGATGGACAGGACGCCGTCCGGCAGGCCCGCCTCCTTCGTGATCTCGCCCAACAGGTAGGCGTCCAGGGGCGATTCGGGCGACGGCTTGAGGATCGCCGTGCAGCCGGTGAGCAGCGCGGGCGCGAGCTTGGCGGCGGCCACGAACTGCGGGACGTTCCACGGGACTACGGCCGCGACCACCCCAACTGGCTCCCGGCGGACGAGGATCTGCCCGAGGACTCCGTCCCGGCGCTCCTCGTAGGTGAAGCCCTTCGCGACGGTGATCGCCGCGTCCCACACCATCATCGCGCCGAGTGCCTGCCCGAGGATGCTCCAGGAGTACGGCGACCCGTTCTCGGAGGAGATGACGCGGCCGATCTCCTCGTACCGGGCGGCTATCGCGTCCTTGATGCGGGTGACGACCGCGATCCGCTCGTCGAGGGTCATGCGCGGCCAGGGACCCTCGTCGAAGGCCTTGCGGGCCACGGCGACCGCGCGGTCCACGTCCGCCGTGGACGCGTGCGGGACGCGGCCGATGACCTCCTCGGTGTGCGGGGAGATCACCTCGATGACGTCCGTGCCCAGCGGATCGGTCAACTCCCCGCCGATGAACAGCTGTCGGTGTTCCACGAGCTCGGTCATGGCCGATTGCCTCCCCGGTACCGCTGTCTGACGATCCATCAGATACGAAGACTGAATACCAGTTCCGGTCGATGGAGTCCACGTATAGTGGCCGGAAGGCGGCGATTGGGGAGTCCATGACGTCCATGGGGCAGGTCCACGACCACGGCGGCGGCGTCCGCTCCATCGAAGTCCCCATCCCCGACAACCCACTTGGGACCACGCTCGTCTACGTCGTCGACACCGACCGCGGACCGGTCCTGGTCGACACGGGCTGGGACGACCCGGCCTCCTGGGACACCCTGGTCGAGGGCCTGGCGGCCTGCGGGACGTCGGTCGGCGAGGTCCACGGCGTGGTCATCACCCACCACCACCCCGACCACCACGGCCTGTCCGGGCGGGTGCGCGAGGCGTCCGGGGCGTGGCTCGCGATGCACGCGGCGGACACGGCGATCGTCCGGCGGGCCCGTTCGACCGAACCGGGCCGCTGGCTGGCGTACATGACCGCGAAGCTCACGGCGGCCGGTGCTCCCGAGGAGCACCTCGCGCCCCTGCGGGCCGCCCGCCCGCGCAGCGTGCCGGGCCTGGCCCCCGCCCTGCCCGACCGCGAGATCGTCCCCGGCGAACTCCTCGACCTGGCAGGCCGCCGACTGCGCGCGATCTGGACCCCGGGCCACACCCCCGGGCACGTCTGCCTGCACCTGGAGGAGAACCATCCGGCCCAACTCCCGGGCCACGGACGCCTGTTCTCCGGCGACCATCTGCTCCCGGAGATCACTCCGCACATCGGCCTGTACGAGGACCCGGACGACGACACGCTCCCCGATCCGCTCGGCGACTACCTCGACTCGCTGGAGCGGATCGGCCGACTGGGCGCGGCGGAGGTGCTCCCGGCCCACCAGCACACCTTCACCGACGCGGCCGGTCGCGTACGGGAGTTGCTCGCCCACCACGAGGACCGCCTGGCCGACCTGCTCTCCCTCCTCTCCGAACCCCTCACGCCCTGGCAGGTCGCGGAGCGGATGGAGTGGAACCGCCCCTGGTCCCAAATCCCGTACCAGTCAAGGAACATCGCGGTCTCGGAGGCCGAGGCGCACCTCCGCCGACTGGTCAAACTGGGCCAGGCGGAGGAGCGGACGGGGACCGAGCCGGTGACTTACGTGGCCGTGTAATTCGGTCGTCGTGCGCAGGGTGCGGCTGGTACCAACGACCGCATGGACCTTGACCCCTTGCAACGACTTCTCGCCGAACGCGCCTGTGAGCGCGTGATCCTGGACTTCGTCCGCCGCCTCGATCTCGGTGAACCCTCCTCCGTCGCCGAGCTGTTCACCGAGGACGGCACCTGGGAGTGGCCGGACGACGAGCGGCGGGTCGAGGGGCGGGGCGCGTTGCGGAAGTACTTCGGTTCCCGTCCCGCCGGGCGGCTCTCGCGGCGGCTGATGTCGAACGTCCTCGTCACCCTCACCTCCCCCGGCACGGCGATCTCGACGGCGTACTTCACGACGTACCGCGTCGACGGTCATCACGGCGGTCTGGTCCCGGCCGGTCCCCCGGTCCAGGTCGGGCACTACGAAGACAACTTCCGTTTGGTGGACGGGAGTTGGCTGATCGCGAGCCGGACCCTGTTCCTGCCGTTCGGCGGCCCCACCCCGCGTCACTGAGCGCTTGAACGACTGCTCGCGTACGCGATTCCCTCGTCGTACGACATCGCCAGGCCCTCCCGGTATCCCGTCTCGTAGGCGTCGTCGCCGAGGCGTTCGCGGACACGGAGTTCGCAGGTGCGGCGGGTGGCGATGAGGTCCGGGGAGTCCATCTGGGCGCGGCCGGTGAGCTCCCACAGGCGGGTGCCGATGCCGAGGAGGCGGGCGGCGCGGTGGGCGTCGCCGGTGGTGACGATCGCGGCGGCCAGGAGGTCGAGGGACATGGCGGCGCCGACGGTGTTGTGCAGCAGGGCGTGGCCCGCGATGGAGGTGCGGGCGCCGCCGACCGCGGCCGGAGTGTCGCCGTGGGCCAGGTCGGCCTGGGCGATGAGGTAGTCGGCGAAGGCGCCGCACCAGTACTCGCCCTGTTTCCGGCTGGCCGTGCGCACCTCGTCGGCGACCTCGCGGCCGCGTTCGTACTCGCCGCGCAGGACGTGCGCGAGGGAGAGCGCGAGCCGGACCTGGAGCTGGGCGGCGCCGAACGCGTCGTCCTGGACGGGGAGTTGGGGTGCGGCGGCGAGGACGTCGATGGCCTCGGCCTGGCGGCCGGTGAGGGCGAGCTGTCCACCCCTCACGTAGACGGCGGCGACCATGGCGACCGGGGAGCCCTGGTCGCGGGCCGCGTCGGCGCAGCGGATCGCCCAGTTGGCGGCCGCCTCCTGGTCGCCCTGGAGGATGGCGACGGCGCCGCGCGACCACAGGGCGAGGGTGCGGCCGTGGCCGGGCGGCGGGTCGGCGGCGAGGGCCTGGTCGAGGCAGGCCTGGGCCTCGCGGAGGTAGCCGCAGTGCCGCCACAGGAATCCGACATGGCCCGCCATCTCCACGGCCGCCGTACGGTCGGGTTCGGCGAGCGCGCTCTCGACCGCCGCGCGGAAGTTGGCGTGTTCGCTCAGCACGCGCTCGCACCAGGCGACCTGCCGTCCGGTGTTCCACTCGGCGCAGCCCCGGTGGGCGAGGCGGGCGTAGTGCTCGCGGTGGCGGCGGCGTACGGCGCGTTCCTCACCGAGGGCGTGCAGCCAGTCGGTGCCGTACTCGCGGACGGTGTCGAGCATCCGGTAGCGGGCCGAGATGACGGGGTCGGGCAGCACGATGGACTGTGCGACGAGCCGGGCGAGCAGTCCGGCGATCCGCTCCGGGGCCAACGGGCCGCCCGCGCACACCTGTTGGACAGTCTCCGCGCAGAAGCCTCCGGTGAAGACGGAGAGCCGCGCCCACAGCAGGCGTTCCAGCGGGGCGCAGAGTTCGTGGCTCCAGCCGATGGCGGTGCGCAAGGTCTGGTGGCGGGGCGGGCGTTCACCGGGCTCGGAGCTCAACAGGTCCAAGGGCGAGGGGAGATCGGGGAGTGAGGGCAGGCGTTCGCCGAGCCGGGCATGGAGCTGGTCGAGGGTGAGGTCGGCGAGGCGGGCGGCGGCGAGTTCGAGGGCGAGGGGGATGCCGTCGAGGCGACGGCAGACGGCGGCGGCGATCGCGCGGCCGGCCAGGTCGTCGTCGCCGAGCGGGCGCCCGGCGTCGGCGGCGCGCTCGGCGAACAGGGCCACGGCGTCACCGGCGGGGGCACTCCCGTCGGCGCCGCCGTCCACGGGGAGCGGTTCGAGGTGGAGGACCTCCTCGCCGGGCAGGGCGAGCCGTTCCCGGCTGGTGACGAGGATGCGCAGCCCGGGTGCGCGGGACAGCAGCGCGGCGGCGACCTTCGCGCAGTCGGCGAGGAGGTGCTCGCAGGAGTCGAGGACGATCAACAGCCGTTTGCCGCGGGCCCATTCGGCGATGACGTCGATCACCGGGCGGGTCGACTGGTCGGCGAGCCGGAGGGTCTCCATGACGGCGAGATCCACGAGCCCGGGCGTGTGCAAGGGCGACAACTCGGTCAGCCAGACGCCGTCGGGATACGCCTCCCGCACCTCCGCCGCCGCGCGCAGGGCCAGCCGTGTCTTGCCGACCCCACCGACCCCGACCACGCTCACCAGCCGCCCCACCGGGCCGCCGCCCGGGTCCAACAGCGCCCGGAGCAGGGCGAGTTCGGCGCGCCGCCCGACGAAACTATGGGTCTCGGGCGGCAGATTCCCGAGGTTCCCGGGGTTCGGGTGAGTCGTGTCCGGCACGAGGCCCAGTGTGTCCGCACACCACCGGCTCCACGCGCGTGTCCCGGAACGCGGTCCACGCCTGCCCGGAATAGTCGCGATACCCACGAAATAACCGTCCATTACGACCACTTGCGGGCTGCTTTCGACTCCTCATGATCGAGAGCTGATCAACTCCCGGTTGGCGCGGGTGAAGAGCCGGAAATTCAGCGATCGTCATGGCGTGAACGCGATGGATGGGAGACGCCGAGTCCGCAGGGTGCCGATGGGTGCCCGCACGGTACGGGCGGGATTCCGCAAGGCACCGGCGGGGTTCCTCGCCGGCCCGATGGGCTTTCTCGTCGCCCCCGTCGGCTGTCTGCTCGCGGCCGCGCCCGGCCTGCTGATCGGGCGGGTGCAGCCGATCCTGCCGTTGCTGGCGATCGGGCCCTTGATGGCCGCGGCGTTTCTCGGTGCCCGGCGTACGTTTCTCGTCAGTTGCTGGACGGTCCTGCTCGCGCTCGCGGCGGGGCTCGGCGCCGGGACGCAGGTGAGTGCCGGGTTCGCCGTCCGGTGGGGCGGGCTGCTGCTGGGGTGCGCGTGCAGTGTGTACGGGGCGTGGCAGCGGGGGCGGTTGCGGGAGCGGCTCGCGGAGGCGCGGGAGGTGGCCCGGATCACGCAGGAGGCGATCCTGCGGCCCCTCTCCCGCACCCTGTCCGGCACGCACGTCTCCACCCGGTACCACTGCGCGAGCCGTGAGTCGTCCGTCGGCGGCGATCTGTACGACCTCGCGGTGACGCCGTACGGCCTGCGGGTGCTGGTCGGGGACGCGCGCGGACATGGGCTGGACGCGCTGCGTACGGCGTCCGACACGGTCACCGCGTTTCGCGAACTCGCTTACACCGCCCCGGATTTGACCACCCTCGCGAAGGGGATCGACGCCCGGCTCTCTCCGCATCTCGCCCCGGAGGACTTCGTCACGGCGGTGCTGGTGGAGTTCGGGCCGGGTGAGGTGCGGCTGGTCAACTGCGGTCATCCGGCGCCTCTTCGCTCCGGGCAGCGGCTGGAACTGCTCGAACCCCGGGTGCCCGCCCTGCCGTTGGGCCTGCACCCGGAGCCGCGGCAGTACCGGGTCCGGCTCCAGCCCGGTGACCGGCTCCTCCTCTACACGGACGGCCTCACCGAGTCCCGCGCCCCGGACGGCACCCCGTTCGCCCTCCTCACCGAGTCCGCCACGGCCCTGAGCGAGCCGACGCCGGACGCGGCCCTGCACGCGCTGTACGAGCGGCTGCTCGCCCACACCGGCGGGCCGCCCACCGACGACCTGGCGCTCGTGCTGTGCCAGCCGACGGGGGTGCCCGCGCCGGTGCGGGTCTGAGGCCCGGCGGGTTCAGCCCAACTTGAGGAGCAGGTCGGTGAGTTCGGCGGGCTTGGTGATCATGCAGTCGTGGCCGGTCTCCAGCTCCCACACCTGTGCCGGGGTGCCGTTGGGCTGGATAGCGGGGACGGGCCTGCGCTCGAAGCCCTCCGGTTCGCTGCCCACGCAGTGGATGTGCGTGCGGGGGATCGCGTTCGCGGCGGGGTTGTCCAGGTGGACGGGCTGCTGGAGGCAGAGCGCCGACTGGTCGGAGACCATCGTGCGCAGCCAGGCGATGTCCGCCGGGTCGGTGACCCCGAACAGGCCCCCGGGCGGCGGGAGTTCGGGCAGCGGCGGAATCCGCCAGGGAGTGTCGGACTGCGCGGCCATGTCGATCAGGACCTGGGTCACCGGCAGGATGTCGGTCGCGCGCTCGCCGTCCACCGGGACCATCGCGTCCAGGTAGACGAGCTGGGCGATCCGGTCCGGGAGCCGGTTGGCCGCGCCCGAGACGACCAGCCCCGCGTAACTGTGCCCGACCAGGACCACATCGGTGAGGCCCTCCTCGGTGATCAGCCCGACGACGTCGTCGACGTGCGTGTCGAGACCCACCTCGGGGCCGAGCAGCCCCGCCTTGTCGCCGTAACCGGTGAGGGACGGCGCGAACACCCGGTGCCCGGCCGCCGTCAGCAGCGGGACCACCCGGTCCCAGGCCCGCCCGCTGTGCCAGGCGCCGTGTACCAGCAGATATGTGGACATGCTTGTCGCTCCATGGTGTGGTGGCCGGCGTCACTGATCAGCACGCCTTAGGTCGGCTCTCGACCGGCCACCGCCGACGCTGCCGCCCGCCCCGCACCCCAACCAGGGCCCCGCCGACCCTGGGGGTGACAGGACCAGGCAGCCCCCCACCCGCCCGATCTACAGTGACGAGATGGCCGACGAACCGAACCTGCTGGGCGAGTACGTGCGCGCCCGCCGTGAACTCGTCACGCCCGAACAGGCCGGTATCCCGGTCTACGGGGTACGGCGGGTGCCGGGCCTGCGCCGCGAGGAGGTCGCGATGCTGGCCGGTATCAGCGCCGACTACTACCTGCGCCTTGAGCAGGGCCGCGACCGCAACCCGTCCGCGCAGGTCCTCGAAGCCATCGCCCGCGTGCTGCGGCTCGACGCCACCGCGACGGCCCACCTGCTGCGCCTCGGCGCCGACGGCCCCCGCAGGCAGCGCGCCCGCCCGCAGCGCCGCAGGGAGACGGTCCCGCCCAGCATCGCCAAGCTGCTCACGACGCTCCCGCTGCCGGCCCTGGTCGAGGGCCGCTACTTCGACGTCCTCGCCGCCAACGCCCTCGCGACCGCCCTGTCACCGCGCTTCACGGCGGGCGCCAACCGCCTGCGGTCGCTGTTCCTCGACCCCGCCGAGCAGGCGCTCCACCCGCAGTGGGAGAACTCCAGCGGAGGCATCGTCGCCGCCTTCCGCGAGGCGGTCGGCACCGACACCGACGACCCCCGGTTCATCGAGCTGGTCGGCGAACTCTCCCTCGCCAGCCCCCTGTTCAGCCGGCTCTGGGCCCGCCACGACGTCCAGTCCTGCGAGGCCGCGCCCAAGTACCTCGACCACCCCCAGGTCGGCGCCCTCCACCTGAACCGCGAGCGCCTGAGCATCGACGGGGCCCCGGGCCGGACCCTCGTCATCTACCACCCGGACCCGGGCACCGACGCGGCGGACAAGCTCGCCCTCCTGGCCTCCTCCGCCGCTACGGCAGAAGCGCGACCGACCGCACCAACTCCGCCGCGACACCGAGCAGTTCGACCTCACGCGCAGTCATCGTCGGATTGACCGCCCGCCTCCGCCGCGCCTCGGCCAGCCCCTCCCCCGTGAGCCCTGACGGATCCGCGAGCAGCGAGACGAGCAGCGCGCGGGCCGGTCCGGCGACCGGCTGGTCGTCGTCCACGGCGACCTGGGCGAGGATGATCGCGGAGAGCCCCCAGTCCAGCCCGGGGTCGCCGTCCTCCGCCGTGGCCCAGTCGATGACGCGCGGGCCGTCCGGGGTGAGCAGCACGTTCTCCGGGTGGAGGTCGAGGTGGAGCACGCGGGTGCCGGGGCGCCGACCGGGGACCGCGTGCAGCTGCCGTAGCAGAGAAGCGAGTACGGTCCCCGCCTCCACCGTGTCGATCGTGCCCGCGACGATCGCCTCCACCATGGTGGGCCCGCTCAGCCGTTCCATGACCAGTTCGGTGCGCGAGTCGCCCGGCCGCACCCGGGGCACGGGATAGCCGTGGGCCCGCACATGCTCCATCACCGCGCCCTCGGCCGCCGCGTCCCCCCAGTCCTCGCGATTGCGGCGCAGCACCCACGCCTCGTCGATCTCGTAGACGTCGGCGGTACGGCCGGAACCGATCAGCTTCCCCGTGGCTGGCATGGCCAGAAATCTAACCCCTGTGTGAGGCGGCGCGCACCGGCCGTCACAGAGGTGGTGAAGCGGCCCACATGACCCATGTCACGAACTACTGGGATTAGTAGTGTTTAGGCATGACATGTACGCGTCCCAAACGCCCTCTGACCTGGGGTTTGAGAGCCACGTCACACAGTTCATCTTTCACCCACATGCGACCACAACTAGTAAAAGGGGTCTTTGCGGACACGGATCGAGAGTGTTTCTCTGGAGCAGTCGCACGGCGCCGACGAGTCCTCACGGGCCTCGGCGCCGACGCATTGCCCCCGCCGCGCACCGCGTGACACCGGCAGGCGTACGACGCCTCTGTCCCCGAAGAAACAGGTTCTCCGTGTCCGTCTCCCGCATCGTCGCTCGCATCGCCTCCCCGAAGAAGGCCCTGACCGCCGCCGCTCTGGCCGCCGCCACCACCGGTCTCGTGCTGACCTCGGCTCCCGCCCAGGCCGCGACGACCTCCGCCTCCTCCGCTCAGTCGATCGCGCACAAGATGATCCCGAGCGCCGCGCAGTACAACGCGTTCAGCAAGATCGTCGAGCACGAGAGCGGCTGGAACGTCACCGCCACGAACTCCTCCTCCGGCGCCTACGGCCTGGTCCAGGCCCTCCCGGGCTCGAAGATGGCCTCGGCCGGCTCCGACTGGAAGACCAACGCCGCCACCCAGATCAAGTGGGGCCTGGACTACATGAACTCCCGCTACGGCAGCCCCGCGGCCGCCTGGAACTTCTGGCAGTCCAACGGCTGGTACTGATCACCGGCTCCACACACGCACCACACAGCGGCGGCCCCCGGCACACCGGGGGCCGCCGCTACATTGCGTTCATGGCCGAGAACACACCACCCCAGTCCTACGATCCCGAAGCGCGCGGGGTGCGGCTGGTGGCCGTGCTGCTGGGGCTGACCGTGGTCAGCGGGCTCATCGACGCGGTCAGTTATCTGGGCCTCGGGCATGTCTTCGTCGCGAACATGACCGGCAATGTGGTGGTGCTGGGCTTCGCCGCCGCCGGGGCGCCCGGGTTCTCGGTGTTCCACAACCTCACCTCGCTCGGCGCCTTCCTCGTGGGTGTGGTGGCCGGGGGCCGGATCTCGGTACGGATGGACACCGGGTCGCGGCGCAAGTGGGCCCGGGTGAGTCTCGGCGCGGAGGCCGTACTGGTGGGTGTGGCGGCCGTCATCGCCTTCGCCGCACCGGGGGACCATGCCACCACCTACCCCCTCATCGCCCTCACCGCCTTCGCGATGGGGCTGCGCAACGCGGCGGTCCGCACGCTCAAGGTCGCCGACATCTCGACCACCACGGTCCTGACGTCGACCCTGACCGCACTGGTCGCCGACTCGGTCGCGGGCAACGGCTGGGGCCCCGGTTCGCTCCGCCGCGGCCTCGCGGTCGTCGGCATGGTCGCGGGCGCGTTCCTGGGCGCCTGGCTCACTCTGCACCACGGCCTGCGCTACCCACTCCTGCTCGCGGCCCTGGCCGCCGGAGTGTTCGCGATGACCGCATCTGGCCGGGAGTAGCCCAAAGGCCGGTCAAGAGGGCAGAATTCGTGCGTCTGAGTCCCACGATCAAGAGGATCGATCACGCATGATCACGCTCACGAAGGAAGACGGTCCGGCGGATCTGGACGGAGTGACCCATCTGGAGATCGGGGCGTCCTGGGACCCGACCGTCGGCAGCAGCGGCGGCTTCGTCGGGAAGCTGCGCCAGAAGGCCGGTACGGACCTCGACCTGATCGCCATCGCGATGCAGGGCCAGGACCCGGTACGGCTCGCGGGCCTCGACTCCGTGGACCCACTGGGCAACGGCTCGCTGGTGCACAGCGGTGACAACCAGACCGGCAAGGGCGAGGGCGACGACGAGACGGTGACCGTCGACCTCGCGCGGATACCCGGCAACATCACGTCGATCGTCTTCGTCGCCGCCGCCTACAAGAAGGGCAGTTCCTTCCGGAAGGCCCGCAACATCGCCTTCAAGGTCTACGACGCCACGGGCGGCAGCACCCAGCAGGTGGCCGAGATCTGGCCCAACCTGCTCAGCGACCACAACGGCTGCGCGGTCGCCAAGGCGATCCGCGAGGGCGGGAGTTGGAAGCTCCAGGTCATCAACGAGACCGGCAACATCAAGCAGGGGGACGAGCGGGAACTGATGAAGTTCGCCGTACGGAAGTAAGCGACAGCTTTGCGGACATGAGCAGGGGACGGGCCGGCGGCGCCGGGATGCCGCCGGCCCGAGCTGTGAGGTCGACCGGGGTCACCTCAACCGGCGGTCACCTGAAGCTCTTTGACCCCGTTGATCCACGCGGAGCGCAGCCGGCGCGGGTCGCCCGTCAGCGTCAGGTTGGGCATCGCGTCCGCGATCGCGTTGAAGATCAGGTCGATTTCGAGCACCGCCAGGGACTTGCCGAGGCAGTAGTGCGGGCCTCCGCCGCCGAAGCCCAGGTGCGGGTTCGGGTCGCGCATGACGTCGAACTGGTCCGGGTTCTCGAAGACCTCGGGGTCGTGGTTGGCCGAGGCGTAGAAGATACCGACCCGGTCGCCCTTCCTGATCAACTTGCCGCCCAGCTCGGTGTCCTGGGTCGCCGTCCGCTGGAAGGCGTTGACCGGGGTCGCCCAGCGGACGATCTCCTCGGCGGCGGTCGACGGGCGCTCCCGCTTGTACAGCTCCCACTGCTCGGGGTGGGTGAGGAACGCGTGCATGCCGTGGGTGATGGCGTTGCGGGTGGTCTCGTTTCCGGCCACCGAGAGCATCAGCACGAAGAAGCCGAACTCGTCGGAGTTCAGGTTGCCCTCGTCCTCGGCGGCGACCAGCGTGCTGACGATGTCGTGGGCCGGGCACTGCTTGCGCTCGGCGGCCATGCCCATGGCGTAGGCGATGAGTTCGGCGGCGGACTCGGCGCCGACCTGCTCCGTGATGGCGTACTCGGGATCGTCGTACGCGATCATCTTGTTGGACCACTCGAAGATCTTGACGCGGTCCTCCTGCGGGATGCCGATGAGTTCGGCGATGGCCTGGAGGGGCAGTTCGCAGGCGACCTCGGTGACGAAGTCGAAGGGGCCGGGGTGGGCGCGGGCGCCCGCCACGATCGAGTGGGCCCGGTCGCGCAGGCGTTCCTCCAGGGCGCGGATCGCCCTTGGTGTGAAGCCTCGTTGGACGATCTGGCGGACGCGGGTGTGCTCGGGCGGGTCCATGTTGAGCAGGATCAGCCGCTGGACGTCGATCGACTCGCGCGTCATGTGCTCGCCGAAGCGGATGATCGCCGTGTTGAGCGTCGAGGAGAAGATCTCCGGATGCGTGGAGACGTACCGGACGTCGGCGTGCCGGGTCACGGCCCAGTAGCCCTCGTCCTGGAACCCCGCGATGTTGAGGGGCTGTTGGATCCAGCGCACCGGTTCGGCCGCGCGCAGTTCGGCGAACTCCGGGAGCGGGACGCGGTGGTGGAGCAGGTCCGGGTCGGTGAGGTCGAACCCCTCGGGGAGAGCTGGACAGGGCATGGGTACTCCAGCCTGATTCTGACGGCCCATCAGGAATGTGTCGTGAAGGTAATAACGGGTTCTAGAACTCGCAAGAGGTACGGCAACCCGAATTCCCTGCACGACCCTTGCGGTTGTGGACGGCCTGTCAGCAGACTGCACACAGAACTAGAACGCGTACTAGTTTGCGTGGCGGGTGGCCGGGACGCCCGCGCCGCGCGGTGTACGAGGAGAGGACGTGTCCCATGGTCGCGGAACCCGTCATCGTGGAAGCCGTACGCACCCCCATCGGCAGGCGCGGCGGAGCGCTCGCCAACCTCCATCCCGCCTATCTCCTGGGCGAGACCTACCGTGAACTGCTGGGCCGCACCGGCATCCACGCCGACTGCGTCGAGCAGGTCGTCGGCGGCACGGTGACCCACGCCGGCGAACAGTCCATGAACCCCGCGCGCAACGCCTGGCTGGCCATGGGCCTGCCGTACGAGACGGCGGCCACGACGGTCGACTGTCAGTGCGGCTCCTCGCAGCAGGCCTCGCACATGACCGCCAACATGATCGCGGCGGGGGTCATCGACGTCGGGATCAGCTGTGGCGTCGAGGCGATGTCACGGGTGCCGCTGGGCTCGGGGTCGAAGCACGGACCCGGGAAGCCGTTCCCGGACGAGTGGAACGTGGACCTGCCCAACCAGTTCGAGGCCGCCGAACGCATCGCCCGCAACCGGCAGTTGACCCGCGAGAACGTCGACTCGCTCGGCCTGATCTCGCAGGAGCGGGCGGCCATCGCCTGGTCCGAGGAGCGCTTCAAGAAGGAGACGTTCGCCGTCCAGGTGCCGACGACGGAGGACGAGCAGCGCGCCGGGCACGGCATGTGGCGGCTCGTCGACCGGGACGAGGGCCTGCGCGACACGTCGATGGAGGCGCTGGCGCGGCTGAAGCCGGTGATGCCGACCGCCGTGCACACGGCGGGCAACTCCTCGCAGATCAGCGACGGCGCGTCCGCGATCATGTGGGCGTCGAAGCGGATGGCGCGGGCGCTGAAGCTGCGGCCCCGGGCGCGGATAGTGGCTCAGGCGCTGGTTGGATCGGACCCGCACTTCCACCTGGACGGGCCGATCGACGCGACGCGTGCCGTGCTCGGCAAGGCGGGCATGACGCTCAAGGACATCGACATCGTCGAGATCAACGAGGCGTTCGCGTCAGTGGTGTTGAGCTGGGCGCAGGTCTTCGAGCAGGACCTGGAGAAGGTCAACGTGAACGGCGGTGCGATCGCCCTCGGCCATCCGGTCGGCGCGACGGGCGCGCGGCTGATCACCACGGCCCTGCATGAACTGGAGCGCTCCGACAAGGAGTTCGCGCTCATCACGATGTGCGCGGGCGGGGCGCTGGCGACGGGCACGATCATCCAGCGGCTGTAGCCGACCAGTCGGCGGGGGTCAGGTGATCCTCGGCGCAGGCGCGGAAGGCCGCGAGCAGGGGGCGGCGCTCCTCGCCTGCGCGGGTGGCCAGGACGACCGGGATGGGGGCGACACCCTCGATCGGGACCGTGGTCACATCGGCCCGCAGCCCCTTCGAGACGGCGCCGGCCGGAGCGAGTGCCACCGCCTCCCCCGCGGCGATGAGTTCGAGCTTGTCCTCCAGCTCCCTGATGAGCGGACCGTCCGGCGCCCGACGGCCGTCCGGGCGTGGGTCGACGCGCCAGAACGCGCTGAACTCCGGGTCGGGGAACCGGGGTACGGGCTCGTCCGCGATGTCGTCGAGGGTGACGTACTGCTTGCCCGCCAGCCGGTGAGTGACCGGCAGCATCAGCACGCGGGGTTCTTCGTAGAGGACGCTCACGCTCAACCCCTCGGTGGGGAACGGGAGTCGGCCCACCACCACGTCCACCCGGTGCTCCAGCAGGGCGGACGGCAGCTCGCCCCAGCCGAGGAAGCGGCTGTGCACGTCGGCCTCCGGGAGACGCGCGCGCAGGGCGAGCACCGCCGGGGTGACGATGAGCCCGGTCATGAACCCGATGACGACCCGGCTCGGCCGCCCGACCGCCCGCGCCACGGCCGCCGCCTCCTCCGCCGACCGCAACAGCTCCCGGGCCCGGGGCAGGAACGCCGCCCCCGCTTCGGTGAGTTGGGTGCCCTGTGTGGTCCGGTCGAAGAGCTGGACGCCCAACTCCCCTTCGAGCCGCCGCACATGACGACTGAGGGACGGCTGCGCGAGATGCAACGCGGCTGCCGCCCGGCCGAAGTGCAGTTCCTCGGCGACGACGGTGAAACAGCGGACGAGGCGCAGGTCCAGGTCACTCATCCTTCGACTGTACGACGGTACGAGCTGCGCTGATACCGGAAATGAATCACGTCTTCCGGAGTCGGTCTTGGACGGGCGGGGTGCGGCGAGCGCAGGCTGGAAGCACACCACTTCCCAACCCACCTGGGGTGATTTCGTCATGCGTGTTTTCGTCACCGGAGCGACCGGATTCGTCGGCGGTGCCGTGGTCCGCGAACTGCTCGACTCGGGACACCAAGTGCTGGGCCTGGCCCGCTCCGACGAGTCGGCGGACCGGCTCGCGAAGGCCGGGGCCGAGGTGCACCGGGGTTCACTGGAGGACCTGGACGCGCTGCGCGCGGGCGCGTCGGCGTCCGACGGCGTGATCCACACCGGCTTCATCCACGACTTCTCGAACTACGCGGCCTCCGTGGCAACGGACCTGAGCGCGACCAAAACCCTGTTCGGCGCGCTCTCCGGCTCGGACCGCCCCTTCGTCCTCAGCTCCGTCATGAGCCACGGCCGGACCGAGGACGACGTACCCGACCCCGCCGAACGCCCCGACCTGCCGCGCCTCCCCGCGGAGGTCACAGCCCTGGCGGCGTCAGCGCGGGGCGTCCGCGTCTCGGTGATCCGCCTTCCGCAGGTGCACGGCGAGGGCGATCACGCCTTCGTCCCCGCCGTGATCGACATCGCCCGCGCCAAGGGCGTCTCCGCGTACGTCGGCGACGGCAGCACCCGCTGGGCCGCCGTCCACCGCGACGACGCGGCGGTGCTGTACCGGCTGGCTCTGGAGAACGCGCCGGCGGGCACGGTCCTGCACGCGGTCGACGACGAGGGCGTACCCGGACGGGAGATCGCCGAGGTCATCGGCAGGCGGCTGGACCTACCGGTGACAAGCGTGCCGGTCGAGGAGGCCGAGACCCACTTCGGCTGGCTGGGCCACTACGTCGCGTCCGACCTGGTAGGCACGAGCACGCTGACCCGGGAGCGGTTCGGCTGGACCCCGACACGGATCGGCCTGCTTGCCGACCTCGACCAGGACTACTACTTCGAGGTCAACCAGCCGTCGTAGCGGACCAGTTGACGAAGGTCGTGAACGCGGCGGGGCCGAGGGTGAGGATCGGCCCCGCCGGGGTCTTGGAGTCGCGGATGGCGAGAGTGGGGGTGTTCGGGGTGGTGGTGCAGGGGGTTTCGGCGATCTCTATGCAGTTGCCGCCCTCGTCACCGCTGTAGCTGGACTTCCGCCACTGAGTCCCCGTCGGCATCGCGTTGTTCCCCATAACGTTCCTCCATTACGCGCCGCATCAGCTTCGCCGAGTCTTTGATGGAGAGAGCGGCAGCCTGGAGATGATCGTAACGGAGCGAGCACTTCTTGACGGTGGCTGGGTTGGCGGTTGGATACCCGCTGCCGCCATAGCCCTCCGTGTAGACGATCGTCGGGTCGCTCTCGAACCGATAGAGGTCGAACGAACCTTGTAGCCCCGCGTGAGCTCCCACCGCGAACGGCAGGATCTGGATGTTGACTCGGGGGTTGTCCTCATATGCCAACAGGCGCGCGAGTTGACCCCTCATCGCCTCGGGCCCACCGATCTGTTGGTACAGAGCGGACTCGCTGAGGATCGCCCAGAAGACGGGCGGCTCCTCCTTCTCGAAGATGTTCTGTCGAGCCAGCCGCACTGCGGTGCGGTCGTCGAGGTTGCCCTGGTCCAACGCGCCGAGCACGGCACGCGCGTACGCCTCGGTCTGTAGGAGGCCGTGGATCATGTGCGTCTCGAAGCTGAGGATCTCGACAGCCCGTGTCTGCAACTCGGCCACCTGCCGGAACCACGCGGGGAGTTGGCTGCGCAGCACCAGGTCGAGCAACCGGGTCAGCAGCCCACCGGTGTTGAGCGCGGCGTCGACCTGCCTGCTGAACTCCAGCGTGGGCAACTTCTTCGCGGTCTCGATCTGACCGATCATTGACCCGGTGTAGTTGATGATGACGCCGAGCTGGCGTTGGGTGAGACCAGCCGCTTCTCGATAGCGACGCAATTCGTAGCCGTAGTAGTCCAGCGCCGAAGCCCCTGGATCAAGCGTGGCGATGTGCATGCGAAACCCCCTGTCTCCTGACAATGCGCACCCGTAAACGGGTTGTATTCACGCCATTGCCGAGGGTAGCGACGAGGCGTCAGTCTCGTAGCGTGAACGAACCAATTCCCCCCGCCATGCTGGCCGTTCCGCACCGCCAGCAGTACGTCATGCACCTCACCGTGGGTGAACACTCGGCCCGGCACATCCGCCGTATCGTCCGCTCGTTCCTCCTGGAGTGGGGCATCCCGGAGCTGTCCGACACCGTCGAACTCGCCGTGACGGAGCTGGTCGCCAATGTCGTACGGCATGTTCCGGACCGGCGCTGCGGGCTGCTGTTGCTGCGCCGGGCGGTCGGCGTACGGGTCGAGGTGAGCGACAGCTCGTCCCAACTCCCGGACCTGCACACCGACTTCGACGCCGAGTCGGAGAACGGGCGCGGGCTCGTGATCCTGGACGCGGTGACGGACAAGTGGGGGGTGACGCGGGCGGCCGGGGGCGGGAAGACGGTGTGGTTCGAGTGTTCCTGAACTCGGGCCGTCAGCCGGAGAGTTCGGCGGTGTCCGTGGTGTCCTCGGCGGGCGGGGTCTTGACGCTCACGGACGGGTTGAGGTCGAGGAAGGTGACGGTCAGGTCGAGCGTCCCGCCGTCGGTGTCGTTCCGCGTGGGGATGGTCCTGCCCCGCAGACGGAACTGCTTGGCGTGGTCGTCGCCGTCGACCCACAGGTCCATGGTGAGGGCGCCGTCGACACCCTGGTTCACGAACTGGTCGACCCGCTCCATACGGACGTCCCGGGTCGCCTTGTCCTTGGTGGCGCTCTGGGACGCGCGCAGGTCGCCGCTGGTGACCGTTCCCCGATAGTGCATGGCCTTGGTGCCGTCGACCGTCTCCGTACCGATCCTGCGCACGTCCTTGGAACCGGCCAGGAACGTGGACTGCACGACCGGGCTCACCTCCAGTGAACGGGGCAGCAGGCCATAGGAGTTGTTGTTCGACGCGCCCCGCCCCCACACGGCGGGCGCGGCCTTGACCCAACTCTTTCCGCGCCACTTCGCCGGGTGGGGGCCGCTGCCGCCGAGGTAGATCGCCTCGTCGACGAAGCGGATGCCCAGCCCGCCCTTCGTACGCGCACCGGCCACGGTCATCACCATGGTCATGGCCGTCGGTTCCGTCTTCATGGACGCCTCGGCCGCGATGCGCCCCCTCTCGGGCACGGTCCCGGTGACCCGGTAGCGGAGCGAGGTGATGTCCTCGGAGTTCTCCGCGACCTCCGCCACGGCCGCCGAGGGCGTCAGCTTGGCGGAGTCCTCCTTCGCGGAGTCGGCCCCGCAGCCGACCGCTCCCCCGCCCAGCAGTACGGCGGCGCACGTCGAGCTCAGCAGAATCCGCACAATTCCCCCCGGAATCAAGGGTGTTCACCCCGTCAAAGGTGTTCACCCCGGTCAAGGGTGTGATCCTACGCAGGCACGACCCATGGGCGCCAAGCCGAATATCAGGAGCGGGGAGACTCGGGCGACTGCCCGGGCCCGGCCGCGACGAGGCGGTTGATGTCGGCGCTGTGCAACACCGTGGGGCCCGCGCCCTTCAGCCGGGTGACGGCGAGCATGGCGTGCCCGACGGCGTCGGTGGTGGTGACGTGGCGGGGGAAGGCTCGCCGCAGGAGGGGGTACAGGCTCGCGGTGACGCGGTACAGGACGCGGTATCCCGGGGTGCGGGAGGTGGCGCCGCCGACGGGCTGGATGTAGCCGGGGCGGAACATGTACGCGTGCATCGGCATGGCGAGCAGGGCGTTCTCGGTGCGGCCCTTGACGCGGGCCCACATCTGGCGGCTCCTGCCGGTGCTGTCCGTGCCCTCGCCGGAGACGTACACGAAGGTCAGCTCGGGGTTCGCGGCCTGCAGGGCGCGGGCGGCGGCGAGGGTGTAGCCGTAGGTGACGCGGGTGTACTCGTCCTCAGCGCGCCCGAGGGCGGAGACGCCGAGGCAGAAGAAACAGGCGTCCAGATCCGTCAACTGGTCCTGGACGGCGGTGAAGTCGCTGAAGTCGGTGTGGACGATCTGCCGCAGCTTCGGATGGTCCAGAGGAAGAGGGCTGCGGACGACGACGAGGACCTCGGTGACGTCCTCGTCGAGGAGACAGGCGCGCAGTGCGCCGTGGCCGACCATTCCGGACGCTCCGAAGACGATGACGCGCATGGCTGCTCCTAAGGCATGAGGCATGAGGGGGGTGACTCTGGGGGGTGGGATTCGGTGACTCTGGGGGGCGGATTCAGAGAGAAGTGCGGGCGAGCGTGCCGGCGGTGAGGGTGGCCAGCGCTTCTTGGAGGGCGACGGCGAAGTCCATCTTCAGAACGGCGAGCGAGGGGTCGGCCTCGTAGGCGGCGAGCATCGCCTGCGACGGGCGGGCGTGGATCCACACCGCACCGATCACCATGATCATGGACGCGGCCAGCTGGGGAGCGCGCTCGCCCAGCTCGGGCAGGTGCACGCGGGCGAGGGCCGCGAGCGCGTCGACGTTGGCGACGGCGGCCCTCTTGTAGCGGGCGGCGACCTCCGGGGAGACGTTGTGCTCCAGCACGCCGGCCTGTGCGCTGAGCAGGTCGCACAGCATGCGGCGCCCGACGAGGGACTCGCCGACCACCGCGGCGAACTGCTCGCCGCGCACTTCCACCGCGGCCTCCGCGTCGACGCCTGCGGTCAGCAGATCGGGCAGGTCGGCCGTCCACTCCTTCCAGGCGTGGTCCAGCAGCTCCAGCAGGACCGCCTCGCGGGACTCGAAATAGCGCAGCACGTTCGACTTGGCGAGGCCGACGCGACGGCTCAGCTCGTTCAGGCTGACCGCGCTCACCGGCATCTCGTCGAGCATGGCGGCGGCGGTGTCGAGGATCGCCCGCCGCCGGACCTCTCGCTGCTCCTCGCTGCGCGCACGCTGGAAAGTAGTCATGCCCACATATTACAGACTCCCGGTCTTTTGACATCAGACCGGCGGTACCTTAAGTTGAGCACAACGCAACAGACCGCCGGTCTGAAATTGCGGATCCGTGATCCGTGAACACGTACAAGTCACTAAGGAGTCCCCGTCATGAACCGCACCGTTGTCATCACCGGCACCACGTCCGGCTTCGGCCGCGACAGCGTCCGCCTGTTCGCGTCCCGGGGCTGGAACGTCGTGGCGACCGTCCGCAAGGAGGCGGACCTCGCCGTCCACAGCGACCTGCCGAACGTGAAGACCCTCCTGCTCGATGTGAACGACGAGGGCGCCGACACCGCCTTCGCCGAACAGGCCGCCACCCAGTTCGGAGGCATCGACGCGCTGGTGAACAACGCCGGCTACTACCACATGGGCCCCGTCGAGGCCGCGTCGATGGAGCAGATCCACGACCAGTTCCAGACCAACGTCTTCGGCCTGATGGCCCTGACCAAAGCCTTCCTGCCGTACTTCCGCGAGCAGCGGTCCGGCGTGATCGTCAACATCTCCTCGATCAGCGCCGACCAGGGCTACCCCTACACCGCCGTCTACGCCGCCTCCAAGGCGGCGGTCGCGGCCTTCACCGAGGGCCTCAACGTCGAGATGGCCGACTTCGGCGTCTCGGTCAAGGCGGTCTTCCCGGGCGCCCACGCCACCCGCATCTTCACCAAGATCGATCAGGCGGGCGACATCCCCGACGACTACCGGTCCGGCATGCGGCGCTTCTTCGGCATGCAGGGCACCGGCTCCAGCCCGGCCGTGACCGCGGCGGCCATCTACCAGGCGGTCACCGACGGCAGGATCGAGAAGGTCCGCTACTACACCGGACCCGACGGAGTCGCCGTCCCCCGCGTCAAGCAGCTCCTGGGCGCCGACTGGTACTGGGAGGAGTTCCGCAACGCCTCCACCGGCAACCCCAGCGACCTGTGGAAGAGCCTCGTCACGCAGGGCGAGGAACCCGTCGAGTTCGCCCTCTGAGCCACCGCCCGGTGAGCGGCGCGGAGCACGGGCGGGACCTTCGTCCACCGGTAGCGGCGCGGAGTCACTCGTCCTGGTGACTCCCGCCGCACCCGATGAACGTTTCCCGCACGTTTCGCGTCTCCGTTCACATGCTCCCCGCCGAACACCACACCCTGGTCCGGCCGGTGAACACGGCCCCACAGCGGAACCAACTCCTCCACAACTTCCGCTCCCGCCACCGCCTCCCCCTCCTCGCGACCCTCCCCACGCTCCCCCTGTACGCGCTCTGGTGGGCGTTCCTCGCCACCGGCGGAGGCGATCTCGCCGCGCAGGACGCGTGGGCCGACTTCGCGGCGCAGCACGGGAGATCGGCGTACAACCTGTTCTGGTACGGCGGGATGCACACCGCCAACTACAGCCTGATCTCCCCGTACTTGATGGCCGCGGTGGGGGTGCGGACGGTGACCGTTCTCTCGGGGCTCGCGGCGTCCTGGCTGGCGGCGGTCCTCGTCACCCGCACCGGTATCCGCCGCCCCCTCGGCCCCGCCCTCCTCTGCTCGCTCGCCCTCTGGTGCAACGTCGCCTCCGGCCGGACCACCTTCGCGCTCGGCATCGCCCTCGCGCTGGCCGCGTGCGTGCAGCTAACGCGGGAGCGGCGGCTTGTCCTTACGGCGGTCTACGCCGCCCTCGCGACCATGGCCAGCCCGGTGGCGGGGCTGTTCCTGGCGGTCGTAGGGGCCGCGTTCCTTGTTGTGCGGGACTGGTGGCGGGCGGCGGGGTTGATGGTGCCGCCCGCGCTCGTCGTCGGCGTGACGTCCGTCTTCTTTCCGTTCACCGGTGAGCAGTTGATGCCGCCGAGTCATATCTGGCCGCCGGTTGTGCTGGGGCTGGCCGTGGCGACGCTCGCTCCGCGGGCTTGGCGGGTCGCTCGGTGGAGCGGGGCGGTGTATGCGGCCGGGACGGTGGTGACGTATCTCGTGCCGTCGCCGGTGGGGACGAATGTGGAGCGGTTCGCGGAACTGTTCGCTCCGGCAGTGCTGTTGGCCGTACTTCTGGGTGCACCTCGTATCTGTTCCGCGCGGGCCGGTGGGGGCTGGTCGCGCAGTTCCCCGCGCCCCTTTGGGGCGCTCCTCTGCTCGGGGCGCAATCTGGTGATCGTCGCCCTCGTCTTCTCCGTCTCCTGGGTTGGGAAGAAGACCGTGGACGACCTCCAGGTGTCCACCGTCGTGCCGGCCTGGGCGCACGACACGCAGCCGGTCGTCCACACGCTGGAGGCGCTCGGCTCCGGCCGGACGCGGGTCGAGGCGGTCCCCGCCCGCGATCACCGCGAGGCCTCCGAACTCGCCCCGCACATCAACCTCGCCCGGGGCTGGAACCGGCAGCTCGACATGGAACGGGCCCGGCTCTTCTACGACGGCACGTTCTCGGCGGCCACCTACCGGGCCTGGCTCGACCACTGGGCCGTCGGCTTCGTCGTGCTGCCGGAGGCGACCCCGGACGGCTATGCGAAGGACGAGGCGGCGCTGGTCCGTTACCGGCGCCCGGCCTGGCTGGAGCCGGTGTGGCGTGACGCCCACTGGCGGGTCTACCGGGTGCGGGACGCCGTACCCCTGGTCTCGGAACCGGGGAAGGTCGTACGGACGACCAGTGCCGATCTCGTCGTGCGCGTCTCCCGGCCGGGACCGGTCACCGTCCGGGTCGCCTACTCGCCCTGGCTGCGCGCGGACGGCGCCTGCCTCACCAAGGTCGGCGACTTCACCCGGCTGACGGTCCCCGCGGCGGGCGAGTACCGCATCAGCTCCGAATACGGTCGCCCGTCGCCGGCTCCAACTCCGTGTTGATCCGGGCCGGTTGGGGCCATCGCGCACGGGGTGCTCGGCGCTCGGCTCAGCAAGCGATCGCGGGTGGGGGCAGCGGAGCGATTTCCCTGTCGAAGAAATCGTGGAAGTCGTCACCGCGCTCGTACAGCGCGTCGAACCCGGCCGACGTCTCCCGGATCAGTGATCGATCGGAGAAGCGATTGGCTCCGCTCGCGTTCCCGTCGTCGTCGTAGAGCACCTCGTACATGGCGGCGTCTCCGAGAATCACCACCTCCGGAACAGGGCGGTGTTTTTCGATGTCCGAGATCTTGCGGGCATCGAGCACCTTGATGTTGTCGCCCAGTTCGACGCGCAGCCGCAGAACGAACAGTTCCCATTGCACGTACGGAGTCACAGGTAACTCCACCACGCGAAGACGACGCCTCAGGATATTCCGCCGCGCCGCCTCGCGGAACTGCCGCGCATAGGCATCTCGTTTCTCCTCGACGAGGGACAGGGCGCGGTCCCATTCTCCGGCCGCGAAAGCCTCCCAGCTGGAAAATCCGCGTTCTTTGAAGTTCTGGCCTCGTTCGAGCTTGTTCAAGTGCCGAATTCCGCTCTCCTGAACCCGCCGGAAGTCCGCATGGTATGTGGAGCGGTCCATGCGCTCGGAAACCGCGCCCGGGAAGGAATCAAACATTCGGGATATCCGGTTTCGCCGCGATCAACATGTTCCTCGGGATGACCACGAGCCGTTCGTCGGATCCGATGGAGACCCCGGTCGGGAGTTTGCCGCCCAGTGAGGCCGTGAGATCCCGGCCGATGACGGCGATGTCCCCGTTCTCGAGTTCCCAGATGTCGGGACAGTCGGGGTCGTCGGTCGTATTCCCCAACTCCTGCGGTGATTTCCCCAGGCGCTTCTTGAATGTCGTGGCCGGATCGGCTTCCCACGGTCTGGTCATGGCCATCGCCCCCTCGATTGGGCCAGAGTTTTCTCAGTCTAGCGCCCAACAAACCCCTTGTTGCCCCGTCCCGCTCAGGAGTGCGACGATAAACAGCCACGAAACGATCCGGCACCAAACCCCGGCAGACATATACCGTTCGGCACATATTCCGACTATCCGTAATTTCCGATCAGGGGGAACTGTGGACCCGGAGGCAGCCTTACTCGCACAGAGCGCGGGGGTCACACTGGTCACGTTGATGGCCACTGACGCGTGGCAGCGGACCCAGGACGGAATCACGCACCTGTGGCGCAGAATGCAGCCCCACCGTGCCGAGGCTGTCGCCGCCGAATTGGCAGCCACCCGCGAAGACGCCCTGGCGGCCGGTGACGCCGACGACCAGGAGACACTCGGCGAACTGCACCTGGAGTGGCAGGGGCGGCTTCGGCGGTTGCTCGCCGCCCAGCCGGGCGCGGCTGCGGAACTACGCGGACTCCTTGACGAACTTCAGCCGCCGGACGCGACCGGCCCCGCGATCACGCAGCACGCCAGCGCATCCGGCCAGGCCCGGATCTATCAGGCCGGGCGAGACCAGCACAACGCGGAGCGATGACAGGCGCGATGGACGGCCACGCCGAGGACCGTGGCCGTGTCTTCCAGGCCTCGGGTGACCAGCACATCAGCGAACACCACCACTACGGCGATGCAGCGGCCCCGCCCAGCGGCCCCGACTCGGTTCGCCGTCCGGCCGTCGGCCGGCCTCCTGTCGTTCTGCGCGACCGCGCCGAGGTACTGGAACGTCTGCGGGACGGTATGCGGGCGGGGCGGGGCGGAGAGGTCTACGTGCTGTACGGCATGGGCGGCTGCGGCAAGACCGCGGTCGCCTGCACGCTCTTCCAGCTGGCCACCGCCGAATACGGCAGGGTGGGTCTGTGGGTCAGCGCTTCCGACCGCGCGAGCCTGCGCGCCGGAATGCTCGCCGTCGCCGCCGACCGGGGTGCCGGCGACGGTGAACTGCTGGCCGCCCGCAACGGACTCCGTCCCGCCGCCGATCTCGTCTGGCAGTATCTCGACCGCTCCGCGGAACCCTGGTTGCTGGTGCTCGACAACGCCGACCAGCCTGAGATCCTCCGTGACGGCAGCTGGCTGCGCACGAGCCCACTCGGCACGGTCGTGGTGACCACACGCCGCTCGGCCGCCCACTGGTGGCCGGGGGCCGAGCTGCAGCACATCGGCGTACTGCCGCGCGAGGACGCCGCGCGGGTACTGCGCGACCTCGCCCCGCACAGCGGCACGCAGGAGGAGGCCGCGGCGATCGCGGAACGGCTCGGCCGGTTACCGCTCGCTCTCACGCTGGCAGGCGGCTTCCTCTCCCAACAGGTTCTCGATCCCTGGACGTTGGAGACCTACGGACGCCATCTGGACGAAGGGGAGCGGGTCGAGCTCATCGACCGGGGAGCCGATGCCTTGTCGGAGCGGGATCCACGGCACCTGGTCGGCCTGACCTGGCAACTGACGCTCGACGTATTCGAGGCCCGCGGACTGCCCGAAGCGACCGCGCTGCTGAGACTGCTGGCCCGCTTCGCCCCCGAGCCACTGCCGCTGTCCCTGCTCGACCGGGCCGGGATCAGCGGTGTCCTTCCCCGCGCCCGTTGTGAGACCGCGCTGAGAGCGCTGCTCGACCAATCGCTGACCGAACTGGTCGACGTCGGCGTGCGGTGCGCGCAGAGCCACGGGGTACTGCTCGACAGTGTCGCGGCGGCGACCCCCGCGGAACAGGTACCGGTTCTGGACACCACAGCCGTCCTCCTGCTCGACACGGCCGTCCCCGACGTCCCCGACGCGGGTCCCCACGACCCGCTGCTCCGGCTGCTGGTGCCTCATGGGCTCGCCCTGCTGCGACGCATCGGCGACCCGTCGACGTCCGCTGACGCACTGGCCGTGGTGACCCGGCTGTCCATCGCACTGCACCGCACGGGGGACTACCTGTCCGCCTGGGAGACCGCCCGGGCCGCGGCGGACCTCGGCGAGCGGCTGCTCGGCGCGGAGCACCGTCTCGTGCTGGCCGCCCGCTCCCGGGCCGGCCGAGCGCTCTTCCGGCTGGGCCGGTACGCCGAGGCCGAGGCTCTGCTCGGGCACGTCCGCGCCGCTCAGGAGCGGCTGTTCGGAGCCGACGATCCCGACACCTTGGACAGCGGCCACGGCCTTCAGCTGGTGCTCGGAAATCTGGGGCGGCGGGACGAGGCCATCCGCCTTGTCCGGAGCACGGTCGCCGGTCGGCGAAGGGTACTGGGCCCCGCGCACCCCCTGACACTGCGTTCCCGCTCCGGCATGCTGGTGCTGCTGCCCGCCTCCGAGATCGTCGCGGAGGACGGCGGCACGCTGCTCTCCCTGCCCTCGGAATGCGTCCGGTTCCTCGGTGCCGACCACACGGTGACCTTGGGCGCCCACCACAATCGGGCCTGGGCGCTCTACCTGCTGGGCCGCTTCGACGAGGCCGGCCAGGAGATACGACTGGTCACCGAGGCATACCGGCGACGCTTCGGTCCCGACTACCCGATCGCGCTCTCGGCCCAGCAGCTTCTCTCCCGGACCCAGGCCGCGCGTGGCCACATGGACGCCGCGATCGAGCTGATGGCGGACGTCGTGGCCAGGCGGGAACGGGGCCTGGGTCCCGACCATCCGTTCACCGTCGCCGGTCGGCGACTGCTCGGCGATCTCTCGTCGGGACGATGGCGCCCGCCCGAGACGTGACCGGCACACGGCCGTACCGCATCAGCTCCGAATACGGTCGCCCGTCGCCGGCTCCAACTCGGTGTTGATCCGGGCCGGTTGGGGCCGTAGGGAGCGTGCCCTCGGGCCCTGGAAGAGGTACGCCAGGCCGAAGCCCGCTGCGACGACCGCCGCGCCGCCGGCCGCGTCCAGGACCCAGTGGTTGCCCGTCGCGACGATCGCGGAGACGGTGAAGAAGGGGTGCAGGAGGCCCAGGGCCTTCATCCACCACTTGGGGGCGAGGGCGAAGATGACGACGCCGCACCACAGGGACCAGCCGAAGTGCAGGGACGGCATCGCCGCGTACTGGTTGGTGAGGGCGGTGAGGGTGCCGTAGTCCGGCTTGGAGAAGTCCTGGACGCCGTGGACCGTGTCGATGATGCCGAGGCCGGGGAGCAGGCGGGGCGGGGCCAGGGGGTAGAGCCAGAAACCGACCAGGGCGAGGAGGGTGGCGAAGCCCAGGGCTGAGCGGGCCCAGCGGTAGTCGACCGGGCGGCGCCAGTAGAGGACCGCCATGACCGTGAGGGGGACTACGAAGTGGAAGGACTCGTAGTAGAAGTTGAAGAAGTCCTTGAGGAACTCGACCTTCACGACCCAGTGGTTGACCGCGTGCTCGATGTCGATGTGCAGGAAGCGCTCGATCGAGAGGATCTCGTGGCCGTGGTGTTCCGCCGTGGCCCGGCCGCCCGAGTTGGTGCCGCCGGTCGCCGCGAGGCGGACCTTCTGGTAGGCGGCGTAGGTGACGCGGATCAGGAGGAGTTCGAGGAGGAGGTTCGGGCGGGTCAGGACGCGGCGCAGGAACGGCAGCAGCGGGACGTGCTTCCAGCGGGTCGGGACCGGCTCGGCGTACTCCGTGGGGATCGGGCGGCGGTAGTACTCGGAGGTGCGGGACAGGAACGGGATCGCGGTCGCGGCGGCGAGGGCCATGAGCAGGACGACGTTGTCACGCAGCGAGTAGAGGGCCGCCATGTTCGGCAGCATCATCTTCGCGGGCAGCGTGACCACGAGGATCACCGCGACCGGCCACACGAAGCGGTCCGAGGCCCGCTTGCCGACCCGGCCGACCACCGCGAGCAGCACCCACAGCAGCTGGTGCTGCCAGGTCGTGGGCGACACGGCGATCGCCGCGCAGCCGGTGACCGCGACCGCGAGCAGCAACTGCCCGTCGCGCGCGTACCGCACGGCCCGGCGCAGGCCCAGGAACGTGACGGCCGCGCCGAGGGCCAGGAACAGGCCGATCTCCAGCGGGCCGGTGAGGCCGAGGCGCAGCAGCGCGCCGTGCAGCGACTGGTTGCCGAGGCCGTCCGCCGCGCCGCCGAGGCCGGCACCGGCCATGTGGTGCACCCAGTAGGTGTACGAGTCGTGCGGCATCGCGGCCCACGCGACCGCCACGCTCGCGGCGAACGTCAGCACGGAGGTGATCGCGGCCCGGCGGCGGCCGGTGAACCACAGCAGCGGCGCGAAGAGCAGCACCGTCGGCTGGAGCGCGGCGGCGAGGCCGATCAGCACGCCGCTGGAGCGCTCGCCGCGCACGGTGAAGCAGCCGAGCAGCACGAGCAGGACCGGGATGATGCTGGTCTGGCCGAGCCAGAGCGTGTTGCGCACCGGCAGCGACAGCATGAGCAGGCTGATCGCGACGGGCGCGGCGAGCAGCGAGGCACGGCGGGTGACGGGCTTGGGCAGGGCGCGGGAGACGACCAGGCCGAGCGCGACGACCAGCAGCAGCGTGCCGAAGGTCCAGCCCCAGCCGAGGGCCTGTTCCGCGGCCCGGGTGAGCGGTTTGAGGACGAGCCCGCCGAAGGGGGTGCCGGTGAACTGCGTCGAGTCGTACAGCGAGCCCTTCACATGCAGCACGCCGTTCGGACCGACCCATGTCTCCAGATCCGTCAGCCGCTCCCCCTGCGGGGTGCTGAGGACCACGGCCACCTGCCGTACGGCGAGGACCGCAGCGACCAGCCACAGACCCAGGCGCGCCACGCGCAGCCGTGCCCTGGCCGTCTGGGCCGCACCCGACCCGAATGCTCCCGCGGCTCCCGCCGGTCGCCCGCTGTGCTCCACGTTCGCCACGCCTCGTAGGCCTCCGCCCCGCTCGTCCCACGCGTCACGCGCGTGGTTGTTCCCTCTGGGAACCCTATGAGGTTCGCACCCCCTGCGGGAGAGACGCAGGCAACCCCCCCTTCACCTGACGGCCGCCCCCCTTTTGTCCGGACGACGATAGTCGGCCCCGGGTTGCCTGGGCACAGCTAATACCCGCGCGCTTCCGACCGGCCCGGTGGCCCGATAACTTGTGGACATGATCGGTTTACTGATCGTTTCGTTGCGGGGGTCGATCCGGAGGATGACGCGGGGGCGGCCACGCGCGCGTGCGACGGCCGTCGTCCTGGCGCTGTTCGCCCTCCAACTCGGCTCGCTGGTGTCCCCGGCCTGGGCATGCGGCTGCGGCGCACTGGTGCCGGGCGGTGCGCAGCAGGTGGCGGTGGGGCGTGAGGCGTCCGTGGTGCGCTGGGACGGGCGCCAGGAGCAGATCGTGATGCGGCTCACCGTCTCCGGGGACGCGCGCCGGGCCGCGTGGATCATGCCGGTGCCGCACCGGGCCACGGCCACGCTCGCCGACCCCGCGCTCTTCGACGCGCTGAACACGCTCACCGCGCCCGTGCACCGCGCCCGCTCGCACTTCTGGCCCCAGGACGGCGACTGGCCGCTCGTCTCCGGCGCCACCGGCGGCGGCCCCCCGCCCGGCGCCGCGACAGCCCCCGGAGTGGGCGTGGTCGGCCGTGAGCGGCTCGGCCCCTTCGACGTGGCCCGGCTGACGGCCACCGACCCGGACGCGCTCGGCGACTGGCTGCACACGAACGGGTTCGTTCTGCCGTCCCGCCTTGACCAGGCCCTTCAGCCGTACGTCGACCAGCGCTGGGAGTACGTCGCGATCCGCCTCGCCCCCGCGGCCGCCGGCACCCCGCTCCAGGGCGCCCTCGACCCGCTGCACCTCACCTTCGCCGCCGAGTCCCCCGTCTACCCGATGCGGCTCTCCCGGCTGGCCCGCACCCCGCAGTCGCTCGGCCTGTACATCCTCGCCGCCCACCGCATGGAACCCAGCAGCACGCTCGGCGGCTCACCCCCGCAGGTCGCCTACGCGGGCCGCGTCACCACCACCTCGGGCCCGCTGGCCGCCCTCGCCAAGGGCACCCCGTTCCTGACCGCCGTGAACCAGGAGTTCCCCGACCCGTCCCGCATCACCGGCGACCACCTGCTCCGCCGCACGGCGACGGACGCGACGTTCCAGCAGGTGATCTACGAGGACCACCTGAGCAAGGTCGCGGGCGTCCCGGCGTGGCTGCTGACGATCGGCGGGGGCCTGGCCGTGCTCACGACGACCGCCGTCCTGCTGGCCGTACGGCGGTCCCGGCGGACGCGGCGGCCGGTGATCCCGCCGCCACCGGCGTTTCCACCGCCCCCGACGCGCGCGCCGGGTAGTTAACTCGGGGAGCCGGCACGGGTGGTCGGCACCCGTCATCGGACGTACGGCTGGACACACGAAAGGCACGAGCACATGAGCGAGTCGCAGGTGTGGGACGACGTGGACGACTACTTCATCGGCCAACTCGCCCCGGACGACGAGGTGTTGGAGGCGGCCCTGCGGGACAGCGAGGCCGCCGGGCTCCCGGAGATCGCCGTGAGCGCGGCCGAGGGCAAGCTGCTGCATCTGCTGGCCCAGATCCAGGGCGCCGCGCGCATCCTGGAGATCGGCACGCTCGGCGGTTACAGCACGATCTGGCTGGCCCGCGCGCTGCCCGCCGACGGGCGGCTGGTCTCCCTGGAGTTCAGCCCGAAGCACGCGGAGGTCGCCACCCGCAACCTCGCCCGCGCGGGCCTCGACAAGGTCGTCGAGGTACGGGTGGGCCCGGCCCTGGAGTCCCTGGCCCAACTCGCCGACGAGGGCCCAGCCCCCTTCGACCTGGTCTTCATCGACGCCGACAAGGCCAACAACCCGCACTACGTGGAGTGGGCCCTCAAGCTCACCCGCCCCGGCAGCCTGATCATCGTCGACAACGTGGTCCGCGGCGGCCGGGTCGCCGACCCGGACAACACGTCGCCGGACGTCCAAGGCACGCGCACCGCGATCGAGTTGATCGGCTCGCACGCGCGCCTGTCGGGGACGGCGATCCAGACGGTGGGCAGGAAGGGCTACGACGGTTTCGCGCTGGCACGGGTGCTGGCCTAGCTCGCCCGGCCCTCCCGGCCCTCCCGGCCCTCCCGGCCCTCCCGGGTGACTCAACCCTCGTGATAGAAGCCGACGTTGACGCTGCGCGGCCCGGTGCGGTCCTGGATGACGATCTCGCCGCTCCCGCCGCGCGGCAACGGCACGCTGCCGCCGTAGCCGACGGTCTGGGCGTACTCGCCGACGATCAGGCGTACTTCGGAGGACGGGTCGGGCTGGGAGCCGCGCAGCCAGCTCACCTGCCAGACGCCCTCGGGTCCGCACAGGAACTCCAGATGGACCCGCGAGATGAACAGCCAGTCGTCCGGTGTCACCAGCCGGCACACCGTCTCGTCCCGGCCCACCCGCAGCACCGCGCCCGGGTCACTGGGCGCCTCGGCCATGAGCATGCCGGCGGTGGCGCCCTCGTCCGTCCCGGAGACCGAGGCCATGGTGAGTTCGAGCACGTGCGCTCCCCCTTGAAGTGTCCTTACAGCAGCGGGCGCATGATAAATCGCCTGGCGTCACCGCGTCCGGCACAATTGAAGTCATGACCGAGCGAAAGCCACCAGGTGTGTCCTTCGAGTCCTGGGTCGACAAGCAGATCCGGGACGCCGAGCAGGCCGGAGAGTTCGCCCAACTCCCGGGCGCGGGGAAGCCGTTGCCGTCCGGCGCCGACACGACGTACGACGAACTGTGGTGGATCAAGCAGAAGATGGCCCGCGAGGGCATCTCCGTGCTGCCGCCGACGCTGGCGCTGCGCAAAGAGGCCGAGGACGCCCTTGCTGCGGCGTACTCGGCCCCTTCGGAGCGGATCGCGCGGCAGATCATCACCGAAGTCAACGTGAAGATCCGCGAGATGATGTTCAAGCCGCCGCCCGGCCCCCCGCTGGGAATGAAGCCGTACGACGTCGAAGAGGTCGCGCGGGAGTGGCGGGAGCGCCGGGCGGTCGACGGACAGGGCTGAACCGGCGGCCTGGGCCGGTCACATGTGGAGGAGCCGCTCCGTCAGTTCGCGGTAGTCCCGCAGGGCCAGGCGGAGTTGCTCGGTGTCGTCCGAGCCGTCGGTGCCCTTGGACTCCCAGGAGCCGTGCAGGGTGGCGCGGCGCTTGGTGACGGCCTCCGTGAAGCGGTTGGCGACCTCTTCGAGTACGTGGTCGGCCTCCTCGACGGCGGACCGGGGCTCGTCGACGAACCCGGTGACCGCGTGCTGCAGCCGCAGGCTGAACTTGTCGCTCTCGTCGTGCGGCAGCAGGCTGCCGTTCTCGGCGTCCTGCGGGACACGCCGTCCGTTGCCGGAGGCGGCACCGGTGCTGACGGCGGGGGCGGGCTCGGGGGCGTGGACGGGGCGGTCCGACTCCTCGGTGCGGCCGATGCGGTCCGAGCGCTCGGTGCCGGTCGTGTCGCCGGTGCGCGGGCTCGGGATCGCCCGGTCGGTGTCGCGCGACGAGGTCGTCGACGACGTGGATGACGTGGATGACGTCGACGGAGTGACCGCCGGGGTCGATGCCGTCGGAGTCCTCTCGGACGACCCGAGCGGAGTCACCTTCTCGGACCCTCGCGGCGCCGACTTGTCGTCGGAGGTCCTGCTGCCGAACGGCTTGGCGCCGGACCCGGTCCCGGACTCACGCGACGCCTTCTCGGCATCCCGCTGCTCGGCGGTCTTGTCCACGGTCCTGTCGGTCCTGTCGGTCCTGTCGGTCTCCTTGCGGTCGGCGCGCTCCGCGTTCGTGCTCGCGTTGGTGCTCGCGTTCGCGTCCGTGTTGTCGCCGGTCGGCCGTATCGCGTCGGTCATGTAGCTCAACTCCCCTTCAGTGCCTGCTTGTTGAATGCGCCGATCGAGTGCCGGCCGCCACGCCCGTGGCCGTTGCCGTTGCCGTTGCGGCTGTCGTCGCTCACCAGGTCGTCGAAGAGGGCACGGGCCTCGAGCATGGCCTCACGCATCTCCTCGGTGCCGGCCTGGCTCTCCGGTGTGCCGTTCGTCCGCGCGGTGACGACGCGGTGCACGCGCCGGTAGCCGTGGACGTGGTCCGCGTGGTGCACGGACAGCGCGTCGAGCTGCTTCTCGTACTCCTGGACGTCGGGGAAGCCCCGGGCTCCGGCGACCTCGCCGAGCAGCTGGTCGACGTCGGACATGGCCTCGCGGGGCGAGTCGACGAAACGCTCCTGGGCGGCCGCCCAACGGGCCTGGTACTGCTCACGGGCCGCGGGCTCCAGCGGCTGCTCGTGCAGCGAACCGTGCTCCTGGACGCGCGCGCCGAGCTCCTGCTCGGCGGCCTTCGCGTCGCCGTCGTGCCGGGCCACGGTCCGGTCGTACTCCGGCCCGAAGCGGCGCTTCAGGCCCGAGCCGCCGGTCGCGCCTCGGGCACGCAGCGCCAGGGCGGCCGCGGCAGCGACCACGCCGACCACGATCACGATCAAAACGATGATCACGCCTGTGGACATGAGTGCCTTCCGGGTTTTGGGCCAACCGGCTCTCGTAGTCGGTCGGTTCCCCTACCGGGTTGCCTCAAAGGCCCTCTTCAAACGACGGCCACACCTCGGCGGAATTCATGGTGCCGGTGTGTCGATTGCGCCCCGCCCCGTTCGACGCACGGGTAAGGACCGATCGAGGAGGTTGTCATGGGTGAGGTTGTCGCACGGCTGGCCGTGTCGCTGGACGGGTACATCGCGGGGCCGGAGTCGGGGCGGGAGCATCCGCTGGGTATCGGCGGGGAGCGGCTGCACGCGTGGGTGTTCGGGCTGCGGAGCTTCCGCAAGATGCAGGGGATGGCGGGCGGGGCGGGCGGCCCGGACGACGAGTTGCTCGCCGAGTGGATCGAGCGGCTGGGGCCGGTGGTCATGGGGCACGGGATGTTCGTCAGCGGGGAGACCCCGTGGGGTGACGAACCGCCGTTCCACGCACCGGTGTTCGTGGTCACCCACCAGCCGCGCGAGTCGGTGGTGAAGAAGGGCGGTACGACCTACCACTTCGTCACCGAGGGTCCCGGCCGAGCGCTGGAGCTGGCCCGTGAGGCGGCCGGGGGCAAGGACGTCTCCCTGGCCGGGGGTGCCGATCTGGTCCAGCAGTTCATCCGTGCCGGGTGGCTGGACGAACTCCTCCTGCATGTCGTGCCGGTGCTCGTGTGCGGCGGGCGGCGGCTGTTCGACAACGTGGGCGACGCGCAGATCGAGTGGCAGAAGACCCAGGTCCTGGACTCCCCCGAGGTGACCCATATTCGGTTGCGCCGCTCCCCCACCGGCTCCTGACAATGGCGGCATGACCTGGACGATCACCCCGGAACCCTACGACTCCCCCGTCGCCGCCGCGCTCTGGCGGGCGTACTACACCGAGGTCAGCGACCGCTGGTACCTGCTGCACGAGAACCGCCGGACGGACCCCGCCGAGCTGGAGCGGGAGATCTCCGCCCGCACCGGCTCCGAACTGGCCCCGCCCGGCGGCCAGTTGCTGGTGGGGTGGTACGAGGGCACGGCGGCCGGATCGGCGGGCGTACGGCTTCTCGACGCGACGACCGCCGAGCTGACGAGGGTCTTCGTCCACGAGGGGATGCGCGGCCGGGGCGGCGCCCCGAGGCTCGTGACGGCCGCCGAGGACGCCGCCCGCGAGCTGGGCGCCAAGGTGATGATCCTCGACACCCGGAACGACCTGGTGGAGGCACGCGCCCTGTACACACGGCTCGGCTACGAGGAGACCGGGCGGCACAACGAGGACCCGTACGCGGAACACTGGTTCCGCAAGAACCTCGGCTGACCTCAACCGAGCTTCGCGGCCGTCCCGTTGTGCGGCTGCTCGCTGTCCGACCCGCACAGCTCGCCGTTCAGCTCCTTCACCAGCTGGATCAGGTCGGTGGGCCGGTCCGGACCCCACCAGTCGCCCAGCGTCTCCGCGAGGGACTCCTCGCGGGCCTGGGAGAGCTTCTCGGCCATCTCCCGCCCCTGGTCGGTCAGTTGGAGATCGAGACCCTCCCGTACGGCCAGCCGTCGTTCCTCGACCTGACGGACGGCGGCGAGGATGACGGGCAGCGGCACGGTGCTGCGCTCGGCGAGCACACCCGGCTCGGCCCAGCCGTCCCGCTTGATCCGCAGAAGCAGCCAACTCGCCGCCGGCTGAAGGTCGTAGCCCGCCTTCGCGGTGATCGTCCTGTAGATCTCACGGCGGCCCTCCCGCGTGCCGAGCACGGACAGCGCGCGGCACACCTCGTCGTACGAAGACCGCTGGACGGGGTTGCTGGCGAGGGTCTCGGTGACGTCCGGCGCCGTGACCGAGCCACGCAGCTTGTCCTCCTTGAGGAACCACGCCAGGACGAAGCCGACGAGGGCGACGGGAGCGGCGTAGAGGAAGACGTCGGTGATGGAGGAGGCGTAGGCGTGCAGGGCCTCCGGGCGGACGGCGGACGGGAGTTGGGAGATTCCGCGCGGGTCCGACTCCAGGCCGTCCGGGGTGACGCCCGGCGGGAGGGTGGTGCCCTTGAGGGCGTCGGTGAGCTTGTCGCCGAGCCGGCTCGCGAAGATCGTGCCGAAGATGGCGACGCCGAACGAGGCCCCGATGGACCGGAAGAACGTCGCGCCGGAGGTGGCGACGCCGAGGTCCTCGTACGAGACGGCGTTCTGCACGATGAGCACCAACACCTGCATGACCAGGCCGAGTCCGAGCCCGAAGACGAAGAAGTACGCGCTCATCTCGGCGGTGGAACTGCCCTCGTCGAGACGGTGGAGGAGGAGCAGGCCGAGCGCGGTGATGCCGGTGCCCGCGATGGGGAACACCTTCCAGCGGCCGGTGCGGCTGACGATCTGGCCGGACGCGGTGGACGAGATCAGCATGCCGAACACCATCGGCAGCATGTGGACGCCGGACATCGTCGGGGTGATGCCCTGCACGACCTGGAGGAAGGTCGGCAGATAGGTCATCGCGCCGAACATCGCGAAACCGACGATGAAGCTGATGACGGCGGCGAGGGTGAAGGTGCGGACGCGGAAGAGCTTGAGCGGGAGGACGGGTTCGGCGGCCCGCCGCTCAACGGCGACGAACGCCCCGATCAGCACCACGCCCAGCACCGCGAGCCCGATGATCTGCGGCGAGCCCCAGCCCCAGGTCGTACCGCCGAGCGAGGCGACGAGGACCAGGCAGGTCGCGACGGCGGCGATGAGGAAGGTGCCGAGGTAGTCGATGACGTGCCGGGTCGACTTGCGCGGGATGTGCAGCGCGGTCGCGATGACGGCGAGGGCGACGACTCCGACGGGGAGGTTGATGTAGAAGACCCAGCGCCAGCTCAGATGCTCGGTGAAGAGCCCGCCGAGCAGCGGCCCGAGGACACTCGTCGCACCGAAGACGGCACCGAACAGCCCCTGGTAGCGCCCGCGTTCACGCGGTGAGACGACATCACCGACGATCGCCATCGACAGCACGATCAGCCCGCCGCCGCCGAGCCCCTGCAACGCCCGGAAGCCGATCAGCTGGGGCATGTTCTGCGCGGCCCCGCACAGCGCCGACCCGACGAGAAAGATCACGATCGCGATCTGGAAGAGCCGTTTCCGCCCGTACTGGTCGCCGAGCTTGCCCCAGAGCGGGGTCGCGGCGGTCGACGCGAGCAGATACGCGGTGACGACCCACGACAGGTGCTCCAGCCCGCCGAGATCGCTGACGATCGTCGGCAGCGCGGTCGACACGATGGTCTGGTCGAGGGCGGCGAGCAGCAGCCCCAGGAGCAGCGCCCCGATCGAGACGAGGACGTTGCCCGACACGTGTTCCTGGGCGGAACTGCCCCGCTGCGGGGGCCTCTCCGGTGGCTGCGCGTCCTGCACATTCCCCGTCATACCGTGCGCATCGCCGGCCATGAAGACCTCCTGCGGCTCTCGTTACACATCCATGGTGATCGGTATGGCGGGTTACGGCCTGTTGAGTCCGTTTGGAAGCTGTCATTCCGGGGGTCGGAGGAGACGACGTGAAGGAGATCCGCATAACCTCTGGAGTTCGACGGGGAGGGACGAACACGTGAACGAGGCGAAGGGCCACATATGCCCGCAGTGCGGGGCACCCCGGGCAGCCGACGGCTCCCCGTCCTGCGCCTGCACCCAACGGGCGTCCGACGCGCTGCGCGACGCGCGCACGGCGGAGGCGGCAGCGGCGGAGGACTTCGACCCGCTCCGGATCAGACCGTATGTGGAACTGGACAGCCCCGCGCGGGAGCAGCCGCCCGCACCGGCGACACCGGCGACACCGTCGACACCGTCGACACCCGAGGGTGAGACCCAGCAGCTCCCGGCGGTCGAGGAGACGATGCTGCTGCGAGCGGTGCCGCCGAACCCGGCCGCACCGGCTTCTCTCCGGGCTCCGTCGGACACGGCCCCCGTCCCGACGGACCTGAGCCTGTTCGCGGACGGCGGGAGCGGCGAGGGCGACGGGGACGCCCCGGAACCGCCGACGGACGACGAGGACCGCCCGCGCCGTCGCCGCACCGTCCTCCTCGCCGTCACGGGAGCCGTCGTGGCGGTGGCCGCGGTGGCGGGTTTCGCGAGCGGCATGTTCTCGTACGAGCCCCCGTCGCGGGACGAGGCGGCCCCTCAGGACGTACGGGGAAGCGTCCCGACGGCGTCGAAGAGCGCGGCACGGACCACACCGTCCACAACCAGCTCCACGTCCGCCCGGCCGACGTCGGCGTCCCCGACCCCGTCACCCAGCGAGACCCCGTCACCGACGGCGTCATCGACCCCGTCGGCTACGGCATCGCAGTCCGCGAACGCCAGCGAGACCCCGACCCCCACCACCACCGCGTCAACGGCCTCCGCCACGAACCGCCAGAGCAGCGCCACCCCCGCCCCGGTCCTCCAACGCGGCGACGAAGGCCCCGAGGTAACCGAACTCCAGCTCCGTCTGACCCAGTTGAGGCTCTACACCGGCCCCGACAACGGCATCTTCGACAAACAGGTCCAGACGTCAGTACGCACCTACCAACTGGCCCGCGGCATCACTTCCGACACGCTGGGGGTGTATGGGGCGGCTACGCGGGCGCGGCTCGAATCGGAGACCACTGAGCCGTGACGCGGCGCTGGCTGGAGGGCGGCTTAGAGGCGCCGGGGTTGCGGCTGGGTGGTTTGGGCTGTGTGCGGGGTGCGGGTGGGTGGGGGCTGGGCGCGCAGTTCCCCGCGCCCCTTAGGGGGGTGGGGTGGACGCATGCGGATGGCTGGGGGGCGTCAGGGCTTTGTCGTCAGTGGGAGGTTCTCGAAGGAGCGGAGGCTGATGGACTCGCGGCGGTGGGGTGGGGCGGACGCGGTCAAGGTCGGGAAGCGTCTGGGGAGTTGTTCGAGGAGTTCGGCGGCCTCCACGCGGGCGAGCGCCGCGCCGAGGCAGTAGTGGAGTCCCGCGCTGAAGCCGAGCACCTTGATGTCGGCGCGCCGGATGTCGAACGTGTCGGGGTCCGCGTGGCGTTCGGGGTCGCGGTTGGCGGCGGCCAGCACGGTGGTCACGTTGGCGCCCTCGGGGACGGTCACCCCGGCCACGTCGACGGGCCCGGCGGCGATGCGCTCCGTCATCTGCACCGGGGTGTCCCAGCGCAGGCTCTCCTCCACGGCCCGCGCGGCCAGTTCGGGTCCGCTCACGAGCAGGTCCCACTGGTCCCGGTGGGCCAGCAGCGCGTGCACCGCGAGCCCGAGGAGCCCGGCGGTGGTCTCGAAACCGGCGATCAGGACGAGCACGAGGATGTCGACGAGTTCGGCCTCGGTGAGCCGACCGTCGTCGGTGTCGCGCACCGCCAGCAGGAGCGAGGTGAGGTCGTCGGCGGGCCGTGCCCTGCGCAGGGCGATGAGGCCGGTGAAGTACGCGCGCAGTGCTACGACGGCGAGGTCGGCGCGCCGCCAGTCCTCGGGGGACCGGACGGGTTCGAGCAGCCGCCCGGCGTCCTGCCCCAGCCCGTGGAACTGCCGCTGCTCCTCGACGGGCACCCCGATGAGATGGCCTACGACGGTGACGGGCAGCGGATACCCCACCAGTTCCTGGAAGTCGGCGCTGCCGCCGTCCGAGGTGGCGTCGGCGAAGTCGTCGAGCAGGCGCGCGGTGATGTCCCGCACGGTGTGCCGCAGCGCGGCGACCCGGCGCGCGCTGAACGCGCCGCCCACGAGCCGCCGTAGCCGCGCGTGGTCCGTGCCGTTGCTGCGCAGCAGCGAGGAGTAGAAGAATTCCGCGCTCGGCCGGTCACGCCAGTCGGGCAGTTCGCGCGCGCACCAGTCGAGATCGGGCACCAGGAATGCGGGATCGGTGAGGACGGCCTGACAGTCCGCGAATCGCGTCAGGAAATACGTGTTGAATCCGGGGTGGTAGTAGATGGGTTCGGTCCGCCGTAATTCCGCGAGTGCGGGGTACGGGTTGACCCTGCCCTCCGGGGTGAACATCGAGAACAACAGCGTTTCCGGATCCACCTGGTCCTCTCCGGTCCTCTTTGTCTCTTCCTTTTCGTCTCTCCCTTGCTTACGGATACTTACGGAGGAGAGAAAAGAAATGCTTCGTTATGCGGCCTATTAGCGCATTGCAGCTTAACTATCCCCTCAGGCATGCTCTGGGTGTTCTGTCTGCTTGCGTGTGGTTTGGGTGGCAATGCGTGCCCGTAACGAAGGAGGCGGGGAACGGCAGTGCGAATATCAGCCGAGCGCGACGGGCAGTTCCTCGTAACCGCGCAGCATGAATCCGTACCTCCGGACCGGCTCCCCGGCGAGGCGCAACCGGGGGAAGCGCCGCAGCAGCGCGGGCAGCGCCACGCTCGCCTCCAGCCTGGCCAGCGGGGCGCCCAGGCAGAAGTGGGCGCCGCCGCCGAAGGCCAGCGGCTGGGGGCCGGTGCGCAGGGGGTCGAACTCCGCCGGGCGGTCGTACCGCCTCGGGTCACGGTTGGCGGCACCGAGGAACACCAGGGCGACCGTGCCGAGGGGCGCGGGTACCCCGCCGACGTCGAGCCCCTCGCGGAGCGGCACCCGGGCCGCGTACTGGACGGAGGCCTCCAGGCGCAGCACCTCATCGGTGAATCCGAGGGCGGGAGTCCGCCCCTCGCGCAACTCGTCGGCTGCCAAGGGGTGTTGGAAGGCGAGGGCGAGGGCGTTGCCGAGCAGATGGGAGGTCGTCTCGAAACCGGACACGAGAAGCAGGACGAACATGGACAGCATCTCGTGCTCGCTGAGGCGGGACTCCGTCCCTACGGCGGCAGTTGACAGCGCGCTCACGAGGTCGTCCCGTGGCTCCGCGCGGCGCCGGGCGGCCAAGTCCGAGAAATACTCGACGAGTTCGGCCGCCGCGGTGTCGGCCGTCCGTACGACCTCGGGGGGTGTGACGATCTCCAGCGAGCGGGTGAGGGCCGACGCGGGGGCGCGGAACCTGTGCCGGTCCTCCTTCGGTACGCCCATCAGCTCGCAGATCACGCTCATCGGCAGCCGGGAGGCGAAGGCCTCCATGAAGTCGAGGGTGCCGGAGGGGCCCGCGCGCTCCGCCATCTCGTCGAGCAGGTCGTCCACCGCCGCCGCGATCAGCGGTTCGAGCGCGGGGATCCTGCGGGCCGCGAAGAACGACGCGACCAAGGAACGGAGACGGGTGTGCCGGGGCGGGTCGGTCTCCAAGAGGGAGGCGCCGACGATCCGCCGCGACAGATGCCCGGGGACGCCGGGGCCGGACGGTTCGCGCGTCTCGCCGTTCAGGATCCCGAAAGCGCGGTCGCGCGTCAGCCGTTCCGCCTCCGGATAGCCGGTCACCAGCAGGGTGCCGTCGTCGGTGGGCAGGACGGGTCCGAGTGTCCGGGCCCGCTCGAACAACGGAAAGGGGTCGGCTGACCCCTCGTCGCCGAGCAGGCTTTCGAGGATCGCGGTGGCGGTAGTTGTTGTGGTTGTGGTTGTGGCGGCGGTGTCCTTGGCCCGATGCGTCATGAGTTCCTTCCCGGAGGCCGGAACCGTCCGACCAGCAGCTACTGCCTACTGGCCACTATCCATGGGCCGGGAACGTACGGCCGGTGATCACGCCTGGGCGAGCAGCGGGTCGTACGGTGTCGAGCGCTGTCGGCCGGACATGAAGGACAGGAAGTCCTTGACGAACGCGCTACGGGTGTACGCGCCGCCGGTGCCTGCGCCTGCGGTGTCGCGACGGAACGCGGTCCGGAACAGGGCCCGGTACTCGTCCGCGTCGATGCGCTGGTCGCCGTTCCTGTCGGTGGCGTCGAAGAGGACCTCCGCCACTCTGATCAGCGCGGGTCCGGCCAGGGACGGGGTGGCCGCGGCGTACTCCTGGGCGCTGACGCGGCCGTCGCCGTCGGTGTCGAGGGCGCTCTGGAGTTCCCGCCACCAGTCGGCGTAGGCGTTGTAGAGCCTGGTCTCCTCGGGCTCGTCGAGGTCGAGGCGGGTGGACAGCTCACGGGCCATCGCGGCGAGGTCGGGCCAGTCCACGTAGCCGTCGCCGGTCTGGTCCAGCACCTCGCGGAAGAACTCCTCCGCGTCGCGCCGGATCGCTCCGGGTGCGGTGGACTCCGGTCCCGGTTCCGGTTCCGCGCCGAAGGGCGTGACGAGCCGGAGGAAGGCGCCGGCCCGCTTCATCCTGTCGTGCAGGGCGCGGACGGTCCGGGCGCGGGGGTCGTCGCTGTCGGGGGTGAGCGCCAGCAGGTCGGCGATGTTCTCGGCCCGGATCCAGCCGTCGGGCAGGAAACGGGCCAGGCCCACGGTCAGGTACGCGCTCTGCATCAGCGTCTGGGCGCCGGGCAGTTCGGGCAGCCCCGCCCGGCGGCGGAACGGCTCGGGCAGCGAGGCCACCGTGATGGCTCCCATGACCGGACCGCCGACCGCGCGGCCGAGCGCCCACAGGGTGGGCAGACCGTTCAGCAGCGGCGGAGCGGGAAGGTGGTCGAAGAGCTTGTAGAGGATGATGCGCATCGCCTCCGTGTTCTCCAGCTCCTCCTCCACCACACGGTCGTAGTACTGCCAGAACTCGGGGAGCGTGGCGGGCAGTTGACCGGCTTCGTCCCCCAAAGCGCCGAGGAATGCCTGGAATTCGGCGTACAGCCTCTCCATCGCCCGCTGTTCCAGGGGCTGTCCGCTCAGCCGGAACATGGTGACGGTGCTCTCGAACAGCGTCGCCACCACCCAGGCGCGCGTAGCGGGGTCCAACGCGTCGTACGGCCGGTCGCGGGCGTCGGTCCCGTTCAGCCGCGCGTGCAGCCGGTTGAGCCGCGCCGCCTCCCGCTGTCGTACGTCGTCGTCGGCGCCGAACATGCGCCGCAGGCTCAGGAAGGTGTTCTGCAGCCTGCGCCAAGGGTGGGCGACGAACGTGGAGCTGTCGAGCAGGGCGGCGCCGACCTGCGGATGCGCGGCCTCCAGTACGGTCGCCCGCACGATGGCCAGGGCCCAGCGAGGATCGTTGAGGAGCTCGTCGAAGTGGGAGTCCGGGCCGAACATGGGCGTCAAGTCTCCAGCTGGGTGCGGCTGTTGGGGGATGCCGGAACCCGCGTCGGTCACGTCGGTCACGTCGGTCACGATCGAAGTTCTCCGTTCGGGAGGGGCGGGAGGCCGTGCGGGACACCGCCGAACCGGCGTTCGCGCTGCCGGTAGGCGTGCAGGCACTCCAGGAAGTGCGGGGCGCGGAAGTCGGGCCACAGCACCGGCGGGAAGACCCACTCGGCGTACGCGACCTGCCACAGCATGAAGTTGGAGATGCGCTGCTCACCCGAGGTACGGATGACCAGGTCCACATCGGGGGTGTCGGGGAAGGGCAGATGGGCGGCGAAGGTCTGCTCGGTCACGCCGTCGGCCGGCACGCCGTCGCGGATCAGCGACCGCGCGGCCTCGACGATGTCCCGGCGCCCGCCGTGATCGAAGGCGACGGTCAGCGTCAGGCCGCGGTTGTCGGCGGTCAGCGTCATCAGGTCGGCGAAGTCCCGGGCCAGCGCCGGGGGGATGCGGGGATCGGTGACCCCGAGGAAGCGGCAGCGGATCCCCCGCGCGTGCAGCAGCGGCGCGTGCTTGCGCACCACCCGGCGTACCAGCCGCATGAGGAAATCGACCTCGGCGCTCGGACGCCCCCAGTTCTCGGTGGAGAACGCGTACATGCTCAGCCACTCGACTCCGGCCGCCCGCGCCGCCTCGATGACGTCGATCGCGGTGGTCTCCGCGGCACGGTGCCCAGACGTACGAGGCAACGCCCGCTGCGCCGCCCACCGCCCGTTCCCGTCCATCACGCACGCGACATGACGCGGCCCCTCGCCTCCAACAGCCTGCCGAACCGCCACGCCCGCCCCCCGACAGCACAGCTCACCGAGCTGACCCGATCACCTCAACCAGCGTGTCAGCGACGGGGGTTGTGCCAGGTGCGAGTTCGGTGACTTCACTCTTGGTACTTCCGTCCGAATCGGGCCCCCGGTGGATCCGCAGGCTCGCCCAGGGCGGGGGAGCGGCGATCCGGCACGGCGAACCTCTTGAACAGCCGCCCCACCACCCCCGTACCCCCTGTCATGACCCACCCCCAGACACCGCAGTCGTCACCCCGCCCAGGACACACCTCCCGCCTGCGCCGAGGTGCCGCACTCGCCCTGCTCCCGCTGGCCGTGGCCTGCGGCGGTGGCGAGGACGGCGCCGAGGGGAGACGGAAGGCCACTCCCACTGCTGTGACCGCCGCCCCCGAGGCCGGAGTCGTCGCCCCCGCCAAGGTCGAGGTGATCGCCGGGCTGACCGGGTGCACCGCCGAGATCCGGGTCGAGGCGGAGGAGTTGCGCGAGGGGCTGTGCCGTACGAAGCAGGGCGAGTACCGGATCACCACCTTCCCCGAGGAGCGGTTCAAGGTGACCTGGCTCGACAGTGCCGCCATCTACGGCGGCAAGTACCTCGTCGGTACCCGTTGGGTCGTCAGCGCGGTGCCCGAGTTGCTGGAGGGGTTCCGATCCAGGCTCGGGGGAACCGTGCAGGAACTGCGGAGCATCGGACCCACGGTCGGTCCCTGAGTCAGTCCTCAGCCCTCCGTCCTGAGGTGGGCCAGTACCTCCTCCAGCGGCAGGTCGTAGTCGTCCTTGTCGTCCGTCCACCGGCGCAGCACCGCCGCCGCCCCCTCCGCCATGTCCGCCGGCAGTCCCGCCGTGTGCAGAGTCGCCGCGATCTCCTCCAACTCCGGTGCCCAGCGCCAGGCCCGGGCGGCGACGCTGGGGAGCTGGTCGGTCTCGGCGAGGATGTTGGACGTCAACGAGCCCGCCTCGCGGGCGAGTTCGGCGGCCACGCCGTGGTGCGCGGCCAGGGCGTGCGATACGGCGGCCAGGACGCGCGCCGACTTCTGGTACGACGCGTACGCCATCTTCAGCGCCGACGCGGCACCGATTTCCGCGTCCAAGGGGCGGGCCACGACCCGCGTGTCCTTGAACGCCCCCGCCACTCGCGCGACTTGCTCCCCGTCGCCGCTCAGGTACAGGCGCGGGGCGCTGCCCGGACCCGGTGGGCCGCCGATGATCGCGCCGTCCAGCATCAGCGCGCCGCGCTCCGCGCACGCCGCCGCGATACGCCTCGTACGGTCCGGGCTGACCGCGTTGGCCTCGACGTACACGCCCCGAAAGGGGTGACCGAGGACCTCGCGCGCCACGTCTTCCGCCGCGTGCGGCGGGCACACCGAGAGGACGAAGTCGCTTACGGACAAGGCGGATTCGAGGGACTCGGCCGGCTCCAGGCCTGCCTCGCGGGCGCGTTGGAGGCTGGCGGGGCTGCGGCCCGTCGGGACGTACAGGACCCGGGTGCCCGTACGGGTCGCCTCGCCGCCGACTTTCGCGCCCATGGCGCCGGGATGCAGCAGCGTGAAGGTGGTCGTCATGGGTCTCACCGTACGGACTTGATGTTGTTGGGAGTCGCGAGGACGAGTGTGGGGCATAGGAGAGGGGCATAGGAGATATGAGCCTCGGGAGGGCGCCATGAACCGACAGATCCGCGTTCGCGTCAGTCGCCGGCCCATCACGCCCCGCGACGACACCATCGACCGCAGGACGCCGTCGGGGCGGATCCTGCCGTACTAAGTCCTCAGCGCTAAGTCCTCAGCGCTAAGACCTCACCGCTAAGACCTCACCGCTAAGTCCTCAGCGGTGACTGCCAGCTCACCGTCGTGGCGTCGGTCCCTCCGTCGTCGTACACCCTCAGTCGTACGGCGTCTCTGCCGTCCGGCAGGGGCGTCGTCACGTCGACCGTGATCTCCAGGCGGGACACGTCGGCGCGCCCGGACGCGCTGGTGAGGGCGCGGCGGAGCACGGCGAGGAGGTGGGCCGCCACCTGGTCGGGGACGACGGTGTCCACCGGGCCCTCGAATTGGGTGGAGGGCTGGAAGCCGAGCACGGCCGACGCGCCCGCCGCCTCCCGAAGTACCTTGCCGCGCAGGCCCGTTGGGGCCTCCGCCGGTGGCTGTTGCAGGGCGAAGATCGCGGTGCGGACCTCCTGGATCGTCGACTGGAGTTCGTCCACCGCGCGCCCGAGGAGCTCGTGGGCCTGGTCCGTCTCGTCCGTTCTGCGCTGCGTGGACTCCAGCAACATGCCCGTGGCGAACAGGCGTTGGACGACCAGGTCGTGCAGATCGCGGGCGATGCGGTCACGGTCCTCGTACACCGCGAGGCGTTCCCGGCTGTGCTGTGCGTCGGCCAGGACCAGCGCGAGCGCGGCCTGGGACGCGAACTGCGTTGCCAGCAACCGTTCTACGGTCGTGTAGGGGCGGTCGCCCGGGCGGCGCGGGAGAGCCAGGGTGCCGATGAGACGGCCGTCCGCCTGGAGCGGGAGCATCATGCTCGGGCCGAACCGGTGCCGTACATGCGTCGTCATGCGCGGGTCGGTCGCCGAGTCGTCGATGAACACCGGTTCGCCGCCCAGGAGTTGGACCAGGACCGGGCTGCCGGGCTCGATGGTCGTACCGACGATGTCGCCCGGGTCCTCGTAGGCGGACGCGGTGACGATCTCCATGCCGCCCGCCGCCGTGCGCTGGAGGATCACGCCCGCGGCCGCGTCGGCGAGGGCCCGCGCGCCCTCCGCGACCGTCTTCAGCGCGTCGGCCGCGGTCTCGCCGGTGAGCAGGGCGGTGGTGACGGCCGCCGCGCCCTCGATCCAGCGCTCGCGCTGCCGGGCCGTCTCGTACAGGCGGGCGTTGCCGATCGCGATGCCGGCCTGGGCGGCGAGCACGTGCAGGAGCTGCTCGTCCTCGGCGGTGAAGGGGGCGTCGTGCCGCTTTCCGGCCAGGTGGAGGTGGCCGAACACCTCGTCGTGGACGTGGATCGGCACGCTGAGCAACCCCGCGGGCGGCGGCTCGGCCCCGCCCGTACGGATCTCGGTGAGGCCGTCCTGCCCGGGGTCCGTCGTCCCGAGCGCCGCGTACCGCGCGCCGGTCAGCTCGGCTGCGCCGTCCACGATGTGCTGGAGCGTGGTGCGCAGTTCGAGCTCGGAACCGACGCTCAGGACCGCTTCGAGGAGGCGCGAGAGGTCGGGGACGCCGTCACGCGGATCGGCCGGGTCCGGGCTCAGGTGGTGGCCAGCGGGTCCAGGACCAGCGGCTCGATCTTGCCCTCCAGCATGTAACCCAGGCCCTGTACGGCACACACGTCCGGCCGCTCGGCGATGTGCACCGGCATCCCGGTCGCCGCGCGCAGCATCTGGTCGAAGCCGGGGAGCAGCGCGCTGCCGCCGACCATCATGATCCCGCGGTCCGCGAGGTCGGCCACCAGGTCGGGCGGGCAGTTGCGCAGCACCCGGCCGATCCCGTCGAGCACGGCGGTCAGCGGGGTCTCGATCGCGTCCCGTACAGCCGCGGTGTCGACCCGAACGGAACGCGCGAGGCCGCTCGCCACGTCCCGCCCGTGGATCTCGGTGGTGGTCGGGCCGTGCGGGGTGAGACCGTTGCCGGACAGGGCCAGCTGCAGCGGCCGTACGGACTGGCTCGGCAGCATCAACTCGTGCTCGTGGCGCAGGTGTTGGACGATCGCGTGGTCCACCGCCTCGCCACCCACCGGGATGCGTTCGGCGGTCACGATCGAGCCGAGCGAGAGCACGGCGACCTGCGTCGCGGCCGCCCCGCACACCATGATCATGGTGGCCTCGGGCCGCTCCACGGGCAGCCCGCAGCCGACCGCGGCGGCGATCAGCGTGTCGACCAGCTCCACCCGGCGCGCCCCGAGCCCGACCAGCGTCTCGATCGCGGCCCGCTGCGCCAGCGGATCGGCGTCGTGCGGGGTGCAGGCCGCGGCCCGCAGCCGGGGCTTGCGGCGCAGCGCGCGGCGCACCTTGTCGCCGATCAGGTGCCGCAGCATGCGCTGCGCCATCTCGATGTCGACGACGGTCCCGCCGGACACCGGCCGGACCACCCGGATGTAGTCGGGCGTACGGCCCGTCATCTTCTCCGCGAACTCTCCTACGGCGATCAGCGCGCCGGTCCGGGTGTTCACGGCGGCGGCGGACGGCTGGTCGACGACGAGCCCGGCGCCCTTGACGTAGACACGGGTACGGGCGGCACCCAGGTCGACGGCGAAATGGCAGCGTCGCAACTGCTCCAGACTGACGGTCATGGCAGGTTCTCCCGAGAGCGCGGACCGGGGCTTCGCCGGGCGGCGGGCCTCTTTCGCATCGTGCGGGGGTGAGGGAGCGGGCGCGTCTTGTGGTGGGCCGGGCGGGGTGCCGCTAAATGGGGGTATTTGTCCGTAATGCCCGAGTTAAAGACCGCGTAAAGGGCAGTGGGGGGCGTCCTCGTGACGCCGCGTTGGCGGGAAACCGCCGGGGCGTCAATCCGCCAGCCCCATTCAACTCCCTTGCGCCACAAGGCACACGACACTCTTCGCAGCACTCGACGACTCGACGGCTCGACGAAGAGGGGCGTGCATGAGCAGAGGACCAGTCAGACGCGGGGCGGTACTGCTGTCGGCCGGGCTCGTGGTCGCGCTGCTGCCGACGGCACAGGCGCAGGCGGCCCCAGGCGCCTCTACGGCTGCCGCCCCCACCGCGAGCCCCACCCGTACCGTCACTCTCGTCACCGGCGACAAGGTCACCGTCACCGACCTCACGGGCGGCCGGAAGACAGTGAGCGTCGAACGCCCCCAGGGCGCCACCGGCGCCGTCCGCACCCAGCTGGCCAACGGCGACATCACCGTCGTACCGGACGAGGCTCTCCCCTACCTGCGCGCGGGCACCCTCGACCGCCGGCTCTTCGACGTGAGCGAGCTGCTACGGCAGGGCCTCGCCGACCGGACGACCGACGAGCTGCCGCTGATCGTGACGTACGACAAAGGGGCACAGGCCGTGACCCCGCGCGACGCCGAGCGGACGCGGACGCTCGCGAGTGTGCGCGGGGCCGCCGTCGAGGCGGACAAGGGGCGCGGGTTCTGGAGCGCGTTCACCCGGCAGGACGGGGTGCGGAAGGTCTGGCTGGACGGGCGGGTGACCGCGGACATGGCCGAGAGCAACGCGCAGATCGGTACGGCGCACGCCTGGGCGGCCGGGCTGACCGGCAAGGGTGTCACAGTCGCCGTACTGGACACGGGAGTTGACCTCTCCCACCCCGACCTCGCCCAACGGGTCTCCGTCACCAAGAGCTTCATCGACGGCGAGGACGTCGCCGACCGCAACGGCCACGGCACCCACGTCACCTCCACCGTCGGCGGCAGCGGAGCCGCATCCGCCGGGCAGGAGAAGGGAGTTGCCCCGGACGCCACCCTCGCCGTGGGCAAGGTGCTCAGCGACCAGGGGTCCGGGAGTGAGTCGCAGATCATCGCCGGGATGGAGTGGGCCGCGCGGGACGTGCACGCCAAGGTCGTGTCCATGAGCCTCGGTTCGACCGAACCCAGCGACGGCACCGACCCCATGGCGCAGGCCGTGAACACGTTGAGCAGCGAGACCGGGGCGCTTTTCGTCATAGCCGCCGGCAACACCGGCACCCCCTCCTCCATCGGCTCACCCGGCGCCGCCGACTCCGCGCTCACCGTCGGCGCCGTCGACGCGAACGACCAGGCCGCCTACTTCACCAGCGCAGGACCGCGCCACGGCGACAACGCCCTCAAGCCCGACCTCTCCGCCCCCGGCGTCGACATCCTCGCCGCCCGCTCCCAACTCGTGGACGGCAGTGGGTACTACACCTCCATGAGCGGTACGTCGATGGCGACACCGCATGTGGCGGGGGTGGCCGCGCTGCTCGCCCAGGAGCATCCCGACTGGACCGGCGTGCAGCTCAAGGACGCGTTGATGTCCACGTCCAAGCAACTCGACGCGTCCGTCTACGAGTTGGGGGCGGGGCGGGTGAACGTGCCCGATGCCGTGGACGCCCGGATCACTGCCACCGGCAGCACCGACCTCGGCTTCTACAGCTGGCCGTACGACGCGAACAAGCCGGTCACCAGGACCCTCACCTACGCCAACTCATCCGGCGCGGCTGTCCAGTTGAGCCTCGCCGTCCAGGGCGCCCCGGCCGGTGTCGCCACCCTCGCCGACTCCACCCTCACCGTGCCCGCGCACGGCACGGCCTCCACCACCGTGACCGGTGACGGCGCGAAGGCCGAGGTCGGCAACACCAGCGGACAGATCGTCGCCTCCGCCGCCGGAACTCCCGTGGCCCATACGGCATTCGGGCTGGTCAAGGAGGAGGAGCGGTACACACTCACCGTCCATGTGAAGGACCGGGACGGGGCCGCCACGGCCGCCGACCTGGTGGTGCAGCGGCTGGCGCAGGGCTACGACCCCTACCCGGAGGCGGTCGGTGACTCCGGGACACTCAAACTCCGCCTCCAGCCCGGCACTTACAGCCTGACCTCCTTCCTCGACGTGCGCGGCAGCCACGGTGCCGACTCGCTCGGGCTCGGTTTCCTCGCGGCGCCCCAGGTCACCCTCGACCGGGATCGTGAGGTCACCCTGGACGGGCGGCGGCTCAGGGAGGTTCGCGCGAAGGTCCAACAGCGCACGGAGACACGGCAGTTGGGCATGGAGTACGACCGGAACGCCAACGGCTCCGATCTCTTCGACGCCGTTCAGGTGCCGGTGATGTACGACAGCGTGTTCGCGGCCCCGACGGACAAGGTCACCCAGGGCAGCTTCGAGTACCGGACCGTGTGGCGGCTCGGGAAGCCGCTGTTGGAGGTCAAGGGGGTCGGTGAGGCCGTCGTGCAGTCGGGCGGCACGCTGATCGAGGGGCACAGCCGGTTGCCGTTGGTGGATGTGGGGGACGGTCCCATCACCGGTGCGGTCCGGGGGCGCGCGGTACTCGCCCACCTCGCCGACGGTGATGGCGCCGATCCGGTCGCGCTCGCGCAGGCCGCCCAAGACGCGGGCGCCAAGGCGTTGTTCGTGACGGACGACGTGGCCGGGCGGCTCAGCGCGTGGTGGGGTGCGGACGACGGTTCCGACCGTCCGCTGCAGATCGCCTCGGTGAACGCGGCCGACGCGGCACGGTTGCGGGCGGCGAAGACGGTCGACATGACGGGGACGCTCAACACGCCCTACACGTACGACCTTTCGGCCGGACACCAGGGCGCGATCCCGGACGCCGATCTCACCTACGCGCCCAGCCGCAGTCAACTCGCCGTCCTGGATACGAAGTTCCACGCGGTGAAGCCGGAGAAGTCGGTGACGCCGGTGAGCGGCGGGGAGTTCCGTTACTCGATCACCGACGCCTTTCCCATCGGGCTCGGCTTCCGGGAGCGGATCGACTATCCGGCCGAGCGGACGGACTACGTGTCGACCGGCCCTGGCCAGCGGTGGTCGGAGTCCGTGACGGTCGGGGACGGCACGCTGGAGGAACGCAGCGGGCTGGTCCAGTACACGGGCGGGACGCATCGCACCCTCGACTGGTTCAAGCCGGTGTGGCATCCATGGCTCGGCACCGGGCTCGGCTGGGGACAGCAACGGTCAGGTAACCAGCTGCAGTTCAACACTCCCGGCTGGGGCGACTCCGGGCCCGACCACACCGGATTCGGCGATGCGTGGAGCGCGGACAGCGGCATGACGCAGACCACCGAGGTGTACCGGGACGGCACCCTGGTCGACCGGCGCACCAGCTCCGGCGCCTACGACTGGGACGCGCCCGCCGACGAACACACCTACAAGGTCGTCACCGACACCGCCCTCGACCCCGACCGCTGGAAACTCTCCACGCGGGGTCACGCCGAGTGGATCTTCAACTCGTCGGCCACGCCCGCCGATCGATGGACCTTCCTGCCCCTCCTCAACCTCGCTTTCGACGTCGATACCGACCTCGCGGGCGATGTCCGGGGCGGCGGCCGGGTGCCGGTCGGGATCAGCGCCTCGTACGTGGTGGGCGCGCCGGACACCGGGACGATCGTCGGCGGCACGCTCCAAGTGTCGTACGACGACGGGAAGTCGTGGCGGACGGTGAGGCTCACCGGCGGCCACGCGTCATGGCGCGGCACCCTCACCGTGCCCCGGGACGCTCAGTACATCTCGCTGCGGGCCTCGGCGACCGACGACCAGGGCGGTTCGGTGCGGCAGGAGATAGTCCGGGCGGTGGGAGTCCGGTAACGCAGACGGGCGGCGCCGTCTCCTTGGGAGGGGAGACGGCGCCGCCGCTCAAACAGGCCGTGTCCGGATGACGCCCAACTCCGCCAAGTCCTGCGGCCGGATACGGAGTTGGTCAGCGGTCGACTCCGCCTCCTCCGGCGGCCGCTTGAGGATCGCGGCGGCAGACTCCGGGGCGATCACCGAGAAGTAGCTGTCCGGTGTGGCCCAGGTGTTGCCCGGCGCGGCCAGCGCCAGCGCACCGCCGGAACCGCCCTCGCCGATCAGGAGAGTGGTCAGCGGAGTCCGGGCGGCCGCCACCGCGCCGAACAGGTCCGCGATCGCGGCCCCCGCACCCTGCCGTTCCGCCTCGGCGTCGTTCGCTGCACCCGGGGTATCGACCAACGTCAGCACCGGGATGCCGAGCCGCTCCGCGAGCCGGATCAACCGGGCAGCGGTGCGATAACCAGCGGGCCGGGTAGCCGTCCCGGCCTGCGCGGCATACGCGACCGTCCGCCCCTCCCGCTCCCCGAACCCGCACAGCATGCCCGCGTCGACACCCCCGCACCGATCGCCGCTGATCGCGAGCCGGTGAGTGAAGTAGGCGTCCAAGTAGCGCTCGGCGCGCGGGCGTTGAGGGGACCGGGCGCGCTGTACCGCCTCCCATCCGGTGGCCGGGAGATCGCTCGCGCCGAGCGCCGCCGGCACCGGCGCCTGTCCGCCCCACGGCCTGGTCAGCAGCCGCAGCCACCTCCCCAGGGTTTCCTGCAACTGCCCCGGTTCTACGACCGCGTCGGCCGCCCCCGCCGCCACCTGGGCCTCCGCCGTGTACGCCGTCGGGTCCGCGTCCGGCGGCCGTACGCGGGAGCCCGCGAAGCCGACCTGGGCGCCGGGCAGGGCCAGGATCACATCGGCGCCCGCGCCGAGCGTGGCCCAGCCGCCGCCCGTGGTGGGGTCGCGCAGTACCGCGATCTGGGGGAGACCGGCCTCCCTCGTGAGCGCCGACTGGCGTGCCACGCGCTGGAGTTGGGTGAGGGCGATCATGCCCTCCTGCATCCGGCTGCCTCCGGTGGCGACCAACGGCACGACCGGCAACCGGTGTTCACGGGCGTACGTGTACGCGGCCTCCAGCCGGTCCCCGGTGCGCTCGCCGAGCGAGCCGCCGAGGTAGCCGAACTCGAAGGCGATCAGCACCGCCCGCGTTCCCGCTACCGTCGCCGTGCCGCACACCACCGACTCCGACTCGCCGGTGTGGTCGGCGGCGCGGGCGCGCGAGGCGTCGTAGCCCTGCCAGGCGAGGGGGCCGTCGGGCTTGGACTCCCGTGCCGGGTAGGGGAGTTCGGTGAAGGTGGTGTCGTCCGTGACGAGGGCCAGGGTCTCTCGGGCCGAGCGGCGCTCAGTCATGGGTCAGGGAGCGCTTCAGGATCTTCCCCATGTCGTTGCGGGGGAGTTCCGTGATGTGGTGGACGACGCGAGGGCGCTTGTGCGGGGCGAGGCGGCTCGCCACGTGGTCGGCCAACTCGGCCAGCTGCGGCGGAGATTGGGGATCCGTCGGCACGATCCAGGCCACGACCCGCTCGCCCAGGTCGGGGTCCGGTTCGCCGGTGACGGCGGCCTCGCGGACGCCGGGGTGTTCGAGGAGGGCGTTCTCGATCTCGCCCGCGCCGATCTTGTAACCCCCGCTCTTGATCAGGTCGGTGGCCTTGCGGCCGACGATCCTGACGTAGCCGTCGGGGTCGCGCACGGCCATGTCGCCGGTGCGGAACCAGCCGTCGGAAGTGAAGGCGGCGGCCGTCGCGTCGGGCCGGTTCAGGTACTCGGTGAAGAGGTTCGGCCCGCGCACCTGGATCTCGCCCACACTCTCGCCGTCGTACAAGGCAAGAGGCGTGCCGTCCTCCTCGACCAGTCGCAACTCCACGCCGGGCAGCGGGACTCCCACCGTCCCGGCGCGCGGCTCACCGTCCGCCCGGACGCTGGTGTTCATCAGGGTTTCCGTCATGCCGTAGCGCTCGATGACGCGGCGGCCGGTCGCCGACGTGATGCGTTCGTGGTCGTGGACCGGGAGCGCGGCCGAGCCGGAGACCAACAGGCGTGCCCGGCCGAGGGACTTGACCAGTTCGGGGTCGTCGGGGAGGGTCTCGGCGATGCGGTGGTACATCGTCGGGACGCCGAACATCATGGTCGCGCCGTCGTTCAACTCCCGTGCCACGCCCTCCGTGCTGAACCTGCCGAGGTGCCGCACCGAGCCGCCGCGCCGCAGCGGGCCCAGGATGCCCAGCACCAGGCCGTGCACATGGAACAACGGCAGCCCGTGCACGAGGACGTCGTCGCCGGTCCACTCCCAGGCGTCCGCGAGGGCGTCCAGCGTGGTGGCGATCGCCCGGCGCGGGATGACGGCGCCCTTGGGCGGGCCGGTGGTGCCGGAGGTGTAGACGACGAGGGCGGGGTCCTCGTCGCCGGGGGAGACGTCCGGAGCGTCCACCCCGGCACCCCGCACATCGACGTCTACGCGCTCCAAGTGCCGTAGCGGAGAAGGAAGTTCATCACCTGGTGTCGCCAGGACCAGCGTCGGGGCGCTGTCCGTCAGGATGTGGCCGAGTTCCTTCTCGCCCGACTTCGGGTTGAGGGGGATGGCGGCAACTCCCGCCCGCAGCACGGCGATCACGGCGACGGCCGTCTCCAGCGAGGGGGTGGCCCAGACGGCGACCCGGCCGGTACCCGCGCACCGGGCCGCGAGGGCGTCCGCCGCCGCGGCCAGCTCCGCGTAGGTCAGGGACCGGTCGCCGAACCGGAGAGCGGGCTGCTCGCCCGGGTTGGTCAGGGCCGGGAAGAGGGTGGACACGCGGCGCACTCCTTAGCCGTCGGGGCAACGGTCCCCAGGTGCCGGGGACACCCCCGTTCCTACACCACGTCCGCCACCACACAGCTGACGTTGTCCGGACCCCCGGCCTCGTTCGCCGCGTCGACCAGGGACCGTACCGCCTCCTCCGGGTCCGAGTGCGCGGTGAGGAGTTCGCGGATCCGGTGCTCCGGGACGACCGCGGTCAGGCCGTCCGAGCACAGGAGGTAACGGTCGCCGCGGCGGGTGTCGTGGAGTTTGAGGTCGGGGGTTCCGCTCGTCAACGCCTTGAGGAGCATGGCGCGTTGGGGGTGGGAGCCGGCCTCCTCCGGTGTCAGCCGGCCCTCGTCGATCAGCGACTGGACGACCGAGTGGTCGTGCGTGATGCGGAACAGGCCGCCGTCGCGCAGCAGATACGCCCGCGAGTCCCCGATGTGCACGAGCGCCAGTTTCGAGCCCGTCCACAGCAGCGCGGTCAGGGTCGTGCCGTTCTCGGCGGGATCGGCCACGTCACGGACCGCGTCGGTGGCGCCCCGTACCGCCTCCTCCAGGAGGTTGAGCACATTGCCCGCCGGTACCTCCTCGGTGTCCAGGAAGCGCAGCGCCTCCACCGCCGCGCCGCTCGCGGGCGCGCCCGCCGGGCCGAACCCGTCGGCGACCGCGAGCAGCCGCGTGCCCGCGTACGCGGTGTCCTGGTTGGAGGGGCGGACCCGGCCGCGGTCCGAGTGGGCGGCGTAACGCAGTTCCAGCATGGTGGTGTCCTTTCCCGGTACGGCCGTCACGGCCGCGAGATGGTCGACGAGGAACCCGGCGAGATCCCGCCGCACCGCCGTATCCGCCTCGACCCGGGCCCAGTAGGCGCGGATCTCGCGGGCGGCGGCGGCCGGTTCGAGAGCACAGACCTCGCGGATCCCGGCCAGCGGCATGCCCAGCCGCCGCAGCCACGCGACCAGCCGCGCCCGCTCCAGCTGTGCCACCGCGTAGTACCGGTATCCGCTGTCGGGATCCACCCGCGCCGGCCGCAGCAGCTCCAGCTCGTCGTACAGCCGCAGCGCCTTCGGCGACAGCCTGCACGCCCGCGCGAAGGCCCCGATCGTCAGCATGTCTCCCGTACCGCCCATGTGCGCCTCGACCTCTTCTCGGTTCCGTCACCGATGCTGGGGCTTCACCAAAGGGGAAGGTCAATCCGGTTGCCGCGGTTGCGGGGCGGCCGGTTAACCTGCGGATCTGCCCGCAGTCCGTACGACGATGGAGGCCCCGTGCCCCGAATCGCGCTCGCCACCTACGACCCCGGACCCAAGCCCAGCAAGGACCGTGACCTCCCGGTGCTGGTGGACGCGTTGCGGGCGGCCGGGGCCGAGGCGGTCGCCGCGCCGTGGGACGACGCCGGTACCGACTGGGGTTCGTACGACCTCGTGCTCATCCGCTCCACCTGGGACTACAGCTGGCGCCCCGCCGAGTTCGTCGCGTGGGCCGAGCGGACCGCGAAGGCGACCCGGCTCGCGAACCCGGTGCAGGTCGTGCGGTGGAACACCGACAAGCGCTACCTCGGTGACCTGGCGGCGGCCGGTGTGCCCGTCGTGCCGACCCGCTATCTCGCCCCCGGCGACCCGGCCGACCTCCCCGACGACCACGAGTACGTCGTCAAGCCGACCTCCGGCGCGGGCGCGCGCTTCGCCGCCCGCTACACGCCCGACGAGCACGGGACGGCCGTACGACAGCTGGAGCGCATGCACGCGGAGGGGCTCACCGCGATGGTGCAGCCGTATCTGACGAACGTGGACGTCAGCGGGGAGCGGGCGCTGCTGTTCTTCGGGGGGCGGTTCGTGCACGCCTCGCGGAAGGGGGCCGTGCTGGCGCGCGGGACGGCGTACGACGACGACAAGGTGTCCCACCCCGACCTGGAGCCGTGGACGGCGACCGAGGCCGAACTCTCCGTCGCCGAGCGGGCGTTGGCCGCCGTACCGGACGCACCGGAGCTGCTGTACGCGCGCGTGGACCTCGTCGACGGGCCGGACGGACAGCCCTGTGTGATGGAGCTGGAACTCGTCGAGCCGAACCTCTTCCTGGATCTGCATCCGGAGTCTTCGCTGGCCGCGGTGGTCGAGGCGATTCTGGGGGCGGCCGCTACTCGCTGACCGCCGTTCGCTGGAGCAGTCCCCAGGTGAACTCGGCGGCGCACTGGTGGCGTACGCCCTGCGCGTCCGGGGCGGTGAAGGCGAGGCCCCAGCGGGTGGGGGCCGTACCCTCCAGGGGGCGGGCGGGGGCGAAGGCGCGGGCCGCCTCGTCGACCGTGCAGGACCAGGGGGTCAGGTCGTCGAGGGTGTGGAGGGGTGGGGGCGTGGCGCCCGGGGCGCGGACCAGCCATTCGTTCCACACGGCGCCGTTCGGGGCGGTGAGCACCTCGAAGCGGAGGTCGGGCCAGAGCGGGACCGGCCACTGCCAGGCCTCGCAGTCGAGGTCGCCGATCTTGCGCTTCACGGTCGACTCGGGGGTGCCGAGGATCGACCGGTAGCGGGAGGCGGCGGCCCGGCCGCGCGGGGAGTGCAGCATCGCCTGCCAGCGCTTGTTGGCCTCGCGCATGTCGGCGATCGAGACGCCCAGCTCATGACGGGCGTTCTCGACCAGGTCCGGGTTGTGGTCCGCCATACGGCGCAGCAGGACGAGTTGGAAGTCGAGGGGGCTGAAGGGGCGGGCTGGACGGTTCGCTTCGGGCATGCGATCCATCGTCGCGCACGGCACTGACATCGGGCCTGACGCCGGGGGTGCGGCCGTCGGTGAGGAAGAGCACCGAGTTGACGTAACGGGGCCCGCGCGCGAAGGGCAGCACCCGGCGCAGCAGCCCCTGGGAGACGACGTACGAGTTGCGGGCCTGATGCTTCTCCAGCGGGAAGTCCGCGAGCCGGACCCAGTCCCTGTTCCGGTCCGGGAGGACCCAGCCCTCGTAGCCGAGCAGCGACAGATACCGCACCACCGGGGCGATCGGCTGGATACGGGACTCCAGTTCGACGAAGAGCGCGGGGCGGTCGCGGGTCAGCAGGCCGGTCGCGCCGTGCAGGACGGCCAGTTCGCTGCCGTCGACGTCGATCTTGATGAAGCCGACCTCGCGCAGGCCCAGCCCGTCGAGCGTGACGCATTGCACGTGCACGGCGCGGGCGTGGATGTCCCGGCGCACCAGCGACGACACCCCCCGGTCGCCCTCGTCGTCCGGCGGCAGCCACAGCCGGGCGGTGCCGGGACGGTCGGAGGCGGCGGCCGGGATCACCCGGGCGTGCGCGGGGGCGGCGGCAGCGAGGAGCCGCGCCAGGTGCGGGACCGGTTCTACGGTGACCACCTCGCGCGCGTGTCTCCAGAGGCGGTGGGTCCAGGGGCCGTACCAGCCACCGACGTCGACCGCCGTGCCGCAGTCGGGCGGCAACAGGTCGGTCAGGCGGGCGAGTTCGGGTTCGAAGCGGGGGTAGACGGCGCGGGCGGTCGCGGCGACCAGGCGGGTGGGGAGGAGGGGTGCGAGACGGGCGGTGAGGGTGCGGGGAGCGGGGCCCGTCGGGTTCGTGGGGGTCATGGGGCCATCCGTTTGAGGAGTTCCAAGTGCTCGGCGTCGTCGGTCACTTGCTCGCCGGACGAGGGCAGGAGTTGCGGGATGCCGTCGACGATGGGGTAACGGCGGCGCAGGCGCGGGTTGTAGAGGGCGTCCGTGGGGAGCAGGTGCAGCGGGCCCTTGTCGAGTGGGCAGGCCAGGATCTTCAGCAGCGGGTCGTCCGGGTTCATGGGGGAGTCAACTCCTTGGCCTCGGCCGGTGGTTGAGGCGCGTTGTCGTGCTTCGGCATGGTCAGCAGGACGGTGACCGCAAGGAGGGTGCCCCCGATCCGCAGGGCCAGCCGCAGCGGGTCGTGCGGCAGCGCCTCGCCGAACGCGAGCGTGCCGAGCACCGCCGTGAACAGACTGGTCACCGTCGTACACACCGGCACGATCAGCGAGGCCCGGCAACGCTGGAGCGCCGCCTGGGACATGACCAGGCCGAACGCGCCGGTGAAGAGGAGGAGGTACGGGTACGGCGACCGGAGCAGCCCAACTACCGCCCCGCCCAGATCACTTGTCGTCAGGTAGCTCGACACCCCCTTGATGGCGAGCGAGCTGACCCCGTACAACAGGCCCACCGCCACGCCGTATTCGACGCCCGTGGTGGGCAACCGGTGCCGGTGCGTCGCGCCGCGCTCGGTGGACCGGTACAGCCAGACACCGGCGGCGAGCGAGGGCACGCAGACCAACAGGATCAGCGGGTAGGGCGCGTTGCGGCTGACATGGTCCGAGCCTTCCTTGAGGGACAGCACGACCATCAGCAGGGCGACGAGTATCGCCCCGAGCGCGTACCGCTCCCGGCCGCTGGTCTCCTCGCCGAGCATCCGCGCGGACAACAGCACGAGCAGCACCAGGCCGGACACGAAGATGCCCTGCGCGGCGGCGATCGGCAGCGTCCGGTACACGGCGAGCTGCGCGCCGAACCCGGAGGCCAGCGCGAGGGACCCGCCGATCCAGAGCGGGCTGCCCAGCACCAGCCGCAGCAGCCTTATCGGTTGACGGACCGTCACCTCGGGCAGAGCGGCGAGCGCCCGCTTCTCCAGGACGAAACCGGTGCTGTACAGCACGTTCGCCAACAGGGCCGCCGCCACTCCCCACCACACGGCCGCGCCCCCTACGTCTTCCGCGCGTGCAGCAGCAGGATCGACGCCAACTGCGGTCTGGCACAGGCCAGGCGGTCCAGGGGCCGGAACGGTCGCGGTACGCCGTGGAAGGGCGCGCCCTTCAGCCCCACGACCTCGAAGCCGGCCGCCGCCACGAACTCCCGTAACGCACGCGGGGTGTAGAGCCGCAGATGTCCTACGACCTCCTTGCCCGGGCGCCCGTGGATCGCGCGCAGGCTCACCTCCGAGAACACGGGCTGGACACCGGCGAGCAGCAGGGCGCGGTTGTACCAGGCGGCCAAGTTCGGGGTGGACAGCATGAGATGGCCTCCCGGGCGCAGGACGCGGTGGATCTCGGCGAGCGCGGTGTCCGGGTCGACGAGGTGCTCGATCACTTCGCTGAACAGGACGGCGTCGGCGGAGGCCGAGTGGAGGGGGAGCGCGGTGAGTTCGCCTCGGACCGTGTACGGGAGGTGGGTGCGGGCTCGGGTGAGGGCGTCCTGGGACCAGTCGACGCCGACGACCCGGTGGCCCGTGAGGAGGGGGGCGGCGGTGGCGGCCGCGGTGCCGTCGCCGCAGCCGATGTCGAGGACTGTGCGGGGGTGTTCGGTGGCCGGGCCCAGCGCGGTGGCGAGGATGCGGGCCTGGCGGAGGGTGCGGGAGGGGCCGGAGGCGACCGGCACCGCGGGGTTCTCGTAGAAGTCGCGCAGGCCGGTGGGGCGCCGGGTCGTGGTTGTCATGCCGGGTGCTCCTCCGTCGTGTGCAGGTAGTGCTCGAACAGGTCGCGGAGGTGGGCTCCGTCGCCGGGGCCGAGGAGGGTGCGGGACCAGCGGAGGGCGACGTGGAGTTTCCCCGCGGTGGACGCCGTCGTCACGGTGAGGCCGCGGGGCATGCGGGCGGGGGCGGAGAACCACACCGCGTGCGCGCGGCCCGCCGGGTCCCCGAAGTCCAGGGTGTATGGGATGCGGCCGATGTTGCTGAGGAGGGTGGTCGAGGTCCAGGGGGCGGCTGCTCGGCGTAGGCCCCGGGTGAGGGTGGCTCGCCAGGCGACGGGGATGACCGGAGTCGTCAACAGGGTTGCTCCGTGGCCCAGTTGGGGGCGGGGGAGGGCTTTGAGGGCGCGGGTTCTCCTTGCCGTGCGGTGGAGCAGTTCGGCCATGTGGTGGTCGGGGGTGGTGGTCAACTCGTCCGGGGCGAAGGTGACTTCGACGAGTCGCGTGCCGTTGCCTATCGGCATGTCCGTGCCTCGGGGGCGGTCGTCCACGGGCATCGTGATGCGCATCGGGCGGGGGTGTGCGCCGTGTTCGCGGTTCCAGTGGGCGATCATCAGGGCCGTGGTGACCATGAGCTGGTCGTTCACCGTGTACGGGGAGCCCTTGGGGCGGTGCGGGACCGGGAGTTCGGTGAGGAGGAGGCCGTTGCCGCCGGGGGTCGGGGCGGGGGTGCCGGGGGCGACTCGGGCGGGTGG
>NZ_JNXE01000011.1 GCF_000716605.1 Streptomyces sp. NRRL F-525 | reverse complement strand
CTCCCTCCCCCGACCGCCGCCCCCGTAGCGCCCCGCCGGTGCTCATGACATCCCGCTGAGAATCGTCGCGGTGGGAGCCGGATCCCCCTCCGTCCCGGCTCCCACTCCCGCCTTCGGATGATGCCACGCGCCACTGACAACGCCCGAGGGAATTTCAGTCGCCGGACCCGGACGGGAGGCCCAACTCGGGGTAGGCGTCCAGGAGTCGGGGCGGGGCCGCCTGGCGCCAGGAGTCGGCGAGGATGTCACGGAGTTCGTCCTCGCTGTCCAGTGCGGAGAGGCGGGCCCGGACCCAGGCGAAGCCGGCCTCGTGGTCGGCGACCCAGAACTTCTCCGGCTCCGCCAGGACCAGTTCGTCGCGCTCCTCCTTGGGGCAGCGCACGGCGATGGAGGTCTCCTCCTCGGGCACGGTGACGAACATCTTTCCGGCGACCCGGAAGGTGGGCATGTTCCAGGCGATCTTCTCCGTCGTGTCCGGGAGGGAGAGGGCGATACGTCGTACGTCTTCGGCATCCGGCATGACTCGCAAGATAGCGGCTGCCACTGACAATCACCTGGTGGGAGTACCTGCCCCCAAGTCCGCCCCCGCGTCCACCCTTGTGTCCACCCCTGCGTCCGCCCCGGCTCCCGTTCCCGCTGCCCCTCCCCCGCCCACCCGCTTGTAGTAGAGCGTCGTCGGCCGCAGCACCCCGGCCGGGCTGGCCGCGTAGTCCGGGATCACGCCGGCCCGGGTCCAGCCGGCCGAGCGGTACAGGTGCTCGGCGGGGCTGTCGGTCTCCGTGTCGAGGTGGAGGAGGGTGATGCCGGCGGCGACGGCCGCGTCCTCGGCGACGGTCAGGAGCCGACGGCCGAGGCCCTCTCCCTTCGCCTCCCTGTGCACCATCAGCTTGACCAACTCGGCGCGATGGCGGCTGTTGGGCTTGCCGGGGAAGGCCAGGCTCACCGTGCCGACGACCCGGTCGCCGCGCAGCGCCACCCACACGGCGAGTTGCCCGGCGGCGACACCGTCGGCACGCTCCCGCCACCAGTCGACGGCGGCCGCCCGGCCGAGCGGCGCGAGGAACCCGATCGAGGCGCCGTCGTCCACGGTGTCGGCCAGCAGGTCGGCCAACTCATCGACGGCAGAGAGCAGTTGGGGCGCGTCCAGGCCCCGCACAATCACCTTCGCATCCACCTTCACGGCAACACCACCGCCAATACGTAACGCACGTCGTCAGGCCCTGCGCACCGGAACCGCGTCGGCCCCCACACCCGCAACCGCAGACAGTCCCCGGCGTCGAGGTGATGCTCGACGTCCTGGGCCGTGACGTCGAGGGCGCCTTCCAGGACCCAGATGTGCTGTTCCAGACCGGGCACGGGCGGCCGGTCGTAAGCGAGGTCGGCGCCCGCGCGGAGCCGCCCCTCGACGAGTTCGCCGCGCAGCCCGGTGTGCGGGGGCGACACGGATCGCCGAACGAAACCGGAGGCGCGGTCCTCCCACACCGGTTGCTCGGCGGCGCGGACCAGCAGGGCGGGTTCGGCCTCCACCTCGCTGAGGAGTTGGGACATCGTGCGGCCGTAGACACCGCAGAGGCGGTTGAGGAGGGAGGCGGTGGGGCTGATCTCGGCGCGTTCGGCACGGGAGAGGGTCGAACGGCTCACCCCGCTCCGCTCCGCCAACTCGCCCAGGGACCAGCCGTGTTGGGCGCGCAGCTCGGCGAGCCGGGCGCCGAGTCTGACGTCCACCGGGTCGAAGGTCGCGACCGCTTCCTCGGATCTCATATCCGGGACGGTATCCCGGATATGAGACGGCGAGGTTACGTCCGGGCCACTTCTTCCAGCGCGTCCAGCACCGGGCGGATCAGCGGGTGCTCCTCCGTGCCGCGTCGTACGGCGGCGAAGACCCGACGGGTCGGGGCCACCCCGTCGACGGGCCGGACGACGACTCCGGTCAGGTCCATGCCGCGGAGCGCCGAGCGGGGGACGAGGGCCACGCCCGCGTCGGCCGAGGCGAGGGCGACGACGGCGCGGAAGTCGTCGGAGGAGTGTTCGAGACGGGGCTGGAATCCGGCGTTCTCGCAGGCCAGGACGACGACCTCGTGGCAGGGGTTGCCGGGGTACGGTCCGATCCACGAGTCCTTGGCCAGCTCGGCGAGGGGGACCTCGTCGGCGTCCGCGAGGCGGTGGGCGACCGGGACGACCGCGTCGAACGGCTCGGCGTAGAGCGGGAGATGGGTCAGCCGCGGGTCGTCGGCGGGCGGCGCCCCGCGGTACTCGACGGCGACCGCGACATCCACCTGCCGGTCCAGCACCATCGGCAGACTGGCGTCGCCCTCGGCGTCCTGGACGCGGATGCGGATGCCGGGCGCGAGGCGTGCGAGACGGGTCACCGCGGGCGCTACGACCTGTGCGATACCGGTCGCGAACGCGGCGACGGTGACGGTCCCGGCCGCGCCGGAACTGTACGCGGCGAGCTCCGCCTCGGCCCGCTCCAGCTGGGCCAGGACCACGTTGGTGTGACTGAGCAGAATCTCCCCGGCCGGCGTCAGCCGCACCCCCTTGGCCCCGCGCTCGACCAGCCGGTGCCCGGTCTCCTGCTCCAGCGCCGCAAGCTGCTGCGACACCGCCGAGGGCGTCAGATACAACGCGGCGGCCGCCGCCGTCACGGTGCGGTGGTCGGCCACCGCACGGAGGATATGGAGCCGCCGCGCTTCGATCATGCGACCGATTATCGCAATATGTCCGAGGGGTCGGACGACCGTGGGGCGGTTGTGGGGCGAGGTACGGGTCTGGAGCCGGGTGCGGCAGTGGGGGCGGGATCGGAGTCCAGATCGGGAGCGGCGTCGGAGTCTGGGCCCCGTCGGGGGCGAGGTCCGGGGCCCGGTCCGGGTCAGGTTGGGGGCGAAGTCTGGGCTCGGTCCGCTTCGGGCGCGGGACCCGGGGGCCCAGTCCGAGTCCGAGTCGATCGGATCAGCCTTCCAGCTCAGCCCACCGACTCCACCCTCAACCCCAACCTCCGCCCTGCTGCCCTCCACCTCAGCCCGCAGGCCTCGCCCCCCCGCCTCTCACCCCTCCAACTCAGCCCGCGCAGCGACAAACGCCTCCACCGCCCGATTCACATCCCCCGTCGAATGCGCAGCCGACAACTGCACCCGAATCCGGGCAGCCCCCTGCGGCACCACCGGATACGAGAAACCGATCACATACACCCCCCGCTCCAACAGCAGCTCGGCCATCCGCCCCGCCACCGCCGCGTCGCCGATCATCACGGGCGCGATCGCATGGTCGCCGGGGAGAACATCGAACCCCTCCTCGGTCATCCTCCGGCGGAACAACGCCGTGTTCTCACGGAGTTGGACCCGCAGATCGTCCGCGGACTCCAGCAGGTCGAGCACCTTGAGCGACGCCGCGGCGATCACCGGAGCCAGCGTGTTCGAGAAGAGGTACGGCCGGGACCGCTGGCGCAGCAGCGCGACGATCTCCGCGCGGGCGGCGACATAACCGCCGGAGGCGCCGCCCAGGGCCTTGCCGAGCGTGCCGGTGATGATGTCGACGCGGTCCATGACGCCGTGGAGTTCGGGGGTGCCGCGGCCGCCGGGACCGACGAAACCGACGGCGTGGGAGTCGTCGACCATGACCATCGCGTCGTAGCGGTCGGCGAGGTCGCAGATGTCGCGGAGCGGGGCGACGTAACCGTCCATGGAGAAGACACCGTCGGTGACGATCAGCTTCCTGCGCGCACCCGACGCCTCCTTCAACTGCGCTTCCAGATCGGCCATGTCGCGGTTGGCATAGCGCAGGCGGCGGGCCTTGGAGAGGCGGATGCCGTCGATGATCGAGGCGTGGTTGAGCGCGTCGGAGATGACCGCGTCCTCCGGGCCCAACAGGGTTTCGAAGACACCGCCGTTGGCGTCGAAGCAGGAGGAGTAGAGGATCGTGTCCTCCTGGCCGAGGAACGCGGAGAGGCGTGCCTCCAGCTCCTTGTGGACCTCCTGCGTGCCGCAGATGAAGCGCACGGACGCCATGCCGTAGCCCCAGCGGTCGAGGGCCGCGTGGGCGGCGGCGACGACCTCGGGGTGGTCGGCGAGGCCCAGGTAGTTGTTGGCGCAGAAGTTGAGGACCTCGCCGGGACGCCCGCCCGCGGTGACGTTCACCGTCGCGGACTGCGGCGAGCCGATCACGCGCTCGGGCTTGTGGAGTCCGGCGGCGCGGATCTCGTCGAGGGTGGTGCGGAGGTCGTCGCGCACGGAGTCGAACATGGGGGAAGCTCCTAAAGTTCCTTCACCGAAAGGGAGTTACGCGGTCCAGCGGGAGTTACGCGGTCCAGTCCAGGATGACCTTGCCGCCCTTGCCGCTCGCCGCGTCCGCGAACGCCGCCTCGAAGTCACGGTGTCCGTACCGGCCGGTGATCACGGGCGCGAGGTCCAGACCGCCCTCCAGCAGGACCGACATCGCGTACCACGTCTCGAACATCTCACGGCCGTAGATGCCCTTGATGGTGAGCATCGAGGTGACGACGCGGGACCAGTCGACCGGGAACTCCTCGGCGGGCAGGCCCAGCATGGCGATCCGGCCGCCGTGCGTCATGTTGGCGATCATGTCGCGCATGGCCTCGGGGCGGCCGGACATCTCCAGGCCGATGTCGAAGCCCTCGCGCAGGCCCAACTCCCGCTGCCCGTCCGCGATCTGAGCGTCCGTCACGTTCAACGCGAGGCTCACGCCTATCTTGCGGGCCAGGGCGAGCCGCTCCTCGCTCACGTCCGTCACTACGACGTTCCGCGCACCGGCGTGCCGCGCAACTGCCGCCGCCATCAAGCCGATCGGGCCCGCACCGGTGATCAGTACGTCCTCCCCGACGAGCGGAAAGGACAGCGCGGTGTGCACGGCGTTGCCGAACGGGTCGAAGATCGCGGCGACATCGAGGTCGACGGGCACGCGGTGCACCCACACATTGGCGGCGGGCAGCACGACGTACTCCGCGAAGGCCCCGTCCCTGCCGACACCGAGCCCGACTGTCGCCCGGCACAGATGGCGGCGCCCGGCCTGGCAGTTGCGGCACTTGCCGCACACCAAGTGGCCCTCGCCGCTAACCAGTTCACCGACGGCGATGTCGGCGACGTCCCGACCCGTCTCCACGACCTCGCCCACGAACTCGTGGCCGAGCACCAGCGACGTACGGATCGTCTGCCGCGCCCACCCGTCCCAGTTCCGGATGTGCAGATCGGTGCCGCAGATCCCGGTCCGCAGGACCTTGATCAGCACGTCGCCGGTTCCGACGGCGGGCTCCGGAACGTCCGCGAGCCACAGCCCGGGCTCCGCCTTCTCCTTGACCAGCGCCTTCAACGCAACGGCTCCTGAGGGTGAGGTCCCGGGCGCGGGCACGCCGAACGAGCCCGTTCCGGGGGTGGGGTGGATTCTGTTAGCAATCTGCCCCACCGGAGCGCCCGGGTCCATCGAGGTTTTCTTAAGCCGTGCCGCAGCTTTCCTTCACAGCTGTCAGAGCCGCGACACCTGGTAGTGGGCGATGGACCATCCCTCCGCCACCCGCTTCACCAGCACCGCGAGCTTCACGTCGACCGGCGGCCGGTCCGCGAACGTGAACTCCGTGTCCAGATAACCGAGTACGAGGCCGTCGGCGTACCGCCGGGTCTCGACGATCTCGAACTCGGCCTTCATCCCCGGGGGTTGGGAGTCGTAGTAATCGGCGATCCCCTTCCGGCCGACGCTGTACGGGTGCAGCCCTTGGAAGATCGCGTCCTCGGTGAAGAGCCGGGCCACCTCCTCCGGTTCGTGGGCGTCCACGGCCGCTTTCCAGGGGTCCAGGACACCGCGCAGGACGAGTTCGTCGTCGTTCGTGCTGTTCATCTCCGTCGACCTTTCTCAGTGACCGGCGCTCATACCGCCGTCGACATGCAGGATCTCGCCGGTGACGAAGGGGGCGTTCTCCAAAAACACCACGGCGTCGACGATGTCGCTCACCTCGCCCATCCGGCCCACCGGGTGCAGTCCGGCGAGGCCCTCGTGGGTCTCCTCCGGGTGCATCGGCGTCTTGATGGTGCCCGGCGACACGGCGTTGGCGCGGATGCCGCGCGTGGCGTACTCGATGGCGAGGGACTTGGTCGCGGACTGCAGCCCGCCCTTGGTCAGCGAGGCCAGGGCGGAGGGGACGCGGGCGTCGGCGTTGTCGACCAGGCTCGTGGTGACGTTGACGATGTGGCCGCCGCCCTGGGCGAGCATGTGCCCGATGGCCAGCTGGGTGATCCGGAAGAACCCGGTCATGTTGATGCCGAGCACGGACGCGTAGTCGTCGGCCGTGTAGTCGGTGAACGGCTTGGCGACGAAGACGCCCGCGTTGTTGACCAGCGTGTCGACGCGGCCGAACCGCTCGACCGCGGCGGCGACGACCCGCTCGGCGGTCGCCGGGTCCGCGATGTCGCCCTGGACGGTCAGCACGTCCCTGTCGTCGGCCGGGGCGATGGTGCGCGAGGTGGCGACGACGGCGTAACCGAGCTTGCGGTACGCGTCGACGACGCCGGCTCCGATGCCCTGCGAGGCACCGGTGACGATCGCGACCTTCTGGGTCTGAGTGCTCATGACGACCTTCTCCGAAGTAGTGGCTGAGGTGCTTCCGGTCGACCGTTCCTTACTAGCCGACCGGTCGCCTATCCCAGAAGCTAGACGCCCCGGAGAGGTGAAAGCAAAGGTCAGACGGGGTTTACCCAGGACCGGAATCCTCGCTACTGGGAGGCCTGGCCTCCCACTCCACGTCAGCGGTGCGGGTCGCCCTCGGGCAGCCAGGCGTCGGGGGCGCGGAGCCCGAGGTCGCCGACGCCGTCACAGAGCGCGTCCACGGCCGCGAGCACCGACGTCCGGGTCTCGCCCTCGCGCCACACCAGCGACCAGGTCCAGTGGACGGTCGGCCCGACGATCTCGCGGCGCACCAGGTCGGACGGCAGTGAAGTGGTCTGTCCCTTGGGCGAGTTGACGACCGGACGACGGCTGCGGCGCACGTGGTCGAAGAACGCGGGGCCGGTGATCCCGCCGTCGGAGATGGGCACGACCTGTGCCCCGGTGTCATGCGCGAGCCGCTCGGCGTAGACGTTCCAGGACGACCAGGAATTGGTGTCGTCGTCGAGGAGCACGGTGGTGTCCCGAGCCCGCACGTCCCCGGTGTCGGTACCCGGGGACACCGCGTACAGCCGGTCCGCGCCGAGCAGCCGGGCCCGCAGCCCGTGCCGCTTCAGGTCCTCGTCCCGTACCCAGCACACGGCGAGGTCCAGGCTGCCGTCCGCGACCCGGGCGGCCTGCGTGTGCGAGGGTGCGACCCATGCGTCGACGTGCACCTGTGCCACCCCGGCGGTACGCGAAGTCAGGTCCGCGGGAAGCCAGTTGACGTAGCCGAGCCGGACCGCCTCCGAACCCGCGAGCCGCCCGGCCCGGCTCCTGAGGTCGTCGGCGCGCTCCAGCAGGGCGCGGGTGTGCGGGAGCAGCGCGGCGCCTGCCGGGGTGAGGGAGACCGAGCGGCGGTCGCGGTCGAAGAGCCGTACGCCCAGATCGCGTTCGAGGGCCTTGATCTGTTGGGAGAGGGACGGACCGGCGATCAGGAGGCGGTCGGCGGCCCGGCCGAAGTTCAGCTCCTCGGCGACGGCGACGAAGTACCTCAGTTGGCGCAGCTCCACGTCCGTCATGCTACGCGCGCTGGGAGGCCGAGCCTCTCAGCAGGGAGCGAGCCTGTCGTGGCGCCCGGGCCGGTCACGGGCCACGATGAAGGCACAGAGACCTGACCCCCTGCCGTGCGGGCCCGAACGGAGCGAGATCATGCTGCGAGAGTTCCTGGTCGAGATCACCACCACGATCCCCGAGGGCACCCCTCAGGAGGAGGTCGCCCGGCGCCGCGCCGCAGAGGCCGTCCGCGCCCGCGAACTGGCGGCGACCGGCCATCTGGCCCGGCTGTGGCGCCCGGTCGGCGAACTGCGCAGCGTCGGCGTCTGGCGCGCCGCCGACGAGGAGGAACTCCACGCGAAGGTGCTCGGCACCCTGCCCCTGCACGCGTGGATGACCTTCGCCGTCACCCCGCTCGAACCGCACCCGAACGACCCGGGCTACACGGAGTAACTCGCCCTACCCGTAAGGGACTTCACCACCATGAGCCGCAACGCCCCGGTCCCCGCACCCCGGGCGGAAGGCCCCCTGCTCTCCCCCTGGACGCACGTCACGCGGGTCGCCGCGGCCCTCGCGGCGGGCATGGGCGTCGGCCGCTTCGTCTACACCCCGATCCTCCCGCTGATGCACACCCAGGCGGGGCTCTCCACCGCCGCCGGCGCCCACCTGGCCACCGCCAACTACGTCGGCTACCTCCTCGGCGCCCTCGCCGGCACCCTGATCCCCGCCCTGGTCCGCTCCCGCGCGGTCCTGCGCGGCTCGTTCGTCCTGCTGATCGGCACACTGGCCGCGATGCCCACCACGCACAGCACCACGGCATGGATCGCGCTGCGGCTACTGGCAGGGGTGGCAAGCGCGCTGATCTTCGTGGTCGCGGTCAGCTCACTCCTCGGCCGTCTGCGCAACCACCCTGCAGACATGCCCGGTTGGGGCTTCGGCGGCGTAGGCGCGGGCATCGCGCTCTCCGGCCTACTGGTCCTCACCCTGCGCTCCGTCGCGGACTGGCAGGTCGCGTGGTGGTCCTCGGCCGCACTCGCCACAGCACTCGCGGCGGCCGCGTGGAATCTGCGGCCCGAGATCCCGCCCGCGCCCTCAACTAGCGCCCCTGACAGGGTGGTTGACCCCTGGTTCGGCGCGCTGTTCGTGAGCTACACCCTGGAGGGCGTCGGCTACATCGTCGCCGGTACCTTCCTGGTCGCCGCGATCGGACAGAGCTCCCCCGGCTGGATCGGCAGCGGCGCATGGGTACTCGTAGGCCTGGCCGCCGTACCGTCCTCCGCGCTGTGGGCACGGCTCGGGCGCCGTTGGTCGCGGCCCGGGCTGCTGTGCGGGGCGCTGATGATCCAGGCGGTCGGCATCGCGCTGCCCGCGCTGGTCGGCGGGGTGGCGGCGGCCCTGGTCTCGGCGCTGCTGTTCGGGGCGACCTTCATCGGCGTGAGCACGCTCGCCCTGGCAACCGGCGCGGAGCTGCAATTCCCGCGCTCCGTGGCCCTGTTGACCGCCGGCTACTCCGTCGGCCAGATCCTCGGCCCCCTCGCCGTAGCCCCGCTCCTGCACGACGGCTACCGCCCGGCCCTGCTCCTGGCCGCCGCGGTGGTCCTCGCCGCGGCCGTCGCGGCCGCCGTCCTGCGGACCGGCTTCCCGCACCGTCAAACGGTGGCGCCACGGCACTCCGCGCCCGCCCGGGACGTACGGACCGCCGGTCGCTGATCAGGCGGTACGGGCCCCGAGCAGCGCCAGGCAGTTGGCCCAAAGGGGGCTCAGACGCCCGGTGTTGTTGTAGAGCTTCGCGAACAGCACCTGGCCCTCCAACTGCGCGACGACCGAACGCGCCGCCTCCCGGGGGTCGTTGACGGTGACCTGCCCGCGCTCACGCGCCTCGTCGACGACCGCGGCGACCATCTCGACCTGGGCGTCGAAGATCTCCTGCAGCCGCGCGCGAACGGCCTCGGTCTGGTTGCTCATCTCCAGACTGAGGTTGCCGAACAGACAGCCCAGCACGGTGCCGCAGCCCTGCTGCACGGCGTGCTGCCCGGCCTCGGTCTCCTCGAACAACTGCCGTAGCCGGTCCAGCGGTTGAGCACCGCCGGTCTCCCCGCTCAGGATGCGCGTCCACTCCCGGCGCTGGTCCGCCCAGTGCTCGTCGACGACGGCCAGCGCGAGGGCCTCCTTCGACGCGTAGAAGTAGTAGAAGCTGCCCTTCGGCACCCCGGCCGCCTTGCAGATCTCGGCCACCCCCAGCGCCGAGTAACCGCGCGCCTCGAAGAGCGACCTCCCGGCGGCGAGGATCTTCTCTCCGGCATCACTGGTCCTGCCCATACGGCAACTATACGACCGGTCGGCTATCCCCCGCCGAGCAGTTCGAGCCGGGCCACCAGCTCCGCAGCCGTCGACTTGATCGTCTCCAGACCCGGCTTCCCCCACGGCCGCGGCTCCGTGTCGACGACACACACGGTGCCCAGCACCATCCCCGTGGAGTCGATGAGCGGCGCCCCCAGATAGGAACGGATCCCGAACTCGTCGACGACCGGATTGCCCGCGAACCGCGGGTAGTCGCAGACGTCCTCCAACACCAGCGCCTTACGTCTGACCACCACATGGGGGCAGAACCCATAATCACGCGCCAACTGCCGTCCCACCTCGGGCTTGGCGTGCTCCCCTCCCGTGACGGGCCGGGGCAGTCCGACACCGCCCGGAGTGTGCAGGCCGGCGAAGAACTGCCGGTTCTCGTCGATGAAGTTGACCATGGCGTACGGCGCCCCGGTCAGGTCGGCGAGATGGTCGGCGAAGGCGTCGAGTGCCGGGTCCGGGTGTGACCCCAGGCCCAACCCCCGCAGCCGACGCCGCCGTTGAGGGGCCTCCTTGTCCTCGGGCGTGAGCAGCAGACGACCGGCCGGACGCGGCGGGTCGTAGCTCATGGGCGAACTCCGTCCGTGTGGACGTATGACATAGAGGAACTCCGTGGCGGTGTGCGGGGATCACATGTGGGCACCATGGCTCGGCGCGTGTGCCGGGGCGTGGGCGATGAGATGGCGGACGAGGGTCAGCAGGGTCTGGACACCGGAACTGGAGATCCGCGCGTCGCAGCGGACGACCGGGATCCCGGGGTCGAGGTCTATGGCGGCACGCACCTCCTCGGGGTCGTAGCGGTAGGAGCCGTCGAACTCGTTGATCGCGACGATGAAGCCGAGGCCGCGCTGTTCGAAGAAGTCGACGGCCGCGAAGCACTCCTCCAGGCGGCGGGTGTCGGCGAGGATCACCGCGCCGAGGGCGCCTTCGGACAGCTCGTCCCACATGAACCAGAACCGCTCCTGTCCGGGCGTACCGAACAGATAGAGCACGTGTTCCGGGTCGAGGGTGATCCGGCCGAAGTCCATCGCCACGGTCGTCTCGACCTTGTTCTCGATGCCCTCGAGATCGTCGGTCGCGGCACTGACCGTGGTGAGCAGCTCCTCCGTGCTGAGCGGCGCGATCTCGCTCACCGCGCCGACGAAGGTCGTCTTGCCGACGCCGAAGCCGCCCGCCACCAGGATCTTCAGTGCGGTGGGGAAGGGGTCGTGGCCGCTCTCGTAGTCAGAGCTGTCGTCGTAGTCCATCGAGCACTGCCTCCAGAAGAGACCGGTCAGTGGGGTTGTGGTGGAACTCGGGTGGCTTGGTGGTCAGCGCCCCGCAGTCGACGAGGTCCGACAGCAGCACCTTGGTGACCGCGGCCGGCAGCTTCAGGTGGGCGGCGACCTCGGCGACCGAGACGGGCGCGCGGCACAGGTCGAGCGCCTGCGCGTGCTCGGGTCCGAGGTAGCCGAGGGGGGTGGCTCCGGTGGCCATCACCTGCGACAGGAGGTCGAGTGCGACGGAGGGCCGGGTACGGCCGTTGCTGACCGTGAAGGGGCGCACCAGACGTCCGGCCGCGTCGTCCAACCAAGGCCCGTCGCCGGCCGTCGCCACGCTCAAGGCCTCATCGCAGGGGATTCGACGGCGTGCTGCCGGGGGGCGGTCACGAGGTAGGGGCGCACGCTCTTGACCAGCATCGCCATCTCGTAGCCGAGGACGGCCGCGTCGGCCTCGCGGCCGGCGAGCACGGCGAGACAGGTGCCGGAGCCGGCCGTGGTGACGAAGAGGAGGGTCGAGTCGAGTTCGACGACGACCTGCCGGACGTCTCCGCCGTCACCGAAGCGGACGCCCGCGCTCCGGCCGAGGGAGTACAGCCCGGAGGCCAGGGCGGCCATGTGGTCGGCGCTGTCGGGGTCGAGCCCGTGAACCGACTTCACGAGCCCGTCGCAGGAGAGCAGGACCGCGCTGGTGGTGTGCGGTACGCGCTGCACGAGGCCGCTCATCAGCCAGTCGAGATCGGATACATGGCCGGTCGGCGCGTCGCTCGCCATGGTGGATCGACTCCTTGGGGTACGAAGGTCTGCGGGAGCGCTGGTGGGGGTGGTGCCAGTGGGGGTGGGGGCCTGCGTGGTCATCCGGCTGATGCGCTCCCGTCGTGCCGGGCGGTGAAGTCGTGGTCGTGGCCGAGCACATGCGCGTGCGCCTCGGCTATGGGGGCCGCGTCCATGTGGGGGGCGAGGGTGAAGTGGTCCGTGCCCGTCTCCGGTGTCGTGGGCTGAGTGGTGTAGCGATGCAGCGCGGTGTCCATGTAGCCGGAGCCCATGTGTGTTGCCGACATGTGCGGTTGCTCCTGCTCCACGGCGGACGGTTCCGGGGCGGACGGGTCCGCGTGGAGCGCGTTCATGTAGAGACCGCCCGTGTGGACCTCGCCGGTGTAGACCTGGCCTGTGGACACGAACTCCGGGCGGGCCGAGTCCACGTCCGAAGCCTCCACCTGCGGCCCCTCCCTATGCGGCGACTCCATGACCTGGCGCGCCTCCCTGTGTGGTGAAGCCACCTCGGTCGCCTCCACCGACTCGGCCGCCTCCATGTGCTGCCGCGCCTCCGCGAGACCGATCCCCCGCTGGAAGGCGGCCATCAGGCCCGGGTCGTGGCCCGCGGGGTCGTCGGAGTCCTGGCGCGGTGTCGGGCCGTCGCGGAGTTGGGGGGCGATGTGTTCCTGGGCGCGGCGCCGGGGCAGCTGGGGCGGCTTGCCCATGGTGCCGCGTACCGCTCCGCCGCGCGGGACGGTCGGTGCGGTCACGTTCTCGGCCACGGTCCCCCGGTCGTCGGCACGGATGCCGGGCACCGCCTCCGAGGGGTTGGCCCGTTCCGCGTGGGCGCCACGCACGGGCAACGGCACCGGTCCGCCGCCGTTCGGCCCCACGACGGCGGACGGTACGGAGTCCCGTCGCTGATGCCGCCCCGGTGACCCGGCCTCGCGCTGGTGCCGCCCCGGTGCGCCTTGACCGACGGCGTGTTGACCACCGCCCTCGGTCCCACCCGGCGCCCCACCCTGAGGAAGCTGCTGCGGCGGAACGAGCGGCTGCCCCCCGCCCAAGGTGTCCTGCGGCTGCCCTACGGCCCCGGGGGCGCCCGGCGCCGTACCCAACAGGGCCTGGGGCACCACGAGTACGGCCTGCACCCCGCCGTAGATGTTGGTCTGCAGGCGGACGTGGATGCCGTGGCGGCGGGCGAGCTGGGAGACCACGAACAGGCCGATGCGGCCGTCGGCCAGCAGGCTGGCGACGTTGACCTGGTCGGGGTCGGTCAGCAGGGCGTTCATCCGGCTCTGTTCGCCGGCGGGCATGCCGAGTCCGCGGTCCTCGACCTCGACGGCGAGGCCCGAGGTCACGAGGTTGACGCGGAGCAGCACTTGGGTGTGCGGGGCGGAGAACACCGTGGCGTTCTCGACGAGTTCGGCCAGCAGGTGGATCACGTCGGCGACGGCGTGGCCGCGCAGGGTGCCGTCGATCGGCGGCACGAGTTTGACGCGGGAGTACTGCTCGACCTCGGCGATGGCGGAGCGCAGCACCTCGGTCATGGAGACCGGGTTGCTCCACTGTCTGCGGGAGACGGCGCCGCCGAGGACGGCGAGGTTCTCGGCGTGGCGGCGGATGCGGGTGGCGAGGTGGTCGACGTGGAAGAGGCCCTTGAGCAGGTCGGGGTCCTCGATCTCGTTCTCCAGCTCGTCGAGGATGGAGATCTCCCGGTGCACCAGCGACTGCAGGCGCCGGGCGAGATTGACGAAGACCTCGACCTTCTGTTCGCTGCCCGCCTGGCTGGAGAGCTGGGCGGCCGCGACGACGGCGGTGACCGCGCCGTCGTGCGCGTGTGCCAGGTCGGCGGCAAGGAGGTCGAAGTCGTCGGCGTCCCCGGGGGGCTTGGCGCGCGGCTTGCGCGGGGGCGGGCCCTCGCCGCGGCGCAGCGCCTCGACCAGGTCGCGCAGATCGGCCTCGCCGCGCGCGCTGCTGCGGCGCAGGGCTCCGATGCGGTCGCTGACGGAACTCGCGGCACGGCCCGCGGCGACGGCGGCGATCAGGATGCCCGCGAACGTCACCGACGTCGCTCCGGCGAGGACGCCCCAGAGGGTGAGGCTGGTCCGCGCTCCGGTGGAACGGACGGTGAACAGGACGGCCGCGCTGGCGCTCAGCGCGACCGCGACGGGCGGCAGCACGGCGAGGCGCAGGAGTTGGGGGCGTATGTGCGTCTCGGGCAGTGCGGGCACGGGTCGGGCGGCCGGTCGCCCGTGCCGGCCGCCCTCACGGCGGTCTGCGCGGGCGGCCGGTGCACGGAGTTGAGACATCGGCGTCCTCGTACTGGTGCGTCGGACCGGTTGGTTCGCGCGGGGTGCGCGATTCGGGCATACGCCATCGCGGTGCCGGTCGAGAGAGCCGAACAATTCGGCCCCGCGTCGCCCGACGGACACTGACAGTAGTCGTCAACGCATCAGGTGCGGTGGGCAGTTGACAAACTCCCACAGGGAGCGTCCCGCTCTGGTATGAGGCCTCGCACGGCAGACCGATAACCCTCTCGACGGCATGCCGAAGAAGGACAAAGAATCGATCGCGCCTGATCGGAACCGGTCACGAACAGGCGTCAGGGGCCGGGGGGGTTCGCTACCCCCCCGGCCCCTGACATTCATCTCTCACCCACCCGCGGCCGAGCCGCAGGGGTGGTTTCCGGGAGCCCGGCCGCCCTCAGCCGCACCCCTGAACATCACGCAGTGTGTCGGTCAGCGCTCGTTCGCGAGGTCCAGTTCCGCCGGGGCGGTCGTCGGCCTCGGTTCCGTCTCCACCGGCTTCGGGGTCCGCCAGGGGTGCTCGATCGTCCCCCCGAAGGGCCGCCACCACCGGTCCGTCGTCAGCGCGCCGCCCGGTTCGAACGGCTCGCCCGGCGTCGGTGTGGCCACGGCCTGGCCGACCGCCTCACCCTCGTCCGCGGTCCACTCGCCGGGCTCGGCCCACGCGTGCAGCGCCAGATTGAACGTGCCCCAGTGGATCGGCAGCAGCACCCCGTGCGGCTGCCCGCCCTGGAGGTCGAGGTGGGCGCGCATGCCCTCCTCGGGTGTCATGTGGATGTCGGGCCAGAACTCGCTGTACGCGCCGATCTGGATCATCGTGGCGTCGAACGGGCCGTGCGCGGCGCCGATGTCCTTGAAGCCCTCGAAGTAGCCGGTGTCGCCGCTGTGGTAGATCCGGTGCTCCTCACCGGCGACCACCCAGGAGGCCCAGAGGGTGTGCTGGGTGTTGCGCAGGCCGCGGCCGCAGAAGTGCCGGGCCGGGGTGGCGGTCAGGGTGAGGCCGCCGACCCGGGTCTCCTCGTGCCAGTCCAGCTCGCGCAGCCGGTCGGCGGACACGCCCCAGTGCTCCAGATGCGCGCCGACGCCCAGCGGCACGGCGAACAGGGTGTCCGTGTCGGCCAGCGCCTTGATCGTCGGCATGTCCAGGTGGTCGTAGTGGTCGTGCGAGATCACCACGACGTCGACCGGACCGAGCGCGGCGATCGGCAGGGGCGCCGGGTGCAGCCGCTTGGGTCCGGCGAACGGGAACGGGGAGCAGCGCTCGCCCCAGACCGGGTCGAAGAGCACCCGGTGGCCGTCGATCTCCGCGAGCACGCTGGAGTGACCCATCCAGGTCAGCCGCAGGCCGGTCGCGGCGGGCCTGGACAGGTCCGCGAGGGTGGTGGCGTGCACGGGCAGGGTGCCGGTGGGGGCGCGGCGGGCGCGCTGCTCCTTGTCGAGGTAGGACTTCCCCATCCCGCGCACCGCGCCGGCGGACGGGCCGGAGTTCGTCATGCCCCCGGGGTTCTGGAAGACCCCGTCCTTGAAGTGGGGCGATCTGCGGATGCGCGCCAGGCGCTCGCCGCTCGGCTCCGCGCCGAAGGCATCAGGCTGCAGCGCGCGGAGCCCGGAGCTCAGCGTACGGAATCCGGTCACGATGCCTCCAGGTCGGGTCGGTCAGGCTTTCCATTATGGTCGACCCCTCTGACAACGCCGACGCATCGGCGTCACCGGGGCCGGTTTCCAAGGAAAGACCAAAGTTCCGCGCCGGAGGTCGACACCGCGGGACGGCCTCGCGCCTCCGTTGACAGGAGGCGGCAGCACTTCCGATACTGACTCGCTGTTCAGTACCCGCCGTTCAGTACCCGCCGTCCGGCACGGGCTCCCGTACGCGTCCTGTCCGTACTCGCCCTGTCGGCCGGCGCCCCGAGGAGCCCCTATGACCGCCCCCTTGATGTCGATCACCTGGACCGACCACGTCACCGGCCGCCAAGGCTTCCTGGTCGTCGACCGGCTGGTGCGCGGGGTGTCCAGCGGCGGACTGCGGATGCGGCCGGGCTGCACGCTCGACGAGGTGGCGGGGCTGGCCCGGGGCATGACCATGAAAGAGGCGCTCCACTACGACCCGGCGGGCCGGTACATCCCCCTGGGCGGCGCCAAGGGCGGCATCGACTGCGATCCCCAGGACCCGGCGTCGTACGGCGTCCTCGTGCGCTACCTGCGTGCCATGCGGCCGTACATCGAGAGCTTCTGGACGACGGGTGAGGATCTCGGGCTCACCCAGGACCTGGTCGACCGGGCCGCCGCGGAGGCGGGGCTCGTGTCGTCGATCCAGGCCGTCTATCCGCTGCTCGACGACGAGACGGAGGCGCGGCGGCGGCTCGCGGACGCCTTCGCGGTCGAGGTGGACGGCATCGGGCTCGACGAGCTGGTCGGCGGCTGCGGGGTCGCCGAGTCGGTGCTCGCGGCGCTGGACCGCGCGGGCGTGCCGTACGCGGGGACACGGGTCGCCGTACAGGGGCTGGGCACGATGGGCGGGGCCACGGCACGGTTCCTCACGCGCGCGGGGCTGTCGATCGTCGCCGTCGCCGACATCAAGGGCACGATCGCGAACCCGGCCGGGCTGGACATCGACGCGCTGCTCGCGGCCCGGGACGCCTACGGCACCGTGGACCGCGCCGTACTGCGCCCCGGCGACCTCGAACTCCCCGGCGAGGACTGGCTGTCCGTGGCGGCGGAGGTACTGGTCCCGGCGGCGGTGTCGTACGCGATCGACACCACGAACCAGCAAGGGATCACCGCCCGCTGGATCGTCGAGGCGGCGAACATGCCCGTACTGCCTGAGGCGGAGGAACTGCTCTCCGCGCGCGGGGTCACCGTTCTCCCGGACGTGGTCGTGAACTCCGGGACGAACGCCTGGTGGTGGTGGACCCTCTTCGGGGACATCGGCGCCGACGCGGACGAGGCCTTCGCCCACACCCGGCGTTCGATGCGCGCCCTGATCGACCTGATGCTGGCCCGCGCGGAGGCCGACGGCACGACACCGCGCGCCGCCGCGCACGCCATCGTCGCCGACCGGCTGCCGGTCATCGCGGAACGGTTCGGCTGGTACCGGTGAGGTACGGGTACCGGTGACGTACGGGACATCACCTCTACGGGCGACGGATTAGGGTGATCGCGTGGCGAGAGTGCGGTTGAGCGTGACGGAGCGGCGGGCCGAGTTGCTGCGGGCCGCCGTCGAGCAGATCGAGGCGCGGGGCGTGGCGGCGGTCAGGATCGCCGACGTGGCCTCGGCGCTCGGCGTGAGCAACGCGCTGGTGCTCTATCACTTCTCGACCAAGGAGAAACTGGTCGCCGCCGCCTTCACCTTCGCCGCCGAGGACGACCTCGCGCACCTCCACAAGCTCCTGGGCCGCCGTACGACCGCGCTGCGCAGGCTGCGGGCCGCGGTGCGCTGGTACGCGCCGACCGGGCAGGCCAAGGGCTGGCGGCTGTGGATCGAGGGCTGGGCGGCGGCCCTGCGCGAACCCGCCCTCCTGGACGTCACCCGCGATCTCGACCGGCGGTGGAAACAGGCGCTCGCGGAGGTCGTCGCCGAGGGAGTGACCGCGGGCGAGTTCCACTGCCCTGACCCGGCCACCACCGCCCTGCGCCTCACGGCCCTCCTGGACGGCCTCGCCGTACAGATGACGGCGTACGCGGGAGCGGTGTCGCGGGCGCGGGCCCTGGAGTGGGTCGACGAGGCGCTGGCACGGGAACTCGGCCTGGAGCGGGCGGCGTTGACCGCTCCCTGAGCCGTTCCCTCAAAAGCCGCCTCTTCGAGGAGACGCCTCCCGAAAGAGCCGCCTCTCCGAGGGGGCACCTCCGCACCCGGCACCCCGTTGCCCCGCCACCCCGTCAGGCCACCCGCTCGATCCGCATCTTGATGTCGTCCGGCGACAGCGCGCCCTTCGCCTCGACGTGGTCCCCGGAGGACTCGCCGCGCAGTCGGCGCCCGATCCACGGCACCAGGTACTCGCGCGCCCAGTGCACGTCGTCGCGCCGGACGTCGAGCGTGCCGCGCGGCGGCAGCGGGGGCCAGGGCTGGTCCGGGTCGGCCGGGACCTCGACACCGAGGACCTGGCCGGCGCGGAGCGCCACGCGCGTGTGCCCCTCGGGAGAGAGGTGGAGCCGGTCGCCGTCCCAGGCCCGCCGGTCCTGGACCGTCTTCAGGGACCACAGGTCGAGCACCGGGCAGCCGTACCGGTCGGCGATGGCCCGCACATGTCCGTTGTAGGTGGCGATCTTGCCGCGCAGATGCTTGAGCACGGGCACGCCGCGGGTGTCGAAGCCGGTCGTCACCATGACGGTGCCGACGGCCGCGGTGAGGTCGGCGACCGCGCGCTCGAAGCGCTCGGCGACCTCGTCGGGGTCGGTGCCCGGACGGATGATGTCGTTGCCGCCCGCGGCCAGGGAGACCAGGTCGGGCCCGATCTCCTTGGCCCGGGTGAGCTGGTCGGACACGATCTGGTCGAGCAGCTTCCCGCGCACGGCCAGGTTCGTGTACTCGAAGTCGCCCTCGGGCCGCCGGTCCGCGAGCAGTACCGCGAACCGGTCGGCCCAGCCGACCATCGCCCCGTCGGGCCCTGGGTCGCCGACGCCCTCGGTGAAGCTGTCCCCCAGCGCCACGTACGACCCGATCACTGATCTGTTGTCACTCTTCGAATCGTTAGCCACGGCAACCATAATTCACCCTGGGCTGTGACCTACGCGATCGTATTTAGGGGTTGACGGGCGGTGATATAAGCCACTTGTAAAGGGTTGTCCAAAGTCGGAATAACCCTCTGATCAGGTGTGTTGACCCCGGAACTGCTCTGCGCCGGGCTCCGGTGTCAGCCGACGGTGACGCCGTGCGAGCGGAGGTAGGCGACCGGGTCGACGTCCGAGCCGTAGTACGGCGTGGTCCGGATCTCGAAGTGCAGGTGCGGGCCGGTCACGTTGCCGGTCGCGCCGGAGAGGCCTATCTGCTGGCCCTCGGTCACGGTCTGGCCGGCCGAGACGGACAGCTGCGACATGTGGGCGTACTGCGAGTACTCGCCGTCCGCGTGCCGGATGACGACCTCGTTGCCGTACGCGCCGTCGTAGGCCGCCGAGACGACCGTGCCCGCGGCGACCGCCTTGACGGTGGTGCCGGTCGGGACGACGAAGTCGACGCCCGTGTGGTAGCCGCTGGACCACATGCTGCCGGCGACGTGGTAGCCGGTGCCGATGGTGCCGCCGGTCACGGGGAGGGTGTAACCGGAGGAAGTGCTGGTGCTGTCGTCGCTCTGCGAGGCCGACGCGCTCTTCGAGGAGGAGGACGACGAGGACGAAGTGCCGGACGACGTGGACGAGTTGGACGACTTGCTCGCGCCCGTCTCACTGGTCCCGCCCGTCGAGGCCTTCTCACCGAGGGAGAGCTTCAGGCCCGGGTGGATCAGCGACGGGTCGCTGCCGATGGCCTCGCGGTTGTCCTGGTAGAGCTTCTTCCAGCCGCCGGTGACGTCCTGCTCCTCGGCGATCTTCGCGAGCCAGTCGCCCGACCGCACCGAATACGTCTTGACGCCCGAGGACTTCGAGACGGTCTTCGCGGTCGCCTTCTCCGTGACCGTCTTCTCGGCCGCCGGAACGGACTGAACCGCCTTTTCCGGAGCGGAAGTCGTGGTCGCGGCATGGGCACCGGTGGCTCCCATGAGCGGAAGGGCGAGCGCGGCTCCGCCGGTTCCGGCCACGGCCATCGAACGAGAGAGTCGCTGGGACTTCGGGCGGCGGTGCTTACCCTTCGCGGGCATGACGAATTCCTCTCCGGCGCCTGCGAGGTGAGCTGTCGGGTGCGGGCTGGAGATGCCCGGCCGCGCGCTGGTCGCGGCTAAACCCCAAGCCCGTTCCGGAGACCGGAACAGGCGTCGTACCTGTGGGTCCCCCGCTCCTGCCGCGTACGGGTGGGTGTGTGCGGAGTCCGGTCGGCGGCAGGATTGGGCGTCCGTCCGGATTGGTGGCGAACGTAAGCGAGGAAGACGCAAAGGGACAAGCAGGAGGTTCCACGGATTTGCGTTCCTTGTGTTTCCCTGTGGGAATTCACAGTCACCCTCCGTGAATTCCCACAGGTCTCAGCCCCTCAATTCCCCTGCAAAAGCACGTCAATTACGTGAACATGACGAACGACGCACGGTCACGAATATGACGCTGCTCACGTGCACAACTCTCAGGTTCCTTTATTCCAGAGCGAGTTGGCACGAAGGCTGCAATTAGGACAGAGGGATCAGATGCGACGCAGGCGGATAACCGTCGCATCGAGGTCACCGCGCAGCCCGGTGCGCAGTCCGTGGTGCAACAGGACGGCACCCCGGTGGACTTCGCCCGTTTCGAGGCATTCGTACGACGCTGTCGGGTCGAGCCCGCGCAGCCGGAGCGTCGGCAGCGGCTCGCCGTAGTGCTGCGACTGGAGCAGGGCGAGGACGACGGTCTCGTCGCCGCGGACGTACTGCACGGCGCTCAGTCCGCCGCGCGGCGGGCGCAGCCGGTGGAGGTCGCCGTGCTGCACGAGCGGCCGGATCTCCTTGTAGAGGTCGACCCAGCGGCGGGCCTCGGCGAGTTCCTCCTCGGTCCACTCAGAGAGGTCGCCGCCGACTCCGAGGACCCCGGACATGGCGCTCACGAACCGGAAACGCAGGCTGCTGACCCGGTCGTTGAGCTGGGTGTTCGGGCTGTCGGTGACCCAGGCGGCCATCACGCGCGCGGGGTGGATCTGGCTGAAGCCGTGCTGGATGGCGAGCCGGTCGAGCGGGTCGGTGTTGTCCGAGGTCCACACCTGGTCCGTGCGGCTCATGATGCCGAGGTCGATCCGGCCGCCGCCGCCCGAGCAGGACTCGAAGGCCACCCCCGGGTGGGCCGCCCTCAGCCGGTCGAACAGGGCGTACAGCGCGCGCACATGGTCGACCCAGAGGCGCTGCGGATAGGGGTCACCCGGCCACCCGGCATCCGTGAAGCAGCGGTTGAAGTCCCACTTCACGTAGTCGATCGGGGCGCTGGAGAGCAGCCCGTCGAGCTGCTCCCAGAGGTACTCCTGGACGTCCTCGCGCGCGAGGTTCAGTACGAGCTGATTGCGGAACTCCGTCCGCTTTCGCCCCTCTTGGTACTGCACCCAGTCGGGGTGGGCGCGGTACAGGTCGCTGTCCGCGTTGACCATCTCGGGCTCGACCCAGATGCCGAACTGCATGCCCAGCGCGTGGACGCGGTCGGCGAGGGGCTTGAGCCCTGCGGGGAAGCGGTCCGGGTTCGGGGTCCAGTCTCCGAGTCCGGCACGGTCGCTCGTGCGCTTCCCGAACCAGCCGTCGTCGACCACGAAGAGCTCGACCCCGAGGGCCGCCGCGCGCTGCGCGAGCACCTCCTGCTGGTCCTCGGAGATGTCGAACTGGGTGGCCTCCCAGGAGTTGTAGAGCACCGGCCGGTCCTGGTCGGCGTCCGGGATGACGTACGTCCGCTGGTACGCGTGCCAGGTGCGGCTGGCGCCCCCGAAGCCGGCGTCGCTCCACAGGCCGGCGAAGACGGGGGTCGTGAAGGACTCCCCCGGCGCCAGGAGCAGCAGCCCGGAGTCGTCGTACCCGGCACCGCCGCCGATCTGCACGCGCGCGTCCGGGAGTTGGGCCACGGCGATCCGCCAGGACCCCGACCAGCCGAGGGCACAGCCGTAGACCTCGCCGCGCTCCTCGGTCGCGTCGGTGTCGAGGGCGACCCAGGGCAGGTGCTGGTGCCCGGTGTGGCCGCGCCGGCTGCCGATGACCTTCTCGCCGTAGGTGAGACCGGACCGCACCAGCCGCGACTCGGCGGCCCACCGCCCGTGCAGCTGCGACAGCTGCCACCCCTCCCGCTCGGGCAGCGTCCACACGGCGGAGTCGGCCCGCAGCAGTTCCAGGGCCTCATTCCCGTCGTTGTCGAGGCTCGTCCAGCGCTCTACGACGCCGCCGCGCGTCCGGTAGTGCAGCGTGATCGCGAGGCCGGCGTCCCGGAAGCGGAGGCGCAGTTCGTCGCTCTCGGTGTCGTACCGCTCGAAGGTCCACTCCGTGCCGCGGCGCTCGGGGGTGCGCACGGACAGGGCCGGGCGGGCGAAGCGGGGGCCGCCCTCGACGGGGTACTCCTCGCGGCCGTCGAGCGGGGACTCGAAGGAGGAGCCGACGGGCAGCGGGCGGGCGGCGAGCTCCTCGGCGTCGGCGAGCGCGATCGCGGGGCCCCAGTGCAGGTGGAGCAGCTCGTCGTCCTCGGTGAGATGGACGGCGTAACTGCTCGTGGGGCCCGACAGGACCCACGTACGGCCGTTCTCGGCGATCTCCAGCATCAGGCCCCTCACAGATTCGAACAAGTCCACTCAAGCAGCAACATCATCAATGGCCCGGGGCCTGCGAGGCAACGCCTGTGGACAACTGATGGCCTGTGGATTCGATGTCGTATCGTCGGAAGCGTGCCCGCCGGTGAGCCGCGCCGTCGGGCCGAGTGGGAGGAGTCCTCGTGACGCAGCAGATTCCGTCGACCGAGCCGGAGTTGTCCGGAGTGCGCAATTTCCGGGACGTGGGCGGACTTCCGACGGTGGACGGACGGCGGGTGCGGCAGGGGGTGCTGTTCCGCAGCGGCCATCTCGCGCACGCGACCGAGGAGGACGCCGCGTTCCTCGGCTCGCTGGGCCTGCACACGATCTTCGACTTCCGCAACGCGTCGGACCAGAAGCTGGAGGGTCCCGACGTCGAGCTGCCCGGTGTGCGCAACGTGAATCTGCCGCTGTCGGACCCGGCGGACGGCTCCGAGTTCTGGAAGATGGTCCGCGACGGCGAGATAGATCAACTGCGCGGGATCCTCGGCGGCGACAAGGGCGCGAACCGGATGATCGCCTCGTACCGCACGATCGTCAAGGAGCGCACCGCCGAGCACTCCCAGGTGCTGCACGCACTCGCGGAGGACAGCGTTCCCGCGCTGATGCACTGCGCGGCGGGCAAGGACCGCGCGGGCCTGTCGATAGCCGTGACGCTGCTCGCCGTGGGCGTGGAGCGCGAGGCGATCGTGACCGACTACCTGGAGTCGAACGCGAAGCACCGCCGCTACAAGGTGCGCCGCAGCGGCTCCGCCGCCTCGGCCTACTCCCCCGAGGTGATGGAGCTCCTCAGCCCCCTCTTCGACGCCCGCGCCGAGTATCTGACGGCGGCCTTCGAGACCGTCGAGGAGACCTGGGGCAGCGTCGACGCGTACCTGGAACAGGGACTGGGGATCACCCCGGAGATCCGGGAGCGGCTGCGCGAGCGCCTGCTCGACTGAAGCGGCTGAACTCGCCGCCGCGGCGGGCTACTTGGCGCCCACGGAGAACAGCAGGTAGATGAAGCCCGCGAAGACGTGGCCGACGGCGATGTAGATGATGAGCCGCACCCACAGGGCGCGGGGGAACTTGTCCTCGATGTTGTTGCCGCTCATGGCGTCTCTCCGGTGATCGGGCCCAGGCACAGGGTGGCCGTGGGGCTCTGCAGCAGGGTGTGGACGAACAGGACCTCGACGCCGTCCTCGTCGGCGGCGGCGAGGCGGTGCGGGGTCAGCGAGTCGAAGTGCGCGCTGTCGCCCGGCGCGAGGATGTGCGCGGTGTCGCCGAGGCGCAGCCGCAGCCGGCCCGTGAGGACGTACAGCCACTCCTCGCCGGGGTGCACGCGCACGATGTCACCCTGGGAGCCGTGCGGGATGCGCACGCGCAGCGACTGCATCCCGCGGCCGGGGGCGCCCGCCTGCCAGTAGGTCCAGCCGCCCGCCCGGGTCGGTTCCATGTCGGCGGCGCGGACCACGGCCTCCCGGTCGGTGACCGTCTCGCCGAGCAGATCCGAGACTGTCGTACCGTAGATGCGGGCCAGCGCGAGCAGCATCGGCAGCGAGGGCTGGCGCTGCCCGGTCTCCAGACGGGAGAGATGGGCGGGCGAGAGCCCGGCCGAGCGGGCGGCCGCCTCCAGGGTGAGGGAGGCGCGGCGGCGCAGGGCCCGGAGCTGTGGTGCGACGGTGGCCGGCAGGTCTTCGACCGGCCCGGCCGACGGTTCCGGCTCGGTCTCGGGAGAGCTCATGCTCTCCATTCAGCCGCAGGCTTGCCCCCGAGGCAAATCCCTTGCCTCAGAGGCAAAAATCCGCAGCACCCACCCACGGCGCCCGGCAGAGACCCCTACCGGTTGGCCACCGCTACCGGTTCGCCACCGCCTGCTTCACCAGCGTCTTGCTGAAGTCCCACATCAGCCCGCCACCACTGTGCGCGTCGTCCATCACGGCGGTGAACGCGTCCACGAACCGGTCCACCTCCCGCTCGCCGATGATCAGCGGCGGGATCAGCTTGATGACCTCCAGGTGGTCGCCGGAGACCTGGGTGAGGATCCGGTGCCGCTGCAACAACGGCACGACCACCATCTGCGCGAACAGCCCCTTGCGCGCGGCCTGCAGCATCGCCCAACGGCTGCGCAGCTTCAACGACTTGGGCCTGCCGAACTCGATGCCGATCATCAGCCCCCGGCCGCGGACGTCGGCGAGCAGCTCGTACTTGTCGACCAGCGCGGCGAGCCTGGACCTCAACTGGTCCCCGGTGGCACGGGCGTTGGCGACGATCTGCTCGTTCTCCATGACCGACAGCACGGCGAGCCCGGCCGCCATGGCCTGGGCGTTGGCCCCGAAGCTCGCCGAGTGGACCAGCACGCGGTCCATGGACGAGTAGACCTTCTTGAAGATCCAGTCCTTGCCGATGGTGGCACCGACCGGCACATAGCCGCCGGACAACGCCTTGGCCACGCACACCAAGTCCGGTTCCACGCCCTCCTCGTGCTGGTAGGCGTAGAAGTCACCGGTCCGGCCGAGGCCGGTCTGCACCTCGTCGGCGATGAGCAACGCCTTGTGCTGGTGCAGGAGTTCCTGCGCGGCGCGCAGATAGCCGGGCGGGGCCTCGTGGACGCCCTTGCCCTGGATCGGCTCGACGACGAGGGCGGCGACGTCGCCCTTCTTCAACTCCCGTGCCAGGGCGTCGAGATCGCCGAGCGGCACGGCCGTGTCCGGCAGCAGCGGGGCGAAGCCGTCCCGGAAGCCGTCCTCGCCGTTGACCGAGAGCGAGCCGGTGGTCAGGCCGTGGAAGGCGTGGTCGCAGTACAGGACGCGGGGTTTCCCGGTGGCGTAGCGGGCGAACTTGAGCGCGGTCTCGACCGCCTCCGTACCGCTGTTACCGAAGAACACCCGGTCCAAGTGCGGGCTGTGGGTGAGGAGTTGCTCGGCGAGCAGACCGGGCAGCGGCTGGCAGTCGAAGCGGGTGAGGTCGGCGAGCTGGGCGTCGAGGACGTCGTGCACCGCCTTGCGGACGACGGGGTGGTGGCGCCCCAGGCCCATCACCCCGAACCCGGCGAGCATGTCCAGGTAGTCGTTGCCGTCCGCGTCCCAGAAGTAGGCGCCCTCGCCCCGCTCGTAGACCTTGTCGAAGCCGATGGTGTGCAGCATGCGCGGGAGCTGGTGGTTGAGGTACTTGGCGTGCAGCTCGTAGCGCTCGGCTCCGCGCTCGGCCAGCAGCGCGGTGAGGTCGAACTCCTTGGTCATTCGGGTTTCTCCTTGGCTGTGCCGGCGTTCGTGTCCTTGACCGCCAGGCTTGCGCTGATCCGTCCGGCGACCTCGACGGGTGTGAGGCCGATGTCAGCGAGCACCTCCCCGCGTTTGGCGTGCGCGAGGAACTGCTCCGGGATGCCGAACCGCCGTACGGGGACGTCGACTTCGGCGTCCCCGAGCGCCAGCGCCACGGCGGCGCCGACGCCGGAGGCACGGCTGTTGTCCTCTACGACGGCCACCAACCGGTGCTCCGCGGCGAGGCCCGGAAGCGCCGGGTCGACGGGTTTGACCCAACGGGGGTCCACGACCGTGCAGTTGATGCCCCGCGCTTCGAGGAGTTCGGCGGCCTGGAGGCAGACCGGCGCCATCACGCCCACCGCGACGAGCAGCACCTCGGGGGTCTCGGCGCCCCGGTGCAGGACGTCGAGGCCGCCCACGCGGTCGATCGCCGGGATCTCCGGTCCGACCGACTCCTTCGGGAAGCGGACGAGGGTCGGCGCGTCGTCGACGGCGACCGCTTCCCGTAGCTGCGCCCGGAGTTGGTCGGCGTCACGCGGCGCTGCGATGCGCAGCCCCGGCACCACCTGGAGGATGGACATGTCCCACATGCCGTTGTGTGACGCTCCGTCAACTCCCGTCACCCCGGCGCGGTCCAGGACGAACGTCACCCCGCAGCGGTGCAGTGCCACGTCCATCAGGAGCTGGTCGAAGGCGCGGTTGAGGAAGGTGGCGTAGACGGCGACGACGGGATGGAGCCCGCCGGTCGCGAGGCCCGCCGCCGACACCGCCGCGTGCTGTTCTGCGATGCCGACGTCCCAGACCCGGTCGGGGAACTTCGCGGCGAACTTGCCGAGGCCGACGGGGTCCAGCATGGCGGCCGTGATGGCCACGACGTCGTCGCGTTCCTCCCCGATGCGCAGGATCTCGTCGCCGAACACGCTGGTCCAGGAAGGGCCGTTGGAGGGGGCGAGGGGTGCGCAGGTGAGCGGGTCCATCACGCCGACGGTGTGGAAGTGGTCCTCCTCGTGGGCGAGGGCGGGTTCGTAGCCGCGGCCCTTCTCCGTGAGGCAGTGGACGAGGACCGGGCCGTGGAAGCGTTTCGCGCGGCGCAGCGCGGACTCGACGGCGCCGATGTCGTGTCCGTCGATCGGGCCGACGTACTTGAGACCCAAGTCCTCGAACATGCCCTGCGGGGCGAACGCGTCCTTGAAGCCCTTCTTCGCGCCGTGCAGCGACTCGTAGATGGTGTTGCCGACGACCGGGGTGCGCAGCAGGACGCTCTTGCCCCAGGCGAGGACCTGCTCGTAGCTGTCGGTCGTGCGCAGGGTGGCCAGGTGGTTGGCGAGGCCGCCGATGGTGGGCGAGTAGGACCGCTCGTTGTCGTTGACGACGATGATCAGCGGCCGGTCCTTGGCGGCGGCGATGTTGTTCAGCGCCTCCCACGCCATGCCGCCGGTGAGCGCGCCGTCGCCGATGACCGCGACGACATGGCCCTTCTCGCCCTGTACCTGGCGGGCCTTGGCGAGGCCGTCGGCCCAGCCGAGCGCGGTGGAGGCGTGGCTGTTCTCGATGACGTCGTGCTCGGACTCCTCGCGCGAGGGGTAGCCGGACAGGCCGCCCTTGCCGCGCAGCTTCGAGAAGTCCTGACGGCCCGTCAGGATCTTGTGTACGTAGCTCTGGTGACCCGTGTCCCAGAGGATGCGGTCGGTCGGGGACTCGAAGACCCGGTGCAGCGCGATGGTCAGTTCCACCACGCCCAGATTGGGCCCGAGGTGTCCGCCGGTCCTGGCCACCGCGTGGACCAGGAACTCCCTTATCTCTTCGGACAGTTCGCCGAGTTCCGCCTCGGACAGCGACTTCAGGTCGCGTGGTTGCCGGATGCTCTCCAGGATCGTCACGTCGGGCCCCCTTCGGTCCGTGCTGTTTCAGCTCACGGTGACGGCCGGCTCCCCCGCCGCGACGCCGTCCTGCTCCATCTGTTCGGCGATCTTCATCGCCTCCTCGATGAGGGTCTCCACGATCTTCGACTCGGGCACGGTCTTGATGACCTCACCCTTGACGAAGATCTGCCCCTTGCCGTTGCCGGAGGCGACCCCGAGGTCCGCCTCCCGCGCCTCACCGGGGCCGTTCACGACGCAGCCCATGACCGCGACGCGCAACGGCACCTCCATGCCCTCAAGCCCGGCCGTGACCTCGTCGGCGAGCTTGTAGACGTCCACCTGGGCGCGCCCGCAGGACGGGCACGACACGATCTCCAGCCGGCGGGGCTTGAGGTTCAGCGACTCCAGGATCTGGAGGCCGACCTTGACCTCCTCCACCGGCGGGGCGGACAGCGACACCCGGATCGTGTCGCCGATGCCCTCGCTGAGCAGCGCCCCGAAGGCGACCGCCGACTTGATCGTGCCCTGGAAGGCGGGCCCGGCCTCGGTGACCCCGAGGTGCAGCGGATAGTCGCTCTGCGCGGCCAGCAGCCGGTAGGCGTTGACCATCACCACGGGGTCGTTGTGCTTGACGGAGATCTTGATGTCGCGGAAGCCGTGCTCCTCGAAGAGGGACGCCTCCCACAGCGCCGACTCGACGAGCGCCTCGGGCGTCGCCTTGCCGTACTTCTGGAGCAACCGCCGGTCCAGGGAACCGGCGTTGACCCCGATCCGGATCGGCGTGCCGTGGTCCGTCGCGGCCCGCGCGATCTCCTTGACCTTGTCGTCGAACTGCTTGATGTTGCCGGGATTGACGCGAACTGCCGCACACCCGGCCTCGATTGCGGCGAAGACGTACTTGGGCTGGAAGTGGATGTCCGCGATCACCGGGATCTGCGACTTGCGCGCGATCGTCGCCAACGCATCCGCGTCGTCCTGCGTGGGGCAGGCGACGCGGACGATCTGGCAGCCGGACGCGGTGAGTTCGGCGATCTGCTGGAGGGTGGCGCCGATGTCCGACGTACGCGTCGTCGTCATCGACTGGACCGAGACGGGGGCCCCGCCCCCGACCGCCACCGATCCGACCTGGATCTGCCGCGACACACGTCGCGCGGCGATCGGCCGGACCGGCATCTCGGGGACGCCCAGGGACACTGCGGTCATGGCGTCAGTCGCGGTTTCCGGCGACGGTCTCGCGCATGGCCCGCAGGGACTCCTTGAGGGAGCCCATGGTGGCGAGGACGGCGGTGGGCTCGTAGCCGCAGTGCGCCATGCAGTTGGCGCAGCGCGGGTCCTTGCCGCGGCCGTACTTGTCCCAGTCGGTGTCCTCGATCAGCTCGCGGTACGTGGGCACGTACCCGTCGCTCATCAGGTAGCAGGGGCGCTGCCAGCCGAAGAGCGAGTAGTTCGGGATCGCCCAGGCCGTGCACGGGAAGTCGACCTTGCCCTCCAGGAAGTCCAGGAAGAGCGGCGAGTGGTTCAGCCGCCACTTGCGCCGGTTGCCGCCCGCGAAGGCCTTCTTGAACAGCTCGTGGGTCTGCGCGACGCCCAGGAAGTGCTCCTGGTCGGGCGCCTTCTCGTAGGCGTAGGCGGGCGAGATCATCATCTCGTCGACCTTGATGTCGTCGTTGAGGAAGTTCAGGACCTCGATGATGGTCTGCGGGGTGTCCGTGTTGAAGAACGTCGAGTTCGTGGTGACCCGGAAGCCGCGCTTCTTGGCCTCCTTCATCGCCTCCACCGCCTCGTCGAACACACCCTCCTTCGCGACGGACTCGTCGTGCCGCTCGCGCAGCCCGTCGATGTGCACCGCGAACGCGAAGTACGGCGAGGGCGTGAACTTGTCGAGCTTCTTGCGGAGCAGCATCGCGTTGGTGCAGAGGAAGACGTATTTCTTCTTCGCCACCAACTGCCGCACGATCTCGTCGATCTGAGGGTGCATCAGGGGCTCGCCGCCCGCGATGGACACCATCGGCGCACCGGACTCGAGCACCGCTCCGACGGCCTGGGCCACCGGCATGCGCTGCTTGAGCACGCCCGCCGGGTGCTGGATCTTGCCGCAGCCCTCGCACTTCAGGTTGCATGCGAAGAGAGGTTCCAGCTCCACGATCAGGGGGAACTTGTCCCTCTTGCGGAGCTTCTGTTCAGCCAAGTATGTAGCGACCTTGATTGTCTGGCGCAGCGGCATGGCCATCTGGCTCACCTCCGAGGGAGCAGCAAAGAACGGTGCCATTCGAAAAAAGCGGGAAGAACGGATCGAAGAACGCGGAAAGCCGATATTCCACCGCGCACCGTGCCGATCCGGACGAGTTCATGTTCAGGAGCGTCCACGACCACCCGTACGGCCGCAACCGGGCGCGCGCCCGTACGCACGGCGCTCAGCAGCGTGGCCGCCGATTCCATGTCGACCGCGATCGCGCCGGTCGCGAGCAGATCCGACCGTTCCTGACCGCGGACGATGTGATCGGAACCGGTCAGGGGGCCGGTGTGGACGGTGCGGCCGGGCAGGGCCCGCACCAGTTCCTTGACGAGCAGCTCGGTACCGACGCACGGAACGGTTCCGCGCGCCTCCCTGGTCTCCTCGGCGACCACGAGGTCGCCGGGGTGCATACCGGGGGCGAGTCCGGCGCAGAAGCCGGTGGCCAGTACGGCGGCCCCGGCCAGCGCCGGCTCGGCGAGACGCCGGGTGACGGCCTCCTCGGCCGCCTGGGGCCCCATCCCGGTCCTGAGGAAGGTGACCGGTCCGTCGGCGCCGGAGCGGTCGCCCGCGCGCAGGGCGAGGCGCTCGATGCCGAGCGCGCAGGCGATCAGCAGCGGCGGTCCGGCGGACTGTCTGCCCATCAGCCCCCCTTGGCCGGGGAGAACGGGGTCTGGGAGAACGGTTCTCCGTGCACGTAGCGCCCGAGCGCGGTGAGCGGGAAGACCTGCCGGTAGAGGTGGTAGTTGATGGAGAAGTCCCACGGGAAGCCCGTGCCGGTGAAGTAGGGCTCGTCCCAGGACCCGTCCTCCCGCTGGGTCGCCGCGAGCCACTCGATGCCGCGTTCTACGGCCTTGGAGTCGCGCTCCCCCGCCGCGAGCAGGGCCATCAGCGCCCAGGCCGTCTGCGAGGCGGTGGAGGCGCCCCGGCCGCTCCATTCCTTGGCGTACTTGTAGGAGCGCAGGTCCTCGCCCCAGCCGCCGTCGTCGTTCTGCACGGTCTCCAGCCAGGTGACCGCGCGCCGGATCGCGGGGTGCGAGCCGGGGATCCCGGCGGCGGCGAGGGCGGGCACCACCGACCCTGTGCCGTATACGTAGTTGACGCCCCAGCGGCCGAACCACGAGCCGTCCGCCTCCTGTTCGGCGAGCAGCCACTCGATGCCGCGCCGGGTGCGCGGGTCGTGGGCGAGGCCCTCGACGGCGAGCATCTCGACGACGTGCGCGGTGACGTCCGCCGACGGCGGGTCGATCACCTCGCCGAAGTCGCAGAACGGCAGCCGGTTGGGGAAGGGGCTGGTGTTGTCGACGTCGAAGGCGCCCCAACCGCCGTTCTTCGACTGCATTCCGAGGTTCCAGCGGACCGCGCGTCCGGCGGCCCGGTCGAGCCGTTCCGGGTCGTGATGTCTGACCCGGCGCAGCGCGAGCACGACCTCGGCGGTGTCGTCGATGTCGGGGTAGTTGTCGTTGTGGAACTCGAACGCCCAGCCGCCGGGCGGCAGTTGGGGGCGCTTGACCGCCCAGTCGCCGGGGCGGACGATCTCCTCCCCGAGCATCCAGTCGGCGGCCTTGACCAGTTGGGGGTGGTCGGCCGGCACGCCCGCGTCGGCGAGCGCGATGGTCGCGAGGCAGGTGTCCCACACCGGGGACTGGCAGGCCTCGATCATCCGGGCCCCGTCCTCGCGCCAGACCGCGAACCGGTCCAGCGACTCAAGTCCCGCGCGCATCACGGGGTGTTCGAGGTCGTAGCCCAGCAGGTGCAGGGCGATCACCGAGTACACGGCCGGCGGCTGGATGCCGCCCCAGCAGCCGTCGTTCTCCTGCCGCTCGATGATCCAGCGCGCCGCAGATTTCATCGCGGACCCGCGCAGCTTGCGCGGAGCCACCTTGCGGTAGAGGTGCAGCGCCTTGTCGAGCCGTTGGAAGGCGCCGTCCCAACTCGCCACCCGGGCAAGGGGCTTGACCGGGTTCGGGTTGTCCGCGTCGGTGTGCAGCTCGTCGAGCGGGAAGGGCGCGGGCCGTACCGGCCGCTTCGCGGAGACGACGGTGAGCGGCACGATGGTCTGCCGGGCCCAGCATCCGAAGTCGTAGATGTTGAGCGGTACCCAGGTCGGGAAGTACAGGAGTTCCGGCGGGAGTTCGGGCAGGTCGTCCCACTTCCACCAGCCGAACAGCGCGAGCCAGATCCGGGTGAAGACGCGGGCCGCGGCGATCCCGCCCCGCTCGCGGACCCACGCGGACGCCTTCGCCATGTGCGGGGCGTCCGGCGCGTCCCCGGCCAGGCGGAGCGCGACGTACGCCTCGATGGTGGTGGAGAGTTCACCGGGTCCGCCGTAGAAGCTGGCCCAGGTGCCGTCCTCGCGCTGCTCGCCGCGGATGAAGAGTGCGGCGGCCTGGGTCGTCGACTCGTCGCGGATGCCCAGGAACTGACGGAGCAGCAGATCCTCGGCGTCCATCGTGACGTTCGTCTCGAGGTCGCCCTTCCACCAGCCCTGGGCGTCCTGCTGCGAGAGGAGGAAGTCGGTGGCGCGTTGTACGGCGTGTGCGGCGGCGTCGTGCACCCCGGCCGCCACGGGGGTGTTGATGTCGGTTTCGCTGGCCGCGGCAACACGGGGAGGCATGGCCCCGGTGCTTCCGTCGGTCGTCGCTGTCATGGCTTCCCCTTCGTGCAGTGGCATGTCTCTGCTGTGGGTCCGCCGTCGGCCGGTACTCGTTCGTTCGCAGCACCGGCCGGCGACTACGCGAGGGCTATTCGACCGATAGTGATCATCTCTTTCGTACGACGACGAAGTCGGCGAGCGCCGTGAACTGCGCCCGAACCCGGTCGGGCATGTCGATGGCGTCGAGGACCTCGATGGCGATGGTGTGCTGACGGCGTGCCTCTTCGGCGGTCCACTCGCGGCCGCCGGCCTCCTCGATGAGCGCGGCGCGGGCCGCGAACTCCTCCTCGGAGAAGTTCTCGAAGTCGCTGCTCTTGGCGTCGGCGGCGAGGATCTCGCCGAGCCGCTCGGAGGCGGGTCCGCCCGCCGCGAGCGCCGCCACCACGGGCAGGGACTTCTTGCGCTGGCGCAGATCGCTCCAGGTCTGCTTCCCGGTGGACTCCGGGTCGCCCCAGATGCCGAGGAGGTCGTCGACGGCCTGGAAGGCCAGGCCGAGGTGGTGGCCGTACTTCTCCAGGACGTCGGCGGTGCGGTCGTCCGCACCGCCGAGCACGGCCCCGATGGAGGAGGCGCAGGCGAGCAGGGCTCCGGTCTTGTTGCCCTCCATCTCCAGGCACTCCTCCACGCTGACGCGGTCGCGGTGCTCGTAGGAGATGTCCTGCGCCTGGCCGTCGATGAGGGCGCGGGTCGCGGTGGTCAGACGGCGGGTGGCGCGGCCGGCCTCGACGGTGCCGAGCTCCAGCAGCACCTCGTTGGCCAGCGCGAACAGGGCGTCGCCGACGAGGATGGCCTGGGAGGGGCCGTGCACCTTCCAGACGGTGTCGCGGTGGCGGCGCTGCTCGTCGCCGTCCATCAGGTCGTCGTGCAGCAGCGAGAAGTTGTGGACCAGTTCGACGGCGACGGCGCCCGGGATGCCGGTCTCGGGCGAGGCGCCGGTGACCTCGGCGGAGAGCACGGCGAGCGCGGGGCGTACGGCCTTGCCGCCGTCGCCGTCCGCCGGGTTGCCCTCGGCGTCGATCCAGCCGAAGTGGTAGGCGGAAACGGTGTCCATGGGGGGAGCCAGACGGTCCACGGCCGCCCGCAGTACCGGTGTGGCAAGGGTCCGGCCGCGCTCCAGGAGCGCGGACACGTCCACCGCGTCGGCAGCCGTCTCGGCCGGGGGCACAGTGGGCACAGTCTCTCCTCTTGTCGCGCTACCGAAGGTGCGGGGGTCGCCTGCCGCCTGCTGATCGAGCATCACGCCGCCTCCTCGACTTCGAAGAGGTGACGGGGGCGGGGCCGGCCCAGGGCGGCGAGTGCGGCGTCCGCCGCGCTCACCCCACTGCGGACCGCACTCTCCATGGTCGCGGGCCACCCTGTGGCGGTCCACGCTCCGGCCAGGTACAGGCCGGGGGCCTTGGTGCGGGCGCCGGGCCGCAGCCGTCCGACGCCGGGGGCGGGAGCGAACGTCGCCGTACGCTCCCTGGTCACGAAGAAGTCCTTCACCTCGGCGCCGCGCGCACCGGGCAGCAGCCGCTCCAGCTCGGGCAGGTAGCGCTCGCGCAGCTCGGCCACGGGCGCGTCGATCTCGTCGTGCACGGCGGACTGGGACAGCGCCAGATACTGGCCGTCCTTCAGCCCGGACGCGTCGGTCCGGTCGAACACCCACTGCACCGGGGTGCCCAGCGCCGCGAAGAACGGCCGGGCGAGCACCTTGCGGTCGTAGACGACATGGACGTTCAGGATCGGCGCGGTGTCGATCGCGAGCAGTCGCCCGGGGTCGTCCAGGGCGCCGTCGGGCAGCAGATCGTGGGCCTCGCGCTGCGGTACGGCGAGCACGACGGTGTCGGCCTGAAGAGTCTCGCCGGGGCAGTGAACGCTCCACCGGCCGTTCTCGTCTGTAGAGATGGAGGTGACGCGTGTACGGACTTCGGTGCGCACGCCCGCGGAGTCGAGCGCCTTGCGCGCGAGCCGGTCGTGCAGTTCGCCCAGCGGGACGTGTGCCCAGCCGATGTCGGCCGCGCCCGGGTCGGAGAGCAGACCGGTCTTGAACACCATCGCGGCCAGGGCGAGCGAGGAGTCGCCCGCGACCGCGTTGAGGGTGGCGACCCCGACCAGGTCCCACAGTGCCTCGACGGCACGCGCCGACTGACCGTGCGCGGTCAGCCAGCTGCCGAAGTTCTGCGCGTCCAGGGCCGGATCGGCGAGGTCGAGTCCCTTGAGCGCGAGCGCGGCACGTCCTACTTTGGCGCGCTCCGCGAACGAGAGATGCGGGTACGTCGCGAGGCTGCGCCCCAGATGCAGCGGCACGGGCAGCGCGTCGCGCCGCAGCCTGCCGAGGCGGCGCCCCTCAGGGCGGTTCACGTCGAGTACGGGCACGTCGAGACGATCCTGCAGGGGAGCCAGCGCCGCGCCCTCGATGCGGTCGAGGAACCAGCGGTAGGCGGTGCAGCAGCGCAGGTACACATGCTGGCCGTTGTCCACGGTGAGGTCGCCGCGCTGGAAGGAGAAGGCGAGTCCACCCAGGCGCGGGCGGCCTTCGAGCAGGGTGACGCGGACGCCGGCGTCGGCGAGCGCGAGCGCGGAGGTGATGCCGGCGAGTCCGCCGCCGATCACGACGGCATGCCGTCCGGCCGGTCCCGTCGCCGACTCGGCGGGCAGCCCTTCGGGCCCCGTCCCGTCGCTCATCGTGCACTCCCCCCTGCGCGCCCACCGAGGCACTCGAACCAGCCACGGCGGACCGTTGCAGTCAGGGACGCCGCTTCGCACCGGAGGGTTGCCTGCCGTTTTTCTCCGGTGGCGTCACCTTGGCCCACTTTGTCCATCAGGTGCGCCTCCTGAGGGTCCGCCGCGTGACGTGCCGGGTGTCGAGTCCGGACAGGCCGCGCACCGCGACGTAGGCCTTCTCGCGGCCGGGCAGGGAGACGCGGCCGCGCAGGACGGCCTCCGGCTCGCGCTCGATGCGGTCCAGGAGGCGGCGGTAGATGCCGGCCATCGCGGCGACACAGGCGCCGCTGCGGCGGTCGAGCATGGGGAGCAGCCGGTAGCCCTCGGCGAAGAGGGTGCGGGCCCGGCGCACCTCGAAGTGCACGAGACCCGCGAAGTCGGAGCCCTCGGGCGGCGTCGGTCCGTTGAACCCGGCCGAGCAGCCGAACTTCGCGAGGTCGTCGGCGGGGAGGTAGGTCCGGCCGTTCTCGGCGTCCTCGCGGACGTCCCTGAGGATGTTGGTGAGCTGGAGCGCGAGCCCCAGCGTGTCGGCGTACTCCGAGGCGCGTTCGACGCCGCGCGCGCCCGGCTCGGTGCCGAAGACGCCGAGCGAGAGCCGGCCGATCGCGCCCGCGACACACCGGCAGTAGACCTTCAGGTCGTCCCAGGTCTCGTAGGTCTCGCCGCGGACGTCCAGCAGGACGCCGTCGATGAGCTCGTCCAGGCCGTCGAGCGGGACCGGGAAGGCCTCGGCCGTGTGCGCGAGGGCGACCGCGACCGGGTCGGTGTCGTCCTCCTCGACCTTGCCCTCGCGGACCCGGGTGAGCAGCGCCCGGGTGTCCTCGAGACGGGCCGACTTCACGTCGGTCGGCAGTGCGCCGTCGCCGATGTCGTCGACGCGCCGGGAGAACGCGTAGAGCGCCGACATCGCGCGGCGCTTGGGCGTCGGCAGCAGTCTGATGCCGTACGCGAAGTTACGTGCCTGCTGACCGGTGACGGCCTCGCAGTAGCTGTAGGCGGCGAGTACCGGTGCGGACATGTGCGGTGCAGACTCCACGCTGCGGATCACCCCTCTCCTCGCAGAGTCACGCCCACCTCACGCAGCAACTGGATCTTGCCGGGCTTGGGCGGGCCGGGAAGTACGTCGTATTCAGCGGCGACGATCGCTCGGATCGCCGCCCTTCCCCCCGCCACGAACCCCGCGAGCAGCAGCTTCAGTCTGCCGTGGACGCTACCCACCAGGGGGGCGCCTTCATTCAGGAGATCGCGGGCGCGTTCTGCTTCGTATGCAACCAGTGCGCGCACCGATGCGCCCGCGGAGGGCGTGGCGAGATCCGCTTCCTGGACGTGAAAGCGCTTCATGTCCTGGGCGGGCAGGTAGATGCGGTCGTTGCCGAGGTCCTCGGCCACGTCCTGCAGGTGTTCGACGATCTGAAGTGCGGTGCAGATCGCGTCGGAGAGCCGGACCCGCTCGGGGGTCTCGGTGCCGGTGACGCCGAGGACCAGGCGGCCGACCGGGTTCGCGGACAGTTCGCAGTAGGCGAGGAGATCGTCGTAGGTCTCGTAGCGCGTGACGAGCTGGTCCTGGCGGTTCGCGGCGATCAGGCCGAGGAAGGGCTCGGGGGTCAGCGCGCACCGGCGGACGGTCGGCTGGAGGCGGCGCAGCAGGGGGTGGCCGGGGGTGCCGTCGAAGACGCGGTGCAGATCGGCCTCGAAGGCGTCGAGGAGGAGCAGGCGGTCCTCGGCGTCCGCGGGTGACACGCCGAGCAGGCGGGCGTCGGCGCCGCCGGGGGCCAGATCGCCGTCACCGATGTCGTCGACGAGGCGGGCGAATCCGTACACCGCCATGAGATCGGTGCGCCAGGCTCTGGGCAGGAAGAAAGGCGCCACGGGGAAGTTCTCACCCGCGGCCTTGTCGAGTGTGCCGCGCTCCGGATCACCGGTGCCGGCGGAGCCGGTTCCCGTCACCGCTCACTGCCAGGGGCGGGGACGGCGCATGCTTCGGTGAGCTGGGGAGTTTCCGTAGCCATTGCCGTCACATCTCCCGTTCTACACTGCCGACCCAATACACACTATTTCGGACACGCCGCCCAGTCGTCCGCACGGTTAGACGCAGGCTTACCCGCAGAAGGGTGTCGCGCATTATCGCCCCACTTGCCGCTATTCGGCACCGGTACAGCTTACGTTGTACAACGCAGCGAGCTTCCTCGGGGTGTCCTGCACATCACAACAACACACCGATTGGCGTCAAGATTCCTTGGGCCGGGCCGAGTTGACGTTTCCTTTGCAGACGCGGAGCCCCGCCGGAACAGTTCCGGCGGGGCTCTGGGAAGCGTTCTGGGCTTTTGCGCCCGCTATGCGCGGGGACTACTTGCCCGTGAACTTCTCGTACTCCTTGAGAACCTCGTCGGTCGGACCGTCCATCCGCAGTTCGCCGCGTTCCAGCCACAGCACCCGGTCGCAGGTGTCGCGGATCGACTTGTTGTTGTGACTGACGAGAAACACCGTGCCCGCGGACTTGCGCAGCTCGCGGATGCGCTCCTCGGAGCGGACCTGGAACTTGCGGTCGCCGGTGGCCAGCGCCTCGTCGATCATCAGGACGTCGTGGTCCTTCGCCGCCGCGATGGAGAAACGCAGCCGGGCCGCCATACCGGAGGAGTACGTGCGCATCGGGAGGGTGATGAAGTCGCCCTTCTCGTTGATGCCGGAGAAGTCGACGATCTCCTGGTAGCGCTCCCGGACCTGCTCGCGGGACATGCCCATGGCGAGCCCGCCCAGGATGACGTTGCGCTCGCCGGTGAGGTCGTTCATCAGAGCCGCGTTCACACCCAGCAGCGAAGGCTGGCCGTTCGTGTAGACCCGGCCCTTCTCGGCCGGGAGCAGGCCCGCGATGGCGCGCAGCAGGGTCGACTTGCCGGAGCCGTTCGAGCCGATGAGGCCGACGGCCTCGCCGCGGTAGGCGACGAAGGAGACGCCCTTGACGGCGTGCACCTTGCGCACCCCGCGCTCCTCGCCGCGCTTGACTATGCGGCTGAGGGCGGAGGTGGCGCTGCCCTTGCCGGTCTTGGCACCGTGCACGCGGTAGACGATGTGCAGCTCGTCCGCGATGACGGTGGGGACCAGATCCCGGGGGGTCTGCTCGACGTTCTGCTCAGCCACGGCCGTACCTCTCCTCCGCCTGCCAGAAGTACACGAAGCCGCCGGCGAACAGGACCACGGCCCAGAAGGCGGCGATGGCCCAGACGTGCGGCGGCAGGTTCGACGAGCCGTAGCCGTCGATGAGCGCGAAGCGCATCAGGTCCATGTAGATGGCCGCCGGGTTCACCTGCAGGATGCGGACGAACACCTCGGAGCGGCCCTCCATCATCGTGCTGATGGAGAACATGACGCCCGACGCGTACATCCAGGTGCGCAGCATGAACGGCATCAGCTGCGCGAGGTCCGGGGTCTTGGCGCCCATCCGCGCCACGATCAGCGCGAGCCCGGTGTTGAAGAGGAACTGCAGCACCAGGACCGGGACGATCAGCAGCCAGGACAGACTCGGGTAGCTGCCGAAGCCCACGACGATGATGAACAGCACGACCATCGAGAACAGCAGCTGCTGGAGCTGCTGGAGAGCGAAGGAGATCGGCAGCGAGGCGCGCGGGAAGTGCAGCGCGCGCACCAGGCCGAGGTTGCCGGAGATCGCGCGGACGCCCGCCATGATCGAGCTCTGCGTGAAGGTGAACACGAAGACGCCCGTGACCAGGAACGGGATGTACACGTCCCGGGACATGCCCCGGCTGGCCTTCAGGATGACGCCGAAGATGAAGAAGTACACGGCCGCGTTCAGCAGCGGTGTGGCCACCTGCCAGAGCTGGCCGAGCTTCGCCTGGCTGTACTGGGCCGTCAGCTTCGCCTGGGAGAAGGCGAGGATGAAGTGCCGGCGTCCCCAGAGCTGGCGGACGTACTCGGCGAGTCCGGGGCGGGCACCGCTCACCGTCAGCCCGTACTTGGCGGACAGCTGCGCCGCCGTGAGGCCTTCGTCGGGCGACGGACGCGGGCTCACCGCGACTCCGCCGTCATGCGTTGTCTCACTCAAGGGTGGATGCCTTCATTTTCGGATTCGTCTTACGACTGTCTTGCGTTCGTCTTACAGAATTGTGCTACAGGAACTGACACGTATCCGCCGCCGGATACGTTTCGAGGGGTCGGCCGCGCGTCCCGCGCGCGGTGACGCGCGCCCCGAGCTTGTCAGATGACCGGAGGACGGCCCAGCCGGGTCAGGCGCCACACCGTACGCCACCGCATGGGCCGGCGCGGACCGCACGGAGTGGTCCAGCCCTCCTTGAACCCGCCGAACCAGGCCTGCAGCGCCGGGCGCGAGGGGCGGCGCAGGAGGGTGAGCAGCAGCCATACCCCGAGGTAGACGGGGACGAGGGGGGTGGGGAGGTTGCGGCGGGCCAGCCAGACGCGGTTGCGGGCGACCATGCGGTGGTAGACCGCGTGCCGCGAAGGGGCGGTGGTCGGGTGGTACAGGACCATGTCGGACCGGTAGTCGATCATCCAGCCCGCATCGAGGGCCCGCCAGGCGAGGTCCGTCTCCTCATGGGCGTAGAAGAACTCGTCCGGGAGTCCGCCGACCTCGGCGAAGACCTTCGTGCGGACGGCGTTGGCGCCGCCGAGGAAGGTGGTGACCCGGGAGGAGCGCATCGGGTCGGAGGCGCGCAGGCGCGGGACGTGGCGGCGCTGGGTGACACCCGTCTCCGGGTCGGCGATGCGGAAGCTGATGATGCCGAGGCGGGGGTCGGCGGCGAAGGCCTGCCGGCACAGCTCGGCGGTGTCGTGCTGGGCGAGGAGCCCGTCGTCGTCGAGGAACATCACTATGTCGACCTCGCGACCGGCGGGCCCGAAGGCCTCCAGGCCGATGTTGCGGCCGCCGGGGATGCCGAGGTTCTCGGGCAGTTCTATGGTCCGGACGCCCGCGGGGACGTCCGGGACGGGCGAGCCGTTGCCGACGACCACCGCCTCGACCCGGTCGCCGTCCTGCTTGGCGACCGAGTCGAGCAGTGCCCGCAGTTCGTCGGGGCGGTTGCCCATGGTGATGATCACCGCGCCGACCTTCATGCCGCTCACTTCAGCCTGCTCGACGCGAGGATCGACACCAGGTGCAGCAGGGTCTGCAGCAGCGCGATGCCGGCCAGTACGGCGACGCCGAGCCGCGAGAAGTACAGGTCGCCGCGGATCTGGTCGACGATCGCGAGGACCAGGATCAGCAGGGTCGCCTCGATGCCGAGGATGAGCCGGTGGAACTTGAAGGCGGCGGCGGCCCGGCGGGCCAGCGCCATCCCGGAGGACCGCATCTCGGCCGCGGCCTCCTGGACCGGTGCCTTGCCGGTCTGGTGCCGGGCGACGCCGACCAGGTCGGTCTCGGCCTTGATGAGGATCGCGCCGAGCGCGGCCAGCGTCCCGAGGAAGGCCCACAGCCAGTCGATACGGCCGCTGCCGAACAGGTCGGCCGCGCGCAGCCCGAAGCCCACCAGCACGGCGGCGTCGGTCAGATAGGCGCCGACCCGGTCGAGGTAGACCCCGGCGAGCGAGTACTGCTTGCGCCAGCGGGCGATCTCGCCGTCGACGCAGTCCAGCAGCAGATACATCTGGACGCACACCACGCCGAGCACGGCGCCCGTGATCCCCGGCACCAGCAGCGCCGGGGCGGCGAGCACGCCGAAGACGGTCATCAGGTACGTGAGCTGGTTGGGCGAGACCCTGGTGTTCACCAGGTAGCGGTCGACCCGCAGAGACACCTCACGCATGTAGAGGCGTCCCATCCAGTGCTCACCGCTGCGCCGGTCCTTCACCCCAGCGGGGTGGACGACGGGACGGAGTTCAGCTACCGATGGCCTTGACATAGTCGGCGTAGATGTCCTTGATCTGGTCGGTTTTCAGGTCGAGGTGTTCGAGGATGGTGTAGCGGCCGGGGCGGGTCTCGGGGGCGAACTCCACGGCGCGGACGAACTCGTCCACCGTGAACCCGATCTCCTCCGGCAGCACCGGCAGTCCGTGCCGGCGCAGCACCTCGGCCATGTAGGCCGATTCCTCGTGGGCCCCGCGGAGGTACATGGCGAAGGCCGCGCCCAGTCCGCACTGCTCGCCGTGGGCGGCAGCGCGTTTGGGGAAGAGCAGGTCGAAGGCGTGGTTGATCTCGTGGCAGGCACCGGAGGACGGGCGTGAGTCGCCCGACACCGACATGGCGATACCGCTGAGGACGAGCGCCTCTGCCAGCACCTGGAGGAAGGCGTTGTCGCCGACCCCGCCCGGGTGGCGCAGCACGGCCTCGCCCGCCTGGCGTGCCATGGCCGCGGCGAGCCCGTCGATCTTCTCGCCCTTGACGCGGTTCGCGAGCTCCCAGTCCGCGATCGCGGAGATGTTGGAGATCGCGTCCCCGATGCCCGCCCGCACGAAGCGGACCGGTGCCTCACGGATCACGTCGAGGTCGATGACGACGGCGATCGGGTTCGGCACACCGTAGGAGCCGCGGCCCGCGTCGTTGTCGAGGGTCGCGACCGGCGAGCACAGGCCGTCGTGCGCGAGGTTCGTCGGTACGGCGACCAGCGGCAGGCCGATGCGCGCCGCGGCGAACTTGGCGCAGTCGATGATCTTGCCGCCGCCGAGGCCCACGACCGCGTCGTAGTGACCGGCCTTCATGTCGCCGGCCAGCCGGATCGCGTCATCCAGGGTGCCGCCGCCGACCTCGTACCAGGTGGCGCCGGGCAGGCTCGGTTCCAGGCGCGCGCGCAGCCGGGCGCCGGAGCCGCCACTGACGGCGACCGCGAGCCGGCCGGAGTGCGAGACGCGCTGGTCGGCGAGGACACCGGCCAGGTCGTCGAGGGCACCCGGGCGGATGTCCACGACGACGGGCGAGGGAATCAGCCGGGTCAGTACAGGCACGCGATCTCCCGACCCTTGGCCAAGTCGTCGTGGTTGTCGATCTCGACCCACTTGACGTCGCCGATCGGGGCCACGTCGATCCGGAAGCCGCGGTTCACGAGCTCCTGGTAGCCGTGCTCGTAGAACTGCTGCGGGTCGGTCTCCCACACGGTCTTGAGCGCGTCGGCGAGTTCGGCGGTGGCGTCGCCCTCGATGAGGGTGACGCCGATGTACTCACCGGTCGCCTCGGCGGGATCCATCAGCTTGGTGATCTTCGTCATGCCCTTGGCGGGGTCGACGACGACCTTCATCTCCTCGTCCGCAAGGGACTTGACGGTGTCCAGCGCGAGGATGATCTTCTTGCCGTCGCCGCGGGCGGCCAGCAGCGTGCGCTCGACGGAGACCGGGTGGACGGTGTCGCCGTTGGCGAGGATCACGCCGTCCTTGAGCGCGTCACGTCCGCACCAGAGGGAGTAGGCGTTGTTCCACTCCTCGGCCTTGTCGTTGTCGATGAGGGTGAGCTTGAGGCCGTACTTCGCCTCGAGGGCCGCCTTGCGCTCGTAGACGGCCTCCTTGCGGTAGCCGACGATGATCGCGACCTCGGTCAGACCGATCTCGGCGAAGTTGCCGAGGGTGAGGTCCAGGACCGTCGGTTCGCCCTCTATACCCGCGGGCCCCACCGGCACCAGAGCCTTGGGAAGGCTGTGGGTGTAGGGGCGCAGACGCCGTCCGGCGCCGGCCGCCAGCACGAGGCCGATCATGCGGGTTCTCCTTCATCGTGTACGGCGGGCGCCCCTGCGGACACCCAGAAGCGGATGCTCTCGACGAGCACCAGCAGGGCCACGGCCACGGCCAGGACCGTGAGCGCGACCGTGAACTGCGACGCGGTGAGCGCGGCGGCGAGAACGGTGACGAGCAGCGTCCGCCCTTCGTGCCCCCCGATGGCGCGCACCAGCCAGGCCGGAGACGCCCCGGCATTGCCGCGGATGCGGTACACCGTGTCGTAGTGATGGTAGGCGACGGCGGCCACCAGGCCGAAAGCCGCCGGCAGTGCTCCGTTTACCTCCGCTTCAGCCGCGAGGATGAGGACGGTGCAGTATTCGGCCGCCCGAAAGAACGGGGGGACCAGCCAGTCGAGGGAGCCCTTGAGGGGGCGGGCGACGGCTGCCGCGGAGAAAAGGACGTAGAGCACGGCACACACGACGTTCTGCCAGCCGGCACCCCACAGAAGCGCCGAACCCGTCACCAGGACGGCACCGAGGGCGGCGACGACGACCGCCACGCGCGCGTATGTCTTCCCCGGGCGCACCAGCAGGTGGGCCAGCGGCCCGCTGTCCGCCAGGTCCGCCAGCGCCTGTGCCGCCCGGTCCGTCCGGGTCGCCCTGCGGGTCAACGAGCGCAGCACCCGGCCCGCCGTCGTGTACGTCGCCGCGAAGGCGCAGCCGACGAGGAGGACGTAGAAGGTGATGCGGGGGGTCGTCGCGGCCGTGAGGACGGCGATCATCGCCCATCGTTCGCCGATGGGCAGCACTATCATCCGGCGCAGCCAGACCGTCCAGCCGACGCTGTCGAGCTTGTCGGAGAGGGCGGCGGTGGGGCTGGTGTTGGCCGTGGCGTCGTGGTTGGCCTCGGTGAAGGAGAAGTCCACGACGTGCCGACAGGTCTGCAGGATCATCGCGCCGAGTGCCAGCGCCCATACGTCGTCGCCGCTCCGGGCCGCTCCGAGCGCGAGGCCCGCGTAGTAGGCGTACTCCTTGGCGCGGTCGAAGGTGGCGTCGAGCCAGGCGCCGAGCGTGGAGTACTTCAGGGCGTAGCGGGCGATCTGTCCGTCGACGCAGTCGAGGACGAAGGAGCACAGGAGCAGTACGCCGGCCACGACGTAGCCGGCCCGGGTCCCGGTGGCCGCGCTGCCGGCCGCGATGAGCGCGGTGAGCAGGGACGCGGTGGTGACCTGGTTCGGGGTGAGGCCGTGGCGGGCGCACCAGCGCGCGATGTAGCGGGAGTACGGGCTGATGAAGTGGGTGGTGAAGAAGCCGTCGCGGGACTTCACGGCCGACTTCAGGCGTACGGCCTCGTCGTCGACGGCGGCCACCGCCTGGCGTGCCTCGTTGCGGGCCTGCGGGTCGGCGGGGACCGTGGCGACGAGGCTGCCCAGCTCGGGGCGGTGCACGGCGCAGCCGTCGGCGTCGAGGGCGGTGACGACGCGGTCGGCGAGGTTGTCGAGGAGGGTCGTGCCGCCGCCGGCCGAGTGCTCGCGGGCGACCGCGCGGGTCAGGGCCTGGCGTCCGGCCGGCTGGGCGGTGACGGCCCCCGGTACCGCGGCGAGCGGGAAGCGGGGGTCGGTGAGGCCCAGGCGCAGCGCGTGCGGGTGGCCGACGAAGCGGGCGTCCACCACGGCGACCCGCTGGTCACCGGGGACCGCCGCGAGGAGCGTCTCCGCCTCGGTGGTGTCGGCGGCGGTCCGGACGTCGAAGCCGAGCGACCGCAGATCGCCCTCGATCGACGATCCGGGGACCGGCTGACCGGTGAGGATGGCGGTCGGCAACCGAACTCACTCCCTGGGTCCGACGCTCGGGCGCCGGTCATGTGCATGGTGGTGGCGCCCTTCGGGTGGCACCCGGGCGGCATGTCGGCAGAGGCTATCGGATGCTCTCAAGCCCGTGTTCACCGGCCGTTCATGGCCCGATCAACACGGTCTGCCAGCGCCTCCGCCGAGATCATCATCGGGGATTCGGGGCCCGGCCGACAAACCGCACCTGTCAGACCGGGCATCGCGGGACATTGCGGAGGCCCTCTCCGTATCCACATAGGGTGAATGCCCATGACCTGGCTGATCACCGGCGGAGCCGGATACATCGGGGCCCATGTGGCACGGGCGATGGCGGACGCCGGAGAGCGTGTCGTCGCCCTGGACAACCTCTCCGCGGGAAACCCCGCACGCCTCCCTACGGACGTCCCGCTCGTCCACGGCTCGTCCCTGGACGGCGACCTCCTGAAGCGGGTCTTCGCCGGGCACGAGGTGACCGGGGTCGTGCATCTCGCCGCACGCAAGCAGGTCGCCGAGTCCGTGGCACGGCCGACGTACTACTACCGGGAGAACGTCGGCGGCCTGGCGACCCTCCTGGACGCGGTCGCCGAGGCCGGTATCGAGCGGTTCGTGTTCTCGTCCTCGGCGGCGGTCTACGGCGACCCGGGCGTCGACCTGATCACCGAGGACGCCCCGTGCGCGCCGGTGAACCCGTACGGCGAGACCAAGCTCACCGGTGAGTGGCTGGTCCGGGCGGCGGGCGCGGCGCACGGCATCGGCACGGTGTGCCTGCGCTACTTCAACGTGGCGGGCGCGGCCGCGCCGGAGCTGGCCGACACCGGGGTTTTCAACATCGTCCCCATGGTCTTCGACCGGCTCACCCGCGACGAGGCGCCGCGGATCTTCGGCGACGACTACCCGACCCCGGACGGCACCTGTATCCGCGACTACATCCACGTGGTCGATCTCGCCGAGGCCCATCTGGCGGCGGCCCGGCAACTGGCCGGCGGGGGCGCGAGCGGTGACCTGACGGTCAACATCGGCCGCGGGCAAGGGGTTTCGGTCCGCGAGCTGGTCACGGTGATCGGCGAGGTCACCGGGGACCGGCGGCCGGCCGTCGTCGAGGGGCGGCGCCCCGGTGACGCGCCGCGCGCGGTCGCCTCCGCCGAGCTGGCCGCCGTAGAGCTGGGGTGGTCGGCTCGGCGTGGGGTGCGGGAGATGGTGGAGTCGGCGTGGCAAGGGTGGCGGCTGCACCACGGCATGTGAACTTAGGCTGCCCTGACCTGCGGTTTGTTTGTGCAGGTCAGGGCATATGACAACGGTGTTCAGTGCCGCGTTGCCCGATACCCCCCACCCGTAGTTCACTGTGATCCGGAGCAGTAATCAGGAGGGCGGCTTCCCATGGGGGCAGGGCACGACCACGGGCATTCTCACGGTGTTCCCGTCACCGGTACGGCGGCGGCCGCGTACCAGGGGAGGCTGCGGATCGCGCTGGGGATCACGATCACCGTGATGGTGGTCGAGGTCGTCGGCGGGCTGCTCGCGGACTCCCTCGCGCTCATCGCGGACGCGGCCCACATGGCGACGGACGCACTGGGCCTCGGCATGGCGCTGCTCGCCATCCACTTCGCGAACCGGCCGGCCGTCGGCAACCGCACCTTCGGTTACGCCCGCGCGGAGATCCTCGCCGCGCTCGCCAACTGCCTGCTGCTGCTCGGCGTCGGCGGTTACGTCCTGTACGAGGCGGTCCAGCGGTTCGTCACGCCCGCCGACACCGAGGGCGGGCTGACCATCGTGTTCGGTCTGATCGGCCTGGTCGCGAACATGATCTCCCTCACGCTGCTGGTGCGCGGCCAGAAGGACAGCCTGAACGTGCGGGGCGCGTTCCTGGAGGTCGCCGCGGACGCGCTGGGCTCCCTCGCGGTGATCATCTCGGCCGTGGTGATCCTGACCACGGGCTGGCAGGCCGCCGACCCGATCGCCTCGCTCGCCATCGGCCTGATGATCGTGCCGCGCACCCTGAAGCTGCTGCGCGAGACCCTGGACGTGCTGCTGGAGTCGGCCCCCAAGGACGTCGACATGCAGGACGTGCGCGCCCACATCCTGGCCCTGGACGGGGTCGAGGACGTCCACGATCTGCACGCGTGGACGATCACCTCGGGCATGCCGGTGCTCTCCGCGCACGTGGTCGTCCGCTCGGACGTGCTGAACGCCATCGGCAACGAGAAGATGCTCCACGAACTCCAGGGCTGCCTCGGCGACCACTTCGACGTGGAGCACTGCACCTTCCAGCTGGAGCCCCGCGGACACGCGGAGCACGAGGCGAAGCTGTGCCACTGACGTTCCCATGAGGCCCGCATGAAGCCCGTGCGAGGCCTGCATGAAGCCCGCGTGAGGCCCGTACAGCCTCCACACTGACCGAAATCGACCGGTTTCGCGGGCGTGCGGCCCGCTGCCGCGCGCCCGTGTCCTCACTTCCGCGCCCCACCCCCCGACGGTTCCGTCGTCGCCGCGCCGGGCACGATGAACTGCCGGGAGTGCCGGATTCGTACGGCAGACTTGGCCTTGAGGACCGATGTGAAGGATGGGTATGCCGACCACACCTGCCACCGCGACGCACAACTCGTCGAACGGCACCGCTGACGCGATCTTGCTCGAACTGGTCGACGAGAGCGGCGTGACGATCGGCACCGCCGAGAAGCTCACCGCCCATCAGCCGCCGGGGCAGCTGCACCGCGCCTTCTCCGTCTTCCTCTTCGACGAGCAGGGCCGACTGCTGCTCCAGCAGCGGGCGCTCGGCAAGTACCACTCCCCCGGTGTGTGGTCCAACACCTGCTGCGGTCACCCCTACCCCGGCGAGGCGCCCTTCGCGGCGGCGGCCCGGCGGACGTTCGAGGAGCTGGGGGTGTCCCCGTCGCTGCTCGCGGAGGCGGGCACGGTGCGCTACAACCACCCGGACCCGGACTCGGGCCTGGTGGAGCAGGAGTACAATCACCTCTTCGTCGGCCTGGTGCAGTCGCCGCTGCGGCCGGACCCGGAGGAGGTCGGCACGACCGCGTTCGTGACCCCCGCCGAACTGGACGAACGGCACGCGAAGGACACCTTCTCGTCCTGGTTCATGACGGTGCTGGACGCGGCCCGCCCGGCGGTCCGGGAGCTGACGGGCCCGTCCGCGGGCTGGTGACCTCCTCGGCTACGGCACCTACGCGGGCTTGAGCGGCAGGGCGGCCCAGATCACCTTGCCGCCGCTCGCCGTGTGCTCGACGTCGCAGACGCCGCCCGCCTCCCGGGTCACCTCGCGCACCAGGAGCAGTCCCCGGCCGCCGGTCTCGTCGTGGTCGGCGACCAGGGCGGTCGGGCGGTAGGGGTGGTTGTCCTCGACGGACACCCGCACCCACTCGGCGCCGACGGCGACCTCCACGGCGAGGGTCGGCGACAGCAGCACCGCGTGCCGGACCACGTTGGTGACCAGCTCGGAGACGATCAGCAACAGCCCCTGCAGCAGCTCGTCCGAGAGGGGCACGCCCTGCCGGAAGAGCAGGTCCCGTACGGCGTGTCGTGCCTGCGGGACGGAGGCGTCGACGGCGGAGGCGGTGAAACGCCAGACTCCCTCGTACGGCAGCGGATCCGGCGGGGCGGGAGCGGGATCCGGGGCGGGATCCGGGGGATCGTCTCTGCCGCCTTCTGGGCGCGGGTCCGACCCACGCCCGTGGTTCTCCATCGTCCGGTCGCCACCCTTGCGCTCGATTGTCACCACCCGACGAGTGTTGGCGTGGACCCGCGCCACCCCGGATGACTGAACAGAAGTCAGCAGGTATCGGACGCTTTCTGATCGTTTCTGCGTGGCCCGATCGCCTGTGGGACCGCCCCTGTTCCTCTCGTGCCGACTTCGCGAACTCTTCGGGTTGTACGTAGCATCCGGCGCATGGAGCCCCGCCTGCTGCACGACGTCACCGACTCGGTCGCCACGGTCGTCGTCCACCACCCCGGCAAGCGCAACGCGATGACCGCCGAGATGTGGCGCTCGCTGCCGCCGCTGCTCGACACGCTCGCCGCCGATCCGGGCGTACGGGCGCTCGTGCTGACCGGTGAGGGCGGGACGTTCTGTGCCGGGGCGGACATCTCGACGCTGAGGGAGTCGGCGCGTGAGGCGCAGGGGCTGGCGGTGCTCGCGGAGGAGGCGCTCGCGGCCTTCCCGAAGCCGACGCTCGCGACGATCCGGGGTCATTGTGTGGGCGGCGGGGCGCAGTTGGCGGCGGCCTGTGATCTGCGGTTCGCGGAGGAGGGCGCGCTGTTCGGGGTGACTCCGGCGAAGCTCGGGATCGTGTATCCGGCGTCCGCGACACGGCGGTTGGTGTCGCTGGTGGGGCCGGGTACCGCCAAGTACCTGCTGTTCTCCGGCGAGTTGATCGACGCGGAACGGGCGCTGCGCACCGGGTTCGTCGACGAGTTGCTCCCCGGGGGCGAACTCGCCAAGCGGGTCGCGGAGTTCACCCGGGTGCTGGTGTCCCGCTCGCAGTTGACTCAGGCGTCGGCGAAGGAGTTCGCCAACGGGCGTACGGACAGGGACGGTTACTGGGCCGAGCAGATGCGCGGCAGCGGCGACACCGCGGAGGGAGTCGCGGCGTTCCTGGAGCGCCGGGTGCCGCGCTTCACCTGGACCGCGTCCGGGACTACGTCGTGATGAACCGGCTGTTCGCCCGGAACCTCTCCACGAGATGCGCGGGAGCCTTCTGCGGGGACCCCGCGTCATAGGGCGGCTGCGGGTCGTACTCGGTCAACAGCTGTACGGCCTGGGCGTGTTCGTCACCGGCGATCCGGCCGAGCAGGGTGAGCCCCATGTCGATGCCGGAGGAGACCCCGGCCGCGGTGACGTACTTCCCGTCGGTCACGACCCGCTCCCCCGTCGGCTCGACACCGAACCGCTTCAGCTGCTCCAGCGCCAGCCAGTGGGAGGTCGCCCGGCGCCCCTCCAACAGCCCGGCGGCGGCCAGCAATAGGGAGCCCGTGCACACCGAGGTCGTCCAGGTGCTGGTGGCGTCGGCGGTGCGCAGCCAGTCCAGGAGAGTCGCGTTGTCCATCTGCGGGGTCTGACCTGGGCCGCCCGGGACGACCACGATGTCGGGGGTCGGCACGTCGGCGAGGGTGCGGTCGGCGACGAGTGCCAGGTTGCCGCTCTCGTTGCGGACCGGGCCGGCCGCTTCGGCGACGAAGACGGTTTCGGCGCCGGGTAGGCGGCCGAGGGTTTCGTAGGGGCCGATGGCGTCGAGGGCGGTGAAGCGGTCGAAGACGACGATGGCGATCTGCATCGGGGCCTTTCGTGTTCGGTGCTCGGTGGGGTGGGTTTTGTGGGGCAGGTGGTTCGTTCGCTGCGGGGCGGTGGGGGCTTGGCGCGCAGTTCCCCGCGCCCCTGAAGGGCGCTGTCCGCATGCCGCGTTCAGCGAGTGGGTGTTGCCCGTGTGCTCTGTGTCGGGTGGAAGCGGCGGCGGTACTCCGTCGGGGCCGTGCCGAGGGTTTTGAGGAAGGCTCGGCGCATGGACTCGGGGGTGCCGTAGCCGCTGGCTCGAGAGATCTGCTCGATGCCGTCGGCGGTGTCCTCCAGGAGGCGGCGGGCGTGTTCGAGGCGGACGCGGTCGACGTAGCGGCCGGGGGTCATGCCGGTCTCGGACTGGAAGGCGCGGGCGAAGTGGCGGGGCGAGAGGCGGGCGCGGGCGGCGAGGGACTCGACGCTCAGGTCGTCGTCGGGGTGTTCGGTGATCCACTGCTGGACCTCACGGAGAGGCTCCCGCTGGGCCGTCTGGGCGGCGAGCTGGGCGCTGAACTGGGCCTGGTTCCCCGGCCGGCGCAGGAACACGACCAGGTGGCGGGCGATGGTCAGCGCCGTGTCCCGGCCCAGGTCCTCCTCGACCAGGGCGAGGGCGAGATCGATGCCCGAGGTGACGCCGGCTGAGGTGGAGACGGGTCCGTCGCGGACGTAGATCGGGTCGGGGTCGACCTCGACGGCGGGGTGGTCGCGGGCGAGTTTCGCGCAGTACGCCCAGTGCGTCGTGACTCTGCGACCGTCCAGGAGGCCCGCCTCGGCGAGCAGGATCGCCCCGGTGCACACGGAGACCAGTCGCTCCGCGCGCGGCCCGTGTGTGCGCAGCCAGGCGGTCAGGCGCGGGTCCGGGGCGCGCGTGCCCCGGCCGCCGGGGACGAGGAGCGTGTGCGGGGCGGGCGCGTGGGCGAGGGACGAGTCCGGTACGACGGTCAGGCCGCTGGAGGTGCGTACCGGGGCGCCGTCCAGGGAGGCCGTACGGATGCGGTAGGTCCCGGGGGATTGGGTCTCGGCGCCCGCGAAGACCTCCACCGGACCGGTGACATCGAGGCTCTGCACGTCGTCGAAGAGGACCACCAGGACGGTTCGCATGCCGTCGATTCTTCGCGTACCCCGCGATGGCCGCAATGACGGGTACCCCACCTTTCCTGCCATCCGGTGCCCACCCCTGGAGCCCGTACCGACCAGTCGGTAACGTGACCGTCATGACTACTGCCGCCGTCGATCCCCGTGCCGGGCGCCGCTGCCACAACGCGCTCAACTCCCTGCACGCCACGCTCTACTTCTCGCCCGACCTGGGGAAGGAGTTCGGCGCCCTCGGAGTCACGCACCCCGGGGCCGTCAACTTCGCCGTGCGGGCGGCGGCGATGGGGGCCGTCGGTCCCGGCACGGTGACGGCGACCTTCTACAACTACAAGTACGACCTCGTGGCCCAGCATGTGCCCGCCGTCTGGGAAACCGCCTCCCCGGAGCAGTGCCTCGACGCACGCGCGCGTGCCGTCGACGCGACCCTGCGGCGCCTGCTCGGCGAGGACGCGATCGCGTCGGAGGAGATGGCGGAGGCCGCGCGACTGGCGCTGCGGGCGAGTGAAGCGTGCTCGCGTCCCGCCCGGCCCCTGTACGCCGCCCACGCCGATCTGCCGGTCCCCGAAGAACCGCACCTCGCCTACTTCCACGCGGCCACCCTGCTGCGCGAGCACCGCGGCGACGGTCACCTGGCCGCCCTGATGTCCGCCGGGCTCGACGGTCTGGAGGCCGTGGTCACCCACACCGCGACCGGCAAGGGCATGGCCCCGAAGTGGGTGTTCGGCACACGCGGGTGGAACCAGGAGGAGTGGGACGCCGCTTCGGGACGGCTCCGGGAGCGCGGGTTGCTCGACGGGGACGGTGAGTTGACGGAGGCTGGCATCGCGCTGCGCGCCTGGATCGAGGCGGAGACCGACCGGCTGGACCGGGCACCGTACGAGCACCTGGGCGCCGAAGGGGTCGTACGTCTGACCGAACTGGCGACCGGGTTCGCGCGGCGCGCGCTCGCCGCCGGGGCGTTTCCCCGGGATCTGCTCGGCAAGAGCTAGGCGCCGGACCCGCAGGACGGCGCCCTGATCCCCGGTTGTCGGTGTCACCTGCCACAATTGCCGCGCAACCTCAGTGGAGAAGGCGGTACGGGCGTGACGACACCCCTCGTAGGGTCCATCGAAGGCAGGATCGCCGAGGAGCTCGGCGTACGGGAGCGGCAGGTGAGGGCTGCCGTCGAGCTGCTCGACGGCGGTTCGACGGTGCCCTTCATCGCCCGCTACCGCAAGGAAGCGACCGAGATGCTCGACGACGCGCAGCTGCGCACGCTCGAGGAACGGCTGCGCTATCTGCGGGAGCTCGAGGAGCGGCGGACCGCGATCCTCGAATCGGTGCGCGAACAGGGCAAGCTCACCGAGGAGTTGGAGGCGCAGATCCGGGCGGCGGAGACGAAAGCGCGCCTTGAGGACATCTACCTTCCCTACAAGCCCAAGCGGCGGACGAAAGCCCAGATCGCGCGCGAGGCGGGCCTGGAGCCGCTCGCGGAGGGGCTGTTGGGCGATCCGAGCGTGGAACCGCTGGCCGCGGCCGCCGCGTTCGTCGACGCCGACAAGGGTGTCGCCGATCCGCAGGCCGCCCTCGACGGCGCGCGGGCGATCCTCACCGAGCGGTTCTCGGAGGACGCCGACCTGATCGGCGAGCTGCGTGAGCGGATGTGGGGGCGCGGGCGCCTCGCCGCGAAGGTGCGCGACGGCAAGGAGGAGGCGGGCGCCAAGTTCGCCGACTACTTCGACTTCTCGGAGCCGTTCACCGCGCTGCCCTCGCACCGCATCCTCGCGATGCTGCGCGGCGAGAAGGAGGACGTCCTCGATCTCGTCCTGGAGCCCGAGGAGGACACCGAGGGGCCTTCCTCCTACGAGGGGATGGTCGCCCACCGCTTCCAGGTCTTCGACCGGGGCCGTCCCGGTGACAAATGGCTTCAGGACACGGTCCGTTGGGCCTGGCGCACCCGCATCCTCGTGCACCTCGGCATCGACCTGCGGCTGCGGCTGCGCACGGCCGCCGAGGACGAGGCGGTCAACGTCTTCGCCTCGAACCTGCGGGACCTGCTGCTCGCCGCACCGGCCGGTACGCGCGCGACGCTGGGCCTGGACCCCGGTTTCCGTACGGGCGTGAAGGTGGCCGTCGTCGACGCGACCGGCAAGGTCGTGGCCACGGACGTGATCTACCCGCACGTCCCGGCCAACAAGTGGGACGACGCCCTCGCCAAGCTGGCCCGCCTCTCCGCACAGCACTCGGTCGAACTGATCGCGATCGGCAACGGCACGGCGTCCCGCGAGACCGACAAGCTCGCCGGTGAACTCATCACCAAGCAACCGGAGTTGAACCTCACCAAGGTGATGGTCTCCGAGGCCGGCGCGTCCGTGTACTCGGCGTCCGCGTTCGCCTCGCAGGAACTGCCCGACATGGACGTGTCGTTGCGCGGCGCCGTCTCCATCGCGCGCCGACTCCAGGACCCGCTCGCCGAGTTGGTGAAGATCGACCCCAAGTCGATCGGGGTCGGCCAGTACCAGCACGACCTGTCCGAGGTGAAGCTGTCGCGTTCGCTGGACGCGGTGGTCGAGGACTGTGTGAACGGCGTCGGCGTGGACGTCAACACGGCCTCCGCGCCGCTGCTTTCACGCGTCTCCGGCATCACCTCCGGCCTCGCCGAGAACATCGTGTCGCACCGCGATGCCAACGGCCCGTTCAAGTCCCGCACCCAGCTGAAGAACGTGGCGCGGCTCGGCCCGAAGGCGTACGAGCAGTGCGCGGGCTTCCTGCGCATCCGGGGTGGGGACGACCCGCTCGACTCCTCCAGCGTGCACCCCGAGGCGTATCCGGTGGTGCGGCGGATGGTGAAGACGGCGGGCAGCGAGGTCGCTTCGCTGATCGGCAACACGTCGGTGCTGCGGTCGTTGAAGCCGACCGAGTTTGTGGACGAGACGTTCGGTCTGCCCACCGTGACCGACATCCTGAAGGAGCTGGAGAAGCCGGGGCGTGACCCTCGGCCCGCGTTCAAGACGGCCACGTTCAAGGACGGCGTCGAGAAGATCTCCGACCTCGCGCCCGGGATGGTTCTGGAGGGGGTCGTCACGAACGTCGCGGCGTTCGGGGCGTTCATCGATGTCGGGGTCCACCAGGACGGGCTCGCCCACGTTTCCGCCCTGTCGAAGACGTTCGTCAAGGACCCGCGGGATGTGGTGAAGCCGGGGGACATCGTCAAGGTGAAGGTGCTTGACGTCGACATCCCTCGGAAGCGGATCTCGTTGACGTTGCGGCTGGACGACGAGGCGGCGGCCTCCGGCGGGGAGCGGCGGCAGCAGGGTGGGGGTGGCGAGCGGCGGCAGCAAGGCGGTGGGCGCCCGCCGCAGCAGCGGCAGCAGCGGCAGGGGGGTCAAGGCGGCGGGTCTCGGCAGGCGGCTCCGGCGCCGGGGAACAGTGCGATGGCCGATGCTCTGCGCAAGGCGGGGTTGTTGGACCCGGGTAAGAAGAAGCGCTGACGGCTTCGCCGGTCAGGTTGTGGGGAGCTGCGGGCCGGTGGGGGCTGGTCGCGCAGTTCCCCGCGCCCCTGGGTGGGTAGCGTTCGGCGGTGAAAATGGGTGGACGTCGATCGTCTCGCCGACAGACTGGGGGCATGAACCCACCGGACTTCAAAGCCGATCTGCGTGTCTTTCTGCAGGACTCTCGTGACGCGCTGGTGTGGAAGCTGGAAGGGCTGTCGGAGTACGGCATCCGGCGGCCGATGACGTCGACCGGCACCAATCTGCTGGGGCTGGTCAAGCATCTGGCCGGGGCCGAGGCGTTCTACTTCGGGACGGTGTTCGGGCGGCCGGTCGACGGGCCGGAGTTGTGGATCGCGGGGGACGCCGAGCCGAACGCGGATCTGTGGGCGACGCCGGACGAGACACGCGAGCAGATCGTCGGGGACTACCGGCGGATCTGCGCCCACTCGGACGCGACGATCGAGGCACTCCCCCTGGACGCGATCGGCCGCATTCCCGGAGAAAGGGGCACCGAACTCACCCTGCACCGCACCCTCGTCCACATGACCTACGAGACATCCCGCCACGCGGGCCACGCCGACGTCGTACGGGAACTCATCGACGGGACGGTGGGGCAGCGCGTCGGCGGCACCAACATGGCGCCGGGCGACGCGAGTTGGTGGGCGGAGCACCGGAACCGGGTGGAGCAGGCCGCCATCCTTAAGGGGCGCGGGGAACTGCGCGACCAGCCCCCACCGACCCACAGTGAACAAACAACCTGAACTTCACCGTTGCTCAGCGCTGCTCCGTCACCTTCCCGTCCGCCACCTCCAGCCGCCGAGTCACCTGAACCGCGTCCAGCATCCGGCGATCATGGGTCACCAACAGCAGCGTGCCCTCGTACGCATCGAGCGCCGACTCCAGTTGCTCGATGGCAGGCAGGTCCAGGTGGTTCGTCGGCTCGTCCAGGACCAGGAGATTCACCCCGCGCCCCTGGAGCAACGCTAGAGCGGAACGGGTCCGCTCCCCCGGGGACAGGGTCCCGGCCGGCCGCATCACGTGATGTGCCTTGAGCCCGAACTTGGCCAGCAGCGTACGGACTTCAGCGGGCTCGGTGTCCGGCACGGCCGCACAGAACGCGTCGAGCAGGGACTCCGTACCGTGGAACAGCTGCCGGGCCTGGTCGACCTCGCCCACCAGGACACCGGAGCCGAGCGAAGCCTGCCCCGCGTCCAAGGGGATACGCCCGAGCAGCGCACCGAGCAGCGTCGACTTGCCCGCACCGTTCGCGCCGGTCACCGCGACCCGGTCCGCCCAGTCGATCTGCAGGGACACCGGCCCGAAGCTGAAATCGCCCCGCCGTACCTCCGCGTCCCGCAGCGTCGCGACGACCGCGCCGGAGCGGGGCGCGGACGCGATCTCCATCCGCAGCTCCCACTCCTTGCGGGGCTCCTCGACGACATCGAGGCGTTCGATCATCCGCTGGGTCTGCCGCGCCTTCGCCGCCTGCTTCTCGCTCGCCTCGCTGCGGAACTTGCGGCCGATCTTGTCGTTGTCGTTGTTCGCCTTGCGGCGGGCGTTCTTGACGCCCTTGTCCATCCAGCCGCGCTGCATCTGCGCCCGGTCCTGGAGCGCGGTGCGCTTGTCGGCGTACTCCTCGAAGTCGTCGCGGGCGTGCCGCCGTGCCACGTCCCGCTCCTCCAGGTACGCCTCGTAACCGCCGCCGTAGAGGTTGATCTGGTTCTGGGCCAGGTCGAGTTCGAGGACCTTGGTGACCGTGCGGGTGAGGAACTCGCGGTCGTGCGACACGACGACCGTGCCCGCGCGCAGGCCGGAGACGAAGCGTTCGAGGCGCTCCAGGCCGTCGAGGTCCAGGTCGTTGGTGGGCTCGTCGAGGAGGAAGACGTCGTAGCGGGAGAGGAGGAGGGAGGCGAGGCCCGCGCGCGCCGCCTGGCCGCCGGACAGGGACGTCATCGGCTGGTCCAGGTCGATCGCCAGGCCGAGCGAGTCGGCGATCTCCTCGGCCCGTTCGTCGAGGTCCGCGCCGCCGAGGTCGAGCCAGCGCTCCAGGCTCGTCGAGTACGCGTCGTCGGCGCCGGGCGCTCCGTCGACCAGGGCCTGGGTGGCCTCGTCCATGGTCCGCTGGGCCTCGGCGACTCCCGTGCGGCGCGCGAGGAACGCGCGCACGCTCTCGCCGGGGCGCCGATCCGGCTCCTGCGGGAGGTGGCCCACGGTCGCCGCCGGCGGGGAGAGGCGCAGTTCGCCCTCCTCGGGGGCGAGGAGCCCGGCGAGCATCCTGAGGAGGGTGGACTTGCCCGCGCCGTTGGCACCGACAAGGCCGATCACATCGCCGGGGGCGACGACGAGGTCGAGCCCGGTGAACAGGGCGCGGTCGCCGTGTCCGGCGGCGAGATTCTTGGCGACGAGAGTGGCAGTCATCAGACCGCCGATCCTAATCGGTCCCCTTCGCCGTCCGCGCCACGGATTTCCTCCGTCCGCGCCGCGGTTCTCACCGCGCCATCGCCTCCACCAGCACGCTCCCGGTCGTCCGCGCCACGACGAAGGACTCCCCCTTCACCGCCTTCGCGTCCAGGGCGATGCGGTGGCGGCCGGCTTCCAGGACACCGTCGAAGACATCCCGCGTGTGGCTGCGGTACAGGCGGTCGAGACGGTACGCCGTGACGCGCACCCGGCACGGCGAGGTGACCTCGATGCCCGCCTCGCCGTCGGCCACGACCAGGCGGGTCAGGCGGTGCTGGTCGGCGGGGCGGCGGTCCAGGGCGTGTTCGATCTGGGCGACGAGGAGCGGGACGATCGGCGCGAGGCCGTCGACGTACGCCACGTCGACCCCGGCACGCTCGAACTCGGCCCGTACAGCGGCCCGTTGCTCCTCCGTGACGGCCCGGCCGAACGCTACGGCGCCGTAGCCGCGGAGTTCGTCGGCGGGGACATGGGTCGCGTCGCCGGTGATGTCGGCGCCGATGCCGATCGCGCGCAGAGCGGCGGCGAGCTTGGCGAGGACGGCGACGCGGGCGCCGATCAGCAGGACGCGGCGCCTGGCGACCGGGGGCTCGGTGCCGTCGACGAGGGAGTCGAGGGCCGCGCGGTACTCGGCTCCGGCGAAGCGGAAGGGCCCTATGCCGTGGTAGCCGTTGCGCTCCAGGTCGGCGTGTTCGTCGGTCTGCCAGGCGAAGTCGCGCCAGATGTAGTCGGCGCCGTCCCGCTGGATGACGGCGGTGACCGCGCCGCAGGCCAAGTCCTCGCACTCGGGGCAGCCGTAGATGACGTAGCGGCCGCCCTTCAGGGGTGGGTCCGTCTCCAGGAGGAGGCTGCGGACCTGGGCGGTGAAGATCGCCGGGGGGACGTCGGAGGCGAGCGGGGAGACGGCGTCCAGGTCGGTGAGCCGGAACAGCAGCGGGCGGCCGTCGACGATGAAGTCGACGAAGTCGCGGTGCACCTGGTAGCCGCCGTCCGCGAGGACTTCACCGGCACGCATCGCCGGTGCCAGGCCGAAGGCGGCGTATTCGGCAGACATGCTGTGAGTATCCCCAGCGCGCGGGGATCTGAGCACCGCATGGCGTATTCCGCTACCGTCCGCGCATGGAGAGCGGCGTGAGTGGCGATGTGATCGTGGTCGGCGGGGGCGTCATCGGGTTGACGACGGCGGTCGTGCTGGCGGAGCGCGGTGCCCGGGTGCGGGTGTGGACGCGGGAGCCGGTCGAGCTGACGACCTCGGCGGTCGCGGGCGCGCTGTGGTGGCCGTACCGGATCGAGCCGGAGGTACTCGTCGGTGAGTGGGCGCTTCAATCCCTTGTCGTGTACGAGGAGTTGGCGGCGCGGCCCGAGGAGACGGGCGTACGCATGGTCGAGGGTGTACAGGGTGAGACGCGGCTGGACGAGCTGGGGCCGTGGGCGGCCCGGGTGCCGGGGCTGCGGCCGGCGCTGGCCGAGGAGTACGCGGGCGGCGGGCTGTGGGCGCGGTTGCCGCTGATCGACATGCCGGCCCATCTGCCATGGCTGCGGGGGCGGTTCCTGGAGCTGGGCGGGACGGTCGAGGAGCAGTCCGTGGTGGATCTGACGGAGGTGCCGGCGGCCGTCGTGGTCAACTGCACGGGGCTTGACTCCCTGGACCTCGTGCCCGATCGCTCGGTGCGGCCGGTGCGGGGGCAGTTGGTCGTCGTGGAGAACCCGGGGATCACGACCTGGCTGACGTCCGTCGACCACTCGGCGGACACGTCCACGTACTTCTTCCCGCAGCCGGGCGGGCTGATCCTGGGCGGCACGGCCGAGGAGGACGCCTGGTCGATGACGCCCGACCCCGCGACCGCCGAGGCGATCATCGCCCGCTGCGCGGCGATACGGCCGGAGATCGCCGACGCGCGGGTGCTGGAACACCGGGTGGGACTGCGGCCCGCGCGGCCCTCGGTGCGGCTGGAGCGTGAAGTACTGCGGGACGGGCGGGTGTTGGTGCACAACTACGGTCACGGTGGGGCGGGGATCACGGTGGCGTGGGGGTGTGCGCGGGAGGCCGCGGGGCTGGTGGAGGCGGGCGCGAGGTGAGGGGTCGCGCTGTCGGTCGGGGGCGGGGAGGGTGTCCGGTGGAAGCGTGACACTTTCTCTTGAAGTGTCACACTTCCACCGGGAGGGTGTCGGGTCCGCCGACATCGGCATCGACGAGGGGCCGGGACGGGTTACTCCTTACGGCACCCGCTGGACCCTGCTCGGTGCGCGCACGCCGTCGAGTGTCGTGGCCGCCGGTGCGCCGGTGGCCGTAGCGCCCGCCGTGGCCTTCGCAAACGCCGACGCGCCCCCGACGAGCGGGAGTTGGGCCGCGGTGCGGGACAGGTTCAGGGTGAGGGTCGGGGTGGTGGACGGCGGATCGATGAGGTCCTTGTCCGTGCCCGCGACGATCAGGGCGAGGCGGTGTCCGGCCGGGACGACGTGGTCGGTCGCCGCCAGGTCGAGGGTGATGGTGTACGCCTTGCCCGGGGTGAGCGGTACGCCCTTCGTGGCGGAGGCGTAGTTGCCGAGGTCGGCCCAGCCGCGGCTGACGACGTTGTAGTCGACTGCCTTGGTCTTGGCCTGGGTTGCCAGGAAGCAGGCGCTGTCACCGGCCGTGCTCTCGCCCCAGCAGGTGCGGTTGGTGAGCGTGGTGATGCCCTCGGCCGAGTCGGCGTAGTCACGGATGGTGTCGGGGCCGACATCCACAAGTACCGCCGACAGATGGGCCGTTGAGGTCGTGGGCGTCGCGGTGACGGTCACCTTCGAGGAACCCGACAGGCGCAGGCCCTTCGTGAGCGGCCCGGTGACGAAACCGGCCTTGTCCGCCGTCGGCTTGTCGATCGCGGCAGCCCAATCGGTCTCGCTCTCCTGGGGGTTGTCGGTGAACGTCTCGGTGCCCGCGCCGGTGCGGAGGCCGAGCGTGCCGACTCCGGCCTGGGTGCCCTGCGCCGGGTGGAGGGTGGTCGTCGCGGTGCCGCTCGGCGGCCAGACGGCGTCCGTGGTCCAGTGGTCCGGGGTCCGCTCGATGTCGGCCATCGGCGCGCGGTCGATTCCGTTGTCGTAGCCGAGGAGTTCGTGGTCGAACCAGCGGTGCAGGGTGTCCACGAAGTCGGCGCGACGGTAGTCGAAGGGGTCGACATGGCCGGTCTGGGAGAGCCAGATCTTGCGCTCGACGCCGTTCTTGGCGAGGGCGTCCCACCACTGGCCGAAGTTCTTGGTGCGGACGTTGAGGTCCTGCATGCCATGCACCAGGAAGACGCTGGCCTTGACCTTGCCCGCGTCCTTCACGTAGTCGCGCTCGGTCCACAACGGGGTCCAGTCGCCGGTGCGCGGGGCGCCGTCGACGAGTTTCTTCTGTACGGCCGCGCACTTGGCCTGCGCGTCGGGGCTCTCGACGGCGTCGGACAGCCAGTCGGGTCCTGAGTCGTAGAGCGGGGCGCCCTTGGCGAAGTAGTAGTCGTACCAGGAGGAGATGGAGCTGATCGGGACGATCGTCTTCAGGCCCTTCACGCCGGTGGCGGCGACGCCGTTGGCTATGGTGCCGTCCCAGCTCTTGCCGATCATTCCGGTCGTGCCGTTGGTCCAACTCGCCTGCGAGCGAACGGTTCCGGTGCGGGTGGTGTACGCCTTGGCGCGTCCGTTGAGCCAGTCGACGACGGCCTTCGCGGACTGGATGTCGGAGCGGCCGCCGACGTCGACGCAGCCGTCGGAGCGGTTGGTGCCGGCGAGGTCGACGCCGACGAAGGCGTAGCCGCGGGGCACGAAGTAGTTGTCGTAGAAGAGCGGCATCTGGACAACGTCGCCGCTGGCGTCGTACGTCTTCAGCTGGCTCTCGTTGCCGCGTCCGCAGCAGGAGTAGTAGGGGCTGGCGTCCATGATGACGGGGACTTTGCGGCCCTGGCGGGCGGGTTCGCTCGGCCGGACGATGTCGACGGCGACCCGGTCGGTCTTCCCGTCACCGTCGCCGTCGAGTCCGGTGTCCACCCAGACGGCCTCCCGGATGGCGTTCGCGTAGGAGTAGACGGGTTGACTCTCCTGCGGAGCGCTCTGGGCCGCTGTCGGGGTGAGGAAGGCGGCCAGGAGGGCGGCGATCGCCGCGGTCGCGAGCGATCTCCAGATCGTGAAGCGCGTGCGTTTCGGCATGCGCGGACGGTACATCGGTCAACTCCCGCGCAGGAAGAGGCACTCGGGGTCGTGACGGCCGAATGGCGATCGTGTGACAGGAGGGGCCGTGGACAGGCGCGGGGCCACAGGGGGTGAATAGGCTCCGTACAGACTTCGTGGACCCCCACGGCTCTCCGGACTTCTCGTGGAGCCCTACGACTTGGAGTTCTCGTGCACCGCAGAATCATCGCGCCGGGCGCACTCGCGGCGGCCTCCCTCATGCTGGCGATCCCGGCGTCGGCGGCAAGCTACTCCCCCGGCGCTCCGGGCATCGGCGACCCCTATTACCCGTACTACGGCAACGGCGGATACGACGTCTCGCACTACGACCTCAGGCTCCAATACCAGCCCGCCACCGACGAGTTGGCGGGCACGGCGACGATCCTCGCGAAGACCACGCAGGACCTGTCGCGGTTCAACCTGGACTTCCTCCTCGACGTCAGCGAGATCCGGGTCAACGGCGCGGCGGCGACGTTCGCGACCTCCGGCCAGCACGAGCTGGAGATCACCCCGAAGACCCCGCTGCCGAAGGGCACGCCGATCACGGTCGTGGTCCGCTACAGCGGAGTGCCGTCCACGAAGAGCGCGTACGGCTTCAACACCTGGCACCGCACCCCGGACGGCGCGGTCGCGGCGGACGAGCCCGAGTCCGCGTGGTGGTGGTTCCCGAGCAACGACCACCCGAGCGACAAGGCGACCTACGACGTGTCGGTCGCGGTGCCGGACGGCACCCAGGCGATCTCCAACGGCACGCTCCAGTCGACGAGTTCACAGCTCGGCTGGACCCGCTACAACTGGCGCCAGAACAAGCCGCAGGCCACCTATCTCGCCACGCTCGCCCTCGGCAAGTTCGACATCACGACCAGTACCTCCGACGGCGGCGTCCCCGTCATCAACGCCTACAGCAAGGACCTCGGCGACAACGACGGCTCCGCGCGGGCGAGCGTCGAGCGCACCGGCGAGATCGTCGACTGGCTGAGCGGCTACTTCGGCAAGTATCCGTTCAGCTCGGCCGGCGGGTACGTCCCCAACACGACCACCGGGTACGCGCTGGAGACCCAGACCCGCGTCTACTACAGCCAGAAGCAGTTCGCGAACGGCGCCAACACCTCTGTCGTGGTGCATGAGTTGGCCCACCAGTGGTACGGCGACGACGTGTCGCTGAAGGGCTGGAAGGACATCTGGATCAACGAGGGCTTCGCGCGCTACGCGCAGTGGCTCTGGTCCGAGCACGAGGGCGAGGGCACGACACAGCAACTCGCCGACTACGTCTACGCCTCGCACCCGGCGGACGACGCGTTCTGGACGATCGCGCCGGGCGACCCCGGCCCGGAGAACCAGTTCGAGCTTCCGGTCTACGACCGGGGTGCGCTGGCCATCCAGGCGCTGCGCAACGAGGTCGGCGACGACGCGTTCTTCGCCATCCTGAAGGGCTGGCCGAAGGAGCACGCCTACGGCAACGCGTCCGTCGCGGACTTCCGGGCCTACGCCGAGCAGGTGTCGGGGAAGTCGCTGGGCGCGCTCTTCGACACATGGCTGTTCCAGCCGACCAAGCCGGCGGCTCCGGCGGCGCGGAGCGCGTCGATCTCGAAGGCGGGTGTAGATCCGGTACAGCCGAAGTCGTGGAAGAAGATCGCGGCTACGAACGACGTGCACTAAGCGTCTGCCGGGTTCGGTGGCGGGGGGCTGCGGGCCTGTTGTAGCTGGGCGCGCAGTTCCCCGCGCCCCTGAAGGGGCGCTCTCCTGGACCTGCCGAAATCAGCCGCCCTTGCCGGCAGCCGTGTCCTTGACGAACACGATCCCGTCTATGCCGGCCAGGTGCGCGGGGTCCAGCGGGGCGTAGCCGTACCAAGGGGACTCGCGAGGGGCGAGCGTCGCGTCGGCGAGCGCGGCGGCCAGTCGGCCGGAGTCGACGAGGCAGCGCTCCTGCGGGAGCGCGTACAGCAGCCCCTCCACCGTGTCCGGTGGCGGGGCGCCGACCCCTTGGTGAGGGATCGTGCCGAGGGCCGTGGCCAGGAAGGCGTACTCCTCGCCCAGGCCGGCGGCGACGATCGCGCCGGCGCTCCACCACTCCACCGGCGGGCCGCCCATCCTCATCATGCTCCTGTTCCGCTGGAGGTGGCCGTTGTGGGCGTGCACCAGCGTCGGGGTCCGTTCGGCGAGGGCGAGCAGGTTGGCGGCCATCATCGCGTCGCGCTGGGCGATCAGCCGTGCCATGCGGCTCGGTGACGGGTCGGCCATCGAGGAGTGGTAGCGCAGCAGCCCGACGGCGGTACGCCCGTACAGGCGCGCCCGGTGCCACTCGTCCGGTGTGGACGTCGCGACCAGGTGCGGTGTCTGCGTGTCGAGCAGGGTCACCAAGTCGTCGGCGAGCAGGCGGAGTTGACCGGCTTCGAAGGTCTGCCCGACAGACCGGGACGGGTCCGTCATCACGGCGGTGTCGGTCCACCGGTCATCGGCGCCGAGCAGTTCGTCGAGGGTCTCCGCCATGTGGGGAAGGAGGGCGGAGTCGACCCTGGCGGCGAGGTAGGTGTGGAGTGCGGTGAGGGCCCGCCTCGGGCTCGCGGCGCCGGTGATCTCCAGCGGGCCGTCGAAACCGGCGAACCGCACCCGCTCGGCCCCGGGCCGGCCGTCGTTGTACGCGCGCATCCAGCGCACCAGTTCGCGGTTGGGCCCGAACGCGCCCCACCCGTGGCTGAAGCCGCGCTCCATGACCTCGTCGAGGGTGCCGGTGCCCGAGGTGACGTAGTCGTCGACGACCAGGCCCATCAGGCAGTCGCTCTCGATGGCGATCGTCCGGTAGCCCTCTCGCTCGACGAGGTGGCGGAAGAGTTCGTTGCGCACGTCGAGCAGCACGTCCTCGCCGTGGGTGGGCTCCCCCAGGGCGAGCAGCCGCGGCCTGCTCGGGAGCAGTCCCATGACGGCGGCGGGGTCGACGGCGTGGACGGCATCTGCGATCCCAGGAGTCATGCCTTAAACGGTATCGTTGACGCAACGGTTGAAACTTTTGGTCGACAACGGCAGGACAGTGAAGCGAAACCCTCAAAGCGTGGGTCGGCTGCGGCCCGTCGACCTGGCGCGCCGGCACGGTCTGTCGACGCAGGCGGTCCGCAACTACGAAGCGGCCGGGATCCTTCCGCCCGCCGACCGCACCGCGCACGGCTACCGCACCTACACACCCCGGCACGCTCAGGCCCTGCACGCGTTTCTCGCGCTCATGCCGGGACACGGCCACCAGACGGCGACGGCGATCATGCAGGCGGTCAACCGTGACGCCGTCGAGGACGCGCTTCGGCTCATCGACGAAAGCCATGCACAGCTTCTCGACGACCGCCGTACCCTCCAGGCCGTCGAGGCCGCCCTCCGCGACCTCCGGCCCGTGCCGGAGGAACGCGGCGACACGTTCGTCGGCCCACTGGCGAGAAGGCTCGGCATCCGCCCGGCCACCCTGCGCGCCTGGGAGCGCGCCGGCCTGGTCCAGCCGCGCCGCGACCCGCGGACGGGCTACCGGGTCTACGGCCCCGCCGACGTGCGCGACGCCCTGCTGGCCCACCAACTCAGGCGGGGCGGCTACCTGCTCGAACAGGTCGCCCCGCTGATCGCCCAGGTCCGTTCCGCCGGCGGCGTCGCACCGCTGGAGTCGACGCTTCGGGACTGGCAGGCCCGCCTCTCGGCCCGCGGCCGTGCCCTGCTCACCGGCGCCGCCGCACTGGACGCCTACCTCGGCGATCCACCGGTGCCCGGAGACGGGGCAAGCACCCGCACCACCCTCTCCTCGACCGCGGACTAGTGCGACGCACCTGCCGTCGAGGCCTCCAACTCCGCTACCTGTACGAGGAGTTCGTCCCGGCCGATCGCGTCGATCTCCGTCGACGGCACCGTGCACGCGTACGCCCCGGCGACCGCGCCGTACCGGGCGCATCGCTGCGGGGGCTCTCCGCTCAGCCGGCCGAAGAGGAACGCGGAGGCGAAGGCGTCGCCCGCGCCGTTGGAGTCGACGACCGGCTTCCGGGGCGTGACGGTCGGGATGTGGGTCACCTCGTCGTCGGCCAGCAGATACGCACCCTCCGCTCCGGCCGTGGCGACGACCAGCTCGGCCCGGCCCCGCTCGGCGATGCCGCGCATCGTGCGCTCGGGGTCGCCGGTCAGCGCGGTGGTGGACAGGAAGACGATGTCGGCCGCGAGGGCGAACTCCTCCTGGTACGGGTTCTCGCCGTCCCAGTTGTGCAGGTCCGTCGAGATCGTCGTGCCGGACTCGCGCAGCAGCGGGAGGGTTTGGGCGCAGGGCTGGGTGATGGAGACGTGGGCGTGGCGGCTCCTCGTGGCGAGGGCGCGGACCGCGGGTTCCGGGAGGCGGTCGTCGGGGTGGGCGCGGGTCGCGTCGTAGAGGGAGAGGCGCCGGCCGTCGGGCCCCACGAGGTTGACCGCGCGCTTGGTGCCCGCGGGCTGCGGGACCTCGGTGAGCGGGATGCCGTGGTCGCGGTGCAGCGCGCGGACCAGGTCGCCCTCGGGGTCGGCGCCGAGCGTGTCGAGGTGGTGGGTGCGCAGGCCCAGCGCGCTGAGCCCGAGGGCCACGAAGTCGCCGGTCTGGCCGGCGCGGGTGCGGATGCCGGGGTCGATCATGTAGCTGTCGGCGTACGGGAGCGGCAGTTCGGGGACGTGGACGATGGTGTCCACGCCGGCGCCGCCGAGGACGAGGACGTCGATGTCACGACTCATGGCTCACGGCCTTCCTGCAGTTGCGCAAGATTCTGCAACTCCTTTCAGCCTGGGGCAAGTTGGGGCGGGGGATCATTCCCCGTGGTCGTACACCGTCACCGCGATCCCCCGGCGCACCAGCCGCTCGGTGATCATCGGTTCGACCCGTGACCACTTGCCGCCCGCGAGGCCGCACCCGATGCGGGGCATGTGGACCGACGCACCGAGCTCGGCCGCGCGCTCGGCCAGCAGGCCCAACGCCGTGCCGATCGCCTCGTAGCGCACCGGCACGCCCTTGCTGCCCGTGCGTATCCCGCGCTGGCCGATCATGTTGGCCACCCACACCTGGCGCTTCACCTGGACGAGTTGGACCGCGCCCAGGCCGAAGTCGTTGGCCGCGCGGTCCCGGTGCCACGCCCTGTACGCCTTCTCCGGCTCCGGCCAGCGGCGCGACACCGCCAGCACGAAGCCCTTTCCCCAGCCCCCGATGTCGTTGCAGACATGCGCGATCACCTTGACGCCCTTGACCGACGGAACGGTCGCGTCACCCCGGACATAGCTGATCTCCCCCATGCCGACCACCGTAGACGGCACCACTGACAATGGCCCCGACGTGGTTTCACAGCGTTGGTGAGACAGCGATACTGCTGCACATGACGACCGATGCCGAGACCGACACCGCCGCCGAGGAGCCGACGCTCACGATCGACGAACTGGCCGCGCGGGCCGGTACCACGGTCCGCACGGTCCGGTTCTACAGCACCAAGGGGCTGCTCCCGCCGCCGGTGATCGGGGCACGGCGGGTCGGGCACTACGGGCAGGAGCACCTGTCCCGGCTCGCGCTGATCGAGGAGCTGCAGCACCAGGGCATGACGCTCGCGGCGATCGAGCGCTACCTGGGCCAACTGCCGCCGGACCTGAGCGCGCACGACCTCGCGATCCACCGCGCGGTGGTGGCCTCGTGGGCGCCGGACGCCGTGGAGACCCTGGACCGCGCGGAGTTGGAGCGGCGGGCGGGCCGGGCGCTCGCCGAGGAGGACATCGAACGGCTGGTGGCGATGGACGTGATCGCCCTCGACGACGGCGCCTTCCGCGTCGACTCCGGTCTGCTGCGGCTGGGTGTACGACTGCTCGACGTACCGGTGTCGCAGGAGGCGATCCTCGCGTCCCGGAACGTGCTGATCGAGCACTCCCGCGCGGCGGCCCACGAGTTGTCACAGGTGTTCCGCGGGGAGGTCTCCCAACGGGCCGCGCAGGACGTGAAGTCGCTGTCCGCGCACATGCAACCCCTGGTCGTGCAGGCCCTTCTGACGACCTTTCAGCGGTCGCTGCGCGAGGAACTCCGCGAGTGGCTCAGGGAGTCGCCGGAGGACCGGGACAGCTGAGCCACTCGCGGCACGTGCCTCAGCGCGCGTCGCTGAAGCGCTCCCCCTTCTCCGCCTTGTCGACGAGCAGCGCGGGCGGCGTGAACCGCTCCCCGTAGCGCTCGGCGAGCGCACGCGCGCGTGCCACGAAGCCGGGCAGGCCGCCCTCGTAGCCGTTGATGTACTGCAGGACGCCACCCGTCCAGCCGGGGAAGCCGATCCCGAAGATGGACCCGATGTTGGCGTCCGCCACGGACGTCAGCACGCCCTCCTCCAGGAGCTTGACCGTGTCGAGCGCCTCGGAGAACAGCATGCGTTCCTGCATGTCCTTGAAGGGCACGGTCTCGGAGGGGCTCTCGGCGCCCACGCGCGTGAAGTGCTCGCGCAGGCCCGGCCACAGCCCGGCGCGCTTGCCGTTCTCGTCGTAGTCGTAGAACCCCGCGCCGCCGCTGCGCCCGGTACGGCCGAACTCGTCGACCATGCGGTCGATGACGGCCTCGGCGGGGTGACCGGGCCAGGTGCCGCCCGCCTCCTCCACCGCCCGCTTGGACTCGTTGCGGATCTTGCGCGGCAACGTGAGCGTCAACTCGTCCATCAGGGAAAGGACCTTGGCCGGGTAGCCGGCCTGCGCGGCGGCCTGCTCGATCGACGCTGGCTCGATGCCCTCGCCGACCATCGCGACGCCCTCGTTGATGAACTGCCCGATCACCCGTGAGGTGAAGAAGCCACGCGAGTCGTTGACGACGATCGGTGTCTTCTTGATCTGCCGGACCAGGTCGAAGGCGCGGGCAAGCGCCTCGTCGCCGGTGCGCTCGCCCTTGATGATCTCGACGAGGGGCATCTTGTCGACCGGCGAGAAGAAGTGCAGCCCGATGAAGTCGACCTGCCGCTCCACGCCTTCGGCGAGGGCGGTGATCGGGAGGGTGGAGGTGTTGGAACACAGCAGCGCGTCGGGCTCGACGATGTGCTGGATCTCCTGGAACACCTTGTGCTTGAGCGAGGTGTCCTCGAAGACGGCCTCGATCACCGCATCGCAGCCCGCGAGTTGCTGCGGGTCGGCGGTGGCGGTGATGCGCGCGAGCAGCGCGTCCGCCTTCTCCTGTGTCGTACGACCGCGGGAAACGGCCTTGGCGCAGAGCTTCTCGGAGTACGCCTTGCCCTTGGCCGCCGCCTCCTCGGTCACGTCCTTGAGGACGACGTCGATGCCCGCGCGGGCGCACGAGTACGCGATGCCGGCGCCCATCATCCCGGCGCCGAGGACGGCGACCTTGCGGACCGGGCGGGAGGGGATGCCCTGGGGGCGGTTGGCGCCGGAGTTGACGGCCTGGAGGTCGAAGAAGAACGCCTGGATCATGTTCTTCGAGGTCTGGCCGACCGCCAGCTCGACGAAGTAGCGGGTCTCGATGACCTGGGCGGTCTCGAAGTCGACCTGGGCACCCTCGACGGCGGCGGCGAGGATGTTGCGCGGCGCCGGATAGGGCGCGCCGTTGGTCTGCTTGCGCAGGCTCGCCGGGAACGCGGGCAGGTTGGCCGCGAACTTGGGGTTCGCCGGGGTGCCGCCCGGGATGCGGTAGCCGGGCTTGTCCCAGGGCTGCTGCGATTCGGGGTTGGCGTCGATGAAGGCACGGGCCTTGGCGATCAACTCGTCCGGGGTGGTGGCCACTTCCTGGACGAGGCCGTTCTCCTGAGCACGCCGCGGGCTGTACTGGGTGCCCTGGAGAAGCACCTTCAGCAGGGCGTCCGCGATGCCCAACAGCCGTACCGTACGGACGACTCCGCCGCCTCCGGGGAGCAGGCCGAGGGTGACCTCCGGGCAGCCGATCTTCGAGCCGGGCGCGTCGAGGGCGACCCGGTGGTGGCAGGCGAGGGCGATCTCGTAACCGCCGCCCAGGGCCGCGCCGTTGATCGCGGCGACGACCGGCTTGCCGAGGGTCTCGATGCGGCGCAGGTTCCGCTTGATGGCGAGGCCGCCGTCGAAGAACTCCTGGGCGGTGTCCGGGGTGACGCGGATGAGGTCGCGCAGGTCGCCGCCGGCGAAGAAGGTCTTCTTGGCGGAGGTGAAGATGATGCCGCGGATGGAGTCCCGCTCGGCCTCCAGGCGGTCGGCGATCGCGGTGAGGGAGGCGCGGAAGGCCGCGTTCATGGTGTTCGCGGACTGGTCCGGGTCGTCGAGGACGAGGGTGACGACGCCGGTGTCGTCCTGTTCCCAGCGGATGGTGGTGCTCTCGGTCATGAGGGGTTCTCCGTAGAAGTCTCTGCTGCCGCTGGGGTGTTCAGACGCGCTCGACGATGGTGGCGATGCCCATGCCGCCGCCGACGCACAGCGTGGCGAGGCCGTAGCGCTTGTCCTGGCGCTCCAGTTCGTCGACGAGCGTGCCGAGGATGATCGCGCCGGTGGCGCCGAGCGGGTGGCCCAGCGCGATCGCGCCGCCGTTGACGTTGACCTTGTCCAGGGACAGGCCCATGTCGCGTACGAAGCGCAGGACGACCGCGGCGAAGGCCTCGTTGATCTCGACGAGGTCGATGTCGTCGATGGTCAGCCCGGCCTTGGCGAGGGCCTTGCGGGTGGCGGGCGCGGGCCCGGTGAGCATGATGGTCGGCTCGGAGCCGGAGACGGCGGCGGAGACGATCCGCGCGCGCGGGGTGAGGCCGTAGCGGTCGCCGACCTCCTTGGAGCCGATGGCGACGAGGGAGGCGCCGTCGACGATGCCGGAGGAGTTGCCCGCGTGGTGGACGTGGTCGATCTTCTCGACCCAGTGGTACTTCTGCAGGGCCACGGCGTCGAAGCCGCCGAGTTCGCCGATGTCCGCGAAGGACGGCTTCAGCCGGGCGAGCGAGTCGGCGGTGGTGCCGGGGCGCAGGTGCTCGTCCTGGTCGAGGACGACCAGGCCGCTGCGGTCCCGCACCGGGACGACGGACCGCCCGAAGCGGCCCTCCTTCCACGCGGTGGCCGCCCGCTCCTGCGAGAGCGCCGCGTACTCGTCCACGTCGCGCCGCGAGAATCCCTCGATCGTGGCGATCAGGTCGGCGCCGATGCCCTGGGGCACGAAGTTGACGGCGAGGTTCGTCATCGGGTCGTTGAACCAGGCGCCGCCGTCCGAGGCCATCGGCACCCGGGACATCGACTCGACACCGCCGGCGAGGATGAGATCCTCCCAGCCCGAACGCACCTTGGCGGCGGCCATGTTGACGGCTTCGAGACCCGAGGCACAGAAGCGGTTCTCCTGCACTCCGGCCACCGTGTCCGGCAGTCCGGCGGCCACGGCGGCGATCCGGGCGATGTCGGAACCCTGGTCGCCGACCGGGCCGACGACCCCGAGGACGATGTCGTCGATCGCGGCCGGGTCCAGGTCCGGGAAGCGGTCACGGAGTTCGTGGATGAGCCCGACGACCAGGTCGATGGGCTTCGTGCCGTGCAGGGATCCATTCGCCTTGCCGCGCCCGCGCGGGGTGCGGATCGCGTCGTAGACATACGCTTCGGTGCTCACTGACAAGCCTTTCAATGAGGGTTTTCGACAGCTCGATGAAGATCTTCTACGGCGTCGACGAGTCCGGGGACGTCCCAGTCGCGGGCCACGCCGGAGGTGTCGGCGCCCGGCAGGGCCGGCCCGCCGCGCACCGAGGTGGGCGTCGCGGAGAACCGGGGTGCGGGCGCGGGCTGGGTGATCCCGCCGTGCTCGGTGAACGTGCCGCGCGCGGCGAGATGCGGATGGTGCGGGGCCTCGCGCAGCGACAGCACGGGCGCCACGCACGCGTCCGTGCCCGCGAAGACGGCGGTCCACTCATCCCGTGTACGGCTCCGGAAGCGGGCCGCGACCGCCTCGCGCAGTTCGCCCCAACGGGTCCAGTCCCGGCGGGCGTCGGCGAAGTCGGCGAGGCCGAGCAGGCGCGTGAACTCGTCGTAGAACCGCGGCTCCAGGGCGCCCACCGCCATGTGCCTGCCATCGGCGGTCTCGTAGGTGCCGTAGTACGGGCAGCCGCCGTCGAGGAGGTTGGCGGCGCGCCGGTCCTGCCAGCTGCCGGCAGCGAGCATGCCGTGGATCATCGCGGAGAGGTGGGCTGTGCCGTCGACGATGGCCGCGTCGACGACCTGGCCGGTGCCGGTCACGCGCGCGTGGTGCAGGGCGGCGAGGACGCCGACGACGAGGTAGAGCGCGCCGCCCGCGTAGTCGCCGAGCAGGTTGGCGGGGGCGGGCGGGGGCTCCCCGGGGCTGCCGATCATGCCGAGGGTGCCGGTCAGCGCGATGTACGCGATGTCGTGCCCGGCACGCTCGGCGAGGGGGCCGTCCTGGCCCCAGCCGGTCATCCGGCCGTAGACGAGCCGGGGGTTGCGGGCGAGGCAGGGCCCGGGGCCCACGCTGAGGCGCTCGGTGACGCCCGGGCGGTTGCCCTCGATGAGGATCTCGGCGCGGGCGACGAGGTCGAGCACGCGCGCGGGGCCGTCGGGCGCCTTCAGGTCGACGAGGACCGAGCGCTTGTTGCGGTTGGTGACGTCGTACTCGGGGGCGACGCCGAGTGCGGGACCGCCGGGCCGGTCGACGCGGACGACGTCGGCGCCCAGGTCGGCGAGGAGCATGGCCGCGAAGGGGCCGGGGCCGATCCCGGCCAGCTCGACCACGCGCACGCCGGAGAGCGGGCCGTGCCCGGGCGTCGTTGCCGCTGTCATCCAGCCCCCAGCTTTGACACAACTGATGTAACACCAGTGATGGTAAGAACATGTTCCACTCAACACAAGGCCTGGGCGAGCAAGCGCTTAGCCAAGTTACCCGGCGTTAGTCACGGCCGGCTGCGGCCCTGCTCGTCCAGCTCGGCTATCAGGCGCTTCGGGGCGATCACGCGATAGCTCTCCTCCACCCAGTCGCACAGCAGCTCGGCGGCCGGGGCGCCCTGCTCGGCGAGCGGGACGCGCACCCAGCCGGCCTTGCCGAGGCCGTAGCCGGCGGGCTCGGCGCCGGGCGAGGTGAGCGCGTGGGCGTGGACCGCGTCGTCCGTGAGTTTGACCGTCATGGCGAGCGGATAGCTGCCGTCGTCGACACCGAGGAAGACAAAGACCTTCTTGTTGACCTTCGCGACGGTCTCGCCCCAGGGGAACTCCTCAGTGGCACCCGGCAGCCCAAGGGCGAACTCACGTACTTTCGCCCGCTTCTTCAGGGCGTTCCTGTCCACGGCCACCTGCTACCTCCGGGCTCGTCGTCGGGCTCCGCACTCTTCACGCTAGCCTCAGCCACCGACAGCGGCACGGGCTGCGGGATCCAGGAGTGTCATGAGCAGGCTGAACAGGACGGACCGTCCCTACGACATCGTGCTCTTCGGGGCCACGGGCTTCGTCGGCGTGCTCACCGCCGAGTATCTCGCCGCGCACGCGCCCAAGGGTCTGCGCTGGGCGATCGCCGGCCGCGACGAACTCAAACTGAAGCGCCTGCGCGAACGGCTCCCCGCCGGCACGTCGGTGGGCGTGCTCCGGGCCGACGTCTCCGACCCGGCCTCCCTGCGCGAACTCGCCGAGCACGCGCGCGTGGTGGCCACGACGGTCGGCCCCTACGTCACCTACGGCGAGGATCTCGTCGCCGCCTGCGCGGAGGCCGGAACGGACTATCTCGACCTCAGCGGGGAGCCGGAGTTCGTCGACCTGACGTACGTCCGCCACGACGCACGCGCGCGTGAGACCGGCGCACGGCTGGTGCACTGCGCGGGCTTCGACTCGATCCCGCACGACCTGGGGGCGTACTTCACGGTGCAGCAGCTGCCGGAAGGGGTGCCCCTGACGGTGGACGGCTTCGTGACCGCCGACGCGATGTTCTCCGGCGGCACGTTCGCCACGGCGCTGACCCAACTCGGGCGCGGCCGACAGGTGTTGGCCGCCGCCCGGGAACGGCGCCGCCACGAACCGCGCCTTGTGGGCCGCCGGGCCGGCGCGCCCATGGGGGCGCCGCGGTTCGCCGGGGAGATCGGCTCCTGGGCGGTGCCTCTGCCGACCATCGACCCGCAGGTCGTCCAACGATCCGCGAGGGCCCTGGACCGCTACGGCCCCGACTTCCGCTACCGCCACTACGCGGCCGTACGCCACCTCCCCGTGGCGCTCGGCGGGGTCACGGCGGTCGGCGCCCTGGCCACGGCCGCCCAACTCCCGCCCGCCCGGCGCTGGTTGTCCGACCGCCTCAAGCCCGGCGACGGACCGAGCCCGGAGAAGCGCGCGAAGAGCTGGTTCTCCGTGAAGTTCGTCGGCGAGGGCGGCGGCCACCGGGTCTTCACGGAGGTCGCGGGCGGCGACCCCGGTTACGACGAGACGGCGAAGATGTTCGCCGAGTCGGCCCTCTCCCTCGCCCTCGACCAACTCCCGCCCACAGCAGGCCAGGTGACGACGGCGGTGGCGATGGGCGACGCTCTCATCACGCGGCTGCGCGGCGCGGGCATCACGTTCCGGGTGGCCGCGAGCCGGTAAGCGTGCCCGCCCGTCCTTGAACACGCGAGCCCGCCGGGTCCCGTACTGGCCGCCCCCACAAGGGAGTTCGAACGGACCCTCGGAATGGGATACGATGGATCATGAGCCGGTCGCCGGAACACCCGGAGTCTGGTCGCGCGTCGGTAGTCCAAGGAAAGACGCCCCGCTTCCTGCGGGGAGATGTAGGTGCAAGGCCTGCCCGGCGCTCAAGTCCGAGCCCCACACCGTCAGTTGCGGTGTGGGGCTCGCTCGTTCCCCCACCGTCGCCTCACGGCCACAGCGTGTAGATCATCCCGCCGATCCAGGCGAGGCCCGCCGCCACGGACAGGACGAGCGCGACCATCACGGCACGCTCGACGGGCTGGCTCGGGTGGGCAACGGGCTTCGGGGAACGGTGGGTTGTCATGCGGGACAGCCTGCCGATCACGCGGGCGCGGCCACATCCGTACACGTACTCAGATCAGGTACTCAGAACCCGACTCGCCCCAGGCGCTCACTCGGTCGCCTCCCGCAGCGCCCGTCGGCACAGCGCGTCCGCCCTGCGCGTCGTCTCCGGGAGGCGGTACTCCGGGGTCAACGCCAGCGTGTGGGCACAGGCGTTGTCCAGGGTCACCCGGTGGCCCACGGAGACGAACACCGGCTTCACGCCCTCCCGGGTGCGCAGCGCGCGGCCGACCTCGTCGGCGTCCGCGCGGAGCGGCGACGAGGAGCCACGCGGGGTGCCCGGATCGTCGTACGTGAACGTGAAGGGGTTCTTGGCGACGCCGATCGTGGGCAGGCCGGTGAGGACGCCGAGGTGGCTGGCGAGGCCGAAGCGGCGGGGGTGGGCGAGGCCGTAGCCGTCGCACACGACCAGGCCCGGCGGGCAGGGCAGGGCCTCCAACGCGGCCAGCACCGTGGGGATCTCGCGGAAGGCCAACAGCCCCGGCACATACGGGAAGGAGACCCGGCCGACGGCAGTCGCCTCGGCGACGACGGTGAGGTCCGCCGCGTCCAGGACGACGGCCGCGGCCACGACCACGTCGCGCTCGTCGTCGTAGGCGACATCAACTCCCGTGACATGCCCGGTCCTTGGCGGCGGCCCCGGTTCGTCGGTCACCACCCGCTCCCGCAACTCGTCCTGGACGGCGCGGGCTTGCTCCTCGGTCGCGGGCCAGCCCGCGGGAATGTCTACGGTCGTCATGGTGAAGCCGAGCGTACGGGGATCCTGGCGGCGCGAAGAAACGGCGGGGGCCGTACCGCCCCCGCCCTGCCTCAGTCCTCCAGCCGTGCCACGCGGCCCTTCTCCCCCGCTGCCCAGCAGCCCAGGTCCGCCGCGCAGTCGACCGTGTCGTACGAGCCGGTGTCGACCGTCTTCCAGGTTCGGCCGGCGTCGGTCGTGACGTCCGTGCCCGTGGGGCCGACCGCGAGGGCCGTGCCGCGGCTGCGGGGCAGCCAGGTGACGCCGGAGCGGTAGGCGGGCGGCGGGATCGTGGCGGAGCGCCAGGTGCGGCCGCCGTCGCCGGTGACGGCCGCCGCCTGGGGTGACGGGGCGCCCGCGTTGAAGTCGCCGCCGACCGCGAGGCCGTGCGTACGGTCGCGGAAGGCGAGGGCGAACACCCCGCGCGCGGGGTCACCGGCCGGGATCGGCGTGTCGGTCGCCGTCCAGGTGAGGCCGCGGTCCGCGGAGTGCAGGACACGCGCGCGTGCACCCCCGCCGGTGGCCAGCCAGACGTCACGGGGCCCGGAACTCACCAGGCACTGACCGCTCGCCGCGAAGCCCGCCTCGCCGTCGAGCGCGGCCGGCATCCCGGTGTTGGGCAGCACCTTCCAGGAGCGGCCCCCGTCGCCGGTGGACAGGATGCGGAACTTGCCGTCCACCGGGTCGCTCATCGCGAGGCCGTGGCGGCTGTCGAAGAAGGTCATGCAGTCGTAGAAGGCGTTCGCGTCGGTGTTGCGGAAGGACTCCGTCCAGGTCGCTCCGGCGTCGTCGGTGCGGTAGACGCGGGACGTCTCGCCCTCGCCGATCGCCAGGACCACCGCGCGGCGCGCGTCGAACGCCTCGATGTCCCGGAACTGGAGGTCGGCGGTGCCGGGCGGCGAGACGTTCCGCCAGCTCGCCCCGCCGTCGGTCGTGCGCAGCACCGTGCCCGCGGTCCCGGCCACCCACGCGGTGTTCCGGCTGACCGCCGACAGCCCCCGGAACCGCACGTCGGCGGCCCCGCTGTCCTTGAGCTCCCAGTGCGGAGCCCGGTGCGCCGTCTCCCGCGCCTGCGCCGGTACGGCGGTCAGCGCGGCCAGCGCCGCCCCGCACGCCATGGCCACGGCCACGTTCCGGTACGTACGTCCCACCCGTCGCGTCTTCCCCATGCGCCTCATGGCGGGCGAAGCTAGCCCACTCCCCGGAGGCCGTCCAGATGCCCGCGCCCGCCTTGGGCGCATATGGGCGGCGGTGACAGAGGTCACTCGAAATTCATGTGCACGGATCGGCCCGTTCCGGCGTCTCTTCCAGTGCGGACCCATCCACTCGGGGGTCCGCTCCGGAATCTTTTCAGGAGACCGTCCGGCCTTCACCGCAGCAGCACCGCCGTCACACAAGGGAGCAAGGCGTTGTCCATCGTCATCGAGCAGCCCGTAGAGGCCCGTCTCGTCGCCGCCGCACCGCGGATGCCGAGCATTCCCGCCACCCTGCACTACGACCGGCGGGACCCCTTCGCCGTCCGGATGACCTTCCCGGCGCCGGCCACCCTGGAGGGCGTCGAGGTCTGCTGGACCTTCGCCCGCGAACTCCTCGCGGCCGGTCTGCACGGCGCCGAGGGCCATGGCGACGTCCGGGTGCGGCCCTACGGCTTCGACCGCACCGTCCTGGAGTTCCACGCCCCCGAGGGGACGGCCGTCGTGCACGTCCACTCGTCCGAGATACGCCGCTTCCTGCAGGCCACCGGCGAGCTGGTGCCCGTCGGTCTCGAACACCTCCAGCTCGACCTGGACCACGACCTCGCCGAGCTGATGCGGGACGCCTGCTGAGCTAGTTCCCCCGTGCCAGCAGGGAGTTGAGCTCGCCGTAGCCGATCCCTCCCGTCTGCGCGCCGTAGGTACCCGTGTCCAGCAGCTCCCGCGCGGCACGGCGGACCACGGCGTACGCGGCCGCCGCGATGCTGGAGCCCGCGCTCACGCGCGCGACGCCCAGCGCGGCCAGTTCGGCGACCGGCGGTGCGCCGGGGCCGACCAGCACATTGAGCGGCGCCTCGATCCCGTCGGCGAGTTCCTTGACCGTGCCCGGTTCGACGGCCCCGGGGACGAAGATCCCGTCGGCGCCCGCGGCCCGGAACGCGGCGGCCCGCTCCAGGGTCGCGTCCACTCCCCCGGCGCCCCGCAGAAACGTGTCGATGCGCGCGTTGACGAACAGCGGCACGCCCTCCGCGTCGGCGGCCTCACGCGCGGCGGCGATGCGCTCGGCCTGCTCGGCGACCGGACGCAGGACGCCCTCACCGCCGTAGAGCGCGTCCTCGATGTTCACCCCCACCGCGCCCGCCGCGAGCACGGCGCGGACGGTGTCGGCGACGCCCGCCGCGTCCTTCGCGAAGCCGCTCTCGATGTCGGCGCTCACCGGCACGCCGACGCTCGCGGTGATGCGGGCGACCGCCTCCAGGGCCCGCTCCCGGTCCAGCCGGTCGCCGTCCGCGACGCCGAGGGCCCAGGTGAGGCCCGCGCTGGTGGTCGCCACGGCGGACGCGCCCGCGTCCTCGACGATGCGGGCGCTCGCCGCGTCCCAGGCGTTCGGGAGGACCAGCGGACGTCCCGGCACATGCAGCGCGCGGAAGGCCAGAGCCCGGTCACGGAGGGTGTTCTGGTTCGTCATGCGCCCCACTCAAGCAGGCTCCGGCGCGCTCTGGCTGGCAGGAATCCGACATGGGCGTGCGGGTCGTGGGCTCCCGTTTAATGCGTTGACAGCCCCCCGAGGCCGTTCGTAGCGTTGCCCTTGCTTCTGTTGCCGTCGATCGGAGTAGGACGTTGCTCGTCTGAGGTTCTGAGACACCGCGTCACACACCCCTGAGGTGTGTCCGCCGTGTACGACCTCGGCGTCCGAGCCGTCCTCCGGAACAGGGCCTTTCCCTCTGTCCCCGGGACCAGTCTCCCGCCTCGCGGTGTCTCGATACGCGCCCGCCCCTGACCGCGTCGAGCAACCACGAGGCCCGCATGCATATCTCCGTCACCTGTACGTCCCTCTCCTTCGCCTGGCCCGACGGGACCTCCGTCTTCGAGGACCTGGACGCCGCCTTCGGACCCGGCAGAACCGGGCTCGTCGGTGTCAACGGATCGGGGAAGTCAACCCTGTTGAAGCTGATCGCCCGTCAACTCGCCCCGGCCGACGGCACCGTGCGCGTCGCGGGCGAGGTCGGCTACCTCCCGCAGAACGTCACGTTGGACACCGCCCTGCGTGTCGACGAGACGCTCGGCATCGCCGCCCGACGCGCCGCCCTGCACGCCATCGAGGCCGGTGACGCGGCCGAGGAGCACTTCGAGACACTCGGCGACGACTGGGACGTAGAGGAAAGGGCGATCGCCACACTCGGCGAACTCGGCCTGGGACACATCGACTTGGACCGCACCATCGGCGAGGTCTCGGGCGGCGAGTCCGTACTCCTGCGGCTGGCCGCGCTGTTGCTCGGACGGCCGGACGTCCTGCTCCTCGACGAGCCGACGAACAACCTCGACCTGTACGCCCGCAGGCGGCTGTACTCGGCCGTCGCGTCCTGGCCGGGAGTGATGATCGTGGTCAGCCACGACCGTGAACTCCTCGACCTCGTCGACCAGATCGCCGATCTGCGCTCCGGCGGGATCACCTGGTACGGCGGCAACTACTCCGCCTACGAGGAGGCCCTCAGCACCGAACAGGACGCCGCGACACGGATGGTGCGCGTCGCCGAGGCGGACCTCCGCAAGCAGAAGCGCGAACTGTCCGACGCCCAGGTCAAGTTGGCCCGGCGCAAGAAGTACGGGCAGAAGATGTTCGAGCAGAAGCGCGAGCCGAAGATCGTCATGGGCGCGCGCAGACGGGCCGCGCAGGAGTCCGCGGGCAAGCACCGCATCCTGCACGAGGAGCGGCTCGCCGACGCGAAGGAACGGCTCGACGAGGCGGTGGAGGCCGTACGGGACGACGACGAGATCCGCGTCGAACTGCCGTACACGGCCGTACCGCCGGGCCGTCAGGTCCTGACCCTCATGGACCTGGAACTCGCGTACGGCGCGCGGGCGGGCGGCCTCGATCTGCGCGGGCCGGAGCGGATCGCGCTGATCGGGCGCAACGGCGCGGGCAAGACGACGCTGCTGCGGACGATCGCCGGGGAGCTGGAGCCGGTGGCGGGCGAGGCGGCGGCGCATGTCCCGCTGCGCTTCCTGCCGCAGCGGCTCGACGTCCTCGACGGTGAGCTGACAGTGGCGGAGAACGTGGCGCGGTTCGCGCCGGGCGCCACCAACAACCGGGTCCGGGCGCGGCTTGCCCGCTTCCTGTTCCGGGGTGCCCGCGCCGACCAGCAGGCGGCGACCCTGTCCGGCGGCGAGCGCTTCCGGGCGGCGCTGGCCGCGCTGATGCTCGCGGAGCCCGCCCCGCAGCTGCTGATGCTGGACGAGCCGACGAACAACCTCGACATGGCGAGCGTGCGGCAGCTGACCTCGGCGCTGGAGTCGTACGAAGGGGCGTTGATCGTGGCCAGTCACGACGTGCCGTTCCTCGAATCGATCGGCATCACGCGCTGGCTGCTGCTGGACGGGGAGCTGCGGACGATCACGCCGGAGGAGGTGGAACACCCGGCCTGAGGTCTTCGGCAGCCCCTCCTGAGGCGTTCGGCGCGCATCTCAGGAGGGCCACAGCCTCACGTGAGGGGTTTTGTCGGCACGGACGGGTGACGCATGATGGCCAACCGGTGCCCCGACAACGGTGCCGAAACGATCCCGCCGATACGGAGTCCCGCTCGTGCCCAGCAAGAAGGCCCTCGTCCGCCGCCCCAGCCCGCGCCTGGCCGAAGGGCTGGTCACGCACGTCGAGCGGGAGAAGGTCGATGTCGAGCAGGCCCTCGAGCAGTGGGAGGCGTACACGCACGCGCTGCGGGTGCACGGCTGGGAGACGATCGAGGTGGATCCGGCCGACGACTGCCCCGACTCCGTGTTCGTCGAGGACGCGGTGGTCATGTACAAGAACGTGGCGCTGATAGCCCGGCCCGGTGCCGAGTCCCGGCGCGAGGAGACCGGCGGGGTCGAGGAGGCGGTGGCCCGGCTCGGCTGCTCGGTGAACTGGGTCTGGGAGCCGGGCACCCTGGAGGGCGGTGACGTCCTCAAGGTCGACGACACGATCTACGTCGGCCGGGGCGGCCGGACGAACGCGGCCGGCATCCAGCAGCTGCGGGCCGTGTTCGAGCCGCTCGGGGCGCGCGTGGTCACCGTGCCCGTGAGCAAGGTGCTGCATCTGAAGTCGGCGGTCACCGCGCTGCCCGAAGGGACGGTGCTCGGGCACATACCCAAGGTGGACCGGCCGTCGCTGTTCCCGCGCTTCCTGTCGGTGCCCGAGGAGGCCGGCGCGCATGTGGTGCTGCTCGGCGGCGACAAGCTGCTGATGGCGGCGAGCGCGCCCAAGACGGCCGACCTGCTCAGCGATCTCGGCCACGAGCCGGTCGTGGTGGACATCAGCGAGTTCGAGAAACTCGAAGGATGTGTGACGTGCCTCTCGGTCCGACTCCGGGATCTGTACGCCTGAACGGGTGACAAAACCGCCCGTTCGGCGCCGGGACCTGCGGTCCTGCGACCGTACGGGATTCCCCGGCAATACGGCCTGAACAGCGATCTTTACAGCGTCCTTAACCTACGGTCACGTAACCTACGGTTTCGTAGCCTACGATTCCGTAAGTTGCACAGGTCCCGGCACCGCTCGCCGGTTTGTTCAGTTTTGTACGACGTCCCCCTGGAGTCCCCGTGACGATCACTTCCCCGCACCTCGGCAGCCCCGCAGTCTGGACCGACGCCAAGCTGCTGTACGCGTTGGAAGAAGTCGTCGAGACGGAGCTCAACCGGCACCTCAAGGTCACCAAGGACTGGATGCCGCACGAGTACGTGCCCTGGAGCGACGCCCGGAACTTCCCCGGCTTCTTCGAGGACGGCGAGGCCTGGGGCAAGGAGCAGTCCAAGGTCACCGAGATCGGCCGGATCGCCCTCGTCGTGAACCTCCTTACGGAGGACAACCTCCCCAGCTACCACCACGAGATCGCCTCCCTCTTCGGCCGCGACGGCGCCTGGGGCACCTGGGTGCACCGCTGGACGGCGGAGGAGGGCCGGCACGGCATCGTCATGCGGGACTACCTGCTCGCCTCCCGCGCGGTCGACCCGGACAAGCTCGAGGCGTTCCGCATGCAGCACATGAGCGAGGGCTTCGAGTCGGACAACCGGCACTCGATGCTGCACTCCGTGGCGTACGTCGCCTTCCAGGAGCTGGCCACGCGCGTGTCGCACCGCAACACCGGCCACCAGTCGGGCGACCCGGTCTGCGACCGCATGCTGGCCCGCATCGCGACCGACGAGAACCTGCACATGGTCTTCTACCGCAACCTCCTGAAGGCCGCGTTCGAGCTCGCCCCCGACCTCACCATGCAGGCCGTGCGCGACGTCCTCGTCAACTTCCGGATGCCCGGTCACGGCATGCCCGGCTTCGAGCGCTTCGCCGCGCAGATGGCCATCGGCGAGGTCTACAACCTGCGCATCCACCACGACGACGTCATCCAGCCCGTCCTGCGCTTCCTGAAGGTCATGGAGATCGACGGCCTCGGCCCCGAGGGCCAGCAGGCCCAGGAGGAGATCGGCCTCTACATGGGCGGCCTGGACTCCGAGGCGTCCAAGTTCGACGAGAAGCTGGCGACCCGCAAGGCCCGCATGGCGGCGCGCGCCAGCGCCTGACGGACCTCGCGTCCGTACGCGAGCGAGGACTTCGGGGCTGTCGGCCGTACCAGGCCGCCGGCCCCGTTCCGCTGTCGCCGACCGGATCGCCGGTCGGCGATCATCAGTCGGCGGTCAGCGTGAGGTGCGCCGGATCTCCAGCCGTTCCTTCTCCGACAGCCCGCCCCACACCCCGAAGCGTTCGTCGTTGTCGAGGGCGTACTCCAGGCAGGCCGAGCGGATCGGGCACATGCCGCAGATCCGCTTGGCCTCCCTGACGGAGCTGCCGGGTTCGGGGAAGAAGAAGTCCGCCCCGGTCTGCGCGCACAACGCCTCCTGCTGCCAGTCCAGGTCGGGCGAGGTGATCGTGTCGATGTGCATGGCCAGGATCGTGCCGGTCGGCGAAAAACGTTCGATCAACGTGGGATCAACGCCGCGCTCCGGGGCCTCCGGCCACCCCGATGGTGGCGCCGCGCCCGCACCGACGCACGGCGGCGCGCGGAACCGGTGTGAAAACACGGAGAACTTCAGCGGTCACCGAGGGTAACCAACGCCGTATCCGCGAACCGCTGCCGTTGTGCGGCAGCGATTGTCAGTGGGCGGTGCAAGACTCGGCGGTGCAGAGAACGGGCCCCTTCAACGAGGAGGGCAATGATGCTCACCACCCGTTTCGTCAACGGCGCTCCCAACTGGCTGGACGTCGGCTCCCCCGACATCGACAGCGCCATCTCCTTCTACGGCGGTCTCTTCGGCTGGCGGTTCCAGTCGGCGGGACCCGAGGCCGGCGGCTACGGCTTCTTCCAGCTCGACGGCAGGACGGTCGCCGGCGGCATGCCCCTGCCCGCCGAGCACGACGCGTCCGCCTGGACCGTGTACTTCCAGAGCGCGGACGCGGAGGCCACGGCCAAGGCGGTGGAGCAGGCGCACGGCGCGGTCCTGTTCCAGCCGATGGACGTGTTGGGCCAGGGCCACATGGCGATCCTCAGGGACCCGGCGGGCGCGGCGTTCGGCATCTGGCAGCCGGGTCAGATGAAGGGTGTCGACGTCGTGGGCGACCCCGGTTCGCTGACCTGGGTCGAGCTGTACACACCCGATGTCGCCGCGGCGGCCGCGTTCTACGACGCCTCACTCGGTCTGGAGACCTCCGCCGCGCCCATGCCGGGCGGCGACTACACCTGCCTCAACGCGTCCGGTGCCGGTGAGGACGCGATGTTCGGCGGGGTCGTCCCGCTCGACTTCGACCCGACCGGCGCGGCCTCGGGGGCGTACTGGCTGGCGTACTTCGAGGTCGCCGACGTGGACGCGACCGTGGCCAAGGCGCTGGAGACGGGCGGCAAGGTCACCATGCCGGCCACCAGCATGGAGGGCGTCGGCCGCATGGCCCAGCTCACCGATCCGCACGGCGCCCGCTTCGCCGTCATCAAGAGCGAGGCTCCGCAGGACTGACGGCCCCGAGTCAGCGGGCCGGCCGGCCGGCGAGTCAGCGGCCAACAGGCCGGTCCCACACGGACGTACGGGCCCGGCACGGCTCACGCCCGGGCACCGCTCACGCGGAGGCGCGGTGGACCAGTGTGGTCGGCAGGATCACGCTGGACGGCGCGCCTCCGATGCCGTCGCGGACGCCCCGGCGGTCGAGGCCGCGCAGCAGCAGGCGGGCCATCAAGCGGCCCATCTCCTCGATGTCCTGGCGGACCGTCGTGAGTGGTGGTTCGGTCTGTTCGGCGACCGGCAGCATGTCGTCGAAGCCGATCACCGCCACGTCCTCGGGCACCCGCAGCCCCTCCTCGCGCAGCACCTTCATGGCGCCGTACGCGGTGAGGTCGTTGGCGGCGAACACGGCGTCCACGTCGGGGCAGTTGTCGAGGAGCTCCCGCATCGCGCGCTCACCGCCGCCCGGGGTGAAGTCGCTCTCCACGATCAGCCGCGGATCGACGTCGACCATGACGTCCCGGAACCCGTCGAGCCGGTCCACCGCGGAGGTCTGGTCGAGCGCGCCGGTGATGTGCGCGATCCGGGTGCGGCCGAGCCCGACGAGGTGCCGTACGGCCTCACGGGCACCGCCCCGGTTGTCGCAGTCGACGTACACCGTGGGTCCGGACGCGCGGGTCCCCTCGCTCCAGCCGGGCCGGCCGCCGAACACGGTCGGGACACCGGCCCGTTGGATCAGTCCGGGCAGCGGGTCGTCGAGGTGCAGGGAGAAGACGAGCGCGCCGTCGACATGGCCACCGGCGAGATACCGGCCGACACGGGCGTGGTCGTCGCGGCCTTCCGTGAGGAGCAGCACGAGTTGGGAGTCGTGGGCCGTCAACTCCTTGCTGATACCCCGGAGTTGCATGGCGAAGAAGGGGTCCGCGAAGACACGGGTCTCCGGTTCGGCGATCACCACGGCGATGGCGTCGTGCCGCTTCGTCACCAGGCTCCGGGCGGCCTGGTTGGGGACGTACCCGAGTTCGTCCACCGCCTGCCGGACCCGTTCGACGAGCGATTCCCGCACCCCGTCCCCGCCGTTGACCACCCGGGAGACGGTGGCCCGCGACACCCCCGCCCGCGCGGCCACGGCCTCCAGCGTGGGGCGCGGTGCTGTCTCGGTCACGTGTGGACCCCTCCTCGATGATGCGGATCAGGATAGCCGCGGCGGAACCCGATGGTGAGAGCGCTCCCAATACGCGCTCCCCATACCGCTCCCCCTGCCGAGCGCACCCTCGTCGACCTCGACCGGTCCTCCCCTCACCCCAGCAGATCCACCCGCCGCCCGACCCCGTCCCGCTCCGCCCGCTCATACGCCAGCCACGCCAGCGCCAGGTCCTGCCACGGCAGCCCGACCGGCGCGTAGACAGAACGCGCACCGGCATCGGTCCGCCCCGGGTGGTCGCCGCGCAGGACGTCGCCGAGCGTGGTGTCGATGTCCGTCGGGGTCAACGCGCCCACGGACTCGACCAGTTGGCGGTCGTCGACGACGACCAGCGCCGCGTCCAGCAGGTCGGCGGCGAGTTCCCGCTTGCCCGGCTCGTCGGCGCCCAGGCTGGTGAGGTGCTGTCCCTCCCGGGTGTCCGCGAGGAACAGCAGCGGGGTGCGGGACCAGGTCGCCAGCAGGACGATGTCGGCGGCCGCGGCGATCTCCTTCGGGGAGCCCAGGACCCGGCCGCCGTGTCGTACGGCGAATTCCGCCGCGCGCTCCAAGTCCGTGTCGTGGACGACCAGTTCGCCGTACGACCGCAACGCGCTCAGCCCCCGCACCATCAACTCGGCCTGCGCGCCCGCACCGACGACCCCCACCACCGCACCCTCCGCCGACCCCGCGAGGGCATCCGTGCCCAGGGCGGCCGCCAGCCCCGTACGCCACGCGGTCACCGTCGCCGAGTCCAGCAGCGCGAGCAACTCCCCGTCCACGCCGCTGTGCAGGCAGAGCACGCCTCTCAACGCGGGCCGCGCGTCGGGGAACTTGGCGTTGACCTTCACGGTGTAGGCCTCGATGCCGGGGAGCAGTCCGGGCATCAGGGCGGTGGCCGTCCCGGGGAACGGCAGGTCGGTGCGCACCCGTTGGCCCGGGATCGCCACCGGGGCCCCTACGGCGAGGAAGCCGGCCCGCAGCGCGGCGAGGCAGGCCGAGGGTTCCAGCAGGGCGCCCAGATCGCTCCGGGTCAGCAGGCGAGTCATGCGTTCATGATCCGTCGGAAGCGGAGTCGGTGCCCGAGTCGGCGGCGGGGTACCCGGCGGAGCCGGCAGCGGCATCTGGGCCTGGATCCGGGGCAGTTGAGGCCTTCTTCGCCCTGCTCGGCTGCACCCGCTTCGGCTCTCCCGGCATCTTCGGATACTCCGGCGGATACGGCAGATCCCCCAGCCCGTGGTCGTGTTCGTCGCGGCGGGCGAGTTCGAGGAGGGCGTCCAGGGAGTAGCGGTGGTCGTCCATGTCGGCGTGCACGTCGCCGAGTTCGGCGAAACGGGCCGGCATGGTCGCGAGGTCGAAGTCCCGGGGGTGCGCGGTGCCGACCTCGTCCCAGAGGAGCGGGGCCGAGACCGGGGCGTGCGGGCGGGGCCGTACGGAATAGGCGGAGGCGATGGTGCGGTCGCGGGCGGTCTGGTTGTAGTCGACGAAGATGCGCTCGCCGCGCTCCTCCTTCCACCACTTGATGGTCACCTGGTCCGGCATCCGGCGGGCCAGCTCCCGGCCGACCGCGATGGCCGCGCGGCGGACCTGGGTGAAGGTCCAGCGCGGTTCGATCGGCACGAAGACGTGCAGGCCGCGTCCGCCGGAGGTCTTGGGGAAGCCCCGCAGACCCCCGAACTCGTCGAGTACGGCGCGGAGTTCATGGGCGGCTCGGACCGCGTCGTCGTAGTCCGTGCCGGGCTGCGGGTCGAGGTCGATGCGGAGTTCGTCGGGGCTGTCGACGTCGGCGCGGCGGACCGGCCAGGGGTGGAAGGTGAGCGTGCCGTACTGGGCGGCCCACAGGACGGCGGCTTCCTCGGTGGGGCACATCTCGTCGGCGCTGCGTCCGCTGGGGAAGGTGATGTGGGCGGTCGGGATCCAGTCGGGCATGTTCTTGGGCGCCCGCTTCTGGAAGAAGTTCTCGCCCTCGACCCCGTCCGGGTAGCGCTCCAGGGTGGTGGGGCGGTCGCGCAGGGCGCGGAGGATTCCGGGGCCGACCGCGATGTAGTACCGGGCGAGGTCCAGCTTGGTGAAGCCGCGCTCCGGGAAGAAGATCTTGCCCGGGCTGGACAGCCGTACGGTCCGGCCGCCCGCCTCCAGTTCCACCGCTTCGCCCATGCGAGCCACCGTAGGCCCGGCGCAGGGACATCGCACACCGGGCGGCGAGCGCCGCACGAGCGCAGAATCGGAACCATGGATCTGCCGGTGATGCCACCCGTGAAGCCCATGCTCGCCAAGTCGGTGGCGAGGATTCCGCCGGGCATGCACTACGAGGCGAAGTGGGACGGCTTCCGGGCGATCGTGTTCCGTGACGGCGGAGAGATCGAGCTGGGCAGCCGTACCGGAAAGCCGCTGACCAGGTACTTTCCCGAACTGTTCGAGGCGCTGAAGGAGCGGGTGCCTGAGCGCTGTGTCCTGGACGGGGAGATCGTGATCGCACGGGACGGCCGGCTGGACTTCGACGCACTGAGCGAGCGCATCCACCCGGCCGAGTCGCGGGTGCGGACGCTGGCCGAGCGGACCCCGGCCTCCTTCGTCGCCTTCGACCTGCTGGCCCTGGCCGACGAGTCACTGCTGGACGTCCCGCTCGGCGACCGCCGGGCGCTCCTCGAACGGGCACTGTCCGAAGCGACCGCACCCGTGCACCTCGCCCCCGCGACCACCGATATCGACGTGGCTCAGCGGTGGTTCGAGCAGTACGAGGGCGCCGGACTCGACGGTGTCGTCGCCAAGCCGCTGGACCTGCGCTACCGCCCGGACGAACGCGCCATGTTCAAGATCAAGCACGAGCGGACCGCGGACGCCGTCGTCGCGGGCTACCGCCTCCACAAGAGCGGCCCCGTCGTGGGCTCACTCCTTCTCGGCCTCTACGACGGCCAGGGCACCCTGCAGCACGTGGGCGTGTCCGCCGCCTTCACCATGAAGCGGCGCGCCGAGCTCATCGAGGAACTCGCGCCCCTGCGCATGGACGACCCGGCCGGGCATCCGTGGGCGGCCTGGTCGGAGGAGGCCGCGCACGAGTCGGCCCGGCTGCCGGGCGCCCCGAGCCGCTGGTCCGGCAAGAAGGACCTCTCCTGGGTACCGCTCCGGCCGGAACGGGTGGCCGAGGTGGCGTACGACCACATGGAGAACGGCGCGCGCTTCCGGCACACGGCGCGTTTCCGCCGCTGGCGCCCCGACCGCACGCCCGAGAGCTGCACGTACGCGCAGTTGGAGGAGCCGGTCAGCTACGACCTCGCGGAGATCCTCGGTCCGTAGAAGTCGCGGGATTCCCGGGACGCCCGGAACCCTCCGGACTGACCCCCTCCACATTTTCCAGTGAGCCGATCGGCTCAATCAACGCGCACAATCACAACCGAGCGGGTATGGCCACCAATGAACTTATAAGCGCACAATCGAAAACACAGACTTGGTGGCAACGGTGGGCATGGGACGAAGGACGCCTGAGCGGCGCGGCGCGAGAAGAGCGGCGCTGCTGGCCGCCACGATGACAGCCTCCCTGGCGGTGGGCTGCACGGCACATCACGGCAGCCCCGTCGACGACGGACGCGGACAGACCCGGCCCCCGACACAGACCCCGGCCCAGAGCCCGAGCACCGGCGGCACGGTCGCGCCCGCCACCGGCCCCCTGCTCGCGGTGAAGATCGACAACGTGCCCGCGGCCCGCCCCCAGACCGGTCTGGACTCGGCGGACATCGTGTACGCGGAGCAGGTCGAGGGCGGGCTGAGCCGGCTGATGGCGGTGTTCGCCACCAAGCTGCCCAAGTCCGTCGGGCCGGTGCGCAGCGCCCGCGTGTCCGACCTGGAGCTGCTTCGCCAGTTCGACGACCCGACGCTCGCCTTCTCCGGCGCGCAGCACAAGCTCCTGCCGCTGATCGCCAAGGCCCCGCTGCGATCGGCGTCACCCGACGAGGTGGCCAACGCCTACTACCGGGGCGTCGACAAATCCGCCCCGCACAACCTCTACCTCCACCCGAACAAGCTGCTCTCCTCCGCCCCGGGCGCGGCGGCCCTGACCACCGGCTTCCGCTACGGCTCGGCCCCTGCGGGCGGCAGGCCCACCGCCTCCCGCACCGTGCGCTACCCGGCGGCCCGCTTCACCTTCACCTGGTCCGGGAGCAAGCACCGCTGGCAGATCAGCGAGGACGGCACGCCCACCGTCCTGACCGACGGCAAGCGGCTGGCTCCGGCGACGGTCGTCGTGCAGTACGTGAAGATCCGCAAGTCCAAGTACCACGACGTCCTCGGCAACAACACGCCGTACACGGAGACCGTCGGCTCCGGAAAGGCGGACGTCCTGCGGGACGGCCGCACGTACAGCGTCGACTGGAAGCGCCAAAAGGCCACGGACGGAACGCAGTTCACGACCTCGGACGGAACACCGATGAACTTCGCGAAGGGCCAGGTGTGGGTGGTGTTCGCGAAGTCCTGAACAGGGCCGGCCAAAGCGCGCCCCTTTTTAGGGGCGCGGGGAACTGCGCGACCAGCCCCCACGGACCGCAGCGTAAAAGACGGCCTACCTACCGTTGTACGACGAGGGGCTCCCCAGGATTCCGGAGCCCCTCCGCCGCATCCGACACCCGCTGGATGAGGTCAAAGAAGACCCCCTGCTCCTCTGCGGAGAGCGGCGCCAGAAACACCTGGTTCATCCGAGCCGTCCGCACAACCAGCTTGCGATGGACCCGCACCCCGTCATCGGTGAGCCGCAGCAGAAACCGCCGCCCGTCCCGCGCATCCCGCACCTTGTCCAGCAACCCGCGCCTGATCAGCCGACTGATCACCTCCGCGATGGTGGACCGGTCCAAACCCACCCGCTCCCCCGCCGTGCGCTGGTCGAGCCCCGGCTCGTCGGCGAGCGCGTTGAGCACCGCGAACTGCGGGGAGGTGATCTCCTCGGAGACCATGGTGTTCCACAGCAGATAGTGCGCCTGCTGGAGTCGCCGGGCGAGGTGCCCGGGGTGGGTGGTGAGGTCCACCGCGGCCATGTGCCCTCCCGACGTCATATTCATCCGTGCACTGAACGATACCCGGAGGCCCCGGGGGCGAGTCCAGCCTCGCACACGGTCCTGACCCGGCACTTCTCCCAGGTCTTGACGGCGAGCCCCCACAGTGGCAGCGTGAAGGAAACTTCACCGAAATGCTCAGTGCCCTGAGGATCTGCTCACCGGGCGCTCGAACGGGACGGAGCTTCACGGATGGACAAGGTGGTCGCCACGGCCGACGAGGCCGTGGCCGATGTGCCGGACGGAGCGACGCTCGCGGTCGGCGGCTTCGGGCTGAGCGGTGTGCCGAACGTACTGATCCAGGCCCTCTACGAGCGCGGTACGACCGGCCTGGGCGTGGTCTCCAACAACTGCGGGGCGATGGAGTCCGGCCTCGCCGTCCTCCTCTCCGCCGGGCGGATCGCACGGGTGACCGGCTCCTACATCGGCGCGAACAAGGAGTTCGCCCGCCAGTACCTCGCCGGTGAGCTGGAGGTCGAGATGATCCCCCAGGGCACCCTCGCGGAGCGACTGCGCGCCGGCGGCGCGGGCATCCCCGCCTTCTACACCCCGGCCGGTGTCGGCACCCAGGTCGCCGAGGGCGGACTGCCCTGGCGCTACGACGGCTCGGGCGGCGTCACGCTCGCCTCCCCGGCGAAGGAGGTGCGGGAGTTCGACGGCACCGAGTACGTCCTGGAGCGCGGCATCCGCACCGACTTCGCCCTGGTCCGCGCCGCGAAGGGCGACCGGCACGGCAACCTCGTCTTCAACAAGTCCACCCGGAACTTCAACCCCCTCGCGGCGATGGCGGGCAAGGTGACGATCGCCGAGGTGGAGGAGCTGGTCGAACCCGGCGAGATCGACCCGGACGCGGTGCATCTGCCCGGGATCTTCGTGCAGCGGGTGGTGGCCCTCACCCCCGAGCAGGCCGCCGACAAGCGGATCGAGCAGCGGACGGTGAGCAGCTGATGGCCTGGACACGCGAGGAGATGGCGGCCCGCACGGCCCGCGAACTCCAGGACGGGCAGTACGTCAATCTCGGCATCGGCCTGCCGACCCTGATCCCGAACTACCTCCCGCCGGGCGTCGAGGTGATCCTCGAATCCGAGAACGGCATCCTCGGCACCGGCCCCTACCCGACCGAGGACCAGGTCGACCCGGATCTGATCAACGCCGGCAAGGAGACCGTGACGGTCCTGCCGGGCGCCTCCTTCTTCGACTCCGCGCTCTCCTTCGGGATGATCCGGGGCGGCCACATCGACGTCGCCGTCCTGGGCGCCATGCAGGTGTCGGCGGGCGGTGACCTGGCGAACTGGGCGATCCCCGGGAAGATGATCACCGGGATCGGCGGGGCGATGGACCTCGTGCACGGCGCCCGCACGGTCATCGTCGTGATGACCCATGTGGCCAAGGACGGCTCCCCGAAGATCCTCACCGAGTGCGCGCTGCCGCTCACAGGCAAGGCGTGTGTGAACCGGGTCATCACCGATCTCGGCGTGATCGACGTGTCGCCCGACGGTCTCGTGCTGATCGAGACCGCGCCCGGTGTGAGTGTCGAGGAGATCGTCGCCAGGACCGACGCGAAACTCACCGTCACGGAAGGCCTGCTGTGAACCCGGTTTACATCGTCGACGCCGTCCGCACCCCCATCGGCAGGTACAGCGGAGGGCTCGCCTCGGTCCGCCCCGACGACCTCGCGGCCCACGCCCTCCGGGAACTCCTCGCCCGCACGCCCGACTTGGACCGGTCCCGCATCGACGACGTCTTCTTCGGCAACGCCAACGGTGCCGGCGAGGAGAACCGCAACGTCGCCCGCATGGCCGGCCTCCTCGCGGGCCTGCCCACCTCCGTGCCGGGCGTCACGGTCAACCGGCTCTGCGCCTCCGGCCTCGAAGCGGTCATCCAGGCGGCTCGCGCGATCGCGGTCGGGGACGCCTCCATCGCCGTGGCGGGCGGGGTGGAGTCGATGACCCGGGCGCCGTACGTGCTGCCGAAGTCGGACCGCCCTTTCCCCGCCGGGCACACCGAGTTGTACTCGACCACGCTCGGCTGGCGCATGGTCAACCCGGCCATGAACCCGGAGTGGACCATCCCGCTCGGCGAGAGCGCTGAGCTGATCGCCGACAAGCACAAGATCGGCCGCGAGCAGCAGGACGAGTTCGCGCTCGCGAGTCACCGGAAGGCGGCAAACGCGCAGGCCGCAGGCCTCTTCGACGGCGAGATCGCCCCCGTCGCCATCCCGCAGCGCAAGGGCGACCCGGTCCTCTTCGCCGCCGACGAGTCCGTACGCGCGGACGCCTCCCTCGCCGCGATGGCCAAGCTCAAGCCGTCCTTCCGCACGGAGAACGGAACGGTGACCGCGGGCAACGCGTCGCCGCTCAACGACGGCGCCGCCGCCCTGTTGCTGGTGGACGAGGAAGGGCTCAAGGCGACCGGCCGCCAGCCCCTCGCCCGCGTGACAGCCACCGGTGTCTCGGCGATCGACCCGCAGTACTTCGGACTCGCGCCCGTCGAGGCGGTCAACCGCGCACTCGCCAAGGCGGGCAAGGGATTTGACGACCTGTCAGTCCTCGAACTGAACGAGGCCTTCGCCGCGCAGGTGCTCGGATGTGTCGCCGAGTGGCCCGAGTTCGACCCGGCGATCCTGAACCCACAGGGCGGTGCCATCGCCCTGGGCCACCCGCTCGGCGCCTCCGGTGCCCGGCTCGCGGGCACCGTCGCGCACCAACTCGCCCGCAAGGGCACGGGAGTTGGCGTCGCCACCCTCTGCATCGGCGTGGGCCAGGGCCTGGCCCTAGTCCTCGAACGCTAGGAACCCGAACGGCAGGAACTCGAACGGCAGGAACCCCCATGGCTCTCACCCAGCACGACATCGACCTCGAAATAGCGGCCGAGCACGCGACGTACGAGAAGCGGGTCGCCGACGGCGCGCCGGTCGAGCACCACCCGCGCCGCGACTACGCCCCGTACCGCTCCTCGCTGCTCCGCCATCCGAAACAGCCGCCGGTCACCATCGACGTCTCGAAGGACCCGGAGCTGGTTGAACTGGCCTCCCCCGCGTTCGGCGAGCGGGACATCACGGAGATCGACAACGACCTGACGCGGCAGCACAACGGCGAACCGATCGGTGAGCGGATCACCGTCTCCGGGCGGCTGTTGGACCGGTCCGGGCGGCCGATCGGCGGCCAGCTGGTCGAGATCTGGCAGGCGAACTCGGCCGGCCGCTACGCCCACCAGCGCGAGCAGCACGACGCCCCGCTGGACCCCAACTTCACCGGTTTCGGGCGGACGTTGACCGACAACGAGGGCAACTACCGCTTCACGACCGTCCAGCCGGGCCCCTACCCCTGGCGCAACCACGTCAACGCCTGGCGCCCGGCGCACATCCACTTCTCGATGTTCGGCACGGCGTTCACCCAACGGCTCGTGACGCAGATGTACTTCCCGAGCGACCCGCTGTTCCCGTACGACCCGATCATCCAGTCGGTGACGGACGACGCGGCCCGCCAGCGCCTCGTCGCGACGTACGACCACAGCCTGTCGGTGCCCGAGTTCTCGATGGGCTACCACTGGGACATCGTGCTCGACGGCCCGCACGCCACCTGGATCGAAGAAGGACGCTGACCCGCCATGACGAAGATCGACACGAGCCGCCCGGAGTCCGTCCTACCGACCCCGTCGCACACGGTCGGCCCCTTCTACGGCTACGCGCTCCCGTTCCCCGGCGGCGGCGACATCGCGCCCGTCGGACACCCGGACACGATCACCGTCCAGGGCTACATCTACGACGGCGAGGGCAACCCGCTGCCCGACGCCTTCGTGGAACTCTGGGGCCCCGACCCCGAGGGCAACCTCTCCACGACCGACGGCTCGATCCGGCGCGACCCGGCCAGCGGCGGCTATCTCGGCCGCAACGGCGTGGAGTTCACCGGCTGGGGCCGCATCCAGACGGACGCCAACGGCCATTGGTACGCACGGACGCTACGGCCTGGCGCTCGCGGCAGGAACGCCCCCTACCTGAGCGCGTGCGTCTTCGCGCGCGGACTGCTGGTGCACCTCTTCACCCGTATCTACCTGCCGGGCGACGAGGCCGCGCTCGCCGCTGACCCGCTGCTGTCCGGGCTGGACCCGGCGCGGCGCGGCACGCTGATCGCCCAGGACGACGGCAAGGGCACATACCGTTTCGACATCCGCCTTCAGGGCGAAGGCGAAACGGTCTTCCTGGAGTTCCAGTGACACCTGCCGACCCGTCGGACACCGGCCTGCTCGCCCCCGGGTGGACCGGCTCCCCCGCCGCGTCCGCGACGAGCGACACCGCGTATCTACGGGCCCTGCTCGACGCGGAGTCCGCCCTCACCCGCGCCCAGGCCGCCCTGGGTCTCGCCCCCGCCGAGGCGGCGACGGCGGTGACGACCGCGGCCGACGCCGACCGCTTCGAGGTACGCTCCCTCGTGGACCGGTCCAGGTCCGGCGGAAACCCGGTGATCCCACTGGTCGCGGACCTGACGAAAGCGGTCGGCGGGGAGTACGGCCCGTACGTCCACCGGGGTGCGACCAGCCAGGACATCATGGACACAGCGACGATGCTGGTCGCGTCCCGCACCCTGGACCTGGTCCTCGGCGACCTGGCGCGCACAGAGCGTGCGCTGTCGGGGCTGGCCGCCGCCCACCGCGACACCGCGATGCCGGGCAGGACGCTCACCCAGCACGCCGTACCGACGACGTTCGGGCTGAAGGCGGCCGGATGGCGGTCGCTGGTACTCGACGCGCGGGACAGGGTGCGTGCAGTTCGATCCGGGCTGCCCGTCCAACTCGGCGGCGCGGCGGGCACGTTGGCCGCCTTCACGGCGTACGGCGCCGAGGACGCACTGGCACTCCCGGATGCCTACGCCCGCGAACTCGGCCTGACGGCACCGCTGTTGCCCTGGCACACACTCCGGACGCCGATCGCCGACCTCGCCGGGTGTCTGGCCTTCGCGGCGGGGGCGCTGGGCAAGGTCGTCGCCGATGTCCTCGTCCTGTGCCGTACGGAGATCGCCGAGGTCTCCGAGGGCAGCGGCGGAGGTTCGTCGGCCATGCCGCACAAGGCGAATCCCGTACGGTCCACGCTGATCGCCGCCGCCGCGCGCCGGGCACCGCAGCTCGCGGCCGTCCTCTACGGCTCGTTGGTCGCCGAGGACGAGCGGCCTGCCGGGGCCTGGCACGCCGAGTGGGAACCGTTGCGGGACCTGCTGCGGCTGGTCGGCGGGGCGGCGCGTGATGCCGCCGAACTGGCCGAGGGGCTGCGGGTGCACCCCGGCGTGATGCGTGAACACCTGGATCTCACCCATGGGTTGATCGTCTCCGAGCGGCTGTCGGCCGAACTGGCGCCGCGGCTGGGCCGGACCCGGGCGAAGGAGCTGCTCACGGAGGTGGCCCGGCGGACGTACGCCGAGGGCCGTCCGCTGACCGAACTTCTCGCCGAGGAGCCCGAGTTGAAGGATCTCGACCTCTCCGCACTCACCGACCCAGCCCGTTACACGGGTTCCGCCGGAGCCCTCACCGACCGCGCCTTGGAGCGACGTTGACCGAGAAACTCCTCAACTTCCGTGCCGAGGGCTCCGATTCCGCGCCCCCGCTGCTGCTGGGGCCCTCGCTGGGCACGTCGTACGCCCTCTGGGACAAGGTCGCGCCCGAACTGTCCGTCACCCACCGGGTGATCCGCTGGAACCTGCCCGGGCATGGTGGTTCGGCGCCCGGGTTGATCGGTCCCGGGGCGACCGTAGGAGACCTCGCGGATCTGGTGCTGGCGCTGGCCGACTCGCTCGGGATCGAGCAATTCGCTTACGCGGGTGTGTCGTTGGGGGGCGCGGTCGGTCTGCACCTGGCCGTACATCACCCCGAGCGGGTCGCTTCGCTCGCCGTGATCTGTTCCTCGGCGCACTTCAACGGGTCGAAGCCGTGGGAGGAACGGGCCGCGCGGGTACGGAGCGAGGGGCTTGGCTGGCTGGTGGAGAGCGCCAACTCCCGTTGGTTCACACCCGGGTTCACCGTCCCGGGGCTGGTGGCCGACCAGGGCGCCGTCGACCCGGCCGCGTACGCCGCGTGCTGTGACGCGCTGGCCGCGTTCGACCTGCGCGAGCGGCTTCCCGAGATCAGCGCGCGGACGTTGGTGATCGCCGGTCGTGAGGATCCGGCGACCCCGCCGGCGCATCTGCGGGAGATCGCGGACGCGGTGGCGGGTTCGGCGCTCGTGGAGATCCCGGGTGCCGCGCATCTCGCCCCCGCGCAGTGTCCGGAGGCGGTTCTCACGGCGCTGCGCGCGCACCTGGGTGGCGGTGCCAAGCGTGGGATGGAGGTTCGGCGTGAGGTGCTCGGTGACACCCACGTGGACCGGGCGCAGGCTCGGCAGACGCCCTTCACCGCCCGGTTCCAGGACTTCATCTCCCGGTACGCGTGGGGGGAGATCTGGACCGATCCAACACTGACGCGGCGCGAGCGGAGCATGATCACACTCACCGCGTTGATTGCACATGGGCACTACGACGAGTTGGCGATGCATGTGCGGGCGGCTCGGCGTAATGGGCTCACGCCGGAGGAGATCGGGGCGGTGCTGTTGCAGAGTGCGGTGTATTGCGGGGTGCCCGCGGCCAACTCGGCGTTCGCTGTGGCGCAGCGGGTGCTGGCCGAGGAGGCCGACTAAAGGGGTGGGGCTGCCTGTTGTGCGTCGTCTGCGGCTACGTCGTGGCTGGTCGCGCAGTTCCCCGCGCCCCTTAAAAAAGCAGGCCCGCCCGTGTCTTTAGGGCGGTCGGAGCTGCGCGCCCTTGAAAGCACAGGCCAGTCCAAGTCTTCAGGGGCGCGGGGAACTGCGCGACCAGCCCCCACCGGCCCGCGGCCAAAAAACGACTCACCGCAACCCCCTCCCCGTCTCCAACACCTCCCGCGCCTGCGCCACCAACCCGTCCGCCCCACACGAACGCGCAAGCGTCAGACCCCTGTTGATCTCCGCCACGGACCTCGCAGCGATCCCGTACTCGACCCGCGCCGCCGCATGCTCGTACTGGCACGGCGAGGACTCCAGGTAAGCAACGGCCTGCGCCGCGAGGCGCACCGCCCGCTGCCCCGTTTCCAGCGACGCGGCACAGCGGAGGGCCTCGCCGATCGCCGTGTCCGTGCCGAAGTGTTCGGCCTGGCGGCGCGCGTCGGAGGCGAGCTGGGCCGCGCGGGTCGGGTCCTCGACGGCGAGCGCGCGGGCGAGGTCGACGGCCCAGGGGACGAGGACCGGGTTGTGATGGCCGCGTACGGTCGCCGCCTTCGCGGCCTGTTCCAGTTCGTTGATGCCGTCCTTCGTGCGGCCGACGGCGAGCAGGAGCCGGCCGCGCACGCAGCGCGGATCGGGCAGCACGATGGTGGACGGGTACGGCGGCGCGAAGCCGTACTGTTCGGCGGTCGCCCAGGCCTCCTCGACATGGCCGCGGGCCAGCAGCGTGTCGACCAGGTTGCAGGTGGCCGACCAGTACAGGGGCAGTCCGCGGCCGACGCGCTCGGCGAGGCGCAGGGACTCGCGCAGCGAGATCTCGGCGTCACGGAGACGGCCGCGCCTGCGGTGGCCGAGGCCGATGTAGGCGTGCGCCAGCGAGAGGTGGCCGCCGCTCCAGCCCGCGGAGACGTACGCGCGCAGGGCTTCGTTGTACAGGCTCTCCGCGCGGTCCAGGCGGTCGGTGTAGGCGTACGCGCTGGCGAGCATCATGAGGATCTCGATGCCCCACTCGGTGTCGGTCCAGCCGAGTCCGGGGGCGAGCCGTCCGTTGACGAGGGCGCGGTCGCAGACCTCGACGACCTCCTCGGCGTTCTCCCCGTGGGTCATGGCGTCGAAGCCGCGCAGGATCAGCAGGGCCCGCTCGGAGTTGTCCCGGCCGGTGCAGGTGCCGGCGAGTGCGGCGAGCCGCTCGGAGCGTCCCGGGGAGATGCCCTCGCCCGCGTGGATGCCCTCCCACATGAACTGCACGGCCTGGAGCCGCATCCGGGCGGCGCCCGGTTCGTACCGGGCGGCCTCCGCCTCGACGGTGCGGACGGCCTCCTCCAGCTGGTTGTTGTGGAGGAGGGCCTGGGAGAGCCGGAAAACGGCGTCCACGCGTGCGTGGCCGTCGAGGCCTGGCATGCCGAGGGCGGTCTGGAGGTGGCCGATGGTGGTGGCGGGCGCGGTGAGCAGGGTGGCGCAGCCCAGTTCGAAGAGCACGTGCGCGTGGGTCTCGGCGAGCGGCGGCTCCAGGAGGGCGCGCTCCAGACAGCGGCGAGCTGCGTCGGGGGCGCCGATGGAGAGGTGTTCGCGGGCTGCCTCGCGCAGCTGCTCGACGAGTTCCTGGTCGTCGTCCGGGTGCACCTTGAGGAGGTGCCGTGACGCGGAGGCGGCGCCGAGTCCGGAGTCGGTGACGACCTGGGCGGCGATGCCGTGCATGGCCGTACGGACGCCGCCCGGGATGGAGTCGTAGACGGCGCTGGCGATCAGCGGGTGGACGAACTCCAGCTCCCCGGCGCCGGCTTGGGACGCGACGGGGTCGGGTGCGGTGAGGATACGGGCGGTGCGGAGCAGTTCGGCGCAGCAGCCCGCCTCCTCGCGGCTCATGGTGGCGAGCTTGGCGACCAGGTTCACGGAGATGCCGGTGCCGAGGATGGCGGCGGCCCAGGCGAACCGGGTGGCCTCGAAACCCAGGTCGTCCAGGCGGGCGACGAGTCCGCCGCCGCGTGCGGAGCGGTTGAGCTCGCGCAGTTCGGTGGCCGCGTCCTCGACGGGTTCGAGGCCGCTGTCCTGCACCTTGGCGAGGAGTTCGACGGTCTCGTACGGGTTGCCGTCGGTGACCGCCCACACCTCGCGGCAGAACGCGCCGTCGGCGTGCGGGCCGAGGGTGGCGCGGGTGAGGCCCGCGGTGGCCCTCGGGGTGAGGGATTCCAGGACGGTGGCCGGGGGTCCGGCCGCGGCGGCGATCGCGTCCAGGTAGCGGGCGCTCTCGCCGCTGACCTCGCCGGGCCTGCGGGCGACCACGAGCAGGACGGACAGGTCGTCGAGGCGTTCGGCGAACGCGGCGAGCCAGCGCAGGGTCTCCTGGTCGGCCCAGTGGGCGTCGTCGACGATCAGGACCAGTGGCCAGACGCGCTTGGCGAGCCGGCGCACCGCGGCGACCAGTCCGTCGCAGACGCCCTGCGGGTCGGGCTGCCGCTCGCCGGGTTCGGTGACGCCGAGGGCGGGGCCCGCGATGTCGTACCAGTCGCCGAGGTACTCGCGGATCTCCTCGGGCATCAGCGAGATCAGGGCGGGCTGCAGCAACTGCCGTACGACGTTGAAGGGGACGGACCTGAGGGTCTCGCCGCCGCGGGCCTGCCAGACCGCGCAGCCGCGTGCCTCGGCGATACGGCGGGTCTCGGCCAGGAGCGCGGTCTTGCCGAACCCGGCCTCGCCGCGGACCATCAGCAGGCTGCCGGAGGACGACTCGTCGGCACGCAGCCGGTCGATCGCCTCCACCACACCGGCGACTTCCTCGTCGCGCTCCCACAGAGAGGCCGAGGCGGCCTCCGGAGGCCGTTCCTCCGTCATCCCGATACCTCCCCAGTAGCCCGAACGACGTACAGCCCTTGAGCGTAGCCGTCCGGATGCCGAAGTGGAGGCCGGTCCGGGGAGCTGTTGCCGCATCGGGTGACGGCGGCTCAGCAGCAGGACTCATGTAGGTGACGAACGGTCAAGAGGCGCTGAAATGAAGGTGTTTTCCGATCATCCCCGGCCCGTCCCGGACAAGCCCGCCGTACGCGCTCTGGTCGCCGGGTCGGTGGGGAACTTCATCGAGTGGTACGAGTTCGGTGTCTACGGCTATTTCGCGACGGTGATCGCGGCGCGGTTCTTCACCCCGGAGGGCGCGGGTGCGGCCGAGGGGCTGGTGCGGACGTACGCCTCGTTCGCGCTGGCGTTCTTCTTCCGGCCGGTCGGCGCCGCCCTGTTCGGCCGGCTCGGTGACCGGGTGGGGCGGCGGCCGGTGCTGATCCTGGTGATCGCGCTGATGACGGGCGCCACGGCGTTGATCGGTGTGCTGCCGACGTACGCGACGGCCGGTGCCCTCGCGCCGTGGCTGCTCACGTTTCTGAGGGTCCTTCAGGGACTGTCCGCGGGCGGGGAGTTCGGGGGCGCGGTGTCGGTGCTGACGGAGTTCGCGCCGCCGGGCCGGCGTGGGCTGTACGGAGCGTGGCAGTCGTTCACCGTGGCGCTCGGGCTGTTGGGCGGGGCGGGGGTCGCGGCGCTGCTGGCGACGATGCTCGACCCCGGTCAACTGGGCGACTGGGGCTGGCGGTTGGCGTTCCTGCTGACGCTGCCGATGGGGCTCGGCGCGCTGTGGCTCCGGCTGCGGCTGGAGGAGACGCCGTCGTTCCGGGCCGGCGCGGTACGGGAGGTGCCGCCCGCGCGTGAGGTGCGTGTCGCGATCGCGCTGGGCGCCGCGCGGGTGATGGGGTGGGCGGCGGCCGGTTACACCTTCCTCGTGGTGCTGCCGTCGTATCTGCAGAGCACGCTGGACGCGAGCTTCCAACAGGCGCTGCTGGCCACGGTGTTGGCCAACGTCGGTTTCGCGGTGACCATCCTTCCGGCGGGGCTGCTGAGCGACCGGGTGGGGCGGCGGCCGGTGATGCTGGCGGGGGCCGCGCTGGTGGCGGCCTTGTCCGTGCCGCTGCTCAATCTCCTTCAGGATGACGGGACTTCGAACACGGTGAAGGGTGCGTGGGTGTTCGGGGCGGGTGCGGTGGTGGGGCTGATGGCGGGGCCGGGTCCGGCGATGCTCTCGGAGATGTTCCCGACGAGCGTGCGCCACACCGGTCTGGGACTCGCCTACGCCCTGTCCAATGCCGTGTTCTCGGGGTGTGCCGGGCTCATCATCACGGAGAGCGTGCGGCGGACCGGGAACGTGGACATCCCCGCGTACTACGCCGCGGCGGCCTGCGCGGTGAGCGTGCTCGCGCTCGCTGTCACCAAGAACCCTGCGGGAGAGGTGAGTCGGGAGGATGCGGATGCGGGTGATCGGGCTGATGTCCGGGACGTCGTACGACGCGATCGACGCGGCGGCGGCCGACCTGAGCCTCGTCGGTGACAGCGTCGTACTGGAACCGCTCGGGATGGTGAGCGAGCCCTACGACGAGGAACTGCGGGAAGCGCTCGCGGCGGCGCTGCCACCGGCCGCCACCACCCTCGCCGAGGTGTGCCGCTTGGACACGCTGATCGGGCAGGTCTTCGCCGCGGCGGCCGTCCGGGCGAACGCCGAACTGTGCGGCGGGCGGGCCGAGTTGGTCGCCTCGCACGGGCAGACCGCCTACCACTGGGTGGAGGGCGGCGCGGTGCGCGGCACGCTGCAACTGGGGCAGCCCGCCTGGATCGCGGAGGCGACCGGGCTGCCCGTGGTCGCCGATTTCCGGCCACGCGACATCGCCGCCGGAGGCCAGGGCGCACCCCTCGTCAGCCTCGTCGACCTGCTGTGGCTGCGCGGCCGCCCGGGCACCCCGGTCGCGCTCAACCTCGGCGGCATCGCCAACCTCACCGCCCCCGACGGCACGGCCTTCGACACGGGACCGGCCTGCGCGCTGATCGACGCGGCCGCGCGGGGCTTCAGCGGCGGCCGGCTCGCCTACGACGCGGAGGGCGCCCTCGCGGCCCGTGGAACGGTCCACGAGCCGTTGCTGGAACGGCTGTCGAGCGAGCCGTACTACACGCTCCCCGCGCCGAAGACCACCGGCAAGGAGCTGTTCCACCTCGGCTATCTCCAGGACGCGCTCGCCGGTCTCGGCACGCTGCCCGCCGAGGACGTCATCGCGACGCTCACGCTCCTCACGGCCCGCACGGTCGCGGACGCGGTCCGGTCGGTCGCCGCGACGGAGGTCATCGCCTCGGGCGGCGGCACCCGCAACCCGGTCCTGATGTCCCTGCTGGCCGCCGAACTGCCGGGCGTCCCCCTGCGCACCTCCGACGAACTGGGCCTCCCGTCCGCCGCGAAGGAGGCCTACGCCTTCGCCGTCCTCGGCTTCCTGACGGCCCACGGCCTTCCTGGAACGGTCCAGGCGAGCACGGGCGCCCGGCATCCGAGCGTGCTCGGGTCGGTGACGCCGGGGCGGCGCGGGCCGGGGCTGCCACCGGCCGCCGAGCACAGTCCCGTACGGCTGGTTCTGGGCTGAGAAGCGGGCGCAGAAACCCTCGGCGCACCGTTGCGCATCGATTCGGGCCGGATCCTCTCATCCCCCTTTCACCGACGCCTCATACGGTAGGGGCATGACGCAGGTGACTCCCCCCGGGTGGTACCCCGATCCCGGGCAGACGAATGACGGTCCCGCCGCCGAGCGCTGGTGGGACGGCAAGGCATGGACGGACCGCACCCGCCCCGCCGGGTCGGGTGCCGAATGGGGTCCCCCGACGGAGCCGCCGTACGGCGGGGCGTACCCGGCGTACCCCGCCGCGCCCCCGGCCGCGCCGCGCCGCAATCTGCGCACGGGCATAGCCGTGGCGGTGGCCGTGGCGGTGCTCACGGCCATCGGTGTCGGCGCCTACGCACTGTCCGGCGACGGCAGCGGGAACGGCACCCAGGCCAACCCGCAGCAGGCGCCGAACGGACAGGGCGGCATCGGCGGCCAGGGCGGCCCCGAGGGGCAGGGCGGCACGGGCGGTTCCGGCGGGACCGGCGGGACCGGCGGCCAGAGCGATCCCTTCGGCGGGTCCGGCGGGACGGGTGGTTCCGGTGGCGCGGGCGGTGCGACGCCCGCTCCCAGCCAGTCGGCGGAGCCGAAGGTGAAGGCCGGCGGCACCGTGGTCGACTCCCTCGACGGCATCAGCTTCACCGTGCCGACCGACTGGTACGGCCAGGTCATCCAGATCGGCGCGCAGGTCACGTCGAACACCTCGTACAAGTGCCCCGGCAACACCTCCCAGACCTGCACCAACGGCGGGGCGTACTCCTCGCCCGCGGTGGTCCTGGGCACGAAGGGCAGCACGGCGGAGGCGGTCGCCAAGGCCGACATCGCCGCCAACGCGAAGGAGTCCTACGGCGGTACGACCTACGGCAGCATCACCTCCCACCAGGTCCTCGCCTCCAAGGCAGTGACCGTGGCCGGGCAGAAGGGCTATCTGGTCCGCTGGAAGGCGGTCACCAGCAAGGGCGCCGACGGCTATGTCGAGTCGCTCGCGTTCCCCTCGCCGGCCAGTACCGGCCAGATCGTCGTGGTCCGCTTCGGTGTCGACGTGGGCCAGAATCAGTCCGTGATCGACGAGATCACCTCGAACATCAAGGTGGCCTCGGGCACCGGCGGCGACGGACAGAAGATCTGAACTCCCGCCGTGGCCACGCCAGTTCCCCGCACACCAGTCGGCCGGGTGGGGCGCCTCTCCGCTCAAGAGGAACCCCACCCGGCCGGGGGGTGCGCGCCGCCCCCGTCCCCACGGTGCGGCGCGAGCAGGTCACCGTCCAGTCATCCCATGGACGGCGGCCTGGTTCTCAGGGTGACCCGGCGAGCCCGAGTGCGGGCAGCACCGCGGCCTCCACGAATCTGACGAGGTAGTCGGGGTCGGCGTAACAGCCCTCCAGGACCGGACGGGCCCGCAGGACGCCGAAGATCTGGGCGGGAACGTACGGCAGGGCCGGATGGTCCGCCGGGATCTCGCCGCGCTCCACACCGCGGCGCAGGATGTCCTCCAGCGCGGCGATCTCGGGATGGACGAGCGCTTCCCGTACCGCCTGGGCGAGTTCGCTGTCCTGGATGACGGCGTGACCGAGTGCCGAGACGAGTTTCGTGTCCTTCGCCGACCAGGCGCCCGCCGCCCGCGCGGCCTGCCTCAGGTCCTCCGCGAGCGAGCCCGTGTCGATGCCGGTGAAGTGCACCCGGCGGTTGGCGCGCAGCGCGGCCGCGACGAACTGGGGCTTGGTCCCCCACTGCCGGTAGAGCGTGGACTTGCTGCACCGGGTGCTGCTGGCGACGCCCTCCATGCTGACGGAGTCGTACCCGCATTCCCGGATCTGTTCGAGCACGGCGTCGAAGAACTCCCGCTCACGCTCCGGCGTGATCTTGGAGCGGCGCGAGGCGGCGACCGTGTCCGGTGCGTCCTCAGCCTGCGACGTCATGGCTCGTCTCCTCGCTCGGTCCACGGACCCGGGGCCCGTTCTCCAGTGTGTCTCGTTTCGCTATCGATACGCCAGTGTACCGGTACTCAGCCGTATCGGTACCCGCCCGTATCGGTACACTGGCGTATCGGAACGAACTCGTACCGATGAGTTCGGGCCGCCGACCGGGTCACAAACCCGGCCAGCACCACCACACGCACCACCGTCAGCGAAGGGGCCGGGGGATGAATGCCCGCACCGAGCCTGCAGAGAAGGGGACCAGCGCGATAGCGCGGCCCCCGCTCGTCCGTGAGCTCCTGCTCGTCGCAGGGCTCTTCCTCGTCTACAAGTTCGGCCGCCAGCTGGCGACGGGCCACACCGGTGAGGCCCTGCACAACGCCCGCCACGTGTGGGACCTGGAACGGACCCTGCGCCTCCCGGACGAGGGCTCGGTGCAGTCGGTGCTGCTGCACAGCGACACCCTCGTGCACCTCGCGAACACCTTCTACGCGACCGTCCACTTCCCGGCCACCGTCGCCTTCCTGGTCTGGCTGTACCTGCGGCGCCCCGCGCACTACGTCTGGGCCCGCCGGGTCCTGGCCACGGTCACCTCGGCCGCCCTCGTCCTGCCCTTCGTGTTCCCCCTCGCGCCCCCGCGCATGCTGGCCGCGACCGGCCTGGTCGACACCGCCAAGGTCTACGGCCCCTCGGTCTACGGCCCGCCGACCAGCGACCACCTCTCGAACCAGTTCGCGGCGATGCCCTCGCTGCACTTCGGCTGGGCCCTGATGGTGGCGATCGGCCTGATCGTCGCGACCCGCTCCCGCTGGCGCTGGCTGTGGCTGCTGCACCCGCTGGTCACCCTGATGGTCATCATCGGCACGGCGAACCACTACTGGCTCGACGCGATCGTGGCCGCCGCCATGCTCGGCATCACCCTCGCGCTGATCCATCCCCCGCACCGCACGGCGACGACCGCCGGGCGCGGCCAGCCCCGACTCGCCGTGGAAGAGCCGGTCCTGGTCGGAGCGGGCCGATGAACGCCACGCTCGTCGCCGTCGTCCTGTCCCTGTTCTCGGCCGTCGCCTACGCGGCCGCGGCCGTGGCCCAGGAGCGGCTGGCCTCTCGCAACTCCGACGCGGGCATGCTGCGCCTGCTCGCCACCGGTTCCTGGTGGTGGACGGTCGTCCTGAACGCGTCGGCCGCGCTGCTCCACGTCGTGGCCCTCAAGTACGGCCCCCTGACCGTCGTACAGCCGCTGGGAGCCCTCACCCTGGTCGCCGCCGTCCCGATGGGCGCGCGGGTCGCCGGGCGGCGGGTCACCCTGGTCGAATGGCGGGGCACCGCCCTCACGTTGCTCGGCCTGTCGGCCCTGCTGATCACGGCGTCGGGCCCGCAGCCCGACCAAGTCCTCACCGTTCCCCAGGCGTTGGCGGTCGCGGGCGCGACCTCCGCCCTGATCGGCCTGCTGGCCCGCCGCGGCGCGAAGCCCGGTCTACGGCACGCCTCGGCGTCCGGTGTCGCCTCGGGTGTGGCCTCCGCGCTCACGCAGACCGTGACGGTCGCGGCGACGGACCGTTCGGGTCCGCTGCTGAGCATGCAGGTGGTCGGAGTCGCCCTGCTGGTCGCGGTGTTCGCGGCGGGCGGGCTGCTGCTCTCGCAGACCGCCTACCGGGGCGGTCTCGGCGCCCCGCTCGCGGTGGTGACCCTGGCGAACCCGGTGGCCGCCGCGGCGATCGGCCTCGCGCTGCTGGGCGAACGCCTCCAGGGCGGCGCGGCCGGAATCATCCTCGCCCTGGCCGGAGCCGGAATCGCGTCCTGGGGTGTGGTCCTGCTGACCCGGGTGACACCCGCCGTACCGCTGCCGCACGCGTACGACGACCACGATCACCCCGTGGCCGCCGTCCTGGCGCTGGAACCCCAAACGGCCTCCGCGGAACCGGCGTTGCTGCCCCGGCAGCCGGACCGGAAGTCCGCGCCGGGGCATCTCACCGCACTGTGATCAGGGTCAGCCGAGGCCGCGCGAGTCCTGCTTGAGCGCGGTGTCGACGGTCAGCGCCGTCGCCACCACCAGGCTCAGCAGGGGCTCGGGCAGCTGGTAGTGGATCTGCAGAACGTAGTTGTCCGCAGTCGTGAACATCGTCTTCGCGAGGCCTTCCCAGGTCTTGGTGATCCGGGCTACCTCGTTGTCCGCGTGGTCGACGATCGCGAAGTTCCAGGCCCGCCAGTTCTCGGCCTTGATCGCGCCGATCTGCTGGCCGTTCGCGTTCAGCGCGAAGTTGATCTTCCCGATCATGTTCTGCTGGACGATCTCACCCACGGGCGAGCCGTCCGGACGGGTCACGATCACCCGGGACTTCATGATCTTCGCCGGCCGGGTCAGCACCAACTGCGGCTGCCCGTAGGCGTCCCGGATCTCCAGCCGGTGGGTCATGTACTGGTCGAGGCTGGAGACGAAGCGCAGCGCCTTCTTCAGCGTGCTCTGGCCGACCTCGTCGACCGAGCCGATCACGTTGCCGTTCTGATCCATGACCTTGTACTCGTTGGTCAGCTCGATCAGCTTGGCCTTCTGGTTCACCACGAGCACCGGCTCGGTGAACAGGCTGCCGCCGCCGGGGCCGCCCCCGGCGACCCCGGCCTGCTGCTGCACCTGCTGCTTGACCTGGCGCTGGGCCCGCGGATCCGGCCCCGCCTGCTGCTGCGGCACGGCCTGCGGCTGCTGCTGGGCGCCCTGGCCCTGCTGGTCCGCGTTGGTGTGCTCGGTCCACTTCACGCCGTCCCAGTACCGGAGGGTCTGGGGCGCTCCGTGCGGATCCGGGTACCAGCCTGCAGGTGTGTTCGAATGCGTGGTCACCGGGGCACACTACCGCGAGTGCCCCGGAAAACAACCGGTCTCACAAAGCCCCTCAGGCGGTCGCGATCGCCGGGTCGCTGACCCCCGGGCGGCCGTTCTCGACATGTCCGGCGAATCGCCGCAGGAAGCTCGCGTCGCCGTCCGAGGTGACCGTCAGGTCGTACCACCGCTTGCTCGCGCCCAGGTCGAAGGTGTGCCGTACGGTGGCGCCCGCCCGCACCTTGAAGGTCTGGGAACGCCCGCCGTAGCCGCTCACGACCTTCAACTGCACCGTCCCGGAGCCCTTGTTGGTGAAGGTCAGCTCGACGTCGTCGCCGCAGTTGCGGGCGGTGACCTCGGGGCCGGCCGTCTTGCCGGGGCCCTTGAAGACGCGCAGGAAGCCGTTCGGGCCGTGCACGGTCAGGTCGTAGGAGCCGTTCGAGTACGCCGAGTTCCAGGCGTCCGAGACGGACTTGCCGGCCTCGGTGGTGTAACTCCAGGGCCCGTCCGTGCGGTTGGCGGAGGTGACGAGGAAGGTGGCGCCGGCCTTCGCGCCGGAGGCGAAGGTGAGCGTGAACTTCCCGGCCGCCGTGTCGGCCGAACCGTCCACCGCGGCCGCGTACTTGAGCGGCCGGGCCGGGCGCAGTCCGCGCTCCTGCTTGGGCAGCGCCGGGTTGGCGGGCGGGGTCGGCTTGTAGTCCGGGTGACGGTTCTTGTCCGGCGGCTGGTAGCCGTCGGTGCTCGGCAGCGGGACCTCCTTGACGTCCTTGTGCGAGAAGTCGAAGGCGCCGGTCAGGTCGCCGCAGATCGCGCGCCGCCACGGCGAGATGTTGGGCTCGTGGACACCGAAGCGGGTCTCCATGAAGCGGATGACCGAGGTGTGGTCGAAGGTCTCCGAGCAGACGTAACCGCCCTTGCTCCAGGGCGAGACAACGATCATCGGCACGCGCTGGCCGAGGCCGTAGGGGCCCGCCGGGTTGGTGGCGTTGCCCTTGAAGAGGTCGGGGCCGACGTCGACGGTGGACTTGCCCTGCGCGGCCGAGCCCGGCGCGAACGGCGGGAGCAGGTGGTCGAAGAAGCCGTCGTTCTCGTCGTAGGTGATGAACAGGGCCGTCTTCGCCCACACCTTGGGGTCGGAGGTCAGCGCGTCCAGGACCTGGGAGACGTACCAGGCGCCGTAGTTCGCGGGCCAGTTGGGGTGCTCGGTGAAGGCCTCGGGGGCGACGATCCAGGAGATCTTCGGCAGCTTGCCGCCCTTGACGTCGGCCTTCAGCTGGTCGAAGAAGCCCTCGCCCTTGGTGGCGTCGGTACCGGTGCGGGCCTTGTCGTAGAGCGGGTCGCCGGGCTGGGCGTTCTGGAACTGCTTGAAGTACAGGAGCGAGTTGTCGCCGTAGTTGCCGCGGTAGGCGTCCTGGATCCAGCCCCAGCCGCCCGCCGCGTCGAGGCCGTCGCCGACGTCCTGGTAGATCTTCCAGGAGACCCCGGCCTTCTCCAGGCGCTCGGGGTACGTCGTCCAGCTGTAGCCGGCCTCGTCGTTGCCCAGGACCGGGCCGCCGCCGACGCCGTCGTTGCCGGTGTAACCCGTCCACATGTAGTAGCGGTTCGGGTCGGTCGAGCCGATGAACGAGCAGTGGTAGGCGTCGCAGATGGTGAAGGAGTCGGCGAGCGCGTAGTGGAAGGGGATGTCCTCGCGCGTCAGGTACGCCATCGTCGTGGAGCCCTTGGACGGCACCCACTTGTCGTACTTGCCGCCGTCGAACGCGGCGTGCCCGTCGTTCCAGCTGTGCGGGAGGTCCTGGATGAACTGCAGGCCCAGGTCGTCGGCGTCGGGGCGGAACGGGAGGATGTCCTTCGTGCCGTCCGACTGGTACCAGACCGGTTTTCCGTCCTGCCGGGTCACGACCGGATGCGGGTCGCCGAAGCCCCGGACGCCCCTGAGCGAGCCGAAGTAGTGGTCGAAGGACCGGTTCTCCTGCATCAGGACGACGATGTGCTCGACGTCCTCGATGCTCCCCGAGCGATGGTTCGCCGGGAGCGCGGCGGCACGCTCGATGCTGTTCGACAGCGCCGTGAACGCCGTGGTGGCACCCGCGAGTTGGAGAAAGCGACGCCGATTGACTTCGGACATGGGTGAGGCACCTCTCATCCTGACGCGCGGCCGGCCGGAACATGGCGAAATGCGCGCGGTGCGAGTGTTCCAAGAGCAACAAACGTCAGGGAAGGGTCTGGTGGCGCCTGTGTGAAACTCGCCCGTACGTGCGGGGGCGGCCCCTCGCCGCCGGCCGCGTCACGTCGTGGCGAGGGCTTCGGTGGGGGTGAGGCGGGAGGCCCGGATCGAGGGGTAGACACCGGCGGCCATGCCGATGAGGACGGCACCGCCGAAGCCGCCCGCGACGGCGGGGAGCGAGATCACCGGGGGCCAGTTCTGGTAGGTCGCGTAGCCGATGGTGGCGAGGATACCGAGGACCGTCCCGGCGAGGCCGCCGAGGCAGGACAGGGCGATGGACTCGGTGAGGAACTGGCCGCGGATCTGGCCCTTGTTGGCTCCCAGGGCCCGTCGCAGGCCGATCTCGCGACGGCGTTCGAGGACGGAGATGACCATGGTGTTGGCGACGCCGATCCCGCCCACGAGGAGGGCAACTCCGGCGAGGCCCAGGAAGAGGGCGGAGAAGGTGGTCCGGGTGGCGCGTTTGGCGGCCAACGCGTCGGAGGGGCGGCTGACTTGGACCATGCCGGGGAGTTCCGGGTAGATGGTGGGGGCGAGGACGTTGCGGACGGCGTCGATGCCGTCCTCACGGGCCTTGACGTAGATCACCGTGGGGTGACCCGCGAAGTTCAGCTGGGTGCGGGCCGCGTCCCAGCCGACCAGCACCGAGCGGTCGATGTCGGGCGAGAGCGGCGTCTGCGCCAGGATGCCGATGACGGTGAACCAGCGCTGGTTGATGTAGATCTGCGGGGCGGGTTGACCGGGGACTATCTTCGCGATGCCCATCCGGGTGGCGGCGACCGAGCCGAGGACGGCCGTGGGGAACTTCTCGGTGGTCGCCGTGAGGTAACTCCCGGACTGCACCTTGGCGTTGATCGCGTGCAGCAGATCGGTCCTGCCGGCGAGGACGGTGAGCCCCGCGTAGTCGTCGGCGTCGACGTGGTCGTTGCGGAACACCTCGGCGTGGGTGTTGGCGACCGCGCTGGCCACCGTGACCGGGCCGATCCGGCGGACCATGTCCACGGACTGGGGCGGGAGTTGGACCGGCGGGGTCTGGTTGGGGACCGGCACGGCCTGGAGCATGTTGGTGCCCAGCGCGGAGAGCTGGTTCATCAGGGCCTTCTGGCTGGACGCCGGGATGCCGGTGACGACGATCATCGTGGCGATGCCGATCGAGATGCCCAGCGCGGACAGGGCCGCGCGCATCTTGCGGGTGTGGATGCCGAGCAGGCCCAGGCGCAGGATGTCGAGGGGGGCCAGGCGGACCGGCTCGGTGTCGGCGAGGGAGCGCGTAACGGGCCGGTGGGGTGCGGTTGTTGCGGTCATGGCCGGTGATCCCCGTCGGTGTCGGTGAGCGGGTCGAGGTGGATCGCGAGGGTGTCCTCGGCGGCGAGGTCCGCGGTACTGATGGCGAGGGTGTCCTCGTCGAAGCCGCCGCCGCGGACATCGGCGACGAGGCGGCCGTCGAGGATCTCGATCCTGCGGGGCAGACGCCGGGCGATGTCCCGGTCGTGGGTGATGATCGCGATGGTGGTGCCCTCGGCGTTCAAGGTGGTCAACAGGTCCAGTACGGCACGGCCGTTGGCGGTGTCGAGGGCGCCGGTCGGCTCGTCCGCCAGCACCAGGGCGGGGCGGTTGACCAACGCGCGGGCGATGGCGACGCGTTGGCGTTCGCCGCCGGAGAGCTGGTTGGGGAGGTGTCCGGCGCGGCGGGCGAGGCCGACCCGGGCGAGTGCCTCGCGGGCCAGCGGTTGGCGCTGACGGCGCGGAACTCCGGCGTAGAGCAGGCCTGTTGCGACGTTCTCGGCGGCGCTCAGCCCGTCGGTGAGGTGGAACTGCTGGAAGACGAAGCCGAGGAGGCGGCCGCGCAGGGCGGACAGGCGGCGGTCGGAGAGGGTGGCGACGTCGTGGCCGCCGATCTCCACGGTGCCGCTGGTCGGGCGGTCCAGGGTGCCCATGATGTTCAGCAGCGTCGACTTGCCGGACCCCGACGGGCCGACGATGGCGAGGAGTTCACCCTCCGCGATGGCGAGGGAGACACCGTCGAGGGCGGTGACTCCGCCCGGGTAGGCCATGCCCGCGTTGGTCACGGCGAGGACCGGTCGGCTCTTCATGACGTGGTCACCACCTTCAGCCCGGCGGTGAGGCCGTCGCCGGTGACCTCGACGAGGCCCTTGGCGAACATGCCGGTCCGCACCGCGAGCAGCCGGCCGCCGGGGAGTTGGACGGCGTAACCGCCCTCGCTCAGCGCGAGCAGCGCGCCGACCGGTACGGCGAGGACGCCCTTGCGGGTCCGGGAGGTGAAGGCGACCTGGACGGGGGCGGAGGTGAGTCTCGCGACAGCGCCGGCGTCGGGAACCCGGACGGTGACGGTGAGTTGGGCCGGGCCGCCTCCGCCGCTGGTGTCGCCGTCGTTGTTGTCGGTGGCGGTGGCGGTGGCGCCGACCGCTTCGACGGTGCCGGTGACGGTGGAGTTGTCGGGGAGGGTCACCGTGACGCGGTTGCCCCGGGCCATGGTGCCGACGCGGGTCGCGTCCACGGGTACGGACACCTTCTTGGTGGTCGAACTGACCGTCATCAGGCTGCCGTTGGCGTCGTCACCGGTCTGCGCCTGCACCGCGCCGACGCGGACCTCGCCGGGCTGGACGACGACGTCGCCGATGCCGAGCACTCCGGTGGCGGGCATTCCGGCGTAGGTCTGCCAGCGCCTGACCGCCGCGATCAGGTCGGCGGTGAGGACTCCGTCGCCCTCCTTCACCTTGACCGAGGTCGCGGTCGCGGTCGCGGTGGGCGTCGGGGTTGGTGTCTCGGCGGGGGCCGCCCTGTCGGTGGACGTCTTGCCGGACTCCTCAGCCGGGGCCGGGTGTTGAGCAACCCAGGTGCCCGGCGCCGGTTGCGACCCGATGTCGTAGCCGAGCCTCTTGAGGTTGTCGGCGACCACCCGCACGTCCGGACCGGTCATCCCCCTCGCGTTCAGCGCGCGGTAGAGCGGGGTCGCGCCGTAGAACACCGGCACCGGCACGTTGTCCACCTTGTACAGCGCGTGGCCGCGGGTCACCCTCGCGCCCGGCGCGGGCAGCCAGGTGACCAGCCCCGCCTTCGCGCCCTTGACCGGCGCCGCCTTGCTGTAGCCCAGAGTCCCGCTCAGCGTCTGGGCGTCGGAGAGGTCGGTCCGGATCACCGTGGCGGTGCCGACCCTGGCCGAGTCGGCGGCCGTCGTGCTCGGTTTCGTGTTCCCGTCCTGCCATACGGTGACGCCGAGCGCGGTGGCCGTGACGCCAGCCAGGGCCACGGCCCCGATCTTCAGGCGGCGGCTTCCGCGACGCGAGCGGGTGCCGTCGTTGTCGTCGCCGGTCGTCGTCACTTGTAGGCCTTCAGCTCGCAGTCGTGGTCGAGTTCGTCCTGCTGGGCCTGGGTCAGGGAGCTCTGGCCGTCGTAGTTCCAGCCGCCGCCGTTGGGCAGGGCCTTGACCTTCAGGCCTCCGTCGTTCAGGCACCTGATGTATGTGCGGTAGTCGTCCATGTAGTGCGGGTTCGTCGCCGGGTCCAGCTCCGGTGGCGTGAGCGGCCTCTTCGGGAGGCAGGCTCTGTAGGCGGCGGGATGGTCGGACTCCTTTCCGTCGGGGACGAACTGGCTCCCCTTGTGGCCGCCGGGGACACCCTGGTCGCGCAGGCAGTCCCAGAAGACGCCCCACAGCCGGTCCGTCTCCGCGTAGCTCGTGTCCAGCCGTATCTGGGGGCGGCCCGACTCCGCGGCGGCACTCGCCGACGCCGACGCGCCGCTCGTCTTCGGCGTCTTGATGGAGGCGACGCCGGTGTCCTTGGCGGCGGTCTTCCCGTTCCCGCCCGAGCCGCCGCCGCAGGCCGACAGCAGGGTCAGTGCGGCTACCGCGGCCAGGGTGGCGGAGCGCCTTCGACTAGTGCGTTTCGACATGGCGGAACCGTGACCGGAGGATATGAAGATCCTGTCAGGCCACCATCAGAGTCCTGTCTGCTGTCACGGTGGCGACCTTAGGGTGAGCCGCGTGAACGCATATGTCCTGGTGGCCGAGGACGACGTCAAACAGGCCGAGGTGATCCGGCGCTATCTGGAACGCGAGGGCCACTCCTCCCTGGTCGTCCACGACGGGCGCGCGGCCATCGACGAGGTACGGCGCCGACAGCCCGATCTGCTCGTCCTCGACGTGATGATGCCCCTGGTCGACGGGCTGGACGTGTGCCGTGTGCTGCGCCGGGAGTGCGAGGTGCCGGTGCTGATGCTGACCGCGCGCAGCACGGAGGAGGATCTCCTGCTCGGCCTGGACCTCGGCGCCGACGACTACATGACCAAGCCGTACAGCCCACGGGAGTTGATGGCCCGCATCCGCACCCTGCTGCGGCGGACACGGGGCGCGACGGCGGCGCCGGACGACCCCGTGCTGCGGATCGGCGCGCTCGCCGTCGACCCGGTCCGCCGTACCGTCGCCCTCGACGGACGCCAAGTGGTCTGCACACCCGGGGAGTTCGAGATCCTCGCAGCGATGGCCGCCGAACCGGAGCGGGTCTTCACCCGCCGCCAACTCCTCGCCCTGACCCGGGGGTTCGACCGCTACATAACGGAGCGGACCATCGACGTGCACATCCTCAACCTGCGCAAGAAGATCGAGGCCGTCCCCCGTCGACCCGCCTATCTGCAGACCGTGTACGGCGTCGGCTACAAGCTCATGGACGGAACTCGTGCGCGCTGAACCGGAGTTGGGGACAGCGGGAGACAACGGCACGAAGTACAGGGCACGCGTCCGCGCCAAAGTGCCGCTGCACAGAAGCCTGTTGGTCCGCCTGCTCGCCACCTCCGTGATGATCGCCGTCTGTTCGGTCGCCGCCACCGCCTGGCTGGCCGCCCGCACCACCAGCAGCGCCATCCAGCAGGAACAGGGCCAACTCCTGTCCTCCGACACCGAGATCTACGACACGCTGGTCGGCTACGCCGCCGTCCACCCGGACTGGCACGGCGTCGCCCCCACCCTGCGCCGCCTCGCCGAACGCACCGGCCGCCGGATCACCCTGACCACGCAGAGCCGTCGTACCATCGCCGCGTCGTCCGCCACCACCGCCGCGCTCCCCGTCAGGGCCTCCGCGGTCGTCGATCCGCTGCACACCGACCCCGCCCTGCTGTCCGGCGGCGAGAGCGACCGGATCGACCCGCGTGCCGTCGGCCCGTACCGGCTGACCGCCGCCGAGCGGAAGGACCTGCGCCAGTGGGCGGACAAGATCCTCTACTGTCTGCGCGGCACGACCGGTGCCGCCACCCTCGTCGAGGAGCCGAGCGGCCGCCCGTCCATCAAGCTCCCCGACAGCGCCCTGGGATCCTTCGTGGACCTGGGCTGCGGACTCGACGAGCTCAGCGATCCCGTCAAGACCGAGATCGGGCCGCTCGGCCGGGTCAACACCATGGTCAACGACTGCCTGGAGCGCCAGAGGCAGCCCGAGGTGAAGCTCGCCATGGACTTCGTCATCCGTACGAAGGGCGACAGCCAGATCGCCCGGACCTGCCTCGACACCGCCCGCCGCGACCAGCTCACCCCCTATGTGGCACCGGCCGCGCTGCTGTACGTCACCACCCCGGCCGGCGTTACGAGCGCCCCCGCCTTCCACTTCTCCTCCGCCAACACCGCCCGGATCGCCGGTGTCGCCGGGCTGGTGCTGCTGGTGACTGTGGCCGTCACCGTCGTCGTCGGTACCCGGCTCGTCAGGCCGCTGCGTGCCCTGGCCGACGCGGCCCGCCGCCCGGTGGAGGAACACCAGCGCGTACCGGTCACCACCAACGACGAGATCGGCTATCTCGCCGCCGCCTTCAACGACCTCGCCGAGCGCCGCGAACGCATGGAGGGGCAGCGCAAGGCGATGGTCAGCGATGTCGCCCACGAACTGCGCACCCCGCTCAGCACCATCCGCAGCTGGCTGGAAGCCGTGCAGGACGGCATCGCCACCTCCGACCAGGCGCTCGTCGACTCCCTCCTCGAAGAGGCGCTGCTGCTCCAGCACATCGTCGACGACCTCCAGGACCTCGCCGAGGCGGACGCCGGTCAGCTGCGCATCCACCCCGAACCCCTCTTCGTACGCGACCTCCTCGACCATGTCGCGACCGCGCACCTCGGCCGCGCCGAGACCGCGGGCGTCACCCTCACCACCCGCACGGACGGCGACCCCGACCTGTCCGGCGATCCCGTACGGCTGCGGCAGGTCATCGGCAACCTGGTGTCCAACGCGATACGGCACACCCCGCCCGGCGGCACCGTCACCCTGCGCGCCCGCCGGACCGCCGACCACGTGACGATCGAGGTCGCCGACACCGGCACCGGCATCCCCGCCGAGGATCTGCCCCGGGTCTTCGACCGCTTCTGGCGAGCGGAGAAGTCACGCAGCCGGCGCACCGGCGGCAGCGGACTGGGCCTCGCCATCGTGCGCAGGCTGACCGAGGCGCACGGCGGGACGGTGACGGTGACCAGCACGGTCGGCGTCGGCACGGTCTTCACCGTCCGCCTTCCCGCGTGACCTACTGAGCGGCAGGCGGCAGCCGCATCCCCGCGAGGTCCGCCGGGACCGGGGTGTCCGGGCGGAAGAACGGTTCCGAGGGACCGTCCTGGGCGTTGGCAGGCGCGTCCGTGAGCCGGAACCGGTCGCGCAGCCTGCCGTAGAAATCGGTCGGGCGGAGGCGGACGAGGCGGACGCGCTGGGGGGCGCGGAAGACGCCGATCCAGTCGCCGGGGTCCAGGACGCCGCGGAGTTGGCCGTCGACGGTGACGATCGCCTGGCCGGAGTGGGGCAGGACGCGCAGGCCGACGGGTTCGTCGGGGGCGGCGATCACGCTGCGGTTGAACGTCATGTGCGGGGCGATCGGCGTGAAGACGACGGCGTCCATGTGGGGTGAGAGGACGGGCCCGCCGGCGGCGAAGCTGTAGGCCGTGGAGCCGGTCGGGGTGGCGACGGCGAGCGCGTCGGCGGAGTAGGTCGCCAGCAGGCGTCCGGCCAGGTAGACGCCGACGCCGACCTGCCGGTCCCGGGCGAGCTTCTCCAGGACGACGTCGTTGAGCGCGGTGACGTCCAGCGCGCAGCCCCAGCCGCCGCCCTCGGTGGTCTCGGGCCGGACCTGCGGCGGCGGCAGGGCGGGACCGCGGCCGTAGCGCAGCAGGGCCTCCATCTCCTCGGGGATGTCCAGCGGCCGGGAGGCACGCATGGTCAGCGTCATGCGCTCCTCCACGATGGCCCGCCCCTCGTGCACGGCGTCGAGGGCCTCGTCGATGTCGCAGGCCGGGACCTCGGTGAGGAAGCCGACCTTGCCGAGGTCGACGCCGAGGACGTCGGCCCCGCTCTTGACCGCGATGCGGGCGCCGCGCAGGAAGGTGCCGTCGCCGCCGAGGGTGACGACGAGGTCGGGGTTGCCCGCGGCCTCGGCCTCCTCGCGTCCGGCCCGGCGGTGATGGTCCTTGGCCCAGACGTCGATCTCCGTGCAGCGGACGTCGTGCGCCTCGCTCCAGGCGTGCACGGCGGCCGCCGCCTCCCGGGCGGTCTCACGTCCCTGGTGGACGACGAGACCGATACGGCGTACGGGCATGGGGTCCTCCGTGGAGTGCGGTCGGGGCGTCAGGCGCGCGGTGCGGAGCGTTCGTCGGGCGGGACCAGGCTGAGCACGATCTTTCCCCGCGTGTGCCGCCGCTGCACCTGTCGGTAGGCCTCCTGCACCTGTTCCAGCGGATACACCTGGCTGATGGGGACGGTGAGTTGTCCCTTGGAGACCAGTTCGGCCAGTTCGGCGACCAGTTGAGGGGTGAAGACGTCCTCCTGGGCCCTGCTGCGGACGCCATAGCGGGCTACGGCCCGGCCGTCGGCGAGGGTGTTGACGCGGTGCGGGGGCACGCCCAGTTCGACGGCGATGTCGACGTTGCCCTGGCCGAAGGTGTCGACGAACGCGTCGATCCCGTCGGGTGCCGCGGCCTTCAGCCGGTCGGCGAGGCCGGGGCCGTGCTCGACGGGGACGACACCGAGCGAGCGCAGGAAGTCCGCGTTGTGGGGTCCGGCGGTGCCGATGACCGTGGCGCCGCGCAGCCGCGCGAGCTGCACGGCGAGGGAGCCGACCCCGCCGGCCGCGCCGGACACCACGACGGTGTCCCCGGCTTCCAGGTCCACGGCGTCTACGGCGGCCCATGCCGTGACACCGACCGCGGACAGCGGCGCCGCGGCCTCCCAGCTGATGTCGGCGGGCTTGGGGGCGAGGACGTCGGCGGGCGAGACGACGTAGTCGGCCTGCGCCCTTCGGGGCAGATAGCCGATGACCTCGTCGCCGACCGCGAACTCGCTTACGCCAGCGCCGAGTTCGGCGACCCAGCCGGCGAAGTCGTTGCCCTGTCCCTCGGGGAAGCCGGCCGGCCACATGTCCGCGAAGACGCCCTGCCGGATGCCGGCCTCGCCGGGATTGACCCCGGCGACGACGACCCGGACGAGTACTTCCCCGGGGCCCGGCTTCGGTCGCGGCACCTCGACGACCTCCAGCACCTCCGGGCCGCCGTAGCGCGAGAACTTCACTGCTCGGGGCATGGTCGAGTCTCCAGTGTCCAGAGGATCGGCGGGCTTACAGAAGGTACTGCCACTTGGTCATGCGGTCCTTGAGATCGACGGTCGGGCCGTCCAGCGTGAAGGTGCCGTCGCCGCGGTGGTGGAACAGGCGCGGGGCGGGCTGCGTTGGATCGGTCCAAGCCCGGACCGGCTCCAGGACGAACAGGCTGTAGGGGGCGACGAGGCTGGTGTCGGCGACCCGGCACTCGATGTTGGCGAAGCACTCCGCGACGAGCGGCGCCTGGACCTTCTCGCCGTCCACGGCGGTCAGGTCGAACTCCTCGAACTTGTCGACGTCCGCGCCCGAGCAGTTGCCGATGTCGACGACCGTGGCCGCCATCTCCGCCGTCGGGACGGAGACGACGCACTCGCCGGTCTCGACGAGCGCCTCGTAACTGTGGTCCCAGGGGCCGATGGTGCACGCGATCAGCGGCGGGGCGTGGCGGACCATCATGTTGAAGCCATTGGTCATCACGTTCGGGACGCCCCGGTGCCGGGTGGTGACGAGGATGACGGGACCGGGTTCGATCAGATGGTGAACCTGGTCCAGGGGGTGGGGCTGAAGGTCCTTCACGGTGGTCATGTCCGCTCCCGACGCCGTACGGAGCGCGTCCCGGCGGCGGGGCCGGCGCGCTGTCTGCCGCTTCGAGTCTCGGCAGACGGCGCGCCGGTATGAAGGCCGCGGTTTTCCTGGGTGCGGGAGGACCAGGCTCGGTTTGTTTACGTGCCTGCGTTCGCCTGGGCCTTCTTCGGCTCCGCGGCCAGCGCCCTCAGCGTCTCGAAGGCCTCCGCCGTCGGACTCGCCGGTTCGGCCTGGTAGACGACGAGTTGCTGATGCGGGGCGCCGTTGACCGTGAACGCGGCGAAAGCGATGTGCAGGTCGCCGACGTCCGGGTGCTTGAGGTGCTTGCCTTCCTGGGACTTGCTCTTGACGTCGTGCAGCCGCCAGAGACCCGCGAACTCCTCGCTCTCCGCGGAGAGTTCGTCGACCACCTCGGCAATACGGGCCGATTCGGGATCGTGTCCGTAGGCGGCCCGGAGTTCGGCGACACAGGAGTGCGCGGCCCGCTCCCACTCCTGGTAGAACTCGCGCCCCGCCGGATCCACGAACACGTTCCGCGCGAGGTTGTCGAACGCGTCGAACCCGCTGTGCAGCGCCGTGGCAAGGGAGTTGCCCGCGAGGATGTCGAGCGCCGGGCCGAGCACGAACGCCGGAGTGTGCTCCCAGCCGTCCATCAACTGCAGCAGCTGCGGGCTGATATCGGCCTGGCCCCAGTCGTGCGGCCGCTGCGAGGGCGTCAGACAAAGGCGGTTGAGATGGTCGGCGGACTCCGCGTCCAGCTTGAGCGCCTGCGCCACGGCCTCCAGGACCTGCGGCGACGGGCTGTTCTCGCGGCCCTGCTCCAGCCGGATGTAGTAGTCGGAGCTGACTCCGGCGAGCATCGCGACTTCTTCCCTGCGCAGTCCCGGCACCCGGCGTCGGCCGTACTCGGGCAGACCGACGTCCTGGGGCTTGAGGGCCTCGCGGCGGGCCCGGAGGAAATCACCCAAAGGGGTCCCATTGCTCATGCGGCAAGACTAGATGCTTTTCGATCGTTGAGAAGAGCCGCTCGCGCACAAACGCACCAGGTTCCACACTCTTCACACAGCGTGATTCACCACCCGGGCGACCTGCCCCGCAGCTCCTCCGTGCCACCCCGGGAGCCGTGATCCTGGGTGCAACGCACCCACCGTCGGCAGAGCTTCTCCGGGTTTTTTCCGCCTAGCCTCGACGGTATGTACAACGACGACGTGCGCCCCGGCCCGGTTGAAGGGCTGGGTCAGTTCCTCCGCTCGCGCCGGGAGCGCGTCAGCCCCGCCGACGTGGGGCTGTCCGGCTCCGGCCGGCGACGGGTGCCCGGGCTGCGCCGCGACGAGGTCGCCGCGCTCGCCGGGGTCAGCCCGAGCTACTACAGCAGACTCGAGCAGGGCCGTGAACTGAGCCCGTCGGTACGGGTGTTGGAGGCCATGGCCCGTGTGCTGCGGCTCGCGGAGGCGGACCGACTGGAGCTGTTCCGGCTGGCGCGACCCACAAGCCGTCGTACGAAGTCGCCCTCCCGCGTCGAGCGGGTGCGCCCGCATCTGCGACAGCTGATCGAGAGCTGGACCAGGACGCCGGCGTTCATCATCGGTCACGCCCAGGATCTGCTGGCGACCAACGCCCTGGCCGACGCCCTCTACCGCGACTTCACCCAGCACGACAACGTGCTGCGCATGCTCTTCCTGGACCCCGCGGCGAAGACGTTCTACCGGAGCCCGGAACGCGCGAAGAACCGCGCGGTCGCCGACCTCCAGCAGTCCGCCGCGAGCACGCCCGAGGATCCCCGCATCCTGGAACTCGTCGGTGAACTGTCCGTGCGCAGCCCCGAGTTCCGCTCGCTGTGGGCCCGTGAGTACACCCGGGTCCCGCCCTACGAAGTCAAGCAGATGCGCCATTCCGTGGTCGGGGACCTGGAGCTGCGGCACGAGGCGCTCAACATCCGCAGCGCGCCCGGGCAGCAGCTCATCATCCTGCAGGCCGAGCCGGACTCGCCCTCGGCGGACGGTCTGGCCCTGCTGGGTTCACTCAGCGCGCCCGAGGTGCCGCACCAGCAGGATCCGGCGCGGGGCGCCCAGTAAAAGCCCGACCCGGGTTACTGGGAATTCCGCTCGACCGCTCCCAGTATTCGGTCCAGGAAATCGCCGAAAAGCCGCACCTCGTCCGACGTGAGCGGGTCGAAGAAAAGCCGCCGTACGTTCTCCACATGCGTGGGCGCGGCGGCCTCGATCATTTCCCGGCCCTTTTCCGTGAGCCGCACCATCGAGCCGCGGGCGTCGTCCGCGCAGGGCTCGCGCGTGACGAGCCCGCGCTTCTCCATGCGGCTGATCTGATGGGACAGCCGGCTGCGCTCCCAGTCGACCTCGGCACCGAGCTCCCGCGCGCGCAGCACGCCGTCGGCGGACTCGGACAGGGGCGCGAGGAGGGCGTAGTCCGCCGCCGACAGGCCTGAATCCCGCTGAAGTTGCTGGTCCTGGGCCCGCTGCAGCTCGCGGCGCACTCTCCGGTACTTCGCCCAGACGTCGGCCTGGTCGGGGGTGAGCCATCGCGGTTCGGACATGGCCTCACGGTACCAGGTTGTTGACATGTCACCGACTTCACCGGTCGACGCCCGTTCCTGGGTGTGGGACTCCCAGGAAAACCGCTGCCTTCATAGCCCCGTCGCGGCGGGACAGACTCGTACTCGTCAACAGGAAATCCCCCCACAAAGGGGAAGCGACGAAAGAGGTTCTCCCCATGGCTACGTGGTTTGTCACCGGCGCCTCCCGCGGAATCGGCGCGGAAATCGCCCGGGCCGCACTGGCAGGCGGTAACAATGTCGTGGTCGCCGTACGGAATCCGGAGCGGGTACCCGACGACCTCAAGAAGTCCGACAACGTGTTCGCCGTCGCCCTGGACGTCACGGACAACGACAGCATCCCGCAGGCGGTCGAGGCCGCGGTGGAGCGCTTCGGCGGTATCGACGTCCTGGTGAACAACGCCGGCCGCGGTCTGCTCGGCGCGCTGGAGGAGATCACGGACGCGGAGGCGCGGTCGCTGTTCGACCTCAACGTCTTCGGCCTGATCAACGTCACCCGGGCCGTCCTGCCCGTCATGCGCAAGCAGGGCTCCGGCAAGCTGGTGCACATCGGTTCCCGCTCGGGCTTCGAGGGCGAGCCCGGGGTCAGCCTGTACTCCGCGTCGAAGTTCGCGGTCGCCGGCGTCAGTGAGGCGCTCTCCGCCGAGATGGCGCCGTTCGGGATCCAGTCGATGGTGGTCGAACCGGGCGTCTTCCGCACCGACTTCCTCGACTCCAGCTCCCTCTCGGTCGCCGCGAACCGTATCGCCGACTACGACGACACCCCGGCGCACGTGACGCTCGACTGGATCGACCGGGCCAACCACGCGCAGCTCGGCGACCCCGTCCTCGGCGCGGCCCTCATCGTCGAGGTCACCGGTACCGAGAAGCTGCCGACGCACCTCTACCTCGGCCGCGACACGCTGGAGCGGCTGGAGGTCAAGTACCAGCAGGTGCAGGACGACCTGGCCCCGTGGCGCGAGAAGTCCGCGGCCACCGGGCACGACGACGCCGCCTGACGCGCAACGGGCGCCCGGGCGCGAGGAGTTCGACCCCCGTGCCCGAGGAGTCCGGGTGCCCGTGCCGACGAGTTCGGGCACCCGCACTGGCCACCACCCGACACATCCGATGCACCCCCCACACCTAACACACCATCAAACACCTTCCCCATCAGAGTGATTGAGGTTCTGTGATGTCTACTTCCGCCCTGCTCACCGGTACCCCCCTCTCCGGCCGCGTCGCCGTCGTCTCCGGCGCCTCCAGCGGCATGGGTGCCGTCACCGCCGAACGGCTCGCCCAACTCGGCGCCACCGTCGTCGTGTTGGCCCGCCGCAAGGAGCGCCTGGAAGGCGTGGTCAAGAACATCGAGGCCGCAGGCGGCACCGCGTTCGCCCTGGCCGTCGACGTCACCGACCGCGCCGCCGTCCAGGCCGCCGCCGACCAGGTCGCCGAGCGCTTCGGCAAGGCCGACCTGGTGTTCAACAACGCCGGTGTCCAACTCATCTCCGGCATAGAGGAGTTGAAGGTCGACGACTGGCAGCGCCAGATCGATCTCAACATCAGCGGGCTGATGAACGTGATCGCCGCGTTCCTCCCCCACCTCACGGAGTCCGCCGCCGCGGGCAAGCCGGCCGACCTGATCAACACCTCGTCGATCGCGGCCACCCGCATCCTGACGAAGTTCTCGATCTACTCCGGCACCAAGGCGTACATCAGCCACCTCACCCGGCTGCTCCGCGTGGAACTCGGCCCGAAGATGGTCCGCGTGGCCACCATCGAGCCCGGCATGGTCGACACCGAGCTGCCCGACCACGTCACCGACCCCGACGCGTCCAAGCTGATGGCCGACCTCATCCACGACATCGACGTCCTGCAGAGCGCCGACGTCGCCGAGACCGTCGCCTTCATGGCCGCCGTACCGCGCCACGTCAACCTCACCGAGATCACCATCCTGCCCACCGCGCAGGCCGTCTGAGATCCGCCCGTCCCCTCACCCCCATCCCCTCAGGGCGGGGGAGGAACAGCGCTCGCTGCTCCTCCCCCGCCCTGGCGGCATTGGTTGACACGACAACATCAGTGGTGTTTTGTTGATACGTCAACGAGGACACATCCTCCCGCAACGCAACCCCAGGCAGACCGGAGGCCGGCATGAACATCACGGTGATCGGACGAGGACACGTCGGCGGCGGCCTGGCCCGCCTGTGGGAGAAGGCCGGGCACGAGGTCAGGACGCTGGGCCGGGACGGCGGTGACGCCTCGGACGCCGATGTGGTGGTCGTGGCCGTCCCCGGCAACCAGATCGCCGAGGCACTGAGTGGCGTGACCGGGCCCAACGGCCAGGTCACCATCGACGCGACCAACCTCTACTCGGAGCGCGACACCGCCTTCCCCTCCCTCGCGCACCAGGTGAAGTCGATCGTCGGCGGCCCGACCGCGAAGTCGTTCAACACGGTCTTCGCCTCGGCGTACGACCAGATCGGCACCCAGCGCGTGACCCCGAGCAACTTCTACGCCGCCGAGCCGGGCGCGAAGGACGTCACCGCGCAGCTCATCACGGACGCCGGTTTCGACCCGCTCTACGTCGGCGACCTCGACCCGGGCGCGCGCCTCATGGAGGACAGCTCGGGCCTGACCCGCGCGCTGGCCGGCCAGATCGGCCCGTTCTTCTACCGGTACGGGCGGCCCGGGGAGCTGTAAGTACGGGGCGGGCAGGGGCAGTTCGCGGAGCCGAGCACCCCGATCCACTCACCCCGGACGGGAGCCGCGGCCGCGTGGTCATCGGCGATCCGGCCCCCTCTCCACCCGGTGGAACCCGATGCTCGGCACGGCTTGGGCGGCGCGCACCGCCCGTCGCCCAAGCCTCCTTGACCTTGTCGCGACGTCAGGGTTTCTACTGACCTCATGCGAATCGGCGAGATCGCCGCCCTCATCGGGGTCACCCCGCGGGCCGTGCGGCACTACCACCATCTCGGGCTGCTGCCCGAACCCGTACGGCGGAGCAACAGCTACCGCCAGTACGGCATCCGGGACGCCGTCCTGCTGGCCCGGATCCGGCGGCTGACCGAGCTGGGCCTCGGTCTCGACGAGGTGCGCGACGTCATCGCGGACGACGAGGGCCGCGAACTGGTGGACGTCCTCCAGGAGTTGGACGAGGACCTCGCACAGCAGGAAACGGTCATCCACGAGCGGCGCGAACGGCTCGCCGCGCTGCTGGCCGAGGCACGGGACGGGGGCCTGACCGCCGACGCGCCCCTCTCACCGCAGCTCGCCGCCCTCCTGGCGGGCCTCGGCGAGCTGCCGGACTCCCCCATGGCCGTGAAGGACCGGGAGATCCTGGCCCTCCTCGACACCGTGGCCCCCGAGGCGGACCGGGTCCGGCTGATGGAGACGCTGCGGGGAATGGCGGAGCACGCGGGCGAGATGTACGCCCTGCTGGACGCCCTCGCCGACAAGGATCCGGACGACCCCGGGCTGACCCGTGCCGCCGCCGCGCTCGCGGCCCTGCTGCCCGACGACCTGGCCGTGCGGTTCTCCGACCAGCCGGACGCCGGTCTGACCGACGCCCTCTTCGCGGACCTGGCACCGGCCCAGTCGGCGGCGGTACGCCGGGCGATCGACCTCGCGAAGCACCGGCAGAAAGCCCCGCCGTACCGACAGGAACCCCCGTCATGACGACGACGCCGGAGATCCAGACGCCCCTCCCCCAGCCCGGAGCCCCCGCACGTGGACCGGTCCAACGGAGGCTGCGCGCCATCGCAGTGCCCGCCCAACTCGCCCTGGTGGCCTGCCTGTTCAGCGGAGTTCCGGTGCCGGACGCCGTTCTGCTCGGCGGCAAGGCGCTCCTGCTGATACTCCTCGCCGCCGAGGCCCACGTCTGGCTGCGGCTACGGCGGCTCGGCCTGTCCCGGCGTGAGGCGCTGGCGAGGCTCGTGCCCGAGCGCGTGGCGCGGTACGTGGCGCACGAGGCGCGGATCCTGGCGAGCCTGGTCCGGTGGATCGCACGCCGTCCGCACGGTGTCGGCGAGGCCGACGGGGTCTTCCCGCACGCCCGCGACCAAGCGGGCATGATGTACGGCCTCACGTTCGTGTGCATGGCCGAGACGGTCGCCCTGTCGTTTCTGCTCGCCAGGTGGCCCGTCGTCCACGCCGTCCTCCTGGTCGTCGACGTCTACACCGTCCTGTTCGTCCTCGGCATGCACGCGGCCGCCGTCACCCGGCCACACGTCCTCGCCGGAGGTGTCCTGCGCGTCCGGCAGGCGGCCCACGTCGACCTCCGCGTCCCCCTCGCGCAGATCGCCTCCTTCCGACGCGAGACGCGGTTCACCCACGAGAAGAAGGACGGCGAACTGAACCTCCCCGTCGGCTCCCAGACCTCCCTCACCCTCGAACTGACCGAACCGGTCAACGCGCCCAAGCTCCTCGGCGCGCCTCGCCTCGTACGGGTGATCAGGCTGCACGCCGACGATCCGAAGTCCCTCTACGACGCGGTCACCAGGGCACGGACCACGCCAGCACCCGCGCCTCAGGACGCCGACTGAATGTCCCCCCGCGTGGACGCCGCGATCGTGTCCCGGTGGGCGAAGTCGCCCGGGGGAATGCCGGGATGGTGGCCGAGCGGGGTCGACGGGACCGTCACCGAAGGGCCGAGGGTGAGTCGGGAGACGATGCGGTAGCGGTCGCCGCGATAGACCGAGTGGACGTATTCGACGGGCCGGCCCGTGGTGTCCGACGTCAGCCGCTCGAAGAGCAGGGCCGGGGAGAGTTCGGGGACGTCGAGGAGTTCGGCCTCGGCGCGGGTGACGACGGTCGGCTCGATCGCCTGGACCGCCTCCTGGACGTGCACGCCGTGCTGTTCCCGAAGGTGTTCGTACAGGTCCCCGGCCTCCAACTCCCGTGCGGACAGGGTCGGTACGAGGTCGGCCCTGATGTGCAGGTGCTCGATGGCCATCGGGGCGCCGTCGACCAGGCGCAGCCGGGCCACGTACACGATCTCGGCGGCGGGCGAGAGGCGCAGCCGTCGTCCCACGCGGGCGCCGGCCGGGATGGTGGTGAACTCCAGCAGGCGGCTCGACCAGGCGCCGGAGGCCTGAGGCGCCGTCATGGTCTGTTCGCCGGAGACGAGTTCCTGAGTGATCTTCTCGGGCGCCACGAACATGCCGCGCCCGTGCTCCCGCACCAGCAGCCCCGCGGCGACGAGTTCGTCCACCGCCGCGCGCAAGGTCGGCCGGGACACGCCGAGTTGGGCACAGAGGACGCGCTCGGACGGGATCGCGTCCCCCGGGTGGTGCGACTCGACGAGGTCGAGGATGAAGTCGCGGACCCGCTCCCGTTTGAGTACCGCACCTGGCGCGTCGGCCTTCATGTCGTACTCCTCATGCGCGGAGCCCCTGGTTGACCACCTGACCAGTTGACCAACGGTAGCCCGCAATCGCCCTGTTGACCCGGGCAGTGTAACCACCACCGGGCGATGATCCTTCCGAACCGGGCCGACCCGCACGCCAAGTCCCCTTGCAGTGCGAGGGGTTGACGTCCGCATTGGTCTATGCCACCTTCATCCCCACATCGAGAGGTGAGCTGTCCAGTGGGCCCCACTGGTCAGGTGGTCAGGTGTCCGTTCATGCCCTCCCCAGGTGGGCCTCCCCCACACGCCCCGTCCCGTCCCGGAGGCGCCCCATGCCCGCACAGCGTTCCGTGCTCTCCCTCGTCCCCAGACCCACCAAGTCCGCCGTACGGCCGGGGCAGTTCACCCTCGACGCCGACACCGCCCTGCACATCGGCGCGGGCGCCGAACCGGCCGCGGACCTGCTGCGCACCCTGCTCGCCCCGGCCACCGGCCTGCCGCTACGGCCGTCCCCGGACGGGCAGTTCACCCTGACACTCGATCCCGGCCTGGCCGGTCTCGGCGAGGAGGGCTACGGCCTCACCGTCGCCCCGCACGCCGTACTGCTGCGCGCCGCGCACCTCACCGGGCTGCTGCGCGGTATCCAGACGATCCGCCAACTCCTGCCCCCGCAGGCCCTGTCGGAGACTCCGCAGCCCGACACCCGGTGGGTGCTGCCCTGCGTCGAGATCACCGACCTCCCCCGTCATCCCTGGCGCGGCGCGATGCTGGACGTGGCCCGGCACTTCCAGCCCGTCTCCTGTCTGCGCCGGTACGTCGACCTGTTGGCGCTGCACAAGATCGGCGTGTTCCATCTGCACCTCACGGACGACCAGGGCTGGCGCATGCCGGTGTCCGCCTACCCGAAGCTCACGGAGATCGGCGGTCACCGCGCCGAGTCCCAAGTGGGCCCCGCCGGAAGCGACTTGTACGACGGCGTCCCGCACGGCGGCTCGTACACCCGGGCCGAACTCGCCGGCCTGGTGAGCTACGCGGCAGCCCGCGGGGTCACCGTCATGCCGGAGATAGAGATGCCCGGGCATGTACGAGCCGCCCTCGCCGCGTATCCCGAACTGGGCAACAACCCCGAGCGCACCCTCGACGTCTGGACCCGCTGGGGCGTGTGCGACACCGTCCTCGGGGTCCACGACGAGGTCCTCGACTTCTGCCGTACGGTCCTCGACGAGGTCATGGACGTCTTCCCCTCGCCCTACATCCATGTCGGCGGCGAGGAGTGCCCCACCGCCGAGTGGACGCACAGTGCCGCCGCCCGCGAACGGGCCCTGGCGCAGGGCCTGTCGAGCCCGGCGGCACTGCACGGCTGGTTCCTCGGGCGGATCGGCGACTTCCTCGTACGGCACGGGCGGCGTCCGGTCGGCTGGGCCGAGACGGGGGCCGAACTGCCCCTGGAATTCGCGGTGATGACGTGGCGCGACTCGGCGCACACCCTGGCGGCGGCGCGCCGCGGCCACCCCGTCATCAGTGCCTATCACCGGGCGACCTATCTCGACTACGCCCAGTCCGAGGACCCGGGCGAACTCCCGGCCCAGCCCGGCGGCATCGTCGATCTGCGCGCCGTCCACTCCCACGACCCCGTGCCCGAGGACGCCGAACGGAGCGCGGCCGAGCGGGTGTTGGGCACCCAGGCGCAGTTGTGGACCGAGTTCGTCAGGACGCCCGAGCGCGTCGAGTACCTCACCTACCCCCGCCTGTGCGCCCTGGCCGATCGCGCCTGGAGCGGCGCCACCGACTGGGCGGACTTCCGGTCCCGGCTCGACGACCACAAGGCCCGCCTCGACGCGCTCGGCGTCCGGTACCACCCCTGAGCCATCCCCCCTCCCCGTACCGCCCCCTCTCAAGTACCGCCGCTCACCTGTCCGTTCCGGAATCACCCCACCTTTCTGGAGAGGCACGACATGAGACTCGACAAGAGGTTCGACACCAGGTTCGCGAAGAACAGACTCCGCGCCGCCGCGTCCGCCGCCGTCGCGGTGGCCATGGGCGCCGCCGCGCTCACCGCCATGCCGTCCACCGCAAGCGCGGCGGGCGACGGGCTGAGCGTGCAGTACCGCACCAGCGCCACGGGAGCCACCGCCGACCAGTCCGAGCCCTGGTTCAAGGTGCGGAACACGGGCTCCAGCACAGTGCAGTTGGCGAGCGTCAAGCTCCGCTACTACTTCAAGGCGGACTCGGCTGGCGCGAGTTACCGCTTCGCGTGTTCCTGGGCCGTCAAGGGCTGCGCCAACGTCACGGGCACCTTCGGCACGCTCGCCAACCCGACGGCCACGGCGGACCGTTACCTGGAGATCGGCTTCACCTCCGGCGCGGGCACCCTAGCGCCCGGGGCCGACACCAGTGACATGCAGCTGCGCTTCTACCAGTCGACGTGGCAGACGCTGACCCAGAGCGACGACTACTCCTTCGGTGCCGCGCAGACGTCGTACGCCGACTGGTCAAAGGTGACCGCGCAGTTGGCCGGCACCACGCTCTGGGGCACGGCCCCCGCCGGGAACGACCCGACGAACCCGCCCACCGACCCGCCGACCGATCCCCCGGCCACCGGCGCCACGCTGTTCGACGACTTCAACTACAGCGCCTACAACGACCCGAAGATCTCCTCGCACGGCTGGAGCGTGCGCTCCAGCTCCGGCGGTCCCGGTGTCTCCGGTGCCACCTGGGCGCCCGAGAACGTCACGTTCGCCAGCACGAGCGGCAACTCCGTGATGAACCTGGAGACGTCGACGTCCGGCACCGGCGAGAGCACCAAGCAGACCGAAGTCGTCACCAACACAAGGAAGTTCAAGAACGGCACCTACGCGGCGCGGGTCAAGTTCAACGACGCGCCCAGGTCGGGACCTGACGGCGACCACCTCGTGCAGACGTTCTTCACCATCAACGACCTCACGGCCCCGCTGGCGGACGACTACTCCGAGTACGACTTCGAGTACCTCCCCAACGGCGGCTGGGGCGAGACCTCCAACATCCTCTACACGACGTCCTGGGAGACCTACCAGGCCGACCCGTGGATCGCGGTCAACCAGCACACCGAGGGCCGGCAGAGCTACAACGGCTGGCACGACCTGGTGCTGACCATCGACAACAGCAGCATCAAGTACTACATCGACGGCCAGCTCTTCGGCACCCACGACGCCGCGTACCTGCCGGAGCGGCCGATGTCGATCAACTTCAACCAGTGGCTGATCGACTTCGGCGGCCTGACCAGTTCCACCCCGCGCTCCTACGACGAACAGGTCGACTACGTCCTGCACGTCAAGGACCAGGTCCTCACGCCGGCGCAGGTGGCCGCCAAGGTCGCGGCGTACCGCGGCGCGGGCACCACGTTCGAGGACACCGTGCCCAGCAGTTGATCACTCAGGGCGGCGGGCCGCGCACTCGGCGTACGGCATCCGGGAGCGCGGCCCGACGTCGCCTAAGCTCCGGCCCATGCGCGTAATGGTCTTGGAGGACGACCCCGAGCTGGGGCCCGTCGTCGCTGCTCGACTGCGTGACGCGGGGTTCGCGGTGGACCTCGCGCGCACGCTCGCCGAGGCGGATCTCAAGCTCTCCGTCAATCGCTACGACTGTGTCGTGGCCGACCGCTCGGTCCCGGACGGCGACTCCCTCACCCTGCTCGCCGCACATCGCCGGGCGGGATCTGTGCTGCCCTTCCTGCTCCTGACCGCGCTGGACGCGGTCAGCGACCGCGTCGCCGGCTTCGAGCACGGGGCGGACGACTACCTGGTAAAGCCATTCGCCTTCGCCGAACTGGTCGTACGGGTAAGGGCGTTGTGCCGCAGGGAGCAGCCCGCGCGACCGTCCGTCCTGCGCACGGGCGACCTCGAACTCGACCTGCCGCGACGCCGGGTGACCCGGGCCGGGGTCCTGCTCAGCCTCTCCGCCAAGGAGTTCGCGGTCCTCGAACTGCTGATGCTGCGCGCGGGCGAAGTGGTCACCCGCAGCGAGCTGATCGAGAGCTGCTGGGACGAGGCGAGCGAGCCGATGTCGAACGTGGTGGACGTCCTGATCGGCCAGTTGCGCAGACGCCTCGGCCCGCCCGACCCGATCGGGACCGTGCGGGGAGTCGGCTACCGGCTGGGCGGCGAGGCATGAACCGCCGCGACACCTCACCCGCCGTGGCCCGGCTCCGGCGCACCCGCCGCCTGATGACCCTCCTCTTCGCCTCGACGACCGCGGCCTATCTCGTCGTCCTCGCCGTGGTCGCGATCCGTATCGACTCCGCGTCCCGCCGCTCCGGCCTCGACCACGAGGTCGGCAGCCGCGCGGCGGGGCTGTCCCGGGCGGTCTGGTTCGACGCGGGCGTCCTGCACCTGGAGCCGCTGCGCGAGGACGAACTCGCCCAGGGCGCCCAGGTGTTGGCGGTTCTCCAGGCGGCGCCGGGGAAGACGCCGACCGTACGCAACGTCGTACCCGGACGGTCGTCACTGCCCGACACGGACGAGCTGGACGAGGTCTGGCACCGCGTCCTGGACGAACAGGGAACGGTCCAAGTCAGCGCCTCCGCCACCAAGGGCGGGCGGCTGCGGTGGGCGGCGGCGCCGGTCTGGGACGACGACCGGATCGGGGCGGCCGTACTCGTCGGCACCGAACTGGCGCGCAGCGAACACGACCACGACCTCCTCGTGCGCTGGCTGGCCCTCGGGTGCACGGCGCTGGTCTGCTGCGCGGCGGCCGTGGGGCATCTGCTGTCCGGGCGGGCCATGCGGCCCGCGCTGCGGGGGCTGGGGCAGCAGGAGCAGTTCCTGGCCGAGGCGGCGCACGAGTTGCGGACACCGCTGGCGACGCTGCGGCTCGTGGTGGAGCGGAACGGGCCGTCCGACGAGGCGCTACGGCTCGTGGACCGATTGAGCAGGCTGGTCACCGGGCTGCTCGCCAGGGCGCGGCTGGAGTCGGGGGCGCAGCGGGTCGAGTTGGTGCCGTTGCGGCTCGACCAGTTGGTGGAGACCACGGTCGAGGAGCTGCCGGACCACGAGAGCGTGACGGTGACGGCCGAGCCGGTGGTGGTGCGCGGCGATCCGGACCTGCTGGCGCAGGCGGTGCGGAACCTGGTGGAGAACGCGCAGCGGCACGGTGGCCCGGCCGGTTCGCCGGTGGAGGTCGGCGTCACGCCGGGGCTGGTCACGGTCCGCGACCACGGGGACGGCGTACCGCTCGCTGACCGGGAACGCGTGTTCGCACGCGGGGTCACCGGGACCGGTCCAGGCACGGGCGCGGGCCTCGCCATCGTCCGCTGGGTCGCCGGTCTGCACCACGGCACCGCCCGCCTCACGGACGCCCCCGGCGGCGGCCTGCTCGCCGAACTCCGCCTCCCGACGGACGCATCCCCGGCGTCCTCATCCTCATCTCATGAAGGTCCCGGCACCGTGGGCGCATGAACGCATTGCGCAGCCCAGCCCTGCTGGTCACCACCACCGCCGTGACCATCGGCGCCGTCCTCGTCGGCCTCAATGTCTACGGCGAGGCCGCCACCCCGTCCGCCCCGAACGTGGCCGTCCGCGTCGACCAGGTCGGCTATGTGCGCGGCGAGACGAAACAGGCGTACGTGATGGGACCCACGAAGGCGCTCGCGGGGACGCGCTTCAAGGTCGTGGACGCGAAGGGCAAGGTGGTCACGGCGGGCCGGCTCGGTGCCGTCACCGGTCACTGGAACGCCAAGTTCCCGTCCGTGCGGACCGTCGACCTCTCCGCGCTGGACAAGCCCGGCACGTACCGCATCGTCCTGTCCGGCACCGCGGCCGGCCGCTCCCCCGCCTTCCGGATCGCCGACGCGAGCGATCTGATGACCCCGTTGGTCCGGGACAACGTCCGCTTCCTGCAGGCGCAGCGCGACGGGGCCGACGTGGTGTCCGGCGGCGGTCTGACCCACGGCCCGTCCCATCTCGCCGACGAGGACGCGACCGTCTACGCCGACCCGCACTACGACGAGGCGGGCGAGGAACTCCTCGACGAGGGGCTGACCCCGACCGGCGCGAAGGCCGAAGTCTCGGGCGGCTGGTTCGACGCGGGCGACTTCCTCAAGTTCACCGGCACCACCTCCTACTCCACCGCCGAACTCCTGCTCGCCGAACGGGACTTGCCGGACATGGACTCGCTGTCCGCCGAGGCCGAGCACGGCCTCGAGTGGGTGGACAAGATGTGGGACGGGGACAGCGAGACGCTCTACGCCCAGGTCGGCATCGGCGCGGGCAACGACGCCGTACGGACGGATCACGACGTGTGGCGGCTGCCGGAGGCCGACGACCGGCTCGATGTGGAGCCCGGTGACCCGGACTACACGATCAAGCACCGGCCGGTGTTCCGCGCCAACAAGCCGGGCGAGCCGATCACTCCGAGCCTGGCCGGGCGGGTGGCCGCGGTGTTCGCCCTCGCCGCGCAGCGCACGGCCGACAGCGACCCGGACCAGGCGCGGGAGTGGCTGGACAAGGCCGCCGCCGTCTACGACCTGGCCGACACCGACCACGACCCCGACAAGCCGCTCGTCACGGCCTTCCCGAGCGCCTTCTACCCCGAGGACTCCTGGCAGGACGACATGGAGTTCGCCGGTGCCGAACTGGCCCTGGCCGCACGGGACTTGAGTGACGACCGGGAGGCCGACTGGACCGGCGAGGCGGCCCACTGGGCCAAGGCCTACCTGGACTCCGACGTCAAGGGCACCCTCAATGTCGCGGACGTCAGCGCGTTGGCCCACGTCGACCTGGCCACCGCTCTGGACGGCGCCCGCAGCAACGGAGTTGGGGCCGATGACCTGAACAAGGATCTGCGGCGCCAGCTGGAGGACGGGGTCGATCACGCGGACCACGATCCGTTCAGGGCCGGTGCGGTCTACGACGACTTCGACGCCGTACCGCACACGTTCGGGCTGGTGGCCACCGCCCGTCTCTACGCCAAGGCCACCGGGGACACCCGCTACGACGCGTTCGCCGGCCGGCAGCGGGGCTGGGCCCTCGGCGCCAATCCGTGGGGCACCAGCTTCATGATCGGTGCGGGTGAGGTCTACCCGCACTGCCCGGAACACCAGTTGGCCAACCTCCGCGGCAGCCTCGACGGCAAGGGCGCGATCCTGCGGGGCGCGGTGGTCAACGGCCCCAACGCGGCTGACAAACTGGCCGAGTTGAACGGCTTCCCCACCATGAAGAAGTGCACCGCCGCCCCGCCGTCGGGAGCCTGGACCGACTTCGACGGCAAGGGTTCGCGGTACGTGGACGACGTGGGCGCCTGGCAGACGGTGGAGCCCTCGCTGGACTTCACCACGACGGCCCTGCTGGCCTTCGTGCTGACCGCGGAGGACGACGACCGGTGACCGAGCCTCTGAGCCTCCTCAAGTCGCTTGGCGCACGGGGGACATGACGTTCACGCTGAGCCCCATGACAGGAATCACGGGACTGAGCAAGAAGAACACCTTCGTGTTGACCGTCCGGGACTCGGACGTGGTCGCGGCGGCTCTGCGCGAGGCTTTGGCCGGGGCGTCCCCCGAGGAGCGCCCCGGCCTGGAACGCGCCGCCGCTCTCGTCGAGTCCACCGCGGCCGCCAACGAGAGCCTGCTGCAGGCCCGTTGGGTCAGGTCCCGACTGGCCGCCGTCGGATTCACCGGGGACATCGCCTCGGTCACGGCGGTGCGGGCACTGCGTCAGGCGGAACCGAAGCTGAGCCTGTTGGCCGCGGTGCACCTGCAGAAGGAGGCAGTGGCCCATCCGGAGTGATCCGGCAGCCCCCGGCACGCGGGGAGTTGGAGGCTGCCGGATGTGTGGGGCCGCTCAGGACGTGAGGTAGCAGGACTTGCTCACGTTGGGCAGCGGGTCGGTGCCGAAGGCGGCCGTCGTGCAGGCGGCGGAGCCGGTGAATGCCTTGTAGAGGAAGCGGCCCCGGGCGCCGTAGGCGACGGTCTGCTGTCCACTGAAGGAACAAGTGCCGCCCTCCGCCGAGCAGTTGGTGGCGTAGCCGACCGGGCCGCCGGTCGCGGTGTAACACGCCTTCGACTCACCGGAGATGGGATCGCCGAACGTGGCGTCGGTGCACGCGGTGTCGCCGGTGGCGGTGGCCGTGGCGAACGCTCCGTAGGCGCCGTACATCACCGGCTGGCCTGCCACTGCGGCACAAGTCCCGTTCTGGTCGGCGCACTTGGTCCAGCCACCGGCCGGTGCTCCCGCGGGCGGCAGGTAACAGGACTTGGCCACACCGTCGATGGGATCGCCGAAGTGGGCATTGGTGCAGGCGACGGAGCCGTTGGTGACCTGGTGAACGAAGTTGCCGTTGGCGCCGTAGGCCACGTCACGGTTGTAACCGGGCACGGCGCACGTCCCGTTCTCGGCCGCGCAGGCGGTGTACCCGGGCGGGCCGCCAACGTCCGCGACGTAGCAGGACTTGACGAGGTTGGCCGCCGGGTCGCCGCCGAAGGAGTCGTTCGAGCAGGCGGTGCTGCTGGTCACGGTCTTGTAGGTGTACGTCCCGGCGCCGTAGGCCACCGAGCGCGTGCCGCTGAAGGAGCAGGTGCCGCCCTCGCCTGCGCACCGGGTGTACCTGGCGCGCAGGGCGCCGGTGCCGGGCTGGGTGGGCGCCGACGGGTTGCCGAGGCCGGTGGCGGAAACGGTGTAGCTGCCCGGGGCGACGCCGGTGAGGTAGACGTAGGTGTCGTCCTGGCTGCCGCCGGTGATGCCGGAGGTGGGCGTGAAGGTTCCGTTCTTCCATACGACGGTGCCGTTCACGGTAACGGTGATGTCGCCGCCCAACTTCGGTACGCCGATACGGCCGTTGCTGCCGGACGGGCTGGAGAGGGTGGCCGAATAGGTACCGGCCGACGGGTCGCGGGACCAGGACGCGTTGATGGCACCCTGGGGCATCGTGATGCGGCCCTGGGCGCTGGTCAGGTCACCGGGGTGCGGGACGAAGCGGTAGGCGCCGGTCGCCGACTCGGGCGCGGTGCCGAGCACGTCGAAGGTGAGCGTGGAGGTGGGCGCGGTGGACCAGCCGTGCGCGAGGCTCATGAACGAACCGCCGTACGCCAGACCGCCGTCGGACTGGATGCCCTCCCAGAACGTGCTCTTGGTGCCGATGTCGCTGTCGAGCATGTGGCCCCAGGTGCGACGGATCTGGTCGAGCGCGGTGAAGTCGTCGTTGGCGGTGAAGCGGGCGTTCAGCTCCATGCCGCCGGCGAACGGCGAGACGTTGCCGCCCCATTCGGGCGTGGTCGGACCGTAGATGCCCCAGTTCTTGCCGAGCCCGGTGATGATGCTCTTCGACTTGGCGGTGGAGTCGCTCAACCCGTACCAGACGGCGAGGGAGTTGCCGTCCTGCGGGTACAGCCCGCTGCTCGGGTTGTCCTTGTACATGCCCTTGGAGGCGTCCCAGAGAAGGGAGTTGGCAGCAGTCTTGATCGCGGCGGCCTTGCTGTTCCAGCTCGCGGCGAGCGCGCTGTCGCCCTCGACCGTGGCGAGGGTGGCGCCGCCCTTGAGGGCGCCGTACAGCAGCGCGTTGGCGGAGATGTTCTCACCGCCCTGGCCGACCCGGGCCCAGTCCTGGGTGCGGGTCACGTTGAGGAGGTTGTTGCCGTCGATCTTGTTGGTGATGAAGGCCATCCCCCGTTTGTAGTTGGACCATTCGGAGTCCAGCCACGACCGGTCGGCGGTGTACGTGTAGTACGTGGCCGTCCCCAGCAGGGTCCACGTGTGGTAGGTGTCCGAGCCGGTGAGGTTGAACGGCGGCCCGGACCAAGGGATTTCACCCGCAGACGACTGCGCGTTGTACATCGTGGTGAGCGCGTTGCGGGTCGAGGTGAGGTCGTTGGAGTACGCGTACTGCGTGGGGACGGCGATGCCCATGTCACCGGGCCACACCGTACGGTCGCGCTTCGCGCCGTCGACCAGCACGGAGTCGCCCACGCCGACGGTGGCGCTGTTGTCCCAGGCCGAGGAGGGCGGGGGCCAGGCTCGACCCTGGTTGGAGGCGATGGTGTTCAACTGCACGGTGTAGGCACCGGCGTACCAGATGCGGTTGAGCAACTCGTCGCTGGAGGTGAAGTAATTGGCGTAGTCCGCCGGGTTCGCCTTCCCCGGTGCCGCGGTGAAGTTGAGGCTGACGCCCTTGAGGTCCACCCAGCCCGAGCTGTCGAGGAAGACCGTCAAATAACGGAACCCGCCCCGGAGTTGAGCAGTCGGCACGGTGTACGTGCCGTTGGCGGAGGGCGTGGCGTAAAGGGCGCCGTCCTCGCCGTCGCGGCCACTGCTGCGGTCGCTGTTGTTGCCCACGTACAGGGACGACTCGCTGAAGGCCAGGCCGACGCGTTGGCCGCTGGAACTGGTGCTGCCGAATGACAACGTTACCAATCCGCCGACCTCTTTCCCGAAGTCGAGCGTGACGGCCGACTGCGAGCCGGAGATCCGGGTCGCCTGTCCGTTGAGGACGTTCGTCGGGTTCGCGACGCTGCCGGACGTGCGGTAGACGGCGGTCGGCTTGAGGGTGCGGGAGGTCGGCGAGTAGTTCACCGCGTCAAGCGCCGCCTTGGGGGCGGCCGTCGGGGCCACCTCCGCGGCCCCTGCCGACAGCGCGGGAGCCACGGCCAGCGCGGCGGCCACCACCATAGTGAGCCCAACTAGGCGCCCTGGACTGGGCTTTCTGTTCAGCGGTGGCCGGCGGCGGCGCATGAGTACCTCCCGAATCGATGGGGAACCAGCTGCTCAACTCGTTGACCAGTTGCTTGAATCGATTCAAATCGATCGACCGTGGGGGCCTGGAAGCAAAGCGACAGCAGGTGTGCGAGATGACTCGCCGAAGTTCGCACCGATGATGGGCGCCCGAAAAGCGAGTGTCAAGCCATCGCGACAGCCTTCAACTCGCGCGAAACAAGCACTCCTTACGGCATTGACAGGGCCACGCCGAGCCGGTTCACTGCCTCGAAGACGGATACAGGTATGGACCATTGATCCAGTACTGAATCCATTCACGACCGGCGTCCCCCATCGTGAAATCGAGGCGAGTTTCCGGTGTCCCTACATCATTTCGACATCGTTGTCAGACCACGGTTCCTCAGCTTTCTGCTGACGGCCGCCCTCGCGTTCGTGGCGCTCGTCCCGGTCGCGTCGCCGGCGTCCGCCGCCACCCAGGTGTGCGTCCTGGCCTGCGACACGCTCGACCCGTCGCAGGCGAAGCAGGAAACGTTTCCAGTGCCGGACAAGACCCTCAACGGACGGGTCGTCCGGCTCCATGTGTCCGACGCGGACGACATGGCGTGGGCCAGCATCGACAACGGCACGAGCGGCGACGCGGTGTGGTTGGACCGGTCCTGGGACGGCGGCGCCACCTGGGACGGCCTGCTCGGCAAGGCGAGCATCCCGAGCACCTGGACCGGTACAAGGACGCTGATGTACAACATCACCGACCCGCGCAACCACAAGCGCGGCCTCGTCCGCGCCTGCGGCGACGCGGCCGGCGTCGGCTGCACGAACTGGGTCTACCCCACGGTCTGCGACACCGTCTGCGACGGCACGAGCGCGGCCCAGGCGGCGGGCGACGACCAGCCGGTCCCCTCGACCACCCTGTACGGCCGCACCATTCGCCTGCACGTGGACCAGAAGAACTCCATGGCCTGGGGCAGCATCGACACCGGTGACGCCGGTGACGAGATCTGGTTGGACCGTTCCTGGGACGGCGGCTCGACCTGGCCGGACGGTTCCTCCCTCGGCCGCACGAGCACCCCGTCCGGAGCGACCACGACCCGCACCGCGATGTACGCCGCCCGCGATGTACGCGGTCTCCTCTACGGCGGCGCGGTCCGCGCCTGCGGCCGGGAGGCGAGCCACAACGAGGGCAGCTGCACGGCGTGGTACCGGCCGGTTCCGACTCGGGCGCGCGCGGCGGCGGACGCGCTGATGACGTCGTACGACCCCTACAACGGCTGGTGGCCCAGCAGTTGGTGGAACTCGGCGGCCACCCTCACCTCCGTCATCGACTTCGCGAAGACGACCGGCACGCACGACTACGACTGGATCATCGCCCGCACCTTCGACCAGAACAAGGGTGTCTTCCCGGCCGGGACGCGGAGTTCGGACGCGATCGAGGGCGACTTCATCAGCCGGTCCATCGACGACTCCGGGTGGTGGGCTATCGCGTGGATCGACGCGTACGACTACACGCACGACGCGCGCTACCTCAACGAGGCCGTCACCATCGCCAATTACATCCAGCAGTACTGGGACACCAGCACCTGCGGCGGCGGTGTGTGGTGGGACCGTGAGCGGACCTACAAGAACGCGGTGACGAACGGGCAGTACCTGTGGCTGACCACCGCGCTGCACCAGCGCATCGCCGGTGACACGGTCTGGCTCCAGCGGGCGAAGACGTCGGCCGCCTGGTACAAGGCCAGCGGGATGATCAACTCCGCGGGTCTGGTGAACGACGGGCTCTCCTCGTCCTGCGCCAACAACGGTTCCACCGTGTGGAGTTACAACCAGGGCCTGGCCATCGGCGCCTTCACGGAACTGTGGAAGACGACGGGCGACAGCTCGATGCTGGCCACGGCGCGGACGCTGGCGGACGCGGCGATCAGCAACTCGCAGCTCACGGTGGGCGGAGTGCTGACCGAGTCCTGCGATGTCGGCTCGGCGTCCTGCGACGACAACCAGAAGCAGTTCAAGGGCATCTTCATGCGGAACTTCGCCGACCTGGCGAAGGCGACCGGTTCCACGACCTACCGGGCCTACATCCAGAAGCAGGCCGACACCCTGTGGGCGTTGGACCGGTCCACGCTCAACGCCCTCGGTGAACGCTGGGCGGGCACCAGCCCGAACCAGACCGACTGGCGTACGCAGGCCAGCGCGCTCGGTGCGCTGACGGCGGCCGCGGGGAGCTGAGCGCAGGGTGGGTGTCCGACACCTGGGTGAAGGGCAGCCTGGTTGCGTTCCTCGGACGCGGCCAGGCTGACCGTGCAGCACCACCTGGAGACCCACCCGAGGAGCGGACGATGAGCGTCACCCACACGGAAACCGGCACGGAAGCAGGCACGGAAACCGTGACCTGGAACAGCAAGGCCTTCGACGAGATCGCCGCGAACGACACGGGCCGTCCCGTCCTGTTCACCAATGCCCGGGTCCTGACGATGGACCCGTTGATCGGCACCATGACCGGCGCCGATGTCCTGCTCGTCGGCGCCCTGTTGGTGGGCGTCGGCCCGGGCATCATCACGGCGGCGGGCGACGACAACGCCATCGTCGTCGACTGCACGGGCATGGCGGTGGTCCCGGCGGTGATGGACACGATCGCGCTCGTCGGCGGCCGCGGCCAACGCGCGGAGTACGCGGGGACGTTGACACCGGGGAACACGGGCGACCTGCTCGTCGTACCCGACGCGCTCGCCCCGGACGTGGCGAGCGCGGTGGCCACGTTGCTGACCCGCCGGGAGGAGGTCCGCGCCCTGGTGGCGGCGGGCAAGCCGGTCCTCTGGTCCGGTACGGACGCTCCTGGCCGCGCGACCGCGCCCGAGGCGGGCATCCCGGCCGCCCAGGACCTGACCGGCAGCCCGCGCGTCGGCGTCTGGATCGACGAAAACGACTTCCTGCACCAGGAGTTGACCCCCGACGGCCGCTACGACGAGACCCGCGGCGGCCGGCCGCACGCCTATGAGGGCCGCTACTGGATCGACGGCGACCGCATCGACTACCTGGACGACCTCGGGTTCTGGGCGTTCGGCGAGTTCCGGGCGAGGAGCTGCATCACGCGGGGTATGCGATGCGGCTTGGGGGGCGGCCGTAGTGCGGGAGGGATGGACCCGGCGCCTCACACCCCCGCACACCGCCCGCCCGGCCGTACCGGATCAGGAACCGCCGCTGCCCCCGAACTCCGCCCGCAGCCGCGCCTCAGCCCCAGGCGCGGGTCCCGGGTGCAAGTCCAACGCCGCCAACGCCGCCCCGAGCAAAGGGGGTTGCGTGCACACCACCGGGCGGACGGTCGGGACCGCTTCTCTGAGGCGGTGTTCGACGTCGTCGAGGAGGGCCTTGTGGCCGGCAGCCAACACGCTTCCGCCCAGGACGACTTCGGGGTCGGGGGTGGTGGCGAGTTGGAGGCGGCACAGGACGGTGAGGGCCATCCTCGCGATCTCCGCGCCGAGGCGTTCGACCAGTTCGGTCGCGATCTCGTCGCCCTCGTCGCGGGCCGCGAACACCGCCGGGCAGAGTTCGCTGAGGCGGAGGGAGGGGAGGTCGCCGCTGTGCAGGGCGGCGGTGACGTCGGCGACCGTCGCGAGGCCGAAGTGGTCAAGTACCGCTGTGCGCAGGGCTGTTCGAGGGCCGCGGCCGTCCTCGGCCCGTGCCGCGTGCCACAGGGCCGACGTGCCTACGTCGATGCCGCCGCCCCAGTCGCCCGAGATCCCGCCCAGCGCGGCGAAACCGGTGGTGCGGCCGTCGGGGGCCACGCCGACGCAGTTGATACCGGTGCCGCAGACCACGCCGACGCCCCAGGGACGGCTGGCGCCGGCGCGCAGGACGGCGTAGGAGTCGTTGTCGACGCGCTGGGTGACCGCCCAGCGGCGGGCGCCGACGGCCTCGCGCAACGCCTTGATCTCGTACGGCAGATCGGCCCCGGCGAGGAAGGCCGTGATGCCGTCCACCTCGGTGTCGGCCGCCACCCCCGCCGACTCCATCGCCTCGGCGCGCAGGGCCGCGAGGACGTCCATCGCCGCGTCGACGCCCACCGCCTGCGGGCGGAAGCCGCCACCCCTCGCGCGGCCGAGAATCGTGCCGTCCGTCCCCAACACGGCAACGTCCGTCTTGGAGTTGCCGCCGTCGACGGCAAGCAGCAGGCCCGTATTCATCAGGCCCACCACAGGTGTTCGCGGTTGGCGGCGACGAGCTTCGCCGCCAACTCCTCGGCCATCTTGACCTGTCCGACGAGGGGATGCGCCAGCAGCGCCGTCGAGACCCGGTCGACCCCGCCGTGCAGGGCTGCCTCCAGAGCCAGTTCCTCGTACGCCGTCACATGCGCGATGAGTCCGGCGAACAACGGCTCTACGGCCGTGACGGGCAAGGGAGTTGCTCCCTGCGCGTCGATGCGCGACGGGACCTCGATGACGGCGTCGTCGGGGAGGAAGGGCAGGGTGCCGTTGTTGCGGACGTTGGCGACGCGAACGTCACCCGTGTCCGCGGTGAGGGCGTGCACCAGCTGGACGGCCGCCTCGGAGTAGTAGGCGCCGCCGCGCTTGTCCAGCAGGGCGGGCTTCTCCGTCAGGGCCGGGTCGGCGTACATCTTGAGCAAGTCGCCCTCCATTTCCGCCACTTGCTGGGCGCGGGAGGGTTCGCTCAGTTGCTCGCGCAGGACCTCGTCGTGGGCGTAGTAGTAACGCAGGTAGTACGACGGCACCACGCCCAACCTGCGGACCACGTCCAGCGGCATGCGCAGCCGGTCGGCGAGCGCCTGGCCGTGTTCGTCGAAGATGCGCGGGAGGACGTCGACGCCGTCGAGCCGCACCGCCCGTTCCCAGGTGAGGTGGTTGAGGCCGACGTGGTCCAGGGCGACGCGCTCGTGGTCGACGCCGAGCCAGTCGGCGAAGGTGCGCTGGAAGCCGATGGCGACGTTGCAGAGGCCAACTGCCTTGTGTCCGGCGTCCAGTAGGGCGCGGGTGACGATGCCGACCGGGTTGGTGAAGTCGACGATCCAGGCGTTCGGGGCGCGCTTGGCGACCCGTTCGGCGAGGTCGAGGACGACCGGGACGGTGCGCAGCGCCTTGGCCAACCCGCCCGCGCCGGTGGTCTCTTGGCCGATGCAGCCGCACTCGTGCGGGAAGGTCTCGTCCACGTGCCGGGCTGCCTGGCCGCCGATGCGGAGCTGGAAGAGGACGGCGTCGGTGCCGTCGATGCCGGCGTCCGGGTCGGCGGTGGTGGTGATTTTCGCGGGGCTGCCCTGGCGGGCCAGGATGCGGCGCGCGAACGGGGCGATGACGTCGAGCCGGTCCGGGTCGGGGTCGACCAGGGCGATCTCGGTGACGGGCAGGCCCAACCGGGCGAATCCGTCGATGAGTTCGGGGGTGTACGTGGATCCGCCGCCGACAACGGTGATCTTCAACCTTTGACTCCTGTCAGTGTGACGCCCTCGATGAAGGCCTTTTGCGCGAAGAAGAAGACGATGATCACCGGCGCCATCGCGATGAGGGTGGCCGCCATGGTGAGGTTCCACTGCACCGCATGGGAGGTCTTGAAGGTCGCCAGGCCCAGGGCCAGGGTCCAGTGGGCGGGCGTCTCGCCGGTGTAGATGAGCGGGCCGTAGTAGTCGTTCCAGGCGTTGAAGAAGGCGAAGAGGCCGACCGCGACGAGCGCGGGGCGCATCATCGGCAGCACCACCCGGGTGAGGACGCGGAGTTCGCCGCAGCCGTCGATGCGGGCCGCGTTGAGATAGTCCTCGGGGACGGTCAGCAGGAACTGGCGGAGCAGGAACACCGAGAACGCGTCGCCGAAGAGGGACGGGAGCACCAACGGCCAGATGGTGCCGGTGAGATGGAGCCGGGCCCACAGCAAGTACATCGGAATGACGAGGACTTGGGGCGGCAGCATCATCATGGTGATGACGCAGAGGAACGCCGTGTTGCGGCCCTTGAAGCGGAACCGGGCCAGCGCGTACGCGATCGGCACGCTGGACAGCAGCGTGGTCGCGGTGGCGGCGACGGCGTAGATCACCGTGTTGGTGAGCCAGGTGCCGATCGGCGCGGTGCTGAAGACCGTGCGGTAGTTGGACCACTGCCAGTGGTGGGGCCACAGGCTGGTGGTGAGGGACTGGCCGTCGGTCATGAGCGAGGTCAGGAAGATAAACACGATCGGGCCGATGAAGGCGCAGGCCAGGCCGACGGCGATGGCGTGTTCGGCGATCCAGATCAGGGTCCTGCGGCGGCCGGCCCGGCCACGCGCGGCCCGGTGCGGCGAGGCGGCACGGGTCTGCCGGGCTGGTGCCGGGGCGTAGGTCGTCGTCATCGTGGCGCCTCCTCGGTGGCCAAGTCCCGTGCGGGCATGGCGACTTGCCGATGGGCGAAGCGGTACGTCATCGCGGCGGCTCCTTGATGCGGAGGATCTCGGCGTCGTACGTCATCGCGGTGACTCCTCGATGTCGAAGCCGGAGGCGCGGCGGAGCAGGACGACGGTGAAGGCCATCGCCACCACGAAGAGCACCACGGCCAGCGCGCAGGCGTAGCCCGCGTGGAACTGGTTGAAGCCGGCGATGTAGAGCTGCTGGGGGAAGGTGAGGGTGGAGCCGTCCGGATAGCCGGGCGCGGCCTGGATGTTGCCGTTGGCGACCTGCGAGGCGACCATCGCCTGGGTGAAGTACTGGAGTCCGGCGATGACCCCGGTGACGGTCGCGAACAGCACGACCGGCGAGATCGTCGGCAGCGTGACGTAGCGGAAGCGGTGCCAGGGGCCGGCGCCGTCCAGCTCGGCGGCTTCGTAGAGTTCGGCGGGTACTTCGAGCAGGGCCGCCAGGAAGATGACCATCATCGTGCCGCTGCCCCACAGGGCGAGCAGGGTCAGGGCGGGTTTGGACCAGTCCGGCGAGTTGAACCAGAGCGGGCCGTGGATGCCGAGCAGGCCCAGAATCCGGTTCACCGGGCCGGAGTTGGGGTTGAACATGCAGACGAAGGCGACGGTCGCGGCGACGGGCGGGGCGAGCGCGGGCAGATAGAACAGGGTGCGGAACAGGCTCGCCCCGGCCTTGAGCCGGGCGGTGACCATGGCCACGCCGAGGGCGAAGAGCACCTGTGCCGGGACCATGATGACCACGAGCCAGGCGGTGTTGCGGACGGCGTGCCAGATCAGCGGGTCGCCGTCCAGCAGATAGCGGTAGTTGCGCAGCCCCACGAACTGGGCCTGGGAGATCATGTTCGAGTTGGTGAAGGACAGCCAGACCGTCATCACCAAGGGGTAGATGAGGAAGACGGCGAAGCCGACCAGGCCGGGGGCCAGGAAGAGCAGCACGCGCAGCCGGTTGCGGCGCATCCGTGCTTTCAACGGGGCTGCGATGACCGGGAGTTGAGCGATCTGGTGGGTGGTGGTGGCCATGACGGTCACTGCCCCAGCTTGAGCGCGGCGTTGTTCTGCTTGTCGACGGCGGTCAGGCCTGCTTTCAGGTCGGGTACGCCGCCGCTCTGCCACTTCTCCACGAAGTGACCGAAGTTGGTGAGGTAGGCGCCGCCGTCGCCGCTCGCCGGAGTGGTCGTGGTGAGCGGGTTCTTGTAGACCTCAAGGAACGGCGCGAAGTTGGGGTCCTTGGAGAGGCCGAGCGAGGGCGAGTCGAGCGCCGCCGTGGTGGTGGGGACGTTGCCGATCGCGTCGGCGAGCGAGGTCAGCGCGTCGGTGTCGGTGGTGAGGAACTTGATCAACTTCCAGGCGGCGCCCGGGTGTTTGGCGCCGCGCGGCATGCCGATCACGTTGCCGCCGACGTAACCGGCGCCGTACAGCTCGGACTTGCCGTCGGCGGCGGGTACGGCGGCGGTGCCGTACTCGATGTTCGCCTTGTCGTTCTTGATGAACGCGTTGCGCCACTCGCCGTCGATCATCATGGCCAACTTGCCGGTCTCGAAGGCGTTCTGGGCGGAGAACTCGTCGCCCATGCCCGCCTTGAAGGTGACCAGCTTCTTCGCGCCGAACCAGTCGACGAGGCCCTTCTGCCAGGTCAGCGCCTGCGCGAAGGCGGGGTCGGCGCCGACGTTGGACTGGCCGTCGGCGGTGAGCCACTTGCCGCCCCAGCTGGGGACGAGGTGCTCGGTGAGCATCTCGTAGGCGCCGAGGTAGGGCATGAACCCGGCGGTCTTGATCGAGCCGTCGGCGTTGAAGGTGGTCAACTTCTTGGCGTCCGCCGTCAGTTCGGACATCGTCTTGGGCGGGGACGTTATCCCGGCCTTCGCGAACAGCTTCTTGTTGTAGTACAGGCCGAAGGTGTCGGCGAGCCACGGCATCGTGCAGCGCTTGCCGTCGAAGGCGGTGTACGACTGGACGGCCTTCGGGATCTGGCCCATGTCGACGTGGTCGGCCTTGATGTCCGGGGTGAGGTCTTGGAACGCTCCACTGGAACACCAGCCGCCGACGTTCGCGGCGTTGAACGAGGAGGCCACGTCGGGCGCGGTGCCGCCGCGGATGGCCTGGTTGACCTTGTCGTCGGTCTGCGCGGCGACGGCCTTGACGGTGATGTACGGGTACTTCTTGTGGAACTTGGCCAGCACCGCGTTGACCGAGGCGATCTCGTGCGGGGAACTTAGACCGTGCCAAAAGGTGATCGTGACCGGGGTGGTGTCGTCGGCGCCGGTGTCCGCCTTCGACGTGGCGCCGCCGGTGGTGCATGCTGCGGCCAGCAGCGCCGTTACCGCGAGCAGCGACGCGGCGACGGTACGGCGGGCGGTACGGGACTCGGACATGGAACCTCCGGCAACTTTGCTTACCACTTATTGACCAGTGGGCACATGCTGGGGCACCATTTGGGCACTGTCAAGCAAGCATTTCGGAAGTGGACCGCAAGAAAAATGACCACTGGTGTGGAAAGTTGGTAGGAATGGTCAGCGGTGAGAGCCGTTGGGAGAAGCGGGAACGCATCCGCACCCACCTCCTCGACCTGGTCGAGGAGACCGGCCCCGGACGTCCTCTCCCGGGCGAGCGGCAGTTGTGCGAGGAACTCGGGGTCTCCCGCCCCACCCTGCGCGCGGTGGTCGACGACTTCGTCCGTGACGGTCTGCTGGTGCGGGAGCACGGGCGCGGTGTCTTCGTCGCCCGCGCCAAGGTCGCCCAGCACCTCAGCGGCAGCGCCCCCGGACAGGCACCGGGCCTGGGCGTCGGCGGCGTCGACGGCACGTGGGCGAGCCGCACCCTGGACTTCAAGACCGTCGCCGCGGGACCCCGGATCGGCCGCCGGCTGGGCATCGCGCCCAGCGAGCAGATCCTGCGGATCACCCGGCTGCGTACGGTCGACGGCGACCCGATGTGTGTGGAGACCCTGCACGTGCCGCACGCGCTGGTCCCCGGACTGACCGCCCGCGACCTGGAGACCGACTCCTTCTACCGCATGCTCGGGCAGCGGTACGAGATCCTGCTGACGGACGCCGCGCAGAGCATCGAACCGACCGTGGTCGACGAGTGGGAGGCCGAAGTCCTCGGCGTCTCCGTGCACACCCCCGCCCTGCTCTTCGAACGGGCGGCACGGGACGCGGAGGGCCGGGTCGTCGAGTTCACCCGCTCCGTCTACCGAGGCGACCGCTACCGGATCTTCACCAGGCTGTCGCTGGCCGCCCGGCCCGACGGCGGACGCGTCGTCGACGGCTCCTGGTCGGCGGCCACCACCGTCCCCGGCGCCGACACCCTGGTCTTCGACCCCTACTGGACCAACTAGCCACCCTCACCCACCAGTTCACCGCGCCGGCCCACCGGCCGACGCGGCGATCCCGCACGCCCTCCGCACCCGAAAGAGATGCTCCTCCCCACCAGAAAGGACCGCTCATGTTCCGTCACGCACTCACCGTGACCGGCGTCGTGGCCTCCACGGTCACCACGCTGCTCGCCTGTACGGCCTCGGTCCCGGCCGACACCACCGCCCACCGCTCCACCACCGCCGCCTCCGCCACCTCGGGCGTCCAGCTCCAGACCTGGCTCTACCCCGGGTCGACCGGCGACTCCACCTGCACCGCCAAGAGCGAGTACGCCGACAACAGGGTCAAGAGCGGCGCCCTCAACCCCGAGTACTGGTCGGTCCAGAGCAACGGCTCGGTGAAACTGGAGACCACCGCCGACGGCAGCTGCAACACCTACAGCGCGGCCAACGTCGCCGACCTCAAGGCGCACTCCACGTACCAGTACCCGACCCTCTCAGGTATGACCACCGCCGACGTCCACGCCCTGGTCAGCACCAGCAGCACCCGCACGGCGGCCGTCACCAAGGTCACCTCCCTCGTCAGCGACGCCGGGCTCAGCGGCGTCGACGTCGACCTGGAGGACTACTGGTCCTGGAGCACCGCCGACTTCACCAACTACAAGACGTTCCTCAAGCAGTTGGCCACCGCCCTGCACGCCAAGGGCAAGCGCCTCCAGGTCGACGCACCGGCGATGACCGAGGACGCCTCGTTCTACGACTACGCGGCCGTGGCCGCCACCGGCGCCGACGACGTCGTGATCATGGCGTACGACGAGGAGTTCGACACCGCGTCCGGCGCCCGCTGCCTACCCATCAGCCCCTACGACTGGCTGAAGAAGGTCACCCAGTACGCGCAGAGCAAGATCCCCGACCCGAGCCGCCTGATCATCGGCGTGCCCTCCTACGGCTACAGCGCGCCCGACCCGTGCGACCTCAACTCCGTGACGGGCAACATCCAGTTCAGCGACATGAAGAAGAGCCCCGGCTTCTCCAGCAACCCGGCCACCATAGAGAACCGCCGCGACGCCTCCTCCGGCGAGATCCGCTGGGTCTCCGGCGGTGTCCTCTACGACTACGTCGACAGCGTCGCCATGGACCGCAAGCTCGCCGTCCTCAAGGGCCTCGGCGTCACCAAGGTCTCGGTGTGGTCGCTGGGCGGCGGGAACCCCTGGTTCTCCAACTGACCCAACCGTGCTGATGCGGCGGGCACCCCCAGGGTGTCCGCCGCATCAACTGCCCTTACTTCGCAGGCGTGTTGAGCACGTGGTCGCGGGAGGCGCTCACCTCGGCACGCAGCTCGGGAAGATTGACGTCGAGCACCTGACCGTCCCACTTGCGCGGCTGCCCGTCGACGAACACAGCGGTGATGTTGCGCGCGTCCGATCCCAACACCAGTGTCCCGATCGGGTCGTTGAGCGGCATGTTGTTGAGATCCTCGGCCTGGACGACCAGCAGGTCGGCCTTCTTGCCGACGGTGAGCGAGCCGGTGACCTCGCCGAGTCCGTTGGTCCGGGCACCCTGGAGGGTCGCGAAGTCGAGGACGTCGTACGCGGTGATGCGGGAGGGCTCGCCGCCGGTGCCGTAGGCCGCGTTGACGGCGCGCATCCGCTGGATCGCGAGCAGGGCCCGCATCTGGGTGAACAGGTCGCTGGCGAGGGCGACTTCGACATCGATGCTCAGTCCCGGGCGGATGCCGACAGCGAGGGCCTCGTCCACCGCGGGGATCGCCGTCTCCAGGCCGATCTGCGCGTCCGAGGTGGGCGCGAGGGCCACCGTCGTACCGGACTCCCCCATCGCCTTCCACGCCTCGACGGTCAGACCCGTGGAGTGGATCAGGGTGACGTCGGGGCCGAGGATGCCGTGCTTGGCCCAGGACAGCACCGCCTCCGATCCAGAAGCGCCGAAGACCGCGTCGACGCTGACGCCGATGCCCAAGTCGGCTGCTGCGCGGGCGAGTTCGGGGCCGTAGGCGAGAGCGGGCCCCGCGATCTCGTCGGTGGCGAGGGTCGCCAGGCGGAGGGTGAGGAGTTGGTCGTCGCTGCTGAAGTACTGGTCCTTGAGGCGGTTCAGGTCGGCCGGCCACTGGCGGTCCCAGTCGCCGAAGTGCGGGCCCATGGAGGCGTGGACGCCGCGGATGCCGGTGTCGCGGAGGGCCTCGATCGCCGCGTCGGAGTGCTCGCGGGTACGGGAGTTGTGCGAGAAGTCGAGCATGGTGGTGATGCCGCTGTCGAGCGCGGTGAGCGCCGCGAGTCTGGTGCCGATGTACATGTCCTCGGGCCGGTAGACGGTGGCGTAACCGGCGAGCGTGGCCATCACATAGCCGCCGAGGTCGTCGACGTCGGGCATGATCCGGCGCAACTGGGCTTCCCAGGCGTGCCGGTGGGTGTCGACGAGCCCGGGCGCGAGGATGGTTCCGGAGGCGTCGACGACCACCGCGCCATCCGCCTTGAGGTTCGGCCCGATCGCGGCGACGGTGTCGCCCTCGACGAGCAAGTCGCCCTGCACAGTGCCCAGTTCCGGGTCCATGGTGACGATGGTCGCGCCGGTGAACAGGATGCGTCGGTTCGGGTCGGCGGACTGACGGCGCAGCTGGTCGAGAAGGCTGGCACTGGTGGTGGTGTTGGCGTTCATGAGAGCCCCTTTTCGGATGACTTCGGTGACGTCGGGCGACGTCGGGTGGTGTGTGGTCCAAGATTCGATCCGCGTCCGTACGGCAACCAGGCCGCCGTTTCCCTAGGTGCGCCGCACCTGGCTCAGGGCCGCCCCAGCCGGATCTCCTCCACGTCGAGGACCTCCTGCACGGACCGCAGGACGATGTCGTCGATACGGCCGCTGTCGCGCAGGTCGGCGAGGGCGTCGCGTTTGACCTGGAGCAGGGCGAGTTGGAGGCGCCGTACGCTCTCGCGGCGGTGCGCGGAGCCGGGTGCGGGGGCCGTGCGGTCCTCGATGTCCTGGACCATGCGCGAGGTGTCCTCCTCGGCGACCCCGAACCGCGCCGCCAGCGCAGGCATGGCGTCCAGCGCGGCGCTGCTCAACCGGCAGCGGGCGAGGGTGAGTTCGGCGCTCTTGTCCTCGTCGGCCGGGAAGCGGGCCCGGCGGACCATGGCCGGCAGGGTGGGCCCGAGGAACGTGAGGGTGACGACGATGACGACCGCGGTGATGAACACGACGGCGTCCCGCTGCCCGACGACGCGCCCCTCGGCGGTCGTGGCGGGCACGGTCAGCGCGGCGGCCAGCGAGATCGCGCCGCGCATCCCCGCCCAGGCCAGCGGCAGCCGCTGCGGGGCGGTGATCCGGCGGTCCCGCTGCTGGGGACGCCGGTCCAGGAGCCGTACCAGATAGGGCACCGAGTAGAACCAGAGCAGCCGGGTCCCGAGCACCGCGACACTCACCGCGAGGGCGGCGACCGTCGCCTGCAGGAGGGACACGGACGTCAACGCCCTTACCGCTGACGGGAGTTGGATGCCGACGAGGACGAACAGGGCGCCGTTCAGCAGGTAACTCGCCACCTCCCAGAAGGCGACGGCCTGGATACGGGCCTCCGACCCGATGACCCGCGGCCCGAACCACGCCGACACCAGACCGCAGACGACGACCGCCAACACACCGGACACATGCAGGAGTTCGGCCGGCAGATACGCGAGGAACGGCGTCGCGACGCTCAGCACGCTGTGCAGCAGCGGCTCGGGCAGCCGGCGCCTGACTGGGATGATCAGCAGCGCGACCGCAGCGCCGATCACGATGCCTCCGGCGTAGGACGCGACGAAGGCGACTGCCGTGCCGGACCAGGAGAAGGGGTGTTCGTCGGTGACGACGTCGATGGTCACGGCGAGCAGGACCAGCGCGGTCCCGTCGTTCAGGAGGCTCTCGGTACGCAGCACGGTGAGGATGCGGCGCGGCATGGCCCTGGCGACCGCGGCGACGGCCGCCGCGTCCGTCGGGGCGAGCACGGCACCGAGGACGAACGCGATCGGCCAGCCGTAGCCCAGCGCGTGGGCCACGACAGCGACCGCGACGGCGGTGGCGAGGACCAGCCCGGTGGACTGGAGGGCGATGCTGCGGAAGTTGTTGCGGATCTCCCGCACCGAGGAGGTCAGCGCCTCCCAATACAGCAGCGCGGGCAGGAAGAGGAACAGGACGACGTCCGGGGACAGCGCGAACGACGAGAAGGACGGTGTCAGCCCCACGAGACACCCCGCGGCGAGCAGCAGCAGGGGTTCGCTCAGGCCCGTGCGCCGCGACAGCCAGCCCATGAGCAGGACGGCTGCCGCGACGACGACGATCAGTTCGAGGCTGTCCATGGCCGTGCCGACTTACGCGCGGTACAGGACGAGGTGCTCGTGGAAGAGCACGCCGTCCCGGACGTCACCGGTGGCGGTGAAGCCGGTGTCGTCGACGTAGTCGATGTGGTCGCCGGTGACGGTGTAACTGCCGGTGTAGGCGCTCTGCCGGTTGCCCCGGGCCTCGTCGTAGCGGCCGTTCGGGAGGAGTTCCTGGCGGATGTGCCCGTCGGCGGTGACCCACATGCCGACGAAGGGGTGCGGTGCTGCGTTCGTGTTCATGGCTCCACGCTCGCGTTCCCGCGCACGGGTAACCAGGCCACACCTCTCCTGGGTGTCCGGCACCCACCTTCGGGTCTTCCTTCAGGTCTTCCTTCAGGAAGGGCGGCTCTCCGAGGTGGATTGGACCGGTCCTACGGCGGCGTCGAAGGCGTGGGTCACCTCGGGGGCGGTGCCGGGCAGGAGCAGCGCGCGGGCACGGTCCTCGAAGCCCCGGTCGGTCGTGGTGAGCCGGTTGTGGTGCTGGGCGAGGTGCTCGGACCAGGTGCCGACGAGGTAGTTCTCGATGAACCGGCCGGGTTCGTTGCCGTCCTGGAAGAGGCCCCAGGTGATGGCGCCGGTGCGGCGGCGGGAGTGGGCGACCCGGTCCATGGCGTCGATGAACGCCGCGCTGTCCTCCGGTGCGACGCGGTAGACGACGGAGACCAGCACCGGTCCGTCGGCGGGGCCGGGCACGAAGACCAGCGGCGGGGTCGGCCAGTGGTCGGACAGCGTGGGATCGATGCCTTCCATGCCGTAGAGCCGCCAGCGGTAGAGGCTGAGCGCGCTGAGCACCATGACGGCGCTGCCGATGACGAGGGCCGTGGTCAGGCCCAGCCCTTGCACCAGGGCGCCCCACACGGGGGCGGCGACGGCCTGGCCGCCCTGGAAGACGAGAAGGTAGACGGCGAGTCCGCGGGCCCGGACCCAGCCGGGGAGGCGGGTCTGTATCGCCGCGTTGAGGGTGGACAGGACGCCGATCCAGGCCACGCCCGCGGGCAGCAGCACGAGGACCGCGACCCAGGTGATGTGCACGACGGCGAGGACGAGCAGAACCAGGGCGAACATGAGGGCGCCGGCGGCCAAGATGCCGTTGATACCCAGGTGTTGGCGCAGCCACGGCAGCGCGAACGCGCCCGCCACCGCGCCGACTCCGACCGCGCCGAGCAGCAGTCCGTAACCGCCCGAGCCCATCCCGAGGGAGTCGGCGGCGATGAGCGGGAGCAGCGACCACAGGGCCGCCGCGCCGGGGATGAACAGGGCCGTGCGCAGCAGGACGCGGCGGACGCCTGGAGCGTTCCAAACGTAGCGGCGGCCCGCGTACACCGCGGTCAGGAGCCGTTCCTGCTGGGCCACGGGCACGGTGGTCTTCGGGCGGTGCCACAGCACCAGTACGGCGGCGATCCCGAGGAACGACACCGCGTTGAAGCCGAATACCCACCCCGCACCGGCCGCCGCGACCACGACACCGCCGAGCGCGGGACCGACCGCGCGCGCCAGGTTCATGTTCACCGCGCCCAGCGCGGACGCCTGCCCCAACTGCTCCCGTTCCACCAGCTCCGGCTGGATGGCCTGCCACGACGGCCCCATCAGCGCGGTCCCGCAGCCGAGGAGGAAGGTGAGGACCAGCAGGGGTACGGCGGACAGCGCGTCCGCGAAGGCCAGCACGGTCAGTACCGCCGACACGGCGAACATCGCGAACTGCGCGACCAGCAGCAGCCCGCGCCGGTCGAACCGGTCCGCGAGCACACCCGAGGGAAACGCCAGCAGCACGATCGGCAGACTCGACGCCGTCTGGACCAGGGTCACCATGGTCGCCCCGTGCCCGAGCAAGAGCCACTGAGCGCCGACCGTCTGCATCCAGGTACCGATGTTCGACACGAACTGGGCGATCCACAGCGCCCGGAACACCGGCCGCCCCAACGGCGCCCAGGCCGAGCCGGACTCCGCGGTCCTCCCCGTCGTCGTACTCGCGCTCATGCTGCGGCTCCCGGGGCGAGATGTGCGGTCGGTCGAGAAGAACGTACGGCAGCTCAGTGCGGGTCGGGCCACCAAGCCGCCGTAAAACCGGACCCGCCCGTGGGACCGGTCCAACGGTCGGTCAGAAGCAGCCGTCGAGCGGGTCGAGCGCGCCGCCGACCTGGTGCGGCACCTGCGGTACGCGCTCGAAGTCGCCGCGCCGCTCGCGCCAGGCGCGCTGCTCCTCGGACTCGGCGGCGGCGTCGACGAAGGCGTGGGCCTGCCGGGCGCCGGTTGCCTCTGACGCCCAGGTCACCCCTGGTGCCTCGGTCGCCCCTGGCGCCTCGGTCCTCGCCTGGAATCCGCCGAAGCGGGCCACCGGGCTCCACGCCGGGCTGATCTCCGGCAGCGGGGCGGCGATGTTCTCGTAGTCGCCGACAGCGTGGACGAGCTTGCCGCCGGCCACGGTGAGGAGGGCCTCGATCCGGTCGATGTCCTCGTCGGCGACGGAGAAGTAGTCGGCGGAGAGGACGGCCAGGTCGCCGTACTTGCCCTCGGTGATGGTGCCCTTCACGTCGGCCTCGCCGGTGAGGTGGGCGCCCGCGCTGGTGTACATCTCCAGGGCGGTGGAACGGTCCACGCGGTTCTCGGCGGGGTAGAGGAGCGTGTCGCCGATGGTGCGGCCGGTGACCAGCCAGGACAGGGACAGCCACGGGTTGTAGCTGGAGACGCGGGTGGCGTCGGTGCCGGCGGCGACCAGCAGGCCGGTGTCGCGCATGGCGCGGATCGGGGGCGCCGTCGCGGCGCGCTCGGCGCCGTAGCGGTCGATGAAGGCCTTGCCCTGGAACATCATGCGGTTCTGCACGGAGACGGCGCCGCCGAGGGCCTTGATCCGGTCCAGGCTGCTCCGGCTGACGGTCTCGGCGTGGTCGAACAACCACCGTGTCCCGTCCGGGAATCCGCCGTCCGCGGCGATCTTCTCGAAGACGTCGAGGTCCTGGCGGATCGTCTCGTCGTAGGTGGCGTGGAGGCGGAAACCCCAGCCGTTGTCGAGCAGGAGACGGGCCGCCGCGTCGAGGTCCTCCCTTGCGCGGGTGGTGAGTTGGGGGCGTGGCTCGGCGAAGTTCTCGAAGTCGGCCGGGGACCAGGCGAGGTTCTCGCCGGCGCCGTTGCAGCGCAGCCACTCGTCTCCGTCGCCGGGGCTGACCATGCCGATCCAGCGGCGCAGGTCGTCGAGTTCCTGCCCGGCGGTCTGCGGGAAGAGGTGATAGGCGATCCGGACCGTCAACTCCCCGCGCTCCGCGAGCTCGGTGACGGCCGCGTAGTTGTCGGGGAAGTTCTGGAAACCGCCGGCCGCGTCGATGGCGCTGGTGATGCCGAAGCGGTTCAGCTCGCGCAAGTAGTGCCGGGTGGAGCCGAGTTGGTCCTCGGGGGCGAGGATCGGCCCCTTGGCGAGGGTGGAGTAGAGCAGCCCGGCGGCGGGCGCGGCCAGCAGCACACCGGTGGGGTTGCCCGCGAAGTCCCGGACGATCTCGCCACCGGGCGGATTCGGGGAGTCCCGCGTGAAACCGACGGCCTCCAGCGCGGCCCGGTTGAGGATCGCCGACTGGTACAAGTGCAGGACGAACACGGGGGTGTCGGGCGCGGCGGCGTTCAACTCGGACACGGTCGGCAGCCGCTTCTCCGCGAACTGCTCCCCGGTCCAGCCGCCAACCACCCTTACCCACTGCCCAGTTGGCGTCCGCCCGGCCTGCTCGCGCAGCATCCGCAGGGCGGTGCGCAACGACCGTACGCCGTCCCAGCGCAGTTCGAGCAGATAGTTCAACCCGCCCCGGATGACGTGCAGATGGGAGTCGTTGAGCCCGGGGATCACCCGCCGCCCGAGTGCGTCCACGACCCGGGTGGCGGGGCCGATGTGCGGGGCGACGGTCGCGTCGTCTCCCACGGCCGTGAAGACGCCGTCGGTGATGGCCACGGCGGACGCGGCGGGGCGGGCGGGGTCGCCGGTGTGGATACGGCCGTTACGGACGACGAGCTGGGCGGGGTGCCGGACCCCGTCGTAGGGGCGTATGCCACCCACGGGCATGGTGCCCGCGGGCATGGTGCTGCTGGACATGGAGGCTCCTCGGAGCGGGAGAGGCGAGGGGAGGCAGGGGGGCGGGGGCGGTCGTCCGGCGACACCCCAGACGCTAGGTCTGCGACAATGGATCGGTCCAACACATGGTTCTGCTCGAATCGATCGCCATCACAGATCGAGGCGGACAAGGAAGGCGGCGGCAATGGACCTGCGGCATCTGAAGTACTTCCTCGCCGTCGCAGAGACCCGCAACTTCACGCAGGCGGCGGCCAGTTGCTACGTCGCGCAGTCCGCCCTGAGCCAGCAGATCGCCCGGCTGGAGAAGGACGTGGGCGCCCAGCTGTTCAGCCGCACCAGCCGTTCCGTACGGTTGACGGCCGCCGGGGAACTCCTCGAACCGCTGGCCCGCCGCATCCTCGCCGACGTCGACACCGCCCAGGCCGCGCTCGACGCCCTGTCCGGGCTGCGGCGCGGGCGGCTGCGCCTCGGCCTCGTCCAGACGCGGGCCTCCTCCGTCGACCTCGTCGAGGTGATGGCCGACTACCACGCCCGCTACCCGGGCATCGACTTCCACGTGACCAACGCGCCCAGCGCGGAGATGGCCGCGGCGGTCCTGGCCGGGGACCTCGACATCGCCGTGGTGGGCCTTGGACCGCGCCAAATTCCAGAAGGGCTCGACCACCAGGTCCTGGCGGCCGACCCCCTCGTCCTGATCGTGCCCGCCGACCACGCGCTGGCCGACGGCGGTGACGTCGTCGACCTGGCCGATCTGCCGGAGAGCCACCAGCTCATCCAGTTCACCCGGGGCAGCGGACTGCGCCGCCAGGTGGAGGCCGCGTTCGCCCGGGCCGGAGTGGAACCCGGCCAGCACTTCCAGGTCGGCCAGATTCAGGACATGATCCGGCTGGCGGCACGGGGTATCGGCGTGACGGTCGTACCGAGGTCGTCGGTGTTCCTGGACCCCGCGGCTTCGGGCAGGAACGCCCGGGACGCCTTGCCGTACGGCGCCCGCGCGCTCCGGATCGCGGACGAGGCGGCCGTACACACCATCTGCGCGGTCCACGACAGCAAGCGCCTGGCGCCGGCGGCCGCCGCGTTCCTGGAAGTGGTGGAACGGCACGCGATCAGGGACTGAGCGGGTCCCGACCGATCGATCGCTGACACCGATCGCTGCACCCGCATCCATATGTTGGACGTAACGCTCCCATGGCGCGACGCTCGGAGGAAGAAGCCGGAATCCGGAATCCGGAATCCGGAATCCGGGAGACCGGAAGCCCTCCAGCGAATGGGAGCAATGCCATGTCTGCCGTACTGCGCGACGCGTGGACCACGGTCGTCCCCGACATGGAGGACCGGCACGGCCCGCTCCCTCCCCTGATGCTCGCGCTGACGGTGGTGACCGGGCTCGTGGACGCCTTCAGCTACCTCGTCCTGGGCCATGTCTTCGTCGCCAACATGACCGGCAACGTCGTCTTCTCCGGCTTCGCGATCGCCGGCGCGGCGGGCTTCTCCCTGGCCGCCTCCCTCGCCGCATTGGCCGCGTTCGCCCTCGGCGCCCTGCTCGGCGGCCGCCTCGCACACGGGGCCGCCGCCCACCGGGGACGGGTCCTGCACCTGGCACTGCTGCTGGAGACGACCCTGGTCCTGGCGGCGTACGTCGTCGCCCAGGTCGCCGACATCTCGCACGTGACCACGGCAGTCCAGTACGTCTTGATCGCCCTCCTCGGCCTGGCGATGGGCGTGCAGAACGCCACCGCCCGCGCCCTGGCCGTACCCGACCTGACCACGACCGTCCTGACGCTCACCATCACCGGGGTCGCCGCGGACAGCCGTCTCGCGGGCGGCAAGGGCAGCAAGGTCGGCCGCCGCGTGCTCTCGGCCGGGGCGATGTTCGCCGGCGGTCTGGCCGGTGCCCTGGCGGTCGAGCACGGCGGCCGGGCACTGCCTCTGCTGTTCGCCGCGGTGCTGCTGGTGGCGGCCTCCGTCACGGCGTTCGTCCTGACCCGTTCCGACGCGTCCTGGACGAAGCCGCTGTGAACGGAGCCACCGTGAGGGAAGCCGCGGTGAAGGACGCATCCCCAAGTCCCCCGTGGCGGCGCACACTTCACTCCGCGCTCCTCGAACTAGCCCTGACCGCCTTGATGTTGTTCGTCGTGGCGACAACGGTCCGCTGGCTGCTGGGCACCATCGGCCCGGCGTCCGTCGGCTGGTGGAACACCCCGGAGGGCAGACTCCTCGCGGTGGCCCCTCTCTCCGGCTACACGGTCACCGCCGTCATGCTCTCCCCCTGGGGCAAGGTCACCGGCGGCCACATCAACCCGGCGATCACCCTCGCGATGTGGCGCTACGGCCGCACCCCGGGCCGCGATGTCGCCCCTTACGTCGCCGGTCAACTGATCGGATCCCTGCTCGGCGTCTCGGCCGGACGACTGGTCTGGGGCCCGGTGTTCGCCTCCCCGGTCGTGGACTACGCCGTCATCCGCCCTGCCCCCGGCTGGAGTTGGGCCTCCGTCGCCCTGATCGAGACCGCCACGATGTTCGTCATCGTCGCCGTCGCCGGAATCGCCGTCTCCAGTCGCCGACTTGGGCCGTTCACCCCGTGGGCGGTCGGCACGATGATCGCCGTCCAGATCATCGCCTTCGGCACGCTGTCGGGCGGAATCGCCAACCCGGCACGGGAGTTCGGGCCGGCGATGTTCTCGGGCAACCCCTCGCTCCTGCCCGTGTATCTGCTGGCCCCGCTGCTCGGTGCGCTCGGGGCGACGGTCGTGGTCAACCGGGTCCACGCCGGGAAACAGCGCAGGCGCCGCTTCAGCTTGTACGAATGATCTTCAAGGTTGTCGGCAGCACTTCGTCACCGACCGTTCTCACGGTGGACGGCACCCGCAGGATGCGCAGGGAGGGCACGAACCGCAGCGAACTGACGTCCACTTCGGGGAGGGGCGTTTCCAGCGTCAGTTCGACGAGACGAGGGAACTCGTCGAGCCAATCCCAGCATGCAATAGCACCGCATCACTCGAAAGCCCGATCGTCGCAGCCGGATTGCTCGACCGGAGGCTCCGTGACAATTCCAGATGGCCGAGCTGAACGGCCTGGACGTCGTCCATGTCGATGTGCTCCAGAAAACACAGCGAGTGGGTGACGGCGTTCACCACGGCACGTTGCTCGAAGCGGGGAAGCCGTTCCGAGACACCCGTCGACAGCGCCGCGCGCTCGACCAACTCCTCGGCGATCTTACGGAGTTCGACATCGGTGAGAGTCCGCTTCTCCCCACGGAACGACACCAGGCCGGAGATGCGGACAGGTCTGTCGACCAACCCCGCGCCGGGCCCGTCCGGGCGAAACAGCTTCTTCACCAGCGGGCCGACGACGCTCGACGCGAGACGGGCCCCAACACTTACGGCTTCCATGGCGGCATCGGCGTAGAACTCCCTTGAGGCGCAAGGGAGTTCAACCGATCACAAGGCCATGAACGATCACCGAAGCGATCACATGACGCCAAACTGCGCCTTCGCTCCGACAGGGCGTCGGAAGAATGCGATACGGCACGGGACCGGCGAACCCAGCGCGTGCGTCGGCCACGGGAGGACGACGCGGAAACCCTTCCGCCTGACAGAAGCCACCTTGCCGACCCCCCGCCCGCCTCAGGACGCTGATCCCAACCACGGCACGCGGGGCGACGAAGCCCCGCCGACAGGGACGGGACCGCCAATGCCGCACACCACCGCCTTCGCCCGCAACCAGTGGTACGTCGCCGCCTACAGCCACGAGGTCGGCCGGGACCTGCTCGGCCGGACGATCCTCGGCGAACCCCTCGTCTTCTACCGCACCGAGGACGACGGCACCGCCGTAGCGCTCCACGACCGGTGTGTGCACCGCCGGTTCCCCCTCTCCGAGAGCCGCCTCGACGGGGACCGCATCGTGTGCGGCTACCACGGCTTCACCTACGACACGACGGGCACCTGCGTGTACGTGCCGGGGCAGAAACGCATCCCCCGCACCGCCCGCGTCGCCTCCTACCCGGTGGTCGAGCAGGACGCGCTGGTCTGGGTGTGGATCGGCGACCCGGCGCTCGCGGACCCGCAGGTCATCCCCCGCGCCCCGCACCTCGCCTCCCCCGAGTGGGTCACCGTCAGCGGCATGGAACCGATCGACGCCGACTACGGCCTCCTCGTCGACAACCTCCTCGACCTCTCCCACGAGACCTATCTGCACGGCGGTTACATCGGCTCCCCCGAGGTCGCCGAGACCCCGATCACCACGGAGGTCGACGAGGGCGCCGGCGTCGTACGGGTCAGCCGGCACATGGGCGACGCGGAATGCCCGCCGTTCTACGCCAAGTCCACTGGAATACAAGGCCGGATCACCCGCTGGCAGGACATCGAGTACCACGCGCCGTGCCTCTACCTCCTGCACAGCCGTATCGCCCCGGTCGGCGTACTCCCCGAGGAGGACGGCAGCGACCCGAACGGGTTCCACACCGAGATCACCTACGCCATCACGCCCTCGTCGGACGGCAAGGTGTACGACTTCTGGGCGGTCTCCCGCGACTGGGCGACCGACGACGCCGAGGTCACCGAGTTCCTGCGCGGCAACAACCACACCGTCGTCATGCAGGACGTGGACGCGCTCAACCTCCTTCAGAAGACGCTGGGTTCGGAACGCGGTGGCTACCAGGAGCTGAGCATCAACATCGACACCGGTGGCCTCGCCGCCCGCCGTATCCTCGCCCGGCTGGTCGAGGAGGGCGCCAAGCCCGTGGAGAAGGTCCAGTGACCGCTCCGACCGGCGAGGTCTACCGCATCGACTGGCTGCCGGGCACCGACGTCCTGCACGGCACCTGCCACTGCGGCCGCGAGCACACGTCCCAGGACCCGATCGAGATGTGGGAGTGGATGCTCGCCCACCCCCGCGGCCACGTCGTCGACGATGCACAGGGAGCCGACGCATGACCACCTACGATGCCGAACTCGTCCTAGCCGGACGGGAGTTGGCGGCAGACGGCGTCCTCGCCCTCACCCTGCGCCACCCGCTGGGCGAGCAACTCCCCACCTGGGAACCGGGCGCCCACATCGACGTCGTCCTCGGCCCCGACCTGGAGCGCCAGTACTCACTGTGCGGCGACCCGGCCGACCGTACGACCTGGCGGATCGCCGTACTGCGCGAGCCCGACGGGCGAGGCGGATCGGCTTACGTGCACGGGCAGTTGGAGCAGGGCGACAAGGTGCGGGTACGCGGCCCGCGCAACCACTTCCGGCTGGAGCCCGCCCCCCGCTACCGCTTCGTCGCGGGCGGCATCGGCATCACACCCATCCTCCCGATGCTGGCCGCGGCCGAGGCGGCGGGCGCGGAGTGGAGCCTGCTCTACGGCGGCCGCACCCGCAACTCCATAGCGTTCACCGAGGAGTTGAGCCGCTACGGCGACCGCGTCACCGTCGCTCCGCAGGACGAGGTCGGGCTGCTCGACCTGCCGTCGGTCCTGGACGACGTTCCGGACGGCACCCTCGTCTACTGCTGTGGTCCCGGGCCGCTGCTCGACGCGGTCGAGGCACGGTGCCCCGGCGGCATCCTGCATGTCGAGCGGTTCTCGCCCAAGGCCCAAGTCGCGGGCACCGACAGCGAGTTCGAGGTCGTGCTGGAGCAGAGCGGGAAGACGGTCACCGTCCCGGTGGGCGTGTCCGTGCTCGACACCGTGCACGCCGCCGGTGTCGAGGTGCTGTTCTCCTGCACCGAGGGCACCTGCGGGACCTGCGAGACCGACGTCCTCGAAGGCACCCCGGACCACCGCGACTCGGTGCTGAGCGAGGAGGAGCGGGCGGCCGGCGAGACGATGCTCATCTGCGTCTCACGCTGCCTGGGAAAGCGGCTCGTCCTGGATCTGTGACGACGCCTCCTGGACCCGTGACGACGCGGGCCAGCTCCTCGATGACGCCGGACAACCCGGCAAGAGCGCACTCACGACACGGCAAGAGCGCACTTCGGTAACTGTCAACAATATTGTGAGCACTAGGCATTGACCTGGCCGCGACGGGGCCTTACGTTCCCGCTCAACACCAATTGAGCACCACTGTGCGATGTGCGCACAGCCTGTCGGAACACCGTCGTCTGCACAGGAGTTGCCATGCGTCGTCTGCTCGTCGGCCTCGCGGCCGGATCCATGCTGGTCGCCGCGTCGGCCTGCGGTTCGTCCGGCAACGGAGCGTCGGACAACAGCAGTTCGTCCACCGGAACCACCACCGTCAAGGTGGGGGTCATCCCCATCGTCGATGTCGCCCCGCTCTACCTCGGCCAGAAGGAGGGCTTCTTCAGCAAGCACGGCCTGAAGCTCTCGATGACCCTCGCGCAGGGCGGCGCGGCCATCGTGCCGGGTGTGGTGAGCGGCCAGTTCCAGTTCGGCTTCTCCAACATGACCTCCCTGATGCTCGCCCAGTCCAACGACGTTCCCGTGAAGGCCATCGCCAACGGCGTCGCCTCAACGGGCGTGTCCGGCAAGGACTTTGGCGCCCTCGTCGTCAAGAAGGGCAGCACCCTCAAGTCGGCGAAGGAGCTGGAGGGCAAGAAGGTCGCGGTCAACACGCTGAAGAACATCAACGAGACGGCCGTACGCGAGTCCGTCCGCAAGGCCGGCGGCGATCCGGACAAGGTCAAGTTCGTGGAACTGGCCTTCGACCAGATGCCGGCCGCGCTCGACAAGGGCCAGATCGACGCCGCCATGGCCGTCGAACCCGCGCTCACCACGATGTTGAACCAGGGCGCCCAGCAGATCGCCTGGCCGATGGTGGACGTGGCGAAGAACCTCACCGTCGCCATGTACTTCACCTCGCAGGCGTACGCCACGAAGAACGCGGCCACCGTCAAGGCGTTCCAGGAGGCCACCGCCGAGTCCCTGGCCTACGCCGACGCCCACCCGGACGAGGTCCGGCAGATCGTCGCCACCTACACCAAGGTCCCCTCCAGCGTGCTGGCCAAGGTGATCCTGCCCAAGTGGCCCGCGGATCCGAACCGTTCGTCGATCGAGGCGCTGGAGAAGCTGAGCGAGACCGACGGCCTCTTCAAGAAGACCCCCGACCTGAACACGCTGCTTCCGTGAAGGGACTGAACACCGCACTCGGTGCGGCCGGACTCGCGGCCTTCCTCGCCCTCGGCGAGGTCGTGCCGCGCGTCGGCATCGTCAAGGAGGCCTACTTCCCGCCGACGAGCAGGATCGCCTCCGCGTTCTGGGACGAACTCCAGGACGGCGCCTTCTGGTCGGCCCTCGGCGACACCCTCACCGGCTGGGCCCTGGGCCTGGCGATCGCCGTCGGCGCGGGCATCGTCGTCGGCGTCCTGCTCTCCGTCGTCCCCCACCTCCGCGAGGCCACGGCCTCGACGATCGAGTTCCTCCGCCCGATCCCGTCGGTCGCCCTCATCCCCCTGGCAGTGCTGTTGTACGGCACGGAACTCAAGTCGGTGCTATTGCTCGTCGTCTACGCCTCCTTCTGGCAGATCCTGATCCAGGTCCTCTACGGCGTCCAGGACGTCGACCCGGTCGCCGAGGAGACGGCGCGGTCGTACGGTCTCAGCACCTGGGCCCGGGTCCGGCACGTGCTGTGGCCGAGCGCGCTGCCGTACGTCATGACGGGCGTGCGCCTCGCGGCGGCCGTCGCGCTGATCCTCACCATCACCGCCGAACTGGTCATCGGGGCACCGGGGTTGGGCGCGACCATCGCGGTCGCGCAGACCTCGCAGGCCGTACCGGAGATGTACGCGCTGATCGTGGTGACCGGTCTGCTGGGGCTGCTCATCAACGTGGGCGCGCGGACGGTGGAACGGCGGGCGCTGGCCTGGCACCAGTCGGTGCGCGGGGAGGTGGCGGTGTGAGGCGGACCCTGATCCGGCTGCTGTTCGCGGTCGCGCTGCCGGCCGTCCTGATCGCCCTGTGGTGGCTGGCGTCGGACGGCAGCACCAACGTGTACTGGCCGCCGCTGCGCACGATCCTCAAGACCTTCCCCGACGTGTGGACCGGCGACCGCCTCAAGACGGACGTCCTGCCCAGCGTCCTGCGCCTCGCGGCCGGTTACGCCACGGCGGCCGTCGTCGGCGTCGCGATCGGCACGGTCATCGGCTCGTACCGGCGGGTGCGCGCGGTGTGCGAACCGGTCCTGGAGTTCCTGCGGGCGGTCCCGCCACCGGTGTTGGTCCCGGTCATCATGCTGTTCGCGGGCATCGGCGACACGATGAAGATCGTGGTCATCGCGAGCGGCTGCGTCTGGCCCGTCCTCCTCAACACGGTCGAGGGCGTCCGCGCGGTCGACCCGGTCATGAAGGAAACAGCCCTCTCCTACGGCGTGACGGGCGTCGCCCGGCTGCGCACGCTGGTGCTGCGCTCGGCGAGCCCGCAGATCTTCGCGGGGCTGCGCCAGGCGCTGTCGATCGGGATCATCCTCATGGTCATCAGCGAGATGTTCGCGGCCACCGACGGGCTGGGCTTCACCATCGTCCAGTTCCAACGCAGCTTCGCCATACCGGACATGTGGACGGGCATCCTCGTCCTCGGGATCCTGGGATTCCTGCTCTCCGTCGTCTTCCAGCTGGTCGAGCGGCGGGTGCTCGGCTGGTACCACGGCCTGCGCGCGGCCGCCCGCCGGTCCCCGTGAACATCGTGAAAGGGCGGTCCATGCTCGACGTACGCGGCCTGAACAAGGTCTACGAGGGTTCCGGTCGCCGGGTGGAGGCGGTGCGGGACCTCACCTTCACCGTCGACGCCGGCGAACTCGTCTGTCTCGTCGGCCCGTCGGGCTGCGGCAAGACCACGCTGCTGAAGTGCATGGGCGGCCTGCTCACCCCGACCGCGGGCGAAGTCCTCCTGGGCGGTCGGAAGGTGAGCGGTCCGCCGCCCGGGATGGCGTTCGTGTTCCAGGAGTACGGGCGCAGTCTCTTCCCCTGGATGCGGGTCGGCGAGAACGTCGAACTGCCCCTGAAGCAAAAGAACTTGTCGAAGGCTCGACGGCGTGAGCTGGTGGCGGACGCACTGGAGTCGGTGGGGCTGACGGAGGCCGCGGGTGCGTATCCGTGGCAGCTGTCCGGCGGGATGCAGCAGCGGGTCGCGATCGCCCGCGCGCTCGCCTACGAGCCCGAAGTCCTGCTGATGGACGAGCCGTTCGCGGCGGTCGACGCGCAGACCCGGGCCGATCTGGAGGACCTGGTACGGGGGTTGTGGCGGGAGCGCGGGATCACGATCCTGTTCGTGACCCACGACATCGACGAGGCCGTGTACTTGGGTGAGCGGGTGGTCGTGCTGTCCGCGTCGCCGACCGTCGTGCAGGAGCAGCTGAAGGTCGATCTGCCGGTGGAACGCGACCAGTTGCACACCCGGGTCGCCCCGCGCTTCGCCGAACTGCGGACCCATGTCTACGAGCAGATCCAGGCGGCGAAGCGCGGGACGCTCCCGATTCAGGACCGGCTCACGAAGTCTGATACGCCTCCACTTCGCTGAACTGCGCTGCGGGCCAGCCGGTGTTGGCGGTGACGTTGAGCCGCACATAGCGCAGGTTCGTGCCGCTCGGCAGGGCCACGGTGACCGTGTTCCCGCTCGCCGGGTCGAAGCGGTAGCCGGTGGAGCCGACGACGGTCGAGTAGGCCGAGCCGTCGGTGGAGCCCAGCACGGACAGCGTCTGCGTGCGGGCACCCCACGCGGAGGACGGCGGGAGCTTCAACACCAGCCTGCGCACTGCCTGGTTGGAGCCGAGGTCGACCGTCCAGGCCTGCGGGAAGGCGTTGTTGGCGGACTCCCAGTAGGAGTTGGCGTCGCCGTCGACCGCCTTGCCCGGCGTGTAGACGTCCTGCGAGCCGGTCGCCGTGGCCGGGCGGCCCTTGGCGAGGTTGGTGTTCTGGTCCGGGGGCGGGTTGCCCTGCCCGGGCTGCGGCCAGGTCGAGCAGTCCGACCAGGTGCTGCTCCAGCCGGAGTTGCCGCCGCCGTCGGTGAGGCTGAAGACCCCGGAGCCGGACGGGTAGGGGCAGTTGTAGATGCCGGCCGCGCCGACGCCGCCGGCCTGCACGTTGCTGAACCTGGCCGCGCCCTGCGCCTCGGCCTGGACGACGACCGTGCCGGTGTTCTGCACGCTCGCCCCGCTCACGGTGACGTTGCCGGTCGAGTAGCCGTGCCCGCCGCCGGACACGAACTCGAAGGCACTGTAAGGGCTGTTGGTGATCGTCGTGTTGGTGATGGTGACGGTGGCGTTGACCGCGCTGTCGTAGGAGTCGACGCGCAACGCGCTCATGGGATGGCCCCAGTTGGGGTTGATCGCGCCGGTGCGGACGAGGGTGTTGCCGTCGACCGTGATGGTGCCGGCGAGCGGGGAGAAGGGGTCGAGGAACTTCTGGTTGGAGATCGCGATGCCGCTGCCGAGGGCGTTGGTGTCGGAGACCAGGTTGTTCCTGACCACGATGTTCGTGCCGCCGTAGATCGCGATGCCGTTGGCGAGGTTCGGCTGGGAGATGGTGTTGTTCTCGAAACTGCTGTTGGTGTCCGGGGAGTTGAGCGACCACATGGCGAGGGAGTCGTCGCCCTGGTTACGGAGGAAATTGTTGCGGACGATGACGCCGTGGGCGTTGCCGTTGAGGTTGAGGCCGTCGGCGGTGGTGTCGAGGATGCGGTTGTTCTCGACGACGAGGTTGTCGTTGTTGCCCGTCAGCCAGAGGCCGACCTTGAGGTGCTGGATCCACATCCCGGAGACCGAACTGCCCGGTCCCAGCGACCCGTTGACGAAGTTGTCCGGGTTGGAGTCGACGCGCTCGGTGACCTCGCCGATGACCGCGAAGTCCTTGATGTGGACGCCGCCGGAGGAGCTGGACTGGTCGATGAAGCGCGAGGTGTGCACGACCGAGTACCACTGACCGGCGCCCTGGAGCGTCACGTTCTGCACACCGCTGAGCGAGGAGGTGAGCCGGTAGTCGCCCGGCGGGATCCACACCACTCCCCCTTGCGCGGCGGAGATGGCGTCCCGGAAGGCCTGGGTGGAGTCGCCCGCGCCGCTGGGGTCGGCGCCCTTGGAGACCACGGACACCGAACCGGCGGGCTGCGCGGCGGCCCCGGCGACCTGCTCGAAGTCGGCGACGTCGACGGTGACTTGGGTGCCCGTCGCCACGAAAGCGACCTTGTCGCCCTGCTGCACGTTCTGGCCGAGCAGGAGCCGGGAGTTGTCGAAGAAGTGGTGCGTCTTGGCGCCCGCGATCCAACTCGTGTCGACGTACGAGTACTTGGACGTCACCGCGAGCGTCTTGCTGATCTTGACACCGTTGACGTACACGTCGAGGCTGCCGCTCTGGCCGTCCGGGACGTTGTAGGACACGTTCACGGCGTTGGCCGCGCGCGGCACGGTGAACTCGACGCGCTGCCCGGAGGTGAGCCGTACGGCCTGGCGTCCGGAGGCCTCGGAGGCGAGGGTCCCCTGGGTGTAGTCGGGGCCGATCTTCGTGCCGGTGGTGGTGGCCGACTCGGCCTCGACGGAGGTGAAGGGGAGGGAGGCGCCCGAGGCGGCGTGGGCGGCGGCGGGGGTCAGGGCGACGAGCATGCCGGCGGCGAGCGCGACGGCCGTACTCATGATTGGCATGCGCCTGACAGATCGCAAGGTGGTGCTGTGCATGTGCTGATCCCTTCGAGGTGGGGGTGCGGGGATAGCGGATGCAGGGTGGCGGCCGAGGGCCGGCGGCTATGCGGTGCGCAGCCAGGCGGCCGTGTCCCGCGGCAGGCGTCCCTGGTCGTCCAGGGGGCCGCTGTTCAGCAGGAGGTGGGTGTGGGCGGGGAGGTCGGCGGGCGCGTCGGCGAGGTTGACCACGCAGGTCACGCCCTCCGCGCGGGCGAAGGCGAGGACGCCGTCGGGGGCGGGCAGCCAGGTGAGGGGGCCGTCGCCGAAGACCGGCCGGAGGTGGATCGCCTCGCGGTAGAGGTTGAGTATGGAGTCGGCGGTCCGCTGCTGACGGTCGACCGCATACGATGTCCAGCCGACCGGCTGCGGCAGCCACGGCTCATCGCGCGAACCGAAGCCCGCGTACGGTGCCCCCTCGATCCAGGGCAGCGGCACCCGGCAGCCGTCGCGGCCGGGGTCGGTGCCGCCGGACCGGAGGTACATCGGATCCTGTATGCGGTCGACGGGCAGCTCGACCTCGGGCAGTCCCAGCTCCTCCCCCTGGTAGAGGTAGACGACCCCGGGCAGGGCCAGCGAGAGCAGGGCGGCCGCCCGTGCGCGCCGGGTGCCGAGGGCGAGGTCGGTCGGGGTGCCGAAGGCCTTGGTGGCGAAGTCGAAGCCGGTGTCGGCGCGGCCGTAGCGGGTAACCGTGCGGGTCACGTCGTGGTTGCACAGGACCCAGGTGGCGGGCGCGCCGATCGGGGTGTGCTCGGCGAGGGTCTCGTCGATCGAGGCGCGCAGCCGGTCCGGGTCCCAAGGGCAGGACAGGAACGCGAAGTTGAAGGCGGTGTGCAGTTCGTCGGGGCGCAGGTAGCGGGCGAAGCGTTCGGTGTCGGGGAGCCAGACCTCGCCGACGAAGACGCCGCCGTACTCGTCGGCCACGGCCCGCCAGGAGCGGTAGATGTCGTGGAGTTCGTCGCGGTCGACGAAGGGGTTCGGGTCGCGGCCCTCGACGAAGTCGGGCAGTTCCGGGTCCTTGGCGAGCAGCGCCGCCGAGTCGATGCGGACGCCCTCGACGCCGCGCTCGAACCAGAAGCGCAGGATGTCCTCGTGCTCCTGACGCACCGCCGGGTGGGCCCAGTTGAGGTCGGGCTGCTCGGGGGTGAACAGGTGGAGGTACCAGTCGCCGTCGGGGAGGCGGGTCCACACGGGTTCGGTGGAGGCGGCGAACTGGGACGGCCAGTCGTTGGGCGGGAGTTCACCGTGTTCGCCGCGTCCCGGGCGGAAGTGGAAGAGGTCGCGCTCGGGGCCACCGGCGAGGGCGGCGCGGAACCACGGGTGCTGGTCGGAGACGTGGTTGGGCACGATGTCGACGATCGTGCGGATGCCCAACTCCCGTGCCTCGGCGATGAGTTTCTCGGCCTCGGCGAGGGAGCCGAAGGCCGGGTCGATGGCGCGGTAGTCGGCGACGTCGTAGCCGCCGTCCTTCATCGGCGACAGGTACCAGGGGGTGAACCACAGGGCGTCCACGCCGAGTTGGGCGAGATAGGGCAGTCGGGAGCGGACGCCGGCGAGGTCGCCGGTGCCGTCGCCGTCGCCGTCCGCGAAGCTGCGGACGTAGACCTGGTAGATGACGGCGGAGCGCCACCAGTCGTCCTGGCTCTGGGCAGGGGTGGGCTGTCCCACGGTGCTGGCCTTTCTGTCGGGGGCGTCGAAGGGGGCGGTGTCAGCCCTTCGTGCTGCCCGCGCTGATCCCGGCGATGATGTGCCGCTGGAAGACCAGGAACATCGCGACCATGGGGATGCTCGCGATCACCATCGCGGCGATGAGCACGGTCAGTTGGATGTTCTGGGACAGCTGGACGAGTGCCACGCTGATCGGCTGTTTGTCGGTGTCGGAGAAGACCATCAGCGGCCACAGGAAGTCCTGCCAGACGGCGACGAGCGCGAAGATCGACACGACGCCGAGCACGGGGCGGGACATGGGCAGGACGATGGACCACAGGATGCGGAGTTTCCCGGCGCCGTCGATCTCGGCGGCTTCCATGACGTCGCGCGGGAGTTGGTCGAAGAACCGCTTGAGGAGATACAGGTTGAAGGCGTTGGCGACTGCGGGCAGCCAGATGCCGAGGGGGCTGTTGAGCAGGCTGGTGTGGATCAGCGGGAGGTCGGCGGCGGTCAGGTACTTGGGTACGACCAGGGCCTGGGCCGGGACCATCAGCGTCGCCAGGATGCCGCCGAGGATCAACTTGCCGAAGGCGGGCTTGAGTTTGGACAGGGCGTAGGCGGCGGCCGTGCAGAGGACCAGCTGGAACGCCCAGGCGCCGGCGGCCTGGACGACCGTGTTCCACAGGTGTTCCGGGAGCTGCATCAGGTCCCAGGCGTCGGTGTAGCCGCTGATGTGCAGGTGGTGCGGCACGATCGTGGGCGGGGTCTGCGCGATCTCGTCCGGCGACTTCATCGCGCCGGTGACCATCCAGTAGACGGGGAAGAGGAAGGCGAGGGCGAAGAGCACGACGACGCCGGTGAACACCGTCCAGTAGACGGCCTTTCCGCGCGGCCGGGCGAGGCTGGCCGGGGAGAGCAGCGTGCGGGTGGTCACAGGTCGTCCTCTCCGGAGCGGGTCAGCCGCAGATAGAGGGCCGAGAAGACGCCGAGCAGCACGAGGAGCATCACGCTGAGCGCGCAGGCGCCGCCGAAGTCGTTGTAGAGGAAGGCGTATTTGTAGATCAGGTAGAGGACGGTGACGGTGGCGCTCTCCGGTCCGCCGCCGGTGATGACGAACGGTTCGGTGAACACCTGCATCGTGGCGATGATCTGAAGGAGCATCAGCATCAGGATGACGAACCGGGTCTGAGGGATCGTCACATGCCGGACGCGTTGCAGCAGGCTCGCGCCGTCCAGTTCTGCGGCCTCGTACAGCTCGCCCGGGATGGACTGGAGCGCGGCCAGGTAGATCAGGACGGTGCCGCCCAGGTTGGCCCAAGTGGCCACGATCACCAGGGAGATGAGGGCGGTGTCGGTGCCGTTGGACCAGTTCGAGGTGGGCAGGTGCAGGAAGCGCAGCGTCTCGTTGGCGAGGCCGGCTCCCGGGTCGTAGAACCACTTCCACAGCAGGGCGGTGACCACCGGCGGGATCATCACCGGGAGGTAGACGACGACCCTGAAGAACGCCTTCCAGTGCCTCAACTCGTTGAGGACCAGGGCGAGTACGAACGGGATCGCGAAGCCGATGAGCAGGGCCAGCACCGTGAAGACGAGGGTGTTGCGCCACGCATCGGCGAACTCGGGGTCGTGCCAGACCTGGGTGAAGTTGTCGGTGCCGACCCACTCGGGCGAGGAGCCGGGCGTGTACTTCTGGAAGGCGATCACGACCGCGCGGATCGCCGGGTACCAGGAGAACAGGGCGAAGCAGATCAGGCCGCCGATGAGGAAGGCGTAGGCGCGGGCCTGGTCGATGAGGCGGCGCCGCCCCAACCCCCTTGGCGGGGGCGGCGCCTGGACCTGTCGTACCGCCGTCGGCTCGACGGGACTCCGGGTGGCCGTCCGGGTCATCGGGTCAGCCCCGGGCCAGGATGCCGTCGATCTTTCCGGAGGCGTCCTTGAGGAGTTGGTCGATGTTCGCGTCCTTCTTGGTGAGGACGGCGGAGACGGCTCCGTCGAGGACGGAGTAGATCTGCTGGGCGTCCGGCGGCTCGATCTTCATCTGGAGCGACTGGTTGCCGTCGAGGAAGGCCTGGTAATTCGCCACCGGGACATTGGAGTTGGCCTTCTTGACCTGCTGGTCCTTGGCGTCGGCGGCGCCGCTGAACAGGCGCGGTTCGGGCAGTCCGACGGGTGCGTTGGCCTTCTTGGCGCGGGCGTAGTCGCCGAGGAAGCCGCTGCCCGGGGTGAGGAACATGCTGTCGAGCCACTTGAGGCCGGCGCGGATCTGGGCGGGCGTGTCGTGCTTGTTGAACATGTAGCCGTCGCCGCCGATGAGCGTGCCCTGGCCGCCGGGCATCGGGCCGAGGGCGAGGTCGTCGTAGTTGCCGCCCTTCTCCTTGACCAGGATCGGGATGTTGTCCGGCGCGGAGAGGTACATGCCGAGCTTGCCCGAACCCATCAGCTGCTGCACGTCGTTGATGACCAGGAGCTGCTTGCTGCCCATCGAGTTGTCGGTCCAGCGCATGTCGTGCAGGTTCTGCAGCACGGCGTGGCCCTGGGGCGTGTCGATGGTCGCCTTCTTGCCGTCGGCGCTGACTACGTCGCCGCCCTGCGAGTACATCTCGGCGGTGAAGTGCCAACCCCCTTGGTTCTGGGCGCTGTAGTCGGCGTAGCCGACGGTGCCGTTGCCGAGCGCGGCTATCTTCTTGGCGTCGGCCCGGACCTCGGCCCAGGTCGTCGGCGCCTTGTCGGGGTCGAGGCCGGCCTGCTGGAAGAGCTTGCGGTTGTAGATCAGGCCCATCGAGTAGCCGGTGCGCGGGATGCCGTAGATCTTGCCGTCGACGGTGTAGATGTCACGCAGCTGCTTCTGCAGCGTGTCGTAACTCTTCAACTCCTTGATGTACGGCGTGAGATCGGCGGCCTGGTTGATGTCGACGACGTGCTTGGCGTCGGTGAAGTACGTGTAGAACACGTCCTCCATCTGGCCGCCGGCGAGTTTGGCGTCGAAGGTCTTCGGGTCCTGGCAGGGGAACGCGTCGTGGGTGACGACGTCGATGTCCGGGTTCTTCTTCTCGAAGGCCGCGACATCGGAGTCGAAGAACTTGCGGTCGACCTTGGCGCTCTTGGGCGGCTCGCAGTTGACCGTGATGCGTGTCTTGCCACTCGCCGAGTCGTCGCCGGACCCGCAGGCGGAGGCAGTGAGCGCGAGAGAACAGACGCCGATCGCGGCGAAGGTGCGGCGGAACCCGGTGCTTCTCATCGGTGGACCCCTCTGGGCAGGAGCGGTGGGCGCCGCACACTCAAGCACCGCCGACACCTGTCCGCAAGATGTCGCGCAGAATCTGTAATTATTCGACAGCGCGCTGACGCTCAGCCGCGCGGGGCTTGCGCGGTGGAACCACGCACTACCAGTTCCGGTTCGAAGAGCAGCTCCTCGGCCGGTACGGCGGTGCCGCCGACCTGTGAGTTGAGCAGCTCCACGGCGGCCCGGCCCATGGCCTCGATGGGCTGGCGGACGGTGGTCAGCGGGGGCTCGGTGCAGTTCATGAAGGCGGAGTCGTCGTAACCCACGACAGAAATCTGTGACGGGACGTCAAGTCCCTTGCGGCGGGCGGCCCTTATCGCACCCAGGGCGAGGGGGTCGCTGGCGCAGATGATGCCGGTGACGCCCCGGTCGATCAGCCGGGAGGCCGCGGCGTGGCCGCCCTCGATGGAGAAGATGGCGCGGGCGACGAACTCGTCGGGCAGGTCGGCCGCCAGGGCCCGCGCGGCGGCCAACTTCCTTGCGGACGGCATGTGGTCGGCGGGGCCGAGGACGAGCCCGATGCGCTCGTGGCCGAGGGAGGCGAGGTGCCGCCAGGCCTGCTCGACGGCGACCGCGTCGTCGCAGGACACGGCCGGGAAACCGAGGTGGTCGATGGCCGCGTTGACCAGGACGACCGGGATGTTGCGCTCGGCGAGCAGCCGGTAGTGGTCGTGCGGCGCGTCCGCCTGCGCGTAGAGCCCGCCGGCGAACACGACGCCGGAGACCTGCTGTTGGAGCAGCAGGGTCACGTAGTCGGCCTCGGAGACGCCGCCCTTGGTCTGGGTGCAGAGCACCGGGGTCAGACCGAGTTGGGCGAGCGCGCCGCCGATCACCTCGGCGAAGGCGGGGAAGATGGGGTTCTGCAGCTCGGGCAGCACCAGACCCACGAGCCGCGCGCGCTCCCCGCGCAACTGCGTGGGCCGCTCGTAGCCCAGAACGTCCAGGGCGGAGAGCACCGCCTGCCGGGTGGGCTCGGAGACTCCGGGTTTGCCGTTGAGCACCCGGCTGACCGTGGCCTCGCTGACCCCGACCTTCTTCGCCACCTCAGCAAGTCGTCGCGTCATGTGCGCAAGAATAGCGCAAGATACGCAAGTGGTTTGCGTTATGAGGCGTTCGGATCAAGCCGTTCCCGGCTCCCGGCCCCGGTCAGTCGTGGGCGGCCCACAGTCCGCGGACGTGCCCCAGGTGCCGGGTCATGATGTCACGCACGGCCGCCTTGTCACGGTCCAACAGCGCGTCCAGCAGCTCCAGATGCTCCTGCGCGGAGGCCAGCAACCGCCCTGCCTTGACGAGGGCGGTCAGCCCGTAGAGGCGGGACCGCCCCCGCAGATCACCGACGACCTCGACGAGGTGGGCGTTGCCCGCGAGCGCGAGCAACCCGAGATGGAAGCGGGTGTCCGCCTCGACGTACGCGATGAGGTCACCGGCCACGGCCGCGTGGACGATCTCCCGGGCGGCCGGGCGCAGCGCCTCCAGCGAGACGGGGTCGGCGGTCCCGGCCAGCCCCACCACCGTGGGGATCTCGATCAGGGCGCGGATGTGCGTGTACTCGTCGAGCTGCTTCTCGGAGACGGCGGTGACCCGGAACCCCTTGTTCGGGACGGTGTCCACCAGCCCCTCCTTGGCCAGGTCCAGCATGGCCTCGCGCACCGGGGTCGCCGAGACACCGAAGCGGGCGGCGAGTGTCGGCGCGGAGTACACCTCGCCGGGCCGCAGCTCCCCCGCGATCATCGCGGCCCGCAGGGCGTCGACGACCCGCTCGCGATAACTGCTCTTCTTGCCGCCCAGCGTGGGCAGGTCCGGAGCGGTGGCGGGCGGGGCGCTGGCTCGCTGGACGGCCATCGGAAGTCTCCTAGTGGTGCAAGGTCACCCACGGTGCAATGTCACGCGTGACCGGCCATTATCCCCGGTCTAGAGGATGAATCCGCCCGGGAACGGATCGGCGGGATCGAGCAGGTACTGGGCGGTCCCGGTGATCCAGGCCCGGCCGGTGAAGCTGGGCACGACGGCGGGGACTCCGGCGACCTCGGTGGTGTCGAGGAGCCGCCCGGTGAACTGCGTACCGATGAAGGACTCGTTCACGAACTCGGTGTGCAAAGGGAGTTCACCGCGCGCGTGGAGCTGCGCCATGCGGGCGCTGGTGCCCGTTCCGCAGGGTGAGCGGTCGAACCAGCCCGGGTGGATCGCCATCGCGTGTCGGGAGTACCGGGCGGTGGCGCCGGGCGCGTACAGGTGGACGTGATGGCAGCCGCGAATGGAGTCGTCCTCGGGGTGGACCGGCTCGTCCCGGTCGTTGATCGCCTCCATGAGGGACAGGCCCGCCTTGATGATGTCGTCCTTGCGGGACCGGTCCAACGGCAGCTCGAACTGGTCCAGCGGCAGGATGGCGTAGAAATTGCCGCCGTACGCCATGTCGTATGTCACCGTCCGCCCGTCGGCGAGGGTGATCTTGCGGTCGAGGCCGACGGAGAACGACGGGACGTTCTTGAGGGTGACGTTCTTCGCCGCGCCGTTCTCTACTGCGACTTCGGCGACGACGAGTCCGGCCGGGGTGTCGAGCCGGATCGTGGTGACCGGCTCGACGACCTCGACCATGCCCGTCTCGACGAGCACGGTGGCCACGCCGATCGTGCCGTGCCCGCACATCGGCAGATAGCCGGAGACCTCGATGTAGACGACGCCCCAGTCACAGTCGGGGCGGGTGGGCGGCTGGAGGATCGCGCCGCTCATCGCGGAGTGGCCGCGCGGCTCGTTCATCAGGAACTGCCGGATCTGGTCGCGGTGTTCGCGGAAGTACAGCCGCCGCTCGTTCATGGTCGCACCGGGGATCGTGCCGATGCCGCCGGCGATCACGCGGGTGGGCATGCCCTCGGTGTGCGAGTCGACGGCGTGCAGGACGAGTTTGCTGCGCATGACGCTCCTGATGAATGCCGGTGAACCACTGTGCCGTTGACTACGCGAGCCCCGCCGCGACCGCCTTCTCGGTGGCCGCCCGCACGGTCGCCTCCTGCTCGGGCAGCAGCGGGACGCGCGGCGGACGGACCGGTCCGCCGTGCCGACCCACGATGTCCATGGACAGCTTGATGGCCTGCACGAACTCGACCTTGGAGTCCCAGCGCAACAGCGGGTGCAGCTGCTCGTACAGCTTCTTCGCCGTGGCCAGGTCGCCGTCGACCGCCGCGTGGTACAGCTCGACGGACGCGGCGGGCAGCGCGTTCGGGTAACCCGCGACCCAACCCTTCGCACCCGCGAGCGCGAGCTCCAGCAGGACGTCGTCGGCACCGATCAACAGATCGAGTTCCGGGGCGAGTTCGGCGAGCTGGTAGGCGCGGCGGACATCGCCGGAGAACTCCTTGACGGCCTGGATGTACCCCTCGCCGTGCAGCTTCGCGAGCAGCTCCGGCACCAGGTCGACCTTGGTGTCGATGGGGTTGTTGTACGCCACGATCGGCACGCCCGCCTTCGCGACCTCGGCGTAGTGCGCGAGGACCGAACGCTCGTCGGCGCGATAGGCGTTGGGCGGCAGCAGCATCACGGAGGCACAGCCGGCGTCGCGCGCCTGCTCGGCCCAGCGGCGGGACTCGGCGGAGCCGTAGGCGGCGACACCGGGCATCACGCGAGCGCCGCCGATCGCGGCGACGGCCGTCTCGACGACCTTGGCGCGCTCCTCGGGCGTGAGTACCTGGTACTCGCCGAGCGAGCCGTTCGGCACGACACCGTCGCAGCCGTTCTCGACCAGCCAGGCGCAGTGCTCGGCGAACTTGTCGTAGTCGACGGCGAGTTCGGAGGTCAGCGGGAGGGCGGTGGCGACGAGGACGCCGCGCCAGGGGCGGTTCGGGGTGGTGGTCATAGGGAGTCCCATCTCGATAGCTCGTGGCATTTCACTGGTGAACAGGGCGTACGGTCAGTCCGGCGCAGGTTCGGACTCCCCGGCACGGGCCAGCACCCCGAGCGGTACGGGCCGCGCGAACGGCCGCCGGGACGGGGCGAGTTCACATCCGGCCAGCCCCGCGACGGCGGGCCCGCACATCCGCCCTTGGCACCAGCCCATCCCGGCCCGCGTCAGCAGCTTCACGGTCCGTACGTCACCGGCGCCGAGCCCGTCCACGGCCTCGCGGATCGCTCCCCCGGTGACCTCCTCGCAGCGGCAGACCACGGTGTCGTCGGTGACGAGATCGGTCCAACGGGCGGGCGGTGCGTACACGGTGTCGAGGGCGGCGAAGAACTCCCGCAGTTTCGTACGGGACTTGGCGGCCGACGCCCACGAACTCGGGTCGGGTTCGGTGCCGTTCAGGCGCGCGGCGGCGGAGCGTCCCGCGATGTGCCCCTCGGCGAGGGAGAGCGCCGCGCCGCCGATGCCGGTGGCCTCACCGGCCGCCCAGACACCGGGGACATCGGTGCGCTGCTCGTCGTCGACCTGGACGTCGACTCCGTCGAGCCCGCAGCCCAGCGTCTCCGCGAGGTCGGTGTGCGGGAGCATGCCGTGCCCGACGGCGAGCGTGTCGCACGCGATCCGGCGTTCGGTACCGGGCCGGACACGCCCGTCGGGGTCGAGTGCGGCGACGGTCACCGCCTCCAGCCGCTCGTCGCCATGGGCCTCGACGACAACGCTCCGGGTGAGCAACTTGATTCGGTGGCGCAGGAGTTGGGCCGCGTACCGGGCGCCCTCGGCGACCTTGCCGGGCTGTGCGGCGAGTGCTCGAGTTCGTCGTACGAACGCCTTGGGGTCGGCGGACTCGACGAGGGCGGCCACCTCGACTCCGGCTGCCGCGAGGCCGGTCGCCACGGGGAGGAGGAGCGGGCCGGTACCGGCGACCACGGCGGTGCGTCCGGAGACGGCGAGGGTGCCCTTCAGCATGGCCTGGGCGCCGCCCGCGGTGAGGACCCCGGGAACGGTCCAACCGGGGAACGGGAGGACCTTCTCGTAGCCGCCGGTGGCGAGGAGGACGGCGTCGGCGTGTACCTCGACCGGGGCATCCTGGGTGGGGCCGAGGAGGGCGTGCACGGTGAAGGCGTCTCGGGCAGCACCGCCGGACCGTTGCTTCAACCGCCGTTCCACGAGCCACACATGATGGTCCGTCAAATGCCGCACGCGGCCCGCCTCCACGTGTCGCGCGAGGGCGTCCCTCAGTCGCTCCCAGGTCCGCCACTGGTGGTGCAGGGCCTGCGGGCGTCCGGCGTTCAGTTCGGTGGCGGGCTGTCGGTAGAACTGGCCGCCCGCCTGCGCCGCCGAGTCGATCAGGGTGACGCGGACGCCGTGGGCCGCGGCGGCGACGGTGGCGGCGAGTCCCGCCGGGCCCGCGCCGATCACGGCGAGGTGCGGTCGGTCGTCAGCCATCGTGGCCCGTCCCCTCCTGCGTACGGATGGTGTCGCCCGGACGCAGGGGCACCAGGCAAGCCCGTTGGTTCGGGCGGGAGTTGACGGTGACGAGGCAGTCGTAGCAGACGCCGATCCCGCAGAAGACGCCGCGTGGGCGGCCCTCGCCCCGGGTGGTGCGCCAGGACGTCACGCCCGCCGTCCACAGTGCGGCGGCGACGGTCTGGCCGGGGAGGGCCTCGATCGCGCGGCCGTCGAGGGTGACCGTGAAGGCCTGGCCCGGGTGGGCGTCGGCGAGGTCCAGTGGGGAGTTCACGCGGACGCCTCCTCGGGGAACTCTGGGAAACGGTCGGGCCGGAAGGGCGTCATGTCGAGGTCCGGGGTCTTGTCGCCCAGCAGTTGGGCGATCAAGTGCCCTGTCCCGGTGGCGAGTCCGATGCCCGCGCCCTCGTGCCCGCAGGCGTGGACGAGGCCGGGGACGCGGGGATCGGGGCCGATGGCGGGGAGATGGTCCGGCATGTACGGGCGGAAGCCGAGGTAGGAGCGCATCGCGTGGACGTCGGACAGGAATGGGAACAGCTTCGTCGCGCCCGCCGCCAGCGCCCGGACGACCGGCAGTGAGAACTCCCGGTCGAAGCCCACGCGTTCGCGGCTCGCGCCGATCAGGACCGGTCCAGCGGCCGTGCCCTCCACCACCGGTGAGGTCTGGAGCGCGGCCGAGTCGCTGGCCACGTCGGCCACGTAGTCGGCGGCGTACACCTTGTGCCGGACCAGGCGGGGCAGCGGTTCGGTGACGAGGACGAAGCCGCGGCGCGGGAGGACGGGGAGGGTGACTCCGGCGAGGGCGGCGACTTCGCCGCCCCAGGTACCGGCCGCGTTGACGACCGTGGGGGCGAGGATGTCGCCCCGGTCCGTGCGGACGCCGTCGACCGTGCCGTCCGCCCTGAGGAGTACGTCCGTCACCGTACGGCCGGTGAGCAGGCGGGCGCCCGAGGCCCGAACGAGGTGGGCGGCGGCCAGGGCGGGCATCACCTGGCAGTCTTGGGGGTAGTACACGCCGCCCGGGAGGCCGGGGGCGAGGTGGGGTTCGAGGTCGTACAGGGCGTCGCCTTGGACCGGTCCAGCGACGACTCCGGCGGTGCGCTGCGCGTCGGCGAAGCGCTCCAGTGCGGTGAGCCCGTCGGGCGTGGAGGCCACGACGAGGCCGCCCTTCGCCTCGTACTCGACGAACTCCCCCAGCTCCTCGGCGAGTTGTGCCCACAGGCGGCCGGAGAGGAGGGCGAGGTCGAGTTCCGGGCCCGGCTCCTTGTCGGAGACGAGCAGGTTGCCCTCGCCGGCGCCGGTCGTGCCGCCGGAGACCGGGCCGCGGTCCACGATGACGACGTCGAGGCCCGCCCGGGCCGCGTAGAGGGCGCAGGCCGCGCCCACCATTCCGGCTCCGACGACCACGACATCGCAGGTCAGTCGCTTGCTCACAGCAGTACTATGTCACATGACTCTCTAGCTGGGTATGTTTCCACGCGGATCTCCGCACCCGCATGTCACCACACACGGAAGAGGTGCCCGACGTGGTCAAGGGCCGAAAGAACGGTCTGTACCAAGGAATCTCCGACGAGCTGTCCGCCCTGATGCGGACCGGTTGGGCCGACACCGAGCGCACGGATCTGGAGCCGACCGAACAGGCACCGCACGCGGCGCGCCGCCGGGCCGCGCTGTCCGCGCTCTTCCCGGGCGAGCGCCTCGTCGTGCCGTCCGGGAAGCTCCTGATCCGCTCGAACGACGACCACCACCCGTTCCGCCCGTACTCCGGCTATGTGCACCTCACCGGCGACCAGGCACGCGACGGTGCCCTGGTCCTGGAGCCCCGCGCCGACGGCGGCCACGACGCGCACTGCTACCAGCTCCCTCGCGACAGCCGGGACACCGACGAGTTCTGGACCGGCTACACCGCCGAGCTGTGGATGGGCCGCCGCCGCTCGCTCGCCGAGTCGGCGCAGGTGCTCGGGCTGCCCTGCCGTGACATCCGCACGATCGCCGAGGACCTGGCGAAGACCTCCGGGACACCCACCCGCATCGTCCGCGGCGTCGACCCGGCCCTGGACGCGGCGCTCGACACCGACGAGGATCACGACGACGACTTCGAGTCGGCCGTCTCCGGACTGCGGCTGGTCAAGGACGCGTGGGAGATCGGCGAGATGCGCCGGGCCGTCGACTCCACGGTGCGCGGATTCACCGATGTCGTAAGGGAGTTGTCGCAGGCGGTCGCCACCTCGGAGCGCTGGATCGAGGGCACCTTCTTCCGCCGGGCACGCGTCGAGGGCAACCACGTCGGCTACGGCTCGATCTGCGCCGCCGGCGAGCACGCCACGATCATGCACTGGACCGACAACGACGGCCCGGTCCGCCCCGGCGAACTCCTCCTGCTGGACGCGGGAGTCGAGACGCACAGCCTCTACACCGCCGACGTCACCCGCACCCTCCCGATCAACGGCACGTTCTCCCCGGTCCAACGCCAGGTCTACGACGCGGTGTTCGAGGCCCAGGAGGCCGGCATGGCGGCGGTGAAGCCGGGTGCGCACTACCGGGACTTCCACGAGGCGGCCCAACGGTCCCTGGCCGAACGGCTGGTGGAGTGGGGCTTCATCGAGGGGCCGGCCGAGCGTGCGTACGAGCTGGCGCTCCAGCGGCGGTTCACGATGGCCGGCACCGGGCACATGCTCGGGCTCGACGTCCACGACTGCGCCCGGGCGCGCAACGAGGAGTACGTGGACGGGGTTCTCGAACCCGGCATGGTGCTCACCGTCGAGCCGGGCCTGTACTTCCAGCCCGACGATCTGACGGTGCCGGAGGAGTGGCGGGGCATCGGCGTGCGGATCGAGGACGATCTGCTGGTGACGGCGGACGGTTACGAGAACCTGTCGGCGGGGTTGCCGCGCTCGGCCGACGAAGTCGAGGCGTGGATGCGGGAGTTCGCGGGCTGAGCGGGTCGACTGGTCGCCCCGGCGGTCGGGGTGACCAGTCGTCAGACGCGGCTGGCGGTGGCCGTGTCGGCGGACAGTCGCTGGGCAACGTAGATCGGGAGGACGGAGAGCAGGACGAGCACCGCGGCCACCACGTTGACCACGGGGGCCTGTTGGGGCCGGGTCATGTTGTTGAAGATCCAGATCGGGAGGGTCTCGATGCCGGGCCCGGCGGTGAACGTGGTGACCACGATCTCGTCGAAGGACAGCGCGAACGCGAGCAGTCCGCCCGCGAGGAGCGCCGAGCGCACCAGCGGGAAGGTGACGTCGACGAAGGCGCGGAAGGTGTCGGCGCCCAGGTCCATCGCGGCTTCCTCGTACGACCCGGAGGTGCGGCGGAGGCGGGCGACGACGTTGTTGAAGACGACGACGATGCAGAAGGTGGCGTGCCCGACGATCACCGTGAACAGGCCGAGGCCCACGCCGAGCGGCTCAAGTACCGTGCTGAACGCCGAGTTGAGGGCGATGCCCGTGACGATGCCGGGCAGCGCGATCGGCAGGACGACCACGAAGGAGATGGCGTCGCGGCCGAAGAAGCGGTACCGGGCGACCGCGAAGGCGATCAGCGTGCCGAGCACCAGGGCGATCGCGGTGGCGCCGAGACCGGCCTTCACGGAGACCCAAAGGGCCGCGCGGGCACCGGAGTTCTGCCAGGCGACCGACCACCAGTGCACGGTCAGGCTGGACGGCGGCCAGCTCGCGCTGCGGTCCGGGTTGAGGGAGTTGACCAGGACGAGCAGGAGCGGGACGTAGATCACCGCGAAGCCGAACCCGGCGGCCACGCGCAGGGCGATACGCGCGGAACGGGAGAGCTGCATGACATGTCACCCCCTTCGGAGGCGGTCGAGAAATTCTGAAGGGTTCCTAGAGGCTTCTACAGGCTGCTGAGCGCGCCCGTGCGGCGCATCGCGAGCAGGTACACCACGATGACGACGACGGGGACGGTGCCGAGGGCGGCGGCCATGGGCAGGTTGAGTTCGATGTTGGAGTAGACGAGGTTGCCGATGAGCTGGGTCTTGCCGCCGACGATCTGCACGGTGATGTAGTCGCCGAGGCTGAGCGAGAAGGTGAAGATGGAGCCGGCGGCGACGGACGGCAGCACCATCGGCAGCACGACCGACCGGAACGTCCGCCCGGCCCGCGCGCCCAAGTCGGCCGACGCGTCAAGGAGGTTGGCGGGCAGCTGCTCCAGCGCGGTGTGGATCGGCAGGACCATGTACGGCAGCCAGAGGTACGTGAGGGTGAGGACGGTCGCCGGTAGTCCGAACCCGGGTCCGCTGAGGCCGAACGGCTTCAACATCCAGTCGGCCAGGCCGCCTTGGGACAGGATGAGCCGCCACGCGTACACCTTGACGAGGTAACTGGCCCACAGCGGGGTGAGGATGGCGACCACCAGCAGCGGACGCCACTTCGCCTTGGCGACCCGGGCCGTGTAGAAGGCGAGCGGGAACGCGATCACGGCGCACAGGACGGTGACGGCGAGCGCGACGCCGATGCTGCGCAGGATGACCTGCCGGTACACGGGCACCGTGAACAGCTCGTGGAAGTTGTCGGTCGACCAGACCTTCACCACCTCGGAGGTGAAGGAGTCCGTCGTCCAGAACGCGGAGACGAACAGCACGCTGAGGGAGCCGAGATAGAGCACGGCGAGCCACAGCAGCGGTGCGGTGAGCAGCAGGGAGAGCCGTAGCCGGGGGCGCCGGTACAGCGCCCCCGCGGTCCGGTTCAGCAAGGACATGGCTCAGCCCTTGATCTCGGTCCAGGCCTGTACCCACTTGGCGTACGGCACGCACTTCACGTCCGTACGGCCGTCGAGGCACTGCTCGATGGGCGTGTTCCAGAAGGCGATGTTCTTCCAGTACGCGGTGTCGGCGGCGTGGTAGGTGGTGCAGAAGTTCTTGTCGCTGGTCTCGGCGCACGCCTTGGAGTTGGCGGGGGCCTCGCCGAAGTACTCGGCGACCTGGGCGTTGACCTTCGGGGAGACGATCCAATTGAGCCACTGGTAGGCGCAGTTGGGGTGCTTGGCCTTGGCCGAGATCATCCAGGTGTCGGACCAGCCGGTCGAACCCTCCTTGGGTACGAAGGCCTTGATCTTGGTGCCCTCGTCGGCGGTGAGGTTGGCGATGACCTGCCAGGTGGTGCCGACGACGGAGTCACCGCTCTTGAAGGCGGAGATCTCCTTGAGGTAGTCGCTCCAGTACTCGCCGATGTCCGCGTTCTGCTTCTTCAGCAGGGCGACGGCCGCGTCGAACTGCTTCTGGTCGAGCGCGTAGGGGTCCTTGATCTTCAACTCGGGCTTGGCGGCCTTGAGATAGAGGGCCGCGTCGGCGATGTAGATCGGTGAGTCGTACGCGGTGACGTGCCCCTTGTACTTCGAGGCGTCGTCGAAGACCGCGGCCCAGGAGGTCGGGGCGGGGGTGACCTTCTGGGTGTTGTACATCAGCAGGTTGGCGCCGCGGCCGTGCGGGATGCCGTAGGCCTTGCCCTTGACCGAGTTCCAGGCCTGGAGCTTCAAGTCCGGGAAGATGTCCTTGTAGTTGGGGACCAGGCTGGTGTTGACGGGGGCCGCGTCGCCGGAGGCTATGAGGCGCAGGGAGGCGTCGCCGGAGGCGGAGACGGCGTCGTACTCGCCGGTCTTCATCAGCTTGACCATCTCGTCGGAGCTGGCGGCGACCTTGGAGTTGACCTTGCAGCCCGTCTGCTTCTCGAAGTCGCTGACCCAGTTGACCTTGGGGTCGTTGGAGCCGTCCTCGACATAGCCGGCCCAGGCGATCAGGTTGACCTCGCCCTCGCTCTTGCCGAGCTTCGACTGGGCTTTGAGATCAGGGGGGTTGAGGCCGCTGCCCGACGATCCGCTGTCGGAGGAGCCGCAGGCGGTGGCGGCGAGCAGGACGGCGGCACAGGCCGCCACCTGGAGGGTTCGGGTGAGACGCACGGCGTTCTCCATGGGTGAAGGAGATGGGTGAAGGAGCCAGCGGGGTCAGCGGTCAGCGGGGGTCGGGAACGTGCACCGTGTGGCGCCGGTGCCATTGCAGTCGCACCCGGCTGCCGCGGTAGGCGGCGACGTCCTCGGCGGAGGTCTCCAGGTTCTGCTGGAGTGCGGTGAGGCGGCCGCCGGCGTCGAGGTCGACGAGGAAGCGGGTGGAGTCCCCGAGGTAGACGACCTCGGCGACGGTGCCGGCGGCGCTCTCGTGGTCCGGGGCGTCGCTCTCGGCGGAGTCCTTGAGGACGCGGATCTTCTCGGGCCGGATGCTGTAGGTGCCCGGGGTGCCGACGACGCGTTGGGCGGACTCGCCCTCCAGCAGGTTGGAGGTGCCGACGAAGGACGCGACGAAGGGGGTCGCGGGGCGCTCGTAGACCTCGGCGGGGGTGCCGGTCTGTTCGACGCGGCCCTGGTTGAAGACGGCGATGCGGTCGCTCATCGTCAGGGCCTCCTCCTGGTCGTGGGTGACGAAGACGAAGGTGATGCCCACCTCCCGCTGGAGCGCCTTGAGTTCGACCTGCATCTGCTCGCGCAGCTTGAGGTCGAGGGCGCCGAGCGGTTCGTCGAGCAGGAGCACCCGGGGGCGGCCGACGAGGGCGCGGGCGAGGGCGACGCGCTGCCGCTGGCCGCCGGAGAGCTGGGCGGGGCGGCGGGTGCCGTAGCCCTCAAGTCGTACCTCTGTGAGGGCCTTTCGGGCGCGGACGAGGCGTTCGGACTTGGGGACCCTGCGGACCTTGAGGCCGTAGGCGACGTTCTCCTCGACCGTCATGTGCGGGAAGAGGGCGTAGTCCTGGAAGACGGTGTGGACGTCCCGCTCGAAGGGGGCGAGGCCGGTGACGTCCTGGCCGGCGAGTTCGATGGTGCCCCCGGTGGGGCTCTCGAAGCCGGCGATCATGCGGAGCACGGTCGTCTTGCCCGAGCCGGACGGGCCGAGCATCGAGAAGAACTCGCCGTCCCTGATCTCCAGGTCGACCCCGGCCACCGCGGTCGTCTCCCCGAACGATTTCCGCAGATCCCGCAGCCGGATCGCAATCCCCTCCATGGGCGGGAACCTTTCTGGTGCTCTGTAACGTTGCACGGAAACATATGAAGTCATAGTTCAAATCTCAAGACCCCCTTAAGGTAAAGCTTGAGTCAACGTGCAAGGTGGTGGCCGTGAACCAGCAGCAGCACAGGAACGGCGGCGCCCGGAAAGCCGTCTTCGCCCCGGTCGACAACCGGGCGCGGGTCGACGCCGTCGTCAGCCGGCTCGGGGACGCCATCGAACTCGGACTGCTCTCCGAGGGCGAGCAGCTCCCGGGCGAGAGCGAGCTCGCCGGGCAGCTCGGGGTGTCCACGGTGACCCTGCGGGAGGCGCTGATGGCGCTGCGCCAGCAGGGGCTCGTCACCACCCGCCGGGGGCGCGGCGGCGGCAGCTTCGTGTCGCTGCCCGAGGTCCCGGGCGAGGAACGGCTCAAGGTCCGGCTGCGCGGCTGGAGCACCGAGGAGCTGCGCGACCTCGGCGACCACTGGGCGGCCCTGTCCGGCACCGCGGCCCGGCTCGCCGCACAGCGCACCGAGCCGGAGGATCTGGTCCAACTCCGGCGTACGGCGGATGAGTTGACGCATGCCGCGGATGCGGCGGCGCGCGGCCGGGTGTACGGCCGCTTCCACGTCGAGCTCGCCGCCGCCGCGCAGTCGGCCCGGCTCACCCGCGAACAGGTCGCGTTGCAGACCGAGGTGGGCGCACTGCTCTGTCTCGTGCTCGGGAACGACGAATATCGTGAAGAAGCCGCAGCCCGTCACCGCTCCGTAATCTCGGCCGTGCAAGATGGTGCCCACGATTCGGCCAGGGAGCTGGCCGAGCGGTGCGTGCAGGAATCGACGGCGCGGCTCATCGCCGAGCGGCTGGCCCTGTAGCCCGTCACCGCGTCCGCTCCCCGTCTGCTGGAGGGCACGCATGAGCCTCGCGACGGCAACACCGGCCACGGCACCCGAGCAGTCCGTCGCGGCCGGGGTCCGCTCGGCCCTGGAGTCCGTGTTCGACGCCGTGGCCGCCACCCGCGCCGACACGACGGCGCTGCTCGCCGAGGTGGCCGCACAGGGCCGCCGCCCGGCGACCGTCGACCTCGCCGCCCTGCGCCCGGGGCTCCATCTCCGGCTCGCCCGCCAGGAGTTGGTGTCCGGCGTCGGCTTCGTCGCGGCGCCGGGTCTGCTGAGCGACGTACCGGCATGGCTGGAGTGGTGGCAGTCCACCTCCGACGGCGGCATCCGTCCGCTGCTGCTCGACCTCGACCCCGAGCACTCGGCGTACGCCGACTACACGCACTGGGACTGGTTCGCGCTGCCCCGCGACACCGGGGAGCGGGCGGTCGCCGGGCCGTACGTCGACTACCTCTGCTCGGACGAGTACAGCCTCACCCTGTCCGCGCCGGTCCTGATGGAGGGGCGGTTCGCCGGGGTGGCCGCGGCGGACGTGTACCTACGGCACTTCGAGGCGGCCGTGATGCCGATGCTGCACCGGCTGCCGGGACCGGCCCGGCTGGTCAACGCCCGTGGCAGGGTGGCCGCTTCGACCGATCCCCGGCACCTGGTCGGCTCGCTCAGCAAGGGGCCGGACTTCGCGGAGGCCCTCGCGGCGGGCCGGGCCGGACATGCGCGGGGGGCGCGGCTGGTGCCGTGCGACGGGGTGCCGTTGGTGCTGGTGGTCGCGGAGCGGTGACCGAACTCAGCGGCGCGGGCGCCGAATTGGGGCCGACCCGCACAGAACTCACCCGCCGGGGTGCCGAGTTGGGGCGGGCCGTACGGAGCCCGCGCTCACTCGGCCGCGGAGACCACCCTCAGGTGTCCGGCGCCGCGGCCCGCCCTGCGGATCCTGGGCGGTGGCACGCGGCGGGCCTCGCGCAGGACCAGCGTCAGACGCGTATAGCCCATGTTCTCAAGGGTCTTGGGGGTCTCGCCGACGACACGGCAGTCGGTGGCGCCCCAGCGCGGGTCGGGGTGCAGCAGCGGGCGGACCGCGCCGTCGTGCTCCACGGCCGCCTGCTCGCCGACCGCGCGGATCCAGTGCGGCAGGCCCTGCCGGTAGGCGGCCTCCATGATCGGGTCCTGGGCGATGTCACGGCGGATCGCCTGCAGCCCGTGGTCGTGTCCGTGGCTCTCCACGGCGGCGGCGAAGTGGGCCAGCATCGGCAGGCACCAACTCGACTCGTGCTCACCGAGAACGGTGCCCGCGTCGGGGTGGAAGAGCACGAAGCGAAGGAAGTTGTCGCCCGGCATCGCCGTCGGATGCGGGCCGACCGCCCGGAAAAGTGACTTGAACGCACCGTTGGTCAACACCACGTCCCAGCGGTGGTCCATGACGACGGAGGGGAAAGTGACGGCCTCCAACAGCGTGGCGTAGTCCAGCAGATACGCCTGGGCCTCGGGACTCTCGGGGACGGGCCGCGGCGCGGACCGCTGCCCACCTGCCTGATATGCCATCGGGAGGTCACCCCTCTTGCCTATGCGGCCTTCTCGCGGCGCCTTGATCCTGGTGCTTCGACGCGAGCCGTGTCAACTATCGTGGCATTTCATGCTTGTTGACGGCTGAAATAGGCCACAGTTGTGGCGAGACCTGGATGCGAGTTCGAACCAACCGCTACTCTCCGGGATGTTCACAGCCACCGTTTGTGAGAAGCCTGTGAGAGACGTATAGGAGATCTGTCGGTGTCGGATGGCTTCGAGGTACCGGGCACGACGCCGACCGCTCTGCTGCCCGCCGTCGTCGACCGCGTCACCGCGCTCGCCGAACGGCTCGGTGTGCCCCAGGCCGAGGTCGTCCACCTCGGCCGGCTGTCCGTCGCCTGCGGTGTCCCGGAGCCCGTGGTCAGAGCCCTGCTGAGCGGCCGTCCCGCGGGCGAACCCGATGTGCAGGCCCGGTTCCTGCAACGCCTCGACCTGCTGCGCCGCACCAGACTCAAGCCCAACGGACGCAAGTACACCCAGCAGGAGATCGCCGACGGCGCGGGCATGTCCCGCCAGCAGGCGGGCGCGCTCATCAACGGCGACCGGCGTCCCACCATGGAGCACTGCGACGCCCTCCAGCGCTTCTTCCGCGTGCACGCCGGGTTCCTCACCGCCGAGGACTCCGAAGCCCTCTCGGGGGCCCTCCAGCGCACCGAGCAGGAGCTGTTGCAGAAGCTCGCGGACCGTGAGCGGGCGGCGGCCGAGGCCGCGGAGGACCCGCTGGAGCGGCTGCTCCAGGACCACGGAGTGCGCGGAATCGCCTGGCGGGCCGCGCAGTTGCCCACCGACCAGCACCGCGACAAGGTCGCCGAGTGGCTGGACATGCTCCTGGAGAGCGTGAAGCGGCCCGAGTCGTGATCCGGGGGAGAACGGTGGGCATCGGACGGCAGATGCGCCGCCTGTGCGGCGAGTTGGTGGCCGAGCTGAGCCTCGGCGCACCCGCACGCCCCCACGACCTGTACGCCGCGCTGTGCGACGCGATGAGCCGCCGCCGCGGCCGCCCGGTCCAGTTCCGTACGGCCGCCTTCCCGGCCTGCACCGCGAGCGGGTTGTGGCTCGACATGGCCGACCAGGATCTCGTCGTGATCGAGGAACGCACCGCGCCCGACCACCAGTTGGTGATCCTGGGCCACGAGCTGTGGCACATGAAGGCCGGTCACTGCGGCCCGCATCTGGAGGGCACCGCGGTGGCCGCCCGGCTGCTCGGCGAGACCGTCGACGAGGCGGCGCTGCGCGCGACCGTCCTCAAGGTGGCGGCCCGCAGCCGGTTCGAGCGCGCCGACGAGCGGGAGGCCGAGAGCTTCGGTCTGCTGCTCGCCAGCAAGTGCCGTACGTGGCTGGCCGGTTCGCCCCTGCGGGAGCCCTCGCAGCACGACCATCTGGCGGGGCGTATCGAGGCGGCGCTGGGATATCCGGGGCCGCGCGGCTAGGAATTGACGGTCCGTCATACGGCCGCCCCGCCTAGGTCGCGCTGCGTTCGCTCGCCTCCCGCAGGTCCCGTTCCTTCGCGCCGCTCTGGGCCGTGACGCCGGGGCGGCCCTCGCACAGGAGGTCGCGCCAGTGCTCGCGGCTCCAGTGCGCGGGGGCGGTGGTGCCGGTGAACTCCTCGACCAGCGTGAGGAATCGAGCCGGGTCGGTGTGGAACGGGAAGTGCCCCGCGCCCTCGAAGATCTCCAGCCGGCTGCCGGGCATGGCCTCGTGGGCGCCGTACGCGTGCCGGACCGGCACCACACTGTCCCGGTCGCCCCACAGCAGCATGGTCGGCATGCCCTCGGTGAGGTAGCAGCGGTCGAGCATGGTCACCACCTGGCCGCGCCAGTCGACGACCGCGCGCAGGGTGCGGATGAAGGCGTTGCGGGCGGTCTCGTCGGGCAACGCGTCGACGAGGGTGAGGAGTTCGGGGGCATCCCGGCCGAGATCGGTGTCGAGGAGCCGCAACAGCCCGACGGTGAGACCGACTTGGAGGCGCATGCCGGGCAACCGGAGCGCGGACAGGGCGAGATGGGACCCCGGGAGCGAGACGAGCCGTAGCACCGGATTGACCTCGCGGCCCACGCCGCCCGCGCTGACGAGGACGAGGCGTTCGGTGCGCTCGGGGAACTGGTAGGCGAACTGCATCGCCACTCCCCCGCCCAGCGAGTGCCCGAGCAGGGTCGCGGACTCGATGCCGAGGGTGGTGAGCAGATCGCGGACGCCGTTCGCGTAGGCGGCGACCGAGTAGTCGGCGCGCGGTTTGTCGGAGGCGCCGTGGCCGAGGAGGTCGGGGGCGATCACGGTGTGGGTGCGGGCGAGGTCGGGGATCAGGTCGGTCCAGGTGGCCGAGGAGTCGCCGATGCCGTGGATGAGGACCAGCGCCGGGCCCTGGCCGGCCATGCGGAAGGCACGGCGGTATCCGTGCACGACGCGGTACTGCAGCTCGAGTTCTCCGGCACCCACCGAGCGCAGCCGTGCGGCGCGCGCCGGGCGCCGTGCCGGGACGTCCTCCACGCACTCGCCTCCCGTTCACCTGGCCGCCCACGAGCGGCCGAAAGCCCTTCCCTCCAGCGTAGGGCCGCTGTCCCACCGGGGATTTCGGGGACGTTTCGCCTCCGCTAAGCGGGCGAACCGGAGCCCGCCGCAACGGCATTGTCAGTGGCACCCGGCAAGCTGGAGTCGTGCCACCGCCGTGCGGGGGCGCATGACGCCGACCAGGGGAGAGCCGTCCTATGCAGACCGCAGTGATGACCGACCGCGAGCGCGCCGCCGTTCAGGCCTATCTACGGCTGCTGCACACGGTCCGAGCAGCCTTCGACGGCCCGCCGGGCGCCCCTCGACCGGTCCTGGTCCCGCCCTCGGTACTGGCCGAGGCGGACCAGGCGTTGACGGACGCCGGGCTCGCGGGCAACGAGGAGGCGTTCTTCAGGCTGCTGGAGAGCTGGTGCCCGGAGGGGTGAAGGGAGTTGAGGGATGCGGGACCGTGACCGCCGTGGCGACCAGCCCTCGCCCGACGGTCCAGCGGCCCTCGAAGACGTCGAGACGTTCGCCGTCGACGACCGGGCCGGGCACGAGGAGGCGGGCGCGCAGACCGCCGCGCGCTTCCTCGCCCGGGTCCGTGAAGACCTCGATGTCGGCCTCGGAGAAGTCCAGCCACTTGCCGGTGAGGGGGAACCACGCCTTGTAGACGGACTCCTTGGCGCTGAACAGGAGCCGGTCCCAGTGCACGCCGGGCCGCTCCGCCGACAGGCGCGCCAGGCGTTCCTGTTCCGCGGGCAGGGCGACGGCGGCGAGGACGCCGTCCGGGAGCGGGGCGTGGGGTTCGGCGTCGATGCCGAGCGAGGCGAGGTCGCCGGCGCGGGCCAGCGCGGCGGCGCAGTAGCCGTCGCAGTGGGTCATGCTGCCGATGACGCCGACGGGCCAGGCCGGCGCGCCGTGGGCGCCGGGCAGGATCGGCTGCGGGGGCACGCCGAGCTTCTCCATGGCGCGCCGGGCGCAGGCCCGTACGGCGGCGAACTCGCGGCGTCTCTTGGGCACCGCGCGCGCCACGCGGGCCTCTTCCTCGGGGTACAGCGGGGCGTCCTGGAGCCCCTCGTCACCGTGTGTCTCCACGGTCACCACGGAGTCCGGAAGCAGTTCCTCGATCACCGGTTCCGACCTCCATCGGCAGGATGCGGCGCAGTCGGCCCGGGGGTTCCGGGCGCTTCTGCCACTCGCGGGGGTATCCCACGGACACCTCTTCGAAGCGGACACCCTCGTGATGGGTGGTCCGCGGGATGTGGAGATGGCCGTAGACCATGGTGTCCACGCGGAATCTGCGGTGCCAGTCGGCGGTCAGGGTGGTGCCGCACCACATGGCGAACTCGGGGTACCAGAGGACCTCGGTGGGGTGCCGGTCCAGGGGGTAGTGGTTGATCAGGACCGTGGGCAGGGTGTCGGGGATCTCGGTGAGCCGGCGTTCGGTCTCGGCGACCCGGGCCCGGCACCAGGCCTCGCGGCTGGGGTAGGGGTCGGGGTGCAGCAGGAACTCGTCGTTGCAGACGATGCCGGTGCCGTGCGCGTACGTCAGTCCCTCGGCCTTGGTGGTGCAGCCCGCCGGGAGGAACGAGTAGTCGTACAGCAGGAAGAGCGGTGCTACGACTACCGGGCCGCCCGCGCCCTCCCAGACGGGGTAGGGGTCCTCGGGCGTGACGACGCCCAACTCCCGGCACAGGGCGACGAGATGGTCGTAGCGGGCGACGCCGCGCAGGGTGACGGGGTCCTTGGGGTGGGTCCACAGTTCGTGGTTTCCGGGGGACCAGAGGACCTTGCGGAAGCGGCCGGCGAGGAGTTCGAGGACCCAGCGGATGTCGGCCACGGTCTCGGCGATGTCACCGGCCACGATCAGCCAGTCGTCGTCCGTGACGGGCCGCATGTTCTCGACCAGGGCGCGGTTCTCGGCGTACCCGATGTGCAGGTCGCTGATGGCCAGCAGCTGTCCGGCACCGCCGGCCGTCGACTCCACCCTCGCCCCCTCCGCCCACCCGAATGGGTCCACGAGATCACACGCCGCCGTGCCGCGACAAGACGGCCGGGGCATACGCGGCGGTCAGGGCGGCGCTTCGACGGGCGTTCATGTGCCCGGTGGGCACCATCGGGAAATCCGTAACACGGGCGTTGCACGCGGCACCCTTCGAAAGCCGTATGATCGCCCCAACACCACCGCCACGAACGCCTCTTCGCCGAGGGCGGTTTGGTGTACCTCCAACCACCTTGGCCGGGCACGGCCTTGCTCCGCCGTGCCCGCGAACCCGAAAGGACGGCCCTGCATGGTCTCTCGCGTACGCGTCTGGCTCAACCGCACGTACGCGGAGAACGTGTTCTTCATGGATCAGCTGCGGAGAAATCCCAGCGACCGGGCCGTCGAGATCCATGCCACGCACGGCGACGCCGACTCCCCCGTACTGGCCGCCGCCGACACCGCCGACCTCGAGCCCGAGGGCCTGTCCCCGGCCGCGTACGTCGAGTTCGCGCTCGACCAGTGCGCCCGCCGCGGCATCGACGTGTTCGTGCCCCGGCTGCACCAGTCGGAGATCGTGGCGCACCGCGCGGACTTCGAGGCGGTGGGCACGGCGCTGCTGGCGCCGACCCCCGAGGCCGTCGCCGTCTTCCACGACAAGGTGATCGCGTACGAGGCCGTCCAGGCGATCGGCGTGCCCGTACCGCCGTGGTGGCGGGTCCGCACCGCGCCCGAACTCGTCGCCGCCGTCGAGGAGTTGGAGGCCGCCGGGCACAAGGCGTGCTTCAAGCCGGCGTCCGGCGCGGGCGGGGTGGGCTTCCGCGTGATCACGCGCACCCCCTTCTCGCTCATGCACCTCAACGGCTTCCCGAGCCCCTACGTCCCGCTCGACACGGTCGTCGAGGCGCTGGAGCGGGCCGACGAGCAGGTCGACTGGCTGGTCATGCCGCGCCTGGAGGAGCCGGAGGTGTCGGTGGACTGCCTGACCGGTCCCGACAACCTCGTCCGGCTCGCCGTGGGCCGCACGAAGAACGGCCGCCGTCGCGGCTTCACCCTGCACGAGCAGTGGCTGGAGCCGGCCCGCCGGATCGCCGAGGGCTTCGGGCTGCACTACCTGTCCAACATCCAGTTCCGCATGTTCGGCGACCAGCCCGTGCTGATGGACGTCAACACCCGTCCCGCGGGCGGCCTGCACCAGCTGTCGCTGTGCGGGGTCAACGCCCCTTGGGCGGCAGTGCAGTTGGCGCTCGGCGAGGACCCGGGCACGATGGAGCCGCCGTTCCTGGGCGCCGACTACGCGGTCGTCTCGGGCCCGCGTCAGCTGCGTCCGGTGTCGCTCCCGCACCAGCGCGCGGAGGAGTCGGAGCCGCTGCTCCCGGCGACGCCCGCACCGGCGCAGGACGAGCTGGAGACGGCGACGGAGCCCTCCGAGACGGGCAGCCGGGCCGCGGCTCGCGCTTAACTCCCGGTCCCGCCATACAACTTCATACCGGTATGGACCAATCATGACGTCGCATCTTGACAGCGCGATTGGTCCATACCAACTTGGTTGCGCACCCTCTTGCACTCCCGAACACCCCCATTCCTTCAGGGAGATCGCGTGCGCAACAGACTCAGACGTTCCAGACACCGGCTCCTCGCCCTGCTCGGTACCGCCGCCCTGGCCATGGCCGGGGCGATCGCGCTGCCCGGTACGGCGGAGGCTGCCAACGTCCTGACCAACCCCGGCTTCGAGTCGGGCAGTCTCTCCCCCTGGTCCTGCACCGGAAACCTCGGTTCGGTCGTCTCCTCGCCCGTGCACGGCGGCTCCAAGGCCCTTGCGGGCGCGGTGAGTTCGAGCGACACCGCACAGTGCTCCCAGACGGTCGCCGTGCAGCCGAGCACGACGTACTCGCTCAGCGGCTGGGTGCGCGGCAGTTATGTCTACCTCGGTGTCAACGGCGGTTCCTCGACGTGGACTTCGTCCCCGTCGGCGTACAGCCAGCTGACGACGTCCTTCACCACCACCGCCTCGCAGACCAGCGCCACCATCTACGTCCACGGCTGGTACGCGCAGGGCACCTACTACGCGGACGACATCAGCCTCGACGGTCCGGGCGGTGGCGGCGGTGGCGACACCCAGGCCCCGACCGCGCCGACCGGCCTGACGTCCACCGGCAAGACCTCCTCCAGCGTGTCGCTGTCGTGGGGCGCCTCGACGGACAACGTGGGCGTGACGGCGTACGACATCTACAGCGGCGCGAACCAGGTCCTCAGCGTCTCCGGCACGAGCGGCACGGTCACCGGGCTCGCGGCCAGCACCGCCTACACGTTCACCGTGAAGGCGCGCGACGCGGCCGGGAACAGTTCGGCGGCCTCCAACGCGGTGAGCGTCACGACGAGTGCCGGCACCGGCGGTGGCACCGGGTTCACCCAGGCCGCGCCGTATCTCTACGAGGGCTGGGGCGATCCGCCGGCCCCGAGCACGGTGATGAGCGCGACCGGCATCAAGTGGTTCACGATGGCGTTCGTGCTCGACTCCGGTGGCTGCAACCCCGCCTGGGACGGCAGCCGGGCCCTGACCGGTGGCGTCGACCAGACCGCCATCAACCAGATCCGCGCGGCCGGCGGTGACATCGTGCCGTCCTTCGGCGGCTGGCAGGGCAGCAAGCTCGGCGCCAACTGCTCCTCCGCGAGCGCGCTCGCCGGGGCCCTGCAGAAGGTGATCAGCGCCTACGGCCTCAAGGCCATCGACATGGACATCGAGAACACGGACGAGTTCGAGAACGAGGCCGTCCAGGCGAAGATCCTGACCGCGCTGAAGACCGTCAAGGCCAACAACCCGGGCCTCAAGACGATCGTCACCTTCGGCACCTCGACGACCGGCCCGACGTACTACGGCAACCGGCTCATCGAGCAGGCGCAGTCGCTCAACGCCAGCATCGACGTCTTCACCATCATGCCGTTCGACTTCGGCGGCGGCTCCGACATGTACGGCAACACGGTCGCCGCGGCCGAGGGTCTGAAGACCAAGCTGAAGTCCACGTTCGGGTGGGACGACGCGACGGCCTACTCGCACATCGGCATCTCGGGCATGAACGGTCTGTCGGACCAGTCGGAGACGACAACTCCGGCCATCTGGACGCAGATTCGCGACTGGTCCAACTCGCACCACATCGCCCGGCTCGCCTTCTGGTCGGTCAACCGTGACCGCGGGTGCGCCGGTGGCGGAGTGGTGAGCAACTGCTCCGGCATCAGCCAGAACACCTGGCAGTTCACCTCGATCACGGCCGGTTTCACCGGCTGACAGCCCCCCACCCCTGGCGGCCGGTCCCCCGTGTGGGCCGGCCGCCTCGGTGTGCGCCCCGGCCGTCGTCTCCGCCGGTCAGAAACGGCCCGAACCCCGGTACAGCTCCAACTCCCCGTCCAGCTCCACGGCGAGGACCGTGGCCAGCGGATCGAGGTCGGCCAATGGCGGCGCATCGATCCACAACTGCCCTACGGCCTCGTGCAGTCCGCCGATGACCCGGTGGGCGAGTTCGGTGCCGGTGCCGAGCACGGTGACCCGGCGGACCGGGGTGACCAGACCGCGGACGCCGATCTCGGCGCGCGGGATGTCGTACAGCGTGAGATAGAGGGTGCGCCGGTCGGCGGAGAGGGTGCTCGGCCCGTAGTGGTGACCGGCGGGCAGCCCGCGCACCGTGCCGTACACGGCGTCGGCGTGCTTGCGGATCCACTCCCCCAGGCCTTCGAGGCGCTCGACCTGCGGCTGCGGGATGGTGCCGTCCTCCATCGGGCCGACGTCGAGGAGGAGGTTGCCGCCCCCGCCGATCGCCTCCGTGAAGTAACGCACCAGCTGGCTAAGCGACTTGTGGTTGTCGTCGTGGTGCTGGAATCCCCACGAGTCGTTGATGGTGAGGCACAACTCCCAGGGCCCGTCCGGGGGTTCGACGGGGGCGCCCTGCTCCGGTGTCGCGTAGTCGCCCTCGCTGAGCATGCGGGCGTTGAAGACGACGTCCGGCGAGTACGAGCGGATGAGCGCGGCGAGTTCCTTGATGCGCCACTGTTCCTCGCTGCGGTCCCACTCGCCGTCGAACCACATCAGGTCGGGCCGGTAGCGGGAGGCCAACTCCCTTATCTGGCCGTCCCGGTAGGCGATGAACCGCTCCCAGGCTTCGAGGTCCTCGTCCTCCGCCGAGCACTCGGAGTAGCGGTTGTCCTCCTGCTCGGGCGGGCGGCCCGGCTTGCGGGTGGTGGCGTAGTCGGGGTGGTTCCAGTCGGAGTGCGAGTAGTAGAGGCCGACCTTGAGGCCCTGCTCGCGGAGGGCGTCGGCGTACCCGGTGATGTAGTCCTTGCCGAGGTTGAGATCGCCGAACTCGGTGTCCCACAGGGCGACTCCGTCATGGTGACGGCTCGTCAGGACGGCGTACTTGGCGCCGGCGCGGGCGAACAGGTCGGCCCAGGCGCGCGGTTCGTACTTGGCGCCGGTGAAGCGGCCGAGCTGGGACATGTACCGGTCGTGGGGCACGATGTCGTCGTAGAACGACCAGGACTCCTGGACGCCGTCGACGGCGTAGATCCCCCAGTGGACGAAGATCCCCAACTTGGCGTCGGTGAACCACGGTTGCATGGGCACGGCTGGACTCCCGTCACGTACAAGGTCACTTGGGGGCGGGGCTGGCCCTGGCGTCTGCAGGGACCGTTGGTGGTTTCCGGGTGCTGAGCGGGTCGGCCGCCGGGCGGGTGGTGCGCGAAAGTGTGACGGTTTCCGGAGAACCGTCACACTTTCGCGCGAGGGTGCTGCGTCACCGGCGGATGCGCCGACAGCGCTACGACCGTCGGCGCCCGCCCATGGGCTCTACTGGCCCGCGTCCGCCCGCTGCAGACGGAGCGTCAGGATCTGGAAGGGCCGCAGGGCGACGGCCACCGAGTCGCCGTCGACGGAGACCTCGTCCGCCAGCGGGCGCTCCAGCAGATCGGTGATCTGCGCGCCGGCGAGGGGGAAGCCGGTGCGCAGTGCGCCCTGGGCGCGGCCGCCGCTCGACTCGTAGAGGCGGACCACGACGTCGCCCGACTCGTCGTCGGCGAGCTTGACCGCCTCGACGGTGATGCCGTCGCCGTCGACGGAGACGACCGGTTCCGGGGCGCCGCCCGAATCGGCCACGCGCAGCGGGAGGTTGAGGGCGTAGCCCTCGGCGACCGCGTCGTCGATGCTCGCGCCGGGCAGCAGCGAGTAGGTGATGCGGTGCTTGCCCTGGTCGGCGCCCGGGTCCGGGATGCGCGGGGCGCGCACCAGGCTCAGCCGGACCGTGGTCGTCGTCCCGCCGTCCTCGCGGACCGTGCGGGAGACGTCGTGGCCGTACGTCGAGTCGTTGATGACGGCGACGCCGTAGCCGGGCTCTCCGAGGTGCACCCAGCGGTGGCCGGAGACCTCGAAACGGGCCGCCTCCCAGCTGGTGTTGGTGTGCGTGGGCCGCTGGATGTGGCCGAACTGGATCTCGGCGGAGGAGTGGGCGGCCCGGATGTCCACGGGGAAGCCGGCCTTGAGGAACTTCTCGGCCTCGTGCCAGTCGATGTCGGTCTCGAAGTCGATGCGGGGGCTGCCCGCGCGGACGGTGATCGTCTGGACGATCTTCGAGCCCTTGCCGAAGGACCGTTCCACGCGGATCGCGCCGAGCAGCGGGTCCTCGTCGACGACGGTGATGGAGTCGGCGTCGAGGAGGTCGGTGAAGCGGTTCTTGTAGTGCTTGTCGACGTCCCAGGCGTCCCAGTAGTTCGGGAGGTCGGTGTGCAGACGCAGCAAGTTGCCCTGGTCGGCGAGGACTTCACGGCCGCCGTGGCGCAGGTCGCGCACGGAGGCGAGGGTGCCGTCGTCGGCGAGTTCGACGCGGACGATGCCGTTGTCGAGGACGCGGTCGGTGACGGTGACCGCCTGCGGAATGTATTCGGCGGCCAGCGGGGCGCTGCCGTTCGCGGGGACCGTCGCGTACATCGGGACGCCGGTCGCGGTGCGGATGACCTCGGCGCGGTCGTAGGGGCTGGTGTTGAAGACGCGGGTGCCGCCGCCGCCCAGCGCGGCCACGGCCGCCGCCGTCAGCTCCTCCAACTCCGTTGCCACACGGGCGTATTCGGCCTCGGCCTCGCGGTGCACCCAGGCGATCGAGGAGCCCGGCAGGATGTCGTGGAACTGGTGGAGGAGGACCGTCTTCCACAGCTTGTCGAGCTTCTCGTACGGGTACGCGTAACCCGGTGCGTGCAGCGCGGCCGTCGTCGCCCACAACTCGGCCTCGCGGAGCTTGTGTTCGCTGCGCCGGTTGCCCTGCTTGGTGCGGGCCTGGGAGGTGTAGGTGGCGCGGTGGAGTTCGAGGTACAGCTCGCCGACCCAGACGGGGGCGTCCGGGTACTCGGCGCGGGCCTTGGCGAAGAACTCGTCCGGGTGCTCTACGACGACCTTCGGCGAGCCCTCCAAGTCGGCGAGCCTGCGCGCCCGTTCCATGATCTCGCGGGTGGGGCCGCCGCCGCCGTCGCCCCAGCCGAAGGGGGCCAGGGAGCGGGTGGCGTTGCCCTTCTCCTGGTAGTTGCGGACCGCGCGGGACATCTCCTCGCCGCTGAAGCGGGCGTTGTAGGTGTCGACCGGCGGGAAGTGCGTGAAGATGCGGGTGCCGTCGATGCCCTCCCACCAGAAGGTGTGGTGGGGGAACTTGTTGGTCTGGTTCCAGGAGATCTTCTGGGTGAGGAACCACTCGTTGCCGGCGAGCTTGGCGAGCTGCGGGTAGGCCGCGTTGTAGCCGAAGGAGTCGGGGAGCCAGACGCCCTTGGTCTCGACGCCGAAGTGCTCGATGAAGAACCGCTTGCCGTGCACGAGTTGGCGGGCGATGGCCTCGCCGCCGGGCAGGTTGCCGTCGGACTCGACCCACATACCGCCGACCGGCGCCCACTGGCCGCGCTTGACGGACTCCTGGATCCGGGCCCACACCTGCGGGTAGTTGTCGCGCACCCACTCGTACTGCTGGGCCTGCGAGCAGGCGAAGATGAAGTCCTCGTACTCGTCCGCGAGCGAGGTCACGTTCGAGAAGGTGCGGGACGTCTTGCGCTTGGTCTCGCGGATCGGCCACAGCCACGCCGAGTCGATGTGCGCGTGCCCGACACCGGAGACGATGTGCGCGCTGGCGTTGGCGGGCTTGGACAGCACGGGCTTGAGCGCGGCCCGTACGTCGGCGGCCGTACCGGCGACGTCGTCCAGGTCGAGGAGGTCGAGGGCACGGTCGAGGGCGTGCATGATCTCGTGCCGGCGGGGGTCGTGCTCGCCCAGTTCCAGCATCAGTTCGCGCAGCACCTGGACGTCGAGGTCGAGGTGGAAGACCTCCTCGTCGAGGACGGCGAGGTCGGCGCGGCGGAATGTATACAGTGGACGGTCGCCCGCAGTCAGTACATCACCGAGCGGCGTGGGCTCGGAGAAGTCGTTGGCGAGGATGTCCGGGTTGGAGGCCGCCTCGACCAGGTAGTCGATGACCTCGCCGCCCGTCGCCGGGTTCGCGATGGCCACGTACTGGTTGAGCGGGTTGACCGCCTTCAGCGGCGTCCCGTCCGTCAGGTGGACCAGGGCCTCGGCCTGGTTGCCGGGCCAGTCGCCTACGAAGCCGAGGTCGATGACGGCCTCGACGCGCTTCCCGGCCCACTCCTCGGGCACCTGCCCGTGCATCCGGAACCACGTGGTGCCCCAGGGCGGACCCCACGGGGTGTCCATGGCGAACGGCGCGTACGGCGCCGCCGCGGCCTCGTCGAAGGAGACCGGCTCACCGGGGGCCTGCCAGGCCTCGACCGTGAAGGGCGCGGTGGCCGCGTAGATCGCGGGCTTGATGCGCTGGTTGTGGGCGCGCTCGACGCGCTCCTCGATCCGGCGGCGTTCGTCGTGCATGGGAGGTCTCCAGGGAACCAGGGAGCTGCTGAGAACTGGGGGAGCTGTCGCGAACAGGGGAAAGCGCTTACTGAACGGATGCCTACTTAAGGTACGCCAGGCCCGGGTGGACCTCGGTGTAGCCCTCGACCAACCGCCGCGCGACGTTCACCGAGTCGACCAGCGGGTGCAGCGCGAAGGCCTTCACCGCCGTCGTACGGGAGCCGTTCTCGGCCGCCGCGAGGACCTCGCGCTCGACGCCCTTGACCGCGCAGACCAGGCCGGTGGCGTGGTCGGGCAGCGGGTCGACGGCGACGGGGTGGGCGCCGTTGGCGTCGACCAGGCACGGCACCTCGATCACGGCGTCCGTGTCGAGGACAGACAGGGCGCCCTGGTTGCGGACGTTGAGGATGAGGGTGGTGCGTTCGTCGCGGGCGATGGCCCGCATCAGGGCGAGGGCGACCTTCTCGTAGCCGCCGGAGAGGTCGTCGGCGTCGCGCTCACCGGCGCCCGCGGTCTCGCGGTTCTCCGCCATGTAGGTCGCCTCGCGCTCGGCGCGGGTGCGGTCCCAGGCGGTGAGCGCGGCGGTGTCGGGGCGCTTCATCTCGTCGTAGAACTGGGCCTGTTGGTCGCGGAGGAAGGCGCCGCGGGTCTTCTCGACCTCACTGTAGGCGCGGACGGTCTCGCGGTTGAAGTAGTAGTAGTGCAGGTACTCGTTCGGGATGGCGCCGAGCGACTGGAGCCAGTCGGTGCCGAAGAGCTTGCCCTCCTCGAAGGAGCCGAGCAGGTCCGGGTCGGCGAGCAGGCGCGGGAGTTCGTCGCGGCCGGCGACGCGCAGGCCGCGGACCCAGCCGAGGTGGTTGAGGCCGACGTAGTCGATGAAGGCCTCGCGCGGATTGGCGCCGAGCACCGTGGCGATACGGCGGCCGAGGCCGACCGGGGAGTCGCAGATGCCGATGACGCGGTCGCCGAGGTGGCGGGACATGGCCTCGGTGACCAGGCCCGCCGGGTTGGTGAAGTTGATGACCCAGGCGTCGGGGGCGAGGCGGGCCACGCGCTGGGCGATGTCGACGGCGACCGGGACGGTTCGTAGACCATAGGCAATACCGCCGGCGCCGACCGTCTCCTGTCCGAGGACGCCTTGCGCGAGGGCCACCCGCTCGTCGTTCGCGCGACCCTCCAGCCCGCCGACGCGGATCGCGGAGAAGATGAAGTCGGCGCCGCGCAGGGCCTCGTCGAGGTCCGTGGTGGCGGTGACGGTGGGGGCGTCGGGCACGGTGGCGGCCTGTTCGGCCAGTACACGGGCGACCGCATACAGTCGACTGTCGTCGAGATCGTGCAGCACCACCTCGGTGACCCGGCCCTCGCCGCGGTCGGTGAGGAGTGCCCCGTACACGAGCGGCACCCGGAACCCGCCGCCGCCCAGAATCGTCAGCTTCACGCTTTCACCTTTCCTGCCACGACGACCTCGACGCCCGCTTCCTCCAGGGAGGAACGGGTCACCGGGTCGACCGGGGCGTTCGTCACCACCGCGTCCAGGTCCTCGGGACCGCACACCTTCGCCATTCCCGTACCCGGGAACTTCTGCGCGTCCGCGAGCAGCACGACCTTGTCGGCGGCCTTGATCATGGCCCGTTTCACCGGCACCTCGACGACCGTCGTGTCCATCACCTGCCCGCCGGGGCGCACTCCACTGGTGCCGAGGAAGAGCCAGTCGGCGTGCAGCTGGCGCAGGTTGTCCTCGGTGAGGAAGCCCACCAGGGAGCGGTACTCGCGCCGGACCATGCCGCCGAGCAGCACCAGTTCGATGCCCTCGTCGTCGGCCAGCTCCTCGTAGACCACGAGGTTGCTGGTGATCACGGTGAGCCGGCGGCCGTGCAGCTGGCGGGCCAGCCGGTAGGCGGTGGTGCCGATGTCGAGGAGGACCGACTGGCCGTCCGCGACCATCGCGGCGGCGCGCGCGGCTATCGCGTCCTTCTCGGCCACCCGCACCTCGGCGACCTCGGCGAAGGGCTGGTCGCCCTCGTCGGCCACGGCACCGCCGTGGACACGCGTGAGCAGTCCGTCCTCCTCCAGCTTGAGCAGATCACGCCTGATGGTGGCGGGGCTCACACCCAGTTGCTCGGAGAGATCGGTCACGGCCGCGGGGCCCCCGGAGCGCAGGGCCCGCAGGATGAGTTGATGTCGTCGTTCTGCCAGCACGCCGCGAACACTACTCGTCATCTTCAATCATTTCTATGCTCAGTTCTGCTTGGGTATTGACCAATCTCGTCGAGCAGCGCACGATTCCGGTCACCGAAATGAAGAGTTTTGACGAACTCTCCAGACGCCGTGCCGACGAGAGGATGCGCGCGTGGACGACCCCCGGCCCGATGTGCTGCTGACCGGGCTGCTCTTCTACGACCTCGTCCTCACGGGTCTGCCGCAGCCGCCGACGCCGGGCGAGGAGATCTGGACCGGCGGCATGGGCTGCGGCCCGGGCGGCATCGCGAACCTCGCGGTCGCCGCGTCCCGCTTCGGCCTGCGGACGTCCCTGGCCACGGTCTTCGGCGACGACTTCTACGGCGCGTACTGCCATGAGATCCTCGCCGGCCAGGAGGGCGTCGACCTCTCCCTGTCCCGCACCGCGAACGGCTGGCACACCCCCGTCACCGTCTCGCTCGCCCACGGCGACGACCGGGCGCTGGTCACCCACGGCCAGGAACCGCCGTACTCGCAGGACGTGCTGATGGGCGACCCGCCCGAGGCGCGCACCGCGCTGGTGCACCTGGAGGCCGAGCCGCGCGCGTGGCTCGCCAAGGCCTCCGCGAACGACACGCAGATCTACGCCGACGTCGGCTGGGACCCCACCGAGCAGTGGTCCCGCGACCTGCTCGACCAGCTCGCCCTGTGCCACGCCTTCCTCCCCAACGAGGCCGAGGCGATGGCCTACACCCGCACCGACAGCGCGGTCGCGGCGCTCGGCACCCTCACCGAACTGGTGCCGGTCGCGGTGATCACGCGCGGCGGCGACGGGGCGATCGCCGTCGACCAGACGACCGGCGAGTACGCGGAGGTCCCGGCCCTGGCCGTCGACGTCCTGGACGCGACGGGTGCCGGTGACGTGTTCGGCGCGAGCTTCGTCGCGGCCTCGCTCGGCGGCTGGCCGCTGGAGGAACGGCTGCGGTTCGCGGTGCTCGCGGCCGGGCTGTCCGTCCAGCACCACGGCGGTGCGCTGGCGGCACCGGGCTGGTACGGCGTCGACCGTTGGCTGCATACAGTCCGCGATCCCGAACTGCGGCGTGCATACGGTTTTCTGGCCGACCGGATCCCGGCGGATCCCGGCCCGCCCGTCGCGTACGCACCTGTCACTCCCCCCGCACGGGAGTAACTCCCCCCACCTCGCAAGTCCCCTGCAAGTCCCCCCACTTGCCCCTCGTATGCACGACCCGAACAGATCGAACAGATCCGAAAGGCGGTGGGAGCTGTGCGGCTCTCACGAAGAGGCCTGCTCCGTGCGGGCCTGGCCGGTACGGCGGCCACGGCGCTAGGCGGCCTGGCGTCCGGCTGTGCCGTTCCGACCGGTTCCACCGGCCGGAACATGGTCCTGTGGTACTGGGACGGCGGCCTCGGCGACACGGTCGTCAAGAACGCCAAGGCGCGTTACGACAGTACGGTCGACCTCCAGGCGATCAAGATCGGCGGCTACTACCGGTCCAAGCTGATCACCACGATGGCCGGCAAGGCCCACATCCCCGACATCGCCGGCCTCAAGGGCGAGGACATGGCGTCCTATCTGCCCAACGCCGACCAGTTCGTGGACCTCAGGACGCTCGGCGCGGACAAGTACAAGAGCCAGTACCTGGACTGGAAGTGGCAGCAGGGCATCGCCGACGACGGCACGATGGTCGGCTTCCCCATCGACTGCGGTCCGGTGGCGCACTTCTACCAGTACGCCGTGTTCCGCAAGGCCGGGCTGCCGTACGAACCCGCCGATGTCTCAGGGGAGTTGAACACCTGGGAGAAGTTCTTCGCGGCGGGCGAACAGCTCAGGAAGCGGATTCCCGGGGCGTCCCTGGTCACCGACGTCAACAGCATCTTCGAGAACGTGGTGAACCAGGGCTCCAAGCGGTACGTCGACAAGGACCGCCACTTCATCGGGGACCAGCAACACGTGCGCCAGGCCTGGGCGTTGGCGGTCGAGGCCAAGCGGCGCAAGATCGTCTCGGATCTGGTCAGCGGCACCCCGGACCAGCTCTCGGCCGTGCAGGACGGCAAGCTGCCCAGTCAGCTGGGCGCCTCCTGGGCGACCAGCGACATCAAGACCGGTGTGCCAAAGACCAAGGGGCGCTGGCGAGTTGCCCAGATGCCGGTGCGGCCGGCCAACAACGGCGGTTCGTTCCTGTCGATCACCAAGGCGTGCCGGGAGCCCGAGCAGGCCTTCCGGATCATCACCTGGATGATGAACGCGGCCAACCAGGCTCAAGGCTTCGTCGACGCGGGCCTGTTCCCCTCCACCCCCGCCTCGTACGACCTGAAGTCCGTGCGTGTGCCGGACCCGTTCTTCGGCGGGCAGGACACGATGGACATCTTCGGGCCGGCCGCGCAGAAGATCACGGTCGCCTACAACAGCCCGTTCGACATCGCGCTCGGGCAGCCCCTCAAGGACGAGATCAAGAACGTCGGTGTCCTCGGCAAGGACCCCAAGAAGGCCTGGAGTGACGCCATGAGCAAGTGCCGGCGCATCGCGGACCACCTGGGGGTGAGCTACTGATGGCCACCGCACTGGACAAGCCCCCTGCCGCCGTGGACAGTTCGTCCGCCACCACGCGGCCCAAGAGCGGCTTCCGGAAGTACTGGCATCTGTACGCCGCGATCTCCCCGTTCTATCTGCTGTTCCTCTGCTTCGGGCTGATCCCCGTCGGGTTCTCGTTCTACCTCTCCCTGCACCGCTGGGACGGCCTCGGCTCGATGGAGTGGGCGGGGCTCTCGCAGTACAAGTACCTGCTGAGCGACACCGACTTCTGGAACTCGATCGGCAACACCCTGATCATCTGGGCGCTGGCGACGTTCCCCATGATCTTCCTCGCGATGATCACAGCCGTGATGCTCAACTCCGCGGTCCGCTTCAAGAACGTGTACCGCTTCGCCTACTTCCTCCCGAACGTCACCTCGGTGGTGGCGATCGCGATCGTCTTCGGCTCGGTGTTCTCCACCAACTTCGGCCTGGTGAACGCCCTGTTGCAGGCGGTGGGCATCGACCAGATCGCCTGGCTGAACACCCCGTGGGGCATCAAGATCGCGATCGCGACACTGATGACCTGGCAGTGGACCGGCTACAACGCGATCATCTTCCTCGCCGGTCTGCAGACCATCCCGAGCGAGGTGTACGAGGCCGCCCGGATGGACGGCGCGGGACCGGTCCAAACCTTCTTCCGGATCACGCTCCCGATGATGCGGCCGGTGCTGCTGTTCGTGCTCGTCATCTCGACGGTCACCGGTCTGCAGAGCTTCTCCGAACCACAGGTGCTGCTCCAGAACACCTCGAACGACTCGACGTTCGCGGGCGGTCCGGGCCACTCCGGCCAGACGATGGTCCTGTACTTCTTCCAGCAGACCTTCGACAACAACGACTTCGGTTACGGCGCCGCCGTGGCCTGGGGCATCTTCCTCGTCGTCATCATCTTCTCCATCGTCAACTGGCGCCTGGTGCAGCGCCGGGGCGAAGACTAGGGAGCCGGTCACCATGGCATTCTTCCAAGGCACACGGCGACCGAAGGGCATCCGGGGCGACCGGAGCCGCGGCATCGCCCTCCATGTCTCCCTGATCCTGGGCGTGTTGCTCTCGGCCTTCCCGTTCTACTGGGCCGTGATCATGTCGACGCACACCTCGTCGGAGATCTTCTCCTACCCGCCGAAGCTGCTGCCGGGCACGCACTTCCTGGAGAACGTGCGCAGCCTCTTCGACAACATCGACTTCTTCGGCTCGATGTTCAACTCGGTACTGGTGGCGGGGTCGGTGACCTTCCTGGTCCTGCTCTTCGACTCGCTGGCCGCGTTCGTCTTCGCCAAGTTCCAGTTCCCGGGCAAGAACGTGCTGTTCGCACTGCTGATGGTCATCTTCATGGTGCCGGCGCAGCTCGCGGCCATCCCGCAGTTCGTCATCATGGCGAAGCTCGGCTGGATCGGCTCGATGACCGCGCTGATCGTGCCGGCGGCGGCCAACGCGTTCGGCATCTTCTGGATGCGCCAGTACATGAAGAGCGCGATCCACGACGAACTCCTCGACGCCTCCCGCATCGACGGCGCGCACTTCCTGCGCCAGTACTGGCACGTGGCCCTCCCGGTGGTCCGGCCGGGCCTCGCGTTCCTCGGCATCTTCACCTTCATGGGCCAGTGGAACGACTACGCCTGGCCCCTGATCGCCCTCACCAACCCGAACAACGTCACCCTCCAGGTGGCCCTGTCCCAGCTCAACGGCACCCACGGCACCACCGACTACGGAATGGTCATGACCGGCGCGCTTCTGGCCCTCATCCCCCTGCTGATCGTGTTCGCGGTCGGCGCCAAGCAGATCATCGGCGACCTCGGCAAGGGAGCCATCCGCTGATGACCGACCCGCTGCTCGCGCTCCGCCCCTGGGAGTCACCCGAGGTGACCTCCTGGGGGCGGTTGCCCATGTCCGCCGTCGACCGCCGCGCGGGTGCGCGCTCCCTCGACGGCGACTGGCGCTTCCAGCTGCTGCCGGCGCCGGACGCGCCTCTGGCGGAGGTCTGGTCGTCCGCATACGTGCCGGGCGTATGGACCATGCAGGATACGGACGACCTTCCGCAGTACACGAACGTCCGTATGTCGTATACAGAATTCCCTCCGCTGTCGCCGGTCGACAATCCGACAGGTGTCTACGAGCGTGAGATCGACGTCCCGGCCGACTGGGCCGGGCGGCGGATCGTGCTCCAGGTCGGGGCCGCCGAGAGCGTGCTGCTCGTGCACGTGGACGGGCGGCCCGTCGGCATCTCCAAGGACTCCCACCTGGCCGCCGACTTCGACCTCTCGGACGTCGTACGTCCCGGCGCGCGGGCCACCGTACGGCTGACCGTGGTCAAGTGGTCGGACTCCTCGCACATCGAGGACCAGGACCAGTGGTGGCACGGGGGCATCACGCGCTCGGTGCTGCTGTACGCGACCGATCCGCTGCATCTCGCGGACGTGACCGTGCGGGCGTCCTACGACGGCGCCCTGCGGGTCGACTGCCAGGTGCGGAACGCGGCCGGCGCGCTGCCCGCCGGGTGGTACGTCAGCGGTGATCTCGACGGTCAACTCCTCACCCAGGACGAGGAGTTCGACCGGTTCAACACCGAGGACGACCGCGTCTCCGACTTCCTCGGCGAGGCCCGCCTGCGCGCCACCGTGCCCGAGGTCCGCACCTGGAACGCCGAGACGCCCGAGCTGTACGGCCTCACCGTCCGGCTGCACCGCGCCGACGGGACGGTCGCCGACACGTCGTACCGGCGCATCGGTTTCCGGGACGTGGAGATCGTCGGGCGGGACCTGCTCGTCAACGGCGAGCGCGTGTACATCCGGGGCGTCAACCGGCACGACTTCCATCCGCTGACCGGCCGCACGGTGTCGTACGACGACATGCGCGCGGACCTGGTGCTGCTCAAGCGGTTCGGCTTCAACGCGGTCCGCACCTCGCACTACCCCAACGACCCGGCGCTCTACGACCTCGCCGACGAGCTGGGCTTCTACGTCGTCGACGAGGCGGACATCGAGTCGCACGACCACGCGCACGAGATCGCGGACGACCCGCGCTATCTGAACGCGTTCGTGGACCGCACGGCGCGGATGGTGCTGCGCGACAAGAACCACCCCTCGGTCATCATCTGGTCGCTCGGCAACGAGTCCGACTACGGCGCCAATCACGACGCGGCGGCCGGCTGGGTCCGCCGCCACGACCCGACCAGACCGGTCCAATACGAGGGCGCGGCCAAGCGCGGCTGGGCCGACCCGGGCCTCGCCTCCGACATCGCGTGTCCGATGTACGCGCCGATCGAGGACTGTGTCGCCCACGCGCTGTCCGGTGAGCAGACCAAGCCGCTGATCCAGTGCGAGTACTCCCACGCGATGGGCAACAGCAACGGAACCCTCGCGGACACCTGGGCCGCCATCGAGTCAACCTCGGGTCTTCAGGGCGGCTTCATCTGGGAGTTCTGGGACCACGGAATCCTGCAACGTGTGAGCGACGGAAGACCCACCGGCCGCGCGGGCGCCGGACTGTATGACAACGGTGTCGCCGCGCCCGGTCAACGCTGGGCGTACGGCGGTGACTTCGGCGAGTCGATCCACGACGGCGCGTTCATCGCGGACGGCGTGGTGTTTCCCGACCGCACGCCCAAGCCGGTCATGTTCGAGCACCGGGAGATCGCGGCGCCGGTGCGCATCGAGTGTTTCCGGCACGAGGGCATCGTCCTCGGCAACCACCAGCACTTCCGCGGCTTCGAATGGCTCGCCGCCACTTGGGAGTTGGCCCTCGCGGACGGCCGTACGCTGACCGCTCCGGCCGAACTGCCCACCCTGTGCCCGGGTGAGACGGTGGCCGTACCGCTGCCGTTCGAGCTGCCGGAGGACGGCGGCGAGGCCTGGCTGACGCTGCGCGTGACGACGGCCGAGGACCAGCCGTGGGCGCCGCGCGGCACGGACGTGTGCGCGCCCCAGGTACGGCTGCGGGCGGCAACGCCCATGACACCGCCGGTGGTTGGCGGTGGCCGGGTCGAGGTCGACGGCGAAGGCCTGCTGCGCCACCCGCTGTTGACTCTCGCCCCGACCCTGTCCCTGTGGCGGGCGCCCACCGACAACGACGAGTTGGGCGGCATGGCGGCGCGCTGGCGGACCTGGGGTCTCGACTCGCTGGTCCGCAAGGTTGTTTCCGTACGGCGTGACGGCGAGCGGGTGACGACGGTCGCCGAGTACGCCGGGGCAGCCGGTGTGGTCCGGCACTGTCAGGTGTTCACGCCGGTGGAGGGCGGGGTCCTGGTCGAGGAATCGGCCCAGCTGCCCGAGGAGTTCGTCGATGTGGCCCGGGTGGGCACCGTGTTCGAGACGGTGCCGGGGCTCGATCTGCTGGAGTGGTTCGGCCGGGGTCCCTGGGAGTCGTACCCCGACCGCAGCACGGGCGCGCCCGTGGGCCACCACTCGGTCCCCGTCGACGCGTTGTTCACCCCGTATCTGCGGCCGCAGGAGAGCGGTGGGCGGCACGGGGTACGGCGGTTCACGCTGTCGGCACCGGACGCCACCGGTCTCGCGGTCGACCTCGACGAGCCCCGCCAGGTCTCGGTGACCCGCCATCGCGCCACGGACCTGACCGCCGTACGGCACCACGACGAACTGGTGCCGCGCGCGTCCTGCGTGGTGCAACTCGACGCGGCGCACCGGGGGTTGGGCACGGCGTCGTGCGGCCCCGACACGTCACCCCAGTATCTCGTCGCACCGGGTGTCCATCGCTGGAGCTGGACCCTGCGCGTTCTCTGAACTCCCCAGTTCTCAGCAGCTTTCACGAGCACTCACCCTGTACGGAGCACACGTGTGTACTTCGCATGAGCACGATCAGTGCGAGACGGCCCAGGCCGGCGCCGGACGGCGCAGTTTCCTCCGCGCGACGGCCCTGCTCGGTGCCGCCGCAACGGCCGGTGTCGCACTGCCGACCACCGCCGAAGCAGCCCCGGCGACGGCGAGTTGGCGCCCCGACACCGACAGCCGGCGCTTCACCCTCGCGGTGATGCCGGACACCCAGTACCTCTTCGACGGGCCGAGCATCGACAAGGCGCCGATCGAGGCCTCGCTGCGCTATCTCCTGGAGCACGGCAAGGACGAGAACATCGTGTTCCTGTCCCACCTGGGCGACCTGACGCAGAACGGCGCGAAGCCCGAATTCGCCGCGATCGGCGAGGCGTTCAGGCTGCTGGACCGGCGGGGCGTCGGCTACAGCGTGCTGGCGGGCAACCACGACGTGAACTCGTCGACCGACGACCAGCGCGGCACCTCGGCGTACCTGGACACGTTCGGGCCGCAGCGCTTCAAGGGCGCGCGCACGTTCGGCGGCGCGTCGGCCGACGGCTACAACACGTACCACCTCTTCGAGGCGGCGGGCCGTGAGTGGATGGTGCTCGCGCTGGACTGGCGGCTGTCGGCGAAGGGGTACGCGTGGGCGAAGAGCGTCCTGGCCCAGCACCCGCACACGCCGGTGATCCTGACGACGCACGAGCTGGTCGTCGAGGACGACCAACTGTCGGACTACGGACAGCAGTTGTGGGACCAGCTGATCGAGGACCACGACCAGATCTTCCTCACGCTCAACGGGCACTACTGGCCCGCGGGCCGGGCGACCCGCAAGAACGCGGCAGGCAATGACGTCCACCTGCACCTGACGAACTATCAGAACCGTTACTTCGGTGGTGCGGCGATGATCCGCCTCTACCGCTTCGACCTGGACCGCGGGGTCATCGACGTCGAGACGGTCTCGCCGTGGATCCTGGGCCGGGCGGCGAAGGGCCTCAACGAGCTGGAGCGCCAGGAGATCGAACTCAGCGGCGACGCCGACCGGTTCACCGTCGGCATCGACTTCGCGGACCGCTTCGCCGGCTTCGCCCCGGTCGCCGCCCGCCCGTCGCGTCCCGCCTCGAAGCTCCTCGTCCCCGGCACGGTGGCGTACTGGCGCTTCGACGGACACGCCGACGCCACGGCCGTGAGCGGAACGGTCCGCGACCAGTCGGGACGCGGCAACGACCTCACCCTCGTCACGGTCGGCGGCGGCGCCCTGAACTGGTCCTCGGACCACCACCCCGACCAACCCGGCCACGGCAGCCTGGAGTTCACCGGCTACAAGTCGCCGCTGAAGGGCGCGTATCTGCGCACGGTCGACGGGGCACCGCTCAACTCGGCGACGTTCAAACGGGGTTACACCGTCGAGGCGTTCTACCGGCTGCCCGCCGACTGGGACCCCGACCACAACGCCTGGTCGGGACTGGTGAGTCGGACCGGTACGGGCGGCGCCGCGGGCAAGACCGGGGACGACCCGGACGAGCCCCTCGCCACGCTCTCGCTCTCCAACGACCGTGAACCCCAGTGGGCGGTACGGCCGTTGAACCAGGAGGGCATCGCCAGCAACTGGGGTCAGGAGACCCCGCTGGAGACCTGGTGGCACCTCGCCGTCGTCAACGACGGCAAGCACACGACGCTGTACGTCGAGGGCTGCCCCGTCGTGCGCAATCCGACGGCGACCGCCGTGGGCCTCACCTCGGTCGGGCTGCCCTGGCTGCTCGGCGGCTACGAGTACGCCGGGAAGATCGACCAGATCCTGCACGGCCGGCTCGGCGACGTCCGGATCGTCGAACGGGCGCTGCCCGTCACCTCGTTCATGAACCACTGACAGCCGTGACAAGGACTCCTGAATCCTCATGACCGAGCAGCAGCTGCCCTCCTGGGCCGATCCGTCCGTCTCCCCCGCCGACCTCGACGCGCAGGGCGTCTCCCGACGCCAACTCCTGCGCCGCGCGGGCCTGTTCGGCGCCGCGTTCACCCTCGGCGCGGGCCCGCTCGCCACCTCCGCGTCGGCGGCGGGCCGGGGCTATGGCGGCAACGACCCGCGCCTCGCCTACCTCGTCGGCGACCACCACGTGCACTCCGTGTACAGCCACGACGCGAAGTACACGTTCTCCCAGCAGGCGAGAGCCGCCGCGCGGTACGGCCTCGACTGGATGGTGTTCAACGAGCACTCAAACTTCGGACACGCCTCCTACGGCGCCGAGTTGGAGCACGCCGAGATCCTCAAGGCGCGTGCCGCGAACCCCCGCCAGCTGATCTTCCAGGGCCTGGAGTGGTACATCCCGGCCGCCGAGCACTGCACGATCTTCGCCGCGCCCGGCCGCCACGAGGTGGATCTGCTCACGCAGTTCGAACTCGCCTACGACGGCAAGCTGTTGGGCTATACCGAGGGCTCAGCCGGCGCCACGGACACCGCCCGCAACGAGGCGCACGCCGTGAAGGCCATCAAGTGGCTGGCCGCGCAACGGCGTTCGGGCTACGTCGACGACGTCCTCGTCCTGGCCAACCACCCGCTGCGCCTGGGCATCGACTCCCCGCACGAGATGCGGGCCTGGCGGGACGCGGCCTCCGAGATCATGATCGGCATGGAGGGCGCGCCCGGCGCCCAGGGCGCGGCCCTGCCCGGCTGGCGCGGCGCCACGTCGATCCGCGGCGAGTACGAGAACAAGCCCTCGGCGCAGTCCTGGTCGGGCTATCCGGCGGACGCGTATGTGACGTACGGCGGTTTCGACTGGGCGACGGCGACCGTCGGCGGGCTGTGGGACTCGATGCTGGCCGAGGGCCGGCTGTTCTCGATCACCACCAACTCCGACAACCACCGTACGGTCTACGACACTTGGGCCAACGGCGCCTGGCCCGACGGGCAGAACTTCGACAACACCGGCAAGCTGCCCGACCCGGTGCAGACCGACTCCCCGCAGCCGGGCAGCGACTTCTGGCCCGGCGAGTTCAGCCGCACCCATGTGGGCGTGACCCGCTACGGCTACCGCGAGGTGATGGCGGGGATGCGCGCGGGTCGGGTCTGGGTCGACCACGGGCATCTGCTGGACGGTCTCGACGTCCGCCTGAAGCGGGACTGCGACCACGGCCAGGGTGTCACCCTGGGCGGCCGACTGCGCGTCCGCAAGGGCGACCGGCTCACGCTGAGCATCACCGTGACGACCGCCTCGCGGCCCAACGCCCAGGGAATCCTGCCCGAGTTGGCGCACGTGGACGTGATCCGGGGCGCGGTGCGCGGCGCCGTGTCCGACCGGGACGCGTGGCGGGCGCCGGACACGAAGGTCGTCCGTACGGCGGACGTCGGCGGCCGCAAGGGAACGTACACCCTGCGCATTCCGGTGACCGCCGGGGACGAGTCCTTCTACCTGCGGCTGCGCGGCAGCGACGGCAAGCGACACGGCGCGGGCTACCTCGGTGCCTCGGTGGACCCGCACGGCCCGATCCCCCACGAGCCCGGAAACGGTGACCCGTGGGCCGACACATGGTTCTATTCCAACCCCATCTTCGTCGACCTGGCAGGTATCTGATGAAGCGTCAACTCACTCTCCTCGCTGGCTTATTGGGTGCTCTCACACTCGGCGTGAGCACCTCCTCGGCCGCCGCCTCCACCACCTGGACGGAGACCGGCACCGCGTACACCGGCAGTCTCGGCGGCGGTGAGGGCGTCGCCAGCCAGGCGGACGGCTCGCTGCTGTACCGCGGGCTGGCGTCCATCCCGCTGGATCTGCGTATCCAGGGCTGGAACCACATCGGCGACCCGGACATCGCCAACGGCTACGTCTTCGACGCCTACCAGGGCGCCGACACGGCCACGTCCAAGATGTTCGCGGTCACCACGCCGTCCGGGACGCGCTACACGTACGTCCACACGCTCGACTCGGGCGAGAAGATCAACAACTCGTTCGACGCGATCTCGCCCGACACGCAGTGGATGGTGTCGGGCGAGTGGGGCGACCAGTCCAGACTCCAGGTCTTCCCCACGCCCCTGCTCAACCCGTCCACTCCGGCGACGGGCGGGGCGCTGCCGCAGGCCGGGCAGATCACCCTGGACAAGACGGTGAACGACATCCAGGGCTGCGACTTCGTGACGGACACCCGCCTGGTGTGCGTCTCGGACGACGCGTCGGGGACCAAGTTCCCCGAGATCCGCCCGCTCCTCCAGGTCGACCTGCCCCACAAGCTGGACGGCCAGCCGATCACCGGCACGGTCACCAGCCTGTTCGCACTGCCCCAACGCAGCATCTGCACGGGCACGTTCGAGGCCGAGGGCATCGACTACGACGTGAACAGCGGCACACTGCGGGCCGAGGTCGTCCAGCCGGGTGTGTGCCAGGTGTCGACGAGCGTGTACTCGTACAAGCAGCAGTAGACGAACGACGGTCGATGGTCGGCAGTCGGTCGTAGACAGTCTGCAAGTAGACAGTCAGCAGTAGCCGCCGGTCAGGCGTAGAACCGCGAGAGACTCTGCAGGACGGCGGCGGGCTTCGGCCCGCCGTCGATCTCTATCGTCCCCTCGACGGCGACCTGCACCCCGCCCGGTACGTCCTCGACCGAGGCGAGCTTCGCGACGAGCCGGATCCGCGACCCCACCTTGACCGGCGCGGGGAAACGCACCTTGTTCAGGCCGTAGTTGACCTTCGTCGACACGCCCTCGACGTCCAGCAGCTCGGTGAAGAGCGGGATGAAGAGGGAGAGGGTCAGATAGCCGTGCGCGATGGGCGCGCCGAAGGGGCCCGCCGCCGCCTTCTCCGGGTCGACGTGGATCCACTGGTGGTCACCCGTCGCGTCGGCGAAGGTGTTGACGCGCTCCTGGGTGATCTCGATCCACTCGCTGGTGCCGAGGTCGCTGCCCGCGAGCTTCTTGAGTTCGTCGAGGCCGTTGACGGTGATGCTCATAAGTAGCCTGTTCCTTAAGGGAGTTACCGGTCGCCGAAGCGCTTGCGCACCCGGGACTTGAGGAGCTTTCCGGAGGCGGTGCGCGGGAGTTCGTCCGCGACCACCATCGACTTGGGGATCTTGTACTTGGCGAGCCGGCCGGCCAGCGACGCGAGCACCTCGTCCGGATCCGGGGAGGCACCTTCGCGGGGCACGACGACCGCGCGCGGCACCTCGCCCCACTTGTCGTCCGCGACCCCGATGACCGCGCACTCCACGATGTCGGGGTGGGCCAGGAGGAGGTCCTCGATCTCGGCGGGGTAGATGTTCTCCCCACCGGAGATGATCATGTCCTTCATACGGTCGACGATGTACACGTACCCGTCCTCGTCGGTCCGCGCCGCGTCCCCGCTGCGGAACCAGCCGTCGGCGAAGACCGCGGCCGTCTCCTCGGGCAACCCCCAATAACCGGGCATGACATGGGGCCCGCGCACCACGACCTCGCCGGTCTCGCCCACGTCGGCGGGGGTGAGGTCGGGCCGTACGACCCGTACGTCGCTGAAGAAGTGCGGTACGCCCGCGGAACCCGCCTTGCTGACCGCGTGTTCGGCGTCCAGGAACAGGGTTCCGGGCGCGGCCTCCGTCATGCCGTAGCCCTGGAGGAAGGTGAGTCCGCGTTTCTGGTAGGCGGCGATCAGCGGGGACGGTACCGGGGAGCCGCCGCAGGTGAGGATGCGCAGCGAGGAGAGGTCGGCGTCGGCCCAGCGAGGGTGCCGGGCCAGTTGGTCGAACATCGTCGGCACCCCGAACATGAAGGTGATCCGGTGCTGTTCGATCAGGTCGAAGGTGGCCGCCGGGTCGAAGGCCTCGACCAGGACGCAGGTACCGCCCTTGAGCAGCACCGGCAGGGTGAGCATGTTGAGGCCGGCCGTGTGGAACAACGGGGCGGAGACCAGGGCGCGTTCGTCCGCGATCAGGTCGGTGTCGACGAGGACGTTGATCGCGTTCCAGGCCAGGTTGCCGTGGGTGAGCATGGCGCCCTTGGGACGGCCGGTCGTGCCCGAGGTGTACATGATGATGCAGGTGTCGTCTGCCGAGACGGGCTCGTCGATCGGCTCGTCGGCGGCGGCGCCGAGCAACTCCTCGTATTCCGGGCCGACTTCGACGTACGTACGGACGTCGGTGCTGCCCGGGAGTCCGGCGACGAGGCCGGCGTGCGTCGGGCCGTAGACGAGGATCTTGGCGCCGGAGTCGGTGAGTTGGTGGGCGATCTCCGGGCCGACGAGGCGGGTGTTGAGGGGGACGAAGACCGCGCCGAGGATGCCGGCCGCGAACAGGGTCTCCAGGTAAGAGGGGTGGTTGGGGCCGAGGTAGGCGATGCGGTCGCCGCGGCGGACGCCCCGGGTGCGGAGGGCGTGGGCGAGGCGGGTGGTTCGGGTATGCAATGTGCCGTAGTCCATCGACGAACTACTGCGGCCTGTCGACGATCCACCGTCGCCTGCCGACGATCCGCCGCCGCCTGTAGACAGTCCACCGTCGCCCGTCGACGAACCACCGTGTACCAGAGCCGTGCGGTGCGGGGTCTTCCGGGCCCGGCGTGCGGGCCAGGAGCCCAGTCCCTCGTTGCGCATCCGGTGCCCCTTACGTCAGTCCGAGCAGGCGGGCGGCGTTCTCCTTGAGGATCTTCGGCTTGACCTCGTCCTTGATCGGCAGCTTCTCGAAGTCGGCGAGCCAGCGGTCCGGGGTGAGGACGGGGTAGTCGGAGCCGAAGAGGACCTTGTCCTTCAGCAGGGTGTTGGCGTACTGCACCAGCTGCGGCGGGAAGTACTTCGGGGACCAGCCGGACAGGTCGATGTGGACGCCCGGCTTGTGCGTGGCGACGGCGAGGGCCTCGTCCTGCCAGGGGAAGGACGGGTGCGCCAGGATGATCTTGAGGTGCGGGAAGTCGGCGGCGACGTCGTCCACATGCAGGGGGTTGGAGTACTTGAGGCGGATCCCGCCGCCTCCCGGTACGCCCGCGCCGATGCCCGTCTGGCCCGTGTGGAAGAGGGCGATGGTGCCCGTCTCCTCGATGACCTCGTAGAGGGCGTAGGCCACGGACCGGTCGTTCGGGAAGAAGCCCTGGATGTTGGGGTGGAACTTGAAGCCCTTGACCCCGTACTCCTCGACCAGTCGGCGGGCCTGCTTCACGCCCGCTCGGCCCCGGAACGGGTCGATGGACGCGAAGGGGATGAGCACGTCCGCGTTGGCGGCGGCGGCCTCGGCGACCTCCTCGTTCGGGACGGGCTCGGTGCCCGTCGCGGACTCGGCGTCGACCGTGAAGATCACGGCGGCCATCTTCCGCTCGCGGTAGTACGCGGCGGTCTCCTCCAGCGTCGGTTTCCGCTTGCCCTCGACCTTGAAGTAGGCGGAGGAGGCGTCGTGCAGGTCGTCGTCCAGGGAGGAGTGGCCCTTGGAGGACACCTCCGCGTGGGTGTGGACGTCGATCGCGACGAGTTCACCGACGTCCATACCCGTACCCGTGTCCGTACCGATGTCCATCACGCCTCCGGCAGCTTCGGTGCGGGGATGCCGACCGACTGGAGTTCGGCGCCGACCGAGGTGGGGAAGGCGTCGGCCAGGGTGTCAGGGGTCCAGCCGCCGTCGGCGTAGGCCGCGCTGATCTCCTGCGGGTGGGACCAGAGTGCCACCTTGTCGCCGCCGATGCCGATGGCCTGGCCGGTGATCCCGCGCGCGGCCTCGGAGGCGAGGTAGGGCACGAGGGCCGCGCAGTCCTCGGGGGTGCCGAAGCCCTCGCCCTTGCGGAGGAAGTCGGGCAGCGGGTCGCCGTTCCTCATGGCCTCGATGTACGGGGCGAACGCGGGGATCGTCTCGGTCATCGCGGTCGCGGCGACCGGCACGATCGCGTTGACGGTGATGCCCGCCCGGCCGAGTTCCATCGACCAGGTGCGGGCGAAGGCGGCGATGCCCGCCTTGGCGGCCGAGTAGTTGGTCTGGCCGAAGTTGCCGCGCTGGCCGGCCGGCGAGCCGACCAGGATCAGGCTGCCGCCCTCACCCTGCTCGCGCATCCGTACGGCGGCGGCGCGGGCGCAGGTGAAGGTGCCCTTGAGGTGGGTGGTGATCACCGCGTCGAAGTCCTCGTCGGTCATCTTCCACAGCACCTTGTCGCGCAGGATGCCCGCGTTGGTGACCAGGATGTCGAGCCGCCCGAACTCCTCGACGGCACGATTCACCAGCCGTTCGGCGGCCTCCGTCGTGCCGACCGGGACGACCTCGGCGACGGCGGTGCCGCCCGCCTCGGCGATCGACTTCACGGCCTGCTCGGCCACCGCCTCGTCGATGTCGTTGACGACCACGGACGCGCCGTGGGCGGCCAGGGCGTGCGCGTAGGCGAGGCCGAGGCCCCGGCCACTGCCGGTGACGACGGCGACCTTGCCGGTCAGATCGATGCTGGGCACGAGCGGATCCCTTCACACGGCGATACGGCTGCGAGCCGCGCCGGGGTCTGAACCCACCGGGGTGCGGCTACGAGATCGAAGCTAAGAGCAATAATTGTTGACGTCAATAGTTGTTGCCGATGGACCATGTGCGTCACACTGGCTCCGAACCACCGCACGCCCCGCCCGGGGCCTCGACCCAGGGAGCCCGCCATCGCCGGTCAGCCGCACGCCGCGAACCCCCCGATCGACGCGCACGAGCCGTGGATGCGCGGGCTGCACGCGGACACGGGCTACCTCATGTACCGGCTGGGCCTGCGCTCCGGCCAGCTCTTCAACACGTTCCTCCAGGAGTCGGGCCTGCGCCTGCGCCACTACGCGCTGCTCCGCTTCCTGGCCACGTCCGAGGGCGCCCTCCAGCGCGAACTGAGCACCCGCCTCGGCTACGACCCGAGCGCGATCGTCGGCCTGGTCGACGACCTGGAGAAGCTGGGATTCGCCGAGCGCCGCCCTTCCCCCGACGACCGGCGCAGCCGCATCGTGGTCCTGACAGCGGACGGCCGCGGCTTCCTGCGCGACACGGACGAGGCTGGCCTGCGCGTCACGAACGAACTGCTGGACCCACTCGACGCGGCCGAGCGCGAGACCCTGCACACCCTGCTGCAACGGGTCGCCGAGGACGGACTGACCTGACACCGGACGGAGGCCCGGCCATGACCACCACCCGGTCCGCTACGAGCACCGGTTCCGCTACGACCACCGGGTCCGCGGCCACCGCACAGTCGGCGCCGATCACCGGGTCGGCAGCCACCACCCGGCCCTCGAGGATCCCCCGGTCGACGGCGCCCGCCACGCGCTCCGCGCCGGACCGGCTGCTCGCCGTGCTCGCCGCCTTCGACCACGCGCACACGGCCCTGTCCCTGTCCGACATCAGCCGCCGCGCCGGCCTCACCCTCACCACCGCCCACCGCCTAGCGGGCGCCCTCACCGAGTGGGGCGCCCTGGAACGGGACGCGTCGGGTACGTACCACGTAGGTCTACGACTGTGGGAGATCGCGGCACTGGCACCCCGCGGGCTCGCCCTGCGCCAACTGGCCCTCCCCTACCTGGAGGACTTGTACGAATCGACGCACGAGAACGTGCAGCTGGCGGTGCGGGACGGCGCGGAGGTCGTCTACACCGAGTGGATCTCGGGCCGTTCCGCGGTCGGCGTGCACATCCGGGTGGGCGCCCGCTGGCCGCTCCACGCCACCGGAGTGGGCCTGGCCCTGCTGGCCCACGACGACCCGGACTCCCAAGAGGCCTACTGCGCCGGTCCGTTGGCGCCGTTCACGCCGTACACGATCACCGATCCGGTACGGCTGCGCCGGGTGCTGGCCGAAGTCCGGCGCACCGGCGTGGCGGTGAGTACCCGTCAGATCACGGACGACGCGCTGTCGGTGGCGGCTCCGGTGCGCGGGCCGGGCGGTGCGGTGGTCGCCGCGGTGTCGGTGGTCGTGCCTCAAGTGGACGCGCAGGTACCGGCGTTGGTACCGGCGGTGCGGCTCGCTGCGCGTGGGATATCGCGGGCGTTGGGGTGGCGGCCGGAGGTGTGACGGGGGCGCACGGCTGCCGACGTGCGGTGCGTGAAGAGGAGTCCGTGGAGCCGGAGTTGGCGCGCCCGTGAGGCAACTACTTGTCCTCGCCCGGCTTTCCGACGTGGTCGCCGTAGCCGGCGCTGTCGTCCCCGGGCTTGGCCGAGGCGTTGGACGTCGAGGCGGAGGTGGAGGCGGGCGGCATGTGGTCGCCGCCGTCTCCGGACTTGCCGGTCGCGCCGGAGGCGTTGAGTTGGAAGGCGAAGAGGAGGACGGCCACGGAGACGGTGGCGGTGAACCAGAGGGTGATGCGTCGCATGTGTGCTCCTGTTGTTGACGGGGTGTGGTACCGCTCCGCTTGTTGACGGGGTGGGGCGCCGCTACCAGGCGAACTCTTCGGTGTGGATGCTGTCGCGGTGGGCGCCGGCGCCGCGGGCGGCCTTCCGGACGGCGGTGATCCAGGTGGGCGGGCCGCAGACGTAGATGTCCCGGTGGGCGATGTCGGGGACGAGGTTCTTGAGGACCTGGGCGTCGTCGTCGAGGTGAGCGGGGGCGGTGGCGTGCCCGGGAGTGCCGGCGAGGTGGGCGGGACCTGCGATCTGCCGGGAAGTGCCGACGCGGTGCGCGGAAGCGGCCGCCTGCAGGGAGGCATCGGTGCGGTGGGCCGGGTCCGCGGTCTGCCAGGTTGTGTCGGCGCGGCGCGCGGGACCGGTGGCCGGCCTGGAGATGTCCGTGAGGTGGGCCGGACCCGCGGCCGACCAGGACGTGACGTCGCGGTGCGCGGGACCCGCCGCCTGCCAGGACATGTCGGCGCGGCGCGGTCCCGGGAGGAGGATCAGCTCGACGCCTCGGTCGGCGGCGATGGCGCGGAGTTCGTCGGCGAACACGGCGTGCTCGTCCTCGCCGTGGCGATAGATGAGGGTGGCCTCGCCGGGGGCGTAGGGGGCGTCCTCGAGCAGGGCGCGCATGGGGGTGATGCCGATTCCGGCGGCCATGAGGAGCATGCCGGGGTGGGTACGGCGACGGGCGGTGAGGGTGCCGTAGGGGCCCTCGATCAGGGCGCGGGTGCCGGGGGTGAGGCGGGCGGCGCGCTCGCTGCCGTCGCCCACGGACTTGATCGTGATGCGCAACCGGTCCGGGGTGGGGGCGGCGGAGAGCGTGTAGGGGTTGCCGCGGGACCAGCCGGGGCCGTCGAGGAAGCGCCAGACGAAGAACTGGCCGGAGGCCGTCCGCATCCGGTCCAGGCGGTGGCCCTTGAGGGTGACCGAGACCGTGCCGGGCACCTCGGTGACCACGGACTCGACCCGCAGGCGGTGGTACAGGGAGCGCCAGGCGGGCAGGGCGACGCGGTAGAGGAGGGTGGCGGCGAACGCGAAGCCGTAGAGGCACCACCAGTAGACGCGGGTCCATGTCTCGTGGAAGTCGGCGCCGTCGGTGAAGGTGTGCGGGAAGGTGGCCGCGATGCCGGCGTAGGAGTAGATGTGCAGCAGGTGCCAGGACTCGTAGCGGAGTCGGCGGCGGGCCGCGCGGATCGAGGTGACCACGACCATGATCAGCAGGGCGGTCCCCACGGTGGCGAACAGCATCCATGAGTCGGTGACGAACAGGCGCAGGAGTGCGTCCGGGATCGCCGTGGGTTCGCGGGTGGACCGTTCCAAGGCGAACAGGGTGACGTGGGCCGTCATCAGCCAGAACGACGCGAAGCCGACCAGGCGGTGCCGGCGGGTGAGCAGGTCGTGGCCCCAGGACCGTTCCACCCAGGGGATCCGGGCGAGCAGGACGACCTGGAGGATCATCAGGTCGGAGGCCAGCAGTCCGGCGAGCAGGCCGAGGGAGCCGGTCGCGCGGTCGGAGGCCGTCAGGCTGAGTGGACCGCCCTGGTTCCTCACCCACAGCGCTACGACCGCGACCACGGACAGGATCGCCAGCGCGCCGAGCGGGTCGGCGAGCGTGAATCGCCCCCTGCGGGGTGGAGCGGGCGGGGTGCGTTGCCCGCGGGGCAGCTCGGTGGACAGGGTCATCGGCGGGCTTCCTTCGTCGCGAGGGCCAGGGATGCCCCGGCGGCCAGGGCGTGTCCTCACCCTTGCCTCGCTCTTTGTGGCCGCTCTAAGAAACCCGGCGGCCGGGAGGGGCGGTCGGGCCTCTGACCTGTGTCGACAACGGCTCGGTGGGAGGACGGGCCCGCGTGGTTCTTAGACTTCCTTGTTGTTCGCCGCCGATCCTGAGGGCAGGCGACGGTGCCCGTTCCCGCGGGTGCCGGTGAGGAAGTCGAGGTGCTGCATGGCGGCGGTGGGCCGGAAGCCGGAGGTGCTGGTGGTCGACGACGACCCCGGCGTGCGCGCGGCCCTGGACCTGGGGCTCGGTCTTGAGGGCTTCACGGTACGGCTGGCCGAGGACGGCGAAACGGCACTCGACGAGGTCGTCGGCCGACCGCCGTCGGTGATCGTCCTGGACGTGACGATGCCGGGTCTGTCCGGGGTCGAGGTGGTCCGCGCGCTGCGCGCCCAGGGCAGGACGCTTCCGGTGTGCATGCTCTCGGCGCGCGACGAAGTCGACGACCGGGTCGCGGGGCTCGCGGCGGGCGCGGACGACTACGTCGTAAAACCGTTCTCCATCGGGGAGTTGGCCGCTCGGCTGCACGCGATGGTGCGGCTGCACGAGTCGACGACCGAGCGGTCCCTGGTCGTCGGCGACGTCGCGATCGAGCCCGCGCGCCGCGTGGCCTCCCGGGCGGGACGCGAACTCCGCCTGACCACCCGCGAGTTCGACCTCCTCCTCGCCCTCGCCCACCGGCCCGGCCAAGTCCTGTCCCGCGCCCAGCTGTTGGAGCGGGTCTGGGGTTACACCTGGGACGTGGACACCAACGTGGTCGACGTGTTCATCGGGTACCTCCGCAAAAAACTGGAGGCCGACGGCGGTCCCCGGGTGCTCCGAACCGTCCGCGGAATCGGCTTCGTCCTGCGGACCGGGCCGTGACGGGGGTGTCGCGCGGCGTGCGCTCCGATCCCGGCTGCGGGCGTCCTGTGGAACGGTCCATGACGCGGCTGCCAGCCGGCCCGAGACCCTGGAACATCGCCGGGGGCAGTCCCGCGTACCCGCCCATGACGTGGGAGCCACGCAAGCCGCACCCCCAGATCACCTCCTCCGCCGTCGCCCCATGGACCGGTCCATGACCTGGGTCCCGCGCAGTCTCCGCTCCCGGATCACCGCTGCTGTCGTGTTGCTGGTGACCGTCGTGGTTGCGCTCGCCGGGTTGGTCATCGTGGCTCGGATCGATCACCGCGACCGTACCGATGTCGACCGGCAACTCGCCGCCCGTGCCGAGAAGGGCGACCAGGATGCCGACAAGTTGCGCGACCAGGGGGACCATCCGGGCAGTGGCGGTGAGGACAGCGACGACTACGGCGGTCTGCTGGCCGGAAGTCAGAGCCTGGTCCGGCTCGTCTCCGGTGGGAAGGTGATCGCGCAGCACGGCGAGACGCCGAGCGCCCCACTCCCGGTGCCCACCCGTGACGGATACCGCACGATCGACACCGACGGGCAGACCTGGCGCTCACTGACCCGCTCCCTGAGCACCACCGGCGAGCGCCTCGAAGTGCTTCAGGACATCGACCCGATCGAACGGCGGCTGGCGGACAACACCGTGATCGTCGCCGCCGTCACGCTCCTCGCCGCCCTCGCCACGGCCGGCGGCGTCTGGCTGCTCACCCGGATCATCCTCCAGCCACTGGAACGCCTGCGGACCGGCGCCCTCGCGATCAGCGCGGACACGGCCGGGCCCCAACTCCCCGCCGTCACACACCCGCAGGAGGTCGCGGATCTCTCCCACGCGCTGAACAGCATGCTGGACCAGTTGCGCGTCAGCATGGACTCCACCCGCCGTTTCACCGCCGACGCGGGCCACGAACTCCGCACCCCGCTCACCAGCCTCGGGGTCACCCTGGAGACCCTCCAGCGCAACCCCGACCTCCCCGCACCCCAACGGGCCCGCGCCCTGGAGGCGATGAGCGCGGAGCACCGTCGAATCACCGCGCTCCTCACCGGACTTCAGACCCTGGCCCGCGGCGACGCCCACGCCCTCCCCGAACGCACCCCGGTCGTCCTGAGCGAGCTCCTCACCGAGGCCGTCGCCCACGCGGCGCACCGCCACCCCACGACCACCTACCGGCTGACGGCCAACTCCCCTGCCACCGTGGATGGTTGGCCCGTCGGCCTACGCCTGGCCGTCGACAATCTCCTCGACAACGCGGCCCTCCACGGCCGCTTCGAGGGCACGGTGGACGTCCGGCTCGGCGAGGACGCGGGAACGGTCCACATCACGGTCGCCGACGACGGCCCCGGCATCCCCGCCGCCCAACGGCAGTCCATGAAGGCCCGGTTCACCCGCGGCACCCGCGCCCGCTCGCCCGGCTCCGGCCTCGGCCTGGCCCTCGTCGACCAACAGGCGCACCTCCACCACGGCACACTCCACCTCGACACCGGCCCCGCGGGAGGCCTGGAGGCGACCCTCAGCCTCCCCCCGGCACCGGAGGACGAGCCCCGCGAACGGCCCACTCCCGACTGACCACGAGATCGGATCCAGAGGTAGGCCTACGACGGGACGCGCCTCCAACTCCCGCTCGTCCCACCCGTTTTCCACAAGCCACCCCGATCAGCATCCCCCCTACCCGCCTCACCCGGGCAACCCCGCCAGCATCCGCCGGTCCCGAGGCGCCGCCTTCCGGTCCAGCCGCGCGTCCAGCAACCGTCGTGCCGCGTCGCACCGCCCCGCCGACACCAGCGCGTACAGCAACGTCTCCTCGACGACCTCGCGTTGGGCCGCGCTGCCACCCACCTTCCGCAGGACCGGCAGCAACGCGTCGAGCCCGTGGGCGGCTTCGTGGAAGCGGTGTTCGACGAGGGCGGCGAAGGCGTCGCAGAGCGGGGCGATGACCTCGCGCTGCACCGGGTCGGCGCCCGCCGCGTGGTCGCGCAGGCGGCGGAGGGCGGGGAGGTCTCCGGCCGCCGTCAGAGCCACTGCCGCGTGCAGGGCCGTGAACGCCGTCGCAGGTCGCTCCAGCACCTCGCAGGCCACGGTGCCCAGGACGTCCGAAGTGGGCAGCTCCCCCTGCCAGTTGCCGCTGAGCCGGGCCCGCCACAGCAGCGACCCCGAGTCGACCAGAGCGCGCACCCCGGTCACCCGCCCGGGCGCCAACTGCGCGAACCAGCGCCTGCGTACGGCGGCGGGGTCGTCCAACGCCAGTTCGTGCAGGGCGATGTGCCAGGAGAAGTGGGCCCGGTGGACGGCACCCCGGCCCTGCCCGGACACCCAGCCGTCCAGCCAGTCCCGGCCCGCCTCGTGGGCGCCGGACTCGTAGTGGACGTGGGCCAGCGCGTGCACGGCGTGACCGGACGCGGGCTCGACTCCCAGGGCGCGGTGGGCGAGTTCGCCCGCCTCGTACAGCCGGCCCTGCTCCTGGCGCAGGAACGCGAGCAGCGAGGTGTGGAACCAGTGCCCGTCGTAGGCGGGGGACGTCTGCTCGACGAGCCGTAGGGCGTAGTCGTCGTCCAGGTCGGTGACGCCGGAGAACGCGATGGTGGGGACGGCGGTGGCGAGGGCCAGCGCGTCGGCGGGGTGGGCGTCGAGGTGTCGTATCAACGCGCCGTCCCCGTCGGCGGATTGGACCCGGCGGGTGATCACGTCGACGAAGGACCGCTCGCGTTCGTCGGCGCGTTCGTGTGCGCAGCGCTGGGCGTCCGCGAGCGCCCGGGGTACGTCGACCGCGGCCCCGCACTCGTGGCCGAGCAACGCCAACGCCGCGTGGCCCAGGGCGAATCCGGGGTCCAGGGCGACCGCGCGGGCGAAGGCGTCCTCGGCTCCGGCGCGTACTTTGAGGACCCGGTCGAGTCCGTTGCGGTAGGCGGTGGCGGCCTCGGCGTGGGTGGAGAGCGGGAGGCCGAGTCCGTCGACGGGCCTGCGGCGGGCGGCGCGGCGGGCCGGTGGCGCCAGCAACTGCTGGGCCAGAGTGGCCGCCTGCACGCGGATCTCGGGGATCGCCGTGGTCTCCCACAGCTCACCGCGCCTGGGGGCGCCGAGCGTGAACAGCGGTCGCGGGGAACGGCCTCGGGCGTCGAGGAGACGTCCGTCGCGGGTGGCGACACCCATGCCGAGCGGGCCGGGAACGGCCGCCCCTGTCTCGAACAGCCCACGCCACAGCGGGTCTTCGAGCCGCTGCCCGGGTCCCGTGCAGTCGATCACCCAACCCACGCGCACCGTACGGCCGTTGGACAGCGTGACCGCCAACTGCCCGCCGGACTCCACCACATCGGCGATCGTGCCCGCGTGGACCTGGAGGCGGCGGGCGGTGCGGGCCCGGGTGACCGACTCGGCGGTGGTGGGGGCCATGCGGTGGCGGTGGGTGTTCCAGAGGGCGCCCTCGTGGGCGAGGAACTCCCCGCGTTCTTCGGGGGTGAGGCTGCGCCAGAGTCGCGCGGTGTGCGGGCGCAGGCTGTCCAGGGCGGGGCGCCAGTCGCCGTGGGTGCGGACGGAGCGGCTGACGTGCCGGTAGACGGTTCGGCGCAGGCCGCTCAGGGTGAGGTCGCGGGGCCAGCTCGGCGCGTCCATCGCGCCGGCCGGTCCCAACGCGTGGGGCTGCGGCAGGAGTCCGCGGCGGGAGACGGCGTGGACCGTGCGCTTGGAACGGTCCAGGGTGAGGGCGAGGTCCACGGCGGTGAGGCCGGTGCCGACGAGGAGGACGTCGGCGGTGTCATCGCGCACGGCGTCCAACGCGCCTGGTTTCCAGGGCGAGTTGATGAAGCGGGGCGAGGTGCGCAGCGCGGGCGGGGCCCAGGCGGCCGTAGGAGCGGCGGGGCCGGTGGCCAGGACGGCGCTGTCGGCGGTGAGGAGTCCCCCGTCGGCGAGGTGGAGTTCCACCGGGCCTTCGGGGGTGCCGGTACAGCTCTCGGCGCGGGTGCGCAGCCGGCGTACGGAGACCGTGCCGTGAGAGCGGACGACGGCCTGGGCGAGTGTGTCGGCGAGGTAGGCGCCGTAGCGGTAGCGGGTGGCGAAATCGGCGCCGCTGACAGTGGGTTCACCGTGGCGGCACAGCCAGCGGGTGAAGTGGCCGGGGTCGTCGGGGTAGCAACTCATGCCGCCCGCCGGGACGTTGAGCCGATGGCGCGGATCGGGTGTGGCGTAGGCCGTGCCGCGGCCGGCTTCCGGGGCCGGGTCGACCAGCACCAGGTCGAGCGGGGTCCGGCGGCGGGTGGCGGTCTCGCAGAGCTGGACGGCGGTCAGGGTGCCTGCCGCGCCCCCTCCGACGATCGCCACGGTGGGCCGCTTGCGGACTTCGGTCACGAATACCTCCGGCGTGGTCTGCCGCGGAGCCGCCGAAACGGAACTCCGCCTTCAGTTCCTTCCTCACTATTCCGACCGGGTAGGTGGGGAAGCCATGGCGGGACGGGGATCTCACCGGATACTCAGGGCACCGGTCGGCGCCTTCATACTCTGTTCACACTCGGGAAGCGTCCGGCAACCGTGGTTTCAGGCCTTCTTTCATGCTCTCTTCACAGGAATCTCAGGTGGAGCCCCTGGGATTCAAAGACTCACCCCATGGAAGTGGCGCAGGATGCAACGGCACTGGTGATCTCGTCGCGTACGGCCAGGGGGTGTGCGCGACATGCGGAGGAAGGCCTGCCGTGGGCGTGTCGCACATATCCAACCGGTCCGAGAAGCAGTCGGAGAGGTGGTCCCGTCGTGGGGTCCTCACCGTGCTCGGGGTGGTGCCGGCCGCCGTCCTGACCGGTTGCAGCGGTTCGGCGGGGGCCGCGGAGAGCTCGTCGTCGGGTGGTTCGTCGGCGACGGCGACGGTGAAGGCCGCGAAGGCGCCGACCGTCACGGTCTCGCCCGCCGACGGCACCAAGAAGGCCGACTTCACGGCCCCGGTCACGGTGACCGTGGCCGACGGCACGCTCGCCACGGTGAAGGTGACCGGCAACGACGGCTCCACGCTGGCCGGCACCTTCAACGACGCCAAGACGAAGTGGACGTCCACGAAGAACCCGTACTCGGGCACGAAGTACACGGTCTCGGCGCAGGCGCAGGACGCCGCCGCGAAGACCCTGACCTTCACCACGAAGTCGCCCGGCGAGACCTTCGTCGGCTACTTCACCCCCGAGGCGAACTCCACCTCCGGCGTCGGCATGCCTGTCTCGATCAACTTCACGCACGCGGTCAAGGACCGGTCCAACGTCCAGAAGGCGATCACCGTCACCGCCGAGCCCGCCGTCGAGATCGTCGGCCACTGGTTCAGCGACACGCGGCTGGACTTCCGCCCCGAGACGTACTGGGCGGCCGGCACGAAGATCACCCTCAGCCTGCGTCTGAAGGACGTCGAGGGCCAGGACGGGATCTACGGCGTCCAGTCCAAGGACGTCACCTTCGACATCGGGCGCGAGCAGATCAGCACGGTCGACCTGTCCAGCAAGGAGATGACCGTCAAGCGGGACGGCAAGACCCTCGCGACCTACCCGGTCAGCGGCGGCAACGCCCAGCACACCACCTGGTCCGGGATCATGGTGATCAGCGAGCGGTTCAAGCAGACCCGCATGGAGTCCTCGACGGTCGGCCTCGGCGACGAGTACGACATCTCCGACGTCCCGCACGCCCAGCGCCTCACCACCTCCGGCACCTTCGTGCACGGCAACTACTGGGCGTCCACGTCGGTGTTCGGCAGCGAGAACACCAGCCACGGCTGCGTCGGCCTGCACGACGCGAAGGGCGCGAACGACACGTCGGTGGCTGGCTACAAGTTCTACGACAGCTCGATGCTCGGCGACGTCGTCATCGTGAAGAACTCCGGCGAGAAGACCGTGGCGGCGGACAACGGCCTCAACGGCTGGAACCTGTCTTGGGCGGAGTGGAAGGCGGGGAGCGCGGTCTAGCCGCCGACGCCCTCCGCCTCTTGGAACGGTCCAGCCCGGCACCCACTACCTCCCGGAACGGTCCAGCCCCGGCACCCACCACCTCCCGAGAGGGTCCAGCCCCGGCGCGCTCCAGCCCGGGCCACCGCTGGCCCGGGGCGCGGTCCGGACCGGACGCGTGCCGGCCCCTGGCCCGGTCCAAACCCGGCGGGCCCTTCCGACCCCGGCTGCTCCGAGCAGCGCGTCCCGGTCCCGACAGCGCCTTGCAATCCGGGCGACGCCCTCGGGTTCCAGCATCCTCTGGTCCGCGCGGCACCCTCTGGTCCGCGCGGCACCGTCTGATCCCGGCGGCACACTCCTGCCCCCACGGCGCCTCTGCTCCCGCAGCGCCATCCAGCCCCCGGCCCGGTGCGCGCCGATCCCGGCTGCGCTCTCTGGTCCCGGCGGCCCGCGCCGGTTCCGGCTGCCCGCGCCGGTTCCGGCGGCGCCCTCTGGTCCCGGCGGCGCGCACCGGCCCCCACAGCATCCTCTGATCCCGGCTGCACCCTCCGGCCCCTGCGACGCCCCCTGGTCCCAACGACGCGCACCGGCCCCCGCAGCACCCTTCGACCCCGACCACACCCTCCGCCACCCACACCGCCCCCCACCCCCCACCACCACCGAAGACACCTCTCGGAAAC
>NZ_JNXE01000010.1 GCF_000716605.1 Streptomyces sp. NRRL F-525 | reverse complement strand
GCGGTCGGGCACGGGGACGTCCAGAGCGCCTCTGAACGGGCGGGGGGATCCGGACCAGGCGCCCGAGCCCCTCACCCCTGCCGGTGGGTCGACACGGGTCGCCGACTCACCAGCCCCGCCCCCCTACGCCACCTACGCCCAGCGCCCCCGCTTCGCCTCCATCGCCGCCTTCCCCTCCGCCCCCTTCCGCTTCCAGTCGCGGCGCAGTTCGGCGCGGGCGCGGGCGTCGGTCTTGGCGACGATCCACTGGTTCTCGCGCATGAGCTTGCGGTAACTGTCGAGCCGGCGCTCGGGAAGGTCACCGGAGTCGAGGGCGGCGAGCACCGCGCAACCGGGTTCGGCGGTGTGGGCACAGTCGTGGAACCGGCACTGCCCGGCGAGTTCCTCGATCTCGGCGAAGACCTGCCCGACCCCGGTCTGCGCGTCCCACAACCCCACCCCGCGCAGTCCGGGGGTGTCGATCAGCACCCCGCCGCCGGGCAGAGCGAGCAGGTTGCGCGTGGTGGTCGTATGCCGGCCCTTGCCGTCGACGTCACGCGTCGCCTGGACGCCCATCACGTCCGCGCCGATCAACGCGTTCGCGAGCGTCGACTTGCCCGCACCGGACTGCCCGAGCAGCACGGAGGTACCGCCGGCGGCGACCGCGGCGAGCACGTCGATCCCGTCCCCGGTCTCGGCGCTGACGGCCAGCACCGGCACACCGGGCGCCGTCGTCTCCACGTCCTGGACGAGATACGACAACGTCACCGCGTCCGGCACGAGATCGGCCTTGGTCAGCACGACCACGGGCCGGGCGCCGGACTCCCAGGAGTCCGCCGCGTTATGCAGCAGTGCCTCGCCAGTGGAGCAGGACATGGCCAAGGCCAGGAACCGCTCGATCCGCCCGAGGTCCAATTCGGCCGCGAGCGACACACAGATGACGACGTGATCGATGTTAGTGGCCAGCACCTGGCCCTCGGAACGCTTCGACGAGGTCGAGCGCACGAAGGCGGTACGGCGAGGCAGGAGCGTCCGCACGTAACGCGGGTTGCTGCCTTCGGGATCTACGGCGACCCAGTCCCCTGTGCACACGACCTTCATCGGGTCACGGGGGACAACGAACTCGGTGTCGGCACGGACGGTGCCGACTGGGGTGATGACGTCGCACAGGCCGCGGTCGACCCGTACGACACGGCCGGGCAGCAGACCCTGCCCGGCGAACGGGGCGAACTCGGTCTCCCAGCCCGCGTCCCAGCCGTACGGCTGCAGCGGATGCGCGGAAGAGGACGACGAGAACGAACCAGGTAGAGAGGAGAAAGACAAGGGGTGACCCTTCACAAGGGTGGCCCCGGCACCGCGCACACAGACGCGGGAGAAGAACAGAGAGGTCAGCCGGAGGCCACGGGAGTGGACTTGATGAACTTCCAGATGCGGGCAGCGCCCATCACAGAGACAGTCATCGGTCACACCTCCCACTCTTTACTCAGTCGACAGCGCCAGCCACCGGCCACCGCTTGGTTCGCACTCACCATAGGGGCGTGCGCCATCGGGCGCCACGGAATATCGATCCCCTGGCCCACACCGCGTCGGCCCGGATTAGGAGGCACACGGCGTCCCCGCGAGCGACAGCCACTGCATGAGTCATGCGGGACTCACTGGAAGGTCACGGCTTGCGGCGGCAAGGAGCGCTTCACGCGCCGCATGCCGATCACCTGCCAAGTCCCACCATGAGTGGTCATGCATCTCCCCCACCAAACGACGGCACCGCTCACGCGCCTCCCAAAGCCGATTCCGCTGCTCTTCGGTGATCTCTGCGCGTCCTGCCGCGATCTCCGCGCCGCTGGGAAGGCCCGCTGTGATGTCTTCGCAGTGGGCGAGTGCTTGGGTAAATGTCCGCCGGGCGGCGACGAGATCCCCGGGAATGACGAACGCGTCCACTACGTACGAGAGGGAAAACTCGGGTGCCCCGACATCCGAGTGCCACAGAGACGCGTCGATCGGCATTTCGTCGTCACGGGCCCGGTTCAGCTCGGCACGAATTCCCGTCTCTTCGCCGTAGTGACATCTCCAGTCGACCGGTTGCGATTCCAAGGGAAGAGCGTCTCGACTCGTGGCACCTGCCGTCGACTGACCAGGAAGCGGCTCGGGGCGACCCTGGAGGAACTCACCCTTGTCCACCGGTGTAACCCACATGTGCCATCCCCGGCGGCCACTGGAATGCGGCATGTACAGCGGAACGAGTTCACCGGTGGCGGTTCGCCTGATGACCTCGTCGTAGTAGAGGCCCTGGGTGGGCTCCCAGAGTCCGTGGCGTCCGCCGCACCGTCCGTGTCCCCGCTGTGGGCAGGGCACAGGGCTATCCCAATCGCATGCCGACATGCGAAGCCGTTTGACTCCGCCTCGTACCGGAAGGGCAGCTCGATCCGTCACGTCCCGCCACCTCTGGACGTTGAGGCGGGCCCATGGAGCACGGTCGATGGGGATGGCGTTCTCGTTGTTGACCAGCCACAATGGCGTGAGCCCGTCCTCACGCGCGATGCGGGTGCGCTGGTCGACAGTGCCAGTCGCAATCGCCGAGAGCTGGATCTCGTACCCGAGCCGCCGCCCTCCGTCGCCTTCCACCGTCACGTCTGTACGGCGTCTGCCGTGCCTGGGTCGGTCCTCGCGAATCGCCCGGAAGCCTTCCTGTTCGGCCGCTTTGGCCGTGTACTCCTTGAGTGCCTTGTGGAGATCGCTTTCGGTTTCGGTCTCGGCACGTTCCCCCTTCGACACATGCATGGCATGAGGACGGCCGTTCACCTTCCGGATCGTCATGAAGCCTGGGCAGAGGAACCCGTCGCGTTCATGAGCTTCCAGACAGTACAGAAGATCGGGCTGGTAACTCCGGTAGATCTCATCGAGCAGGTTCGGATACTCAGGGTGTCCAAGGTCTTCTTCAGTCAGGTTGAGTGCGATGCCATAGCCCCTGTGCCAGACGCTGTAGGTCATGTTTTGAGCGTACGGCGCCCCACTGACAACGGCCCCGCCGTCATCTGCGACGGGCTCTTCACCCACGGACATTGATCAACAGCGGTCGTGGATCAGGCGTTAGGCAGCTGGACGCGTGCGGTGACATTGGAGGCCAGCCGGATCACGCAGCCGTCGCGGAGCGGTCGGGTCTGGCCGGCCGGTACGGGTTCTTCGTCGGCCCAGGTGCCGTTGGCGGAATTCTCGTCGCGGAGCCAGGCGGCACCGTCGGTGGTCAGGCCCACTGTGGCGTGCGTGCGAGAGACGTTGTCGAAGGGGGCGAATCGTGCAGCCGTGGCCGTGTGGCGGGGGTCGCGGCCCAGGACGATCTGCTGGCCGGGCCGGACGACGATCTCTCCGGTGGTGAAGCTCAGCCGGAGCATTATCGCGTCGCGTTCCAGGGTGGTGCGTAGTGCCTCGTCGCGAGGTGCGTCTGGGCAGTCGGAGGGGAGCTCACGCAGGCAGGCCATGCAGATCAGATCGGCCGTCGTGACGGGCGCCCGGCAGTGCGGGCACGTCGTCCGTTCCAGTGGCGCGGGCGTGGCACCGGGATCTTGCGGTGCCACGACGGGCGGGGTGGGAGTGGTGTCGGCAGTGATGGCATGCGGTGCGTCCTCAGTGGTGGGCTCGGCAGCGACGACACGTACCGCGCTCTCCGTGGTGAGCACTGCCCGGCACTCGGGGCAGACCACTTCGTCCGCGCCCACCTCCGCGTCGCAGACCGTGCAGATCAGGCGGTCCACGTGGTTCCCTCCCATGTCACGCCCCCGGCCTCGGAGGCGGTGCGCCATCGGGCCAGGTCTGTTCGGTGCGGGATGCCGATGATGCGTAGGTCGCCGCCGTTCGTCATCACCTGGAGACGGCGTTCGCCGTACCTGGCGAGCGCCTCGGCGCCGTATCGTTCGCGGCCCAGCGGCGTCAGCGGTACGACCTCTTGGTTGTCGGAACCCCGCAATGGGCTGCCGGTGTTGCGGCGGGCCACGTAGGGTCCGGCGACGACCGCGTCGCACAAGGCCAGCGCCGGCTGATGCGCAGACCCGTCCCTCAACCGGGGCCACGCATAGCCGGAGAAGACCAGCAGGTCGCGCCGGGCCCCGTCATCAGAGGTCAACTCCGACAAGCCGTGCAGGAGTTCGGCAAGCGGGCCGGGCTGCTGGAAGGGTTCACCGCCCGAGACGGTGACGCCGTCCAGCGGGCCGGGGAGTCGGCGTATCCAGGTGAGCACGGTCTCGACGTCCACCTCCGTGTCCGGCCGCGGTGCCCAGGTGTCCCGCGACATGCATCCGGGGCAGGCCAGCGTGCATCCCTGGATCCATATGCCGGCCCGTACGCCGTGCCCGAGCACGGTGACGGGGTAGTGCAACCTGTTGATCGCAAGTTTCGTCATGTCACTGCCCCCGCTGCTCAGTCTGCGGAGCGGTCCCGGCGCGCCGCTGTTCCTCGTCGCCGGTCCCCAGGCCGCTCGTCACAGGGGTCGGACGGGAGCCGGGGTCGGTGAGCGAGTGGACGTCAACGCTGACGCCCCGATCTGCCAGTTGGGCCTGCAGATCCTCTAAGGTGCCGCACCACTGCTCCTCGCGCTCCAGGTCGGCGCGCTTGCCACTCAGTCCCTGCGCTCCCCCGGTCCGCACCACTACGGCCCGCAGCTCCCGCTCGGTGTTGTCGAAGACCATACGGACCTCGTGCTCGCGCCAGGACGCGTGAGAGACGGCAAACGCGCCCTGTTCGACAGTGACGGTGGTGAAGTCCCCGCACAGCTCGTACCCCATCTCCTGCAGCGACTCCAACAGCACCTGCCGTACATGGTGCCGCTCCGCTGCGTCGCGCACCGTCTCCGCCCAACGCAGAGCTTCGTCGCGTACGCCCGGTTCCAGCGGGCGCTGCGCGCGCACGACCGCCAGCAGCGTCTCCCGTAAGGGAGCGGCCGTCTCATCCTGGACATGACCTAGTACCTGCAGAAAAGCGGCCGCGGCCCGTGCGTCCGCCATCCGCCGGTCGGCGGCGGAGCGTGCGCCGTCGACGCGGGAGCGCAGGTCGTCGAGTCTGTTGCGGGCTTCGATCGGCGAGGCGGCGGCGCCCACGCGCGCGGCCGCCGCCGTGATCCGTAGACGTTCATCGTGCGAGACCGCCGGTGTCAGGCGGCGCAACGCCCGTGCGGCGGCTTCCCGTTCGGGGCCGAAACGGTCCGGGGCGGGCGCCTGTGCGGTCTCGCGGCGCTCGCGGGCGGACCCCGTGACCGGGCCCGGTGCTGCCCGCGTCGGCCGTTCACCGACCGGCGATCCCGTCGACAACCAGGCCGCCGCGCGCAGCGCGTCCTGGTCCAGCAGTTGACTCTCCGCCGCGGCGAGAGCCAGGTCCGCGGCGCCGGACCAGGCCTGCAGCTCCTGGATCTGCTGCCGGAACAGCACCAGTGGCTCCGGCAGTATGCCAGCGGGTCGGCCGTACGCGGTGAGCGCGGCCTTCGTCACCTCGATCCTGGCGTTGCGGGTGAGTACGTCGGCCACGGCGTCCTCCCACACCGCCTCCGCGCACCGCTCGCGCTCCCAGTGCGCCTGGCGCCGTTCGAGAGCGGAGCCGACGGCGGTCAACCCCGACGTCAGGGCGAGCGAAACAACCGCGCCCGCGGCGTATCCGAGGACGGCGCCCACCGCCAGCGGCGCCGCCGCCAGCCCGATGGCAGAACCTGCGCTCATCGCTGGCTCACCACCCGCGCGTAGGCGGCGGCGAGTTGGTTGTCCCACAGCGCCCGCCGGCGCGGGACCGACCGCAGGTGAAGGACCAGCAGGCCCCCGTAGGCGATGGCGGGAAAGGCCAGGACCGGACACGCGAAAAGGAGGATCAGGCAGCCGAACCCGGCGCCCCGGGGTCGGCCCGCTCTGCTGAAGGCGCCGCCGGCTTGGCTGAACAGGGTGTACCCCCGCACGTACGGACCGCCGATGTGCCGGGCGAGGGTGACCTCCACCGAGATGTGGACGAACAGCAGGATCAGCCCGATGACCAGGCTGGCCACCGCCAACCCCTTGTCGTCGGGGAACTGGGAGCCGAGCAGGGCGAGCAGGAGCATGACCCCCGCGTAGCCCGCGAACGGTCCTACGGCGCGGCTGGTGGCCGTAGCGAGAGCGCCGGGCGACGTGCGCTCCGCCTCCATGTGCTGCCAACGAGCCATCTGTTCACGGTGGGCCGCCTGGGCCGCCGCCGTCCGGCGGGCGGTCTGCTCGGCCTCCGCGAGGGCCACAGGGACCAGCTGTCGCAGTGCGACGAGAGCCCCGGGGCCACCACCGGCCTGTTGGCGCGCCTGAACGAACCAGGGGACGGTGGCGGTCCATGCGGACGACTGGTCGAGTTGCTGCCACATCCGGGTGCCGTCCTCTTGGGTACTGAGGACCAGGCACAGAAGTGGAGCGATCACCGTACGGGCGTCGAGAGGCACGGAGAGGTTCTGCTGGGTGGCGGGCGGAAGCAGCTGCCGCAGTCGGCCGAAGGTCTCCTCGTAGCGGGCCTGGGCCGTACGCCAGGCCTCGTCGATCGAGCGCAGGCCCGAGGACGCCGGGTACTCCGCCAGTTCTATGAGCAGGTTCTGGTGCCAGAGGGCTTCGACGAACCGGAGGTAGTCGTCGTCGGGGCTCTGAGCGGCAATGGCGTGCCGGGCGATCGCGAGCAGGTTCTCGCGATCGACGCGAAGCCCGCGGCACATGACCGGAGTCTCCGGGGCGAGCACGTGCACCAGGCGCACAACTCGCGCGTCGGGGCCGAGCTCCGGGTCGGTGAGCCGGTGGTCGATCAGGTCCTGCAGCGTTTCGACGTCGTACTCGTCCGGCTCGTCGAACTGCCTGAGCCACTTCCGCAGGGCGCGCCACCCTTCAGACGGATGGTGAGCGGGGCCCATGTCGGTGAAGTAGCTGCGAGCCGCGGCGTGCCAGACCTCCGGCTCGGCGAGGGCGGTGGCGAGATCCTCCGGTTTCGAGTAGCGGACCGAACGCAGTACCAGGGGCAGCGCCCTCCTGGTGCGCTGTGAGACCGCGGGCGGCGTGGTGTAGCTGACCGGAGGGCTGCCGCCGGCCAGCCAGGTCGCCACCTGGGACGCGCCCCACCGGTCCGCGGGGTCCCGGGTGAGCAGTCCCGCGCACAGCATCCGCAGGCGGAGATCCGTCACTCCGTCCAGGTCGATCCCGCGGAGCATGACGGCGGCGTCGATCGCCGGCTTCACCATGTCTTCGAAGGGTCGTTGTCCGAGGACGAGTTCGCGGGCCACCATGCCCAGCGCCCACCAGTCGCGGGCGCGGGAGGTCTGACCGCCGCTGCTCAGCAACAGCTCGGGCGCCAGGTAGGCCAGGGTGCCGGCCGCGCCCGCCGCCGCTCGGGTCTGGTCCAGTACGCGGCTAACCCCGAAGTCGGAGAGCGCGAGGTCGAGGGGGTCTCTGGAGCGCACCAGGACGTTCTCGGGTTTGAGGTCCTGGTGGATGATGCCGACGCCGTGCAGTGCGCCGAGTGCCCCTGCGATCTGTCGTACCGTCTCGGTGACCATTGCCGCAAGGCCGTCGGTGGCCCGGCCTCCCACGAGCTCGGCGAGGTTGCCGCCGTGCACGTACTCCATGAGTTCGTAGTCCCGCTGTCCCGCCTCGCCGGTCTCCAGGATCCGTACGATGTGCGGGTTGTTCAGCTGCGGGATCTTGGCCCATACCTCGCGTGACGCCTGCTGCCCGGTGCGCCGGTAGATCTTCGCGACAATGTGCTCGCCATGTTCGTCGGTGACGAGCAACAGGTTGGCCTCGGCACCCGCGGCGGGAAGCTCGCTCACCAACCGGAAGCGGGCCGCCAGCTGCTTCGGGAGGACGGTCAGTACCTCCTCCGAGGGCGGGGCGTCCGGGGCCTGCGGTGACTCCAGCCGGGTCCGAAGCGCCTCTCCAATGGGCGGTGATGCCGGTGCAACCCGTTCCAGCCGGGTCTCCAGCGGGCCGGTCGGCTCCTCAGGAGTCATCGCAGACTCACCCGCCAGCCTGTCGCCTCGTGTGTGACGTCGGTGATGCACTGCTCGGACGCAGGATCATGGCCCTGCGCGAACAGTGCGCGTGCCAGCGGGTTGATCAGGGCCGTCTCCAGGCTGGACCCGATCCCGCGACCGCCGAAGGCAATGTCCGCCGTCGCGACCTTCAGTAGCGTCTCCCGCGCTTCGGGCGAGATGGCCAACTTCACCTTCCGCTCCTTCTCGACAAGGTCGAGGATCCGCTGGAGCAGCAGGTCGAAGATCTCCGTCGCGGCGCTTCGGCCGATGAAGTTGAAGACGACGATGTTGTCGCCCAGCCGGTTGAGCAACTCCGGCCGGTCCAACTCTTCAGCGATGTGCTGTCTGACCGCCGAGGAGATCAGGCCGACGAGTTCGTCGCGCGTGTTGTCGGGACTGACGTTCTGCACCTGCATGCCTCGCTCGTCGAGTACCGACATCCCGAGGTTCGAGGTAAAGACCAGTACGGCCTCCGAGAAGTAGACGGTGGAGCCCGTGCTGTCGGTGAGGCGGCCGTCGTCGAGGATCTGCAGGAACTTGTCCAGGATCCGCGGATGCGCCTTCTCGATCTCGTCGAAGAGGATGAGACTGAACGGCCGTTCCCGCACGGAGTTGGTGAGCTCGCCGCCCGCGTCGTGCCCGATGTATCCGGGAGGCGCGCCGATCAGCCGGGCGGCCGAGTGCTCCGCGGAGAACTCCGTCATGTCGAAGCGGATGTACGCCCGCTCGTCGCCGAAGATGAGCTCGGTCAGCGATTTGGCCAGCTCGGTCTTCCCGACGCCGGTTGGTCCGGCGAAGAACAGCACCCCACGCGGCCGCGACGCGTTCGAGGCCGCCTGCGCGCCCGACAGGCCCATGACGGAACGGATGATGATGTCGACGGACTGCTCAATGGCCTCGTCCTGTCCGCGTACGCGCTCACGGATCCGCTCGGCGGCCGTAGTGAGCCTCTCCCTGAGAAAGGGCTTGCTCCAAGGGTTGTCTGAAATGCCGACCCGGTAGCAGCGGGCGGCCGCCTCGATCGAGTCGACGGCACCCTCACGGGTACGTGCCAGCCGGATGATCTCCATCATGCTGCGCACGGTCAGGGATTCGGTCTGCTCGGCGAACCGGTAGGCGATGTCATCGTCAGCGGCTCCCCCGAGCATGTGCGAGGAGACTCCCTGCGACAACAGTTCGGCCGCCACCTTGCGGTCGCCGAGGTCCGGAAGGGGTATCGCGATCCGTCGTACGGCCATGGAGTCCGCGGTGAACCACGCGGGGATGTCCCGATCATTGTTTGCCACCCACAGGACCGGGTTGTACCGCGGTGTCGCCCCACGGTCGCGCAGCGGCTTCGACGTGTGCGACAACTTCTCGCAGGCGGCGAAGAAGTAGTGCTCCTCGGGCGAGAGTTGGCGCACGTCGCGCACCAGACGAGAGGCGTAGTCCACCATGACGCCGACCCTGGTGTCCCGGCTGCTTGCCACAGCGCGCAGCACGTCGAGCAACGTGTCCAGGCTCAGGGGCCGGCCGTTGCCGATCGCGACCGAGGTGAGCGCCGCGACGCTCTTCAGTGCCTCCTCGTCGTTGCCGGGCAGCACGTGCAGCCCGTCGACGGGGTCGACGACGAGCAGGAACCGATAGCCCAGCGGCTTCATGAGCCACCACAGGGCCTCCCGAACGTCAGGCAGTTGCCACGAACCCTCGTGCGGGACCAGGTAGTTGTCGCGGATGTTGCCGTACAACACCAGTTGGGGATTTGTCAGAAAACAGGTGCGAGTCTCCCGCAGCCACGCCGGAACATGGCGACCGCCGTACTCGTCGGCTGTGGCGTCCACAGCTCCGACGGAGTCGTCCGTGCGCGCATCCTTGGCCGTGGAGGGCAGGTCGGAGCCGAGAGTCATCCCTCCGCCCCCTGGTCGTCGGTGTCCTGGGTTTCGGGAGTCGGCACCGGGGGCTGATCGGAGATCGTCACCGAGGTCGGCGGCACCGCCATGTCCGCGGCCATCTGCCCCGTCGGCATGTACCCCCCTCGTCGGCGCACCGTACGCCGCCGTCGTACAGGTGGCTCCTCGGGCTGGGGCGCCACGCCTGTTTCTTCTTCGTCGTCGCTCATCTACTCCCCCTCAACGGACATGACCTCGGCGTAGGCGATTTCGTCCCACCGCATCAGCACACCGACACCACGGAACTTCGGCCGGCCTTCCACCAGACGGATACGCCCCGACGCCGGATCGACTTCCACGGTCTCCGCCAGATAGATGTCCTGGTCGTGCGGGAACCCGGACGCGTAGGAGTGCGGGCCCCGGCGTGCTGGGGCGAAGGCGCCGGCGAACCATCCGTTGTCCCCGCCGCTGGGATCCTTCAGCCGGATCCGCAGCCAGATACTGGCCTCGTGGGAGAACACCTGGTCCCAGGCCCGTGGAGCGGGCGCTGGGCCGGTCAGCCACCGGGTCCAGCGGCGTCGGCGCCGGGCCGCGACGCCGACCGCGTGGCCGAGCCCGGCCGGCAGGAGCGCGTAGACGGCGACGACCGGCCACAGCAGCCAGGGGGAGGTGCCCGTCCGCAGCAACCCGTGCCGGTCCTGCTGCACCAGCCACCACGTCAGCGGCGCGAGCGCGAGGTGGAACAGCACCGACATGCCGAGGAAGCGCAGGACCCGGTCCGACAGGTTCACCCCCCATGCGCCTGCCTGTTTCTCCAACTCCCAGGTGTACAGCGCTCCGGGCACCACGCCGAGCAGGGTGGCGAGCAGCGCTTCGAACGAATCCATGGTCCCCCCTCAAATCCCCAGGCAGCTGAAAGCGGCCCAGACCAGCGGGCTGCTGTGCTCCCTGATACCCGGCCACTCGGGGTCTCCCGCCGGTGCGGAGTCCTCGGGGCCGAAGAAGGCGAGTTCGGGGAACTCCGCGAGCTTCTCCTCGTTCGTGCTGTCTCGGAGCCACGCCATGGCCCCGGCGACCGCGGCTGGCAGCGTCTTTCCCTCGCCGAGCCAGTACCGGTAGGTCAGCGCCATCTGCGCCGCGGCAGGCGCGTCTTCGAGGGGCCACAGCGATGCGATCACCGCGCCGAAGCCCGCCTGCAGGAATCCCGTGGCGAGTCCGACGACCTCCTCGGGGAGGCTCTCGTCCACACTGCCGCTGTCGCAGGCCGAAAGGACCGCCAACCGCGCCGTGATGGTCGGCATAGCGAACATGTCCCGTACGGTGAGCCGTTCGCCGTCGGCGAGGCAGAGTCCTCCATCCAGTGGGCGGTCGACGTGCACCCGGGCGTGGCAGGCGAAGTGGCAGATCTCGGCCTCCGCGAGGGCCCGTTGGACCTCCTGCCGGGTGGCCGTCACGCCGTGGAGTTCGCGGACTCGTACGCGCGGCGGGAGAGCCGCGCGAACTCTCCGGATCTCGGCCGCGGCGCCCGGCAGGGGCCGTTCGCCGCTCGGCGAGGGATCACGTACCGCGAGCAGCCGGCGCACCGGTGCTTCGGAAACGCGGGCGACCGCGACGCTCAAGGTCCGGGCGCTGGGTGCCATGGCCACTGGTATGTCGTCGATCACAAAGCGGCGTCCAGTGGGCGCCTGGGGGTCGGTGCGTGCGGCGGCGTGCAGCGGAAGCGTGCCGAGGGGACCGTCGGGTATCAGGATCGTCGGTGTGCCGGCGCCCACCGCGCGGACCACTGGCGCCATCACCGACTCCCACAGCCTGCAGGTCAGCACGTCCATGCGTCGCTCAGCTTCGTCTAGGTCTTCGTGTGCGACAGCACCCCGCAGCGCCGCCACCGACTGCTTCTCGAAGTCGGCCGTCAGCCGGGGCAGTTCGACGACTTGCACCGGCTGGCCGCTCGTACCGGAGGAGGCGGCTGGGACCAGAAGCGCGACGCCGCCTCTGTCCGTCGCCGCCAGGTAGACCAGGGTGCTCCGGCAGACATCCGCCGCGCCGGACAGGTCCGCCATCTCTGGTGGGCGCAGGAATGTAGCGAAGCCCGGCAGCCTGCGGATGTCGCGGACGACGTCATCGAGCTCCCCCAGCCGGACGCGATACATCTCGCGGGTGCCGTCGACCACAGGCAGGCCCTGAGAGCCCGTGAGCAACCCCCGTTCGAGCACCATCACCTCGCCCGACGCCCGACGGAAGCGGGACGACAGGTTCTGGTATTCGCTGGCCAGCAACCGGAGCAGATCAGGATGCTCGCGTTGCATGACCTCCGCGAGCATCACCGCCCGGCCGGTCTCCAAGGTGGTGGCGGCTGCGGCCGTCTCCCCCCTCGTCACCAGTGCGAACGCCGTACGCGCCGCCAGCCCTTCGGCCTGCCGCAGGGGTACGGCCTTGTCGTCGCGGCCCAGTTGCAGGGATGCGATGTCGTGCAACAGCGGCACGGCGATGCCTCCTGCCTCGGCAACCTCCCCCATCGCGCCGCGTCGCCAGGCCGACTCGGACCATACCCGTGCCGCAAGGTACACGGCCGCGCGGTCGGAGTCCGCGTAGTCACGACAGACCTGCCGACACAGATCACTTGCCTCCCGCTGGTGGGAGGCAAGCCGGGTCGTCTCCGCGCGCGCCAGCAGGACGTCCGCCAGGCAGCCCAGTGCCCCGGCGCGCAGCGGGGACTCCCCCGCGATGCCGTCGACCGCGCGCCGCGCCAAGTCGACCGCCGCCTCCAGCGACATCGCATCGCCCGTAGACCGGGCGATCGCCAAGCGGCAGTAGGCAAGCCGCAGTGTCACGCCGGTCTTGGACCGATAGTCCAGGCCCGGGTGGTCGAGGGCGCCACGCAGGAGCTCTTCGGCGACGGTCAGGTCCGCCGCGTACCGGACGGGGTCCGTCATGTAGCGCTCCAGGAGCAGCATGCCGCTGAGCGCCTTCGCCCCTCCCCGGTGCTGGGCGGGCACGTTCTCGTCGTCGTTCTCCCGCAAGAGGTCCAAGGCGCGCGTCAGATCGGCGGAGGCGCCCTCGGAAGGCACATTCCCGTCCGCTTGTTCCGCGCCTCGGCGGGCGTGATGACGAACAGCCAGGGTGAGCGCCAGATTGATCACGAGTGGGCCACGTCGGACAACATCGTCACCGCACTGGTCGAGCGCCTTTTGCTGATCGAGAATTGCCTGGTCGACATCCGCCTGCCGCGCATCGGACATGTATTCGAAAAGCGCGACCGTGGCCTGGATGTCCGATCCGATTACCAATCCCGCACCCAATCGGGAACCCGGTGCGACGGAATTTCCGGGCGGACTGTCGGACCGTTTCCCGAGCGAAGAAGCACGAGAGAGATCTACGGGATTCCCCCGGTCCGCATATCGAAGCATCAGGGCCTGCGCCAGGTGGGCAGCAGCCCAGTCCGCCCGATCGGGGTCCCCGGCGTGCGCGCTGCGTTTCACAAAGTCGTCCAGGACGGCGATCGCCTCGTCGAGCCCGTCCGGGTCGGGCCGCGTGGCCTGGTGGCGTGTGGTGAGCAGCACTGCTCGGTTGGCCCGCAGGGTGTCTCCGTACCCACCAACCGGCAGGTCCCGCAGTGCCCGCTCCAGTAGGGTCAATGCCTCGTCGAGCAGTTCGGCGTCGCCGTCGAGGGTGAACAACTCATACAGTCCCTGTGCCAGCTGACCGGCAGAGGCGGCCCATTCCTGACTTCCGTACCGCTCTCGGGCGAGACAGGTACGCCAGAGGCTCACTGCGTCGTCGAGGTCTTCGCGCGTTCGACGCGCCGCCATCATCATCGCCAGGTTTCCCTGCGCGGTGTTGCGCTCAGGATGGCCGACTGGCAGGAGCCGCAGCACGGTGCGCAGGTGGTCGATCGCGGCATCCAGGTCACGCAGGCCGCCCTGACAGCGGTGACGTGAATACAGGGATATAGCGAGATTCCCGAGTGCGATGCAACGGGACTGAAGGTCGTTACCTGTGAGTCGCAAGGTACGCACATCCGCAGCGACTTCTTGGTCCACTTGATGGCACGGTACGAAATTTTCGCGCGGCAGAGCTTCCCTGAAAGCACCCACGCGACAACCCCCCGAATTACACGCGGCCGAGACTCGACCGCGCAGGAATCAAAGCTACTTATAAATTCAAGATCCCGGAACCGTAAGGAAGTTTCTGACCACAATTATTTCTAGTCGATCGATGCGTCAGCAACTGGCCAACGTTTCAAGATCCTCATTCGACGAGGCGTCCGGGGACGTCCGCGAGGGCAGTGAGCCGCTGCCAGCTGGTGGTGAGCGCTGCAACGCGCGCCTTCTCGGTGCGTTTGCATGACATCTCCGGCCAGACGATGGGACGTGGGACCACCGAGGTACTGGATTCCTGCTGTCACCGCTCATTCGCCAAGATCCACGGCTGCACAGCCCGAGCCGATCTCTCAACTTGGTCTGCTCACTCGCAACGCGGAGACTTCGAAGACTGGCCCAAGCCCGGGCGCGGGTTGCGGCCAACCGCTGCATGAGTGTTGCCGGACTCCCACGCGAGCGCGAGAAACCGTTCGATACGGCCGAGGTCGAGGTCCCCGGTCAGCGGTACGGCCACGATCGCGTGGTCGACGTTGGCCGCGAGGATCTGCCCCTCGGACCGCTTGGAGGAGGTGGAGCGCACGAAGGCGGTACGGCGGGGCAGATACGTCCGTACGTAGCGCGGGTTGCCGACGGGTTCGACGGCGACCCAGTCACCGGTGCACACGACGCGCAGCGGGTCGTTCGGGGTGACGAACGCGGTGTCGGCCCGCACCGTGCCGTCGGCGGTGACGACATCGCACTGCCCCCGGTCGACCCGGACGACCCGGCCGGCCAGCAGTCCTTCGGCGTCGTAGCGGGCGAACTCATCCGCCCACGCGTCGTCCCAGCCGTAGCGGGCGAGCGCGAGAAAAGCAGAACTGGAAGTCAAGGGAGACCCTTCACAGGGTGGCCCCGGCGCGCGCACTCGGGCGCGATGGAAGAGGAAGGTCAGCCGGTGGCCACGGAGGTGGACTTGATGCACTTCTGAATGCGGGCAGGGCCCATCACAGAGACAGCCATCGGTCACACCTCCCACAAACCACTCGCGCGTCACCTACGACGACCTCGGGCCGCCGTTCCAACGGGACCGACCCTAGAAGGTGCGCCGGGCGTGACGCCACCGAATTAACGCGCATCCATCACGCGCCCTCTGCACGTGACCCCTACCAATCGATCCCGGCCAGCAAGAAGGGTTCGTCCTCCGGAGCCTCCTTGCGGGCCCGCAGCGCCCGTTCGGCGGGTGCGCCGGCCGGTACGCGCAGCGGCGGGGCGGGGTGTTCGATCGTGTCGGCCACTACGGCGGCCACGTCCTCCGGGGTGACGAGTTCGCCGCGGAGTGCGGGGAGTGACTGGTAGAGCGGGGTGTACGGGTCGTTCTCGCGGAGGTACACCCTGGCGCCGTAGGGGCCGATCATGGGCAGCACCATGCGCCCCTGGATGCTGGAGACGAAGACGAGACACCCCGCGCCTCGTTCGCGCATGGCGGGCAGCACGGCCTGCGCCACCCGCAGCGCGCCGAGGGTGTTGACCTGGCAGAGCCGTTCGACCTCCGCGAGCGGGACGCTCTCCAGGGGTGCGCGCCCGGCCTCCCCGGTGTTGCTGACCAGGACGTCGATGTCGCCTGCCTCCCGGACGGCCCGGTCGACGCTCTCCTGGTCGGTGACATCGAGGCGGAGGCGCCGGTCGACGGGGAGGTCGGCCAGTGTTTCCGGGCGGCGTGCGGTGGCGATCACCCGGTGGCCCCGGCCTGCCAGTGCTACGGCGATGGCTCGGCCGATGCCCTGGGGCGCGCCGGTGATCAGTACGGAGGACAAGGTGGACCTCGTCTTTCGTGGGGATCGGCGCCGACGAGCTGGCCCTGCATGAGCCACGTCAGACCCTCGGCGTAGGCGCCGGCCTCGGCAAAGAACGCGGCGAAGAACGGTCCTCGGCACGCGCGTTGAACGCGTCGACGTCCGCGTTCTCCTCGTCCGCGATGACCTCGACGGCAGCCTCCTCGACCCCAACGGCCGTTGCCAGGAGTGCGGTTCAGCCCTCCCGGTCCCGGAGATCCGGATCGAACCCGGACCCGGACCCGGCTTCCAGGCACCGGACCACGAAGGCGACCCCGTCTCCAGCGCGATCAACACACCCCGCCGGCTCCTCGACCCGATCGCGACAGCCCCGCACCCACCCGACGGGTCGGCACCCGCACCCACGACCGCACGAAACCACAACCGTCCGGTGACAGAACCGTCGCACAGGACGCCACAACTGGATGCCGGGGCGGCAGGTCCAACTGGGCGTGAACGGCGGGCGGTTCGGCTCGCCGTCTCCGGCGTGGCGGTCCACCGCGCCGTATACGCATCCTGGGGGAAACGTTGAACAGCACTGCACGCACGCTGCGTTCGTCCGTGACGGTCACGGGGGCCGGCCTGCTGCTGGCCGCCACCGGTGCCGTCCTGGCGCCGGCGGCCACCGCCGCGACGACCGACGCGCAGCCGCCGGCCCTCGCCGTCTCCACCGCGGCACCGGCGGAGATCGGACTGGCGGGCCAGCCCGTCGAGTTCACCACCACGGCGTCCAACGTCGGTACGGAGGACACCACTTCGGCGCGGCTGATCTACCACATCGACGGCGGCGCCGGTCTGCCGCCGAACGCCGTCAGCCTGCAGTACCGGCTCAGCGGAACGGCGTGGAAGACCGTGCCGCTGACCCTGACCGGCACCCAGTTCTCCGGCGAACTGCCCGAGTCCTTCGCGCTGGCCGCCGCCCAGTCGCGGACCGTACAGCTGCGCCTCGGCCTCCCGATGGGCACCCCGCACCACGGCGACAGCAACGGCGGCACCGACCAACTGAAGCTCAACACCCTTGTCTCCTACGGCACTTCGGGCGCCGCCAACGACAGCGACGAGGACACCGTCAAGGTCGACGGGCTCGACGCCACCCTGTCCGGCGTCCCCACCACCGCCACCGCGGGCGGACCCGGCGTGACCTTCGGCGCCACGGTGTCCAACGCCACGGCCTCGGCGTACGAGAACGTGACGGGCGTGCTGTTCACCAGCCGCTACGCCACCGTGCAGGTGCTGAGCTCCGGCACCTGGAAGACGCTCAAGCCGATCACCGCCGGCAACGAACCGGACGTGTACGGCTTCGACATCACCGGCAAGGACTCCTCCCTGGCGGCGCACAGCAGCGCGGCCGCCAAGTTCCGCGTGACCTACCTCAAGAACACGCCTGCCGGAAAGACCACCGTGCACCCCTGCGCGTTCGTCAACCAGGGCTCGACGCCGTTCACCGGCACCACGTTCTGCGGAGCGTCGGCGTCGATCACGGTGAAGGCGGCCGCCTCCGGCACCACCCCGACCACCTCGGCGACGCCTTCCACGTCGGCCACCCCGACCAGCTCGTCCACGCCCTCCACCTCGCCCACGGCAACGACCACGACGTCCTCCGGAACGATCTCCGGGACCACCTCGGGAACGACCACGCAGCTGGCCAAGACCGGCAGCGCCGGTATCTCGGCGACCGCCGCGTCGGCGTCGGCCCTCATCACGGCCGGAGCGGGCACCCTGGGCTTCGTCGCCCTGCGCCGCCGCCGTAACCGAGCCTGACACCGGGGCCCTGGCCGCGCTCACCGCACCAGCCTGCCCGCGCGGGCGTCGGTGCGCCGGCCAGGGCCCTGTTCGGCGAACGGCAACTCTGCCCCCGACTCTGCCCCTACGGACTTCCCACCCCCGGCCGTCCATCAGGTAAGAGGGAAGAGCACCCGCACCAGGCAAGGGCACCCGCCGACCAAAGGGGAACCGCACATGCGCGTCCAGGGAGAGAACCGCCCGAACGGAGACCGCACCGGCGGACGCCCCACGGCTCGGACAACGGCCCGTCCCGCCGCCGCCCTCCCCCCGCTCACCGCGCTCCAACAGGCCGCCGGAAACGCCGCGGTGACCCGCGCGATCCAGCGGGCCCGGGACGAACAGCACGGTGACGAGCAGCACGGTGGCCCCGAGGCGCGCGCCGCCGAGGGAGCCGTCCCCGTGCAGCGACGGGCATCCGTGGTCGACGCCGTCGGCTCCCCGGGACGCCCCCTGGAACCCCGCATCCTTCAACGGGCCGAGCAGGCCTACGACATGGACTTCGGCCACGTACGCGTGCACGACAGCCCCGTCGCCCAGCGTTCCGCCGAGGAACTCGGCGCCCTCGCCTACACCACCGGTTCCCACATCGTGCTCGGCGACCGTCGCGTCGAGGACGAGGTGATGTACGAAGAGGTCGACCACGTACGCCAGCAGGCCCTGGGACCGGTGCCCGGTACCGACAACGGCCGGGGCGAGAAGGTCTCCCACCCGGACGACCCGTTCGAGCGGAGCGCCGGCGCCAACGGCCGGAAGCTGGCCCGGGGTGCCGCCCCCGAACTGGCCCTGCCCGGGGCCGACTTACCCGGCGGGGCGGTGCAGCGCAGCGTGGACGTCTCCGTCCAGCGGGCGGACCGGCCCGGACCGTCGACCACGCCGCCGGCCCAGAGCACGACTCCGCCCCCGGCCTCGTCCTCACCCCCGATCCAGGACTCGCAGCCGGCCATCGCCCGGCTGGCGGGACTGCTCGTCAGGGACAAGGAAGCGATCAGGAACAAGGACGTGCGGGCGGTCATCCACACGCGGGTGCGCAGCGGCCCGAGTTTCACGGACCAGGAGCTCGACGCGATCAGGGCCGTGGAGTCCGAGGACCCCAAGTGGCTGAAGACCGTGGGGATGTGCAGCACCGTCGAGGCCGACGCGTACCTCAAGGCCGGCGATTTCCACAACTGGCTCCAGCAGCCGGAGGGCAAACGCCTCCTCATCGCCAGCCTGCGCTGGCGGCAGGAGGTCGCGGACCGCGCTCAGGGGAAGTCGACGGACAAACCCACCCGCTCGGACTACCAACTCGCCCGCCACCACGCCATGCACGACAAGGACACCCCGGAGACCGAGAAGGAACAGCTCACGGGAGAACGGAACGAGCAGATCTTCCAGACCTTCGTGACGACCATGGTCCCTCCCGGTATCAGCGACCGCGTACCGGACGCCGCCAAGCACCGGGAGCGGGTCGAGCGCGGCACCGAGGTGCTGACCAAGATCTTCCTGATCCTGAAGGAGGGGCTGAAGGTCTTCAACCCGGAGACCGGCATGCACGAGGACTTCAAGGACGACGTCGCCCACGCGCTGGCCTACGGCGGCCGCGTCAACATCCGCATTCCCCAACTGGCCGACGGCCAGCACGGATACGAGCTGCCCCAGTGGCTCCACATCACCAAGGAGAACCGGCGGCCCTGGGAGTCCAGGTCGACGCCCGAAGAGCCGGTGTACCGGCGCAGGTTCGGCACGCATCACCTGAAGATCGGCGACAACGACCCGGTCGACGGAACGCCGGGCGCGTTCGTGGAGAAGGGCGAGATCGGGGCCACCGTCCAGAACTGGTTCGATCCCCGCACCCACCTCTACGGCCTGCCCATGGCCGCGGGTGGCATGGGCAGCACCGACTACCACGGCGACACCATCATCCCGAACGAGTCGTACGGGCACATGTTCATGGGGTACAAGCACCCGACGAAAGAGAGCGACGGGGGACTCCAGGTCGGCCTCGAGACCGCCGGGCCCGGCGGCAGGACCCCCGACGGCTACAAGCACGGCATCACCAGCAGCGAGAAGAACAGCAACCCGGTGAGCCAGTTCGGCGGACACAAGGACGACAAGCCTGGCGGCAACGCCCCCCTCAGTTCGAGCCAGCGCCACGTCGACCTGGAGAAGTTCGGCGACTGGGTGCAGAAGCTGAAGAGCCTGGAGAAGGACTGGAAGGCCGAACTCGCCAAGGCCAAGACGGACGAGGAACGCGCGGCCCTGTACCGGGACTTGATCGGCAAGCGCGGTAACACCGGTTCGTAAGAGCGTAGTTCGTCGGCTACGGCCGTCGCCCTCCCGGAGACCGGAGAGTTCGCGCCGGGGCGGGTGACAGCCGTACGGGCAGGCCTACTTGCCGCAGGCCGCGCCGTTGAGCGTGAAGCCGTACGGCGCCGAGTTCTTGCTGTTGTTCCAGGTGCCGAGGAACCCGAAGGTGAAGCTGCCGTCCGCGGCGACGTTCTTGTTGTAGTCGGCGGCGGTGGCGGTGACCCGGGAGCCGTCCTGGGCGACGCTCGCGTCCCACATCTGGGTGACCTGCTGGCCGTCGCGGTAGGACCAGGCGACGCGCCAGGTGTCGAGGGCCTTGGTGGTGGTGACGGTGATGGCGGCCTGGAAGCCGTCGGGCCACTGGTTGACGAGGTCGTACGTGACGTCGCAGCTCGCCGGTGTGGTCGTACCCGAACCCGATCCCGCACCCGAGCCCGAACTCCTGGTCGGATCAGGCGAGTTGCCCGCGGTGGCCGAGGCGGTGCCCTGGGGTTCCGTGTCGGGGTTCTTGTCCCCGGAGTCGGTCGCCGTACTGCTCGTCGTGGGCCGGGTGGACGAGGAGGCCGTACCCGACGGGTGGGCGCCGACGGACGACAGGGTCGGGGCGGGATCCCCCACCGGCTGACCGCCGGCGTCGTCGCTGGCCGCGTTGTCGTGCCCGGAGCCGCTCATCGGCATCATCGACACCCCGAGCGCCACCAGCGACAGCAGGACGGCCGCGGCGAGCAGACTGTTGCGGACGAGACGCGCCTTGCTCGCGCCCTCCTTCGGCTCCCCGGCCTCCAGTTCGGCCACGGGACGCCCCGCGCCCAGCCGTACCTCGGCGGCCCGGCGGCGGCGCTCCAGATAGGCGAGCCCTCCCCAGCCGATCACCCCGCCCGCGAGCGCCGCGGGCAGTCCGCCGCCCGCGAGGCGCAGACAGGCGGCCGCCTCCGCGCACTGCACGCAGGTGGCGAGGTGCCGGGAGAGGTCCTCGGGGGTGTCGGCGGCCGGTGACCGGGTCACCGCGTCCAGCAGCCGGGCGTAGCTGCGGCACTCCGCGTCCATCGGGGTGTCGAGGTGGTTGCGGTGGCAGCGGTCCCTGAACAGGGCCCGCACTTGGGCGAGTTCACTGGATACGACGGCGGGGTCGAGGCTGAGCCGGCGGGCCACGACGGTCAGCGGCAGCGCCTCCACCTCGGCCAGCCACAGCAGCGCCGCGTCCGCCTCCTGAAGGTCCCGCAGCCCGCGCAGCGCGATCGGGCGCTGCAACGGCATGCCGTGATAACGGGCCGCCTTCTCGGAGTTGAGCCACAGCCGCAGGTCCGGGTCGAGCCGGTGCCCCCGCCCGGCGAGCTCCCAGGTGGCCGCCGTGGTGCGTACGGCGGTCAGCAGCAGCGGTATCACCGGCAGCACCCGGCGGGCCGGTCCGCGCATCGGACCGGACCCGGCGGAGCGGGCCTCCTGGATGCCAAGTGCGAAGGCCTCGCTGGCCAGTTCGGTGGCCGAGGCGGCGCCGGACGTGCACAGGTCGGCGTAGGACAGCACGGCGTCCCAGCTCTCGGTGAAGAGCGCTGCCTCAGCGGCGTCCTGAGGAGTCGGCAGGTCGGGCATGGGTCTCCTGCATCCACGAATGACGGCCAACTAGCTCTGACAGTAAGCGAGTTGGAGGGGGGCTGCCTCGTGACAGGGCCAGAGCCTTTCACGCATCCCACACAACTGACAAGCCGCGTATTCAATTACGGTGACTGTCAGTCGCCTCTATGCAGTTGTACGTGTCCGAGCCTCTCCCGGCTCATCCGTCGCAGGAGTTGGCCACACCGTTACCTTACAAAGACGCGGGCTCCTCGGCGGGCTCGGCGGGCAGACTGTCCATGAAGGAGCTGACGGAGAAGACCGCGCGGCCGGGACCCGGTTCGCCGTATCCGGGCGGGGACTTGAGGCCGAAGTCCTCCATCGTCGCGCGGTAGGCCTCCAGCAGGCGGATGTGGTACTCCAGCGGAGCGCCCTGCGGATTGGCCTTGCCCAGCGGGGTGGTGGGCTCCGGGCACCAGGTGGTGAAGCGGGGCGTGATGCCCTGCGACATGAAGAAGCGCAGCCCCTCTGTCGTCGAAGCGATCGCCTCGTCGACGGTCTTGAAGCCGAACGGCTCCGCCATCTCCACGCCGGCGACGAAGTTGGGGATCACGTTGCGTGCGCCGAAGATCTCCGCGGAGTCGAGGATCCGCTTGTGCCACTCGGCGCGGCCGACGTAGCGCTCCTTGCCCGGGCAGTGCAGCTTGAACAGATACTCGTCCCACACCTCGTAGTTGGGGTGGTAGATCTGCACGCCGTAGTCCTTGAAGCGCTGCACGTCGTCCTTGGGCAGAGCCTGGGCGACGACCTTGCCGATCCACCGCCCCGGGAAGCGCTCCTCGATGGCCTTGGCGTAGTGGCCGTAGAAGTCGGCCTCGTCGCGCCCGGCGACGGTCTTGGTGATCGCACCGCCGGTGAGGGTGTAGGCAGTTGAGGTCTTCGCGGTGTCGTACCGGTCGATGATCTCCAGCGCTTCGAGGACCTCTTCCACGTCCTTGACGCCGGTGTAGGGCCGCCCGGCGGCCTTGTGCTGGCGCCAGTTGTGGTTGATGTCGCAGTACTGGCACTCCTCCTTGGCACCGAAGTACTGGCAGACGCGGAAGACGGTCAGGTAGATCAGGTAGCCCCACTGGATGGTCGGGGCGACCTCCATGACGGACTTCCCGTTGGCGAGCTTGTGCTTGTAGTACTCCGGCATCGGCGGCACCCCGACGTCGGCGATGCGCTTGCCGTCGAGATACAGCCCGAGGACTCCGTTGTCGTCGGAGGCCACGCGGTACGGCGAGGTCGGGTTCACGCGCACGGAGACGACGGTCCGTCGCAGGTCGTACGGGCCTCCCGTAAGGATGATCTCCTCCGGCGGGCGGCGGAGCGCGGCCTCGCCCAGTTCGGGGAGGGTGCCGTGGTCGAAGGAGAAGATGAAGTACGACTTCGGCTTCACCTCACCGCCCTCGTTGTCGCTCAGCGCGGACGGGTCGAAGGCGACACCTCCGCGCAGCAGGTCCTCCTTGAAGACGGCCTCCCGCGGCACGTGCGGAAAGCGCTCCATCAGATCCTCGACCAGCGCGGTGCGGCTGCCCATCCCGTATCTCCTCCCGGCTCAGGCGCCCTGCTCAGGCGTACCGACTCCTCACGGTATGCCTCCGGCGGTTGGGCGGTTGGAGCGGGGGGTCGGTGTGGTGCGGTTCGGGAGGGTTTGGCTGGGTGTCCGGGGCGGGGGGGGGGGGTCGGGGTTGCTTGCGGGGTGCGGGTGTGTTGTGGCTGAGCGCGCAGTTCCTCGCGCCCCTTAGGGCATGAGGGCGGGCGGGGTTGGGGCCATCAGGTCAGCCCTGTCTCGTTCCCTCGCGGGTCGCGATGTGGGCCGGTACCGGGATGCCAGGGGGTAGCGCCGGGTCCGGTACGGGCTTGCCCCAGGTTGAGGTCAGGGGGAGGGTTCCTGCCCACAGGTCCAGTTCGGCGTCGGGGCCGTCGGCGTCGTCGGGGGCGCCGGTGCGGATCTTGACGGAGGCCTCCTCCAAGGAGAGGGCGAGGAGGGTGGTGGCCGCGAGTTCCTTGCGGTTCGGCTGTCGGGCGTACGACCACTGGCCGGGCGTCGCGTGTTCGGTGAGGCGGCGCAGGCCGGCCAGTTTCTCCTCCGGGTCGGTGACCTTGCGGGGTACCCCGTGGATCATCGCGCTGCGGTAGTTCACCCCGTGCTCGAAGACCGACCGGGCCAGCACCAGCCCGTCGACATGCGTGACGGTGACACACACGGGGTGTCCGCCCGCGAGGCTACGACTCGCGACGGACCCGTGGAAGTACAGCTCCCGCCCGTACCTCCCGTACACCGTGGGGACTACGACCGGACGCCCCTCGATCACGACCCCCAGGTGACACACGAAACCGGCGTCGAGGATCGCGTCCAGGTCGGCACGGTCGAGGCTGCCCTGTTCGGCGAGGCGGCGGTGCCGGGTCAGGTCGGTCTGCGGGAGGCGATCGGTCATACCCACGGAGGCTACCGATGCCGTACATGAACCGCCATACCTCTATCGAATACAGCACCTGCGCGGCATCACTGCAACGAAATCCGAAGCATTGACGTCTTTGACATTTCTCGTCAGAATTGTCAGCATGAGCAAGCGGGACGACATCGTCACAGCGGCCGTCGACGTGTTCAGCCGGTACGGGTTCCGGCAGACCTCGATGGAACTCCTCGCGCGGGCCGCGGGCGTGTCCCGGCCCGCGCTGTACCTGCACTTCGCGAACAAGCAGGACGTCTTCGCCGCCGTCGCCGCCCGCGTCACCGACCTCATGACGGCCGCCGCCCACCGCGCCCGCGACGCCGAGGGGACACCGGCCGACCAGGTCTACGGCGTGCTCGCGGTGAAGCTGGAGACGGCGATCGGCGTCACCGAGGCGCGATTCCGGCAGGAACTGGTCTCGGAGGCCGCCGGGATGGGGCTGACCCCGGTCGAGGACGGGCTGGTCGACGCACTGGTGGAACTGCTCGCCGGAATTCCCGAACCCCGCGAGACCGCCGCGCTCCTGCTCGCCGCGACCGTCGGTATCGGTCAGTCCGACGGCACACCGGAGGTCCTCCGCGGCCGTCTGCGCCGACTCGTCGACCTCGTCATGAGCGGCCTCGACGGCGAGCCGAACCGAAAGAACACCGCACCGGACCGAAGGAACACCCCACCGCCACAAAGGAGTTGAGCACCATGATCGGTACGATCGCCCTCGGTCTCGCCGCCGGTTTCTGCGCGGGGGACGGCCTCCCGTACTACGTCATGGGCAGCACCGGCGAGGCGATCAGCCCGGGCCCGTTCCGGCCCTCCGCCACCGCCAACGTCCTCTCCGGCTGGGTGCTGATCGTCGCCGCCGCCGTCTGCTGGCACTACACCGATACACAGGCACAACCGCTGCCGACTTATGCTGCGGCAGCAGCAGGAGTCCTCCTCGTCGGGCTGATCCACGCCCGGCTGTGGCGCACCGACCCCTGGGGCAGAACACGCGAACGCACGCTCCCGGAGGGACGGCAGGCATGACGGAGACGGTCACCAACTGGGCCGGCAACATCACCTACGCGGCGAAGGAACTCCACCGCCCGCGCACACTCGACGCGCTCAGGACCCTCGTGGCCGAGAGCGCGCGGGTACGGGTGCTGGGCAGCGGCCACTCCTTCAACGAGATCGCCGAGCCGGGCCCCGACGGCACCCTGCTGACGATCGCCGCCCTGCCGCCCGAGTTCGACGTGGACACGACGGCCCGGACGGTACGGGTGTCGGGCGGCGTCCGGTACGCGGAACTCGCCCGCCGCGTGGCCGGGCACGGTCTCGCGCTGCCCAACATGGCGTCCCTGCCGCACATTTCGGTGGCCGGTTCGGTGGCGACCGGCACGCATGGTTCGGGCGTCCGCAACGGCTCGCTCGCGTCGGCCGTACGCGAGGTCGAGATCGTGACGGCGGACGGTTCCACGGTCACCATCGCGCGCGGCGACGACCGCTTCGACGGTGCCGTGACCTCTCTCGGCGCGCTCGGCGTCGTCACCTCCCTCACCCTCGACCTGGAACCGGCCTTCGAGGTCGAGCAGCACGTCTTCACCGAACTCCCCCTCGCCGGGCTGGACTTCGAGACGGTGGCGGCGTCGGCGTACAGCGTGAGCCTGTTCACCGACTGGCGGGAGCCGGGCTTCAGGCAGGTGTGGCTGAAGCGGCGCACCGACCAGCCGGCGGTCGACTTCCCGTGGGCCGCGCCCGCGACCGAGGCGCTGCACCCGGTGCCGGGGATGCCCGCGGTCAACACCACCGAGCAGCTCGGGGTGGCGGGGCCCTGGCACGAGCGACTGCCGCATTTCCGGGCGGAGTTCACGCCGAGCAGCGGGGCGGAGCTGCAGTCGGAGTACCTGCTGCCGCGCTCGGCCGCACTCGACGCGCTGCACGCGGTCGACGGCATCCGGGAGACGGTCGCCGGTGTGCTGCAGACCTGCGAGGTGCGGACGGTCGCCGCCGACGCGCAGTGGCTGAGCCCGTCGTACGGGCGGGACACGGTCGCCCTGCACTTCACCTGGATCGAGGACACGGAGACGGTACTGCCCGTGGTGCGGCGGCTGGAGGAGGCACTCGACGCCTTCGACGCGCGGCCGCACTGGGGCAAGGTGTTCACCACTCCGGCGGAGGTGCTGCGCGGGCGTTATCCGCGGCTCGGCGACTTCGCGGCGCTGGCGCGGAGCCTCGACCCGGAGGGCACATTCGCCAACTCCTTCGTCCGGAACGTGCTGGGCGACTGACGGCGCGACCGGCTGGGCGGCGACTTTGTATGGCCCCTTTCCTAACCCCTTGTCGAACGTCACCCACTGCCCATAGCCTTGCCGCGCGCCGGTGCCGTCGTGCCTCGGCATGATGCGAGGGGGAGGGATGGCGGTCACTCCGGTGAAGCGCACATCACGCGACATCCGAACCGCGAACCGTTACGAGGTACTGCGCCAGATCATCGCCGAATCACCCACCTCCCGGCAGGAGTTGGCCGCCGCGACCGGGCTGAGCCTGGCCACGGTGGCCACGCTCGTCGGTGAGCTGCTCGACCTCCGGATGATCACGGAGGTCGGTTTCGAGGACTCGGCGGGGGGCCGCCCGCGAGGGCTCGTGGCGGTCAACGCGTCGGGGGGCGCGCTGATCGGCGTCGACATCGCGGAGACGTACGTCCATGTCGAACTCTTCGACCTGGGACTGAACGTGCTGGCCCGCGCCGACGAGGACATGCGCCCCGGCGAGAGCCTGCCCGAGCAGGTGGTCAGCCATGTGGCCGCCGCCGTCGGCTCGGTGGTCGCGCAGGCCGGCATCGAGGGCGCGCGGGTGCTGGGCGTCGGGGTGAGCGTGCCGGGGCAGGTGGACCGCGACACCGGCGTCTCGGAGTACGCGCCCAACTGGGACTGGCACGACGTGCCGTTGCTCGACCTGCTGTCCGAAGTCATCGCCTACCCCCTGTACTTGGACAATCCGCTGCGCGCCTGCGCGGTCGCGGAGATGTGGTTCGGGGCGGCGCGGGGCCGCGGGGACGCGGTGGTGGTCAACCTCGGGACCGGCGTCGGCGCGGGACTCGCGCTCGGCGGTGCGCTGTACCGGGGGGTGAGCAACAGCGCCGGCGAGTGGGGCCATACGACACTCGTCCTGGACGGACGCCTGTGCCGCTGCGGCAACCACGGCTGCGTGGAGGCGTACGTCGGCGCACCCGGAATCATGCTGAACCTACGGGAGTTGAGCCCGCGCAGCCCACTGCTGCACCCCGATGACCAGACAGCCACCATCGACGCCCTGGCCCACGGCGTGGACGCGAACGACCCCGTGGCTCTCAAAGTCGTGCGGGAGACGGCCCGTTACATCGGTGCGGGCATCGCCAACCTGGTCAACATCCTCAACCCCGAGGTCGTCGTGCTCAGCAGCTGGGTCGCCCGCAGGCTCGGTGAACCCCTGCTGCACGAGGTGCGCGAGGCCGTCCAACGGCACGCGCTCAGGCGGCCGTTCGCCGCCACCCAGATCGTCCTCTCCCCCATCCTCACCGACCCGGCGTGCCTGGGCGCGGCAACGTTCGCGCTCGAAGGGGCACTTCAGTCGGTCGGGCAGAGGGCAGGCAAGCGCACCACCTCAGCAAGGAGCCGTACCGCACCACCTTCATGACGACGGAAGGGATGCACGTGACTCACCCCCACCCCAGGAGAACGATCCTCGCGACAGCGGCAGCCGCGCTCGCCGTCACCGGGGCCCTGCTCTCCGCGCCGCCCGCGACCGCCGACGGCGTCGCACCGGCCGAAGTCTCCCCCCACGCGGCCCAGACCATCGACAACATCGGCGCGTCCGGCGCCTGGTGGGTCAACGACCTCCAGCACTTCACGCCCGCGGTCCAGGCCCGGGTGGCCCAACTCCTGTTCTCCTCAAAAGGGTTGGACCTCTCCTCGTACCGCTACAACATCGGCGGTGGCGGCACCGCGGTCACCACCCCGGCCCGTGCCGCGCAGGACTTCCTGAACTCCGACGGCACGTACGACTGGAGCAAGGACAAGGGCGGCCAGACGTTCCTCAGGTACGCCGCGAGGTACGGCGTCCAGGACCTGATCGGCTTCGTCAACAGCGCGCCCTCGCAGTGGACGACCAACGGGCAGAGCTGCGGCGGCCAGTTGAAGCCGGAGAACGAGACCGACTACGCGAAGTACGTCGCCGACGTGACCGCCCACTTCGCGAAGCAGGGCGCGAAGTTCGACTACATCAGCCCCTTCAACGAGCCGAACAACGACTTCGGCGACTGCGGCCAGGAGGGCATGCAGGTCACCGTCGACCAACGCGACGACATCGTGCGGGCGTTGGGCGCCGAGCAGCGGGCCCGGCACCAGAAGTCCTCGATCATCGCCGACGAGTCGAGCAGCACGGTCAGCTTCTCGACCGAGGTCCCGCAGTGGATCGCACAGCCGGACACCGCGCAGTACGTGTCGAAGCTCGCGCACCACACGTACAACAACCCGAACGACGGCCAGTTGGGCAACGTCTACGAGACCGCGAAGACGGTCGGCAAGCCCTCCTGGGCCACCGAGATCTGCTGCTTCGGCAAGGGCACCACGGGCTGGAACCAGGAGTACGACCCGACCATCGACAACGCCCTGCTCATGTCCCGCATCATCTACAAGGACTTCGCGACCTCGCACGACTCGGCGTTCCAGTGGTGGGTGGCCCTCGCCAGCGGCTACGGCACGGACCCGACCGCGCGCAACGACACCGGCTGGAACGACGGGCTGATCTACTACGACCCCGACTACGCGACGAACGGCAACCAGACCCTGTACTTCACCAAGCGGTACTACGCGCTCGGCCAGTACAGCAAGTTCGTGACCCCGGGCTCCGTCGCGCACAACGTGACGGGTGCGCCGAGCGGCGTCGAGGTCAGCTCGTACGACCGGGACGGCAAGTGGGTCGTCGTGGTCAACAACCAGAACACGACGGCCACTTCGCTGAACCTGCACTTCAACAGCAAGGTGCCGGTGCGTGCGACGCAGGCGGTCCGCACCTCGGCCACGGAGAACTGGGCGAAGGTCGCCGCGCCGGACGTGAGCGGCTCGACGGTGTCCGCGTCGCTCGCGGCCCGCTCGATCACGACGTACGTCTTCGACCAGAAGGACCGCAAGGCCGGTAAGGGACACAGGAGTTCGACCTCAGTCACCGGCGCCCTCCAGGGCAACCAGTCCGGCAAGTGCCTGACCGCCGACACCTCGGGCGCCGCGCTCGCCACCTGCACCGGCGGGGCCGGGCAGACGTGGTCGTACGACGCGAAAGGCGGCCTGGAAATCGCCAACGGGTATCTGACGGTGGGGAGTTCGGGCCTGACGACCGCCGCCGACTTCACCGGCGATCCCGGCCAGCGGTGGCTGCTGAACGCCAACGGCCAGATCCTCAGCGAGGCGTCCGGGAAGTGCCTCGACGTGAGCGGACAGGCGACCGCGGACGGCAGCAAGGTGATCCTCTACAGCTGCAACGGCGGGGCCAACGAGGCCTGGTCAAAGGTGTAATGACCACCTGAGTACGGGGTGCGGGTCGCCTCCGCGGCGGCCCGCGCCTTCGTCACGTCCGGTATTCCGAACGCTACACAACGCTTCGAACAGACTTCGTCCAACCCCTTGCCGAAGGCTTAGGCGAAGGTTAACGTCCCGCACCGCACCTCGAATTGAGCCACTGGCCGCCACTCAGTCGTGGAGCCGTGGAGCCGCAGCCGCGCGAGAGACAAGGACGTCACCATGTCGGCAATGAGCAACAGCAACTGGTCCCGCCGATCGATATTCCGGGCGGCCGCAGGGATGGCGGCCGCGGGGACGCTGGCCGCCTGCGGCGGCAACAACGGGCGGGGCGCGAGCGGTGGTTCGGGCAAGCAGCTCACCCAGATGTTCCACGCGTACGGCGAGGCCGGGACGGAACAGGCCATCAAGCGCTACGCGAAGGCGTACTCCAAGGCGAACGTGGCCACGCAGTGGATCACCAGCAGCGACTACGAGAGCAAGCTGTTCGCCACACTGCTCACCAAGAACGCGCCCGACCTCTTCGAGTTCCACCCGCAGATCCAGATGGTGAAGAGCGGTCAGGTGGCCGACCTGAGCGACATCATCGACCCGGTCAAGTCCGACTTCAACCCGGCCGACATCGCCTCGCACACGGTGGACGGGAAGATCTACGGCGTCCGGATGATCGACGACCCGCAGTTCTTCTTCTACCGGCCCTCCCTGTTCAAGAAGGCCGGCGTAACGGTCCCGGAGACCCTCGACGAGCTGATCGAGACCGCCGCCAAGCTCACCACCGGCAAGGTCAAGGGCCTGTACCTCGGCAACGACCTGCACGCGGTCATCAGCCCGATGATCTGGTCGGCCGGCGCCGACACCCTCAACGACAAGAACGAGATCGCGTACCACACGCCGGGCGTCATCGAGGGCATCAAGAAGATGCGCAAGCTGTTCACCAGCGGCGACCTGCTGCTCGACGCCCCGACGGACTACTGGGACCCGTCCGCCCTCAACCAGGGCCTGTGCGCGATCCAGTTCTGCGGCATGTGGGCGATGCCCCAGTTCCAGAAGGCGCTCGGCGACGACATCGGGATCTTCCCGTTCCCGAAGACCATCGACTCCGGCAAGCAGTCGGTCTACAACGGCGGTTGGTCGATGTTCGTCAACGCCAAGGGCGCGAACGTCGACGCGGCCAAGGAGTACGTGAAGTGGCTGTGGATCGACCAGAAGAAGGACCAGGAGGACTGGGCCACCTCCTACGGCTTCCACATCCCGCCGCGCGCCTCGATCGCCGCGTCGGCCACCAAGCTCAAGACGGGTCTGCCGGCCGAGGGCGTCAAGCTCTTCCAGGACTACGGCCACTTCGACAACATCGGCTGGACCCAGGCGATGATCACCGCGCTGGAGGACGTCTTCGCCAACTCCGTCCGCAAGGGCGGTGACCCGGAGGCCTCGCTCGACAAGGCCGACACGGCCGTGAACCGCGAGCTCAAGAAGCTGTTCGGATAGGCCGGGACGGACCGGACATGTCGACGACCACGACACGCGACCTCGCGAGCCCCGCCCCGGCGAAGGCCACTCCGGCCAAGCGGCGGCGGGGTCTGCGGGGCAACCGCACCTTCAACTTCTGGCTCTTCATCGGCCCGTTCCTCGCCGGGCTGATGATCTTCGTCTACGTCCCGATCGGTTGGAGCATCTACCTCAGCTTCTTCGAGGCGCGCTTCACCGTCACACCGAGCAAGTTCATCGGCTTCGACAACTACACGTACATGCTGACGAACCCCGACTTCGTCGGCTCGCTCGGCACGTTCACCGTCTTCGCCGCGTTCATCGTGCCCACCACCTGGGCGCTGTCCCTGGGCCTGGCCCTGCTGGTGAACAGGCTCCGGTTCATGCGGGCGTTCTTCCGGTCGGTGTTCTTCCTGCCGACCGCGTGCAGCTATGTCGCGGCGGCGCTGATCTGGAAGATGTCCATCTTCAGCGGCGTCCGCTTCGGTCTGATGAACACGGTCATCGGCTGGTTCGGGGTCGACAACATCGCCTGGCTGTCCAACCCCAGCCCGCCCTGGTACTGGTTCGTCATCGTCACCGCCCGCCTGTGGCTGCAGTCCGGTTTCTACATGATCCTCTTCCTGGCCGCGCTGCAGAACATCCCGGCGGAGCTGTACGAGGCGGCCGCGATCGACGGCGCCAAGCCGGGCTGGCAGACCTTCCGGTACATCACGCTGCCTCAGCTGCGGGCCACCTCGACCGCGGTGGTCCTGCTCCTGCTCATCGCCGCCTACCAGGCCTTCGACGAGTTCTTCAACCTCCTGTCCAAGACCACCTGGGGCCGCCCGCCCCTCGTCGAGCTGTACTACACCGCCCTCGGCGAGAACCAGGACTACGGCGCCGGCAGCGCGGGCGCCGTGATCCTGACCCTGCTGATCATCATCGTCACCCTGTTCCAGGGCAAGCTCATGGGCTTCGGCCGGGGGGAGGAGGCCAAGTGACCACCACCGCACCGCAGTTGAGGAAGCCGCGCGGCAAGAAGCGCGGCGGCGTCCTCGGCAACACGGGTCTGTATCTCGCGACCGGCGTCGCCACCTTCCTCTTCCTCGTCCCGTTCTATCTGCTGGTCCGCAACGCGCTCTCCACGGACGCCGAAATCACCGGGGAGCACTGGAAGTTCTTCCCCACGCACCTGCAGTGGGGCAACGTCAGCGACCTCTTCGACGACACCTCGGTGGACTTCGCCCGGTCGATGTGGAACTCACTGGTCGTCGCCGTCTCCATGACCGTGGGCATCCTGCTGATCTGCTCGCTGGCCGGCTACGCCCTGGCCCGCATCCCGTACAAGCACTCCAACAAGATCTTCTACTTCGTCCTGGGCACCCTGATGGTTCCGACGGCCGTCACCTTCGTGCCCAGCTTTGTTCTCGTCTCGTCCCTCGGCTGGGTCGACACCTACCGGGGGCTCATCATCCCGGGCCTGTTCAGTGGTTTCACCTGCTTCCTCTTCCGGCAGTACTTCCTAGGGTTCCCCAAGGAGTTGGAGGAGGCGGCACGCGTGGACGGACTCGGCTACTGGGGCGCGTACTGGAAGGTCGTGGTGCCCAACTCGCTGAACTTCTTCGCCGCGATCGCCACGATCACCTTCATCAGCGGCTGGAACGCCTTCCTGTGGCCGCTGGTCATCGGCCAGGATCCGGGGGCATGGACCGTCCAGGTCGCGCTGTCCTCGTACATGACCAACCAGACCGTCGTGTTCCACCAGATCTTCATGGCCACCGCGATTTCCATCCTGCCCCTGATCTTCGTGTTCCTCTTCCTCCAGCGCTGGCTGGTCCAGGGGATCGCCCAGACCGGCATCAAGGGCTGACACCCGCATCTCACGACCTGGAGACCGATGACTTCCAGCACCGCCGCCGACTACCTCGAAGACGTCTCCCCGGGCAGCGGAGCCCTCCCACCCCGCGCCCGTTACGCGTCCTCGGACGCCAAGTCACTGTCATTGAACGGCAGTTGGCGTCTGCGTGTGTCGGCGACGGCCGACGCCGAGGACGACTCGTTCGCCGGGGAGGGCTACGACGCCGGGGACTGGGCCGAGGTCACGGTCCCCGGTCACTGGGTCCTGCAAGGGCACGGCTCCCCCATCTACACCAACCACCTCTACCCCTTCCCGGTCGACCCGCCCCGCGTCCCGACCGAGAACCCGACCGGCGACCACCTCCGCGCCTTCGACCTGCCGTCCGAGTGGCCCTCGGACGGCGGGGCGGTCCTGCGCTTCGACGGCGTCGAGTCCTGCGCCCGCGTCTGGCTGAACGGCACGGACATCGGCGAGTTCAAGGGGTCGAGGCTGCCGCACGAGTTCGCGGTCGGGCATCTGCTCAAGCCCACCGGCAACGTGCTCGCCGTCCGCGTCCACCAGTGGTCCGCGGGCTCCTACCTGGAGGACCAGGACCAGTGGTGGCTGCCCGGCATCTTCCGTGACGTCACCCTGCTGCACCGCCCGCCGGGCAGCGCCCTCGACTTCTTCGTGCACGCCTCCTACGACCACGTCGCCGGCGCGGGCACCCTCCGCGTCGACTCCGACGTCGACGGCCGCGTCACCGTGCCCGCCCTGGACATCGATGTCGCGACGGGCGAGTCGGTCACCGTGCCGGTGCGCGCGTGGACGGCCGAACTCCCGTACCTGTACGACGGGTTGCTCACCACCGAAGGCGAACGCGTCCCCCTCCGCATCGGCTTCCGCACCGTCGAACTCTCCGACGGCCTGATCAAGGTCAACGGAAAGGCGATCCTCTTCAAGGGCGTCAACCGTCACGAGTGGCACCCGGAGAAGGGCCGCGCCCTCGACCTGGAGACCATGAGGGAGGACGTGCTGCTGATGAAGCGGCACAACATCAACGCCGTCCGCACCTCGCACTACCCACCGCACCCCGACTTCCTCGACCTGTGCGACGAGTACGGCCTCTGGGTCATCGACGAGTGCGACCTGGAGACCCACGGCTTCACCGAACAGGCCTGGCGCGACAACCCCGTTGACGACGACCGCTGGACCCCGGCCCTCCTCGACCGCGCCGCGCGCATGGTCGAACGCGACAAGAACCATCCCTCGATCGTCATCTGGTCGCTGGGCAACGAGGCCGGTACCGGGCGCGGTCTCACGGCCATGTCCGAGTGGATCCGCGGCCGCGACGACTCCCGCCTCGTGCACTACGAGGGCGACATCAACTGCCGTGACACGGACGTCTATTCACGGATGTACGCCGACCACGCCGAGGTCGAGCGCATCGGCCGGGGCCTGGACGGCGGCACCCACCGCCGCCGCCAACTCCCCTTCATCCTCTGCGAGTACGCCCACGCCATGGGCAACGGCCCCGGCGGACTCGCCGACTACCAGCGCCTCTTCGAGTCGTACGACCGGCTCCAGGGCGGTTTCGTCTGGGAGTGGATCGACCACGGCATCAAGGACGAGCGCTTCGGCTTCGCGTACGGCGGTGACTTCGGCGAGGAGCTGCACGACGGGAACTTCGTCTGCGACGGCCTGATCTTCCCGGACCGCACCCCCTCCCCCGGGTTGGTCGAGTACAAGAAGGTCATCGAGCCGGTCCGGATCACCGGCGACGGCGCGGACGGCACCGTACGCATCACCAACGCCTACGACTTCGCCGACCTCTCCGCCCTGGCCTTCACCTGGTCCTACCAAGTGGACGGCGAGACAGTCGAGTCGGGCACCCTCACCGTGCCGTCACTGGCCCCCGGCGAGTCGGCCGACGTCAAACTGCCCGCACCGCCCGTGGAGTCCAACGGCGCCGAATCCCAGTGGACCGTAAGGGCGTCGCTCGCGGCCGACACCGCATGGGGTCCCGCCGGGCATGTCATCGGCTGGGGCCAATTCCCGGTCATGGCACGCCCGTTGCCGTCCGTTTCCGCCGTCGCCGGGCCCGTGCGCGGGGAGCGGCGGATCACGCTCGGCCCCGCCACCTTCGACGCCCGCACAGGCGAGGTGAAGACCATCGGCGCGGTCGACGTCACCGGTCTCCGTCTCGACGTATGGCGGGCGCCCACCGACAACGACGACGGCGCGTCCTGGCAGGCGGACACCCGATTCGGCCTGCTCTGGCGGAAGTTCGGCCTGCACCGGATGCGACACCGCCTGGACGGCGTGGAGTTGAGCGAGGACGCGCTGACCGTCCGCACCCGGGTGGCACCCGCCGCCTGGGAGATCGGGCTCGCCACGGTGTACCGCTGGACCTCCGACGGTTCACGGCTGCGGCTGACGGTGTCCGTCGCGCCCGAGGGCAACTGGACTGTCCCACTACCGAGGTTGGGCATCCGGTTCGGCGTCGACGCCGGAGCCGACCGGGTGCGCTGGTTCGGCGGCGGTCCCGGCGAGGGGTACCCCGACACCAAGTCGGCGTCGATGCTCGGCCGTTGGGAGTCCACGGTCGACGACCTCCAGACCCCCTACCTCCGCCCGCAGGAGAACGGCGCCCGCCCGGACGTCCGTTGGGCCGAACTGGGCGGCCTCCGCATCGACGGCGACCCGGAGTTCTGGTTCACGGCCCGCCGCTGGACGACGGAACAACTGGACGCGGCCACCCACCGCACCGATCTCACCCCGGGTGACACGGTCTGGGTGAACCTCGATCACGCCCAGCACGGCATCGGCTCCCAGTCCTGCGGCCCGGGCCCGCTCCCGCAGTACTTCCTGAACGCCCGACCCACCGAGTTCTCGTTCGTGTTCTCGGAAACCCCGGAGACCAGTTGACTGACATAGTCACGAACTCGCCTGCGGCCGACCGGCTCTTCACCCGGTCGGCCGCGGTCGCGTCCTGCGTGGGCTTCATCCTCATCGGCATGCTGCAGGCCCTCTACGGCCCCGTGATCCCGGGCCTGCGCCACGGGTTCGGCCTGTCCCCCTCGGCCGCCGCCCTGGGCCTGAGCCTGCACTTCGCGGGCGGGGTCGCCGGTGTCCTCGCCTTCAACGCGGTCCACTCCCGGATCAGCAACAGGGCACTTCTGGTGTGGGGTTACGGCCTGATGGCGGCGGGCGGCGCGGGCTTCGCACTCGCCGTGAACTGGCCGCTCGCGCTCACCGCCGCGTTCCTCGGCGGCCTCGGTTTCGGCGGGATCGACTACGGCCTCAACCAGCTTTTCGCCGTGGGCTTCGGCGACCGTTCCACCGCCATGCTGAACGTGCTGAACGCGCACTTCGGCATCGGCGCGGTCCTCGGCCCGGCGATCGTGGCCTGGCTCGGCCCGGACGACTACCCCTACGCGTTCGGGGCGTGCGCGGTACTGGCGGCGGTGCTGGTGTTCGCGGGCTCAAGTGGCGTACGTACACGTGCATCTGACGCTCCGTCAACATCAACTCCCAGCAGGTCGCTGGGCCTGTCCCGCGCCCTCGTCGGCTTCCTCGTCCTCTACATCCTCAACGTGGCCGTGGAGGCGGGCGTCGGCGGCTGGGAGCCCACGCATCTGGAGACCGTCGGCTACACGGCGACCTTGGCCGCGTCCGCGACCTCGGTGTACTGGCTGATGATGACAGCGGGCCGCTTCCTAGTCGTACCGATCACGATGCGTCACGCCCCCGAGCGCATCCTCGCGGTGTGCGCGGCCGGGATGACGGTGTGTCTGCTGTTGACGCTGGTCGAAGGAGTGGCACCGGTGGCGTACGCCGGTGTCGGCTTGTTCATCGCGCCGGTTTTCCCGACGGGGCTCTCGTGGCTCAACTCGGCGCTCCCCCAGGCCAGACGCGCCGGTGCGTGGGTGATCGCGGCCTCGAATGTCGGCGGCGTGGCGGCTCCCCCGCTGCTCGGCGTCGGGATCGAGGCCTCCGGGATCCACGCGGTGCCTTGGCTGTTGACCCTGTTGTCGGGCGCGTCACTGCAGGCGACCGTCCACCTGATCAGACTGACCCGAGGCTGATCACGCGTTCGGCCCGGTTGCCGCGGACCCGCTGGGTACCGGAGCGACCTTGTCGAGGCGTCGTCGGGTCTCGTCCGCGTCGAGGGGACCGCCATGGCCCGGGAGCAGGCGCTGCGGGCGGCGGTCGAGCTCGGTCATGAGCGCCCTGCGCACTCCGGCGGCGTCCTCGGTGAAGAAGTGGCGCTTCGGGCTCCGGGGGCGCAGCACTCCACCGCGGACCAGGTCGCCGACGAGCGTGTCGTCGCCGACGCGGACGACGAGCGACCCGGGGGTGTGGCCGCCGAACCGCTCGGCGTGCGCGTCGACGCCGTAGGGACTCAGGTCGAACTTGTCCTTCACCAGGATGTCGGCCTCGACCGGCCGGGCCTTGGCGCGGAGGACCATGGGCTTCAACAGCGCACCGGCCGGATGGCTGATCGGGAGTGCGCCGATGCGTCCGGTACGCAGGAGTTGCTCGTCACCCAGGCCGACCGCGATCGGTACGCCGGCATCCGCGAACGACGCCGCCGTGCCGCTGTGGTCGTTGTGGCCGTGGGTCAGGAGGACCAGGGCTATGTCGCGAGGCTGAAGGCCCTGCGCGGACAGCGCGTCGCGCAGGCGGTCGCCGTCCTCGGGCCCGCCCGCGTCCACGAGGACCGCTTGCTCGCCGCGCAGGAGGTAGGCGTTGCTGTTGCCCATGGGAAGCGGGGTGACGGTCGTGGCACTCATGATCATCTTCCTTCGTGAAGCCTCGTAACCTTACGGCCGTAAGTAGAGCATGAGAACTTACGCCTGTAAAGTCATCGTCATGGCCCCACCCGCAGCACGGAAACGCAACCCCCGAGGTCAGGGAGCACAGCTCCGCGACGAGATCGTGACCGCAGCCCGCGAGCTGCTGATCGAGACCGGATCGGACAGTGCGGTGACCTTGCGGGCGATCGCCCGCAAGGTCGGCATCGCGCCACCGTCGATCTACGCGCACTTCGACACGCCCGACCAGATCGTGGAGGCCGTGGTCACCGAGACCCGCTCACTGCTGGTGCGTCAGCTGGAGACCGCCCGGGCGGAAGCGGAAGGCGCGCGTGAACGGCTTCTGGCCGACTGCCGTGCCTATCTCGTCTTCGGTGCCGAGCAGCCCGAGCTCTACGCCCTGCTGTTCTCCCGGCCGCGGCCCAGGGGCAGCAGCACCACGGAAGAACGCGTCGACCGGGCGGTACGCCAACTCGCGCCCATCGTCGGCGAGTCCATCGCGACTCAGCTCGCCCCCGCCGAAGCGTTCTCGATACTTCTGCGCGACGTCGCCGACGCGATGCACGACGGCTCGTCCCGCGCGGAGGACGCTCTCACCACGGCGACCTCTCTCTGGGCGGCCCTGCACGGCCTCATCCTGCTCCGCGCCCGCATTCCCCGATTCCCGTGGCCGCCACCCGGTCCGCTGGAGGAGGAGATCATCACTCGGCTCGGGGAGTTGTGACCCAGGTCTCAGCAGAGCCGTGCAGCAGATCCGCCTGTTCCCCCGTCGAGGAGGGGTGACAGGAAGGGAGGAGCGTGTGGATCTGGCAGCCAAGTGGGCAACGGACGCGGGGCGCAACGGAGTTGGAACCACGGAAGGTGACTTCCATGGATTCGTCGCCACCCGGTCGGCCGCGCTGTTCCGGGGCGCACTCGTCCTGACGGGCAGCCGCGACGCGGCGGAGGATCTGGTCCAGGAGACCCTGGAACGGACCTGCCGCAAGTGGCGCACCATCAGCGCCAAGGACGCCCCGGACGCGTACGTACGGCGGATCATGGTCAACCTCGCCAACGACCGCTGGCGGAGATTCCGCCGTACGGCTCAGCACCCGGTGGACGGCGACCCGGCCGCGCCGGGTGACGAGTACGGACGGATCGACAGCCGGGACCAGTTGGTGCGCGCTCTTCAGCAACTGCCCATGCGGATGCGGACCGTGGTGGTGCTGCGGTACTTCCACGATCTTTCCGACGCCGAGATAGCGGCCGACCTGAAGATCTCGCAGAGCACCGTCCGTTCCCAACTCGCCCGTGGAATCGACCGCTTGAGAAGCCAGATTCCCGCGCTCCCCACCCCTTCGCCGCAGCAGCTCACGGAAGGCACGCGATGAGTTCGTACGACCCGCGGTCCTCCGGCTGCACACCTTTCGAAGAGGAACTGATCAACGCCATGAACGACTTCGCGCACTCCACCGACTCGCCGTCCTTCGACACGGCCGGCATGGTCCACCGCACCCGCCGCAGGCGGGCCACCCTCATCGCCGGCATCGCCACCGCCCTGATCGTGGCGGGCGGCGGCACGGCCCTGGCGTCCATGACAGGCGGCACCTCACGGACGGCGCCGGCGAAGCCCGACACCACGGCCACCGCCCCCGGTGCGGACTACAAGAAGGCCATCCTGCTGCTGTCCTACAGCAAGGAGGGCCCCGTGGCGATCGACCTCACAGGCATGGACCTCGCCACCGCCAAGGGCCAGTTCCTCAAGGCCGGCGTCCAGCTCGGCACGGTGACGAGGGTGAACAGCCCGGGCTGCGAGCCGGACTCGGTCGTCGAGGTCACTCCCCACGCCCCGAAGGTCGTGGAGACGGGGGACACGATCGAGCTGAAGCTCTGCGGAAGCGCGTCGAACTGATCGAGGCCGGCTGGACCGGTCTCACTTCGGGCCTTCACCGGCGAAGGCCGCAATGTCACCAAGGGCGTCTTCAGCCGTGCCACCCAGTGCGGGGTCATCCAGCAACGCTTCAAGCCGCCGGACAACATCGGCACTTACAGCTCTGTGGATTCTCCCCACGTGTCCCAAGCAGGTCACCGCCAGAGCTCTGATCTGCGGATCGACCTCAGGAGAAAGGCAGTTGAGGAGAACGGCCTCGACCCGCCGGGGGTCCGGATCGTCGAATGTCATCGCCAGCAACGCTCTGGGGGACACCCCGATGTCCGGACTCCCGAGGTCGGTCGTCACAGCGGCCCGCCACCTCTCCAGTTCCGGTTCTTCTCGATCCATCACGGAACCTCGATCACTCCTGCCTTGATTCCATCGGCGTCCGCCCCAACTCCCGTATCCCCGGTATCGGCGAAGCCAACAACCACAGTGCCGACATCGCACCCCCGACCGCCGCGACTGTCAACATCACCCTCAGGCCCGCCAGCGTCGCCAACTCGCCCCCGATCAGCGCCCCCAGCGGACGTACCCCGTAGTTGACCGTGCTGTACGCGCCCGCCACGCGGCTGCGGAGGCCGTCCGGAACCACCGATGCCTGGAGGGAGTTGAGGTTGACGTCGAAGAGCATGACACCGAAGGCGGAGAGGAACTCGGCCGCGCCCAGGGTGCCGAGGCGGGCCCAGGCAGGGCCGGTTGCCGCCGCGATGAGGGCGAAGGGCGCCGGGAACAGCACTGCCCCGGCGACGATGCTGCGGCCGATGCCGATCCGGCGGGCGATCGCGGGGGACGCCACCGCGCCGAAGAGGCCGCCCGTCGCGCCAACGCCGAACGCCAACCCGATGGCACCGGGCGAGAGTTGGAGGACCCGGTCGGCGAACAGCACGAGCAGGCCGGTGCCCGACAGGAACGTGAAGAAGTTGACGGTCGTCGCGCAGAGCAGACCCGCTCGCATCACCGGCTCGTGGAGCACGAAGGCCAGACCCTCTCGGGCGCGTCGTAGCAGCGAGGGGCCGGACGGCGTCGTGGGAACTGCTGGTTCGTCAACTCTCGTACGGCCGACCAGGGTTGCCGACGTCACGAACGACAGCGCGTCCGCGATCACCGCGACCGGGGCTGTGAGCGCCTGGACCAGGGCGCCACCGACCGCCGGACCCGCGATGAAGGACACCGACCTGCTCGCGCTGAGCTTGCTGTTCGCCTCGACATACGACTCCGGCGGCACGAGGTGGGCGAAGAAGGACGAGTACGCCGTGTTGAACACGACCGCCGCCGTGCCGGTCAGCACGGCCACCGTGTACAGCTGGCCCAGGGTCACCGTGTCGAGGGCGTAGGAGATCGGGAGCGACAGCAGTACGACGGCCCGGATCACGTCCGCGAGCAGCATGAGCCGGCGTTTGGCGGGGCGGTGGTCCACCCAGGCGCCCAGGAACAGGCCGAGGAGGTTCGGTGTCCAGACCAGCGCGGTCAGCAGGGCGACCTGGTTCGCTGAGGCGTGCAGCGCGCCAACTGCCATGAGGGGCAAGGCGAGTTCGGAGATACGGTCGCCGAACTGGGAGACCGACTGGCCGCACCAGAAGCGTACGAAGCGGCGGTCCCGCCACAGCGATTCCGGCGCCGATGCCGAACTCAGTCCCGACCCGGGCCGGGTGGTCCAGCGGCCCTTCACTCCGGCAGGTCCGTCGTCGTTTCGCCGTCCTCGTTCCCGGGGCCTTCCGGCAACGCGTACATCAGCAGGCGGACACCCCGGCCGTCCGGCGGTCGTGGGTCCGACTTGCGGACGACGTACGGTGCGATCAGTTCCTCGAACGCGTCCTGCAACGCGGCCAGTTCCTCCGCCGTCACCACGATCCGCGTGTTGTTCGCCCCGGCGAGCCTGGTCCACTCCGGCTCCAGTTCGGGCTCTGTGTCGGTCAGCCAGCGCAGCGGCAGGTCGGCGGCCTGCGCGAACAACTCCCCCGACAACACCCGCGCCGCCGACCGACCCTCCTCGTCCTCCGGTGCCTCGAACCGAAAGCCCCGCGCCACCGCCGCCCAGCGCCGCTCCCGCCGGTCCGTCCCGCCCTCCACGTCGCGGACCAGGCCGAAACCGGCGAGATGGCGCAGATGCCAGCTGGTGACGGACGGGGTGGCGCCCACGTGCGGGGAGAGGCGGGAGGCGGTGGCGGGGCCGTGGCGCTGGAGGCGTTCGAGGATCGCGAGGCGTACGGGGTGCGCCAGCGCGCGCATGGCCTTCGGGTCGGATATCTCTACGTCGCCGAAACGGTTGCCGGAATCCATGGTCTGAGAGTGTTCTCTCAGAAAGCCTGAGAGTCAACTCTCAGATCCTCAAGGACAGTTGACGGTGAGGTGTCTCAAGCCGGCTGCGGCGTCAGGCGCTTGTGGCCCTTCCTGTCGTAGTACTGGACCATCGCGAAACCGAAGAGCAGGCCGATCGCCGCACCGATCCCGATCATGGTCCACGCGCGCGTGAGTCCCGCGTCGCCTCGGGCGTCGAAGTAGAGGATCGCCCTTACTCCGTCGCTGAGTTGGCGCATGGGCTCGAAGTGGGAGAGGAAGCGGTAGAAGCCGGGGACGGCCTGGAGGGGGACCGTCGCGCCGGAGGAGGGAAGGCCCAGGACGATGAACACGAACATGGAGACCAGCTGGCCGATCCCGCCGAACGCGGCGTTGATGGCCTGGACGCCCAGGCCGACGGCGAGGGCGGCGCAGTAGGAGTAGATCCACAGGAGCGGGATGTGGGTCGCGTCCATGCCGAGGATGCTGACGCTGGCGAGCATGATCAGGGAGACGCTGAGGAGGGTGATGCCGGCCGTCATGACCATCTTCAGGAGCAGGGTCTGGGTGCGGTTGATGGGGACGGTGGGGCGGCGGGTGTGCCAGGGGCCGATCTCGTTGTCGGCGTAGCCGAGGCCGGTGTCGACGCCGTTGCTGATGACGTTGCCGCCCATGAATCCGGCCAGGACCAGCAGCAGGGTGTAGTAGAAGGCGGTCAGGCCGATGCCGCTGTTGCCGCCGATGGGGTGGCCGACCTGGGTGGTGACGGCGACGGGGTCGGCGAGCAACAGCTTTGTCGTGGAGTCGGGCTTCGCTGAAGCGGCTGCCGCCGTGAGCTGCTTGCCGATGGTCAGGGATGCCTGCTGGGCCGCGGTCGTGGAGATCTTGCTGGCGAGGGAGGAGCCGAGGCTGCCCTTGCCGGGGTTGGTCAGCACGGTGATGGTCGGGCGGGCGGTGGCGTTCGTGGTGGTCAGCGCGGCGACGGAGTCGGTGAAGTCGGCGGGGATGACCAGGGCGCCGTAGACCTTGCCGTCGTCGAGTTCGTCCTGGGCCTGGGCCCGTGTGAGCTGGCGCCAACCGGCCGCGCGGCTACCGGAGTTGGTCACGATGGCGTGGGCGATCTGGGTGCCCAGGTTCTGCTGCTGCCCGGTGAGTGGCTTGCCGGTGTCGCTGTTGACGAGGGCGATGGGGAGGTCGCGCAGTTCGCGGTTGGGGTTGACGATGCCGCCCATGTAGAGGAGGGACAGCAGGAATGCGAGCAGGGCGGTGAGCACGGTGGGGATCAGCCACAGTTTGGGTCGGCCGAGGAGTGCGGTGGCGCGGAGGCCGGTGGGGGCGGGGGTGCCGGAGTCGTCGTCCATGGTGGGAAGTCTGCTGCCGGAGTCCGGTGTCGGCCGTGGTGAAACGCGCCGGGTGCCCCTCTTGTTATTGGCTATTGTCCTAGGGGTTCCAGTCGTCGCAGGTCAGAGGAGAGGTGGTGGGCCGTGGCGCGCGCGGGACTGACCGCCGACCGGGTCGTGGCGGCCGCCGCCGATCTCGCCGACGAGGTCGGTTTCGAGAATGTCAGCCTGTCCGCGCTGGCCCGCGGCTTCGGCGTGAAGGACGCGAGCCTGTACTCGCACGTCAGGAACCTCCAGGACCTGCGCACCCGGGTCGCGTTCCTCGCGGGCGGCGAACTGATCGACCGGATCGCCGTCGCGGTGGCCGGTCGCGCGGGCCGGGACGCGCTGGGCGCCTTCGCGGACGCGTACCGGGCGTACGCGCTGGAGCACCCGGGCCGGTACGCGGCGACCCAGATCCGCATCGACCAGTCCCTGATCGCCGACTCCCCCGCCCTGCGCCGCACCGCCGAGATCACCTACGGCATGCTGCGCGCGTACGGCCTGGAGGAACCCGATCTCACCGACGCCGTAAGGCTGTTGAGGAGTACGTTCCACGGTTTCTGCGCGCTGGAGTCGAGCGGCGGGTTCGGCGCGCCGAGGGATGTACAGCGGTCGTGGGAGCGTGCGGTGGATGCCCTGCACGTGGCGCTGACGCACTGGCCGCGCGAGGCCCAAGTGGGCTGACGGAGACGCCGGTTCCGGTCCGCGCCCCAGGTGTATCGCTGACCACTTAGACTGGAAACTTCGCGAACGTCACGTGCCACCCAGGGGGGGAGGGAGCGCGCCTTGTCTCAACAACAGCTGGGACGCGGTCCCTTGAGAGCGCCGGGGCCGCCCGGTCCGGCGAGTCCCGGAGCGAGCCCGCCGACCCGTTTCGTGAGCTGGCTCGGCCGGTTCGGGTGTGTGGCCGCCGGATACGCGGTGTTCCAGTTCCTGTTCGGCGTGCTGCCCGACTCGATCGACGGGGAGCCGGCCAAGTATCTGATCTCCGGGCTGAGCGGGTTCGCCACGGCGGGGATGACCTGGCTTGCGGCGGCCCTGCTCCGCGCCCGCACGGCCGGACCCGCACCGCTCACTGCGCCCGCGCCCCTCTCCTCGAACGCCCCCGGCCCCCTGCCGCACGTGTTCACCTCGGCCTACGACACTCTCGCCGCCCAGGTCGCCGTGGTGGACGACCCGGTGCGCGGCCGTCTCGTCGGCTGGCCGCACTCCCTCCAGGAGGTGGACGGCCCGGCCCGCCCGACCTCGCTGGCCACGGCGTACGGCCTGCACATCGTGCTGGACCTGGGCGTGCCGGACGGACGCCTGCACACCGCCGACCTCGTCGACACCCTGTGGCGGCTACGGCTGCAGGGCGGCGGCTGGTCGGCCCGTTCGCAGGGATCCGTGGCCCGCCCGGAGGTCACCGCGATGGTGCTGGGCGCCCTGGCCCGGGCGGGGGCCTCGCGGGAGCGGCTGGCGGACGAGGTGGCGCGCTGCGAGGCGGGCTTCACCCGTGAACTCGACGGTACGGGGCGGGCGTTGACCCATGTCGTCACCACCGTGATGCGGGGGCTGCTGCGCGCGGCACCGGACGCGCCGACGCTGCCCGTGCTGCGCGGCGCCCTGATCGACGGCGCGCTCTCCGACCCCCAGCGCCAGCACCGCCGCTGCTGGAGCCACCGGCTCTCCCCGCTGCCCTGGGTCGGGCACCCCGCCCAGCCCTCCGCCGTGCACACCGCGCAGGCCGTGGTCGCCCTGGACCGGGCGGCCCGGGTGCTGGGCGAGGGGCCCGTGGAGCGTTCGGCGCGCGAGGACGGGGTGCGCTGGCTGCTGGCCTGCCCGGCGACCGCGCACGAGAGCTGCGCCGATCTGGCGAACCTGCGGGAGGAGGTGCGCCGACGGCACCCGGACGACTCCTCGCACCACGAGGTGCTGAACGTCCGTCATTTCACGGCGAGTTGGATCGTGCGGGCGCTGCTGACCCCGGGCGCCCAGGAGATCGCGCGGGAGGACGGCGTCGAGGACGCGTGGCGGGAGCGGCTGGACGGCGCGGCGGCCGCGGTGTGGGCGGCGCAGACCGACGGCATCTGGTCCTGGAGCCGGGACGGGGCCGCGTTCACCACGACCGAGGAAATGCGCCAGCCGATCTGGATGACCTATCAAGGTCTTTCGGCGCTGCGCGCGCATGCCGTATGGATGTACCAGCCGGACGCTCGAACGAGGCCGGTGTGAGCCGGAGTTGGGGAGTGAGTGCATGGGTGGTCGGCAGATCCTGGCGGCGCGACGGCTGCTGACGGAGACGCTGGACGGCGATTTGTCCGACCACGACACGGTGACCGCGGCCCGTGCGGCCGTCGCCGAACTGGGCTCCCCCGACCGCCTGTTGGAGCTGATCGCCGAACTCGCCTCCGGCGAGGGCGATCCCGGGGCCTGCGCCGAGCTGTCGTACCGTCATGTCCTGGGCTTCGACAAGCTGTTGCTGATCGACGGCGGCCCCCGCCACATGCTGCGCGCGCACTTCTGGCACCCCGGCGCGAAGGCGATCGGCGCGGAGGACATCCACAACCACCGTTCCCCGCTCGCCTCTTACGTGGTCCGGGGCCGGCTCACCATGGAGCTGTACGAGGCGCGGGACGACGCCGGGATCACGGCGGACCGGTACGAGGAATCACTGGCCGAGGGCAGCGCCGACTGGCGGCTGCGGCCGACGGGACCGGCACGGCTGCGGCTCACGCACACGGGCCAGTACGCGGCGGGCAGCGCCTACGCCCTCCCCGCGCACACCCTGCACCGGGCCTGGTGCGACACGGACGTACCGACCGTGACGCTGTTCCTGGAGACGGGGGCCGGACGGCGGCGGCACACCGATGTGTTCACGGCGGCGGGCCCGCATCCGGGCGCGGTACCGAAGATCCCGCTCCAAGTACCGGAGTATCTGGGCGCGTTGAACAACCTGGCGGAGTCGCTCAGAAGTTCGTGAGGGCCTGGCGTACGACGTCCAGGTTGTACGCGTCGATGTCGATACCGGCACTCGTGATGCCGGACGGCGGGAGCCAGAGATACGCCTGGTCGGGCTCGGGGAGGGTGATCTGCCAAGTGAGCGGCCTGACCAGGAAGTTGTCCTGCCAGTTCTTGATCTCGCGGCCGCGGTACTCGCTCACGAAGGACGACTCGCCGATCTTGCGGACGATCTCGCCGAGGAGCCCGGTCTCTTCCTTCAGCTCCCGCAGCGCACCGTCCTCGGACCGCTCGTCCGGCTCCAGCTTCCCGCACGGCACGCCCCACACCCGCGGCAGGAATCTCTCGGTCGCGCTCCGGCGCACCAGAAGTACGCGTCCGTCGTCGTCCATCACGACGGCCGCAGCCAGTCGCTTGTCGCCGGGGTCCATGGCCATGGTTCCTCGGTCCCTCGCCGGTGCTGAGTCCAAAGGGTCTGATACCCAGGAAAGCCTCCAACGTACCAGGATCGGCCTGTCCCGGCTGTGGAGCCGGTCTCACCCCGGACGCCTCCTCTTGTCCGCCTCCTACCGACCTCCGAATATTTCGCGCGGCGCGACGGCAACCTCCCCCGCACGGGCGGCGACTTGGGGACATGACCAACGCAAGACGCACCACCACGCACCGTCGCCGCTCCCCCCGCCGCATCGCCCGCAAGCCGCTCGCGGGCTCGCTCGCCGTCGCGGCCCTGCTCGGCGGTGCGTGGTACGCGACCGCGGCGACGGACAACGGCGACAGCGGCGGCTCGACCGCGGCCGGGACGTCCACGTCCGCCACCCCGTCCACCAACGCCTCGGCATCACCCAAGGCCGCCACCCACAGCGCTACGGCCGCCTCCGGCACGGCGACAGCGTCCACCTCCGCCTCCGTCTCCGCGAAGGCGACCCCGAAGGCCGTCACCGCCGCCAAGGCCGCGACCGGCACACTCTCCCCGACCAGCACCACGGTGGCGCTCGCCGCCAAGTTCCCCTATCTGACGGCCGGTTACAACAACACCCGCGAGTGGACCCGTACGACCACGGCCGTGGCCCCGAACGGAACCCTGCGGGTGGCCTGGCCCGCCGCCGACGGCGTCCACGTGACCCCGCTGAACGCCGCCGGACTCCGCTCGGGCGCCGACACGGTCGTCAAGGGCGCCAAGGAGGTGGGCGGTCTGGTCGCGCACAACGACGGCTTCGCGCTGCTCACCCGAGTCGCCGACACGAACAAGTGGAAGGAGACGGCCGCCGCGATCGTCCGCTACACCAACGGCAGGCAGACCTTCGCCACCAAGCTCACCGGCACCGCGTCGAACGACACCTCACCGGATCTCGACGGCCAACTCGCCTGGAACGGCACCAAGTACGGCGCGTACTTCGTCGTGCACGGCGCGGGCGGTTTCGCGGACGGCCATTTCGGCGACAAGTTGGCGTACATCAGCGCCAAGGGCGCCAAGCTGAGCGGTGGTTGGAGCTGGGGCTGCAGCCACAACGAGGGCATCGCGCTGCACGCGGAGACCTCCGGCGCCTTCACCTCGCTCTGCTTCGACGACTGGCGCTCGGGCCTGTTCGTCTCCACCGGGATCGGCGCCCCGGACGTCGCACCGGTCGTGCAGCGCGAACAGTGCTGGGCAGGGTACTGCGGTGGTACCTTCCCCAGCCGCACCGGTGACCTGGTCAAGTCGGCGAGCGGACGCTACGCCACCGCCTTCGCCTCCCGGGGTGCCGCCTCGGCCAAGAAGAACGCCGCCGACTCCAGCGGACGCGGCTGGACGGTCACCCCGAGGACGAGCACGCACCAGGTCGCCGTCGCCTTCATGGCGAACCGCAACTCCGGCCCCGGCAAGGCGATTTACCTCACCAGCGCGACCGGCACCGAGAACGTCAACGTGCACATCGCGCCGTACGGCAAGGACCGCCTCCTCGTCTCCTGGGAGTCCCTGAAGGGTGCCAAGTGCAACGCCGGCACCTGCACCGGCACCTTCACGGGCACCCACCTGCGTCTCATCGACTGGAACGGCAAGGCCCAGGGCGCGGACAAGGTGGTGACCGCCCGGATCAGCGGCGACATAGCGGTCCTGAAGAACGGCACCCTGACCTGGGCGTACGCGCCGGTCACACCGACCTATGCGAGCGCGCTCAACGGGGCTTCACCGACCACGACGACTCTCCGGATCGCCCGACTGACTCCGTGAACCGGAAGCCCATCCGCTTGCCGCCGGTCCACTGAACGGAGACACCGTGATCCCCGTCGACCTCCACGGACACCAGTTCCGCGAGGGGACGGGGGTCCGGCTCCCCGGTGAGCCGGGCCAGGGCGACGAACAGGGTGGGCCCGTCGCGGACGACACCCTCGCCATCCAACAGGCCGAGCAGGGAGGCGAGTTCGGCGACCGTCGACTCCCCCGCCTGCCATCCCGTGACCCGCACGGGCGTCCCTGCCGCCGCGCCCACCACCAGATGGGCCCGCACCTCCACAGCCCCCTCGGCCACCACCAGGCTGACCACCCGGGCCCCGGAAGCCGCCGTGTGCCGCGAGGCGACCCACGCCTCCCCCACCCCCAACGGCACGATCTCCGTACGGCTCGGATCCCCGCCGACGATCACGCTGTTGTCGTACGACGACGAGGGCTCCGTCACCGTGGAATAGGCGAGGCGCGTGTAGTACGGGTCGTAGCGGACGTCCTCGCTGCCGTGGTTGTGGAGGCGGACCAGACCGTCCGAACTGGTCGACTGGAGCAGCCAGTTGGCAGGGGCGACCGGCGTCACCGCGTCCGCCCGCTCAGCCGGGCCGGGCTCCTCGACGGCCGTCCACACCTCGTGGTCCGGCGGGAGGAGCAGGCCGAGGAAGCCCTTGCTGGCCCAGTACGGGGACGCGGGGCCCGAATAGCCTTGCAGGACAGCCTCGTTGGGGCGGTGCCAGCCCAGACTCAGCAACCCCTGGTCATCTACGGCGCCTCGGTCGAGGAAGTACCGGAGGGCCCCGGAGGCCAGCCGTCGCGTCTCCCCCGGCAGCAGCGGCGTACGGCCCGTCAGCGCGCCGAGCCACAGCGGAGCCGTCGTCGCGAAGCGATACGTCAACGACCGACCCTGGCGCATCGGGGCGCCGCCCCCGCCGAACAGGCGAGCGTAGTCGGCGAGATGGCGTTCCAGGCGGCCGCCGTAGAGGTCGAGGAGGCGGGGGTCGTCGGCGAGCCAGGCGTGCAGGACCGGGTAGAGGTGCATCGCCCAGCCGTTGTAGTAGTCGAACTTGCGGCCGTCGCCGTCCGTGTACCAGCCCTCGCCGACGTACCAGTCCTCGATGCGCGACAGGCCCCGGTCGATCGCCTTGCGGGACGCGTCGACCTCGTACCCGATGTCCTGGAGGAAACCGCCCACTGTGACGGGGAACAACTCCCAGTTGCAGGGCCAGGGTTCGGCGGTGAGGGCGTCGGCGAGCCAGGTCGCCGCGCGCTGCCGTACGGGCTCGTCGAGGCGGTCCCAGAGGAGGGGGCGGGTCAGGCGGAGGGCGAGGGCGATGGAGGCCGCCTCGACCAGGGGCTGGCTGCGGTCCTCGATCGTCGGCCAGACGCCCGCGACTCCCGCCGCCAGGCCGTCCGCGTAGCGCTCCAGTGCCGTCTCGTCGCGGCGGAAGGCGGCCAGCAGCAGGGTGCGGGCGTAGCCCTCCAGACCGTCGGAGAGCTGGCCGGACCAGCTGGTGTGGGTGCCGGGGAGGTGGTAGAGCGCGCGGTCCTCGGTCGCGTACGGCTCCACCGCCGCGAGGAGGGAGTCGGCGGCCGTCTCCCAGTGGGCCCGGGTGTAGCCGGTGCGGGGGCTCAACACGCGGTCGTCGGCAGGGAGTTGCATCGGCTCGCTTTCACACGCGCGGCGGGAGAGTGGAACCTGGGGCGCCCCGGTTCCGGTCGGAACGCCCCAGGGGTCTTTCGGGTCTCACCCCACTCGTACCCGGTCCTCCGGCAGCAGATGCCGGGCGACGAGTGCGTCGCGGACCAGGCCCGCGTACACGGTGGCCCCGTGCGCGGAAGTATGCGTGTTGTCCTTCTTCTCGTTGTAGAGGTAGAGGGCCTTGGAGCCTTCCACTCCCAGCGATTCCACCAGCGCCTTGGTCTGCGCCGTGAGGTCGATCAGCGTTACCCCCTCGGTCGCGGCGACCGAGCGGATGACGCCCGGCAGGTCAACGCCGAGTCCGTTCACCAGCAGCGCGATGTCGTTGTCCAGTGTGCCGTCGGCATTGAACCAGCGTCGGACGATCGGTGTCACGAGCACCGGACGTCCTCCTCTGTCACGGATACCCGCTACGAGCGTTTCCAAATTCGCGCGATACGTGGCCTCGTCGGTCTGCTTGTCGTTGTGGGCGAGCTGGACGAGGACGAGGTCGCCGGGGTGGATCAGCGGCTCAACTGTCCCCCACAGCAAGGGATTCTCCAGGTACGTGACCGTACTCTCCCCGGAATCCGCGTAGTTGGCGACGGATACGCCCTTGCGGAGGAACTGCGGAAGCTGTTGACCCCAGCCGGAGTACGGGTCGCCCGGCTGGTCGCAGACCGTGGAGTCGCCGATCAGGATGATCTGGCGGGCGTGGTGGGCGGGCGTGACGCGGATGTCGGCGAGTGCGGGGGCCGTGCCGCCGAGGGCGAGGTCGAGGCCTGGGGTGCCGTCGAGGCCGGTCGGTTCGCCTTCTGGCGTGCGGACGTTGACCGTGAAGCTGCGGGTCACCGTGCGGCCGGCGGCAGTTGCCGTCTCCGGGAGCAGGGAGCGCCGGGTCTCGCCCGTGATCGCCGTACTCGCGGCCGACTCTCCGCCGAGGCGGACCGTGACGTCGTAGGTGCCGGGCGGGACGTCGAAGTGGCAAGCGGTGGCGGTGCAGTTGGCGAGGCCGAGCGGGGGCGTGCGGTCGTGCGCCTGGGCGGGTGCGGTCGAGAGGGCGGTGCTCAGGGTCAGTACGGCCAGCAGGGCGATGTTGAAACGTCTCATGCGTGGCTCCTCCGTCCGACGACAAGGCCTGGCGGAGGACCGTACCGCTCCGGACAAGCGCTTTCTAGTCCTGCGTCAGATTTCACGTCATCGCCAACTCCGAGGCTGCGAAAGCCCTTTCGCGAAATCGATTCAACTGCCACCCTCCAAGCACCCGCACCCCCACCTCCCGAAGGAGGCACCCCCATGTCCGGCTCTGTGAACAGACCGGTTCGCCGCCGCACCTTCGTCCTCGGCGCAGCGGCCACGGCAGGTTCGGCGGCGCTCGCCGGGCCGCTCGCCCAGACCGCGTCCGCCGCGAGCTTCGGCTACACCGACGACGGCTCGAACTACGTCGTCGACACCGGCGCGAGCCTGGTCTTCAAGGTCAGCAAGACGAACGGCGATCTGACGTCGCTGGTCTACAAGGGCACCGAGTACCAGGGCTACGGCGGCATGAACTCGCATGTCGAGTCCGGCCTCGGCGCCTCCACGGTGACGATCGCGCAGTCCGGCACGACGATCCTGATCTCCGTCACGCACGGCACGCTGAAGCACTACTACGCGGCCCGCAGCGGCGAGAACAACGTCTACCTGTGGACCAACAAGGCCGACACCTCGGTCAGCGCGACCCGCTACATCGTGCGTGTCAAGGCCGGCATGTTCCTCAACGACGAGCCGGATTCCTACACTTACGCGCCGACCACCATCGAGTCCGCCGACGTCTTCGAGAAGTCCGACGGCCAGACCCGCTCCAAGCACTACTCGAAGAAGCGGGTCATCGACTACGACTACGTCGGCTGGACCACCGGCAGCGTCGGCCTGTGGGTCGTGCGCAGCAACCACGAGAAGGCGTCCGGCGGCCCGTTCTACCGCTCCCTGCTGCGCCATCAGAGCGCGGACGGCGGCGGGTTGTACGAGATCCTGTACTACGGCGAGAACCAGACGGAGGCGCAGCGCTTCGGTCTCCAGGGCCCGTATGTCATCGCCCTCACGGACGGCGGCGCGCCCTCCTCGTCCCTGTACCACGCCAACCTCACCACCTCGTGGGCCGATTCGCTCGGCATCTCCGGCTATACGACGGCGAGTTCGCGGGGCCGGGTCGCGGGCGTGGGCATCACCGGGCGGGACACGGCGTACGCGTACACGGTCGGGCTCGCCAACTCGGCCGCCCAGTACTGGGGTTCGGCGCGGGCCTCGGACGGCTACTTCTCGATCCCGGGGGTGCTGCCGGGGACATACACGCTGACGGTCTTCAAGGGTGAACTCGCCGTCTACACAAGCTCGGTGGCGGTCACAGCGGGCGGGACGACGACGCTGAACAGCATCGCGATCCCCTCCTCCAACGACCCTTCCAATGCGAGCGCGATCTGGCGGATCGGCAACTGGGACGGTTCGCCGAGCGGGTTCAAGAACGCGGACCTGATGACGTACGCGCACCCCTCGGACGTACGGGCCGCGTCCTGGACCGGCAACGTCGTCGTCGGCAGCGGGACGGAGACTTCGGCGTTCCCCTGCTATCTGTGGAAGGACGTCAACAGCGGCATCATCGTGTACTTCAAGCTGACGGCCGCCCAGTTGGCCGCCGCGCACACGCTGCGCATCGGGGTGACGACGGCGTACGCGAACGGCCGTCCGCAGGTCGTCGTCAACGACACCTGGACCTCGGCCGTCCCCTCGCCGCCGACCCAGCCGAGCACGCGGTCGCTGACCGTGGGCTCGTACCGGGGCAACAACAACACGTTCACGTACAGCGTTCCGGCGTCGGCCTGGCTGACGGACGCCAGCGCGTACAACACGCTGAAGATCTATGTGGCGAGCGGGTCGGGGACGACGTCGTTCCTGAGCGCGGGTACGTCGATCGACGCGCTCGATCTGCTCGCCTAGGGGCGGCAACTCCCGGGCGGGGCACGGCGACTTGTAGGCATGACTGAGCCGAACACGCACCGCCGTTCCCCCGCCCGGCGTCGAGCCGCCGCCGTGGCGACCGGTACCGCGGCCGCCCTCGGGCTGGTCGCGGTGTCGCTGGTGACCCAGGCGCGGGCCGCCACCGTCATCACCGTCGCCAAGGACGGTTCGGGCCGATTCACCACCGTGCAGGCCGCTGTGAACGCGGCCGCCGCCGGGGACACCGTCTCCGTCGCGAAGGGTACGTACACCGAGATCGTCAACGTGCCTGTCGCCAAAACGGGGTTGACCATCCAGGGCGCCACCGGCAATGCCGAGGACGTCGTCATCACCTATGACCGGGCCGCCGGTTACACCGATGCGAGCGGCAACAAGTACGGGACGCTGGGCAGTTCGGTGGCGACCTTCTCGGCTAGCGGGCTGACCGTCACCGGGATCACCGTCCAGAACACCTTCGACAAGACGGCCCACCCCGACATCACCGACACACAGGCCGTCGCGATCACCGCGCAGGGCGACCGGCAGACGTTCACCAACGACCGGTTCATCAGCCGCCAGGACACCGTCCTCAACTGGTCGCCTTCGTCCACCGGCCAGTACCGGCAGTACTTCTACTCGTCGTTCATCTCCGGCGACGTCGACTTCATCTTCGGCAACGCCACCGCCGTCTACGACCGGGTCAACATCCAGCTGCGCAACTCGGGGGCCGCGGCCGGTGGTTTGAATGGCTTCCTCTCCGCGCCCAACACCAGCTCCGCGAAGACCTACGGCATCCTCGTCACCGGCAGCTCGATCACCAGCTCCGCCGCTGCCAACACGTACTACCTGGGCCGCCCTTGGCACCCGTCGGCGGACGCGGTGGGCCAACTGGTCGTCCGGCAGACCTCGTTGCCCGCCACCGTGAAGGTCGCCGGGCCCTGGACGGACATGAGCGGGTACTCCTGGAAGAACGCCCGCTTCTTCGAGTACAAGAACACCGGCGCGGGCGCGACGGTGAACTCCAACCGCCCGCAGCTCACCGACTCCCAGGCCGCGAGCTACACGGCCCAGAAGTACCTGGCGGGCACGGACGGTTGGAACCCGGTCCGGTAACCGTTCTCTCAACTACCGCGCGTCCACTGCTGGTTGGTCGCCCCGCTGCACGCGTACGTGATGATCGCGGCGGAGTTGGCGGTGGACGCGCCCGACACGTCCAGGCACTCTCCGCTCGTCCTGGCCTTGACGAGGACGTAACTGCCGGACGTGGTCAGGCTCCACTGCTGGGCGGTGGCGCCGGTGCAGTTCTCCTGGGTGACGTTGGTCGAGTTCTCCTGGAGGCACAACGAGCTGCCCCGGCCCATGAGTTCGTAGTAGCCGGTGCCGAGGTCCTTGAACCACCACTTCTGGTTGGTGCCACTGTTGCAGGTGTACTGGCTGATCGCGACGCCCTGCCACAACGACTGGTTGGCCACGTCCGCGCACTTGGCGCTGTTGCGGGCGATGAGCGTGTTGTACGTCGCGCTCGTGCCGCTGATCGTGCCGGCCGCCGTGTCGATCGACACCTCCGGGTACCAGGACGCCATGGACATCGAGGTGGTGGTCGGGAAGGTCAACGGCAGCCAGACGTAACGGGAGTCGTTGACGGTGCCGCCGAAGGAGTTGCCCCAGCGGTCGCCCATGTAGAGGTACGAGGTGCCCGAAGTCCCCGTGACCGGAAGGACGTAGGCGGTCTGCGAGTTGTACGCGGTCGAGTCGCCGACGTTGGTGAAGGCCGTCCACGGGCCGGTGATGCTGGTGGCGGTGGCGTACTGCTGCTGGTTGGCGCTCCAGCCGGTGGCGGCCGAAGTCAGCATGAAGTAGACGCCGTTGCGCTTGAACAGGGCCGGTGCCTCGCGGTGTCCGCCGACCCACGGGTTGGCGACCAGGCTGTCGATGGCGGTGTAGTCGGCGGTGAGTTTGTAGATGTGCAGGTCGTAGTTCTCGTTGGCGGCGGAGACCATGTACGCGGTGCCGTCGGTGTCGACGAACGTCGTGATGTCCCGGGACATGTTGTCGCCGAGCGGCTGGAAGCTGCCCTGGTAGGTGTAACTCCCGTCCACGGTCGAGGAGACGGCGACGGCGGCCTTGGCCTCGCTGTAGTCGACGCCGTTCTCCTTGTGCATCCACATCACGAACTTGCCGGTGGACGCGTTGTAGATGACCTTCGGCCGCTCGATGTAGGCGGTGCCCAACTCGGAGGCGCTGGACTGGGTCAGGACGTGGTTGCGGAACTCCCAGTTCTTCAAGTCGGTGGAGCGGTACGCGTCCACGTACTTGAAGGTGTTGTCGGCGTTGCGGTCCTCGCCGAACCAGTAGTAGTAGCTGCCGACTTTGATCACCCCGCCGCCGTGCGCGTGCACGGCGTTGCCCGAAGTGTCCGTGAACTGAACGCCGTTGGTGATGGTCTGGGCGGCGGCCTGGGCCGGTCCGGCGGTCACCAGGGCCGCGGCGAGCACGCAGCACAGGGCGACGAGGATTGCGTACACACGTCTCATCTGACGCCTCTCGGAGGTGTGGGGGGGGAGAGCAGGTAGGAGTGGGGGGTTCGGGATTTCGTACGTCATCTGTCATTACGAACGCCGAAAAGGTAAGGGTGTGTTACGGGAAGGTCAACGGGTCGCGCGTGACAAAGACGGTCGCGAAGTTTCTGTTATCGGCGCCGCCGACGCCCGTCTCCAGTGACGTGCGCAGCCATACCCACAAGACCTCAGCCGCCGTAGGCGCCCTCGCGACCGTCGCCCTCCTGGTCGGCGCTCCCCCGGCCTCGGCCGTCGGCACCCGTGACGCGACCGCCGACGTCCTCGCGGACCGCGACGTCACGCTCACCGGCGACACGGTGGTCACCGTGCCGTCCGGGACGACGACGTACGACGGGGTGTTCCGCGGCCAGGGCACGCTCACCGTGCGAGGCGGCGGCACGCTGATCCTCACCAAGGACAGCGACTTCACGCTCCCCGCGTCCCGGCAGCGGCAGAAGGTGACCACCCAGGGCGGCAACCACCCGTACACCACCGTCAGCAACCCGGACCCGCCCGCGATCACGGTCGCGAGCGGCACAACTCTCCAGTACGGCACGGGCGGTGGGACGGGCCTGATCGGCCACTTCCCTTACAACACCCCCGGCTATCAGTTGAATCAGCTCAACGTCCGGGTCGACGGCACCCTGCGCCTCTCCCTGACCCGCACCTTCAACATCGGCACGATCAGCGGCTCGGGCCTGGTCACCCAGCCGCGCAACATGTGGGGGACGCTCGACCTAGCCGGAACTCACCCTTTCTCAGGGGTGATTGACAACGGCACCGGCATGGCGGTCGGCCGCCCCGAGTACCCGGTGGCACTGCCCAACGCCCGCGCGATCCTCAACCAGGGTTCCTGGATCATCGACACCCCGCTCTACCAGACGATCACCCTGCGCCAGAACTTCTACCAGCGCGAGTACGGCAGCGACGTCAACGTCCACTCGCGCCCCGGCAGCAAGGTCGTCCTCACCGGCCAGTACAGCTACAGCGACCAGGGCGGCGACACGAACCCCTCACTCAGCGACTCGAACCTCAACTGGCGTGCGATAGCCCACCAGTTGAACAAGCGCGGCACCAACATCGAGGGCGCGAACGTCCAGTGGGGCGACGGCACCACCCACCAGATCTTCATGCCGGGCACCAAGGACACCGTCTACATCAACCTCCATGCGGCGAGCGGGGTCCGCTCCAAGCTGACCTTCGACTACGACGGTCCGGTCACCCTGGGCGCGCCGATCGGCGGCGGCAGGTACCACGACACGCTGGCCGCGCCCGGCGCCGGGGACATCGTGATCGCGGGGACGCGCGGGAACGACGTGACCTTCGCGGCTCCGCAGTACTACGACGGTTCCACGACCGTGGAGAAGGGCGCGGTGCTGCGGCTGGGGTCCGGGAAGCCGGGCGGCGACGGCGGACTGCTGACCGGTACCGAGGGGCGGCGGATCGTCGACGACGGGACCCTTGTCGCGGAAAACGTTGCACTTCCCATAAAACTGTCACACTTTGGCGGGAAGGGGTCCCTCGTCCAGTCCGGCGCCGCGACAACGACACTGACGGGCCCTGCGGTGACGTACACGGGGACGACGACGATCTCGAAGGGCACGCTGGCCCTGCGGTCGGGGGCAACCCTCGCCCACAGCAAGGCGATTCGGCTCACCTCGGCGGGCGCCCGGCTGGACGCGGGCACGGCAGGCCTGCGTGTGTCGACTGATCTAACCGGTGTGGGCACGGTGAAAGGTTCGGTGACGAACGACAGCGTGGTGACCACCGGGCTCACCGTGACCGGGAACTACACGCAGAGCGCGAAGGGCGAACTGGTCCTGCGCGACAAGCCGTTGAAGGTGGGAGGCAAGGTCGTCCTGGCGGGCGACCTGGACCTCTCGGCCGCCGGAACGCACCCCGCGCGGACCATCACGATCCTCGACCACACGGGCAAGGGCTCAACGACCGGCACCTTCAAGGGACTTCCCGAGGGCACCAAACTCAAGCTCGCCAACACGACGTACCGCATCACCTACCGGGGCGGCGACGGCAACGACGTCGTCCTGACCACCGTCACCACAAGCAGCCCCTCCCCCACCACCCACCCCAAGTTGCCCTCCGGGACGACGCTCTCCGAGGCCCGCACGACAAACACCGCCCGCAGCGACGGCTTCGGCTGGTGGCCCTACGCCCTCGGACTAGGCCTACTCGGCGGCCTGTTGGTCCCAGCAACCAAGCACACCCGGGCAAGCGGCAGGCGCAGGGGCGGAAAGCACGCGTCTTAAACGCCGGTTCGCCCCCCCAGAGGCCCGGGGGCAGAAAGCACGCGTCTCAAACGCCGGTTCGGCAACCCCCTAGGGGCGCGGGGAACTGCGCGACCAGCCACAACGGCGCCGCAGCAAAACGACAACCCATCGCGGCACAACCACCGTCGTACCTAACGGCCACTAGGCGCCTCCGGAAACCCCACCTGCGGGGCCAGCACCCGCGCCTCATCGGCCCACCCCGCAAGAAAGGCAAGGACCAACCCCCGCTCCCGATACCGGAGTTCCGCAGAGACGGCACGCTCACCGCCATAGTCCCGCTGCTCCTCGCCCGCGCGCGCGAGCATGGCGCCGGCGAGCCAGTCGTACTTCACCACGGAGGCACACACCCCGAGCCGCACGAGCCGTTCATCGACCCGGCTCCCCGCCCCCTGCAGGCCGTGCAGATACGCGTCATAGGCCCGCGCCGCATAGCCCGGCAGATCGGCGGCCGAGACGAACAGGTCGAAGACGGAGTCAGGAAGGTAGTTGCCGAGATCCTCGCCGAGGGCACCATCGCCGGCGAAGGCCCAGTCGAACAGAACGCTGTCCGGGCCCTGCGAACGGACGTTGGCGGGCCACTGGTCGAGATGACTGAAAGCACGCGGCAGGGCCTCCATGACGTCCAAGAACCACTCCCGGTCGTGGTGCAGCCGGACCATGTCCTGACGCAGCCCGACGGGGAAGTGGTCGCGAACCAGGGGCTGTTGCCAGGCTTCGTCGTCGTCGAGGAGTTCCTCGCCAACCGTGTTGCTGCCGACGTACTGACGCAGGAAGCGGTGCGAGAGCCACGGTTCATCGGGGACCGGGACGGCCCCCTGCGCGGCACCGAGACGGCGGGCGCGTTCGACATGCCGGGTCAGCGGCCAGGCAGTTCCCGGCTCGCCCACCACCCGCTCAAGCCACAACGCGACATCCCCGTCGGCCCGTTCGACCCGGGCGAGCAGTCGGGGCGCGCGGATACCGTACGGCTGCCAGCTCCGCGCGAGCCCGGAGTCGTAGACCTCAGCCTCGCGCAGCCAGTAATTCCAGTGGCGGGGATCGTCCGAGGCGGCCCAGCGGGCGGTGGTGTCCTTGCTACGGGTGAGGACCTTGAGGACGGCCGTGCGATCGCCCGCGGTGATGACCCAGACGCCCGCGGTGACGCCGTTCTTGGCGTTGTGGGTGAGCGTGGCCGCGCCGACCGATCCGTCGGAGTGCCCCAGGACGTCGCGCGCTTCGGCCCCCGTGGCCACGATGTCGAGCATGCGGGCAAGGCTAGCGCCCACAGAAATCCCCTAGGTGTCCAGATTCCGGGCATACCGTTCGCCAGCTGGACGCGGCCCCGGCTCCGCGGCCGTATCGACTAGCGTCGAGGCATGACCAGCGACACCGCTCCCCTCCTCGCCGACGCCCTCGCCGCCGGGACCCTCGTCCTCGACGGCGGGCTGTCCAACCAGCTCGGGGCGGCCGGGCACGACCTGAGCGACGAGCTGTGGTCGGCGCGGCTGCTCGCGGACCAGCCCGAGGCGATCACCCAGGCGCACCTCGCGTACTACGAGGCGGGCGCCGACGTGGCGATCACCTCCAGCTACCAGGCCACCTTCGAGGGCTTCGCGAAGCGCGGGATCAAGCACGACCGGGCCGCCGAACTCATCGCCCTGAGCGTGGAGTTGGCCATCGACGCGGCGGTGGAGGCGGGGCGCCGGGGCATCGAGCGGCCGCTCTACGTGGCGGCCTCGGTCGGACCGTACGGCGCGATGCTCGCGGACGGCTCCGAGTACCGGGGCCGGTACGGGCTGAGCGTCGCCGAGTTGGAGGCCTTCCACCGACCCCGCCTGGAAGTACTGGACGTCGTCGGGCCCGACGTGCTGGCCTTCGAGACGATCCCGGACACCGACGAGGCCGAGGCACTGCTGCGCGCGGTGCGCGGACTGCGGACGCCCGCCTGGCTGTCGTACTCGATCGCGGGCGACCGCACCCGCGCCGGGCAGCCGCTGGAGGAGGCGTTCGCGCTCGCCGCCGAAGCGGACGAGATCATCGCGGTCGGCGTCAACTGCAGCGCCCCCGAGGACGTCGAGGGCGCGATCGAGATCGCCGCCCGCGCCACCGGCAAGCCGGTCGTCGTCTACCCCAACAGCGGTGAGACCTGGGACGCCAACGCCCGTGCGTGGACGGGCAGTTCCACTTTCACCGCCGAACAGGTCGAGGGCTGGCGGGCATCCGGCGCGCGGCTGATCGGGGGGTGCTGCCGGGTGGGACCCAAGGCGATCACATCCATCAGGCAGACGCTCACACCGTGATCGCCGCGATCGAGTCCCGCACCACCACATGCGTGCCCAGCAGCAGGTGCTCGTCCGGTGACTCCGCCGTGCGACCCAGCGCGGTGCGTACGGCGAGGCGGCCCAGTTCCTCGTAGGGGACATGGACCGTGGTCAGGGCCGGGTACAGGTCGCGGGCGAACGGAATGTCGTCGTAACCGGCCAGCGAGACATCGCCGGGGACGTCCAGACCCGCCTCGTGCAGCGCGGTGAGCGCGCCCGCCGCGACCATGTCGGTGGCGGCGACCACGGCCGTGAACTCCAGTTTCCGGCTCAGGGCGTGGCGCATCAGGCGGTGGCCCGAGTCGCGGGTGAAGTCGCCGTGGAGCAGGAGTTCCGGGTCGGGTTCGAGGCCGCGGGCGCGGTGCGCGGCGAGGTAACCGCGTTCACGTCCCTGCGCGGTCGCGTGGTCCGGCTTGCCGCCGAGGAACAGGACGCGCTGGTGGCCCTGGGCCAGGACGTGCGCGACAAGGGCGTACGCGCCGCCTTCGTTGTCGTACTCGATGACCGTGACCGGTGCGCCCGGGCCGAGCGGCGGTCGCCCGCAGAGCACGAGCCGCGAGCCCGCCGCCGCGAGCGAGTCGGCGATACGGCGGGTGCGCTCGCGGTACTCGGGGGTGTCCGCGGTGCCGCCGACCAGGATCACGGCGGCGGTGCGCTGGGCGCGCATGGTCTCGATGAAGTCCAGTTCGCGCTGGACGTCCCCCTCCGTGCTGCACACCAGGCACAGGTGGCCGAGCCGGGTCGCCTCGCGCTCCACACCGTGTGCCATCAGCGCGAACGACGGTCCCGTGATGTCCTCCAGGACGAACGCGAGGGTCGGCGTCCCGACGCCGGCGACGGCCTTGGCGCGCGCGTCGGCGACGTAGTCCAGTTCGCGTACGGCCCGCAGCACGCGCGTGCGGGTCGCCGTGCTCACCGGGTACTCGCCGCCGAGCACCCGCGACACCGTGGACGCGGACACCCCGGCGTGGGCCGCCACGTCCCGGATGGTGCTCCCGCTCGCGTCCTGGCTCTTCCTGGTCATGTACCGCCTCGCCCCTCCCCGGCCTGTGGCAACACTCCGGCAACCGGTTCCCTGCGCGGAGAGTAGCAGCGGGCGCCGGTCGGGAGGAGGGGCGTGCGTCGGCCAATTCCCCTACGTCAGCACGGCAGTTGTCGGCAGCCGACGTTGGGCAACCGGTTTCCACGCCGTACGACCACCCTCACGACGACCGCCGCACATCCCCCGTCCGCCGCAACCGCCGTACCACCGCCCGCAGTTCGGTGGCACTCCGCACGGGCGCCGCACCCTCACCCTCGACCGGAACCACCGCTTCCTTCGCCTTCGTCACGGCGTCGGCAGCCCACAGGGCGAACTCGGGGTCGCGCGGCCCGTGCGCGACATACGGCTCGCCCTCCCCGAAGACGCGGACCGGGTGCGTGTCGTCCCAGGTCTGCCACCCGGGATCGCCGTCCACCGCGAACCGCACCCACGCCCCGTGCATCGCGTCGGCCAGATCCTGCGGCGCACCCTGGCCCGCGAGCTTGGCGGACTCGGGGATCTCGCCGGTGTCGAAGACGAAGCCGAGTTCCAGGGCGTGGCAGGAGCCGAGGTCGGGGCGGTTGGAGGGCCAGGCGAACTCGTAGACGTGGGAGGTGCCGGGGCGGGCGTCGGCGAGGCGGTGCAGGGGGTAGCGCAGGAGGTGGTCGGTGACGAGCTGACCGACGGTCTCGGCGGTGCCGGCGCCGGGGTGCAGGGCGCGGTAGCCGCGCGGGACCTCGACTCCGCAGTGGCAGCGGGCCATCGCGCCGGCCAGGGCGACCGCGCCGAGCCGGTCGACGCGCTCGTGCAGGCCGCCGGGAACCAGCCACAGCCGGTACTCGTCGCGGGTCCAGCCCAGCATGAGGTCGACGCCCCGGCCCACCTCGCCCTCGACGAGCGCCTCCAGCGGGTCGCGGGGCACGAGGTCGCCGTCGATGACGATCCCGAACGTGGGGCCGCCGAGCACCGGGCTGCTGAGCTTGCCCACGTCGGCCTGGGTGCGGAGCAGGAGTTCGCGGTCGACGGCGGCGAAGGCCTCGGCGGTGGCGGGGATCTTCAGGCGGGTCGCCATCCGGCGCACCATCCGCCGCACCTTGTCGCGGTCGAAGGCCTCCGGTGGCCCGCTCTGCAGCACGGCCCGGCGCACCAGCCCCTGGGCCTGCGGGGCGGCGATCAGGGCGCCGATGCTGATCGCTCCGGCGGACTGGCCGAAGAGGGTGATCCGGTCGGGGTCGCCGCCGAACGCCGCGATCGACTCGTGCACCCAGCGCAGCGCGGCGAGCTGGTCGCGCAGGCCGGGGTTGGCGGGGGCGTCCGGGAAGAGGCCGTAACCCTCCACGCCTAGGCGGTAGTTGACCGAGACCATGACGACACCGTCGCGGGCGAAGGCGTGTCCGTCGTAGACCGGGACGGCCGACGAACCCCGGGTCAGCGCGCCACCGTGCAGCCACACCATGACCGGCAGCCGGGCGCCCGGGCCGGGTTCCGGGGTCCACACGTTGAGGTTGAGGCAGTCGTCGCCGGGCACGACCGGGTCGGAGAGCAGTTTGGCGAAGGCTTCGGAGTACGGCGGTTTCGGCGCGGTCGGTCCGAAGGCGAGCGCGTCGCGCACTCCGGTCCAGGGCTCGGGCGGGACGGGCGGGCGGAACCGGTGGGGACCGATCGGGGGTGCCGCGTAGGGGATGCCCCGGAAGACCGCGATCCCGTTCTCGTACCGGCCGCGCACCGACCCGTAGGGGGTGGCGACCACGGGGTTCAGCTGCTCTGCCCTCATCTGCCCACCAGCTCCTCGTCGCGCTCGTGAACCATGTTCATCAGAGCATCACATCGCGCCCGGCTATTCCGGCGGACGAACTCCGCTGGACGGGTCATGCCGCGCGGAATCACCCGCTTCCGGTCCCGGAACCGATCGAAATATTTCCGCGCCCGGGGTCCCTTCTCACCGATTGACCCCCGCTCCACGGCAGATCTACGGTAGAAGACGTTTTCAGAAAACGTTTCCCACCCCGTACTGGAGGGTCATGCCCAGCGCCCAGCCGCCGAGGGCCGTGTTCGCCATGGATCCGGTGCACCTGCCCCTGCTCTTCCCCTCACCCCTGATGGACCGGCTCCGGCAGACGGCCGAGATCGAACCAGGGCTCGTCGTAAGGGACTTCGGCGCACCCGAGGCCGCCCGGGCCCTGGCCGAGGCCGAGGTCCTGATCACCGGGTGGGGCTGCCCGCACCTCGACGCCGACGCGCTGGCGGCGGCACCCCGGCTGCGCACCGTGCTGCACGCGGCGGGCTCGGTCCGCTCGCTGGTCGGCGAGGCCCTGTGGGAACGCGGGGTAACCGTCTCCAGCGCGGTCACCGGCAACGCGCTCCCGGTCGCGGAGTACACCCTCGCGATGATCCTGCTGGCCGGGAAGGACACCTTCGCCCAGCGGGACCGCTTCCGGACCACGCACACGTACCCGACACCCGCCGAGACCGCGCCGATCGGCAACCTCGGCCGCCGCATCGGCGTCATCGGCGCCTCCCGGGTGGGCCGCCGACTGCTGGAGCTGCTGCGGCCGTACGACTTCGAGGTTCTGCTGCACGACCCGTACGTCAGCGTCACCGAGGCCGCCGTGCTGGGTGCCGAACTCCTGCCGCTGGACCACCTGTTGAGCGGCAGCGACATCGTGACCCTGCACGCCCCCGACATCCCCGAGACACAGCGCATGCTGGACCGCGGGCGGCTCGCGCTCATCCGGGACGGCGGGGTGCTGATCAACACCTCGCGAGGCGCCCTGATCGACCACGAGGCCCTCACCGACGAGCTGCTGTCCGGCCGCCTGACCGCGATCCTCGACGTCACCGAACCCGAACCGCTGCCCCCCACGTCCCCGCTGTACCAACTCCCCAACGTCTTCCTCACCCCGCACATCGCGGGCTCCCTCGGCAACGAACTGGCGCGGCTCGGCGGCATCGTCGTCGACGAGCTGGAACGCCTGGCCGCGGGCCTGCCACCGGCCCACGAGGTACGGCACGCGGACCTGGCCCGTGTCGCCTGATCCGCGCCGTCCACAGGCCACCGCACCGGGAACGACCTTGGGATACGGTTTCCGGACCGGCGCGGGGTCAGGCCCTAGAGCGCCCGGCGGGAACGCGGTCATGGTGAAGGAGTCGCTACGGTGAGTCAGCGCAAGGCGTCGGGCGACATCGGCCGGGCGACGATCCGGGACGTGGCGGAGCGCGCCGGGGTCTCCGTGGCGAGCGTCTCGCGCGTGCTGTCCGGCAACTACCCGGTGTCGGAGGAGCTGCGCCGCCGGGTGATGAAGGTCGTCGGCGACCTGGACTACGTCACCAACGCGCACGCCCGTTCCCTGGCCGGCGGCGGTACGCCCACGGTGGCGATCCTGATCAACAACATCACCGGCGCGGCGTTCGCCCACGTGGCCAAGGGAGTTGAGGGTGCGGCCACCCTGCGCGGCTGGCTCTCCCTGGTCGGCACGACCGGCGACGACCCGGAGCGCGAGCTCGCACTGGTCAACCTCATGCGCCAACAGGGCGTCGCCGCCGTGGTGTTGCTGGGCGGGGCGTACGACGTCGACGAGTACCAGCTCCGCATGGCCCGCTTCGCCCGCTCCCTCGACGCGGCGGGCTCGCACCTCGTGCTCGTCGGCCGCCCGCCGCTGGAGGGCGACGTCCCGGCGACGACGGTCGACTACGACAACGAGGGCGGCGCCTACGCCATGGCCAGCCACCTCCTCTCGGCGGGCCACCGCCGCGTCCTGGTACTCCCCGGGCACGCCGAACTCACCACCGCCCAGGGCAGGTTGAGGGGTGCGCAACGGGCCTTCGAGGCGTACGGCGTGCCGTTCGACCCGGGGATGGTGCGGCACGGGCCGTACGACTACGAGCACGGGTACGAGGCGGTGGAGGACACCCTGAAGGAGGGCGTGGACTTCACCGCGGTGCTCGCGGGGACCGACGTGGTCGCCGCGGGCGCCATGCAGGCACTGCGCGCGGCGGGTCTGCGGGTGCCGGAGGACGTGTCGATCGTGGGCTACGACGACATCCCGCTGGCCTCCCAGCTCACCCCGCAGCTCACCACCGTGCACGTCCCGTACGAGGAGATGGGCCGGGTCGCGCTGCGCGCGGTGGCGGACCGGCGCGAGGGCGGCGGCACGGGCCGGCGCAGGGGCGGCGACGGCGACCATCTGGTCCTGGGCACGCATGTCGTCGTACGGAACTCGGTGCGGCCGCCGGCGCGGCGCGACTAGGCGCACCGGAAGATCCTTCGTTACGTAACCGGTTTCCCTTTAAAGTCCCTGGCCAGAGCGGGTCTGTCCAGGGACGTCGAAACAAGTTGCTGCACACCTCTTGCTCCGAACATGCCTCGGTGCCTACCTTCCCAGCAACCGGTTTCTACCTCTTCTCTTCCGAAGGAACACGGCCTGATGAACTTCACCAGCCCCCGGAGAAGGTTCGCCCGTGCAGCCGTCGCGAGCCTCGCGCTGACAGGTCTGCTCTCCGCCTGTGGCGGATCCGGCTCGGGAGACAAGACGTCTTCCGGTCCGGTCACCCTCCCCTTCTGGGGCTGGGCCAACGGGCAGGACGCGGTCGTGAAGGCGTTCAACGCCGCTCACAAGGACGTCAAGCTCAAGTACACCAAGGTCACCGACCAGTTGACGATGCAGAAGCAGCTGACCAACGCGGTCAAGGCCGGCAACGCGCCCTGCCTGGTGCAGAACACGGCGGAGTACGTGACCACCTGGGTCTCGCAGGGCGCGCTCGCCGACATCTCGAAATACGTCTCCGCCGACAAGGACAAGTTCAACGCGGGCTCGTGGGCCAGTGCGCAGGTGCAGGGCAAGTCCTATGGCGTGCCCACGAGTTCGGCCCCCGCGTTCACGATCTACCGCACCGACGTCTTCAAGAAGTACGGCCTCAAGGCGCCGACGACCTGGGACGAGTTCATCGCCGCGGGCAAGGTCCTGAAGAAGCACGGCGTCAAGATCACCAACTATGCCGGTGAGGACCCCAGCACCCTGGAGGTGCTCTCCATGCAGGCCGGGGCGCACTGGTACGCCATCGACGGCAACTCCTGGAAGGTCGACTTCCAGGACGCGGGCAGCCTCAAGGCAGCCCAGGTGATCCAGGACATCATCGACAACGACCTCAACTCCAAGCTCTCGTTCGCCGATTACGCGGCCGTCCAGCGCAACTACGACGACGGCGGCACCGCGACCCGGCAGATCTCCACCTGGCAGATGGCGGGCATGGTGCAGAACTTCACCAAGTCCGACGGCAAGTGGGCGCTGTCGCCCTGGCCGACGTTCGCGGGCGAGGCGGCCAAGACGCCGGCCGGGACCAACCAGAGCGGTGGGGTCACCCTGGTGACCAAGCAGTGCGCGCACCAACAGCAGGCCGCCGAGGCCGCGTTGTGGATGTCGACCAACACCGGTGCGGTGAAGACGATGGCGAGCCCGACCACCGGCAACGGTGTGATGCCGGCGCTGGCCGACAGCAACGCGTACGTCGCCGAGTCGATCTCCGACAAGCTCCTCGGCACGAACTACGAGCCCGCGAAGCAGATCGTCACCGACAGCCTCAACACCGTCACCTCGGACTGGGTGTTCGGCCCGGACTGGACCGCGATGTTCACCGAGCTGCAGACGGGCTGGGCGAAGGTGATGAACAAGCAGGAGAAGGTCACCGATCTGCTGGCGCACATGCAGGAGTGGACGGTCAAGGACCTGAAGTCCCGCGGTATCAGCGTCAAGGGCTGAGGCAGCGCCGATGATCCGTTCCCAGCGCTGGAAGGGTGCCGCGTTCACGGTGCCCTTCCAACTCGGTTTCGTCTTCCTGTACTTGATACCGATCGGGTACGCCGTCTACGAGTCGCTGTTCGTGGAGCACCAGTCGGGGCTCGGTCTCGGCGGCTCCACGCAGCGGTTCTCCGGCCTGGACAACTACCAACAGGGCCTGACCGACTCGGCGTTCATGAACTCGGTCCTGCGCGTGGTGCTGTTCGCGTGCGTGCAGATCCCGGTGATGCTGCTCATCAGCCTGCTGCTGGCGCTGTTCCTGGACGCGCTGTCCTCGAAGGCCGCGGGCCGCTTCCGCATCTTCCTCCTCGTGCCGTACATGATCCCCGGGGTGGTCGCGGCGATCGTGTGGATCAACCTGTACAGCCCGGACGTCGGCCCGTTGACGTCGCTGGGCAAGGTGTTCGGGCTGTCCTGGAACTTCTTCGCGCCCTCGATGGTCTGGCCGTCCATCGGCAACCTGCTGACCTGGCACGGCATCGGCTACAACATGGTCATCATCTACGCCGCGCTCCAGGGCGTCCCCCGCGACCTCTTCGAGGCGGCCCGCCTCGACGGCGCCTCCGAGTTCCGGGTCGCCACAAGCATCAAAATCCCTTACGTACGAGGGGCGTTGGTGCTGACCGGGATGCTCTCGATCATCCAGATGCTGCAGATCTTCAACGAGCCGGCGCTGTTCCGGAACGTCACCCCGCAGACGGTGAACGACAGCTTCACGCCCATCATGATCATCTACAACCAGGCGTTCAACGCGGGCAACTACCACTACGCGGCGGCCCTTTCGGTCCTCCTCGCCCTCATCCTCGGCCTCGCCTCCTTCCTCTTCTACCGGCTCACCGCGAAGGAGGCCGACTGATGACCCTCACCGAAGAACGCCGGAACGCCCATCAGGTCCGCCGCCTCAACAAGCCCGATCCGGCGGCCCGTTCACGCGGCGGCCAGCGTTTCCTCCTCGTCGGCCTCGTCCTGGCCAGCGCCTACAGCCTGTTCCCGGTGTGGTGGCTGATCGTCGCCGCGACCAAGGACCGCACGGGCCTGTACCAGAGCAACGGCCTCTGGTTCTCGGGCATGCACCTGTGGGCGAACGTGCGCCAGGTCTTCACCTACGAGAACGGCATCTTCCTGCGCTGGACCGCGAACTCCTTCCTCTACGCGGGAGTCGGCTCCCTGGGCGGCACGCTCATCGCCCTCGCGACGGGCTACGGCCTCGCGCGCTTCGAATTCCCGGGCCGCAACGCGGTGTTCGCGTGCGTGGTGGGCTCGTTCCTGATCCCGATCGCGCTGCTCACCCTCCCGCTGTACCTGATGTTCTCGAAGATCGGCCTGGTGGACACCCCCTGGGCGATGCTGATCCCCTGCCTGATCAACCCGTTCAGCGTGTACCTCGCCAAGGTGTACACGGAGGCCACGGTCCCCTTCGAACTCCTGGAGGCGGCCCGCCTGGACGGCGCGGGCGAACTCCGCATCTTCTTCAGCATCGTGCTGCGGATGATGACGACGGGCGGGGCAACCGTCTTCCTCCTGGCCTTCGTCAACACCTGGAACGCCTTCTTCCTCCCGCTGACCGTCCTGCGCGGCGAGGAGAACTGGACCCTCAACCTCGGCCTCTACAACTGGTCAGGAAAACGTATGGAGTCGGGCGTCGACCTCACCAGCCTGGTCCTCACCGGCGCACTCCTGTCGATCGTCCCGATGGCCGTGATGATGGTCGCGATGCGCCGCTACTGGCGTACCGGGGTCACCCTGGGAGCCCTCAAGTGACCTTGCTGCACAACCCTGTTGTCCGCGGTTTCGCCCCCGATCCCTCGATGGTCAGGGTCGGCGACCGGTACTACGTGGCGACCAGTTCCTTCGAGTGGTTCCCCACCATCCCGATCCACCGCTCCCGCGACCTGGCCGACTGGCAGTACGCGGGCCACGTCCGGGGCGCGGTCCCCGGCGACTCCCTGGCGGGCGTCCCGGACTCGGGCGGCGTCTGGGCACCCTCGCTGAGCTGGGACAGCGAGCGGTTCTGGATGACGTACGCGATCGTCCGCTCGGTCGGCACCCCGTACTTCGACGCCGACACCTACATCACCACGGCCTCGGACGTCAGCGGGAAGTGGGCTGCCCCGCGCCGGGTCGCGAGCCACGGTTTCGACCCGGCGCTGTTCCACGACGAGGGCCGGCTGTGGCTGCTCAACCTCCAGAACGACTGCCGCCCCGGCGGCCGCCGCTTCGCGGGCATCGTCGCGACCGAACTGGACCGCGACACACTCGCCCCGACCGGCGCTACGCACCTGCTGCTCCAACACGAACGGCTCGTCGAGGGGCCGAAGTTGGTGCGGCGGGGTGGCTGGTACTACCTGATCCTCGCGGAGGGCGGCACGGGGTTCGAGCACGGGGTACGGGTGGCGCGCAGCCGTACGATCACGGGTCCGTACGAGCTCGACGACCACCCCTTGCTGACCTCCCGGGACGATCCGTCGGTGCCGTTGCAGAAGGCCGGCCACGGTGAACTGGTCGAACTGCCGGGCGGGGAGTGGGTGTTGAGCCATCTGGCGGCACGGCCGGTACAGACACCGGACGGGCCGCGCTGCACGCTGGGCCGGGAGACGGCGATCCAGGCCGTGACGTGGGACGAGGACGGCTGGCCGAGGCTACGGCAGGGCGGCTGGCATCCGGCGGTGGAGGTGGACGTACGGACAAGTCCCGCCCTGCTGGACCAAGTCCCCGATTCCGACGGGCCGTTGGGCTGGCCGTGGAGCAGTCCGCGCGCGTACCCCGACCCCTCCTGGGCCGACGCCTCCACCCGCCCCGGCTGGATCCGGCTGCGCGGGCGGCACGGGCCGGAGTCGCGGTGGGCGCACAGTCTGCTCGCCCAGCGGATCACGGAGCACCGGGCGGAGGCCGAAGTCACCGTAGAAGCGCGGCCGTTGACGTTCACGCAGGCGGCGGGGCTGGTGCTCTGGTACGGCGCCGAGGCGTATCTGAGCCTGCATCTGACCTGGGCGGAACCCGAGGGTGAGGGGCAGCGGGGACAGCAGTGGCGGGGCGGTGGTCGTACGGTCCTGAGCCTGGTGGAGCGGGACGAGGACGGCACCCGGCAGGTGGCCGTCGTAGGCGTGGATGGCGGTGCGCCCCTGACGCTGGGGGTGACGGTCGAGGGGGCCGAGGCGCGGTTCTGGTGGGTGCGTGAACATCAACGGACGCCGATCGGGCCGGAGTTGGACTTCAGTCGGTTGTCCGACGACTACGGGTCGCGGCTGCGGTTCACCGGGGCGATGGCGGGGATCCATGCGTGGGATCCGGTCGACGCGCGGTTCACCGCCGATTTCACCGGCTTCCGCCTCGACTGTCTGCCCGGCTGACCTGTTCGGGGTTTCGAAAGGTCCGGTCGGCGCCATCGGGTGAACTCCCTGGTCTTCCCGCCGCGTTGACGCGCACCTATCGTAGGAAGCGCTTTCTGTACGGCTGGTGGTCCAGTCGGGGAAGCAGCGCTGGCCGAAACTTTCGATGCCCTCGGGCGGGCTGGAGAGGTGGTACCCGATGGTCCGTACGGGGAGCGCGAGCGTGACGGCAGGGCCGACGCTGGCGGTCGTGGCCCGGGAGGCGGGGGTGTCCGTGCCGACGGCGTCCAAGGTGGTCAACGGCCGGGAGGACGTGGCGCCGGAGACGCGGCGGCGGGTGACGGAGGCGCTGGAGCGGCTCGGGTATGTGCGCAGGCCGCGGTTCGACGCGGGCAAGGCGCCGGGGATGGTCGACCTGGTGGTGCACTCGCTGGAGAGTTCGTGGTCGGGGGCGGTGCTGCACGGGGTGGAGGAGGCGGCGTACCAGGCCGGGCTCGAGGTGGTGGTTTCGGCGGGGCTGACTCGGACGCGGGCGGACCGGCCCGAACGGGGCTGGCTGGACAAGCTGGTTGGCCGGGGTTCGGCCGGAGCCCTGTTCAATCTGGCGGAGTTGACGCCGTCCCAGTACTCCTGGCTCGACCAGCACCGCATCCCGTTCGTGATGATCGACCCCGTGCACGAGCCGCCGCCGGGCGTGGTGTCGGTCGGCGCGGCCAACTGGCAGGGCGGGGTGACCGCGACCGAGCATCTGCTCGCCCTGGGCCACGAACGCGTCGCCGTCATCGCCGGTCACCGCCACAAGATGTGCAGCAGCGCCCGCGTCGCCGGCTACCGCTCCGCGCTCGCCGCCGCCGGCGTACCCGTGCGCCCCGAGTACATCCGCCACGGCGGCTTCGACCAGGCCATGGCCCGCAGCCGTATGCGCGAGCTCCTCGACCTGCCCGAGCCGCCCACGGCGGTCTTCGTCTGCTCCGACCGGATGGCGCTCGGGGTCTACGAGGCTTTGGCGGAACGGGAGTTGAGCGTCCCGGGCGACATCAGCGTGGTCGGTTTCGACGACCTTCCCGAGGCCCGCTGGGTGACTCCGGCGCTGACCACGATCCGGCAGCCGCTGTCGGAGATGGCGGCGACGGCGCTGCGGTTGCTGGTACGGCTGATGGACGGGGACCGGCCGGAGGGGACGCGGACGGAGTTGTCGACGCGGTTGGTGGAGCGGGCGAGCACGGGGGCGCCGGGCGGCCGGTACGCCGACCGCAGATCGTGACCGTGGCTGCGGTGACCGCCGGTCGGTAGCCTGCCGGTATGGCCATGTCATCGGACAAGCAGCGGTTGATCGCGGACGGCTTCGAGCCCACGTACGTGGACCTGGAGTGGTACGACGGGCCGCGCAAGGGACTCGCGCTCGTCGATGGAGTGCCGCACTACTACGAGGGTTGGGAGTACGACCACTCCGCCGAGCCCGACGAGTACGCCGTGTGGCCCGCGAGCGAGGCGGCGGTGGCGATGGAGCGCGAGCAGTGGGCGATCTACGTCAGGTACGAGATCTCCGATGCCGGGCTGGAGGAGCATCCGGGGCACGGAGGGGTCAACGCCCGTTACGACGAACTGCAGTTGCTCCTGGAGCCGCACCGTCAGGAGCCCGAGGGTGCTCGTCGGCTCGTGGGTGAGGTGCGGTTCGACGACGGGGAAGACCGCTACCGGTTCGACGGGGTCGACCACTGGTTCCGGTGGCGCCCGGTCAAGTGAAGCGGGCCGCCGTCCAGACGTGAGGGGCGGCGGACCGGTCGTCCGCTGCCCCGTCACGGTGTGCCGTCGCGGTGTCAGACGAACTGGCCGCCCGCCGCGCGGAGTTGCCTGCGGAGGATCTTGCCGTTCGCGTTGCGGGGCAGCGCGTCCAGCCGGACGACGTCCTGCGGGACCTTGTACCAGGACAGCCGGGACCGGGCCAGGGCGATCAACTCGGCGTCCAGGGCGGCGTCTTGGGCTCCGCCGGCCGCCTCGTCGTCGCCGGGGACCGTCACCACGTAGGCGCGCAGACTCGTGTCCCCGGCCGGGCGGCGGACCGAGCTGACCGCCGCTTCGAGCACGCGCGGATGCCGCTCGAGGAGCCGTTCGACCTCGCCCGGCACCACGTTCTGCCCGCCGATCACCTCCACGTCGTCCAGTCGGCCGTGCACATGGAGGACGCCGTCGTCGTCGAGCGACGCCAGGTCCCCGGTCGGCCACCAGACGTCCGTCACCTGATCTGGGCCCAGGCTCCCCCGCGCGACGCCCCGGGACGCGAAGTCGGCGTAGACGTGCAGCTCGCCCTGTCGGCCCGCGGGCATCGGGCGGCCGTCCGCGTCGACGATGCGCACCGGTCGGCCGGGGACGGCGGGGCCGACCGCCGAAGGGGCCCGGTACGCGGCGGTCCGGCCCATGGAGATCACGCCGATCTCGGTGGCGCCGTAGTTGTTGACCAGCCGGTTCCCCAGGATCGGTACGAGTTGCTCGCGCAGCCGGAGCGAGAGGACCTCGCCCGCGCTCGCCACCTCCCGGAGTCGGCCGAACGTCTCCGCGTGGCCGGGCTCAAGGAGCATGCGGGCCAGGAAGCTCGGCTGTGCGAAGAGGTCCGTGACCTGGTGGCGGTGGATCAGTTCGATCGCGGCGGCCGGGGTCGCCCGGGTGCGCGAGAGGACGGCGGTCCGGCCCGTGACGAGGGTGGTGAGCACGGAGAAGTGCAGTCCGCCCAGGAAGTACATACGGGAGACCGACAGCCCAACTGCCGTACGGTCACCGTCGTTTGAGCCGGGAGGGGCGGCGAAGTTGCTGTGCAGGAAGAAGCAGAGCTTCGGGGCGCCCGTCGTGCCGGACGTGAAGACCGCCAGCGCCGGGGCGTCCCCGCCCTCGGCGAAGTCCGGGTCCGGTTCGCCCGCGACCAGTGTCGCGACCTTCATGGCGGGGGCGAAGCCCGCCAGCTCCAACTGCCCCGCGGTGTCAGGGTCGATGACGGCGAGCGCGGGCTCCACCGTCTCCACGGCCCGGGTCAGATCCGCCCCGCTCATCTGGACGTTGACCGGGACGGCGACGAGTCCGGCCTGCCAGGCGCCGAGCACGGACCAGACCAGCTCCACGCTGTCGGGGAGCGCCAGCAGGACGCGGTCGCCGCGGCTCAGTCCCGCCGACCGGTACCCGCTCGCGGCCCGCGCCGCGCCGTCGAAGACCTCGGCGTACGTCCAGGCGCGGCCGTCGGCGAGGAAGGCGATCCGCTCCAACCACCCTCTGACTCGGGCGAGTTGGGCCAGATCCTGGGTTACGTTCCCGGGCATGGCTACGGACGCCCCTCTCCGGTTGCGGACGGCGCCGCGGTTCTGCCCGGGATCTTGGGCACCTCGTCGAGATGAATCCCGAACCAGGTCCCGAGCGCCTCCTTCAGCCCCTCCTCGGTCACGATCCGCTCCCTGGTCCGCTCCCCGCCCTGTTCCCTGATGAGGACCCTGTTCGCGAGAGTGACCCTTCCGTCCTCGCGGGGCTGGACACAGATCAGCCGGTTCCTGAAAGGCGATTCGGGGGCGGTCTGGTACCACCACATGGAGGGAAGGCCGAATTCGATTTTCCGGGGCCTCAACTCCATCCGGTACAGCGGCGAACCGTCACGGAACACGTCGATGTCGCCTTCGGATGCCTCGGCGACAAGGTACACACCGTGCGGGTCGTTCTGCGGTGTGCGCAGATCCAGCCGCAAGGGCCAACGGCTGTGACTTCCCTGGCCGACATCCACCAGCCAGGAATGCCCGTCCGGTTCATCCGTCTCCACCCGAAGCGCCAGATGACCGATGGGGCTGTCCAGTACCTCACCGCGATAGATGCACCCGGCCAGCAGGGTGACATGGAATCCGAGAGCCTCCAGCAGCATCGCGAAAGCCGAGTTCAGCTCGAAACACCCGCCGCCGCGCCGTTCCTCCACGATCTTCTTGACCGCGTCCAGGGAGTACGGGATCGGCTCCCCGAGGAGGAAGAACAGGTTCTCGAACGGAACGGACAGTACATGGCGCTCGTGAAGATGGCGCAGGGCGTCCGCGTCCACCCGCTCCGGACGCTTGGCGCCTATGCGTTCCAGATAGGCGTCGATGAGTTCGTCGTCCATGGCGCTCTCACTTCTCCAGGCAGAACTCGTTGATGGGATAGCCGACATGGCGGTCTTCGGCGGGCAGATAACCCAACACGCGGTCGCCGGGCTTGAGTTCGGTGCTGTTCATCACGGCACCGCCCGGGCCGAGCACGCGCACATGCCAGTCGTCCTGAAGAATCAGATTGACGGCGCGACCGTCCTCCGACTTCGCGTCGATGGAGATGAGAGGACGGCTCTCGATCTTGACCCGCCCGACGGTGACGATTCGGGTCTGCCCCTTGACGTCGACGGCCATGACCTTGCTGCCGGATTTCAGCTCGCTGAGGTAATGGGTACGCCCGTCACGGGAGAGCGTGTAGGAGTGAATGGCCCCCGCGTTCACCCGGAACGGCCGGGTGGGCATATAGGGAAGGGGATGCGTCTCGCTCACGCAGAGAATCATTCCCTTGGAGTGCGAGCCGACCAGGATTCCCTCGTCCTCACGGAAATGGCTGCACGTGTCGACGCAGGCCCGCTCCCCCATGCCCACATGCTCGGTGGCGACGATCGTGAGCTCGACGAGATCGAGCGGCTCGGTCACGACGGCGGACGCCTGCTTGAGTGCGGTGGCGTCACCCACGGCGCTCGGCGCCAACATCACGCCGTCGGAGCCGTGTTCGAGCACCCCGAAGATGATCTCCGCCTCCGCCACGTCCCCGGCGACCGTGATCAGACTGCCCTCGGCACCGGCGGCGGCCGCGATGACGATCTCCAGCGGGATCTTCGTGGGATCGCGGAACAGCAGCAGGCTCCACTCCTCCGTACGGGCCGACCGACAGGCGTCCTCCAGAGTCGCCGCGTCGACGATCTCCACGAACCGTCCGAACTCGACTCCCGGGTACACCACAGAGAGTTCCGCGGGCGTCCCGTGCACGCGCGGATCGACGATCACCACGTCGGCCGCGCCGAGATCGTCGGGCAGCTCCTCGATCTCCGTGCCGTGCGGGAAGAAGACCTTCTTCACCGTGGGCGGCAGGTCGGCCAGGTCCACCAGGGAGTCCGAGACAATTCCGTCCAACCGCTGATGCAGCGCTTCTTCAAGTACCGCCTGCTTATGGGCGGCACCGCGGATGTCAAGCCACGTGAGTTTCATGGTTCCTTGTCTCTTTCGTGTAGAACTCGATCGGAGCGGGCGGAGGCACGTCGCCGTGCACGAGGCGGGCGAGTTCACGTGTCGTGGCGGCCGGATTGTCGGACTCGAAGATGTTCCGGCCCATGGCGACACCGGCCGCCCCGCCCCGAAGCGCGGAATCGACGAATTCCAGCAGCGCTTTCCCATTGCCGACGCGCGGGCCGCCGGCCACCAGAATCGGCACCGGACAGGACGCCGTCAGACGCAGCATGTCCCCATCCGAATCGAGGGCGTACGTCTTGACCAGATCGGCCCCGATCTCGGCCGCGACCGTCACGGCGGCGGAGACCAGTTCCGGATCACGAGGGTCGGCGATTCCCGGCCCTCTCGGATACATCATCGCCATCAGCGGAATGTTCCAGCGGTCGCAGGCTTCCGCCACCACCGCCATATCCGCTATCTGCCGCGCCTCTTCCCGAGAACCGACGTTCACGTGCACACTCACCGCGTCGGCGCCGAGCCGCAGCGCCTCTTCGACGGTCGCGACCAGACATTTGGCGTCAGGGTCCGGAGCATGCGCGGTACTCGCGCTCAAATGCACGATGAGCGACATCTGGGTGAACCAGGCCGGATCCACACGGCGGATGCTTCCCTTGTGCAGGACCACGGCGTCCGCGCCGTTCGTCGCCAACTGGCCGACCAGTCGATTGAGTCCCGAACCGCCCCCGGCGATCGGCCCGTCCGTCAGAGGATGGTCGAGGGGAACGACCAGCATGCGTCGCGGATTGCGTCGACAAAGCCGAAGCAGCCTCATTTTGCGGGCGCTCGAAGCGCCGTCGAACATCTGCATCCAGTCCATTCCCATTCCCGTGCCTGGCCGCTGTCCGGCCTCCAGAAGGGGGCTCATCGGGCCGCCCGCTGTGGTCGTCTACGGCCGCCACCCGGGAGAGGTTCACTCGGATTTCCGGGCAGGGGAGACCCGGGCGCCCGGGCCGTGGGACGAGCCCGGTTCCCTCCTGCGAACAGCGCGGACCGGGCCGCTAGTTCAGCCCTGTCGCCCAGGTGATCCCGCCCAGCAGATGCGCGCGGAAGTCCGGGTCCTCGTAGGCCTCGGAGGCGTGGCCGAGGGCCGTGTAGAAGACCCGGCCCGCGCCCTTCTCGTGGCACCACGCGAGGGGATGGTCGGTGCCCATCCGGCCGCCCTCGTACGAGGATTCGTCGGCCGAGACGAGGACGTGGACCGAACTCCGTGGGCTGGTGCGGAAGTCGTACCACTCGTCCGTGAACTGCCATACGGCGGGCAGGTGTTGCGTGGCCGGGTGGGTGCGGTCCTCGATCAGCGCGTTCCCGGGCTGGTAGGCGGGGTGCCGGTCGAAGCGGGCGCCGAGGAGGTCGCCGTAGTACGGCCAGTCGTACTCGGTGCAGGCCGCCGCGTGGACTCCGACGAAGCCGCCGCCCAAATCGACGTAGGAGGCGAGGTGTTGGCGGCCCGCCGGTGTCAGTATCTCGCCGCTGGTGGAGAGGAAGACGACGGCCGCGTAGTCGTCCAGGGGGCGTTCGAAGGCGGCCGGGTCCTCGGTGGCGTCCACCTCGAAGGGGCCGAGGGTGCGTACGGCGGTCACCGCGGCCGGGATGGAGTCGTGGCGGTAGTCGGTGGTGCGGGTGCAGACGAGGAGGCGGGGCGCGGCAGCCATGCGGCGCAGCCTATTTCGCGGGGGCGGAAGGGAGGACGACCGGGAGTTCGCTCTTGTACGGGCGGCGGAGCGACTGGGCCGACTTGCGCAGGACGGCGCGGGTCACCTTGCCCTGTTCTGCGTCGACGAACACGAGGTGGCCCTTCTGCGCCAGGACGTACTCGGTCGTTCCGTCGCCGGTGCGGTACCAGGCGTCCCCGTCGCGTACGCAGGTCATGTGCTCGCTGAACGCCACCTGCGTCGTGCAGTTCGCGTCGGTCATCGTGCCCGGCTCGACGCGCAGGGTGATCACCACGCCGGTCTTCAGGTCCGTGTACGCGATGGAGAGACCGACGTCCGACACCCCGACCGACTGCTCGGCGAGGGTGAATCCGGGCGGGTCGATGACGTACACGAGGTCGGGGTCGAAGCCCAACGACCTTGCGCGGGAGGCGATTTCGGCGGTCGTGGCGGGGGCGGTCGAGGCACTGGGGGTGCCGGCACCCGCGTCCGCCTTCTCGGTGCCGCAGCCTGCGAGCAGCAGGGACAGCGCGGGGAGCAACAGCATCGGCAGGGCGCGCACGGCACGGATCATGTGCCCATCCTGCCGTACAGGTGTTCCACAGTTGAGGGACTTTTTCCCTCCTCCGGTGCGGCCCCGCCGCGTAGCCTCGGTGGGGATGAACGCACTTCCCGCACGCCTCGACCATCTCGTCCTCGCGACCCCCGAACTGGCGGCCACGGTCGCCGAGTTCACCGAGCGCACGGGCATCACGCCGGTCGCGGGCGGTGCCCATGTCGGGCTCGGTACCCGCAACTTCCTTGTCTCGCTGGGTGGTTCGCGCTACCTGGAGATCATCGGCCCGGACCCGGAGCAGGCCGAGCCGTCGGGTCCGCGCCCCTTCGGGGTCGACGGGCTGACCGCTGCCCGGACGGTGACCTGGGCGGTGTCCCCGCCCGACCTGGACGCGGCGGTCGCGGCGGCCCGGGCCCAGGGGTACGACCCCGGGCCCGTGCGGGCGATGAGCCGTCGCCGGCCCGACGGGACGCTGCTGGAGTGGCGGCTCACCGACGGGGACACGGCGCATCCCTCCGGCCTGGTGCCGTTCCTCATCGACTGGAGTTCCTCGCCCCACCCGACGTCCGCCTCGGGCCTGCCCGTCGCGCCTCTGCTGGAGCTGTCCGCGACGGCACCGGTCCCGGACGAGATCCGCCCGTTGCTGTCGGCTGTGGGGGCGGAACTGGTGGTGGCCGAGGGCCCGGTGGGTCTCTCCTTCACGGTGGACACGCCCCGCGGACCGGTGACCTTCGGCTGAGCTGACCGGTGGCCTTCGGCTGAACGATCCGCCGAGCGCGGTGTCCGATTCCTTCAAGACCGGCCGACCCGGCCCCGCCTACCGTTGCCGCATGACTCCACGATTCGACGCGATCGGCCTGGTCGTCTCCGACATGGCCGCCTCTGTCGCCTTCTACCGTCGGCTCGGGTTCGGGTTCCCCGAGGATGCCGAGAGCCAGCCGCACGCCGAGGCCCAACTGCCCGGTGGGCTGCGGCTGTTGCTTGATACCGAGGACACCGTCCGTTCGTTCCACCCGGGTTGGCAGGCACCCAGCGGCAGCGGGCGGGCCGCGCTCGCCCTGCTCTGTGACGACCCCGCCGAAGTCGACCGGGTCTACGACGAGTTGACCGGCGCGGGGCAGCACGGCGAACTCAAGCCGTGGGACGCCTTCTGGGGCCAGCGGTACGCCGTCGTGCACGACCCCGACGGCAACGGCGTGGATCTCTTCGCCCCGCTGAGTCCCGCGCCGAGTCCCGCGCCGGGTCCTGCCTAACCGGCTCGGCCGAGCAGCTGCCCCAGCGGAATCCCGGCCAACTCCTTGACGTCCCGGGCGAGATGGGCCTGGTCCGCGTAACCGGACCGGGCCGCGGTCTCCGCGAACGGGACTCCGGCGCGGGCCAGCGCGAGGGCCCGTTGCAGGCGAAGCACCCGGGCGAGTGTCTTGGGGCCGTAGCCGAACGCGGTGAGGGAGCGGCGGTGCAACTGGCGGGCGCCGAGGCCGAGTTCGTCGGCGGTGGCGGCGACGGGGCGGCCGGTGTCGAGGGCCGCCACGAGGTGTCGTAGGAGGGGATCGGGTGGGGGCACGTCCGCGGCGCGTTCCAGTGCCGTTTCTTCCAGTGCCGTCACGGGGTCGGGGGCCGTGGAGACGCGGGCGGTGAGGCGGCGTACCGTCGCGGCGGGCCAGAGGTCGGTGAGGTCGACCCGGCGGTCGCGGAGTTCGTGTGCGGGGACGCCCAGGTAGGTGGGGGCGGTGCCGGGGCTGAAGCGGATGCCCGCCCAATGGGCGGGGGCGGTCCCGGGGACGTACGCGCGGGTGTCGGGGCCCGCGACCAGGAGGCGGCCCTCGTTCCAGAGGAGGTCCATGCAGCCGTCGGGCAGGACGGGGTGGACCGGGCCGGCGGTGGAGGCCTCGATCGTGCGGCTCCAGACCACCGCGCCCGGCAGCCGGGACGCCCTCTCCGCGTACACGGTCGAAAGGCTACGCCCACCGGCGCTGCTACCCCGCCCGCGTCCGGTGCTCCTGCGGGCTCACGCCGTAGACCCGTTTGAAGGCGCTGGACAGGGCGAACGCGCTGCCGTAGCCGACCTGCCTGGCGATCGCGCCGATGGTGTCCTCGGTGTCGCGGAGGCGGTCCGCGGTGAGGGCGAGGCGCCAGGCGGTGAGGTAGGACATCGGGGGTTCGCCGACGAGGTCGGTGAAGCGGCGGGCCAGGGCCGCGCGGGAGACGCCCGCCTTGGCGGCGAGGGAGGCGACCGTCCAGGGGTGGGCCGGGTCGTCCTGGAGGAGGCGCAGGACCCTGCCGACGACGGGGTCCGCCAGTGCGCGGTACCAGGCCGGGGCCTCGGCCTCCGGGCGGGAGAACCAGGCCCTCAGGGCGGCGATGACCAGGAGGTCGAGGAGGCGGTCCAGGACGACCTCCTGGGCGGGTTCGTCGCGGACGATCTCGTCCATGAGGAGCGGGGTGAGCGGGCACTCCCAGACCTCGGCGGGGAGGGTCAGCAGCGGTGGGAGGGCGTCCAGGAGGCGGCCGTTGATCTCGCCGCGCATGAGGTACGTACCGATGAGCATGACCGTGGAGCCGTCGGGGCGGTCGCCCCAGGTGCGGACGCCGAGGTCCATGGAGCCGTTGAGCGGGGTGCCGTCGGGGTAGTGGCACTCGGCGCCGGGGAGGATCACGGCCTGCGGGGCGGTGTCTGGGGTGTCGCCGCAGGTGTACGGGTCGGGGCCGCGGGCGATGGCGAGGTCACCGGCCCGCAGGCGGATCCGCTCCCCCGTGTCCGGGGTGATCCAGGCGTCGCCGCGGACCATGAGCATGACCGTGAGCGGGGCGCGGTCCTCGATGCGTACCGCCCACGGCGGATCGAAGCACGCGCGGATCATGAAGGCGCCACGCGCGCGTGGACCCTCCAGAAGGCCTGCCAGGGCGTCCATGTGGCCAGCGTAGACGCGCGGTTATGGGAATGAGCCGTTCAGCGATGGTCGATGCGGGCGCGCGGGCGTTGACTGGAGGGCATGGCACAGAATGCGCGGAACATGACGATTGTGGTGACCGGCGCTTCGGGGCGTACCGGGCGGCGGGTGGCGGAGGCGGCGCGGGCGGCGGGGCTGACCGTGCGGGAGGCCTCTCGGGCGCGGGGGTTCGACTGGGCGGATCGGTCCACGTGGGCGGAGACGTTGCGGGGTGCCGATGCGGCGTATCTCGTGTATCCGTCGGACGTGGGGGCGCCGGAGGCGGGGCGTGCGGTGGGGTTGTTGGCGCAGGAGGCGGTGGGGCTGGGGGTACGGCGGCTCGTGCTGCTGTCGTCCCGGGGGGAGGAGCGGGCTCGGCCCACCGAGGAGGCGTTGCGGGGGTCGGGGGCGGACTGGACGGTCGTGCGGGCGGCGTGGTTCGCGCAGAACTTCAGTGAGGGGCCGTTGGTGGAGGGGTTCCGGGAGAGTGGGGAACTGGTGTTCCCCGGGGGTTCGGTGCGGGAGCCGTTCGTCGATGTGCGGGACATCGCGGATGTGGTTGTGGCTGTGGTGACGGGTGGGGAGCGGTATGTGGGACAGGCGGTCACCGTGTCCGGGCCTCGGTTGCTGACGTTCGGGGAGGCGGTGGCGGAGATCGCTGCGGTGACGGGGCGTGAGCTTTCGTACCGGGCGGTGTCCGCTCGTCAGTACGGGGACGTTCTCGCGGGGTTCGGGGTGCCGGGTGAGGAGGTCGAGTTCCTGGTGGAGTTGTTCGAGTCGCTGCTGGACGGGCGGAACTCGTATCTCTCCGAGGGGGTTCAGGAGGTGTTGGGGCGGGAGCCGCGGGACTTCTCGGAGTTCGTGCGGGAGGCGGCCGCGGCGGGTGCGTGGAAGGTCGGTTCGTAGGCTGCGGGCTCGTTGTGGCTGGTCGCGCCGTTCCCCGCGCCCCTGTGGGGCGCGCTTCAGCCGGCCGGTGATCGAGAGGGCCCGCCCCATCCCCTTGGGGGCGCCTTACTTGTCCGGTGATTGAGAGTTGTCGCCGGTGCCCTTGTGGGTGTGGGTGCTCTTCGCGTGGGTGCGGAGGCGGGAGGTCACGTCCTCCGGGGGGAGGAAGCGGGACCAGCGCTCCGGGAACTCCGAGGGCATGTAGGAGTCGTCGGGGTCGTCGTCGTCCTCGCCGTCCCGGGCGCGGACCGCGGCCATGCGGGCGACGTACTCGGCGACCTGCTCGTCCTGGCGGCGTTCGTTGGCGGCGCGGGCGGCGGCGGTCGCGGCGGCGGGCCAGACGCGGTCGATGGCCGCGTTGACGGCGGCTCCCACGAGGACGGCGAACGCGGAGACGCCGATCCAGAGGAGGACGGCGACGGGGGCGGCGAGGGAGCCGTAGATGGTGGGGCCCTCGACCGTGCTGGTGAGGTAGATGCGCAGCAGGTAGCTGCCCAGGACCCACATCGCGAGGGCGACCAGGGCGCCGGGGACGTCCTCGATCCACGGGGAGCGGACGGGGACCGACACGTGGTACAGCGTCGTCAGGAAGACGACGGACAGGACGATGACAACCGGCCAGTAGAGGACCTGTACGACCGTCTCCGACCACGGCACCACGTTCACCACGGCGTCCGGGCCCGCCACCATCAGCGGCAGCGCGATCGAGCCGATCAGCAGGGCCGCGATGAACAGGGCGAAGGACACGATCCGGGTCTTGACGATGCCGCGCACGCCGTCGAGGCCGTACATGACGGTGATGGTGTCGATGAAGACGTTGACCGCGCGGGAGCCCGACCACAGGGCGAACAGGAAGCCGATGGAGATGACGTCGGGCCGGCCGCCCTTCATCACGTCGTGCAGGATCGGCTGGGCGATCTCGTGCACGCCCTTGTCGGACAGGACCGTGCGCGACGCCTCCAGGATGTTGTTCTCCAGGCCGGCGATGCTGTGGGCGCCGGTCCAGCTGTCGACGTAGCCGAGCAGGCCGATGAGGCTCAGCAGGAGCGGCGGCACGGACAGCAGCGTGAAGAACGCGGCCTCGGCCGCGAGGCCCAGGATGCGGTACTCCATGCAGGAGTTGACGGTGTCCTTGACCAACAGCCAGGCGGTCCTGCGCTTGGAGACGTTCCGGTAGAGGGCACGCGCCCGGTGGAACCGGCTGGTGGGCCGCTCGGGGGGTTCACTTGCTGACTGCACGCCCTAAAGGTATCCGGCGCGCCGGGATGCACTCGTCCCGCGGGGGCGTCGGCCGGGATGCACGCCCTCGGGGACGGTCGTGTCATGCTCGCGGTGGCCGAAAATAATCGCCCCGCCAATCGAAGCCGCATTCGATACTTCGGCGGCCGTTTCGGAGAGTGTCCCGGTGAGGACTTCAGGCGTCAATTCATGTTGACCCGCCCCCCGGCCGGCGAAGACGAAAAAGCGCCATTGACCGAAACAGCCTTGACCTGTTCCGGAATGTCCAGAAATAATCCGGACTGCATTCGTTGCGCGCGTTGGGACGACGTCAGCGCACACGACTCGGGGGAATCAATTGGCCCAGGACCAGGGCCCAGTCCATGTGGAAACTCAGCACACAACAGGGAACTCGAATCTCACGAATTCCCATTTACCCCACCCGTTTCGCGTGTTATTCAATTTGCCCCTGCCGTGAACAACGGGCGCGACTCCACCGTATTCGTCTTTGGCAATTCAAAGACGACGATCAGCACCAAGGAGCCACGTGGGTGGAAAACCCGGCACCGTCACCGAGACCGTCCTCGCGGAGGTCCTGGCCGGTGTCGTACGCAAGGAAGACATACCCCTCGACAGTCACTTCTTCGACGACCTGGGCGCCAACTCGTTGGTGATGGCACATTTCTGTGCCCGGGTCAGGAAACGCGAGGATCTGCCGTCGGTGTCGATGCGGGACGTCTACGGATATCCGACGATCCGCAGTCTGGCGGCGGCGCTCGCCGACACACCGGAGCCCGCCGCACCGGTCGAGGCGGAGGCGCCACCAGCCGGGAGCACGGCCCGCTATCTGCTGTGCGGGGCGCTTCAGTTCATCATTTTCGCCGTGTATTGCGTGCTCGCCGGGACGGTCACGGGACAGGGCTACGAATGGGTTTCCTCCGGTGCCGGAGTGGTCCAGGTATATCTGCGGTCCGCGATATTCGGCGGCGCGGTGTTCGTCGGTGTGTGCACGGTTCCGGTGGTGGCCAAGTGGATTCTCGTGGGCCGCTGGAAGGAGACCGAGTTCCCGGTCTGGGGCCTCGCCTACGTCCGGTTCTGGACGGTCAAGGCGCTGCTGCACGCCAACCCGATGATCCTGTTCGCCGGCAACCCGCTCTACGTCCTGTATCTGCGCGCCCTCGGCGCCCGGATCGGCAAGGGCGTCACGATCCTGTCCCACTCCGTACCGGTCTGCACCGACCTGCTGACCATCGGAGACGGAACGGTCATCCGCAAGGACACCTTCTTCCTCTGCTACCAGGCGCGGGCCGGCCGCATCCGCACCGGCCGGGTCACCCTCGGCAGCGAGGTGTACGTCGGTGAGAAGACCGTCCTCGACATCGGCACGGTCATGGGCGACGGGTCCCAACTCGGCCACTCCTCCGCCCTGTACGACGACGCGGCCGTCCCGGCGGGGCAGCGCGTGCACGGCTCCCCGGCCCAGCCCACGGACGTCGACTACGTCCGTGTCCCGCACGCGGACTGCTCGGCCCTGCGCCGCTTCGGCTACGGCCTCGGCGCGTTCCTGCAGATGCTGCTGGTCTACGTCCCGCTCGCGATCGGCGGCACCTACATGCTGCTGACCGTCGTCCCGGCCCTCGACCACCTGCTGGATCCGAACACCAAGGACCTCAACTCCGCCCGGTTCTACGGCGAGGCGCTGGGTCTGTCGCTCGTGGCGTTCGTCGGGTTCGTCGTCCTCGGCTTCGCCGCGGTGTCCCTGCTGCCGAGGCTGCTGCGTCCGCTGCTGCGCCCCGACAAGGTGTATCCGCTGTACGGCTTCCACTACTCGGTGCAGCGCGCGGTGGCACGGATGACCAACCTGAAGTTCTTCAAGTGGCTGTGCGGGGACAGCTCGTTCATCGTCGGCTATCTGAAGGCGATCGGCTACGACCTCGGCGTGGTGGAGCAGACCGGCTCCAACTTCGGTACGGAGGTGCAGCACGAGACGCCGTATCTGGCCACGGTGGGCAGCGGCACGATGGTCGCGGACGGGCTGTCGATCGTGAACGCGGACTTCTCCAGTACGTCGTTCCGGCTGTCGCGCGCCTCGATCGGGCCGCGCAACTTCCTGGGCAACAACATCGCCTACCCCTCGGGGGGCCGTACCGGCGACAACTGTCTGCTCGCCACCAAGGTGATGGTGCCGATCGACGGTGAACTCCGCGAGGGCGTCGGCCTGTTGGGCTCGCCGTGCTTCGAGATCCCGCGCTCGGTGGAGCGCGACAGCCGCTTCGACCATCTGCGCGAGGGCGACGAGCTGAAGCGCCGACTGGCCGCGAAGAACCGGTCCAACCTGCGCTCGATGGGCCTGTATCTGTTCGTGCGCTGGCTGCACTGGTTCGTGCTCACGGTGCTCGGCTTCGCCGCCGTCGACCTGTACGGGGGTGAGGGCATCGGCGGCGGGCTGCTGATCGGCGCGTCCCTGATGCTCGGGCTCGGTTTCACCGCCGGGTACTACGTGCTGGTGGAGCGGCTGGTCGGTGGATTCCGGCCGCTGGAGCCGAAGTTGTGCTCGATCTACGACCCGTACTTCTGGTGGCACGAGCGGCTGTGGAAGGTGCCGGACACCTACATCCAGGTGTTCAACGGCACGCCGTTCAAGAACCTGATCTGGCGGCTGCTGGGCGTGCGGATGGGACGCCGGGTCTTCGACGACGGCGCGTACATCACCGAGCGCACGCTGACCGCGATCGGCGACGACTGCACGCTGTCGGCGCACACGAAGGTGCAGTCGCACTCGCAGGAGGACGGCACCTTCAAGTCCGAAATGATCACCATCGGCGCCGGCTGCACCCTCGGGGTGGGTGCGCTCGTCCACTACGGCGTCTCGATGGGTGACGGGGCCGAACTGACCGCCGACTCCTTCCTGATGAAGGGCGAGGAGATGCCGGCGCGGTCCCGGTGGGGCGGGAATCCGGCGGTGGCGCCACGGCGCGCCGGACAGCACAGGACTCCCTGACGGCTCGTGCCGCAGGGGGAAGGAAACAGGGGGGAAAGAGAACGATGGAGATCATTCCGCGGTGGACGCTCGCTCCGGTGCCCGGTGTGGCGGAGCACGAAGTGTCCCTGCCCGACGGGCTGTCGGTCGAGCCCGCCGCACTGAAGGTCGCCCATGCCAAGGTCCTCGGGGCCCTGTCGGGTGAACCCGCCGAGGAGGACCCGGCGGTGGAGGTGCGCGTCACCGGCCGCACACTGCGGCTGCGGTACCGCACCGACGTCCTGGACGCCGAGGCCGCCGCCCGCGTCGCGGGCTATCACGTCACGGCGCTCACCGAGCCGGACCGCCCGGTGCTGCTGTCGGACGCCGAACTCCGCTTCCAGCTCGACGAGTTGGCGGGCCCGCACCGCGAGCTGCCGGACCGGCGGGTGCACGAGCTGTTCGAGGACATGGTGGCGGTGTGCCCGGACGCGGTCGCCGCCGTCCAGGGCGAGAGGCAGTGGACGTACCGGGAGCTCAACTCCCGGGCGAACCAGCTCAGTCGGGCGCTGCTCTCCCGGGGACTGACCCGCGAGGGTGTCGTCGCCGTGGTGCTGGAGCGGAACCTGGACTGGATGGCCGCCGTGCTCGCCGTGTTCAAGGCGGGCGGGGTGTATCTGCCCGTCGAGCCGCACTTCCCGGCCGACCGGGTCGCCAGAGTGCTCGAACGCGCCGGGTGCGAGCTGGTGTTGACCGAGCACGGCAGCGACGGAGCGCTGGGCGACCCGACCGACCGCACGCTCTACGTCGACGAGGCGTACGCCGAGGGCCACTCGGACGGCGATCTCGGTATCGAGGTCTCGCCGGGTCAACTCGCCTACATCTACTTCACGTCGGGCTCCACGGGTGAGCCCAAGGGCGCCATGTGCGAGCACGCGGGTTTCCTCAACCACGTGTTCGCCAAGCTGGACGATCTGGGGATCGGGGCCGGGCAGGTGGTGGCGCAGACCGCGCCGCAGTGCTTCGACATCTCGCTGTGGCAGTTGGTCTGCGCGCCGCTCGTGGGCGGGCGGACGCTGCTGGTGGAGCAGGACGTGATCCTGGACGTGGCGCGATTCGCCGACACGATCGAGGCGGGGCGCGTCAATGTGCTCCAGGTCGTGCCGTCGTATCTGGAGGCCGTGCTCGCCGAGTTGGAGCGGCAGCCGCGCCAACTCCCCGATCTGCGCTGTGTGTCGGTCACCGGGGAGGCCGTGAAGAAGGAGCTGGTGGACCGCTGGTTCACCGCTCGGCCCGGGGTGCGGCTCGTCAACGCCTATGGCCTGACGGAGACTTCGGACGACACCAACCACGAGGTCATGGACCGGTCACCGGACGGCGACCGCGTCCCGCTCGGTCGGCCCGTCTCCAATGTCCGCGTGTACGTGGTGGACGAGGATCTGGTGCCCGTGCCGCTGGGGGCGCCCGGCGAGATCGTGTTCTCCGGTGTGTGCGTGGGCCGGGGGTACGTCAACGATCCCGAGCGGACGAAGGCCGCGTTCACCGAGGACCCGTACCGGCCCGGTGAGCGGCTGTACCGCAGCGGGGACCACGGACGCTGGCGTCCCGACGGCAAGCTGGAGTTCCTGGGGCGCCGGGACAGCCAGGTGAAGATCCGCGGCTTCCGCGTCGAGATCGGCGAGATCGAGAACGCGCTGCTGCGGGTGGACGGGGTGCGCGACGGCGCGGTGGTCGTCGTGCGCGGGACGGCGCTGGTGGCGTTCTGCACCGGCCCGCGGCCCGTCGAGGCCGGCGCGGTGCGGTCCACGCTGGCCGAGTCGCTGCCCGCGTACATGGTGCCGTCGGTCGTGCACTGGCGGGCGTCGCTGCCGCTGACCGCCAACGGCAAGACCGACCGCAGGACGCTCACCGCGCTCGCGGGTGACCTGGACGCCGTGGGAGACGGGCCGGACACGCCCGCCGAGCGGCGGCTGGCGGCGGCCTGGGCGGTGGTCCTCGGCATCCCGGCCGACCGGATCGGCCGCCAGGACCACTTCTTCGACCGCGGGGGCACCTCGCTGGCCGCGGTGAAGCTGGCGGTCGCCCTCGACCGGGCGATCAGCCTCAAGGACGTCACCCGTCACCCGGTCCTCGCGGACCTGGCCGGACTGCTGGACCCGCCGGTCTCCTCCTGAGCCCAGCCGCACCCCCGGTCGAACGCTCAACAGCATCACCGAAAGGAACACCGAGATGTCGCTCTCTTCCGCGACTCTGCTCAACTCCGTCGCCCTCAGCCCGAACAGTCCGCCGCTGCTGCACGCCGACGTCGGCGGCGACCCGGTCGGCTGGGCCGCCGGACACCGTGACGCGCTGCGCTCCGTCGTCGCCGAGCACGGCTGTGTCCTGGTCCGCGGGCTCGGGCTCGCCGACCCGGCCGGCGCCGAGACCGTCTTCCGGCGGCTCACCAACTCCCTGATGGCGGACCGGGAGCCGTTCGCGCCCCGCCGTACGTACGCGGAGGGCGTGTACTCCGCCACGAAGTGGCCGACCGACCAACCGATGTGCCAGCACCACGAGTTGAGCTACGCCCTGGAGTTCCCCGGCCTGCTGCTCTACGCCTGCCTGGAGGCGCCGACGGAGGGCGGCGCGACCCCGGTCGCCGACGCCGAGGCCGTCCTCCAGTCGCTGCCCGCACCGCTCGTGGAGCGGTTCGAGCGGGAGGGCTGGATGCTGACGCGGACGTACCACGAGGAGATCGGGGCGTCGGTCGCCGAGGCCTTCGGCACTGACGACCGGGCCGTCGTGGAGCGCTACTGCCGCACCCAGGGCATCGAGTTCGCCTGGCAGCCCGACGGTTCGCTGCGCACCCGCCAGCACCGCGCAGCCGTCCTCCGCCACCCGGTCACGGGCCGCCGCTGCTGGTTCAACCAGATCGCGTTCCTGAACGAGTGGACGATGGAACCCGAGGTCCGCGAGTACCTCGTCGACGTCTACGGCGCCGACGCGCTCCCCTTCAACACCCGCTTCGGGAACGGCGATCCGATCGACGCGGGCATCGTGACGGCCGTCAACGAGGCCTACGACCGGCACGTGCGGCGCGAGCCGTGGCGGTCCGGGGATCTGCTGCTGGTGGACAACATCCGTACCGCGCACGGCAGGGAGCCGTTCGAGGGGCCGCGCGAGGTGCTCGCCGGGCTCGGCGATCCGGTGCGCCTGACGGACCTCGCCCCGACGGCCGGCGGGAGGGCGGCATGAGCATCGACACGCCTTCCTTCTCGGTCATCAGCGGCGAGCAGGTCCAACAGGCCCTGGCCGGGCGGGAGTCGGAGATCGGCGCCCTCGTGGAGGCCACCTACCGGCTGCACGGCGCGGGCGACTCGGTGAACCCGCCGTCGTACTTCCTGCGCTTCCCGGACCGCCCGTCGTCCCGGATCATCGCGCTGCCGGCCTCACTTGGAGGGCCGTTGCGGGTGGACGGACTGAAGTGGATCTCCAGCTTCCCGGGGAACACCGGGTCGGGGCTGCCCAGGGCCTCGGCGGTGCTGATCCTCAACGACCCCGACACCGGCTATCCGTACGCCTGCCTGGAGAGTTCGGTGATCAGCGCGACCCGTACGGCGAGTTCGGCGGCGCTCGCGGCCGACAAGCTCAGCCAGGGTCGTGAACGGCCGCTGCGCGTCGGGTTCGTGGGGACGGGCCTGATCGCCCGCTACATCCACACCCATCTCCGGGCCACCGGCTGGGAGTTCGAGGAGACGGGCGTCTACGACCTGTCCGCGGAAAGCGCGGAGGGGTTCCGGGGATACCTGGAGCGGTCGGGGGCGCCGGGGCGGATCACCGTGCACGACAAGGCCGAAGGGCTCGTCCGCTCCAGCGACCTGCTGGTGTTCGCGACGATCGCCGGCTCGCCGCATGTGCACGATCCGGCCTGGTTCGACCATCATCCGCTGGTCCTGCACGTGTCGTTGCGGGATCTCGACCCGGCGATCCTGCTCGCGTCCGCGAACTTCGTGGACGACGTCGAGCACTGCCTGAAGGCCGACACGTCACCGCACCTGGCCGAACAGGCCACCGGGGGGCGGGAGTTCATCGACGGCACGCTGGACGACGTACTGACGGGCCGGGTGAGCGTACCGACCGACCGGACGGTGGTGTTCTCGCCCTTCGGGCTCGGGGTGCTCGACCTCGCGGTCGGCAGGTTCGTCCATGACGAAGTGGTCCGACGGGGCGAACTCCACGTCGTCGACGGGTTCTTCCACGAGCTGCGCCGGTACGGCTGACGGCGATCGTGGCGCACCACTAGGGGGAAAACATGGCTGTTATTTCCGATCCCGCGGAGTTCAACGAGGACGACCTCTACGTCGACCTGCGGGCAGCACTGGAACTGCCGCTCTATCTGAAGTGCGAGGGGTTCAACTTCGCCGGCTCCGTCAAACTCAAGGCCGCCACCGAGATGGTGGACGCCGCCGAGCGGGCCGGCATCCTGCGGCCCGGCTCGGTGCTGGTCGAGTCGTCGTCCGGCAACCTGGGGGTGGCGCTCAGCGTGCTCGCGGCGAGCCGCGGTTACGGGTTCCTCTGCATCACCGACAGACGCTGCAACGTGCCCACGGTGCAGCTGATGGAGGCGCTCGGCAGCCGGGTCCACGTCATCGACCAGCCCGACGCGCACGGCGGCTTCCTGGGCGCCAGGATCGCGTACGTGCGGGCGCTGTGCGCCTCCGACGAGCGGTACGTGTGGCTCAACCAGTACACGAACCATGGGAATTGGCGGGCGCACTACCGCACCACGGCACCCGCCATCGCCCGCCGGTTCCCGCAACTGGACGTGCTGTTCGTCGGCGCCGGGACCACCGGGACGCTGATGGGCTGCGCGCGCTGGTTCTGGCAGTGGCGGCGCCGGGTGCGGATCGTCGCCGTGGACGCGGCCGGGTCGGTCACGTTCGGCGGGGAGTCCGGGCCCCGGATGATCCCGGGCCTCGGCACCAGCGTGGCACCGCCCTTCCTCGACACGTCGTACATCGACGACGTGATCCATGTCGGGGAGCCGGACACCGTGGCGACCTGCCGCCGGCTGGCCGCGCGGGGCTTCCTGTTCGGCGGGTCCACCGGCACGGTCGTCAGCGGGGCCGAGCAGTGGCTCGCCCGCAACGGCCGGCATGGCACGACAGCGGTGGCGATAGCCCCTGACCTGGGCGAACGCTATCTGGACACGGTGTATCGCACCGGCTGGCTGGAGGAGGAGATGCCCGAGACCGCGATGCTGGCGGCCATGTCCCGCTCGGCCTGACGTCGGCGGTGGGCACTTGTGCCAGGGTGGATCTCCACAGCTGCCGCGCAGTGGAGATCCCGACCACCGCCGTCCCCACGGGTAGGTTCCAGCCATGGCACGCACCACCCACACCGTGACGAACCAGACTCCCCCACTGGTCGGATACGACGTCTTCACCGCCGACCGCGTCCTGACGGAGGCGGTCGAACGGCACACACCGCCCGGACTGCTGGACGAGGTCCACGACGACCTCTCCGCGCTGGGCCGCGCCGCCGGCTCGGCCCAGCTCCAGGAGTGGGGTGCGCAGGCCAACGACAACCCCCCGGGCCTGCGCACCCACGACCGCTACGGCCACCGGATCGACGAGGTCGAGTTCCATCCGGCCTGGCACCGGCTGCTCGGCAAGGGTGTGTCGGCCGGGCTGACCGCCGCCTGGAACCGCCCCGCCGGACATGTGCGGCGGGCCGCCGGTTTCCTCGTCTGGACCCAGGTCGAGGCGGGCAACTGCTGCCCCCTGTCGATGACTCACGCGGCGGTCCCCGCCCTGCGCGCCGACCCGGCGCTCGCCGCCGAGTGGGAGCCCCGGCTGACCTCGATGGTCTACGACCGTGAGCTGCGGCCCGCCCATCTCAAGGCCGGAGCGGTCTTCGGGATGGGGATGACGGAGAAGCAGGGCGGCAGCGACGTCCGCGCCAACACGACGGAGGCGCGCCCGCTCGCCGAGGACGGGACGTACGAGCTGACCGGCCACAAGTGGTTCTGCTCGGCGCCCATGTCCGACGGTTTCCTCGTGCTCGCACAGGCACCGGGCGGGCTCACCTGCTTCCTGGTCCCCCGCGTGCTGGCGGACGGCACCCGCAACGTGTTCCTCCTGCAGCGCCTCAAGGACAAGCTCGGCAACCGGTCGAACGCCTCCGCCGAGGTCGAGTTCGACGGCACCTGGGCGCGCCGGGTCGGGGACGAAGGGGCCGGGGTGCGGACCATCATCGGGATGGTCGCGGCGACCCGGCTCGACTGTGTGCTGGGCTCGGCCGGTCTGATGCGGCAGGCCGTCGCGCAGGCCGTCCATCACGCCGCCCACCGCGAGGCGTTCGGCGGCAAGCTCATGGACAAGCCGCTGATGCGCAACGTCCTGGCCGACCTCGCCCTGGAGTCGGAGGCGGCCACCACGCTCGCGCTGCGGCTCGCGGCGGCCTACGACGACGGAGGCGAACAGGAGCTGGCGTTCCTGCGGTTGGCGGTCCCGGCCGCCAAGTACTGGGTGACCAAGCGCTGTTCACCGGTCGCGGTCGAGGCGGCGGAGTGCCTGGGCGGCAACGGATACGTCGAGGAGTCCGGACTGCCGCGACTGGTACGGGAGTCACCGCTCAACTCGATCTGGGAGGGCGCCGGAAACATCCAAGCCCTCGACGTCCTGCGGGCGTTGCAGCGCGAGCCGCAGGCGCTGAACGCCTTCCTCGTGGAGGTCGGCCGGGTGCGCGGCGCCGATCACCGGCTGGACGGGGCGATGAAGAACCTGCTCGCCGAGTTCGCCGACCTGGACGGTATCGAGGGCCGCGCCCGGCGCGTGGTCGAGCGGATGGCGCTGGTGCTGCAGGGGGCACTGCTCGTCCAGCACGCTCCGCCGGAGGTCGCCGACGCGTTCTGCGCCTCGCGGCTGGGCGGCGACTGGGGCTCCGCGTTCGGCACGCTGCCGCCGAGCCTGGACCTCACGTCGATCGCGGAACGGGCCCGGCCGGCGGTCTGAGCCGCCACCGGCACAACGCGAGGGTGGTGCTGCGCCGACACGGCACCACCCTCGCAGCTGGGACAAGTTTCAGACACCGTACGGCTGTTCACCAGGGTTGCAGAGGGTTGCAACTTGGCCGCTTCTGTGTCCGGACTGTCTCCCTCCGTCACCGCGGAGCGGCACTATGAGACCAACAGTCGATACGAGACGAACAGCCGGCACGAGAACAGCCGTCGATACGGGACCGGAGAGAAGGACCCATGGCGAACCCGCCGGCCGGACTGCCGCGGCGCACCACCGTCGACGCGGCGCGGACGGCCCGGATGCTGAGCGACGCCCGGTACGCCACGCCCTTCGGACAGCGCGCCCGCACCGCTCCGCGCCCGGTGATCGAGGAGTCCTGGGAGCGCGCGTTACGCGGCGGGACCCGCCCCGACCACGATCTGCGCACCGGGCTGCTCTCCCGTGAGGAGGTCGAACGGCGGCGCGGCGCAAGCCCGTTGAGGCACGTCCTGCCGGTGCTGCGCGAGGGCCTGGTGTCGGTCGCGGACGCCGCCCACCACATCGTGCTGGTCGCCGACGACGAGGGCCGCGCGCTGTGGCGGGAGGGCAGCGCCGCCGTGCTGCGCAAGGCCGACGAGGCCGGCATCGAGGTCGGCACCGACTGGCGCGAGGACGTCATCGGCACCAACGGCGTGGGCACCCCGGCGGTCGTACGGCGGCCGGTGCAGGTCTTCGCCGGGGAGCATCTCTCGCGCGCGCTGGCCTCGTTCACCTGCGCGGGGGCCCCGATCACCGACCCCAGGGACGGCCGGCTGATCGGTGTCGTCGATGTCAGCGGCCCGCTGGAGACCATGCACCCGGCCACCCTCGCCTGGGTCGACTCGGTGGCCAAGCTCGCCGAGGCCCGGCTGCGCGAGCTGCACCTGACCTCGCTGGAGCGGCTGCGCGCGGTGGCGGCGCCGATCCTGCCCCGCATCGGCGGCCGGGCCCTGGTGGTGGACCGGGACGGCTGGACGGCCGCCGTCACCGGAATGCCGTACGTGAAGCGGATCGCGCTGCCCAAGTCGCCCTCCGGGGGCCGCCGTTGGCTGCCGTCGCTCGGGCTGTGCTCCCTGGAGCCGCTGGCCGGGGGCTGGCTGGTCCGCGCCGCCGACGAACCGGTGCCCGGCACCGCCCGGATCGTCCTCGACCTCGCCCTGCCGCGCCGCTGGTCGGTGACGGTCTACGGCAGCGCGGGCTCCTGGACCCATGAACTGAGCCCGCGGCACGCCGAGTTGCTCTACCTCCTGGCCCTGCACCGCAGCGGCCGCAGCGCCGCCGCCCTGGCCGAGGACATGTTCGGCGACCCCGGCCGCACGGTCACGGTGCGTGCCGAGATGTCGCGGGTACGGCGCTATCTCGGGGCGCTCCTGGAGCACCGGCCGTACCGCTTCCGCGAGGACGCCGAGGTCGAGGTGCTGCTGCCGGGCGACCCGCGCGAGCTGCTGCCGCACTCGACGGCACCCGGGGTGACCAGCGGACGGACGTCGGCCCAAGTGCCGTAGCGGAGAAGTCGGTTTGGCTGTCGCGGCGGGCACGCGAGGGGGCGGCCGGGGCGGAGGCGCGGGTCAGGGCGGTGTGGCGGACAGGTGGCGCAAAAGGCGCGTCCGGCTGCATCTTCCGCATATTTGCGGGGTCTTACCCATGGGGCGGCCATGACTGCCGTAGCATCCCTCTACGGGCCACCCCACCTGCTCCCTGGTCAACGCACGGATCACCAGGCGCAGTTGGCTCGCCTCGGGAGGACACTATGAGTGCACGTGGGCGACACCGCCGGCGCAAGCGGGGCAGGGCGCTGCGCGCCGTGCTGACCGGGGCCGCGCTCGGCCTCACCGCGGCCGCGACGATGATCAGCGCCTCGCAGGCGACGGTCGGTTCCGATCCCGGGGCGCTGAAGCCTCTCACCTCGGCCTCCGACCTCGGCGCGTTGCAGCTGCGGGAGCATCTGGAGCCACAGCGGTCCCTGGACCGGCTCTCCTCGGCGATGGGACGCCCGGTCGGCGTCGACACCGTCCTGAAGAGCGCGGATCACACCCTGCGTGACGCCGCCGACTGCACGACCGACGAGAAGTCGGCGCTGCCCGTCGAACCGGCGGCCACCCGCGCGTACTGCTGGGACAGCGGCGACGCGGCCGACCCGGCCTGGACGCCCCGCTCGGTGACCACCTCGGGCGACGCCGACGAGGACGGCTGGTGGGGCTCGAACCGGGTGATCCTCTCCGGCTGGAGCGCGACCACCCGCGGCCTGGCCAAGGTCGCCTTCGTGAACGCCGCCGACACCGCGCACCTCAGCTACACCTGGGCCCTCCTCGCCGTACCGACCGATGGCGGCCGTGACTACCGCGGGCTCGCCTCCAAGATCTCCGGCATGGTCTGGTACGAGGACAAGCTCCTGGTCACCACCACGACCGGGACGCGTGACGCGCTGTACGTGTACGACATGAACCGCATCCAGCGCACCACGGTGACGGCCGGCGCGGTCGGCCGGGTGCGTGACGGCTGGTCGGCGGCCGGGTACCGCTATGTGCTGCCCGCGGTCGGGTCGTACCGGCTGAGCGGCGACGAGGCGGCCGTACGGCCCGTGGGTCTGTCCCTCGACCGGAGCACGGTGCCGGACAGCCTGGTCGCGAGCGGCGCGAAGCGGCTGTGGCGGTATTCCTTCAGCGGGGATCCCGCGCGTCCGGGGCTGCTCGCCACCGACTCGGCGGGGCGCGCGACGGCCGACGAGGCGTACGCGACGAAGGTCGACGGCGCCGGGGGCGTCCTCGCGAACGGGTCCGCCTGGTATGTGGGCGGCGCGGCCGGTTCGGACGGCGGCCGGGGCTCGATGTGGCGTCAGGACGAGCACGGCGCCAAGGCCACCGAATGCGGGGCCGACGAGACGCACCAGTGCTGGGGCCCGCAGACCGACTCCCTCTCCTACTGGCAGGAGACCGGCGAGGTCTGGTCGGTGTCCGGACGGATGCTGTTCGCACTCCCGCTCAACTCGATCGACAGTTCGCTCGGTTGATCAGCTGATCGACAGATCCCCTGACCGGATGATTCCCTGACGGGCATGACGAACACCCCCGTGACGACCTGGTTCCTGGAGCAGACCGACCCTCGCGACCTCCTCCCGGCCAGCACGCCGGACGGAGACGTGCGGGTCGTCCGCGCCGAAGTGCCCTCCCCCGAGTTCAGCCGCTTTCTGTACGCGTCCGTGGGCGGGGACATCCTCTGGATCGACCGGCTCGGTTGGACGTTCGCGCAGTGGCAGGAGTACCTGGACCGGCCGGGCACGGAGACCTGGGTCGTGTACGACCGGGGTACGCCCGCCGGGTACCTGGAACTGGACGCGCACGACGACGGCGTCGTCGAGATCGCCTACTTCGGGCTGATCCCCGCCTTCCGCGGCCGCCGCCTCGGCGGCCACCTCCTCTCCTACGGCACCGCCCGTGCCTGGGACCTCGCGGACCGCCGGCCGGGGCGGGCGCCGACCAGCCGCGTGTGGGTGCATACCTGCAGCCTGGACGGGGTGCACGCGATGGACAACTACCAGCGCCGGGGCTTCAAGCTCTACGACACGCAGGTCGAGGAAGTGACACTGGTGACCACGCCGGGTCCCTGGCCGGGGGCCTACCCTGCCTGACCTGCGCCGACAAGACAGCGTGCGCGGCTTGTGACCGATGACACCCTCGTCTCACATAGCGGGACCAGGGTGTCCGCATGGCGGACGAAGCTGGACTGTGTCCAGAACGCCGTGACACGCTTCCGTCATGTCCGGAACTGGAATTGCCTTGGTGAGTCGGCGGCACGTCGACCTCGGCCGCATGTCCAGCGCCATCTGTCCGGCGGGCTAGCCGAGCCGCAGCACCGCCGGTTTTCCCCGTATCTGCCTCATACTGCGCAAAGACGCGCGCGTATGCCCGCATGCGCCCGTACACGCAGGTCAGAGCCGATCACCCGCCTGTCCCGGAGGACGTAGAAACATGGCCGCCACCCCCGAGAACCCTGCAGCCGCAGCGCCCCGCCGCAAGGTGAGCCGTCACCGCGGTGAGGGTCAGTGGGCCGCCGGACACTTCACCCCCCTGAACGGCAACGAGCAGTTCAAGAAGGACGACGACGGTCTCAATGTGCGGACACGCATTGAGACGATCTACTCCAAGCGCGGGTTCGACTCGATCGACCCGAACGACCTCCGCGGCCGTATGCGCTGGTGGGGGCTGTACACCCAGCGCAAGCCCGGGATCGACGGCGGCAAGACCGCGATCCTGGAGCCGGAGGAGCTGGACGACAAGTACTTCATGCTGCGCGTCCGCATCGACGGCGGCCGGCTGACCACGGACCAGCTCCGCGTGATCGGCGAGATCTCGCAGGAGTTCGCGCGCGGCACGGCCGACCTCACCGACCGGCAGAACGTGCAGTACCACTGGATCCGCATCGAGGACGTGCCCGAGATCTGGAACCGCCTCGAAGGGGTCGGTCTCTCCACCACCGAGGCCTGCGGCGACACGCCCCGCGTGATCCTCGGCTCGCCCGTCGCGGGCATCGCCGAGGACGAGATCATCGACGGCACCCCGGCGATCGACGAGATCCACCGCCGGATCATCGGCAACAAGGACTTCTCGAACCTGCCCCGCAAGTTCAAGTCCGCGATCTCCGGCTCGCCGCTGCTGGACGTGGCGCACGAGATCAACGACATCGCCTTCGTCGGCGTGCACCACCCCGAGCACGGCCCCGGCTTCGACGTCTGGGTCGGCGGCGGCCTCTCCACCAACCCGAAGATCGGCCAACGCCTCGGCGCCTGGGTCCCGTTGGACGAGGTCCCGGACGTCTACGAGGGCGTCATCTCGATCTTCCGCGACCACGGCTACCGACGGCTGCGCACCCGCGCCCGCCTGAAGTTCCTGGTGGCCGACTGGGGCATCGAGAAGTTCCGCCAGATCCTCGAGGACGACTACCTCAAGCGGAAGTTGATCGACGGCCCCGCCCCCGACCAGCCGGTCGCCCGCTGGCGCGACCACGTCGGCGTCCACCGCCAGCAGGACGGCCTGTTCTACGTCGGTTTCGCCCCGCGCGTCGGCCGCGTCGACGGCACCACGCTCACGAAGATCGCCGAACTGGCCCAGGCGCACGGCTCGGGCCGGCTGCGCACCACCGTCGAGCAGAAGATGATCGTGCTCGATGTCGAGGAAGGGCAGATCGACTCTCTGGTCGAGGGTCTCGAAGCGCTCGGCCTCACCGCCAAGCCCTCCCCCTTCCGGCGCGGCACCATGGCCTGCACCGGCATCGAGTACTGCAAGCTCGCGATCGTCGAGACCAAGCAGCGCGGCATCACGCTCATCGACGAACTGGAGCGCCGCATCCCGGAGTTCGACGAGCCGATCACCATCAACATCAACGGCTGCCCGAACGCCTGCGCCCGTATCCAGGTCGCGGACATCGGTCTCAAGGGCCAGTTGGTCCTCAACGACGAGGGCGAGCAGGTCGAGGGCTTCCAGGTGCACCTCGGCGGCGCCCTCGGTCTGGAGGCCGGTTTCGGCCGCAAGGTCCGTGGCCTGAAGGTCACTTCGGAGGAACTGCCCGACTACGTCGAGCGGGTCCTCACCCGGTTCCAGCAGGAGCGCGAGGACGGCGAGCGCTTCGCCGTCTGGGCGACCCGCGCCTCCGAGGAGGCACTGTCGTGAGCGGCAGCGAACGACAGCGAAAGGAGGGGCCATGAGCGAGCGGGCCGCCCCCTTCTACTGCCCCTACTGCGGCGACGAGGACCTGCGTCCCAGCGAGCAGGGCCATGGCGCGTGGGAATGCGCGGCATGCAATCGGGCCTTTCAGCTGAAGTTCCTCGGGCTCCTCGCCCGGGGGCTCCGGCAGACCGACGCAGGGGGAGACGAGATATGACGACGACTCAGAAAGCGCGCCCCACCGACGACTTGAAAGCCCTGGCCGAACAGGCGGGCCGCGACCTGGAGGACGCCTCCGCGCTGGAGATCCTCCAGTGGGCGGTGAAGACGTTCGGCAAGCAGTTCTGCGTGACCTCCTCGATGGAGGACGCGGTGGTGGCCCACCTCGCCTCCCGCGCGATGCCCGGTGTCGACGTGGTGTTCCTCGACACCGGCTACCACTTCCCCGAGACCATCGGTACCCGGGACGCGGTCGAGGCCGTGATGGACGTCAACGTCATCACGCTCACCCCGCGCCAGACCGTCGCCGAGCAGGACGCCGAGTACGGCCCCCAACTGCACGACCGCGACCCGGACTTGTGCTGCAAGCTCCGCAAGGTCCAGCCGCTGGAGCAGGGCCTGACCAAGTACGCGGCCTGGGCGACCGGGCTGCGCCGCGACGAGTCCCCGACCCGGGCCAACACCCCGGTCGTCGGCTGGGACGAGAAGCGCCAGAAGGTCAAGGTCTCCCCCATCGCCCGCTGGACCCAGGACGACGTGGACGCGTATGTCGCCGAACACGGCGTGCTGACCAACCCGTTGCTGATGGACGGCTACGCGTCCGTCGGTTGCGCGCCCTGCACCCGCCGGGTCCTGGAGGGCGAGGACGCGCGCGCCGGCCGCTGGGCGGGGCGCGGGAAGACCGAGTGCGGGCTGCACGAGTGACCGCGGCCACGCCTCCGACGCGGGTGCCTTCGACACCGACGCATGTGCTTTCTACGGATCAGGAGAACCAAGTGACGACCGGAGCCACCGTCTGGCTCACCGGACTGCCGAGTGCCGGCAAGACCACCATCGCGTACGAGCTGGCCGGCCGGCTGCGCGAGGAGGGCCATCTCGTTGAGGTGCTCGACGGCGACGAGATCCGCGAGTTCATCTCGGCGGGCCTCGGCTTCAGCCGCGAGGACCGGCACACCAACGTGCAGCGCATCGGCTTCCTGGCCGAACTGCTCGCCCGCAACGGCGTGTTGGCGCTCGTCCCGGTCATCGCGCCGTACGCGGACAGCCGCGAGGCCGTCCGCAAGCGGCACCAGGAGAGCGGCGCCGCCTACGTCGAGGTGCATGTGGCGACGCCGGTCGACGTGTGCTCCGTACGCGATGTGAAGGGTCTCTACGCCAAGCAGGCCGCCGGTGAACTGACCGGGCTCACCGGGGTCGACGACCCGTACGAGGAGCCCGAGTCGCCGGATCTGCGGATCGAGTCGCAGGACCAGACCGTGCAGGAGTCGGCGGCGGCACTCCACGCGCTGCTCACCGAGAGGGGACTGGCATGACCGCGACCGTCGCCAAGGCCGAGGACGGTACGGACACGCCGTACGCCCTCTCGCACCTGGACGCTCTCGAGTCCGAGGCCGTGCACATCTTCCGTGAGGTGGCGGGTGAGTTCGAGCGGCCGGTGATTCTCTTCTCCGGCGGCAAGGACTCCATCGTCATGCTGCACCTGGCGCTGAAGGCGTTCGCGCCCGCGCCGGTGCCGTTCTCGCTGCTGCATGTGGACACCGGACACAACTTCCCCGAGGTCCTTGAGTACCGCGACCGCACGGTCGAGAAGCATGGGCTGCGGCTCCATGTGGCCTCCGTACAGGACTACATCGACCGCGGTGTGCTGCGCGAACGCCCCGACGGGACCCGGAACCCGCTGCAGACCGTGCCGTTGACGGAGAAGATCCAGAGCGAGAAGTTCGACGCGGTCTTCGGTGGCGGTCGTAGGGATGAAGAGAAGGCTCGTGCCAAGGAGCGGGTGTTCTCGCTGCGGGACGAGTTCTCGCAGTGGGACCCGCGACGGCAGCGGCCCGAGCTGTGGAACCTCTACAACGGCCGACACGCCCCCGGCGAACACGTCCGCGTGTTCCCGCTCTCCAACTGGACCGAGCTGGACGTCTGGCAGTACATCGCCCGCGAAGGCATCGAGTTGCCCGAGATCTACTTCGCGCACGAGCGTGAGGTGTTCGCGCGGGACGGCATGTGGCTGACCGCCGGTGAGTGGGGCGGGCCGAAGGCGGGCGAGACCGTGGAGAAGCGGCTCATCCGGTACCGGACGGTGGGTGACATGTCGTGCACCGGCGCCGTCGACTCCGACGCGGTGACGCTGGAGCAGGTCATCACCGAGATCGCCGCGTCCCGGCTGACCGAGCGGGGCGCGACGCGTGCCGACGACAAGATGTCCGAGGCCGCGATGGAAGACCGCAAGCGCGAGGGGTACTTCTAACCATGAGCACCATCACGACCGAGGAGCTCTCGGCCACCACGCTGCTGCGGTTCGCCACGGCGGGCTCCGTCGACGACGGCAAGTCCACGCTCGTGGGGCGGCTGTTGCACGACTCCAAGTCGGTGCTGACCGACCAACTGGAGGCTGTGCAGCGGGTGTCGGCCGACCGCGGGCAGGACGGTCCCGACCTCGCCCTCCTCACGGACGGGCTGCGCGCCGAGCGCGAGCAGGGCATCACCATCGACGTGGCGTACCGCTACTTCGCCACCCCCCGGCGCCGGTTCATCCTCGCCGACACGCCCGGTCACGTGCAGTACACCCGCAACATGGTGACGGGTGCCTCCACGGCCGAGCTGACGGTGATCCTCGTCGACGCGCGCAACGGGGTCGTCGAGCAGACCCGGCGGCACGCGGCGATCGCGGCGCTGCTGCGGGTCCCGCACGTGGTGCTCGCGGTCAACAAGATGGACCTGGTCGAGTACAAGGAGACCGTGTTCGCCGCGATCGCCGAGGAATTCACCGCGTACGCCAGTGAGTTGGGCGTCCCGGAGATCACCGCGATCCCGATCTCGGCACTGGCCGGGGACAACGTGGTGGACCCGTCCGCGAACATGGACTGGTACGGCGGGCCGACCTTCCTGGAGCACCTGGAGTCGGTGCCGGTCGCCCACGACCTGAGCCACTGCCACGCGCGGCTGCCCGTGCAGTACGTGATCCGGCCGCAGAGCGCCGACCTCCCGGACTACCGGGGGTACGCGGGTCAGATCGCGGCCGGCAGCTTCCGCGTCGGCGACCCCGTGACCGTCCTGCCCTCCGGGAGCACCACGAAGATCTCCGGCATCGACCTCCTCGGCAAGCCGGTCAGGACCGCGTGGACCACGCAGTCGGTGACGATCCTGCTGGAGGACGACATCGACGTCTCCCGCGGCGATCTCATCGTGCCCAGCAAGGACGCCCCGGTGACCACGCAGGACATCGAGGCGACGGTCTGCCATGTCGCCGACGCGCCGCTGACCGTGGGCCACCGGGTGCTCCTCAAGCACGGCACCCGCACGGTGAAGGCGATCGTCAAGGACATCCCGTCCCGGCTCACGCTCGACGACCTGTCCCTGCACCCGCATCCGGGACAGCTCGTCGCCAACGACATCGGCCGGGTGAAGATCCGCACCGCGGAGCCGCTGCCGGTCGACTCGTACGCGGACTCGCGCCGTACGGGCTCGTTCATCCTGATCGACCCGGCGGACGGCACCACGCTCACCGCCGGCATGGTCGGTGAGTCGTTCGCGGCGCCGGAGCCGGTCAAGGACGCGTCGGACGAAGACGGTTGGGACTTCTGACCATGAACTCCACGGACTTCTACTCCACGTTCGCGAAGGAGGGCGGCCGCGTCGGCAGCGGCGCCCTCGGCAGCGGGCAGGGCGGGGTGGCGCGATGTGCGTGCTGACGTACGCGCACCGCTTGCGCGCCCAGTCCCCCCACCCGCCGTCCCGGACGCGACGAAAACGAAGACCTGCCGACCTCCCGGCCACGACCTGAGACCGTGACCGCCGGGCCAACGAGAGGAACACCTCCCGTGCCTGCCAACCGCTCGACCTATCTGCGTCGCGGCATAGCCGTGTTCGCCGCGCTCCCTCTGCTCACCCTCGCCGCCTGCGGTTACGGGTCGGACTCCAAGAGCACCAACTCCAAGGAGAAGGTGGCCGCCGGGTCCTCGAAGATCGAGGGTCTCGCCTCCGTGAAGATCGGCTACTTCGGCAACCTGACGCACGCGACCGCGCTGGTCGGCCGTGAACAGGGCCTGTTCCAGAAGGAATTGGGCGCCACCAAGGCCGATTACGCGACCTTCAACGCGGGCCCCTCCGAGATCGAGGCGCTCAACTCGGGCTCCATCGACATCGGTTGGATCGGTCCCTCCCCCGCGATCAACGGCTACACCAAGTCCGACGGCAAGAGCCTGAAGATCATCGGCGGTTCGGCGTCGGGCGGCGTGAAGCTGGTCGTCAACCCGAAGAAGATCAAGTCCCTGAAGGACGTCAAGGGCAAGAAGATCGCGACGCCTCAGCTGGGCAACACGCAGGACGTGGCGTTCCTCAACTGGATCGCCGACCAGGGCTGGAAGGTCGACGCGCAGAGCGGCAAGGGCGATGTGACCGTCGTCCGCACCGACAACAAGATCACCCCGGACGCCTTCAAGGCCGGTTCGATCGACGGCGCCTGGGTGCCGGAGCCGACCGCGTCGAAGCTGGTGGCCGAGGGCGGCAAGACGCTCCTGGACGAGTCGTCGCTGTGGCCCGACAAGAAGTTCGTGATCACGAACATCATCGTGTCGCAGAAGTTCCTCAAGGCGCACCCGAAGGTCGTCGAGGCGGTCCTGAAGGGCTCGGTCGCGGCCAACAAGTGGATCAACGCCAACCCGACCGAGGCGAAGGCCGCGGCGAACAAGCAGCTGGAGGCCGACTCCGGCAAGGCGCTGCCCGCCAACGTCCTTGACCCGGCGTGGAGTTCGATCCAGTTCACCGACGACCCGCTGGCCTCCACCCTCACCGCCGAGGCGGACCACGCGGTCAAGGCAGGCCTGCTGGAGAAGCCCGACCTCAAGGGCATCTACGACCTGACGCTCCTCAACAAGGTCCTCAAGGCGGACGGCGACAGCACCGTCGACGCCGCCGGCCTCGGCACGAGCTGACCGAGGGATCCCGATGACTTCCCAGGAGGTGACGACCATGGCCACGACCCTCGCCAAGGAGACCACCGCGTCGGTCGAGCACGCGGCACGCCTTGAGCATGTCTCGAAGTCCTTCGCGACGCCGGGCGGGCAGCAGCTCGTCCTCGACGACATCAGCATCGATGTCGCGCCGGGCGAGTTCGTCACCCTCCTGGGGGCCTCGGGCTGCGGCAAGTCCACCCTGCTGAACCTGGTGGCGGGCCTCGACAAGCCCTCCGCCGGGTCCATCACGACGGACGGCCGCCCCGCGCTGATGTTCCAGGAGCACGCCCTGTTCCCCTGGCTCACCGCGGGCAAGAACATCGAACTCGCCCTGAAACTCAGGGGAGTTCCGAAGGACGAGCGGCGCGGCAGGACCGAGGAGCTGCTCGAACTGGTCCGGCTGCAGGGCGCGTACGGCAAGCGGGTGCACGAGCTGTCCGGCGGTATGCGCCAGCGTGTCGCCATGGCCCGCGCGCTCGCCCAGGAGAGCCGCATCCTGCTGATGGACGAGCCGTTCGCGGCGCTGGACGCCATCACGCGGGACGTCCTGCACGACGAACTGACCCGTATCTGGGGCGAGACGGGCCTGTCCGTCCTGTTCGTCACGCACAACGTGCGCGAGGCGGTACGGCTCGCGCAGCGGGTGATCCTGCTGTCCTCGCGGCCCGGCCGGATCGCCCGCGAGTGGACGGTCGACATCCCGCAGCCGCGCCGCATCGAGGACGCGCCCGTGGCCGAACTGTCCCTTGAGATCACCGATGTACTGCGTGGGGAGATCCGCCGTCATGGCCAGCACTGAGACGACGACGGTCAAGGACGGCGGCAGCGTCGAAGCCGGCCTGGACGCACTGGAGTTCACGGCCACCGGCCGGCCGAGCCTGCGGCAGACCTTCGTCAACAAGATCTTCCCGCCGATCGTCGCCCTCGCGGTGGTCATCGTGGTGTGGCTGATCCTGACGCCGATCGTCGACGACCCGAGCAAGCTGCCCTCGCTGAGTGCCGTGGGCGGCGAGTTCAAGGACGCCTGGCTGAAGGGCGATCTGCTCGGCTACATCTGGACCAGCGTCTCGCGCGGTCTGCTGGGCTTCTTCTTCGCGCTGCTGATCGGCACCCCGCTGGGGCTGCTGGTGGCGCGGGTGAAGTTCGTGCGCGCGGCGATCGGCCCGATCCTGTCCGGCCTCCAGTCGCTGCCGTCGGTGGCGTGGGTGCCGCCGGCCGTGATCTGGCTGGGCCTGAACAACTCGATGATGTACGCCGTGATCCTGCTCGGCGCGGTCCCCTCGATCGCCAACGGCCTTGTCTCCGGCGTCGATCAGGTGCCGCCTCTGTTCCTGCGCGCGGGCCGCACGATGGGCGCGACGGGCGTCAAGGGCGTCTGGCACGTCACACTCCCGGCGGCGCTCCCCGGCTATGTGGCGGGCCTGAAGCAGGGCTGGGCGTTCTCGTGGCGCTCGCTGATGGCGGCCGAGATCATCGCGCAGTTCCCGGACCTGGGCGTGGGCCTGGGCCAGCTGCTCGAGAACGGCCGTACCAACAGCGACATGTCCATGGTGTTCGAGGCCATCATCCTGATCCTGTTCGTCGGTATCGCCATCGACCTGCTGATCTTCAGCCCGCTGGAGCGGTGGGTGCTGCGCAGCCGCGGTCTGCTGGTGAAGAGCTGAGCTGATCCCCATGCACCAGAAGCCGGTCCTCCTCGTCATCGCCCACGGCAGCCGCGACCCGCGGCACGCCGCGACCGTCCACGCCCTCGTCCGGCGGATACGGTCGCGACGGCCCGGGCTGCGCGTGGAGACCGGCTTCCTGGACTTCAACATCCCTTCGGTACAAGGGGTGTTGGAGTCGCTGGCGGCGGAGGGCGTGCGGGACATCGTGGCCCTCCCCCTGCTCCTCACCCGCGCGTTCCACGCGAAGGCGGACATCCCCGCGGTCCTGCGGGACGCGCCGCCGCAGCTGCGGATCAGACAGGCTGAGGTGCTCGGCCCGTCCCCGCTGTTGGTGCGCGCGCTCGAACGACGGCTCTACGAGGCCGGGTTGACGCCCGCCGACAAGTCCACGACCGGAGTCGTGCTGGCCTCGGCGGGGTCCACCGACCCGGAGGCGATCGCGGTGATCGACGGCCTCGCGCGGGCGTGGTGGCGCACCGGCTGGCGTGCCGTACGGCCCGCGTTCGCCTCGGCGGCGCTCCCCCGCACCGAGGACGCGGTCCGCGAACTCCGGGCGCTGGGCTGCGAACGCGTCGCGGTCGCGCCGTACGTCCTCGCGCCCGGCTTCCTCCCCGACCGCATCGCGCGGGGCGCGGCGGAGGCGGACGTGCTGGCCGACGTGCTGGGTCCGGCACCCGAGGTGGCACGGGTCCTGCTGGAGCGCTACGACGCCGCCCTGGCACCGGCGTTGGCGGCCGTCGGCGCGTAGCGCCTTCACGGTTCCCACCTGCCCGGTTTCCCGGAAAGGGGTCTCCCTGGGCCCCTGGATCTGCTGGGATGGTTCCTCCGAGGGCTAGTGGGGAGCAAGTACACGTGGCGGGTAGGGAGTTCGGGCATCGCGAAGGGCCTGTCCTGGCCCAGCTGCACTACGCGTCGGCGCCGTCCGGCTCCGAGGATCCCGGCCCCCGGTTCACGGCGGTCGGCGCGGAGGTGCCGCCGGGAGTGCTGAGGGAGGCCGAGCGGCTCCTCGGGTACGAGCCGCCGCCCGACAGCCCGCAACAGGCCGACGCCGAGCAGCTCAAGAGATTCCCCACGGTCTTCGGCTTCAGTGAACTCGCCGACGGCGGACGGCTGTTGAGCCGTTCCGTGTGCACCGGCACGGACTGGGCCGGGGGCCCTGTCTCCTTCCACACGCACGCCGTCCTGCTGCCGGCCGGGACCCGGTTGCCGGACGGTGTCCTGCCCATCTCCACGTGGGAGTCCCCGCGTTGGGCCGAGTCGACTCCCCCGGACGGCGGGCCCGGTTCCGTCGACCGGGTCGAACCCTCCGGGCTGCTGCGCAAGGAGGCGCTGGTCCCGTTCGCGGTGTCCCGGGCCGAACGGCTCGCCGCGTTCTTCGCCGATCTGCGGGCGGTGGCGGCGGACCCGGGTGCCGGGCAGATCGTGGTCGTGGAGCACGACAGTGCCGACGTGGCCCGGTGGATCGCGCTCGCCTGCACGGTCCTGCCCCGCGAGCAGGCGCACCGGCTCACCTTCACGACGTACACCCGCGACCCCCGGCAGGCCCGCCAGCAGCTCGTCGGCGCGCTGCCGTCCTCCGAACCCGTCGCAGACGACGAGCGCTACCGCGTGCACAACTGCACCGGCCGGCAACCGTCCGGGCCGGTCGCGGACACCTGGGCCGAGGTGTGCGCCCGCGTCTGGCGTGCGGGGCGCCCCGACCTGTTCCACAACGACCCCGAGGATCTGGGCCTGTTGGCGGTGTCCGCCCTCGTCGCGGGAATCGACCTGCGGACGGACGCCCGTGCGGCAGCGGCGAGTTGGGCGGCCGAGCAGGTGGACGCACTGCCCGACGACCGATTGACGGCGTTGGTCGCCGGGCTGTGCGGCGGCCCGGTGCCACACCTGGGCTCCCCCTCGGCGACCCTGCCCGGCGCGGCCGAACAGGTCGCCCTGGCCGCGCTGTTGGCCCGGCTGGACGGACGCGTGACGGCCGCGGTGTCGGCGCCGCTCGCCGCGCGTGTGCTGGCGTCGGCGGTCGTCGCCCATGGACCGGTGCCCGTGCTGCGCGCCGGGTCCCTGACCGCGCGGGCCCATGACGACCTGGCCCGCGATCTCGCGCCCTCCCTGCGGGCCGGCATCGCGGACACGGCCGAACCGGCCGCCGGACGGCCCCTCGCGCTGCTGCGGGCCGCCGACCTCCTCGACGTCGACTGCCAGGACCAACTGCCGGAGCTGGCCGAGCGGTTGGCGCGGGAGCTGGTGGGCGCGTCGGCCGCATCCTTGCCAGGCGGCGAATCTCCCGTCGTGGGCTGTCCCCCCGCTCTCCTGGACGCGGTGCACACCCACCCCGGGCTGCGGGTGGCACTGTTCGGCTCCCTCGACACGCTCGCGTCGGCCGACCCGGCAGCTGTGGCACGGGTGTTGAAGGGTTCGGGCCTTCCGCTCAGCCTCCAGCAGTCGGGCTTCCCCCACCTGCGGATGTGTGCCGCGCCCGCGGAGCCCGACGACCGCCTCGACCGGTTCCACGGGCTGCTCCGGACAGCTGGAGTCTCACCGCACGCCGACCCGACAGTCCTGCGGACCGCTCTCCGCCTCACCTGGCCCGGCGCCGAACTGCCGACCGGCCAGGAGGCGAGCCTGCTGCTGAAGGAACTGGGATCCGACTCCCACCGGGCCGCCGGTACAAGGGAGTTGCTGATCGAGGCGGCCCTCTCCGCCCACCCGGACGACCGTGCCGCACCGGCACTCGCCACGGACCTGCTCCGCTGCTTCACCACGGAGCTGCGCCCCGGCCGCCGCACGGCCCTGCAACTCCTTGAGTTCACCGGGGTGTTGGGCACCGCGAACGAGGGCGAGGAATGGGTCGCCCGGGTGCTGAGCCTGAAGTCCACCGCCGCGGAACCGATCCCGGAGACGGTCGTGGAGCGCGCCTTCGACGCCCTCGCCTGGCGGCTCCTGGAGGGACCGGCGCCGGCGAACGAACTGTACGCGCTGGCCCGTTCGGCCGAGCCGCGCCTCCTCGCGGCGTACGAACGGGCGGGCCGCTCGGACCGGGTGGGCGAGCGCCTGCGGGCCGAACCCGCGTATGTCGCCGCCCGGTTCTGCGACTGGAGCGCGTTCCCGGGAACCGCCCCGGCCTGGGACGAGACCCGTACGGCCCTGCTGGCCAAGGTGTTGCGGCCTGCCGTACGGGCACTGCCCGCCGAGGCCCAGGGCGAGGTCGAAGCGGCGCTCGACCGCACGGCCCGCGGCAAACTCGACGCGTTCCGCACCTGGAACCGCCCCGGCGCCCTGGGACGCCTCGCGGGAAAGCTGGCGGGACGGGGCAGACGCGCCGAACAACCCGGCGCGTGACCGCCCCGGCGGTCGATGGGAACGCGCCGCCCGAAGTCCGGCACTCCCCTGTGATGTCGGACCCCGGACGGCCCGTCCGCAGTGCGGCCCCGGCGGCATGAACATGATCGCGGGGGTCGCTTTCCGTACTGCGCCGCGCGACGCGTTTATGTCACTGCGCGACGACAACCACCGTGACACCCGCCGCTGACGACGGTCACCGGGCTCAGTCGAAGGACAGACCCCCGGTGCGCGTCCGCTTCAGCTCGAAGAAGTCGGGGCACGTCGCCAACACCCGGAAACTGTCGAAGAGTTCGGCCGCCTTCGCGCCGCGCGGGATCGCCCGCAGTACGGGCCCGAACCACACCGTCCCGTCGACGTGCAGGGTCGGCGTCCCCACATAGCCGCCCGACTCCACCTCCACGCCCGCCTCATGACTGCGGCGCACCGCGTCGTCGTACGACAAGTCGTGGGCGGCGTCGGCCAGTTCGGCGGGGAGTCCGAGTTCGGCGAGGGATTCGGCGACGACGGCGTCGAAGTCGTCGTAGCGCCGCTCGTGGATGCGGGTGCCGAAGGCCGTGTAGAGGTCCCGGAGGACCTTGTCGCCCTGCTGTTCGGCGGCGGCCACGGCGACGCGGACCGGGCCGATGGACTTGTCGACCAACTCCCGGTACCAGTCGGGGAGTTCGTTGCCGGTGTTGTGGAGGTAGAGGCTCATCGCGTGGAAGTGGAGGTCGAGCGGGCGCTCGCGCTCGACCTCCAGCAGCCAGCGGGAGGTGATCCACGCGAAGGGGCAGGCGGGGTCGAAGTAGAAGTCGACGCGGACCGGGTTGTCGTGACTCATACGGACAACGGTAGCCACCGATTAGGCCGGGCGCTCGGCCCAATACGGCTCTCTCTCACTGGTCCACTTCGGTCGTGACCCGCTGCCTCGGGTTCCGTCCGCTGGCCGCGAGGGCGCGGTCGAAGACGGGGGCGTCGGCCGGTACGGGGACCGGGTCGGCGAAGCCGTCGTACTGGCGGTAGAGGTCGCCGTGCTTCTCGACCACGGCGAGGACGAGGCCGGCCGCGCCGTCCGAGACGGTGTACCGCTGGCCGGTGGCCGTGGCCACGTCCCAGCCGTGCACCGCCAGCTCCTTGATGATCATCGAGGCGATCTCGTCGGCCGGCATCTTCGCCATGCCGAGGTCAACCTCGCCCTCCCACACCGCCGGGTCGGCCCAGGCGGCGACGGCCCGGTCCAGCTGGGCGGCGTACGCGGCCGCCCAGTCCGGGTCGGCGGTGAAGTCGCGCGCGGTCAGCTCCTCGGGGAGCTGTGTGCGCAGGGCACGGTGTTCCAGGCCGTGAGATGTGTAGAGGACCCAGTGGTTGACCATCGCGCGGACGTCCCAGTCGGGGCAGTGCGTGGGGTCGTCGAGCTGGGTCGCACGGACACCGCGCGCGACGCGGGCCGCCTCGGCGGCGCATTCGATCATGTACGGGTGCAGGTCGTGGTTGCTCAGGTCGTGGTTGCTCATGCCCTCCACGCTAGGGAGGGCGCCGTCAGGACTCTTGAACAAACGCGACAGCGTCGTCGGCCAGGCGGAGCAGTTCGTCGAACGGCAGCGAACCGGGTGTCCTGCGCTCGCGCGCGAAGGTGTTCGCGAGCCGTTGCAGCAGGTCGTTGAGGGGGGTCGGTACGCCGTGCAGCCGCCCCAGCAGCGCGATCTCGCCGTTGAGGTAGTCGGCCTCGATGGTGCCGGTGCCCCGGTTCAGCGACTGCCAGGAGGAGCCGCCGCCGCGCGGGGCGCCGTCGATCTCCACGAGCTGGATCTTGTCGCCGCGCGCCTCCTTCTCCTCCTCGGCGCCCGCGTACGCGATACCGGCCGCGTCGAGCACGGCCGCGCCCTCGGCCCGCACCCGCCGGTAGAACGCCAGGTGCTCCTCGGTGTCGCGCACCTCGACGACCGCCTCGATCGCGTTGCCGAGATTGCTCAGCAGCTTGGCGTACTGCCAGCGCGTCACGTCCGGCACGACCGGCGCCTCGAACCGCGACTTCTCCAGGTCCGCGGCGATCAGCCGGGCGGTCTCGTCGGTGCCGTGCGGATAGCGGCCGAGATGCAGGATGCCGGTGAGCGGGGTGCCCTCGGCGGCGACCACACCCGGCTCGACGAAGGTCGCGGGCAGCCAGACGCAGACGCCGTAGACCCGCCGGAAGCGGCGCAGCGCGAGCCGTTGGCTCTCGACGCCGTTCTGCGCGCAGACGACGGGGAGCCGTTCGGCGGCCGTGCCGCCGCCGGTGACCGGGGCCTGGCCCCAGAGCGCGAGCGCGGCCTCGCTGTCCTGTGTCTTGACGGCGAGCACGAGTACGTCGTCGGTCCTCAACTCGCCCAGTTCGGCCGGGTCTTCGACGACCGGCAGCCGATACGTCGACTCCCCGTCCGGCACCTTGAGCCGCAGCCCGTGCTCGGCCAGCGCCGCCCGTTGCGCACCCCGCGCGACCAGGACGACCTCGCACCCCGCCCCGGCCAGCCGGCCACCGATGGCCCCGCCGACCGCCCCTGCTCCGATGATGATGTAGCGCATACCGAGGAGCCTCGCACAGCTGCGTGTAGCCGCCATTGACAATCTCGTGAACTCTCCACGGGGCCGATCGCGGGCGCCTCGCCGAGATCGCGCTCAACTGCCGGTCAGCTCCACGAGTTTGAGGACCGTGTTCCAGTTGCGGGACGTCGCGATCAGGCCCTTGTTCAGCCGCGGCCGGGAGAGTTCCGCCGCGAGCTTGGAGCGGCCGAGGCCGTCGGGGGCGTAGAGGTACAGGGCGCGGTCGCCGAGGCGGAACTCCTCGGGGAGGTACGCGGGTTGGTCGATGTCCGCGAAGCGGTCCTCGGCGACCGGCGCCGAGTAGTACGTGACGTGGAGTTGCTTGCCCTCCAACTCGGCGGCCGGGAAAGGGCAGTTGTCGGCGATCGCCTTGAGGTAGGTGTGGTCGCGGACGATGACGTCGACCGTGAAGCCGAACCGCTTCTCGATCGCCCGCGCGAGTTCCGCCGCGAGGGACTCCCCGTCGCCGTGGCCGCTCGTGAACACGGCCTGGCCGCTCTGCAAGTAGGTGCGGACGTCGTCGTGTCCGAGGCCTTCGAGGAGCGTGCGCAGCTCGGCCATCGGGAGCTTCTTGTTGCCGCCCACGTTGATTCCGCGCAGGAGAGCCGCATACGTCGTCGTCATCCGCACACCATAGAGCGGCCTTCGTGCCCCGTGGGGGTGGGCACGACGGCCGCTCCCTGTGGTGTGCGGGTGTCCGCTCCCTGTGAGGTGCGGGCGTGCGGAAACTCTGGCGGATGAGACGGCTCCGGATCAACACCTACAGGCACACCTACCTACACCTGTGACTTGTTCAACAAGGTTTCGTAATAACAAAGCGGACCCCGCCCGACGCATCGGACACCCTGATCACCACCCCCGAGCCGCTCCGATAGATGTAAGGGGCCGCCGTCCTCCCCAGTGCTGAGGGCCCGCTGTCCGTGCGGAGGAGCCGGTCGTCCGATACCTCACCGGTCAGCACGAGGAGACGCTCTTATCCCGCACATACCTTCGAACCATGAGGTGGCGGCAGGGGGCTGTCACCGTGCACAAGGGGGCAAGCCCGTCATGGGGAACGGAGATTCGCGGGTACGGGGGCTCGCCGCCCGGGCCGGCGGCTGGAGCGCCCGGCACCGCTGGGCCGCGGTCGGCATCTGGGTGCTGTTCGTGGTGCTGGCAATGGGGATCGGTTCGGCGGCCGGCCGTGTCGACGTCGACGAGAGCGACCAGCTGAAGGGCGAGACGCACACCGCCGCCACGATCATCGACGACGCCGGGATCAAGGAACCGGCCGGTGAGACCATCCTGATCCAGTCGAAGGACGCGTCGGTCACGTCCACCGACAGCGAGTTCCGCTCCACGGTCACCGCGGTCGTCAAGGCCGTCGAGGGGACCGGCCGGGTCACGGACGTGACCTCGCCGTACGACACGAAGACGATCTCGAAGGACGGCCGGAGCGCGCTCGTCCAGTTCGACATGCGCGGCGACGCGGACACCGCCGGCGACCGGGTGGAGCCGGTGCTGAAGGCCGTCGCCGGGGTGCAGAAGGACCATGGCTCGCTGCGGATCGAGGAGATCGGCGGCGCGAGCATGGCGAAGCAGTACTCCGACGCCTTCGGCAACGACTTCAAGAAGGCCGAGTACTCCGCCGTACCGGTCGCCTTCGGCATCCTGCTGATCGCCTTCGGCGCGCTGGTGGCGGCGCTGCTGCCGGTGGCGCTGGCCCTCACCGCGATCATCGCGACGATGGGCCTGATGGGCCTCGTCAGCCACATCCAGCCGATGAGCGACACCGCCAACTCCGTAATGCTGCTGGTGGGGTTGGCCGTCGGTGTCGACTACTGCCTGTTCTATCTGCGCCGCGAACGCGAGGAGCGCGAGGCCGGCCGCGACGCCGGGGCCGCGCTGCGGATCGCCGCCGCGACCAGCGGCCGCGCCATCATCGTCTCCGGTGTCACGGTGTGCGTCGCGATGGCGGGCATGCTGTTCACCGGGCTCGCCGAGTTCGAGGCGATGGGCCTGGCCTCGCTGATGGTGGTCGCGGTCGCCATGGTCGGCTCGGTGACCGTACTGCCCGCGCTGCTCTCGCTGTTGGGCGAGCGGGTCGAGAAGGGCCGCATCCCGTTCCTGCGCAGGCGCGGCCGCCGGGGCAACGGCGAGAGCCGCTTCTGGACCGCCGTCCTCAAGGGCGTCCTCGCCAAGCCCCTCGTCTCCGTGCTCGTCGCGGCCGGCGCGCTGCTCGCGATCGCCGCTCCCGCGGTCGGCATGAAGACCGAGAACCTCACCCTGGACCAGGAGTTCGGCAACTCCCTCCCGATCGTGGGGACTTACAACCGCGTCAACGACGCCTTCCCCGGCGGCTCCGATCCGGCCGAGGTGGTCGTCAAGGCGAAGGACATCAACTCACCCGAGGTCAAGCAGGCGTTGGCCGACTTCAAGGCGCGGGCGGTCAGTTCGGGTGCCTCGCGCGGCCCGGTCGACATCAAGCTGCACGACGCGCAGAACGTCGCCTTCGTCTACGTCCCGCTCGTCGGCGGCTCCGACCAGGACAAGGCCGCGAAGAGCCTGGAGAAACTGCGCGACGAGGTACGGCCCGCCACCCTCGGCAAGGTCGACGGCGTCCAGGCGCCGATCACCGGAAACGTCGCGGGATCGAAGGACTTCAACGACCAGCTCCTCGGATCGGTCGTCCCGGTCTTCGCGTTCGTCGTGGTCTTCGCCTTCCTGCTGATGCTGCTCTCGTTCCGCTCGCTGACGGTCGCGATCACCTCGATCGTCCTCAACCTCCTTTCCGTGGGCGCCGCTTACGGCATCCTCGTCGCCGTCTTCCAGCACGGCTGGGGCGCCTCGCTGGTGGGCGCGGAGGGGGTCGGCGCGATCGTCACCTGGCTGCCGCTGTTCCTCTTCGTGATCCTGTTCGGCCTGTCGATGGACTACCACGTGTTCGTCGTCTCCCGCATCCGCGAGGCGCGGCTGCGCGGCCGTTCGACCCAGGACGCGATCCAGCACGGCGTGGTCACCACGGCCGGTGTCGTCACCAGCGCCGCCGTCATCATGGTCGCCGTCTTCGCGATCTTCGGCACGCTCTCCATGCAGTCCATGAAGCAGATGGGCGTGGGCCTCGCGGCGGCGGTCCTCATCGACGCCACGGTCATCCGGGGCGTCCTGCTCCCCGCGGTGATGGCCCTGCTCGGCGAGCGCAACTGGTACTTCCCGAAGTGGCTCCACCGCCTGCCCGACCTCACGCATGACGAGTCCCCGGAGGAGGTCGCGCCGACGCCCACGGTGACGGGCGAGGGCGAGCCCCTGCGGGTGTGAGTCCGCGCGGGTAACTCCCCCTGATCGAGGGCCTGTTGGTATCCCGGGGGAACCAGCAGGCCCTCACCCGTGCCCTACGACAGCTCTTCTACGACGTGAGTTCCCTGTGCAGGCGCAGCCAGTGATCCGGAGACACCTCGCCGACGAGGACGCGTGGGTCGAGCCTCGCGGCGCGGAATGCGGCGTCCACGCGGCGCCTCGGGTGGAGTCGGCGCAGGGAAGCGTGCAGGGAGCCGCCCACCCCTGAGAAGCCCAGCTCGACCAGGTGCCGCCAGTCGTGCAGCGCGGCCGGTTCGAGCAGGGGGGTCCGGCGCCGTTCGATCCGTACGATCCCGGCGTCGGCGCGTGGCACGGGGCTGAACCGGCGCCGGTCGACCCGGCCGACCAGCCGCCACTCGTAGCGGGGCCAGCTGCGGACCGTCAGCAGGGTCCAACTGCCGTAGTCACCGGTGCGTTTGCGGGCGTACTCGAGTTGGGTGAGCAGGGTGGCGTCGGTGAGGGCGGGGGCGGAGTTTCGGGACGAGGCGGGGGTCGATCTCGTGGGCGTGGAGTTCGTGGCAGTGGGGGGCCAGTTTCGCGGTCAACGCGCCTTTTCCCGCGCCTACTTCGAGGAGGAGCAGGATCTGGTGTCCTTGCGGGACGGCCAGGCGGGCTACGTAGTCGGCGGTGGCGCGGTCGGCCAGGAAGTTCTGCGAGAGCGCGCGGGAAACGGGGGTGGGGCGGGCCATGGCCTGCGGTCCTTGTCTTCCGTGAAGGGCATACGGGCAGACGAAGGCCCTGACCGGAAGAACGTGGGGAACGCTAGGGGGTTTGGGTGGGGTGGGGCAACGGGGTTTTCGTGGGGGCGCCATCCGGGGAGCGTGGTGCGGTTGTTCGGCGAGTGGAGGTCTGTGGGGGCTGGTCGCGCAGTTCCCCGCGCCCCTAAAAGACCCTCGTCAGCGTTGGTATCTTGCGAGGACCAAGTTGCCGTCCCGCTCCAGGCGTTGGCGTAGTTCGGCGAGGGTGATTGCTCCGCTGTAGTACTCCTGGAAGGCCGGGGTTGCCACCTTGTCCTTCCACTCGGGGTAGCCGCGTACCGACTGGGCGGGGGCCGAGGCGAGGTCGGTGGCGAGTGCCGTGCCGGTGGACCAGTCGTCCTTGGTGGTGTGCAGGGACGGGGACTTGAGGGCCTGGGTGCCGGTGGGGAGCATCCAGTCGCCGAGGGCCAGGCGAGCCATGTTCTTGGGCTGGAGGAGGAAGGCGATGAACTCGGCGGCCTGCTTCTTGTGGGGGCTGTCCTCGGCGATGGACAGGGTCTGTGGGCTGACGCCCTGGGTGAGGCCGTCGGCGCCTGCCGGGGCGGGCAGGACCTGCCAGTCGAAGCCCTTGGGGGCCTGCTGCACGATCTGCTGGCGGTAGGAGAAGCCGAGCGGGATCATCGCGTACTTGCCGCCGAAGAAGCCGGGGAGCGTGTCCGAGCCGCCGCTGCCGAGGGTCGTGGGTGAGGCGCTGTGGTCCACGTTCACCTGGTCGTGGATCGTGCGGGGGACGACCTGGTCGGCCTTGTCGAAGCGGACGGTCACCTTGCCGTCCGTGCCTCGGTGGAACAACTCGCCGCCCGCCGACAGCGACAGGTTGAGCGTCGCGGACACCGGCTCCTTGAGCGGCCAGGCCACGCCGTACTTGCCGTCGCCGCTCAGGCGTCGGGTGATGTCCCTGAACTCGGGCCAGGTCCAAGGGTGTTCGGGGGTCGGGATGCGTACGTTCGCCTTCTTCAGCCAGGTGGCGTTGGCGATGAGCACCCGGGGCTCCTGGAGGAACGGGACGCCGTAGATGCCGTTCCCGAAGGTCGTCGTAGCCCAACTCCGTTGCGGGATCTCTGACTTGAGGCGGGCGGGGAGCAGATCGCGGAGGTCGGCGAGGTAGCCGCCGTAGGCGAAGTCCGCGAGGTCGTCGGAGGCGTCGTGGATGATGTCCGGAGCCTCGCCGCCCTCGAAGGAGGTGAGGAGTTGGTCGTGGACGCTGTCCCAACTGCCCTGCACGTACTCGACCTTGACGTCGGGATGGGTGGCGTTCCACTCCTTCACCAGTTCCTTGTTGGCGGTGACGGACTCGTCCTGCCAGGCCAGGGACTGGAAGCGGAGGGTGATCCGGCCGTTCGCGGAGTCGCTTCCGCTGCCTGTGCAGCCGGCGAGGAGCAGGGTCAGGACGAGGGTGAGGATCCAGCGCGCTCGCATCAGCTCTTCACCGCCCCGGTCAACATGCCGCCGGTGATGCGGCGTTGGATCAGGGCGAAGACGATCAGGGAGGGGAGGGTCGCGAGGAACGCGGCTGCGGCCAGTGGGCCGAGGTCCGCTACGCCCTCCGCGCCGATGAAGTGGGTGAGGACGACCGGGAGGGTCTGTTTCTCGGGGGTCTTGAGGAGGACCAGCGCGAAGAAGAACTCGTTCCACGCGGTGACGAAAGCGAAGAGCGCCGTCGCCACGATCCCGGGTGCGAGCAGGGGTGCCGTCACCGACACCAGCGTGCGGAGCCTTCCGGCGCCGTCGACCGCCGCCGCTTCCTCCAACTCCGGTGGTACCGCCCGGACATAGCCGACCAGCATCCACAGGGCGAACGGCAGCGACCATACGACGTAGACGAGCACCAGCCCGGCCAGGGAGTCGATCAGCCGCAGGTTCTTCAGTACCAGGAACAGCGGGATGATCACCAGCACGAAGGGGAACGCCTGGCTGACCACGACCCAACCGGTCGCTGCTCGCGCGAGCAGTGTGCGGCGCCGGGCCATGACCCACGCCATCGGTGTCGCGATCACCACGGCGATCAGCGCGGCCCCGAGCGCGGCGAGCAGGGAGTTCAACGCGGCGTGCAGCAGCGGCTGTTCGTCGAAGGCCTGGCGGAAGTTGGCGAGGGTGGGGTGCTTCGGGATCCAGGTGGGGTGCAGACTGCCCAGCTCCTGCGGGGACTTGAACGCGGTGGAGATCAGCCAGAGGAGGGGGAAGGCGAGGAAGACGAGATACGCGAGCAGGGCTGCGTACTGTCCGGCACGGGCGCCGGTGCCGGTCCTCATGACTCGTCTCCTCCCTTGATACGGCCTACGAGGAAGACGGCCAGGAGCACCGAGATCACCGCGACCATCACGCATCCCATGGCCGCCGCGTAGCCGAACTGGCCGTAGCGGAAGGCCTCTTCGTAGGCGAAGAGCATGGGCAGCCGGGTGCGGCCGCCGGGTCCGCCGTTGGTCAGGACGTAGACCAGGGCGAAGGAGTTGAAGTTCCAGATCAGGTTGAGCGCCGTGATCGCCAGCGCCACCGGTCTGAGGGCGGGCCAGGTGACCGTGCGGAAGCGGCGCCAGGCTCCGGCGCCGTCGACCGCCGCGGCCTCGTGGAGTTCGCGCGGGGTGTTCTGCAGTCCGGCGAGGAGGGCGACCGTCGTCTGGGGCATGCCGGCCCAGACGCCGACGACGATCACGGCGGGCAGCGCGGTCGTCAGGCTGCTGAGCCAGTCGCGGCCGTTGCCGAGGCCGAGGTCATGCAGGGTCTCGTTGAGGATGCCCGCGTCGGGGTTGTAGACGATGCGCCACATGATGCCGACGACGACCTCGGGCATCGCCCACGGGACGATCGCGAGGGCGCGTGCCAGCCAGCGCAGCCGTAGGTCCTGGTTGAGGAGGAGGGCGAGGCCGAGGGCGAGCAGGAACTGCGGGACGGTCACCCCTACCGCCCACACCAGCCCGATGCGGAACGACTCCCAGAACAGGGTGTCGTGCAGCAGGTCCCGGAAGTTGAGACCGCCGATCCAGTGGGTGGGCGCGGTGCGGCCCGACTGGGAGTCGGTGAAGGCCAGCAGGACGCCGTAGAGGAGGGGGCCGACGCTGAGCACGAGGATCGGGATGAGTGCCGGTAAGACCAGGAACCAGGCCGCGTGGTCGGGAGCGCGTCGCCGGCGGTCCCGGCTCGGCGCGCGGCTCGACGGCCTCCTCACCTCCGTCACCGATGTCATGGAATCAGCCCCTTTGCGCGGCCCGGTCGGGCCCCGTCATGGTCGTGAACGCCTTGTGCCTCGTCAAGGCACCTCGCATGCCGTCCCACCTGTGCGAATGGGACACTGGCCGTCGGATGGCGGGAACCCGACGCCGTCCGCACACGCACAGGGAGCACACGGAGGCGGACGATGGACGAGGCACGGGCCCGGGACGTACTGGCCGCGGCGGACGTACTGCCCGGCGCGGCGCGGGACGCGCGGCTCCTCGCCCTCGGCGAGAACGCGGTGTTCGCCGCGGGTGACCTGGTCGTCAAGGTGGGTCGTGACGCGGAACTTCTCGACCGGGCACGGCGCGAGCTGGAAGTCGCGCTGTGGCTTGCCGAGTCGGGGGTGCCTGCGGTGCGGGCCGCGGAGTCGGAAGCGCGGCTGGTCGAGGGGCATCCGGTGACGGTGTGGCACCGGCTGGCCGATTCCGTACGCCCTGCCGAGCCGCGGGATTTGGCTGAACTGCTACGCCTCGTCCATGCCCTGCCCTCCCCCTCGTTCGGTCTTCCGCCCCGTGAGCTGCTGGGCGGTGTGGAGCGGTGGTTGCGGCTTGCGGGGGATGCGATCGACCCGGCCGACGCGGCGTATCTGCGGGAGCGGCGGGACGGGTTCGCGGCTGCCGCGGCCGCGCTCACGCCGCGGCTGGCGCCGGGGCCGATTCACGGTGACGCGTTGCCCCGCAATGTGCATGTCGGGCCGGACGGGCCGGTGCTGGTCGATCTGGAGACCTTCTCCTCTGATCTGCGTGAGCATGATCTGGTGGTGATGGCTCTCTCGCGTGACCGGTATGCGTTTCCGGCTCGGGCCTATGACTCGTTCGTCGAGGCGTACGGGTGGGATGTGCGGGAGTGGGACGGGTGTGGGGTGCTGCGGGGTGCCCGGGAGACGGCCAGCTGCGCTTGGGTTGCTCAGCATGCGCCGAGCAATCCTGAGGCGCTGGTTGAGTTTCGGCGGCGGGTGGGGTCTTTGCGGGACGGGGATGAGACGGTGCGGTGGTTTCCGTTCTGAGCGCCTGTTGAACGGGGGCTGCTGGTTATCTGGGCGGCTGCCGGTCCGTTGTGGCTGGTCGCGCAGTTCCCCGCGCCCCTTTGGGGCGCCTCCCTTCGGGGCGCCCCAGGAGTGCGACGGGTCAGACCGTCTCGTCCTCCAGCTCGCGGAGCGGCCATGTGCCGTCGACGACCGCGTCCTGGTCGCCCTTGCGGCGTAGGAAGCTCTGGAAGTCCGCTGCCCATTCCGCGTACCACTCGATCTGGCGGCGGTGGAGTTCGGCGGGGCCGAGGGCGGCGACCTTGGGGTGGCGGTCGGCTATCGCGCCGGCCAGGCGGGCGGCGGCGAGGGCGTCGGCGGAGGCGTCGTGGGCGGAGTCGAGGACCACGCCGTACTCCTGGCAGACCGCTTCGAGGTTGCGCTTGCCGCGGCGGTAGCGGTCCACGGAGCGGTCGATCGTGTACGGGTCGATGACCGGGGCGGGGTCGGTGCCGCCCAGGCGGTCGCGCAGGGACGGGAGTCCGTGGCGGCGCAGCTCGGCGGAGAGCAGGGTCAGATCGAAGGCCGCGTTGTAGGCGACGACGGGGACGCCCGTCTTCCAGTAGGTCACGAGGACGTCGGCGATCGACTCGGCCACCTGGTCGGCGGGGCGGCCCTCGGTGGTGGCCCGCTCGTTCGTAATGCCGTGCACCGCGACGGCGTCCGCCGGGATCTCGACGCCCGGATCGGCCAGCCACTCCTTGCGGCCTATCGGGCGTCCGCCCCTGACCTCGATGACCGCGCCCGTGACGATGCGTGCCTCGCGCGGCTCGGTCCCCGTCGTCTCCAGGTCGAAGCCGATGAGCAGCTCCTGGTGCCAGGCCATGACGGCCCCCCTTCTCGGTGGTGCTTTCCCCCAGTGGTCTCCACGATCGCATGAGCCACTGACAATCCGATGACCGCGTTCCGCTTACCGCCGGAGGGGGTCGTGGGACGGTCAGGACACCGGTCGCGAATCCGCCCACATCTGCTCGAACTCGTCGCGGTAGGTGGGGAAAAGTGCGCTGTCATCCATTTCGTCCGACTTGACCAGTCGGCTGCCGTTCCGCAGCACCAGCACCGGCGCCTCCATGCCGCGGCTGCGGCGCAGATAGGACTGCACGACGGCTATGCCGTCCGAGCCGTCGCCGTCGACGAGGTACGCCGTGAAGCGGGGTGTCTCGTCGAAGACCTGGATCTCGAAGGCCGCCGGGTCGCGCAGCCGGGACCGCACCCGCCGCATGTGCAGGATGTTCATCTCGACGGCGCGGCTCAACTCGCCCCGTTTGATGCCGAGTTCACGCTCGCGGCGCTTCACCGCGCTGGAGGCGGGGTTGAGGAACAGCAGCCGGGCCCGGCAGCCCGACTCGGCGAGGCGGACCAGGCGGCGGCCGGAGAAGTTCTGCACGAGAAGGTTGAGGCCGATGCCGATGGCGTCGACGCGGCGGGCCCCGCCGAAGATGTCCTCGGCCGGGAACTGCCGCATCAGGCGCACCCGGTCGGCGTGCACGGCGACCACGTCGGCGAAGCGGTCGCCGATGAGTTCCTCGACGGCGTCGACGGGCAGCCTGCGCGCCGAGGGTACGTCGCTGCCGGCGCCGAGGGTCTCCAGGAGTTTCGCGGAGGCCCGCTCGGCCTGGTTGAGGACGGCCTCGGACAGGGCGCGGTTGCGGGAGACGACGTTGCGGGTCACCTCCAGCTCGTCCAGGGCGAGTTCGACGTCGCGGCGCTCGTCGAAGTACGGCTCGAAGCACGGCCAGTGCTGCACCATCAGCTCGCGCAGCTGCGGCAGGGTCAGGAAGCTGAGGACGTTGTCGTCGGCCGGGTCGAGCAAGTAGCCCTTGCGGCGGCTGACTTCGCGGACGGCGACCGCGCGCTGCACCCACTCCTGGCCGGCCGGTCCGGCCGCGGCGACCACCCACTCGTCGCCGTGGACGGGTTCGTAGATGGGACGCAGAACAGCGGCCACGACCGCGCGCAGCCGCTGTTCGACGAGGTTCAGCCAGATGTAGGCGCGGCCGGCTCGTTGGGCGCGCGTACGCACCTCGCGCCAGGCGTCGGCGTCCCAGTCCAGCTCCGGACCGATGGAACCAGCCGCGTCCATCGGACGTGCCAGGGACACCGCGCCGGGCGGGACTTCTGCGGAGTTCCCCTCGTGACCCTCGTCACCAGGGGGCAACTCCAGCCCTCCCGAGCCCACCCGTGCACCGCCTTCCGCTCCCCCGAGCTCTCCCCAGTCTCAACGATCAAGGAAGGGTACTCCGGGACCGGTCGGCGGTGCAGCCGGATGGACAGGGTCGTTTCTCAACTTCCGCCGTTCACATTGCCGTTCTGGTTGGCGAGGGCGGGCGGAGTGAGCGGATTCATAGCCGTCACGTCGCGCGGGGCGATGGAGAATCCCTGCCAGTGGACCGGCATCGGCTGCTGGTCCTCGTCGCGGGCGATGTGGTGGAAGCCGACGTTCACCCAGACCACGGGGTGGGTGAGGGTCTGGCCGTTGACCCACTTGTCGACCTGCTTCGGGTGCCCGGCACCGCAGTTGGGCAGGTTGTCGCTGGCGAACTGCTCGCACTTGTTGTACTCGGTGAAGTACACGTCGTGCTGGGTGAAGCTGCGGCCCGGGTACTTGGTGGTGGGGCCGGGGACTATCTCGTAGGACCGGGCGTGCTTGTCCTTGTTCTTGCCGGTCGCGCTGACGATGCGCCACCAGCGCATGTTCTTCGCGTCGCCAGCGAGTTCCTTGGTGACCTTGGTCAACGTGGTCTTGTTGGTGGGGGTGTTGGCGCCGTGCGTGGTGACGGCGGAGTCGTACTGCTCGACGCGGCCCTTGGAGGAGCCGTCGAGCGCGAAGTCCAACTTCCAGAAGACGTCGTGCTGGTGGCTCGTCGCGTACGCCGTGGCGCCCTTGCCGAGCGGCCATCCGCGGCCGTCGCCCGCGTCGTAGTCGTAGGGCGAAAGGCTGCCGGTGGCACCGACGTTCATGTTGATGGTGCCGTCGTCCTGGAAGCGCCACTCGGTGATGTACTCGTACCAGCCGACCTGGTTGACCGTGTAGACGAGGAAGTCCTTGCCCTGGGTCTGGAAGACCTTGTTGGCGCTGTCGCCCTGCATCCGGAAGGCGTGACCGCGCGAACGGGTCGTCGTACAGAGGCCCTTGACGTTCGGGTGGGCCGGGTCGATGGCGTCGGGGACCTTGACGGTCTTGATGGTGCCGCCGGGGCACTCACCGGGCGCCATGTTCATCAGGCCCGTGCCGAAGCCGTACTGGGTGAGGTCGCTGTACTCGTTCTTGCCGTCGTCGTACGGGACGTGGATCTGGGCGAGCTTGGCGTCGGCGAGCACCTTGATGGGGGTGGCCTGGCCGGGCGGCTGGTAGGAGATGTTCTCCAGGACGAGGCCGGCCTCGCGCTCGTAGTGCCAGCACATCCGCCAGGTGGTGCCGGTGGAGAGCTTCTGCTCGATGGTGTAGGCGGCGCTGCAGCCGGGTGCGGCGGCGCTCGGGGCGGCCTTCGGCTGGGCCACGGCCGGTCCCGCGCCGGCCGTGGCACCGGCGGCCAGGGTGGCGAGGGCGAGCCCGACGGCCCCCCGCCTGCGGGCACGGCTGATTCTGTTGACGCGCATGAAGAAGTGACTCCCTTACAGGAGAAGCAAGTTGGGACAGTGGACGAGGAACCGCGCGGTGGGCGCGGCCGGTTCAGCCGGTGAGCTTGCCGACCTTGCGGGCGCTCAGGTCGATGACGAAGTCACGGGCGTCGATCCACGGCCCGTTCTTCACCTTCGGGAACAGCCGCACGCAGCGGTGCTCGCCGCACTGGTCGAGATCTCCGGACTGCCGTCCCGGAGTGGCCTTGTAGACCATGGCCGTCAGCAACAGCTGGTCGGGCGAGGTGAGTTCGTTGCCGGTGGCGTCCTTGTAGTCGGCCTTCAGGCCCGCGCCGAGCGGGCTGGCGAGCAGCAGCTCGGCCGCCTCGACGTCCTCCGCGTGGCTCGCCGGGGGCTGCACCCCGTGCTGCGTGCCGGTCTGTTCGACCTTGCCGGTGTCGAGGTTGACGGTCTTGGTGACGACCGTGTCGTCCTTGTAGTCGTAGAACGTCACGTCCGCGCGGCGCGGCGCGTTCGGGTTGTCCAGCTCACTGGTCTCGGGGTCGGCGAGTTGCACGTCGAGGCGCTGCGGGCCGCGCTTGCCGTCCACGTTCTCGCTGGAGTTGAGGAACTGCGGGTTCACCGCGATCTGCTCGACGCGCTTGGTCTCGTCGTCGGTGAGCGGGTCGCGGCCCGTACCCTTCTCGCCCTCGGCGGGGGCCTGTTGCACCACTCCGGGTGCCGCTCCCTGTCCGTCCGCCGCCTGTTGCTGCGCGGATCCGGCGGCCTTGCCGGTGCCGCCCGACTCGTCGGCCCCCGCCGTGCCCGGCAGGGTGACGGCGACCATCACGGCGGTCCCGGCCACCGCTATGGCCGTACCCGCCACCACTTTGCCCAGGTGGCGGTGCACTGTCCTTCGCACATTTCCCCCTACTCCCCCTGGGTCCTCCCCGGACCATCGGGAGCGGTGTCTGTCCCACTCGGTTCGGGATACGGCATACGTCGTATCCACTGGTCATTTGGTAAGAGGGACGTAAGTCATAGGTGGTTCCCTCACTTTCGGGGAGACTCATGGCCAAGGCGCCCCGGTGGCGGGGCCCGGCTGAAAGAGTCGTGACCATGCAGGTCTGGCCTGGAGAGGCGTATCCACTCGGTGCCACGTACGACGGCGCCGGCACCAACTTCGCGGTCTTCACGGAGGCCGCGGACCGAGTAGAGCTGTGTCTGCTGCACGACGACGGCTCGGAGACGGCGGTGGAACTGCGCGAGAGCGACGCGTTCGTGCGGCACGCGTACGTGCCCGGCATCATGCCCGGGCAGCGGTACGGCTTCCGCGCGCACGGCCCGTACGCCCCCGAGCGCGGCCAGCGGTGCAACTCCGCGAAGCTGCTGCTCGACCCGTACGCGAAGGCGGTCAGCGGATCGATCGCCTGGGGCGAGGAGGTGTACGGCTACCACTTCGACGCGCCCGACAAGCGCAACGACCTGGACTCGGCGCCGCACACCATGACGTCGGTCGTGGTCAACCCGTACTTCGACTGGGGCGACGACCGGCTGCCCCGGCACGGCTACCACGAGACCGTGCTCTACGAGGCCCACGTCAAGGGCCTCACGATGCGGCACCCGGGACTGCCGGAGGAGCTGCGCGGCACGTACGCGGCGCTCGCGCATCCGGCGGTCATCGAGCACCTGGTGGAGCTGGGGGTGACCGCCCTGGAGCTGATGCCGGTGCACCAGTTCGTGAACGACCACCGGCTGGTCGACATGGGGCTGAACAACTACTGGGGCTACAACACGATCGGTTTCTTCGCCCCGCACAACGCGTACGCCTCCTGGGGCGACCGCGGCCAGCAGGTCCTGGAGTTCAAGTCGGCGGTCCGGGCGCTGCACGAGGCCGGTATCGAGGTCATCCTGGACGTCGTCTACAACCACACCGCCGAGGGCAACCACCTGGGGCCGACGCTGTCCTTCAGGGGCCTCGACAACCCCTCGTACTACCGGCTGACGGAGGACCCCCGCTACTACATGGACACCACGGGGACGGGCAATTCACTGCTCATGCGGTCCCCGCACGTGCTCCAGCTGATCATGGACTCGCTGCGCTACTGGGTCACCGAGATGCACGTCGACGGCTTCCGCTTCGACCTCGCGGCCACCCTGGCACGGCAGTTCCACGAGGTGGACCGGCTGTCGTCGTTCTTCGACCTAGTCCAGCAGGACCCGGTGGTCTCCCAGGTGAAGCTGATCGCGGAGCCCTGGGACGTCGGCGAGGGCGGCTACCAGGTGGGCAACTTCCCGCCCCTGTGGACCGAGTGGAACGGCAAGTACCGCGACACCGTGCGGGACATGTGGCGGGGCGAGGGGCGCGCGCTCGCGGAGTTCGCGTCCCGGCTGACCGGCTCGTCCGACCTCTACCAGGACGACGGCCGCCGTCCCCTGGCGTCCATCAACTTCGTGACCTGCCACGACGGGTTCACCCTGAACGACCTGGTGTCGTACAACGACAAGTACAACCAGGCCAACGGCGAGGACAACCGGGACGGTGAGAGCCACAACCGGTCCTGGAACTGCGGGACCGAGGGCGACACCGACGACCCGGCCGTCCTGGAGCTGCGCGCGCGGCAGATGCGCAACTTCGTGGCCACGCTGATGCTGTCCCAGGGCGTGCCGATGGTCAGCCACGGGGATGAGTTCGCGCGCACCCAGAAGGGCAACAACAACGCGTACTGCCAGGACAACGAGCTGGCCTGGGTGAAGTGGCCCGAGGGCGACGGCGATTCGCCGGAGCTGCTGGCCTTCACGCGCGCGTTGGTGTGGCTGCGCAAGGAGCATCCCGTGTTCCGGCGCCGGCGGTTCTTCCACGGGCGGCCCGTGGAGGGCACCCATGACGAGCTGTCGGACATCGCCTGGTTCACCCCGGAGGGCAAGGAGATGACCCAGCGGGACTGGGACTCGGCACAGGCGTCCGCGCTGTCGGTGTTCCTGAACGGCAACGCCATCTCGGAGCCCGGTCAGCGCGGGGAGCGGATCGCCGACGACTCCTTCCTGATGATGTTCAACGCCTCTCCGGAGACGCTGGAATTCGTCGTGCCGGTCAATCACGGCCGCCAGTGGGAGGTGATCGTGGACACGGGCCGCCCGGAGGGGGTGCCGGCGGGCACGGGGGCGAAGGTGAAGGCCGGTGACCGGCTGACCTTGGTGGACCGCAGCATGACGGTGCTGCAACGGCCCACCTAGACGGACACTCCGGTCGGCCGATCAGCGGACCGGATGCGGGAGTGGATGACACGAAAGACGGCCGGGCGGGTACGTAGGTCTGCATGACACCTGAGCGACCCGACCCGGCAGTGCCCACGGCCACCTACCGGCTGCAGCTGCAGCCCGAGTTCCCGTTCACGGCGGCAGCGGCGGCCGTGCCGTACCTGGCGTCGCTCGGCGTCTCGCACCTGCACCTGTCCCCCGTCCTGGAGTCCGTCCCGGGCTCGACGCACGGCTACGACGTCGTGGACCACGCGCGCGTACGGGACGAACTCGGCGGCGAGGACGGCCTGCGGGCCCTCGCGCGCACCGCGCGGGAGCACGGTCTCGGTCTCGTGGTGGACATCGTCCCGAACCACATGGCGATGGCCCCGCGCCACAACCACGCCCTGTGGGAGGTTCTCCGGGAGGGCCCCAAGTCGCCGTACGCGCGCTGGTTCGACATCGACTGGGAGGCCCAGGGCGGGCAGGTGCTGCTGCCGGTGCTGGGCGGTCCGGTCGGCGCGGAGCTGGAGCACCTGAAGGTCGACGGTGACGTCCTGCGCTACTACGACCACGTCTTCCCGCTGCGCGAGGGCACCGCGGAACTGCCGCTGCCCCGGCTCCTGGACGCGCAGTGGTACCGCCCCGTGTGGTGGCGGCTGGCCCGCACCGAGCTCAACTACCGGCGCTTCTTCAGCATTTCGGAGCTGATCGGGGTGCGCGTCGAGGACCCGGAGGTCTTCGACGCCACGCACGCCAAGATGCTGCAGCTGCTGCGCGAGGGCGTCGTCGACGGTCTGCGCGTCGACCACCCCGACGGCCTCGCCGACCCCGACGACTACCTGGCGCGGCTGCACGAGGCGACCGGGGGCCGCTGGACGGTCGTCGAGAAGATCCTCGCGGACGGGGAGCACCTGCCGGCGTCCTGGCCCGTCGCGGGCACCACCGGCTACGACGCCCTGCGGCAGGTCGACGGGCTGTTCACGGACCCGGCGGGTGCCGGTGAACTCCTGGGCCAGTACCGGAGGTTCGCGGCCCCGCAGACCGACCGGGGCGGGCAGTGGGAGGCGACGGTACGGCGGGCCGCGTACAAGGTGCTCACGCACGAACTGGTCGCCGAGATGGACCGGCTGACCCGGGTCGCGGCCCGCCTCTGTGCCACCTCCCCGGACCCCGCACTGCGCGACCGGGCCCCCTGGGCGCTGCGGACGGCGCTGCTGGAGCTTCTGGTCCGCCTGGAGGTGTACCGGCCGTACACCTCGGGAGACACCGCCGCCGTCGTCACCGAGGAGGCGGCGGCCGAGGCCCGGCAGGCGTTCGTCGTCCCGGAGGAGGCGGGCGCCGTCGATGTCGTACGGGAGCTGCTGCTGGGGCGGTACGGGGACGGCCCCGAACAGGTGGAGTTCCGGACGCGGTTCGCGCAGACCTCGTCCGCGCTGCGGGCCAAGTCCGTGGAGGACACGGCCTTCTACCGCTATGTGCCGCTGCTGTCGGCGACCGAGGTGGGCGGGAACCCGGGGAGCCCGGCCGTGTCCCCGGAGGACTTCCACGCGTACTGCGCGCGCGTGCAGCGCGACTGGCCCGCCATGGGCACCGTGTTGTCGACCCACGACACCAAGCGCAGCGCCGACGTACGGGCCGCGCTGGCCGTGCTCACCGAGGTGCCGGAGCGCTGGGCCGACGTACTGGCCGAGGTGACCCGCACCGGGGAGGGCGTGCCGGACGCCCAACTGGCGTGGGCCGCCTGGCAGACGGTGTTCGGGCTCGGCCCCGCGGACGCCGGGCGCGTCCAGGAGGCGCTGCTGAAGCATGTGCGCGAGGCGGGCCTGTACACGAGCTGGACGGAGCAGGAGCCGCCGTACGAGGAGGCCGTGGCGGAGTTCGTCGCGGCGGGCCCGTGCGGGGCTCCCGGCGAGCACGTGGCCGCGTTGCGCACGGCACTGGAGCCGCACATCCGGGCCAACATGCTGGGCGCCGCCCTGGTCCAGCTGACGATGCCGGGCGTCCCGGACCTCTACCAGGGCACGGAGGCCGAGTACCTGGCCCTGGTCGACCCCGACAACCGCCGCCCGGTGCCCTTCCCGCCGCCGCACCCCGGCGACAAGGGCGCGCTCACGGCCGCCGCGCTCCGGCTGCGGGCCCGTCGCCCCGAGGTCTTCGGGGACGCGGCGACGTACGCCCCGCTGACGGCACAGGGCCCGGCGGCGGCGCACTGCGTGGCGTTCGCGCGCTCGGGAGCCGTGGTCACGGCGGTGACCCGGCTGTCGGCGCGGCTCGCGGAGGCGGGCGGCTGGCGGGACACGGTGCTGCCGCTGCCGCCGGGGCGATGGGCCGATGTGCTGGCTCCGGAGCGGGAGTTCACGGGGCACGCACGCGTGGCGGACGTTTTCGGGGAGTTGCCGGTGGTCCTGCTGGAGAAGGGCGGCGAGAGCGACTAGCGGGTGCGGACCCTGAGGATCTTGGGCGAGCGCCGGACCAGGTCCTCAGGCGCCGTCCGGGCGCCCTCTGCGCGGCGCAGGCCCGGCAGGGCGGCCAGCAGGGCCCGCAGACCGTGTTCGGCCGTGAGACGGGCGAGCAGGGCGTCGGAGGCGGTGTGGCGGCCGGTGCCGTGGGCGAGCGGGGCGGGGTCGGGTCGGAAGGCGTCGTAGCGGTCGGGGTCGGTGAAGCGTTCCGGGTCGCGGCCGGCGGCGCCGAGGAGGCAGGCGACGGTGGCTCCGGCGGGGATCGCGCCGACGGGTTCGACGGCCCGGCGCAGCACGAGGTGCAGCGGCGGATCACGGCGCAGGGACTCCGCCCAGGCTCCGGCCGTGAGCTCGGGGCGGGCGCGGAGCACCTCCAACTGACCCGGATGGTCAAGGAGGTTGGCGAGGAACGAAGCGAGCGCCCGCGCGGTCGTCTCCCCCGCCGCGCCGAGCAGCGTGCCCACCAGCCCCGTGACCGTCTCGTCGGACCGCTCGGCGCACAGGGCGGACAGCAGGTCACCGCCCGGATGGGCGCGGCGCCGGGCCGTCAACGGGCGCAGGAAGACGCCCAGTTCGGAACGCCCGCCCCCGGAGGGGCCGAGTCCCGTGCGGCACCAGCAGTGCACGCGCGCGGTCTCCTCGTACGGCAGCCCGAGCGCGGCCACGACCGTCGCGGTGGGCAGCCAGTCGCAGAACTCGGCCACCAGATCGGCCTCTTCACGCGCGGCCAGCCGACGGGCGAGGACATGGGCGCCGCGTTCGACGGCGGCGGTCAGGGCGTCCAGCGCGGGCCCGCGCAGCGCGCGTTCGAGGCGCTGATCGGCCTCCGACGTCCCCTCGCCGGGCACGGGGACGAGCCGGGGGTCGGCGAGCGCGGCGCGGACGTCGTCGTAGCGGCTGACGAGCCAGGCGCCGAAGGGCTCGTCGTACACGAGCGGGTGGTGCGTGCGGAGGGTGCGGTAGAGCGGATACGGGTCCCGTACGGCCGTCCGCAGGCTCGGCGGGGCCGGTGGGCGGGCCGGGGCGCCCGCGGTCCGCGTGACGAGCACGTCCGTGAGACACAGCACCGCCGTCCGCTCCCGTGGTCGTCGCTCCGCCCCGCGCCGTGGGGCGCGCGGCCGGTCCTCCGCGCCATGCGCACACGCGGCTGCCCCCAGCCGACCACCGCACCGCGCGGGACGCAGCCCTCATACGGCCGTACGGGTGAAGCAGGCATCCCGTGGTCCTACGGCGTACGCGGACCGGCCGCACGCCGTAGGGCCGTCCCGGCCACCGGCTCGCACCCGCGTACGGCCCCGGGGTGCGTGCCGGGCGGTGGGCGTGCGGTGACGAACGGCGGCGTCGGTGTGCCCGGTGCGGGGGTACGCGCGTGTGCCCGACGGGGACGTCGTCGGGAGTGAGCGCGGACGCCCGTGGGACCTCCTGGAGAACCCCGGCCCCCTGCTGGCACCAACGCCCCTACCGGCTGCCGGTAAATGCGCCTGGGCGCCCCCGGTAGCCTCCCCCGCGGTCTCCTTGACAGTTCACAGAGCCCGTGAAGTACTGCGATTGCGAAGCCGGGGCTGACTAATCGGGGGTGAGTCTCCTGCCGGAGTTGCGATACCCCAGTGTGACCGAACTGGTCTCGTCCGCAAGGGCGTTGGCCGCGCATCGGCCGGGCCTGTGCGCTCTGCGGCAGGTGGGCGTCTCCCGCGCGGGCAGGCCGCTCCATCTGCTGTCCGTGGGGCACGCCCAGCGCGCCGTCCTGGTGGTCGCGGGCGCCCACGCCAACGAGCCGACCGGTGGCTCCACTCTCCTCGCCCTGGCCGAACGGGTCGTACGGGAAAGGGAGTTGAGGTCGGACACCTCCTGGCACTTCCTGCTGTGCGCGGACCCGGACGGGGCGAGTCTGCATGTCACGCCGGCGCCGCGCAGCCTGCTCGACTACCACCTGGGCTTCTACCGGCCGGCCGGGCCCGAGCAGCCGGAGTGGTCGCCCTCCGTGCTGCCGCCCGACCGACTGCCGCCCGAGACACGGACGTTGACCCGGGTCATCGACGAACTGCGGCCCTACCTCCAGGTGACCCTGCACGGGACCGACCTGGGCGGCAGCTGGGTGCAGCTGACGAAGGACATACCGGGGCTGGCCGAGCCGTTCGCCAAGTCGGCGGCGGAGCTGCACATCCCGGTGGAGACGGGCGCCTCGGACGCGGCGGGCTGGCCCGCCTCGGGGCCCGGGGTGCATGTGATGCCGGCGCCCGGTTCGGACGTGGCGTACCCGAGCATGCCGGACGACGCCCGGCACAGCACCTGGTACCACGCGCACCGCTACGGCGGTCTGACCGCGGTCGTGGAGGTCCCGATGTGGGCCAGCGACCTGGTGGACGACCCGGCACCGCATCCCGCCCCGGCGGCGGCGATACGGCGGCTGGCGCGGCGCCTGCTGCGGGACACGCGGGAGGTGGAGTGGGTGCTCGCCGACGCGCTGCCGCGCCTCCAGGGCGTCGACACACCGCTGCTGCGGGCCGCGAAGTGGGCGCTGGAGCTGGTGCCCGGCCTGGCCGCGGACTGGATGCACACACGGCCGGCCGACACGACGATGGCGTACGTCGGCAGCGTGGACGCGTTCGGGCGCCGGCTGCCGCTGCGGGCGGCCGCGATGCTGCTGCGGGTCCTGCGGGAGACCGACGACCGTGCGGCGCCCCTGCTCGAACACCTCGTGGCGTCCTGGAGCGACGCCTTCGCGGAGCGCTTCCGGGCCCGCTGGGTGCCCCTGGAGCACCAGGTCGAGCATCAGTCCCGCACGGTCGTGGCGGCGGCGCTGCACGCGCGCGAGCAGGCGGGCGGATTCGGGGACGCCCCACGCGTGCGTGCCCAACGCTCGGCCTGACGCGGCCCGTTCGGCCCGCGCCTCAGGTGTCCAGCGCGAAGACCTCTCCGGTGCGCGCCGCCATGACGCACCCGTTGGAGAACGTCCTCCTGTAGTCGACCGGGCGGCCCTTCCACTCCCCGCGCGCGTGGGCGGTCACCGGGGCGTAGATCATCGGGCACATGACGCCCTTGGCCGGGACGGCGTCGATGTCGCCGCCCGCGGCGCCCAGTTCGGCACAGGCCTCGGCCGCGTGGGCGTGCCCCTGGGGCGGGTCGCACAGGAGCAGCGTCCCGCGCGTGTCACTGGACCGGCTGTCGCCCCGGGTGACGGTGAGGTAGAGCCAGTCGCCCCGGACGCCGTGGTGGGGCGCGGTCGCCTGGGCCGGTGCCTGTCCGGCGGCGAGGAGCACAAGTGCCGCCGGAAGCAGGGCACTCCGGAGCACGGTCGTTTTGAAGGTGTAGGTCATTCCTGGTGCATCGGCACCGCGGTCTCCGTACCCCACCCCGGCTCACCCGAACGGGAGCGCACGGGCGCGTGCCGCCGGGCCAGTTCGAACGCGCTGAGCACCACACGTGACTGGTACTCGACCTGGCGCGCGACCGAGATCCAGCGCGCCCCGCAGCCGTCGCGGTAATCGGCGCACCACTGGTCGATCAGCCGGTCCAACTCCGGGAGTACACCGGCCTGATCGCTCCCGGAGGCGATCACGAGCTGGTACAGCAGCCCGGCCGTCCGCAGCGCCAGCCGTCGCCCCGCGATGCGCAGGGCGGCCAGGTGGGCGGTGTTGAGCGGCGGCAGCGGACGGGCGGCGCCGGTGTCGACGTCGGGGTCCCACGCGTCGGCGAGCCCGGGGATCACCAGTAAATAGTCGTCGACCGGGGCGAGCAGCCGCGCCGCGTCGGACACGACGAGGGTCCGCGGACGCGGCTCGGCGGTGTCCCGCGCGGGCGGTACCACCGGGTCGGCGGCGGGCCGCGGCCAGGCGTCCCGCAGCCCGACGCCCAACCCCGCCTCGGCGTCGCCTTGCACGAACGGCCGTATCCGCGCGAGGAGTTGCTCCAGGACGCGGCTGTCGTGGCGCAGGGTGTGGCTCACGGTGCGCAGGAAGGCGTCCGCGTCGGCGGGCGGTGCGCCGTTCTCGACGCCGGTCACGCCCCACATCGGCGCCTCCACGACCGCGGTCACCGTGCCGTGCCGGTGCGGGTGGTACCAGGTGGACTCGACGGCGGCCTCGGTGATGGCGGCGGCGAGGTCGCCCGGGCGCGGTGGCGGGATGCGGTAGACGGCGGGGCCGAGGGTCGGCCAGTACAGGGTGTCGTAGGGGCCGAGTTCGCGCGGGATGCCGAGGCGGGCCGCGGTGTGGGCGACGCGGCGGGCGAGACCCGGGAGGTCGCGGGTCAGCTCCACGAAACCGCCGCCCACGTCGACGCCGTGCAGGGAGCACTGGAGGAAGGGGCGGAGTTCGTCCTGGATCTCCAACAGGGCGCGCGTTTCCGGGAGTCGGGCGCCGGCCGCGCCGTCGGGCAGCCACTCGGGCTGTTCCAGGAAGCCGGGGCGGAAGAAGTTCCGGAAGTAGCGGCCGAGGGTGTACGGGCCGGGGAGCCAGCCCTCGTTGCGGCGCGAGCCGTCGGGGTCGAGGCACAGCAGCAGGTTCCAGGTGGCGTCGGCGCCCTCGCTCAACCGGGGGTCGGCGAGGACCCGTTCGGCCAGCCGGAGCACCGTCGCGCCGCCCACGGGCTCGTTGGCGTGCGGTCCGGCGACCACGAGGGCCTGGCGGCCGCCGTGGCCCACGGAGAGCAGCCACAGGGGCGTACCGGCGCGGGAGGTCCCGACGCGGCGCAGCCGGGCGTCCTGGGGGTGGCGGGCGACGAGCGCGGCGGCCTGGGCGGCCAACTCGTCCACGGACGGGTAGCGGAGGAGTGGCGGCAGGGCACACCTCCACAATTGTGGTGCCGTCGGTTCACCTGGTGTGCATGGTGTACGCACAGTCAGTCACGACGGACGGGGTACGTCAACACCGCCGTACGCAAAGGGATTTCACGCTCATCCAAGATCGCCACGTCGGGTAATGCCCAGGCCAGAGGTGAAGTGCGGCCCGGTCCGGCTCAGGTGCCGGCGATCCGGAACATCATCCGCCCGAAGCCGATCTGGTCGCCCTCGCGGACGACGGCCGCGCCGGTCACCCGTCGGCCGTTGACCGTCGTGCCGTTGGTCGAGCCGAGGTCGCGCAGCACCCACATGCCGCCCTGGCGGCTGAGTTCGGCGTGCACCCGGGAGACCGTCTCGTGGGTCAGGCGCAGCCCGTTGGCGGGGTCGCGGCCGATGCGCAGGGGATGTCCGTTGCCCGGGTGGGGCAGCAGCAGCTTGGGGAGCCGCTCGGCCTGCCAGGCCCTCCGGAGCCGTACGGTGAAGCCGGAGACGGCCTCCACGGTGCCGAACAGGGCACGCGAGAGGCGGCTTTCGGTGGGCAGGTCGGCGGTGAGCGGTACGAGGTCCTCGGACCGGCGGGCGGCGAGCGCCAGCTCCATGCGCCGGATGAACGTGTCGTGGGACAGCCGCCCCATGGCGACGCCGTCGTGGAGGACCTTGAGCGCCTTGTCGCGCTCCACGTCGGACAGCCGCGCGGGGTACGTGTGGAACTCGAAGGACGACGTCACGCTCGTGATTGTCGGGCAGTGAACCCCGGGTGTCCAGAAGACGCGGAAACGGCACGCACGCGCGTGAAGATGACGACACCTGCGCCAAAGGGACGGATTCAAAAGCGGATTGATCTCGTTTGAAGCACGATGGACGGGCTACATCCCGGTGAGCAGACGAAGGGGAACCGTCCGTGCAGTTCGAGGTGTGGGCACCAGAGGCAGACCGTGTGACGCTCCATTGCGAGGGCGCCACGCGCGCGTTGGAGCGCGATCCCGAGCGCGTGGGGTGGTGGACCGGCGAGGCGGAGGCGGACGACGGCACGCGCTACGGGTTCGCGGTGGACGACGGCCCGCCACGGCCCGACCCGCGCTCGCGCCGCCAGCCGGACGGCCCGGACGGGCTGAGCGCGGTCGTCGACCACGAGCGGTACGCGTGGCGTGCCGCGTGGTCCGGACGCCCCCTGCCCGGAGCGGTGCTCTACGAACTGCACGTCGGCACGTACACGCCCGAGGGCACCCTGGACGCGGCCGCCGACCGGCTCGGCCATCTCGTCGAACTGGGCGTCACCCACGTCGAGTTGATGCCCCTGTGCCCGTTCCCCGGCCGCCACGGCTGGGGCTACGAGGGCGTCTCCCTGTGGGCCGTGCACGAGGCCTACGGCGGCCCCGAGGGGCTCAAGCGGTTCGTCGACCGGGCCCACGAACTGGGCCTGGGCGTCGTGCTCGACGTGGTGCACAACCACCTTGGCCCGTCCGGGAATTACCTGCCCGTGTTCGGCCCCTACTTCACGGACACGCACCAGACCCCCTGGGGCAGTGCCGTGAACCTGGACGCGCCCGGCTCGGACGAGGTGCGCGCGTTCCTCCTGGGCAGCGCGCTGGCGTGGCTGCGCGAGTACCGGATCGACGGGCTGCGGCTGGACGCGGTGCACGCGCTGCAGGACACGCGCGCGTGCCACTTCCTGGAGGAACTGTCCGCCGCCGTCGACGCGTTGGCCGCCGAGACGGGCCGGCCGCTGTTCCTGGTCGCCGAGTCCGACCTGAACGACCCGCGCGTGGTGACCTCCCGCGCGGAGGGCGGACTCGGGCTGCACGCGCAGTGGAACGACGACTTCCACCACGCCCTGCACACCGCGGTGACGGGTGAATCGCAGGGCTACTACGCGGACTTCGCGCGGGCCCCGCTCTCGGCGATCGCCAAAACCCTGACCGGTGGCTTCTTCCACGACGGCACCTATTCGAGCTTCCGGGACCGTCATCACGGCCGCCGCCTCGACCGCACGCGCGTGGCCGCGCACCGCCTCCTCGGCTACAGCCAGACCCACGACCAGGTCGGCAACCGCGCCCAGGGGGACCGCCTTTCGGCCTCCCTCTCCCCCGGCCTGCTGGCCTGCGCCGCCGCGCTGACCCTGGCCGGACCCTTCACACCGATGTTGTTCATGGGCGAGGAGTGGGCCGCGGGCACGCCCTGGCAGTTCTTCACCGACCACACCGACCCGGACCTCGCGGAGGCCGTACGGCAGGGCAGGCGACGGGAGTTCACGTCGCACGGCTGGGCCGCGGAGGACGTACCCGACCCGCAGGACCCGGCGACCCGCGACCGCTCCTGCCTCGACTGGTCGGAGCCGGAGCGCGAACCCCACGCGCGCGTGCTGGCCTGGTACCGCCGGCTCATCGCCCTCCGCCACCAGGAACCCGACCTCACGGACCCCGACCTCACCGACACGAAGGTGGCCTACGACGAGGACGCCCGCTGGCTCGCCCTGCGCCGCGGAGACGTACGCGTCGCCGTGAACCTCGGCAAGGAACCGGCCGCGATCCCGTTGGGCACCCGCCCGGCGCAGATCCTGGCCGCGTGGGAGCCGGTGGAGGCGCCGGGGGCGGACGGGTTGCTGCGGCTGCCCGGGGAGTCGTGCGTGGTGCTGGCGCAGGCGTAAACGCTTGCGCGAGCGTTTACGGACCGGCGGCGTAAACGCTTGCGCGAACGCTTGCGGACGGCCGGCGTAAACGCTTGCGCAATCGTTCGCGTAAACGCTTGCGCGCTACAACTCCCCGTCCCCTTCCCTGAGTTCCGTCACCCGTTCCAGCAGGATCGCCTCCCAGCTGCGGCGCAGTTGGGTCCTGAGGAGCGGGACGGGCCCGGTTTCGCGGCCCTTGAGGCAGTCGGCGAGGCGGACGACGGTGTCACAGCGGGCGAGCCAGAGGCCGCGCAGGCAGGGGCGGGCGCCGTAGCCGGCGAGGGTCGCGGCGCGTACGGCGGCGGGGGAACCGACCGCCAGGGCGAGTCCGGCGATGTCCTCGGCGGGGTCGCCGAGGGCCGCGTCGGTCCAGTCCAGGACGCCGCGGACCCGGCCGTCGGTGCTCACCACGAGGTGTTCGCCCTTGAGGTCGTGGTGGACGAGGACCGCGGTGCCGGGCTGGGCGGCGAGCTGGATCGCGCCGGGCGGGGTGAGCTGGTGGAGGCGGGCGGCGTCGAACTCGTCGGCGGCGGCGAGCCGTTCGGCGGCCTGCTCGGCGGTGCGGCGCAGCTCCTCCAGGGAGCGCGGTGCGGTGCGCGGGATCCCGAGCGACTCGGCGTGCCGGGTGGGCACCTCGCGCAGCCCGGTGAGCAGCCCGGCCAGGTCGGCCTCGCCGACGGCGGAGACGTCCTGGTCCTCGCCGGAACGCCCGGGCACCTTGGTGTCCAGCGTGTAGGTGAGCCCGGGCGCCCACTCGCCGTGCGCCACGCTCGTCGGAACGGCGACGGGGAGATACGGCCGTACGAGGTCGCGCAGGCGCAGTTCACGGCGTTGGCGCACGGTGGCCGCGCGGTTCGGGGCGAGGCGCAGGACATGGCGGGAGCCGACCCACCAGGTGTCGTGCCCGCCGCCCTCGGCGACAGGCGTGATCTCGGGTCCGGCACCGTCGGCCGTACCGTCCTTGAGCAGGGAACGGACCAGCTGGCGGACGGTGTCCGCGGTGGGTGTCGGTGCCTGGGTCATGGTCGGGCCGTCGCCGTTCGGGGTGTCGGGGCTCCTGGTCGTCGTCAGTCCACCAGGGCCATCTCGCGGGCCGTGTTGTTGAGCCGGCGGCCACCGTGGTCGGTCACCGTGACGATGTCCTCGATGCGTACCCCGAAGCGCCCGGGCAGATAGACGCCGGGCTCCACGGAGAAGCACATCCCGGGGACGAGGGGCTGTTCCTCGCCCTCGATCATGTACGGCGGCTCGTGCGTGGTGACGCCGATGCCGTGGCCGGTGCGGTGGATGAAGTAGGGGCCGTATCCGGCGTCGTCGATGACCGCGCGGGCGGCGCGGTCGACCTCCTGGCAGGCGACTCCGGGGCGCACCGCGCGGAACCCTGCCTCCTGGGCCTCGCGGACGAGGTCGTGGACGCGCTGTTCCTCGTCGCTGGGTTCGCCGACGTGGACCGTGCGCGAGGTGTCGGAGCCGTAGCCGTCCTTGAGGCCGCCGAAGTCGAGGACGATCATGTCGCCCTGCTGGATGACGCGGTCGCCGACCTCGTGGTGCGGGTTGGCTCCGTTGGGGCCCGAGGCGACGATCGTGAAGTCGACCTGGGAGTGCCCGAACTGCCGTAGCAGATCGGCGAGATCGGTGCCGACGTCGGACTCGCGGCGGCCGGCGAAGGGAACCTTCCGGATCTCCTCGTACGTTGCGTCAGCGGCCGCTCCGGCGGCCGCCATGAGGTCCAGTTCGGCCGCGTCCTTGACCGCGCGGAGCATCGGGAGCGCGTCGGTGAGGGAGGCGTAGGTGGTGTCGGGCAGCGTCTTCTGCAGGCCCAGCAGGTGCATGGACCAGGCGTTGTCGCTGATGCCGAAGCGGCCGGTCGCGTCGAGGAGGGCCGCGGTGGCGGCGTAGGGGTCCTTGCCGTCGGTCCAGTCGCGCAGGGTGAGGGCGTCGGCGCCGGCCGCCTTGGCCGCGTCGGGGGCCTCCAGGGTGGGCACGACGAGGACCGGGGAGCGGCCGGGGGCCAGGACGAGCACAGTGAGCCGTTCGGTGACCGCGGTGGGCGCGTAGCCGGTGAGCCACACCAGGTCCGGTCCCGGCGCGACCAGGAGTCCCGCGAGACCGGCGTCTGCGGCGGCCCGCGCGGCGCGGTCCATGCGGGCCCTGTAGTCGGCGGCGGTGAAGGGCGCGGGCGGGCTACCGGTCATTCAGGCCTCCGAGGACGGACGGAACGGGGCTACGGTCAGCATCCTGCCCGGACCCGGAGGGCCACGCGAGCCGATCGGCGGGACTTCCCCGGCCCGGGCGACGCGCGGCGCCGGGTCAGACGACGTACCCGGGGACCACGGTGAACTGCTGGAAGCCGCCGCTGTGGTGCCGCACGGTGATCGTGACCTCGTCCCCGGGGCGGGCACGCGCGACCGCGCGCGCGAGGTCGGCCGCCGAGTCGACCCGGGTGCCGCCGAACGTGAGCAGGACGTCGCCGCGGATCAGGCCGGCCGTGTAGCCGGGGCCGGGGATGTGGACGCCGACGACCAGGGCGCCCGCCTTGTCTGCGTCCACGGCCTCCACGCCGAGTGTCGCGGCGGCGGCCGTGGCCGACGGCGAGGGGCTCGCGGAGGGCGTGGTCCGGCCGGTCGGGACGGTCGGCGGCGCCGGTTGCCGGGCCGCTTGGCGCTGCATCTCGGCGAGTTTGCTCATGCCGATCACCGTGGCGCCGACCGTGCCGAGGCCGACCCCCGACAGCACCAGGACGGTCCCGACGAACAGGCCGAACAGCAGGGTCACGAGCCGTCGGCCGCGGCGCCGCGCGGCGTGCGGGCGCCGGGTGGGGCCGGGCTTGGTGCCGCCGCCGGGTTCCTGACCGGGCATCGGCTTGGGACGCAGCGCAGTCTGTTCCATGGATCGCCTCCGGCAGATGCTCTACCCGGCGCACCGGCGCGCGACGTGCCACGAACGAGTGAGACTGACCGGGGGGCAGGAGCGGGAAGGCCCTGCGCGCCGCACGCGCGCGTGGCACCTCACTCCCGTTCCCGCTCCACCAGGCGCGCCACCAACCGCGCCGCCGCCCCTCGTGGGGCTCCCCCGTACACCAGCTCCGTACGGTGCACGACGCGTGGTTCGGTGAGCGGGACGGCGACCGCGCCACGCACCCCGGTGGCCGCCGAGCGGGGCAGCAGGGTCAGGCCGTGGCCCGCGGCGGCGAGAGCCGTGAGGACGCGGATGTCGGTGCCGTCGTAGCGCAGGGCCGGGCGGAAGGCGCCGCCGCCGTTCGCGGCGCGGAGCCGCGCGAGGGGGACGCCCGCGTCGGGTGCGTCGAGCCAGCGGGCGGCGGCGAGGTCGCCGAGGCGCAGGGCGGCGTGGCCGGCCAGGGGGTGGTCGTCGGGGAGCAGGACGCAGACGGGTTCCTCGGCGACGCCGTGGGTGGTCAGCGGGGCCACGTCGGGCAGCCGCAGCGGATCGTTCGGGGCCGCGATCCCGTCGACCAGGCCGAGGTCGGCGGTGCCGGTGGCGACAGCAACCGGCACCTCGTCCCGGGTGAGCACGCGCAGCGTCACGCCCGCGCGCGGGAGGGCGGTCAGGACGCGCGGCCCGAGTGCGGTCGGCGCGGTGGCGAGGGTGAGTCCGCGTTCGGGTGCGGCGGCCATCCGGACGACGTCCGCGCGGGCGGCGTCCAGGCGCAGCAGCAGCGGGGTCGCGTGTTCCAGAAGCCGTTCGCCCGCCGAAGTGGGCGTCACGGGGCGGCGGTTGAGCAGCGGGGCGCCGAGGTCCTGTTCCAGGGCGGCGATGTGCTGGGACACCGCGGACTGGGTGTAGCCCAGCTCGCGTGCGGCCGCCGAGAAGGAGGCGAGCCGGGCCACGGTGACGTACGTACGCAGGAGGTGCGGATCCACGGAGGACAGCATCCCATCAGTACTGCTTATCGGGAGAGCAGGAATCATCGTTGGACGTGAACATCGGGTCGCGCCCAGGATGAACGGCATGACGAACACCGCGGATCAGACCGCTCGCACCGCGCGTATCGCCCTGGTCGGCGACCGCTCCCCCAACGTCGTCTCGCACTCCCGTCTCCCGCTCATCCTCGACGCCCTCGCCGAGCGCGACCGGCTCGTCCTCGACGCCTACTGGATCCCGTCCGAGGACGCCGAGGCACCGGACGCGGTGCGCGGGTTCGACGCCGTGTGGGTGCTGCCGGGCAGCCCCTACCGCAGCGAGGCCGGCGTCCTGTCCGCGATCCGCACCGCGCGCGTGGAGGGCGTTCCGTTCCTCGGCACCTGCGGCGGTTTCCAGCACGCGCTGCTGGAGTACGCCCGTGACGTGTGCGGGCTGACCCGGGTCGCGCACGCCGAGAACGACCCCGGCGCCGAGGACCTCCTCATCGAACCGCTGGCCTGCTCCCTCGTCGGCCACGAGGCGGCCGTCACGGTCGAACCGGGCTCGCTCGCCGAGTCCGCGATCGGCTCGGAGCGCACGGTCGAGCGCTACTTCTGCTCCTACGGCCCGACCCGCCACCTCGACACCCTGCGCGCCCACGGCCTGCGCTTCTCCGGCCACGACGAGGACGGCCACGTCCGCATCGCCGAACTCCCCGGCCACCCCTTCTTCCTGGCCACCCTCTTCCAGCCGGAACTGTCCGGCGACGGCTCGCGCCCGCATCCGGTGGTCCGGGCGCTGGCGCGGGCGGCGGTGGAGCACGCCGGTCAGGAGCAGGAGGCGGCCGTCTGACCGCCCGGCATCTCACCGCCCGGCATCCCGTCGTCCGATCCCGTTGTCAGTGGCGGCTGTTACGTTCTGTGACATGACCGATCACGCTCTGCGGCTGCTCCGACACCACGCCCACCTGGCCGAACTGGCCGCGTTCCCCTTCGACTTCGACCTGGACCGGGCCGACCACGTCGAGCCGGTGCGGCTGGCCTCGGGTGGTCCGCTGCGTCCGGTCGCGGGTGACGGGTCGGGCGGTACGTACTTCGTGTGCGCGGACGGTTCGGTGCTGTACGCCGACTCCGAGGGCTCGGCTGGGATCATCGGCTCCACTGTGGACGAGGCGTTGGAGATCGTGATCGGTCTGCCGGGCTGGCGCGACCATCTGGACCTGTCCCCGGCCGACGGCCCGGAGAAGATCCTGGCCCGGGTCGCGGAGACGGAGGAGGAGTTCCGCGAGGACTACGGCATCGACGAGGCGAGGCCCCGACTCCGCACCGCCCTGGGCCTGTCCGAGCGTTCCCCGGTCGAGCTGATCGGCATGCTGCACACCGCCCTGCTGCGCACCGAGCCCGACTTCCTGCTCCTGAACGCCGAGGAGGGCCGCGCCTACGACCTCCTGGACCGGCATCCCCGTCCCCCGCTGTGGGAGCCGGTGCTCGCCCGGGGCCGCGACGATCTCGCGGCACTGCGCGCGGGCGACCGTACGGTGTGGGACGCGACGGCCGAGGATCCCGTACGGCGTCGACTCGCCCTGCGGGCCGCGCAGTTCGACCGCGCGGACAGTGATCTGGAGCTGCTGCGGCACCTGGTCCGCCACGAGGCGGAGTCGTCGATGACGGACGAACTGCGGCTCGCCGCCGTGCTGGTGGGGCTGCACGGCCACCCCGAGGATCTGCCGTTGCTGGACGAGGTGCGGGAGACGGACTTCGACACCGCGTGCGGGCTGAGCGAGATGCCCCGGCCCGGCGCGGACGGAGCGGCCCTTCGGGAGTGGGCGCTCGGTCTGGACGACGTCTTCTTCGGTACGGACCCGTCCGACGAGCCGTCGGACACCTGGACCGGACTGGCCGCCGACCAGGGTCTGACCGAGCTGGCCCGGACCGCCCTGATCCGCAGGCTCGACGCGATCGAGCTGGACCAGGGCATGCTGCGGCGACCGGACGCGCCGAAGGCGCTGGACACCTCTCCCCTGTCCTCGCTCGCCCGCGAGTTCGAGCAGCTGGGCGATCTCACCCAGGCCCTGCGCGCCCAGCGCCTCCACGCCGCCCTCCAGGACACGGCATGGGACCGCGTCTCGGCCCGGCTGACCCAGGCCCGGCTGGAGCGCGAGACTGGTCAACTCCCGCAAGCAGGACGGACGTTGGCGGTCCTACGGGAGACCCTGTCCGCCCCCGCCGACGACTCCCTCCGGTACTGGCAGGACGTGAACCTCGGCCAGTTCATTGCCAAGGAGCACTACGCCCTGGCACGCGACCTGGCCGACGCGGACCTCCCGGAGGAGGCCCGCGCGACCCTGGCCGCCGCCGAGGACATACGCGGCAAGCTCTCGGGGCCGGCGGCAACGGCCGTACGAGAGCACGCCGTTGAGGCCGCCGAGCGAGTCGGGGACGCGCGGGATCTCGACTGAGCGGCTGTGTCAGCGCCCTCCGGGTGTCGATGGGGGTGCTGCCTCAGGCCCGCCCGCATCACCCTCAACCGAACGGCAACACCGGCACCCGGTCCGGCACGAACCCGTGTGACCGCTTCGACAGGTACTCCGCCTTGTAGCGGTCGACCTCGCTGTGCCAGTTCAGGATGCCCGCCATCCAGTGCTGGAGGTCGGTCACATAGCCCTTCATGATCTCGCGGGCCTCGTCCGAGAGGTCGAAGTCGTCGTAGACGATGGGCAGTTCGTTCGCGGCGACGTGTTCGAACTGGCGCATGCGCTGGGTCATCAGGTCGTGGACGACGCCGAGTGCGGTTGGGTAGTCGATGCCGAAGAAGTTCTGCACGACGAGGATCGCGTTGTGGACCTCGCCCTCGTACTCGATCTCCTTCTGGTAGGAGAAGACGTCGTTGAGGAGGCAGGCGTAGTCGATGGCCGCGTTCTCCAGGGCGCGGACGGGGCCGGTGCGGTAGACCTCGGGCGGGACCTTCGGGCCGTGGCCCATGCGGCACATGCTGAGGGTGAGGTCGGAGCCGAAGGTGGCGCGGCGCATCTCCAGGTAGTCGATCGGGTCGGGGACGCGGTGCTGGATCTGGTTGGACAGTTCCCAGACCCAGCTCTCGGTCATCGTGTTGATCGCGGTCTTCAGGGTGCGCCGGTCGTCCAGGGGCATCTCGGCGGTGGTGAGGGCCCACAGGTCGATGAGCCCGCGCTCCATGCCGTTGACCGGCACGATGACCGCCGGTCCCTCGACGGGCATGCAGTCCGACAGGCGGGCCGTGGTGACACGGGCGGCGGCGAGGTCGCCGCGGATGCCGTAGACGAGGGGGTAGTAGTCGTCGCCGTAGGTCCCCCAGGCGAGCCAGCGGGAGCTGAGGTCGAGGGCCGCCTCGGTGGCGTCCGGGTCGATGCCCGCGGAGCAGAGCGGGAGGTCGGCGGCGGCGAGTTTCTCCTCGTCCCAGACGCCCTCCTCCAGGAGGCCCATCGCATGTGCCCAGTCGACGAGGCGGACGCGAGCGCCGTCCAGGTGCGGGCTGAGTTCGACCTGGAACGGCATGTAGAAGTCGGGGAGTTGGGAGGGGCCGACCTTCTGGAAGGGCACGTGGGTGTAAGCGCGCAGCCGTTCGGCGCCGGCCGAGGCGAGCAGGGCGCCGATGTCGGCGGCTGAGGTGCCGATGCCGGTCGGGCCGTTCAACGGCGAGTTGTCGAGGGCGCCTTCGTTCATGTAGCGGCTGGAGCGCAGGTGCCATTCGTGGCCGCCGGACTGCCAGTCCTGCAGTCCCTGGGCGTAGGCGGCGACGGCCCTGACCTCGTCCGGGGTGAGACCTTTCTCCAGGGCCACGGCGGGCACTTCGGTGAACGCGGTGTGCTCGAACTGGTGGAGCCGTGAGGTCAGTACGTCGTTGACGGTGTCGGCGGCCTCCTGGGTGGTGCAGCCGAAGAACGACTCCAGGACGAGCACGCCGTTGCTCAGCTCGCCCTCGTCCTCGACCTCCCGCTGGTAGGAGAAGAGGTCGTTGCGCAGATGGACGCCGTCGGAGAAGGTCTCCATCAGCACCCGCAGCGGCCGCTCCTCGGCGACGGACGCGGGCACTTCGGAGGTCGCGTACTCCACGAGCCCCGCCGACCAGGGCGCGCCGCCCACCTTGCGGCGCATCTCGATGTACTCGACGGGGTTGGCCACCCGCCCCTCGTTGATGTTGGACAGCTCCCACAGGGACTCGTTGAGCAGGTGCTCGGTGGAGACGGCGAAGCGGCGGCGCCAGTCGACGGACATCGACGGCACCGTGCGCGCCCACAGGTCGGCGAGCCCCGCCTCGACCGGATTCTCCGGCTCCGGCACGGGAGTCGAGAGGTCCAGCGGCATGAACAGCGGCAGCCGGTCCAGGTAGGCCTTGCCGCCGGCGCGGTCCTGGCTGCGCTTGAAGGTCTCCAGGAAGTGGTCGTCGAAGAAGAACACCCACACGTACCAGTCGGTGATCAGCGACAGGGCGGGCCCGTCGCAGTCGGGGTGGGTGTAGGCGCAGAGCAGGCCGTAGTCGTGCGCGTCGAGGTCGGCCTGCTCCCAGATCCCGGAGCCCTCCAGCATGCCCATCTCGCGGGCCCACACGGAGGAGTGGGCGCGGGCCTCGTCCAGATGCGGATTGAGGCGCGCGGGATACGGCATGTAGAAGTGCGGGAGTTCGAACGGCTGGGTCATGGCCGGGCCCTACCCGCGGCCCTCAACGGCCATCCCGAGCAAGGGACATGATCACACCATCGCGTGAATCAGGAGTGAACCCATGAGTTTCGCCCGCATCTTGTGACGTTCACTTCTACGCGCGCAGACTACGGGGGTTCACGTGTCCCCTCCCTTGGCCGGAGTCCCGATGAACCACTCCCGAACCTTCTCCCGCCGCGCCACGCTCGCCTCCCTGGCCGGAGCGGCGCTGGCCGGTACCGCCACCGTGCGCGCGTCGGCGTCCGAGCAGCACGGGCAGCATGGGCGGTACGGGCGGACCGTACGGTTCGCCACGTTCAACGCCTCGCTGAACCGCGCCACCGAGGGCGCGCTGGTCACGGACCTGTCGACGCCCGACAACGCCCAGGCGCGCAACGTCGCCGAGACGATCCAGCGGGTGAACCCGGACATCCTGCTGATCAACGAGTTCGACTACGTCGAGGGCGGCGGAGCGGTCCGCCTGTTCCTCGACAACTACCTGTCCCGGGGCCAGCGCGGCGCCCGCCCGATCCACTTCCCGCACCACTTCACCGGCCCGGTGAACACGGGCGTCCCCTCGGGCGTCGACCTGGACGGCAAGAACGGCGTGGTGACGACGCCTGGTTCGGACGCGTACGGGCAGGACGCGTTCGGCTACGGCTTCTTCCCGGGCCAGTACGGCATGGTCGTGCTCTCCAAGTTCCCGATCGACACCCGCGCGGTGCGCACCTTCCAGCACTTCCTGTGGAAGGACATGCCGGGCAACGTGATCCCTCCCGGGTACTACAGCGACGCGGCCCGCGCGATCTTCCGGCTCTCCTCCAAGAGCCACTGGGACGTGCCGGTCCGGCTCGGCCACGAGACCGTGCACTTCCTCGTCTCGCACCCGACACCGCCCACCTTCGACGGCACCGAGGACCGCAACGGCCGCCGCAACCACGACGAGATCCGCCTGTGGGCCGACTACATCGGCGGCCACTCCCGCAGCGCCTATCTCTACGACGACAAGGGCGTCCGGGGCGGGCTGCGGCCGGGCTCGCGGTTCGTGATCGCGGGCGACCAGAACGCCGATCCGTACGACGGCGACAGCTACGACCACGCCGTACGGCAGTTCCTCGACCACCCGGCGATCAACCTCCCCGCCAAGCCGCCGGCCAGCGCGGGCGGGGTCGAGGCCGCGAAGCTCCAAGGCGGCGCGAACATCGGCCAGTTGGGCAACCCGGCCTATGACACGGGCGACTTCAGCGACACGGCGCCGGGCAATCTGCGCGTGGACCACGTGCTGCCGTCCAAGGGCCTGCTCCCCGGCCGCAACGGCGTCTTCTGGCCGACCTCGGACGACCCGCTGTACCGCCTGGTCGGCGACGGCACCACGGTCGTCACGTCCGACCACCGGATGGTGTGGCAGGACGTGCGGCTGGGCTAGGGCTGTCCGGACAGGTGCGGGACGAGTTCCTCGCCGACCCACGCCAGCGCGTCCGGCAGCGCCTCCGTCTCCACCGGCAGCCACAGCGACGCGGAGACCAGCCCGGCGTCGGCCAGCCGGCCCAGCTCGTCCCGGACGCTCTCGGCGCTCGCCCCGGCTCCGCCCAGCGAGCGCCCCGGCACCTTGACCGCGGGCGCGAACCCGGGCGGCACGAGGAACAGCCCTGCCGTCAGAGCCAGTTGACCGGGGTCGCGGCCAACCTCGTCACCGAGCGCGGCGAGCCGCGCCCGCACCCCGGTGAGCGATTCGGCATCGACCCCGGACCCGTGCCACGCGTCACCGAACCGCAGGGCCCGGCGCAGTGCCGCGTCGCTCTGTCCGCCGATCCACACCGGCGGACCGCCCTCGGTGCGCGGCAGCACCCCGAGCCGTGGCGAGCCCTCGCCACGCCACAACTGCCGTACGACGGCGAGCTGTTCGTCCATACGGTGGCCCCGGCCCGCGAACGGGACGCCTACGGCCGCGAACTCTTCGGCGTCCCAGCCGGTGCCGACGCCCAGGGTGAAACGGCCTCCGGAGAGGCGGTCGAGGGTGGCGGTCTGGTGGGCCAGGATCAGCGGGTTGTACAGCGGCAGGACGAGCACGCTGGTGACCAGCCCGATCCGTCGCGTCGCTCCGGCCACGGCGGCCAGCAGGACCAGCGGGTCCGGGGTCACCCCCAGGTCACCGACCACCGCGTGACCGCTCGCGAAGACATGGTCGAGGCCCAACTCCTCGGCCCTGACGGCGGTTTGGAGGACGTCGTCCAACTCCCCCTCCCCGTCGGGCCACAGACGGTGCGGTGCCACTCCGATACGCATCTCGGTCGTACTCCCCTCGTGCGACAGGAACGTCGGTCACCGACCCAACTACACGGCGGGCGCCGGGGACACCCCCCGCACCTGGATCAGCGCGTGCGTGCCGCCCGTGCGCCAGCGCTGCCCCTCCGCCGCGACCAGCGCGGCCTCCGTTCCGGCGTCCAGGCCCGTGATCACGTCGGACTTGAGGGTGCGCAGGGCGGCGACCGGGCCCGGGAAGTACGCGGTGACGTCGGCGAACGGTGTGGTCGGAGCCCAGCGGCGATCGCCCACCAGGCGGCGGTAGTTGAGGTCGCCCTTCACGATCGTCAGGGTGGCCGCGGCGAACTCGGCGCGGAGGTCGGCGGGCATCTCGGCGTACGGGAGCGGGGCGCAGGAGAAGGGGTGGGCGCGCACGGTGAGACGGCCGTCCGCCATGGCCGACCAGAGGCGGCGGCCGTACGTCGCCGCCGCACCCGGCGCCCCGACGAGGCGGTGCAGGGCGTCGACCACGTCGGCGGTCGTGGCGTCGGAGACGTAGTACGGGTGCGGCTTGATGTGCAACACCGCGCGCTCGACGCGCCGTTGGTCGAGGAGATGAGCCAACAGCAGGAGATCGGGGATGAGTTCGCGGCCGGCGTTGTCGGCGACGAGGCAGAGGGTGCCGGTGCCGGAGAGGAGTGACCAGAGCCGTTCGCTGTCGTCGGCCACCAGGGCCGGGACCGGGTCCTGCGAGGCCGACTCCGCTCCGGCCGCCGAGAGGCGGAAGCCGAGGTCCGCGCGGTTGCCCCAAAGGGAGCCGTGCAGAAGGGAGTTGGCGCGCTCCGCCGGCGGCCTGGACTCCAGCTCGTCCAGTGCGGCGAGCTCCTCGTCCGTCTCGGGGGCGTCGAGTTCGGCGCGCTTGAAGGGGCGGAACGGGTCGATGCCCTGCCAGGCGCCGGGGCCGAAGTAGCCGACGGCTTCGAGGAGTTGGCGGTAGAAGTAGCTCTCGGACCAGAGCCAGGGGACGTCGTACCAGGACTGTCCGCTGTATTTCTCCGTGCCCCACGCCGCCCACCGGTCGTGGTCGGGGGCGTCGGCCGGGAGGGGTTCGATCGTGCCCTCGGTGCAGTTCTTCAGGAGGGCGTCGAGGGCGCGGTGCTGCTCGGGGCCGTAGGGGAAGGCGTCGCGTACCTGGTGGATGATCGCGGGGTGCCGTTCGGCCAGCACGCTGCGGGGGAACGAGCCGGGCTCGTCGCCGAGGATCACGGGCGCGGTGGGGGTGTCGGGCATGCGGCTCACCGTACCGGGCGGGTCAGTCGGCTTCGATCTCCCGCTCCAGGCGCGCCGCGAGGCTGAGGTAGCGGGCGCGGCGGGGTACGGGGACCAGGCCGCGGATCACCAGATGCCACATCTCGGCGGTTCTGCGGGGCTGTAACGCCACCGGTTCGAGGGTGCGGCCCACGACGCGGATGCCGACGAAGAGTCCGACGAGCGTACGGGCCACGGCGTCCACGTCGGTGTCGGGGTGGGCGTCGGCCTCCGCGACGGCGCCGGTGAGTTTGCGGGAGGCGATGTCCAGCCACTCGGTGAAGGGGTGCGGCAGCGGGGGCCGTACCTCGATCTCCCCCGCGGCGAGCCGGAGTCCGGCGCGCGGGATGGGGCCCTCGACGGCCAGCCGCGTCATGCCGAACGTGACACGTATCAACGTCTCCAGTGAGGAGTAGCCCCTGCCGTCCATCTCCTTGGAGATCTGGCGTGAGGCCTTGGCCTGCATCTCCAGGATGGTGTGGGCCAGGTCTTCCTTGGCCGCGAAATGGAAGTACAGGGCGCCCTTGGTGACCTGGGCTTGGTCGACGATGTCGCTCAGGCTGGTGGATTCATAGCCCTGCCGGTCGAAGAGCTCGGCGGCGGCCGTGATGATCGTTGTGCGGGTCTGTTCGGCCCGTAGCTGCCTCACCATCGACTGAAACACTCCTGATGAAGGAAAAACAACGGCCCATGCCGTTTTTTTCTTACCCCCTGTACACAGTAGCTCACGGTATGGCGGTGTCGACCTTGCACCCGAAGACCGCCAACACCCCTCACGTTCCCATCACTTGCGTCTCTGTGTCACCCCTGCCCCGACTCTTGACCACTTTCGGTGGCTGTGGCACGTGTCAGCGCCGGTTCCCGGCCAAACGGAAGACCGACCGCCCTGGCGAGGCACCTCCGGGGAAGTGCCTCGCCCTACGGGTCAGTCGGTCTGTTTCTGTGGATACCCTGTGCCGCGACCTACCGGGCGGAGGGCGCGCTGCCGCTGCCGCCGCTCACGGCCTGGACGGTCTTCGCCGCGTCCGCGAGACCGGCACCGCAGCCGCCGGAGCAACTGCCGGGCAGGGCACGGGCGTTGGCCTTGATGGCCGCCTCGATCTGGGCCGGGGTCAGCGCGGGGTCGGCCGACTTCATGAGCGCGACCAGGCCCGCGATGTGCGGGGTGGCCATGCTGGTGCCCTGGTAGTAGGCGTACGACTCGGTGGACGGCGTCTTGGTGCCGGAGTTCAGCGTGGAGTAGATGCCGTTGGCGGTGCCGGTGCTGGTCTGGCCGCCGGGGGCCGAGATGTCCACGCCGGAGCCGTAGTTGGAGTAGGACGCCTTGGCACCGGCGCGGTTGGTGGCGGCGACCGAGATGACGTTGGCGCAGTTGCCCGGGGAGTGGTTCGCGACGTTGTCGTTGTCGTTTCCGGCAGCGACGACGACTGTCGTACCCCGGTTCACGGCGGCGGTGATCGCGCTCTGGGTGGCCGAGGTGCAGGCGCCGTCGCCGCCCAGGCTCATGTTGATGACCTTGGCGATGTTGGCGTTGGCGGGGACGCCGGAGACGGTGCCGCCGGACGCCCAGGTGATGGCGTCGATGATGTCGGAGTCGTAGCCGCCGCACTTGCCGAGGACGCGCAGCGGGGAGATCTTCGCGCCGTAGGCGATGCCCGCGATGCCCTTGCCGTTGTTGGTGGCGGCGGCGATGGTGCCCGCGACATGCGTGCCGTGCCAGGAGGAGGGGCTGGCCGGGATGCCCGCGCCGCACTCGTTCGCGGCGTAGTAGTCGCCGGGGTCGGCCGGGTTGCTGTCGCGGCCGTTGCCGTCGACCGAGACGGCGGTGTCGCTGATGAAGTCGTAGCCGGCGACGATGTTCGCGGCGAGGTCGGAGTGGGTGACGTAACCGGTGTCGATGACGGCGACGGTGACCCCGCCGCCGGTCGAAGTCGGCCACGCGGCGGGCACGTTCATCCCGGCGGTGGACTCGAAGAGGTCCCACTGCCTGCTGTACCCGGTGTCGTTCGGGTCGGCCTGCGGGGTGTTCAGCCGGTCCGGTACGACGTAGGAGACCTGCGGGTCGGATCTGAACTCGGCGATGACGTCGGCGACTTCGGTCGTGCTGCGGGCGTTGCCGAGGCCGACCAGGGCGGCTCCGGTGCCCAGGCGGCGCTGGAAGTCGACGTTCTCGCCGGTCTCCTTGCCCTTGGCGGTGGCGTCGGCCTCGGCGGCGCGGTTCGAACTCGCCTCGGCGGCACCGGACTTGTAGCCGACGATGAGGCGCTCGGCGAGGGTGCCGGGGGCGGCCTCGGTCTGTCCGGACAGGGCCGGCGCGGCGGCCTGGGTGGGGGGCACCTGGGCGACGGCGGCAGAGGTGGCGACCGTGGCGAGGAGGGCCGCGGAGACCGCGGCGACGGATATCAGGGTCCGTCCGGTGGGGAATGCCGTGGGAGTGCGCAAGGGCTTGCCTTTCGTGGCCGTACTCCAACAAGCGCGGAGCAGCGGTCGATTCGCTTCGTCGTCGAAGCGGCGGGGGGTCATCGAGAAAAGCGGCGCGGTGGCCGACCAGGCGCGGGGAGCCGACCGGTCAGGGGTGGCCTGTGGGTCAGCTGTGGCCAAACGATAGGCAAAGAGAAGGTCATGCGGATACGGGGAAAACCCTCGATCGGGCCGGAAACCGACCCTAGATGTCCGGCAGTCGCCCGGACGCGCCCCGCTGCGCGGCGGCCGGAGGAACTGAACGCGCCGGGCCCGCTGCCCGTATTGCACGAACAGACCGTTGCCGCCCCCGGCCGAGGAGACGATCCGGATGCCCCGGACGACCGCACATCGCACCGCCCTGGCGGCCGCCGCCCTGGCCCCGCTGCTGCTCACCGTCTGGGCGGCGGGTCCGGCGCAGGCGCACGGGGCGCCGACGTATCCGGTCAGCCGGGTCTACGCCTGCTCGCCGCAGGGCGGCAGCGCGGCCGGGTCGACGGCCTGCAAGGCGGCCGTGGCGGCGAACGGAGGGCCCTTCACGTTCTGGGACAACATTCGCGTCCCCGACATCAACGGGCGGGACCGGCAGCTGATCCCCGACGGGAAGCTGTGCAGCGGTGGCCTGTCCGACTACAAGGGGCTCGACCTCGCCCGTACCGACTGGCCGTCCACGCGGCTGACTCCGGGGGCGAAGCTGACGATGACGTACGCGTCGACGATCGCGCACACTGGGACGTTCAAGTTGTATCTGACGAAGGCCGGTTACGACGCGTCGAAGCCGCTGACCTGGTCCGAGCTGCCGACGACGCCGTTCGCCGAGGTGAAGGACCCGCCGCTGACCGGCGGCGCGTACCGCATCGAGGCGACGCTGCCGACGGGCCGGACCGGGCGCCAGCTGATCTACACCATCTGGCAGAACAGCAGCACCGAGGACACGTACTACTCGTGCTCGGACGTGGTGTTCCCGGGTGGCGGGACCGCGTCTTCGTCCTCCTCGAAGGAGACATCCGCCGCGAAGGACAAGACGGCGAGTCCGTCCGCGTCCGCGGTCAAGTCCCCTACGGCCGCGAGCAGTTCGGCGAAGGCCCCGGCATCCGCCACGGCGCAGAAGGCGTCCCCGTCCGAGGAGAGCACCGCGCCGGGCAGCAGTCCGGTGGCGTCCGACACCGACGCCGCGTCCGGCGGCCCGTCGGCGCCCATGGTGGCGGGCGGCGCCGCCGCGGTGCTCGTGCTCACCGGGGGCGCCGCCCTGGCCCTGCGACTGCGTCGACGCTGACGTCCGACTCGACGCGTACAGGCCCTACTTGCTCCTTGACCGGCCTTCGTCCGGTACTCCTTAGTTGGTGTAGACCGCCGCGCCGTTGTCCGTCACCGGGGCGTACTTCGCGGTGAAGTAGCCCGCGCTGAAGCACAGGGACGAGCCGGAGGTCTTGGTGAAGGCCTGGCTGGTGAAGTTGATGCTGGTGTCGGTGTTGCTCGCCGTGCCGGTCAGGCTGGGCGCCTGGTAGACGCAGGTGATGCTGCCCAACAGGGTGGTCAGCTTGACCGTGGTCTGGATGGTGGAGCCGCTGGCCGGGGTGACGGTCAGGGTGCCGTCCGAGACGGCCGCGGTGGTGTACGGCAGGTTGTCGACCGTGATGCTGGTGACACCGGTGACGCCGAGGACGTTGCTCGTGCAGCTGCTGCTGTCGAAGCTCTGCCCGGAGACGGACTCGGTGGCGGTGCCCGGCGCGGTCGGGTTGTCGGTGACGGTCGCCGTGAACTGCGACGTCGTGCACTTGATGCCGCTGGTGCCGGTCGCGCTGGAGTACAGGGTGGCGGTGGTGCCGGTGGCCAGGGGCGCGGTGAGCACATCGCCGACGGCGACGGCGGTGCCGCCGAGGCTGCCGGTGGTGAGCACGGTGTCGGCCGCCGACGCCGGGGCGATGAAGGGGAGGGTGAGCGCGGCGACGGAGCCGACGAGGGTGAGGACGGTGCGAGTACGCATGCGGGTGTACCTCTTCTTCCGAAGTGGAGGGTCGAACCGGGGGGTTCTCGGGGGGTGGGGGAACTGGGGGTCGAGGGCGCGAGCCACCGCCGCCGGCCGGCGTGAGTTCGCCGCCGCCGGCCCGTGACGCCTTCTCCGTACGTGACGGGCCGGGGCGGCGGCCGGCCGGTGACCGGCCGGAGGCCCGCGGGGGTTGGGGGTCTCCGGCCGGGCCGGGCGGTGGGGCGGACGGCACGACCAGGGGGGAAGCGGCCGTGCCGGGCCGCGGGGGTTCGGACTCTGAGGGCGTGAAGTGCCCCTGTGGAAAGGGAAGTCCGGGAACGCGGCTCGTGCCGCGCGGCGGATCCGGCGCCACGGATCCGGCAAACAAGGGAGAGTTGTAGACCTGAGTGTCCGTCAACGTCAAGAGATGCAGGGCAAGTTGATGTACAAGCCGGGACTCGCCGGAGGTGCGCGAAAGCCTTGCCTCACAGGTGGCGCATCATCAACACTCTTTTTTCACAACTCCCTTGACCCTTCAATGTAACCCCCGGTAACTTCCTCGACGGCTACTGCTGCGTAACCTTGAAAGCCCTTGCACCCGCCGGGAGTTGTGGGGAGGGGTTCGCCGCACCCGCTGTCCGCGCCAGGACAACGCGCCACTTCGATACCGACTCGCGTTGAACCAGAGCAGCACATGGGAGCAGACATGGCTTCACCCTCGGACGCCAACCCGTCCAACGGAAACACCCCTGAGCAGCCGGAAAGCGGTTCCGCACCCGCGACCGCCGAGGGGCCCGAGAGACGCGGTCAGGTCCGACTGCGCCGTGCCGCGATCATGGCGGTGCCGGCCACGCTGGCCGCGGCGGCCCTCGCGGTGCTCACCGCGCAGGGCGCGCTGGGGGTGCAGTTCTCCATCTCGGGCATGCCGTTCACGGTCACGGCCAAGTCGCTCGACGGCACCGGCTTCGAGCAGTTCGGCGACCTGGACAGCATGATCCCGAACAGCCCGAACGAGGGCGACACCGGCGGGCAGGTGCTGATCATGACCTCCGCCATCAAGAGCGCCACGCTGGACAGCCTCTGCCAGAGCGTCGACCTGGGCGGGGTCAACCTGCTGATCAAGGCGGGCAGCGGCTCGACGAAGGTCACGGCGACCGACCTGACCACGGACTCGACGGAACTGTCGGGTGACGCGTCCTTCGGCAACATCCAGATCGGCAACGACGCCAGCACGCTCAACAAGGCGGGTGTGCAGGGCAAGAAGGGCGTCTTCAGCCAGCAGTCCGACACCGTGCACATCGACAACCTGCGGCAGACCAACTACGCGACCACGGCGGGTGTGTTCAAGCTGCCGGGCCTCAAGCTCAGCTTCAGCGACTCGGGTTGCTGATGTCGGAGAACCTGCCACAGCAGGGGAGAGGGCCCGCCTTCCGGCGCTGGCGGGCCCGCCGTCCGTTCTGGGGCGGGCTGCTGCTCGCCCTGGGCGGGGCGGAGATCCTGCTCACGGAGAAGGTGTCGCTGAAGGTCGCGATGCACATCGGGATGCAGGGCATGACCGGGTATCTGCTCCCGGTGATGATGCTGCTGTGCGGACTGCTGATCCTCTTCAGCCCGGGCCAGCGGCTCTTCTACTCGATCATCGGGATCCTGTGCAGCCTCGGCAGCTGGCTCACCTCGAACCTCGGCGGCTTCTTCGTCGGGCTGCTGCTGGGCATCGTCGGCAGCTGCATGACGTTCGGCTGGCTGCCGGACCAGGAGCCCCGGTCGGAACGCCGCCGCCGCAAGCGCGAGGCGAAGACGACCACGAAGTCCCTCCAGCACCAGGCCTGACCCCGCGCCCCGGCCCCGGCGACAGCCGGGGCTCGACGCGTGCGGCAACCACCGAACCCCCGCCGTCCGTACGGTGGGTGACGGGGAGTCAGATCAACTGGCGGCCGCGGGCGGTTCCGTCGCGGGGGCGACCGTGGACTCGGCGACCGCGGACTCGGCGGCCTGATACGTGGCGGTCGGCTCCGTCACGTTGCCCTCCTCCTTCATCGCCTTCGCCTCGCTCTTGAGGATGCGCATGGACTTGCCCAGTCCGCGGGCGGCCTCCGGGAGCTTCTTCGAGCCGAACAGCAGGATGACCATGATCGCCACGACCAGCAGGTGCCATGGTTCGAGTCCGTTGCGGAGCATGACGTCGCCCTTTCTTCCCTCACAACAGTTGCTATGTTGCGCAACTGTACAACCCTGAGGTGGATCGCAAACCCCTCAGGGCCAGGGCATACACACCGAGCACGGCCGCCAGGAGGACGTAGTAGGGGAACGCCGGCCCCGTCATGCCCAGCGCGGCGCCCAGCGGGCTCAGGGGCAGCAGTACTCCCGCGGCGGCGAGCGCGACGGCGGCTCGCCCCACCGGCCCCGGCGCACCGCCCCTGGTCCGCAGGAGGAGCATCACCAGCGACTGGGTGAGCAGGTTCTCGGTGAACCAGGCCGAGTGGAACAGCACCTCGTCGTCCACGGCGTCCGGCCCCCGCAGCGCCAGCGCCAGCACCGCGAACGTCGCCAGGTCCGCGACCGCGTTCAGCACCCCGAACCCGGTGATGAAGCGGAGGAACGCCCGCGGCCGCAGCACGGTCGGGCGGCGCAGCGCCGCGGCGCCGGGACGGTCGTAGGCGAAAGCCAGTTGGGCCGCGTCGAAGCAGAGGTTCTGGGCGAGCACCTGGGCCGGGAGCATCGGCAGGAAGGGCAGCAGCAGGCCCGCCGCGAGCATCGCGATGACGTTGCCGAGGTTCGAGGAGAGGGTGATCCGCAGATACGAGGCGATGTTCGCGCTGCTGTGCCGCCCGGCCGTGACCGCGTGCCGGACCGCGGCGAGATCCTTGCCGGCGAGCACGACGTCCGCGGCCTCCCGCGCCACGTCCACGGCGGCGCGCGGCGCGATCCCGACGTCGGCGGCGAGCAGTGCGGGCACGTCGTTCAGCCCGTCCCCGAGGAAGCCGACCGTGTGCCCGGCCGCGCGCAGGTCGGCGACCGCGCGGGCCTTGTCCTGAGGCGTGCAGCGCGCCTCGACCCGTACCTCCCCCTCCTCCAGTCCCAACTCCCGGCACACCCGTGCCGCCGTAGCCGGATGGTCCCCCGTGAGGATCCGCACGCCGATCCCCAGGTCGGCCAGAGCCCGTAGCGCCTCCCCCGCGTCCGGGTTCAGCGCGTCGTGGAATGTCACCAACCCCCGGAAGACCAGGCCCCGTTCGTCCGCCGGGCCGTAGTCACGCGCGCGTGCGGGACGTTCGGCGGTGGCGACCGCCAGCAGCCGCAGCCCGGACTCCGCCTCCCGACCGGCCAGGGTCAACAGCCGCTCGCGATCGGCCTGTTCGAGCGCACACCGCTCCAGTACGTCCTCCACCGCCCCCTTCACGATCAGCGTGTGCGTGCCGAGGGCCTCCCCCCGCACCACCGCCGTCGCGAGCCGCCGTACCGGATCGAAGGGCACGGCCCCGACCCCGTCGTACGACTCCCCCACCGGTCCCGCCGCCTCCAGCAGCGCCTCGTCGAGCGCGTCCGGCACGGGCGCCTCGGCGAGCTGGAGGGTCCACCAGGCGGCTGTGGCGGCCAGGCGCAGGACATCCGGGTCGTCGAGGCCGTCGGGGCCCAGGGCGCGTTCCACGACCGGGCGGTCCTGGGTGAGCGTGCCCGTCTTGTCGAGGCAGAGGATGTCCACGGCGCCGAGGTCGTGCAGCGCGGGGAGCCGTCGGACGACGACGCCGTGCGTACGGGCGAGCAGCGCGGCCCCGCGCGCGAGGCAGGTCGTGACGATCACCGGGAGCATCTCGGGCGTCAGCCCGACCGCCACCGCGACGGCGAACGGCAGCGTCGCCAGGCCCCGCCCGCGCAGCGCCGCGCCGGCCATCAGGACGAGCGGGGGTGTCAGCAGCATGAACCGGATCAGCACCCAGGAGATCCCGTGCACGGACCGGTCGAACGCGCTCGCCTCCCGCCGCACCGGGCCGCCGTGCGCGGCCGCGAACCGGGTCCGCGCCCCCGTCGACACCACGACCGCCGTGGCACTCCCGGAGACGACCCCGCTGCCCTGGAAACACAGATGCGGCTGCGCGAACGGCCCCTCGTCGTCCGCCCCGGGCAGTTCCACGGCGGCCTTGGCGACCGGTGCGGACTCGCCGGTGAGGGCGGCCTGGTGCACGGTCAGCCCGGTCGCGCGCAGCAGTCGTACGTCCGCGGGGACGAGGTCGCCCGGCCCGAGCCGGATCACATCGCCCGGCACCAGTTCGGCGACCGGTGTCTCCCGGGCCCGTACCGGCGCGTCCGCGTCCGTACGGCGCAGCACACTGGCGGTGGCACCGACCAGCTCGCGCAGGTCGTGCAGGGAGCGGTCGGCCCGGTGCTCCCCGCTGGTGCGCAGCGCGCAGCTCACCGCGACGAGGGCGAGGATCACCGCGGCGGTGCCCCAGGAGGCGACGACCGCCGAGACCAGGCCGAGGCAGAGCAGGACAGCGGTGAAGGGGTCGCGCAGGCCGCGCAGGAACAGGCGGGGCCAGGAGGCCGTACGGCGCTGGGGGACCGTGTTCTCGCCGGTCGCCGCGAGCCGGGCCGCGGCCTCCGGGTCGGTGAGTCCGCGCGGGCCGGTGTCCAGCTGCCGCAGCACCTGGAGCGGGGTGTGCCGGTGGGCGGCGGTGTCAGAGGCCACGGAGTCGGGGGGCGGGCAGGCCGGTCCGGGCGGCGCGGGCGCCGATGCGGGTGACCGCGAGCCGGACGACGTCGACCACGTCGGGGTCGTCGACGAAGTACACCTGGCGGCGGCCCTCGCGGCGGGAGCGGACCAGGCCCGCGAGCTTCAGCTTGGTGAGGTGCTGGCTGACCGCGGGCAGCGCGCCGCCAACCCGCTCCGCGAGCCCGGTGACATCGCTCTCGCCCTGGGCCAGCGCCCACACGATGTGCAGCCGCGCGGGCGAGGCCAGCAGCCCGAAGGCCGCGGCGGCGTCCGCGAGCACGTCGGCGGACGGATCCTCGAAGCCGCTGCCGGCTGCCGCCACCGTGGTCGCCTCCCGTTCCTGACCGGTCCCGTTCGTGAACCGCCCAGTCTAGGCGGCCGGAACTTCTCCCCGGTCCGGGGAGTTTCCACGGTGCCGCAGACGCACGACGGTTTACGTGACGCACGACTTACTACATATGGAGTTCGCATGGCCCTGTGGGACCGCTTCAAGGAGTCCGCGTCGACGATGCAGACCCAGCTCGTGGCGAAGAAGAACGACCTGAAGAGCGGGGCGTTCCGCGACGCGAGCATGGCGATGTGCGCACTGGTGGCGGCGGCCGACGGGACGGTCGACCCGTCGGAGCGGCAGCGCGTCGCCCAGCTCATCGCGAGCAACGAGGTGCTGCAGAACTTCGACGCGACGGACCTCCAGCGCCGTTTCGACGAGAACCTGAACAAGCTGACGGCCGACTTCGCCTTCGGCAAGGTCAGCGTGCTCCAGGAGATCGCCAAGGCGAAGAAGAAGCCCGCCGAGGCGCGTGCCGTGATCCAGATCGGCATCGTGATCGGCGGCGCGGACGGCGACTTCGACAAGACCGAGCAGGCCGTGGTCCGCGAGGCGTGCTTCAGCCTCGACCTGCCGCCGCACGAGTTCGACCTCTGACCCGACCTCCGACTCCCGCTTCTTGTAAGGGAGTTGGCACACCCCTGACGACCTGGACCGCGGTCCGATCCACGCCCCCGCCCCTCGACGGCGGGGCACCCTTCGGGAGGATCCGCCGCGGTCCTTGGCGTAACCCCTCGGTGTCACCACCCGTCCCCCCGCCCGTAACCTCGCCCTCGCAGTGCTCAACTTCCTTACGACGTCGAGATGATCACAATGCGGCGCCAACAACTCACTCCATGTCGCTGCTCACTTGACTACCAGCGGTCACACGCGATTGGCTCCGGCCCAACGGGAGTAACCCGGTCGGCGCACCTCTTACGGCTCCGGGCGCATCCTCCCCGTCCCCCAGCTCGGCCGCACAGCGAGGTGCCGCACCGCCCATGACGACTCCACCCCCACCTCACGCCTCCTTCCGCCTCATACGTGGCACGGCGCTCACCCTCGCCGTGGCCGGCTCCCTGCTGCTCTCCGGCTGCTCGGGGACCGGTGGTTCCGGCTCCGGCAAGGACGCGGCCGGTGCCGCGAGCACGGGCCGGCTCAAGATCGCGCTGGTGACCCACGCGAGCAAGGGCGACGCCTTCTGGCTGCTGGTGCAGAAGGGTGCCGAGGCCGCCGCGGCCAAGGACGGCGTCGACCTGACGTACACGAGCGACCCCGACGCCACCGGACAGGCCGAACTGGTGCGGGACTCGATCAAGGACGGGGTCGACGGCATCGCGCTGACGCTCGCCAAACCGGCCGCGATGAAGGGGCCCATCAAGGAGGCCAAGGCCTCGGACATTCCCGTGGTCGGCCTCAACTCCGGTATCGACTCCTGGCAGTCGGAGGGTGTCCTGGAGTTCTTCGGGCAGGACGAGAGCGTCGCGGGCCGCGCCGTCGGCCAGAAACTGGACGCCCTCAAGGCCAGGCACGCCCTGTGCGTGATCCACGAGCGGGGCAATGTCGCCCTGGAGGCGCGCTGCGCGGGCGTGAAGAAGGCGTTCACCGGCGAGACCGACATGCTCTACGTGGACGGCACCGACATGGACGCCGTGTCCGCCGGGGTGACGGACCGGCTGAAGCAGGACCCCAGCATCGACGAAGTGGTCATGATGGGCGCCGATTTCGCACTGGCCGCGGTCAAGTCCGTGAAGGCGGCGGGCAGCAGGGCCAAGGTCGCGACCTTCGACCTCAACCAGGACCTGGTCAAGGCCGTGCAGAGCGGGGCCATACAGTTCGCCGTCGATCAACAGCCCTATCTGCAGGGCTATCTGGCCGTGGACTCGTTGTGGCTCTACAAGACCAACGGCAACATCAGTGGCGGCGGGGCGGCTCCCGTGCTCACCGGCCCGGCGTTCGTGACGAAGACGAACGTCGGCGCGGTCGCGAAGTTCGCGGCCAACGGAACGCGCTGACCGGACACTTCGTACGAGGATGTAGCGAGGACGACCACGATGTCTCCACGGACAGGTGCCCGGCGCCGCGTCGGTTCCATACGTCTTTCCCTGATCCTGCTCGCCCTGGTCCCCAGCGTCACGCTGGCCGCCATGTGGGGCGTGACGACGACCCAGATGTTCGCGGAGGGGCTACGGCTGCGCTCGCAGACGGAGTTGAGCAGGTCCACCGGCGCCATGGGCACCGAGGCCGCGCTCGCGCTGCAGAAGGAGCGCAGTCTCTCGGCGGCCTGGATGGCGTATCCGCACGGCTCCGAGGCCGCGCTGGAGGCCCAGCGCACGGTGACGGACAAGGCGGTGGCCCAACTCGTGGCCCAGTCGGGGGCGATCAAGAAGGCGCCGTCCCGGATCAGGGACCGGATGTACTCGGTCGTCGCGTCGGTCGACAGCCTCGAGTACTACCGGGACCAGGTGGACAACCCCACCGACATCACGCCCCAGCAGGTGCTGGACCAGTACACCGCGATCATCGACGACCAGATCCAGGCGTTCCAGGAGCTGTCCCAGGTCGACGACGGCGACCTCACCTCGCAGGCGGAGCCGCTCGTCGCGCTGGAGCACGGCGCCGAGCTGGTCTCCCAGGAGGACGCGCAGCTGACGCTGGCCTGGCACTCCGGGCACCTCGACGACGAGTCGTGGGAGCAGTTCGCCGAGCTGGTGCACGCCCGGCGCTGGCTGGTCGAGGACCAGATCGCCACCGGGTTCCAGGGCGCCACCAAGACGAAGATCGAGCACGTGCTGCAGAGCGTCGAGTGGAGCACCCTGGAGTCCACCGAGGACGCGGTGCTCAGGGCCGGCACGGCGGGCAAGGCGGACCCGGACGACGGCACGGCCGGCCGGATCGTCCTGCCCGATGAGCAGAAGCAGTGGAACTCCGCGCTGTCCGAAGTCGCCGACCAGTACACGACGTTGATCAGGGAGCAGACGTCCGGCCTCCTCGACCGCAGCTCCGACAAGGCGCACAACCTGCTCGTCACCGCCGCCTCCCTGAGCGCGGGCGGACTCGCCGCCCTGCTGCTGTGCGTCGGCATGTCGTGGCGGATCACCCGCTCGCTGTCCCGCCGGCTGCGCGGCCTGAAGGCGGCCACGCTGGGCCTCGCCGAGGACCGACTCCCGGACGTGGTCGCCCGGTTGAACCGGGGCGAGAAGATCGACGTCGAGTCGGCGACCCCGCCCCTGGACTACGGGAACGACGAACTCGGCCAGGTGGCCCAGGCGTTCAACACCGCGCAGCGCACCGCCGTGCACACCGCGGTCGAACTCGCCGACACCCGGCGGGGTTTCCAGAAGGTCATCCTCGGCATCGCCCGGCAGAGCCAGAACCTGGTCAACCTCCAGCTCACCAAGCTCGACCAGCTGGAGCGCCGGCACGACGACCCCGAGGTCCTGCGCGGCCTGTACGAACTGGACTCCACCGCGAGCCAGTTGCGCCGCTACGAGGAGAACCTCGTCGTCATCAGCGGCGAGCAGCCGCGCCGCAGCTGGACCGAGCCGGTCGCGCTGATCGACATCCTGCGCAGCGCCGTCGGCGAGGTCGCCGAGTACCAGCGGGTGGAGGTGCACACCGAGGAGGAGGTGTGCCTGGCGCCGCCCGCGGTCGCCGACGTGATCCACCTGCTGGCCGAGCTGATCGACAACGCGACCGTGTACTCCCCCGCGCCGAGCCCGGTCGGGGTACGGGCCGCGATGGTCGCCAAGGGACTCGTCATCGAGGTCGAGGACCGCGGCCTCGGCATGTCGGAGGAGGACTACGCCTCGCTCAACGGACAGCTGGCGGTGGCCCCGCAGTTCGACGTGGTCGCCCTCGCCGACGACCTCCGCCTCGGCATGTTCGTGATCGCCCGGCTCGCCACCCGGCACGGCATCGCGGTGACCCTGCGCTCCTCGCCGTACGGCGGCACGACCGCGATCGTGCTCATCCCGCACGAGATCGTCGTACCCGAACCGGTCGAGGAGTTCGCGCCGGCTGCGTCACGTGCCGCGGAGGACGGGGCGGTCGTGGCGGAGAAGGCAGCCGCGACCGCAACCACCGCGCCGGACCGGGCAGTTGAGGAACCGGATGCCGCTCCCAAGGCGCGGCCCGTCATCCCGCCGGCGCGGTCGTCCGAACCGGCGGCCTCCGTCGATCCGGGTGGGCTGACCCCCTTGCCGCGGCGGGTGCCGCAGACCAGTCTGGCCAGTGAGTTGCGGGAGGAGGCCGGGGCGGTCGAGGAGGACACGGAGCTGGAAGACTTCACCGCGGAGCGTGCGGCCTCCTCGCTGGCCGGGTTCCAGCGCGGCACGTTCCAGGCGCGAGACTCCGTCGACGACGACGCGCCGTCGCAGTACGACCGGGAGGAAGCAGCAGCCTCCCCCAATCCGCCCGCCGACCGCTCATGAAGGACTCCGCCATGACACGACCCGTCCCCGCCACGCACACCCAGCTCGACCAGTTGCTCACCGGACTCGTGGACCGGGTGGCCGAGGTGAACCAGGCCGTCGTGCTGTCCGAGGACGGGCTGGTCGTCAGCAAGTCCACCGGGTTCCTGCGCGACGACGCCGAGCGGCTCGCGGCCACCGCGTCCGGGCTGATGAGCCTCAGCAAGGGGGTCAGCATGGACTTCCGGGGCGGTCCGGTGCGCCAGGCGCTGATCGAGATGGCGAACAGCTATCTCATCCTCACCTCGGCGGGCCCCGGCGCCCATCTGGTCGTCCTGACCGGTCCGGGCGCGGACGTCGGGGTCGTGGCGTACCAGATGAACATGCTGGTGAAGAAGATAGGCGAGCATCTCAGCGCCGCGCCGCGGGCGGGCGTCGGCCCCACGGCCGGCTCCGGCGAGTGACGTGAGCGGTGGCGACGCGGCGGGACGGCTCGTACGGCCGTTCACGCTGACCGGTGGCAGAACCCGGCCCAGCCGCGCCGATTTCACCCTCATCACCACGGTGACCGCGGTCGATCCGGCGCCCGCGCGGGCGCCCCGGCCGCAGCCGGAGCAGTCCCGCATCCTGCGGCTGTGCGCCGAGCCGCTGGCGGTGGCGGAGGTCGCCGCTCTTGTCGACCTTCCGGTGAGCGTGGTAGTGATCATGCTCTGCGATCTGCTGGAGGCGGGCCTGATCACGGCCCGGCCGCCGCACCCGGTCTCCCGTACCAGCCCGGACATGGACCTGCTGCAGAAAGTGAGGGAGGGCCTTGGCCGGCTCTGACACCATCGCTCCGGCACCCGCGCCGCCCGAGACGGTCAAGATCCTGATCGCGGGGGGCTTCGGCGTCGGCAAGACCACCATGGTCGGTTCGGTGAGCGAGATCGCGCCCCTGCGCACCGAGGAACCGCTCACCGTGGCGGGCCTCGCCGTCGACGACCTCGACGGCATCGAGGAGAAACGGGCCACCACCGTGGCCCTGGACTTCGGCCGCATCACCATCGGCCAGGACCTGGTGCTCTACCTGTTCGGCACCCCGGGCCAGCAGCGCTTCTGGTTCATGTGGAACGACCTGGCCCTAGGCGCGCTGGGCGCGGTGGTCCTCATCGACGTCCGCCGCCCGAAGTCCAGCTTCGCGGCCGTCGACTTCTTCGAACGCCGTGGCATCCCGTTCGTGGTGGGCGTGAACGGCTTCTACGGCGAACACCCCTACCCCGCGGAGGCGGTGCGCGAGGCGCTGGCCCTCCCGGAGGACGTCCGCGTGCTGCTCTGCGACGCCCGTGAGCGCGACTCGTGCCGGAACGTACTGATCGCGCTGCTCGACCAGTTGATCGCCGCCGCCATCGAGGACGGCGGGGGCGGCAAGCTCACTCGTCCGCCCCGCTGAGCGGTTCGTCGGAGGGGCTGATGACCCGGGCCGTGAGGTCCGGGTCGGGCATGTCCCGGTCGAAGGGGAACAGGGGCCGCCGGATGCGGTGATGGCCGAGCCGGGTCAGGTCCTGGTCGACCCCGCCCGGGGTGAGGGCCATCTTCCAGTCGGCGGCCATCGCGAAGAGTTCGGGTTCGAGATAGCCGATCTTGACGAGCACGAGGTCCGCGTTACGCGGGTCCAACTCCAGGTCGGTGAAGTCGTGTTCGTGGTGGTACGGCTTCCGGAGCCGGGTCAGGATGACGTGCACGCTGCCGACCCTGAGGACGACCTCGGTCTCGGCGTCCCGGTCGCCGTGCCGGATCGAGTGGACAACTCCGGTGAGGGTGAGGGGACTTGCGTGGCGGTCGTCGACCTCGGCGCCCGCTGTGACGGTGACGGTGGCGCCTACACCGGCTTCTACGGCGGTGGCTACGGCGGTCGGGCCGGGGAGCGACGCGTAGATGACCGTGGGGCCGCTCTCTTCCTTGAACTCCGGGCGTTCCAGGACCTGTTGGAGGCCCCAGGTGACGTCGCCCGCGCCGCCGGCCGTTGGGTTGTCGCCGGTGTCGCTGATGAAGTAGGGGCGGGCGGTGGAGGCCAGGGCCTCGTCCAGGCAGTCGGTCAGGGTGCCGGTCGGGGCTACGAACTCGAAGTCGTGCCTTGCCTCCCAGAAGCCGCGCGCCAACTGTTCGGCTCCTGCGGTGACTTGGGCGGCTGACTGGCCGGTTACGACGACTGCGGCACGGTTGCGGGGCTCGTCCGCCCAGGCGTAGCCGACCCAGATCGCCGCGTCTGTGACTCCCTCGGTTGCCTCTACCTTTTCTACGGCCGCGTAGACGCTCTTCGCCGGTTCGATGCGGGTGGAGGTCTGTTCGCCTGCGAGCAGTACGGGGACCGGGATCCAGGCCTTGACCGGGCGCGGGGCGCCGCTGGTCAGGAGGGCTACGAGGTTGCGGGCTGCGCGTTCCTTGGTGTCCATGGCGTCCTCGTGCGGGGCCATGCGGTAGCAGGTGATCAGGTCGCTCTGGTGGACCAGGTCGCGGGAGACGTTGCCGTGGAGGTCCATGGAGGTCGAGATCAGGGTGTTCGGTCCCACGGTTTCCCTGATGCGGGCGAGGAGTTGGGCTTCGGCGTCGTCCATGCCCTCTACTGTCATCGCGCCGTGGATGTCGTACCAGAGGCCGTCTACGGGGCCCAACTCGCTTAGGCGGGTGATGAGTTCGTCGGTGAGTTCGGTGAAGGCGGTGGCCGTTACGGTGCCGCCGGGGAGGGCCTTGCCGACGAGGGCGCCTTGCCAGTCTGCGGCTTCCCTCAACGGGGTGCCGGGGGCCAGGAAGGGGTAGCGGGTGAGGACTTCGGGGCCTTGTTGGGGGTGGAAGGCGGGGGCTTCTGTGCGGGCTGGGGAGAAGGTTGAGGATTCGATGCCCAGGCCTGCGATGGCGATGGTGGGGCGGGGTGAAGGCATGGGTTCTCCAAGTCGTGTGTTGTCTGCGGGTGCGTGGGGGCTGGTCGCGCAGTTCCCCGCGCCCCTAGGGGTGTCACCTCGCCCCTGATTGATCTGTGACCGTTTGGAGTGCTTGCGCCAAAGCCCTCTGTAGGGCGAACTGGCCTGCGCCCACCAGGCCCGCGTCCGCGCCCAGGCTTGCTCGCTCGATCGCCAGGTGTTCGGTGACCAGGGGGTGGCAGCCCTCGTAGAGCTGGCTGCGTACTGCTGCTACGAAGGGTTCCAGGGTGGAGAGGATGCCGCCCAGATACACCGCGTCGGGGTTGAAGAAGTTGACGTTGGCTGCGAGGACCTGGCCGAGGTAGCGGCCGGCCTGGCGGACTGCTCGGGTTGTTTCGGGGTGGGCGTCGGTGGCGAGTTGGACGACGTCTTCGGTGGAGGTCACGGCGAGGCCGTGGCCCTGCAGGATGCGGACCAGGGCGGCGCCTGACGCGACGGTCTCCAGGCAGCCGGTGTTGCCGCAGGAGCAGGGGGTGTCCTGGGCTGCCTCGACGCGGACGTGGGTGATCTCGCCTGCCGCGCCCGTGCCGCCGCGGTAGAGGCGGCCGTCGGCGATGACGCCCGCGCCGATGCCGGTGCCGACCTTGACCATGATCGACTGGCGGCGCTCCGCGGGCTGGACGGTGTGTTCGCCCACGGCCATGCAGTTGGCGTCGTTCTCGACGGCGGCCGGGACCTCGAAGCGGTCGGCGAGCCAGTCGCGGATGGGGAACTTGTTCCAGCCGGGCATCCGGGCGGGCAGGGTGACGGTCCCGGAGGCGATGTCGACCGGGCCGGGCAGGCACAGGCCCACGCCTCGGAGCCGTTCGCGCCCGTGCCGTTCGGCGAGCGCGGTGAGTGTCTCGGCGAGGCCCGGCAGCGCGGCCTCGGGGCCGTCCGCCGTGGGGAAGGGCACGGTCGAGACGTCGGTCAGGCCTCCGCCGGGGAGTACGACCCCGACGTGCGCGTGCTTGCCGCCCAGCTCGGCCGCGACCGCGAACCCGTCGCTGCCGCCCAGCCGGAGCACCTTGCGCGGGCGGCCGCCGGTGGAGGAACGCGTGCCGTGCTCGGCGACCAGGCCCAGGGACACCAGCTGGCCCACGGCGAGGGAGATCGTCGAGGGCGCGGCGCCGAGCAGTTCGGCGAGTTCGGTGCGGGTGGCGGCCTGCCCGGAGGCGAGGAGTTCGAGGACGTGCTCGGCCAGTGAGGAGACGCCCGAGGTGCTCTTCCGGCGGTGCGCACTTTTTTCAGGCATGAAGGAAGTTACTTCCGGATCGGGTGATCGAGGCGACGAGCGTAAGTCACCCACATGCCCTCTCACCTTTTTTCAGAACAGCAGAAACAGGCTTTTTACAGCGGCACGCCTGTTTCTTCGACACCAGGGGTCGTTGACTGTCCTCACTCCCGCCTCCGCCCCTCTTTTTCCGAGGAGAACCATGTCCCCTGTTCGCTCGAGACTCCTCGCCGGTGCCTCCCTGACCACGGCCTCGCTGCTGCTCGCGGGCTGTTCCGGGTCGAGCGGCACGTCGTCGTCCGGGTCGCACGACTCGATCAACTACGCGCTGCCCGCGAACTTCACCCCGAACTGGATCCTCCCGATCGGCACCGCGGCCCACCTCAACACCAACAACATCTCCATCGCGAACTCGCTGTGGGAGCCGCTGATCGCCTACGACGGCTCGACCGGGACCATGGGCTGGAACAAGAAGGGCTCGGTGGCGACCGCCGCCGACTTCGCGGCCGACAACAAGAGCGTCACGATCACCCTCGGCGACCGGCACTGGAGCGACGGGAAGCCGGTCACCTCCGCCGACGTGAAGTTCTGGTTCGACCTCATCAAGGCGAACAAGGCGCAGTGGGCGGGCTACAACCCGGGCAAGGCACCGGACAACTGGACTTCCTTCAAGACCGTGGACGCCAGTCACTTCACGATCACCTTCGACAAGGCCTACAACCCACAGTGGATGCTGGCCAATGAGCTGAGTTCCATCACCCCGCTCCCCCAGCACGTCTGGGACAAGGCCGGGGACGCCAAGAAGGACTGGACGTACCTCAACAACGCGGCCAAGAACATCAGCGGTTACGCGACGAACGCCCTGTGGAAGACGGTCAGCGGCCCGTACACCGTGAAGTCCTTCTCCACGGCCGGCAAGGTCGTCCTGACCGCCAACGCGAAGTACGACGGCGGCGAGAAGCCCGGCATCCCCACCGTGAACCTCCTCCCCTTCACGACGGCGGACGCGGAGAAGAACGCGCTGCGGTCCGGGAGCGTCGACTACGGCTACATCGAGGCGACCGACCTCGACCAGAAGGCGAGCTTCACCGCGCAGGGCTACACGGTGAAGCCGTGGTCGGGCTGGGCGATCACCTACATGCCGTACAACTTCGACAACCCTTCCATGGGTGCCGTGTTCAAGCAGCTCTACGCCCGGCAGGCCGTGCAGAAGTCCATCGATCAGAGCACGCTGGCGAAGGTCATCTTCAACGGCACGGCGGTGCCGGGATACGGGCCGATCCCGCAGGCGCAGACGTCGTCGTTCCTGTCGGCCACGCAGAAGTCCAACCCGTATCCCTTCTCGACCTCGGCTGCCAAGTCCCTGCTGAGCAGCCATGGTTGGAGCGAGCAGGGCGGGGTCATGACCTGCACCAGCCCGGGCACGGGTGCCGCGCAGTGCGGTGACGGGGTCGCCAAGGGGACGAAGTTCCAGATGCAGGTGCTGTCGCAGTCCGGTTCGACGGTGACCGACAACATGATGAGCGCGATCCAGTCCTCGCTCGCGAAGACCGGCATCAAGTTCTCCATCAAGACCGCGCCGGTCAACTCGGTGCTGTCGCAGACCCCGCAGTGCACGGCCTCGCAGTCGATCTGCAAGTGGCAGTTGTCCTTCTTCGGTACGGCGGGCAGTTGGTACTTCCCCGCCTTCCCGACCGGTGACTCGCTCTTCCAGACGAAGGGCGGCGCGAACTTCGGCAACTACTCCAACGCCGAGGTCGACAAGCTCATCTCCTCGTCCACGACGTCGAGTTCGACCCAGGAGATCCAGGACTACAGCGCGGCCCTCGCCAAGGATCTGCCGGTGATCTGGCTGCCCGAGCCGGACTACCAGATCTCCGTCGTCAAGAACGGCCTCGGCGGCTTCACCCAGGACCCGCTCGCCAACTTCCACCCGGCCCAGTGGAAGTGGACCAGCTGAGGTATGGACACCCTTCTGTATCTGACCCGGCGGATCGCGCAGGCGCTGGTCGTGATCCTCATCGTGACGGTCGTGGTGTTCGGTCTGCTGCACGCGCTGCCGGGGGGTCCCGCGCGCGGGATCCTCGGGCCGCAGGCCACGCCTCAGCAGATCACGCTGTTCAACCACGACCAGGGGCTCGATCGGCCGTTGCCCGTGCAGTACCTGTACTACTTGCGGCAGTTGCTGCACGGGGACCTCGGGACGTCGTACACGCTGAACGAGGCGGTGTCCCGGCTCATCGAGCAACGGCTGCCGAAGACACTGGTGTTGACCGTGCTGTCCGCGGTTCTTGGGCTGGTGCTCGCGATTCCGCTGGGGATGTGGCAGGCCGTTCGGCGTAACAAGCCGGCCGACTATGTCATTACGACCTTGAGCTTCGTCGCCTACTCGACTCCCGTGTATTTCCTGGGACTTGTGCTGGTGCTGGTCTTCACGCAGGTGTTGCGGTGGTTTCCTTCGCAGGCGGCGCAGGGGGACACGGTGGCTCAAGTCTTCGCGGATCCCGTTGCGTTGGTGCTGCCTGTGGTGACCGGGGCGGCTTCCATGGTTGCCGTGTTCAGTCGGTACATGCGGGCCTCGACGTTGGAGAACCTGTCCGAGGACTACGTGCGGACTGCTCGGGCGGGGGGTTCTCGGCAGCGGGCGATTCTTTTCAAGCACGTGTTCCGGAACTCGTTGACGCCGGTGATCGCGATGTTGGGGTACTACGTGCCGGTGCTGTTCGGGGGTGCGCTGGTTGTTGAGCAGCTCTTCAACTACCCGGGGATGGGGCTGTTGTTCTGGAGTGCGGCTCAGTCTTCGGACTATCCGGTGCTTCTCGGGTGTGTGCTCGTCATTTCCGTCGCGACGGTCGTGGGGACGCTCCTCGCTGACGTCGTCCAGCGGATCGTGGATCCTCGGGTGAAGGGGGGCCTGACGTGAGTGTTCAAAGTGCCGGTCGGTGGGGGCTGGTCGCGCAGTTCCCCGCGCCCCTAATAGCGCGCTTCGCGCGCAATCGGCTCGCCGTGGCCGGGCTCGTGGTCGTGATCCTCTTTCTCCTTTTCTGCTTCCTCGGCCCCCTCTTGTATTCCACCGATCAGATCCATACCGATCTCACGCAGGTCAACCTCCGGCCCAGTGGGGCGCATTGGCTCGGTACCGACGCTGTCGGGCATGACGAGTTGGGGCGGCTCATGTACGGCGGGAAGGTGTCGTTGCTCGTCGGGCTTGCCGCCGGGGTGCTGGCCACTGTGATCGGGACTCTGTGGGGGGCCGTCGCCGGGTATGCGGGTGGGTGGGTCGATGCCGTGATGATGCGGGTTGTCGATGCGGGGATCGCGATTCCGGCGCTGTTCATCCTGCTGGTCGTGTCCGCCATCACCACGCCTGGCGTGCCTGGGTTGATCGTGATTCTCGGGCTGGTGTCCTGGCTCGTGCCTTCGCGGCTGGTGCGGGCGGAGACGTTGACCTTGAAGAGCCGGGACTATGTGCTGACCCTGCGGGCCATCGGGGGTTCGCACAGTCGGGCCATCACCCGGCACATCCTGCCCAACTCGGTGTCGACCATCGTCGTCGCGGCCACCTTCCAGGTCGCCGACGCGATTCTGCTCGTCGCCTATGTGTCCTATCTGGGGCTGGGAGTTCAGCCGCCGTCGACCGACTGGGGCGGCATGCTCTCGGCCGGGCTGACGGCCGCCTATTCGGGACGCTGGTGGCTGATCGTGCCGCCGGGGCTCGCGATCATCCTCGTCGTGTGCGCGTTCAACGCGGTCGGTGACGGGCTTCGTGACGCCTTCGACGTGAAGGGACGGGGATGAACAGCATCCTTGAGATAGAGAATCTGGGTGTCACCTTCTCCACCGAGAGCGGTGATGTGCCCGCCGTGCGTGGGGTGTCGTTGCGGGTCGAGCCCGGCGAGACTCTTGCCCTCGTCGGTGAGTCCGGGTCCGGGAAGTCGACCGTCGCGCTTGCCGCTCTTGGGTTGTTGCCGGGCAACGCCCTTGCGTCCGGGGGCGTTTCGGTCGGCGGTACGGATGTCGTGGGGGCCGGTGAGGCCGAACTCGCGCGGTTGCGGGGGCGTACGGCCTCGATGGTGTTCCAGGAGCCGGCCACCGCGCTGGATCCGCTGACCCGGATCGGCAAGCAGATAGCGGAGGTTGTACGGAACCACCGGGACGTCTCCCGGCAGGAGGCGGCCGCTGAGGCTGTCGCGTTGTTGGGAAGGGTCGGGATTCCCGAGCCTGAGCGGCGGGCCTCCGCCTTTCCGTTCCAGTTGTCCGGTGGGCAGCGGCAGCGGGTTGTCATCGCGATGGCCATCGCGAACTCGCCCGGGTTGCTGGTCGCGGACGAGCCGACCACCGCGCTGGACGTCACCGTGCAGGCCGAAATCCTGGATCTGCTGCGGGCGTTGGCCGTCGACTCGGGAACCGGAGTGCTGCTGGTCACGCACAACATGGGGGTCGTCGCCGACTTCGCCGACCGGGTCGCCGTGATGCTGGAAGGGGAGGTCGTGGAGACGGGGGCGGTGGAGGATGTGCTGTTGCGGCCCAGGCATGAGTACACGCGGCGGTTGTTGGCCGCTGTGCCTCGGCTGGCGGTGAGTGAGCCGGTGGGTGGCGCCGTACGGGAGCGGGGCGAGACTGCTGCTCCGGTGGTCGAACTGCGGGATGTCAGCGTGCAGTTCGGGCGTGGGCCCCGGGCCGTGCGGGCGCTGGATGAGGTGTCACTGACCGTGCGGGCCGGTGAGACCGTGGGGCTCGTCGGGGAGTCCGGGTCGGGGAAGTCGACCGCCGCCCGGGTGGCGCTTGGGCTGGTCGCGCCGCAGTCGGGGGGCGTCTCGCTCTTCGGGGCCGATCTGCGCAAGGCGCGGGGGCGGGCACGGCGGGCCCTGCTGGCCGGGGTCGGTGTGGTGTTGCAGGATCCGGTCGCCTCGCTGGACGCGCGGATGAGTGTCGGGGAGTGTGTGGCCGAGCCGTTGCGGGTGCACCGGCGTGGGATGGGTGCCGTAGAGCGGCGGGAGCGGGTCGCCGAGGTTCTCGAACTGGTACGGCTGCCACGGGAGTTGGCTCGGCGTGGGCCGCGTGAGCTGTCCGGTGGGCAGCGGCAGCGGGTGAGCCTCGCTCGGGCCTTGGTCCTCGAACCGCGGCTGCTGGTCGCGGACGAGCCGACGAGCGCGCTGGACGTGAGTGTGCAGCAGACCGTGCTGGACGTCATCGCCGAGTTGCAGGGAGAGCTCGGGTTCGCCTGTCTCTTCGTCTCGCACGATCTAGCCGTGGTGCAGCAGTTCGCCGGGCGCGTGGTCGTGATGCGGGGCGGACGGGTCGAGGAACAGGGGCCGACCATGAGCACGTTGCTGCACCCGGAGACCGCGTACACGCGCCGGCTCATCGCCGCCGTGCCCGTGCCCGATCCGGTGCTCCAACGGGAGCGCAGGGAGCGCCGGTTGGCGTTGGGGACGGGGGCCGGCGCGTGACGGACTCCCCGGAGGTGGTCGTCGGCGTCGACATCGGCGGCACGACCACCCAGGTCGTGCTGTGCACGCCTCAACTCGACGTCCTGGACCGGACGGAGGTGCCGACCCCCGCGAGTGAGGGCGGGGCGGCGATGGTCGGTGCCGCGCTCTCCGCGCTACGGCTGCTGCTGGACCGTACGCCCGCCCGGTTGCTCGGGGTCGGGGTCGGCGCGGCCGGGCTCGTGGACGTGCGGGCCGGGCGGATCCTCGTGGCGAGCGACTCCTTTCGCGACTGGGCCGGGTTCGAGGTGACGGCGACCGTCCAACAGGCCCTGGGCGTACCGGCGTTCCTCGACAACGACGTGAACGCGTTTCTGCGCGGGGAGGTGGCGCGGGGTGCGGTCGCCGGTGAGGAGAACGTGCTCGGGATGACCCTCGGCACCGGCGTCGGCGGCGCACTCTGGCTGAATGGCACCCTTTACGACGGGCCGCGCGGTGCCGCGGGCGAGATCGGCCACGTGCCCGGGTTCGGTGAACTGCCGTGCACCTGCGGGGGAAGAGGGCATCTGGAGACGCTGGCCTCGGGGCGGTCGATCGCGGCGCGGTACGGGGAGCGGACGGGGCGTGCGCTCACGGCCCGCGAGGTCGCCGAGGCGGCCCGGGCGGGCGATCCGGACGCGCGGGCCGTATACGCGGCGGTGGGGCGCGGTGTCGCCCGTGCGCTGCTGATCACGGCGGGGCTGCTGGACGTCACGACGTGTGTGATCGGCGGGGGTGTGAGCCGGTCGTGGGAGCTGGTCGAGTCCGCCGTACAGGAGACGCTGGCGGTGGAGCCGCCGGTGAGCGGTCATCCGGTGCGGGTGCTGCCGGCGCGGCTGGGCGGGGACGCGGTGGCGGTCGGGGCGGCGGCCCGGGCGCGGGCGGAACTCCTGATCCACACAGGAGGCTCGTAGCGGACGCCTACGTGAACGACAAGAACCGGCCAAGCACGACCGTGTGATTGACGCGCACACGCCCCATCTCTACCTTCTGATCGACTTACCGAACCCCGTTCGGTAAGTCGAACGACAGGAAGTATCGGGCCGCTCGTCACCCCCTGGAGAACACATGGCCGTCCCCCCTCTCCCCCACCCGTCCCGCCGTCTCTTCCTCGGCATGGCCGCGACCGTCCCCCTCGCGGCCACCGGCGCGCTCACGCTCGGCGCGGGCAGCGCGCGGGCCGCGACCAACTCGGCTTACGTCATGTGCTACTTCACCGAGTCGCCGACGTTCCTCGGCGCCAACTACGGCCTCCACCTGGCCGTCAGCCCCGACGGTCTGCAGTGGACCCCGCTCAACCAGAACGCCCCCGTCGCCACCCCCACCGCCGGCTCCCTCGGCCTGCGCGACCCGTTCATCCTGCGCAAGCAGGACGGCACGTTCGTGGTCCTCGCGACCGACCTCAACGGCACCGACTGGTCGTACGTCAGCCAGTACATCCACGTCTGGGACTCCACCGATCTGCGTACCTTCACCGGCTACCGGCGGATGAAGGTGCACGACCTGGACACCCACGCGTGGGCGCCGGAGTCGTTCTGGGACGCGGGGCGCGGGCAGTACGGGGTGATCTACTCGGCCGTCAACGACAGCGGCCACAACGTCATCATGGTCAACTACACGAGCGACTTCGTGACCGCCGGTGATCCGCAGGTGTTCTTCGACCCCGGGTACGACGTCATCGACGGCGATCTGGCCGTGGGTGTGAACGGGGTCAACTACCTCTATTTCAAGAAGAATTCGACGCTGGTCGGCGCGAAGTCCACGTCACTGGACCCGGGCAGTTTCACCGAGTTCAGTACGGCGGTCTCGCACAACGGCACCGAGGCGCCGACGTTGGTCAAGTCCCTTGCGTCCAGCGGTACTTGGTACCTCTGGGGTGATACCTGGGATCCGAATGGCGTCTTCTACGCCTGGCAGACCAGCAGTCTCGCCGCCGGTACCTGGACCGCCGTCGACCAGAAGCTGTACACCCAGCCGCTCAACTCCAAGCACTGCGGCATCCAGCCGATCACCACGGCCGAGTACAACAACCTCGTTGCCAAGTGGGGCACTCCGGCCTGGAACCGGCTCAAGTCCTACAACTACCCGGCGCGTTACGTCCGGCACTCGAATTTCGTCGGGCGGATCGACGAGTACGCCTTCGACCCGTACACCGACTCGCAGTGGACCCTGGTTCCGGGCCTCGCGGACTCGGCCGGGGTGTCCTTCCAGTCGGTCAACTACCCGACCCGGTATCTGCGGCATTACAACTACGCGCTCCAACTCGACGTGAACGACGGCACGTCGACGTTCGCCGGGGACGCCACGTTCTACCGGACCGCGGGGCTCGCGGACTCCTCCTGGGCGTCGTTCCGGTCGTACAACAATCCGACGCGGTACATCCGGCACTCCAACTACGTCCTGCGGATCGACCCGGTCTCCACGGCCACGGACCAGCAGGACGCGACCTTCCACGTCGGGTACTGAGCACGACGCGGGTGCCTCCCGGAGAAACGGAGGCACCCGCGTCGTCGCCGGGGAAGGTCAGCTCAGGCCGGCCGTCTTCAGCCACGCCTTCGCGACGTCCAGCGGGTCCTTGTTCTGGGACTGGACCTGGGTGTCGAGGTCCAGCAGGGTCGCCGTGTCGAGCTTCGCGGAGACCGCGTTGAGGGCGGCGACACCGGCCGCGGAGAGGCCGCTCTTGTAGACGAGGGGCTGCACGTTCTCGAAGCCGAAGAGCCGCTTCGGGTCCTGGAGCGTGACGTGCTTCTCCTTGACGATGGTCGGGTCCGTGCTGAAGAGGTCGGCCGCCTGCACCGTGTTCTTCTTCAGCGCGGCCGCCGTCAGCGGACCGCCCGCGTCCAGCGCCTTGAAGGACTTGAACTCCAGGCCGTAGACCGACTTCAGGCCCACCAGACCCTGCTGCCGGGTCTGGAACTCCGGCGAGGCGCCGATGACCAGGTCCTTCGCGATGGACTTGAGGTCCGCGATGGAGGAGTCGGACGTGAGGCTGTACTTCTTCGCGGTCTCCGCGTTGAGCGTGACCGTGTCCTTGTCCTCCGCCGCCGCCGGGTCCAGCAGCGTCAGCTTGGAGTCCAGCTTGGCGTTGATCGCGGCCGTGGTCGCCGCGAGGGTCGCCGGGGTGGCCTTCGGGTCGAGGTAGGCCAGCAGCGCGCCGTTGTACTCGGGCAGCACGGATATCGTGCCGTTCTTGAGCAGGCCGTACGTCGTCTCACGACTGCCGATGTTCGGCTTGTAAGTGACCTTGACGCCCTTGGCCTTGAGAGCCTCGCCGTAGATGTCGGCGATCAGGATGCTCTCGGCGAAGTTGTTCGAGCCGACGACGACGGTGTCGCCGCCGGCCTTGCCGCCGGAGAGCGGGTTGTCGGACTTGCTGTCGGAGGACGAACCACATCCCGTGACAAGCGCAGCCGTCGCGGCGAGCGCGATGGCGGCCGCGCCGGGGTACCTAGTGCTGGACCAGCTGTTCTTCGCTTTAGAAGTCACAATTCCCGTTCCGGGTTTGGATGTTGGCACAGGCGTGCAGGCATGGCGGTGGCGTCGACGCGCGGGGCGTGAACGCCGCACTCCGCTGATCCAATCCAGCCGGTTCTTGGTCAGTCAAGAGAACTCTGGTCACCGATTGGCCTCAATGGGTGCCCAGTTGTGAAGGCAACGTAAACAGACCGGTCACGAACACGGTCGCTTTGTAATTGATTCTTGACGTAGGGCGACGCACTTGATCGTTCAAAGAGGCGGTAGTCTCCCCGGAGTTGGCGTCGGTCACAGCGGTGTGCGGGGGCCGCTTCGATCAAAAACAGTCACACGCGTCGCTGCGCGTATCGTGACAACACCCCACGAAGGAGGCCTGGTGTCCATACGGGGCTTCGCAGACCGTTGGCCCTTCAGGCGCAAGCTCAATCTGCTCGTCGGCGTACCGCTCGCGGTGGTCGCCGTACTGCTGGCCTATCTCATCTCGGACGAGGTCGGGCAGTCGACGGACGCGAGCGACGCGGCGCAGCTGGTGCGGGACAGCGGGCAGGTCGCCAGGCTGGTGAACCTCGTGGAGGCGGAGCACCAGCAGGCCATCCTGCTCTCCGTCCGCTTCGAGGCCACCAACGACGGCGGCACTCCCTCGCAGAGCGCCTACCGCAAGGCCCAACTGGCCGTGGACAAGCAGGTCGAGAAGGTGCGCGACACCTTCGGCGACCGGCTGCCGGCCAGCGAGGCCCAGGCGCTGAAGGAGATCAACGGCCTGGAGACGCTGCGCGACACCGTCGAGCAGAGCTATCTGCCCGCCGACAACATCGACCCGGCGTACACCAGCGCCTCCGACGGTCTGATCGACGGGCTCGACCTCGAGCACAACGCGAACCTCGCCACCACCTTCACCGGCAACCTGCTGGACTCCGTGCTGCGGGCGGACGCCGCCCACAGCTCGTTCGAGACCAGCGTGTTCTCCGCGACGACCGGTGACAGCAACGCGCTCATCGAGTTCAACAACGCGGTCGGCTCCTACGACCTCTACACCTACCAGGCCGCCAGGTTCGCCCGGTTCGCCACCGAGGACCAGGCCGACCAGCTCTCCGGCATCGAGCACACCCCGGCGCAGCGGCTGATCGCCGAGGCCTACGCCGAGCTGCAGATCGACCCCAGCGGGCTGCAGGCCGAGACGCCCGGCGCCGTCCGCAAGGCCTTCGCGGACGCCATGAGCGACTACCCGTCCTACCCGCAGCAGGCCGCGAGTCGGCTGAAGATCACCACCTCGCTCATCGGCCAGATCGCCGGCCGCGCCGACAGCGCGTCCAGCTCCGCCTCCTGGCGCGCCGGACTGCTGCTGAACCTCGCGCTGTTCGGCTTCGCGCTGTGGCTCGTCTTCGTGGTGATCGTGCGCCGCTCGGTGGTCCGCCCCGTGCAGGCGCTCACCGTCGCCGCGAAGCAGGTCGCCGAGGTCGCGGGCCGGGAACTCGCCCGCGTCGCCGACGACGACGCCGAGGACGACGGACCGCCGCTGCTGCGGGACATGCCGGTCACCGCGAAGGACGAGATCGGCGACCTCGCCGAGGCCTTCAACCATGTGCAGACCACGGCCGCCGCGCTGCTGGCCCGCCAGGTGATCAGCCGGCGCAACGTCGCCGAGATGTTCGGCAACGTCGGCCGCCGCGTCAGCAACCTGACGACCCGTCAACTCGCCCTGATCGACGCGGTGGAGCGCGGCGAGACCGACCCGGCGCTCCTTGAGCGGCTCTACTCCATCGACCACATCGCCGTCCGCCTGCGCCGCAACGCGGACAGCCTGATGCTGCTCGCCGGCATCCGCGAGACCGTGCTGGACGGCGGACCCACCGAACTCACCAACGTCGTACGGGCCGCGCTCGGCCAGATCGAGGGCTTCCAGCGGGTGGGCCTGCGGGCCGACACCGAGGTCATGGTGGAGCCCGACATCATCGGCGACCTCACCCTGATGGTGGCCGAACTCCTGGAGAACGCGGTCTCGTTCTCGCCCGCGGGCAGCCCCGTCGAGGTGGTCGTACGGACCGACGGCGACGACGCGCTGATCGTGGTCGCCGACCACGGACTCGGGATGAGCGCCGACCGCATCGCCGAGGAGAACGCCCGGCTGATCCGCCGCGAGCGCCTCGACCTGGTGCCGACGAAGGTGCTGGGCCTGTTCGTGGTCGGTACGCTCGCCCGCCGCTGGGACATCGACGTCGCCCTCGCCCGCACCCCGGGCGGCGGTGTGACGGCCGAGATCACGATCCCGGCGACGCTGCTGCTGCGGATGAGTTCGCTGGCCTCCACCGGTCCGGCCGCCCACACCGGCTACACGGAGTTGGGGTCGGGAGCGGGATCAACCGCCGTCGCGGACACGGCCGTCGCGCCGTCCGCCGCCGCGAACCAGGACCAGCGTCCGGCGCCCTCCTGGGCCACCTCGGACTCCGGTCCGCGGCCGTCGATCACCCTGAGCAGGCCCGAGCCGATCACCTCCGAGCACATGCGCGCCGACGACGAGCCCACACCGCTCCCCCGCAGGGTCTCCCGGTACGAGACGGCGCCGACAGCCGCCGCGGCCGCCCCGCCCGTCACCCACCACGCCCCGGCGGACGAGTCCGCCACCGCCCCTGACGACGCCGGGGGCTCCCGGCCCCTGCGGCGCCGGGTCAGGGGTGCCACCCTTCGTACGGGCGCCGACGCCGCCGCCCAGCAAGCCGCACGGCAGGCCCCCCGGCCCGCCGACGCGGACGCCGTCCGCTCGGCCCTCGAAGAGTTCGAGGCCGCCGTAGAACAGGCGCATCGCGACAGCGACACCCTCACGGGCCTGCGGGCCCCGGACGCGAACCACCCGCACGACCAGAACCACCTCCCGAAAGGAGCGGAGCAGTGAGTACGTCGACAGGTGACACTCCCACGGGGGGCACCACGCCGGCCGATCTGCAGGCAGCCGCGGCCGATTTCAACTGGCTGCTCAACCGTTTCGCGACGGAGACCGCGGGTGTCGTCGACGCCATCGCGGTGTCCTCCGACGGCCTGCTGATCGCCGTGGCCGAACTGCGTGAACACGCCCACTCGGAGCGGCTCGGGGCCATCGTCTCCGGCATCACCAGCCTCGCCGCCGGAGCCTCCGGCAACTACGGTCTCGGTGGCCTGAACAAGGTCATCATCGACCTGGAGGGCGGCCACGTCCTCGTCTCCGCGATCGGCAGCGGCGCCGTCCTCGGCGTCGTCACCGACAAGGAGGCCAAGCTCGGCAACATCGCCTACGAGATGACGCTGTTCGCCAACCGTGCCGGTTCCGCGCTCAACCCCCAGCTGGTGCTCCAGCTGAAGAACAGCGTCGGCGCCGCTTCGGCTCGGTGACCGGTCCCCGACCGGTCGAGAGAGGAACAGCCACTCATGCCCGACGGCCGCACTCCGAGCGGTGCCGGCGCGGACGGGGCCACACCCCCGGGTCGCGATCCGGTGCGCACGCCTTCCGCCGTACGGCCGTTCCTGGTCACCGCCGGCCGGGTGGCGGGCGCCGGAGCGGCCGACTCCGGGCGGCCGATCCCGGTCGAGACCCAGGTGGTGGCCACGGCCGCCGGGCTGGAAGTCCTCGACCGGCTCTCCTTCGAGCAGCACGACATCGTCGCCGCGTGCCGGCAGCCGCAGTCCCTCGCGGAGATCGCGGCCCGGCTGCGGCTGCACCTGAACGTGGTGCGGGTGCTCGCCGAAGACCTGCGTGCCGCCGGGCAGTTGACGGTGCACGTGCCCAACACCGACATCACCCATGACGCAACCGTCCTGCGAAGGGTCATCGATGGCCTCCGCGCCATCCCCAACTCCCGGGGAGTACTCCGTGACACCGACTGAACCGGTCGCCCGCGGTGCGGCTGCGCAGACCGTCGTACGACCGCCGCTGCCGGTCAAGATGGTCGTCGCGGGCGGCTTCGGCGTGGGCAAGACCACCACGGTGGGCGCGATCTCCGAGATCGAGCCGCTCACCACCGAGGCCGCCATCACCGAGGTCGCGGCGGGCGTGGACGACCTGTCCCACACCCCGCGCAAGACCACCACCACGGTTGCGATGGACTTCGGCTGCATCACCATCGACCCGACGCTGAAGCTGTACCTCTTCGGTACGCCCGGGCAGGACCGGTTCGGCTTCATGTGGGACGACATCGTGGAGGGCGCGGTCGGCGGTCTCGTCATCGTCGACACCCGGCGCCTCGACGACTGCTACGCCGCGGTCGACTACTTCGAGCACAAGCAGATCCCGTTCGCGGTCGCCCTGAACGCCTTCGACGGCAAGATCGAGCACTCCCTGGACGAGGTCCGCTGGGCCCTGGACGTCAACGAGCGCGTCCCGGTCCTCGCGTTCGACGCCCGCGAACGCGGCTCGGTGCGGGACGCGTTGCTGGTCGTACTGGAGCTGGCGCTGGCGCGCACGGAGAACTGACGGCGGTGGAAAGCTAGTTGGGGGGAGGGCCGGTGGCCGCTCCCCCCAACTGTGCTTTCAGCGGCGCTCAGTTGCTCCTGCGGACCCCCGGCGACACCGCGAGCCGTGCGATGCCCCAGAAGAGCCCGAGCGTCACCAGGGCCATCCCGGCGACCAGGGTGGCGCCGCCGACGACCTTCTCGTAGTTCCGCTGGTAGAGGCCGTCGATGATGTAGCGGCCGAGGCCGCCGAGGCTGACGTAGGCCGCGATGGTGGCCGTGGAGACGATCTGGATGGCGGCCGAGCGCAGACCGCTGAGGATCAGCGGAAGGGCGACCGGGAGTTCCACCTGGAACAGGACGCTCGTCTCGTTCATGCCCATGCCGCGGGCCGCGTCGACCGGGGACGGGTCGACGGATCGCATCGCCTCGTACGTGGTGACCAGGATCGGCGGTACGGCGAGGACGACCAGCGGGATCATCACCGGGACCAGGCCGAAGCCGATCAGCACGAACATCAGCACCAGCAGACCGAAGCTCGGCAGGGCGCGGGCCGCGGTGGCGATGAGCGAGAGGGTGTTGCCGCCGCGTCCGGTGTGGCCGGTCAGCAGGCCGATGGGGAGGCCGATGGCGGAGGCGATGGCGAGCGCGATCAGCGAGTACCGGATGTGCTCGACGAGCCGGGTGGGGATGCCGTCGTAGCCGTGCCAGTGACTGCTGTCGCTGAAGAACAGGTTGATGTAGTGGAGTACGTTCACCGGGCTGCGTCCTCCAGTACGGGTTCGGCCGGTTCCGGCCGGTCCTCGGCGGGGCGGGCCTTGCGGGTGCCGCGCGGCATCCAGGGCGTGAGGAGCAGCCGTACGCCGACCAGGACGGCGTCCACGACGATGGCGAGGACGGCCGTGGTGATCACGGAGAGCCAGATCAGGCGTGGCTGGTGGTAGATCTGGCCGTCGTTGAGCAGGTTGCCGAGGGCTCCCTGGTTGCCGATCAGCATGCCGACGCTGACGAGGGAGATGCTGGACACGGTCGCCACCCGCAGCCCGGCGATGATCGCGGGCACGGCGATCGGCAACTGCACCTGGAGATACCGGCGTACGGGCCCGAGGCCCATCGCGGTGGCCGCGTCCAGGGTCTCCTGGGGCACCGAGCGGACGCCGTCCACGATCGCCGGGACGAACACCACGAGGCTGTAGACGCCGAGCGGGATCATCACGGTGGTCTCGGTCTGGCCGGTGTAGTCGATGAGGACGACGAAGAAGGCCAGCGAGGGGATCGCGTAGAGCACGGTCGTCACCCAGAGCACCGGCGGGTACAACCAGCGCAGCCGCACGCACAGTTGGGCGATGGGCAGCGCGACCACCAGGCCGACGAGGACCGGGATGACGGCCTCGCGCAGGTGCAGGCCGATCAGACCGAGGTAGCTGTTCTGGAGGTCGCTGGGGATGCGGAACCAGTCGTTCATCCGAGGGCCTTCGCGCCGCTGCGACCCGCCGCGTGGGCGCTGCGGATCGCCTCGCCCACGGCTCCCTGCGACACGACACCGACCACGCGCCCGGTGCCGTCCACGCCGACCGCCCACCCGGTCGGCGACAGCACCGCGCCGTCGAGCGCGGCCCGCAGCGAGTCCTTGCCGGCCTCGAACGGGCGGCCGTAGGCGAGGAGTTGGGCGGTGTCGACGGCTCCGGCGGTCAGCGCGCCCGGCTCGCTCCAGCCCAGCGGCCTGCCGTCCAGGTCGGTGACGAGGAGGTACGGCACGCCGGGGGTGGTGCGTTCGGCGATCTGCTCGGCGGTGGAGTCGACGGCGACGATCGGGGACGTCTTGAGGTCGAGGCCCGCCGAGGAGAAGAAGGACAGGCGGCGGATGCCCCGGTCGGTGCCGAGGAAGTCCTCGACGAAAGCGTCCGCCGGGTCGGACAACAGCTCTGCGGGCGGGGCGAACTGGGCCAGCTTGCCGCCGGTGCGCAGGACCGCGACCATCGTGCCGAGCTTGATCGCCTCGTCGATGTCGTGGGTGACGAAGACGATGGTCTTGCCCAACTCCTCCTGGAGGCGCAGGAGTTCGTCCTGGAGGCCCTTGCGGACCACGGGGTCGACGGCGGAGAACGGCTCGTCCATCAGCAGCACCGGCGGGTCGGCCGCGAGGGCGCGGGCGACACCGACGCGCTGCTGCTGGCCACCGGAGAGCTGGTACGGGTACCGCTTGGCGAGGGCGGCGTCCAGGCCCACCCGCCCCATGAGTTCGGTGGCCCGCGCCCTGGCCTTCTCCTTGCCCCAGCCGAGCATGCGGGGCACGGTCGCGATGTTGTCGACGATCGTGCGGTGCTGGAAGAGCCCGGCGTTCTGGATGACGTAACCCATCGACCGGCGCAGCGTGTTGACCGGCTGCTTGGTGATGTCCGCGCCGTCCAGGGAGATCGTGCCCTCGCTGGGGTCGATCATCCGGTTGATCATGCGCAGGGTGGTCGTCTTGCCGCAGCCCGAGGGGCCGACGAGGACGGTGATCGAGCGGTCCGGTATGTCCAAGGACAGTTGGTCGACCGCCACCGTGCCGTCCGGGTACCGCTTGGTGACTGAATCTATCCGTATCAAAACGCCGAATACCCTTCGGATGTGGCAGAAACTGCCCGTTCCTGACCGCTGTCTCTGGCCGTTGAGGGGAGAGTCTAGACGGCTTGTGTTGCGGGAACTTGGCGGGCACCTGAGGGGTTTTGGGGCCCGCTTCCTGGGGGTTCGACGCGGATCGACTGTGCCCTTCCTGTGAGTCCGCTGATTCTCATCGACCGTTCAGCGAAGGCACAGGAACGCCCTAGGCAGGGCCCGGAAAGTCACCGTCATGAACGAACAGAACGCGGGAGGCGTCCGGCAGCGGTCGGTCGAGATCGTGGTGCCGGTGTACAACGAGGCGCACGTCCTCGCCGGCAGTGTCGGCCGTCTCCACGCATACCTCGAAACGTCCTTCCCGTTCCCGTTCACGATCACCGTGGCGGACAACGCGAGTACCGACGCCACCTGGCAGGAGGCGCTCGCCCTCACCCAGCGGCTGCCGCACGTGCACGCCGTGCACCTCGACGCCAAGGGCCGGGGCCGCGCGCTGAAGCACGTGTGGAGCCGCTCCGGAGCGGACGTGGTCGCGTACATGGACGTCGACCTGTCCACCGGCCTCGAAGGCTTCCTGCCCCTGGTCGCTCCCCTTCTCTCCGGCCACAGCGACGTGGCGATCGGCAGCCGGCTGCACCGGCAGTCGGCCGTACAGCGCGGCGCCAAGCGGGAGTTCATCTCCCGCTCCTACAACCTCCTCCTCAAGGCAGGCCTCGCGGCCCGCTTCTCGGACGCGCAGTGCGGCTTCAAGGCCGTCCGCACCGACGTGTTCCTGGCGCTCGCCCCGCACATCGAGGACACCGCCTGGTTCTTCGACACCGAACTCCTCGTCCTCGCCCAGCGCAACAAGCTCCGCATCCACGAGGTCCCGGTCGACTGGACCGACGACCCCGACAGCCGTGTCGACATCGTCCGCACCGCCCTCGACGACCTCAAGGGCATGCGCCGGATGTTCAAGAAGTCCGTCACCGGCCGCGCCCGCATCGCCGCCGTACCCCGCCGTACCCGCACCACCACCCCTGTCCTGCCCGTCGGGGCGCCCGCCTCTTCCGCGGAACACCTGGAGTACGCGTCATGACGACCCTCGCCCCGCCCCCCGGTCAGGAGAGCGCCCGCCGCTCGCACCGCGCGGGCCCGCCCGCCGACGGCGGCCTCAACTCCCGTGCCAGAAGGCTCTTCACGGGCCCGGAGGACGACCCGCGCTGGGCCCGCCCGGCCCTGTGGGGCATCCTGCTGCTGGCCACGGCCCTCTACGCCTGGAACCTCACCTCGATCACCGGCAACACCTTCTACGACGCGGCCGTCTACAGCGGCACCAAGAGCTGGAAGGCGTTCTTCTTCGGCGCGCTCGACTCCGGCAGCTTCATCACGGTCGACAAGCCACCGTTCGCCCTCTGGGTGATGGGCCTCTCCGCCCGCGTATTCGGTTACGGCACCTGGCAGTTGATGCTGCCGATGGTCGCGGCGGGCACGGGTTCGGTCGCCCTCCTCTACCGCCAGGTCAAGCGTGACTTCGGCGCGGTGGCGGGCACCATCTCGGCGGTGGTCCTCACCCTCACCCCGATCACGGTCGCCATCACGCGGGACACCAACCCGGACCCGATCCTCGTCCTGCTGATGATGCTCGGCGCCGCGGCCCTCATGAAGGCCGTCCGCAACGGCAAGTTGATGCCGCTGGTGTGGTCGGCGGTCGCGATCGGCTTCGCGTTCAACACCAAGATGATGCAGGCGTACGTCGTCCTGCCCGCGTTCTTCCTCGTCTACCTCTGGGCGACGAACGTCTCCCTCGGCAAGCGCATCCGCAACCTCGCCGTCGCCACCGTCGCGCTGGTCGTCTCCAGCGCCTGGTGGATGGTGATCGTCGACCTGATCCCCGCCTCCTCCCGCCCCTACATCGGCGGCTCCACCGACAACACGGTGTGGGACCTGGTCATCGGCTACAACGGCTTCGGCCGCATCTTCGGCGCCAGCTCCTCGGTCGGCTCGCAGGGCAACGGGGCTTCGTTCGGCGGCAGTTCGGGCCTGTACCGGATGTTCAACGAGATCATGGGCGGCCAGATCTCCTGGCTCATCCCCTTCGCCGCGATCGCCCTCGTCGGTGGTCTGGTGCTGCGCGGCCGCGCTCCCCGCACGGACGCCAAGCGCGCGGCCCTGATGCTCTGGGGCGGCTGGTTCGTCCTCCACTTCCTGACGTTCTCGCTGGCCGAGGGCACGTTCCACCCGTACTACGTCACCGCCATGGCACCCGGTATCGCGGCCCTGGCCGGTGCGGGCGGGGTGCTGCTCTACCGCGCCTTCCGTGAGGGTTCGGCGGCCAAGTGGGCCTGGGTCCTCCCGGCGGCGATCGCGGCCAGCTCGGTGTGGGCAGTCGTCCTGCTCCAGCGGGTCTCCGGCTCCGGCACGGTGTACACGGTCGCGGAGATCGTGGTCGCCGTGGCAGGCGTGGCCTCCGTACTCGGCCTGCTGGTGGGCCGGTTCACCAAGCGCCACCGCCTGATGGGCTTCGCGGCGCTGGCCGCCGTCGTCGCCCTGCTCGCCGGTCCCGCGGCCTACTCGGTCTCGGCGGCGACCTCCTCCACCAACGGCACCAACCCGACGGCCGGTCCCAGCACCGGTGGCGGCATGGGCGGCGGCGGTGGCGGTATGGGCGGCGCGCCGAGCGGCACCAAGTCCGGTACGAAGCCCAGTGGTTCGGCCCCGTCCGGCACCCGGCCTTCGGGCACTGGTTCGGCGCCTTCGTCCAGCTCGAACTCCTCCACCTCCTCGGAGTCCGGTTCCGAGTCCGGTACGCAGCAGGCCGGTGGCGGCGGCGGTATGGGCGGCGGCACCCAGGTCTCGTCCGAGATGATCGCCTACCTCAAGAAGCACCAGGACGGGGCGACTTGGCTGCTGGCGGTCTCCACCGACCAGACGGCGTCCTCGATCATCCTGGAGTCGGGGCAGCCCGTGATCTCCATGGGCGGCTGGTCCGGCAGCGACAACGCGATGACCCTCGCCAAGCTCAAGTCCCTGGTGAAGTCAGGCAAGTTGCACTACATCATCGTCAGCAGCGACGGCGGCCAGGGCACCAACTCCGCGATCGCCACCTGGGTCAAGGCCCACGGCACGGCGGTCAAGTCCTCGGCGTACAGCTCCAGTTCAACGAGTTCCTCTTCCTCGACGAGCAGCGGCCTGTACCGCCTGGACGCCTCCGACGTCAGCTGACCTCCTCCCCTGAACCACATCTCCCGACAGGAAGGGCCGCCGGTAAGGCGAATTCCAATGATCGTCGCAACACGTGATCACTGACGTGTGGTGGCGAGTAGTTTAGACAGACGCTCGGCCGGGGTTTCCCAGCCGAGCGTCTTGCGTGGACGGTTGTTGAGGGCGGCGGCAACGGCGTCCAGCTCCTCGTGACCGTGGCGGGAGAGGTCTGTGCCCTTGGGGAAGTACTGCCGCAGGAGACCGTTGGTGTTCTCATTGCTGCCGCGCTGCCAGGGACTGCCCGGGTTGCAGAAGTAGACCGGGACGCCCGTCGCCGTGGTGACCGCCTTGTGCATGGCCATCTCGGCGCCCTGGTCCCAGGCGAGGGAGCGGCGAAGCTGCGGAGGGAAGGTCTGTATCGCGTTGATCAGCCCGTCGCGGGTATGGCCGGAGGTGTAGCCGAGAGGCAGGTGCACGAGCACGAGGTAGCGGCTGCTGCGCTCGACGAGCGTGCCGATCGCCGACTTGTGGCCCTTGCCGACGATCAGGTCCCCCTCCCAGTGCCCCGGAACGGCTCGCCCGGCCGCCTCCTGAGGGCGCTCGCTGATGAGAACCATGTCCCGGACAGCGCGCGGCCGGCGCCGGTGGGAGTCCTTGCGTGGCCGGCGGAATGCGCGGCCTGTGCGCAACGAACGGGCGAGTTCCCGCCTGAGTTCGCCGCGGCCCCGGTTGTAGAGCGCCTGGTAGATCGTCTCGTGGACCACGTGCATGTCGGGCCGGCCGGGGAACTGCCTGCGCAGCGCATGACTGACCTGCTCGGGACTCCACCGCAGGGTCAGATGGATCTGGATGAAGTCCCTCAGTTCCGGGATCCGGCCGATCCTCCCGGCTTTGGGCCGGCGACGCCGGTGCTCCGCGCGGCGCTGGGCGGCGTGCGGACGGTAGACCCAGCGCGAGCGGCCCCCACGCAGAGCCGTGCCGTTGCGGCGTATCTATCTGCTGACCGTCGATGGACTGCGGCCCAACTCACGAGCGATCTCTCGCAGGGACGCCTTCTCCCGTAGCCGGTCCGCTATGTGGATGCGGTCGGCCTCGGTGAGATACCGGGACGGCCCAGAAGGCGCCTCCACCGCACCGAGCGGCAGAAACGCCTTCCTCTGCTTGCCACTGGGCTTGCGCCCATAGAGCCATTTCCTGCCCGTACGGACCGAAATCCCTACGATCTCGCACGCTTCCCGGCTGCTCAGCCCCTGATCCACGAGCTGGGAGTATGCCTCCCGCTCACGGACCAGTTTCACAGGGCCCTGCGGCGTCCGCAGCTTCCGGATCTCGAAGTCCAACGCATCCCCTGAGCTGGGATGTTGCGACGACCACTAGAACTCAAGTAACCCGGCGGCCCTTCCGCATGTCGTGGGTGCAGCGGTCGTATCCCCAAGCTCCTCAGACCGTCGCCATGGCGACGGGGAATCCCGGTGTACGCCGGACCCGGCGCTCCGCGTCGACCGCGAACACCTCGCAGCCGGGCCGGGCGGCGGCCCAGTCGACGCCCGCCGGGCCCATCGCGAAGGCCGCGGTGGCCGTGGCGTCCGCCTCGGTGAGGGAGGCGGCCACGACGGAGATGCTGAGGAGGCCGGTCGCGGGTTCGCCGGTGCGGCCGTCGACGATGTGGTCGCCGCGCTCGTAGCGCGCGGAGGTCGCCACCGCCCCGTCGGTCAACTCCAGTACGGTGCACAGCTGATCGGCGTGTTCGGGGTGCCGTACGCCCACCCGCCACGGACCGCCGGCCACGACCACGTCGCCGCCGGCGTTGAGGATGAAGCGCCGGGCACCGGCGGCGGTGAGGAGTTCCGCCGCCCGCTGCACCGACCAGCCCTTAACGACCGCGCAGGGGTCTAGGGGCCGACCGGGCAAGCGGACGTCGAAGGCGCCGCCGGTCGCGACCCGGTACTGCTCACATAGGTCCAGCACCTCGGTCAAGTCCGCGCTGAGGTCCCGGAGTCGGAGCTCGCCGCGGTCGTAGCGGCAGACCTCGCTGTCCGGGCGGAACGGGCTGAAGCGGGCGTCGACCTCGCGCAGCCAGGTGAAGAGCGCGTCCGCCACCTCGTCTCCGATGCCTTCGTCGTCGACGCGCAACGACACCGGGAACCCCATCACGTGCTCAACTCGGCGCATCTCACGCGCCCTTGGCGTCGATCGCGGCCTGGAGCGACTGGACGTAGGCGTCGCTGGTGATCGTGGCGCCGGACACCGTGTCGATCTTCGAGCTCTGCGCCTTGAGGGTCTCCTCGATCAGCACCGGGACGGCCGCCGTGGTCTGCGGGTGGTCCGGCTGCTGGAGCATGCTGACGGAGCTGATCTTGTCGCCCTCGAAGGTCACCTGGACCTGCACGGTGCCCTTGGAGGTGTTGATCGCGGTGCCCTGGACGACCTTCTTCGAGGACGTGGACGGCGTGGACGCGGAGCCCGACGACGACGAGGAGGTGGCCGTAGGAGTCGGTGTCGAGACCGCCTTCGTGGTCGGCGTGCTCGCCGAACTCGTCGTCGTCCCGATGGACGGCTCGTAGCGCCACACGGGGATCAACCCCGCGACGGACAGCACCAGGACAGGTATGACTCGCTTCACGATATGTCTCTCATCCCGCCAGGCTGAAGCGTTCGAAGTGGATCTGCTGCTTGGGCACGCCCAAGTCGCCGAGGCTGCGCAGCACCGCGTTCATCATCGGCGGCGGTCCGCAGAGGAAGACGTCGCGGTCGGCGATGTCCGGTACCAGCCGGGCGAGTTCGCGCGGGGCGAGCTTGTCGGGGACGGGCGGGCCGGTGACCAGGTGGAGCTGGGCGCCCTTGGCCTGGGCGAGCTCGACCAGCTCGTCGTAGAGGACGGCGTCGCGGTCGGTGGCGACGCGGTAGATGACGACCGCGTGGCCCTCCAGGTCCTCCAGCAGGGCGCGGATCGGGGTGACGCCGACGCCCCCCGCGATGAGCAGGGACTCCGGCTTCGTGCGGTGCAGGGTGGTGAAGGCGCCGTAGGGGCCCTCGGCGAAGACGCGGGTGCCGGGCTTGAGGTGGCGCAGGGCGGCCGTACCGGCACCGGCCGTCTTCGCGGTGAGGCGGAGGCGGGTGCCGTCGGGGGCGGCCGAGAGGGAGAAGGGGTTGGCCTGCCACCAGCGGTCCTTCGTCAGGAACCGCCAGAGGAAGAACTGGCCTGCCTGGGCCGGGAGTTGGTGGAGGTCGCGGCCGGTGATGTAGATCGAGACGACGTTGTCGGACTCGGGGACGACCGCCTCCACGCGGAGCTGGTGGCGGAGGTTGCGCCACAGGGGGAGGATCACGCGGCCCAGGGCGACCGAGCCGAGCGCGACGCCCCAGACCGCGTACCAGTACGTCGTGGCGGCCGACGACGCGGTGAACGTCGTACCGACCGCGACCTGGTGGGTGAAGGCGAGGACCACCGCGACGTAGGTGTAGAGGTGGATGAAGTGCCAGGTCTCGTAGGCGAGTCGGCGTCGCGCGTAACGCGCGGAGGTCGCGCCGATGACGAGGATCAGGGCGAACGCGACGAGCGCGCGCAGGATGCCCTCGGTGGTCTCGGCCAGGTCGACGACCTCGCCGACCGGGCCGGTGTCGGTGCCCTGGGCGTAGCCGAAGGCGATGAACACGAGGTGCCCGAGCAGCGTCCAGAGCAGCGCGAAGCCGGTCCAGCGGTGCCAGTTGGTGAGCCGGTCCATGCCGATCCGGCGGTCGAGCCAGGGCAGGCGGGCCACCAGCAGCAGCTGGAAGGCCATGACCAGCGCGCCGTAGAGGCCGAGGAGGCGGCCGATGACGATGAGCGCGTTGGAGGCGAATCCGGCCTGGGCGAAGAAGACGGTCACCACGGCGACGTTCGCGGCCAGCACGGCGTACAGGCCCGTGCGGGCCACCACCCTGGGGCGTATCGCCGTGGGGGGCGCAGGGGGTGATTGGACGGTCGTCACGGACGGCAGCTCCTTGATCGGGTCCTGGGAGACGAGCTTGACCTCGGGGGGCTGTCGTTTTCCTGTCGGCCGCCTTTCAAGTGGTTATCGATACGGGTGTGGCGGTGCCGCGGGTCTGGCGCCGGGAGGCGTGTGGCGCAGTATGAGCGGGTGGACAAAGTACGACTCCTCGTCGTGGACGACGACCCGCCGATCGCCGACCTTGTCGCGACGGTCGCCCGGTACGAGGGCTGGGAGGCCGCGTGCGCGTACTCCGGTGAGGAGGCGCTGACCGTGGCCGCCGAGTTCAAGCCGGACATCGTGGTGCTCGACCTGATGCTGCCCGGCCTGGACGGTTTCGGTGTGCTGGACCGGCTGCGGCGGTCGGGGACGATGGTGCCGGTGGTGTTCCTCACGGCGCGCGACGCGGTGGCCGACCGGGTCGCGGGGCTGACCCGGGGCGGTGACGACTACCTGGTCAAGCCGTTCGCGGTGGAGGAGCTGATGGCCCGGCTGCGGACCGTGCTGCGGCGCAGCGCCGGGCCCGGGTTCCAGCGGTCGGTCCTCCAGGTCGCGGACCTCACGATGGACGAGGACACGCGGGAGGTGCGCCGCGGCGACCGCCTCCTCACGCTCACCCCGACCGAATACGAGGTCCTGCGCTACCTCATGCGCAAGTCGCCGACCGTGCTCACCAAGGCGCAGATCCTCGACCATGTGTGGGAGTACGGCTTCGGTGGCCGCTCGAACGTGGTGGAGCTGGTGGTCAGCCGCCTGCGCCGCAAGCTGGACGAGGGGCACGATCCGCTGATCCACACCGTGCGCGGCTTCGGCTATGTGATCCGGCAGGCCGCCGAATGATCCGACGACTGCGCCACAACTGGCGCCGGGTCCGCCTGGGCACCCGCCTCGCACTGGGCGTCGGCGTCCTGTCCCTGATCGTGTTCGCGGTCGTCGGCACAGCCCTGACGATGTACATGCGGGACTACCTCCAGCGCCAGGTCAGCGACCAGATGAAGCTCGTCCAGACCGTCCAGTCCAAGGACGCCCAGGTGCACGGCATCGTCGAGCGCAAGCCGTACTACGGCTGGTACACGGCGGTCTACGACGTCAAGGGCACAACCCCGAAACTGCGCGAGCCCTCCGACGTACCGGACGACACCACCGCGCTCACCGCCCTCGCGAAGACGATGGCGCACTCCACCACGGAGATCTCCCGCACGGTGACGATCGACGGCGAGGGCACCTACCGGCTGCGCGCCTGCGAGGTCGAACCCGGTGTCGTCCTGGTGAGCGCGGCCCCGCTGGCGGACGTGCAGGGCACCGTGCGGCAACTTGTCACGGTCCAAGTGGTGGCGTTCGCGCTGGCACTGCTGGTGCTGGTGGTCATAGGGCGGAACCTGCTGCGGCGCGGGCTGCGGCCGCTGAGCGACATGGCGACCACGGCCCACGGCATCGCCTCGCACGACCTCACCGAGTCGGCGGCCCGGCTGCCACTGCGCGCCGAGCGGGGCGACGGCGGGCCCGAGGTGGAGGAGCTGCGCACCGCGTTCAACACGATGCTGGAGCACATCGACGACTCCCTCGCGGTGCGCGCGGAGGCCGAGCAGCGGCTGCGCCGGTTCGTCGCGGACGCCTCGCACGAGCTGCGCACCCCGCTGATGTCGGTGCGCGGCTACGCGGACCTGTTCCAGTACGCGGCCGCGAACGTCCCCGAGGAGCGCGACAAACACCTGGCCCGCCTCCGCGCCGAGGCGGCCCGCATGGGCGTCCTCCTCGACGATCTCCTGTTGCTGGCCCGTCTCGACGCGGCGGACGTGGAAACTCCGCTACGGCCGGAGGACGCGGACCTGGTGGACCTGGTGGGGCAGGCGGCGGACGCCTTCCGCGCCGGGCACCGGGACCACCCGCTGACGGTGTCGGTGCCCGAGTCCCCGGTCCGGCTGCGCGTCGACCCGGTGCGCATCCGGCAGGTGCTGGACAACCTCCTGGCCAACGCGGCCGTGCACACCCCGGCCGGCACGGAGGTCTCGGTGTCGCTGTCGGTCGCCGCCGGCCTGGCATCCGTACGGATCGCCGACGCGGGCCCCGGTATCCCGGAGGACGACCGGGCCCGGGTCTTCGACCGCTTCTACCGGGTCGACAAGGCCCGCACCCGGGACCGGGGCGGCAGCGGGCTGGGCCTCGCGGTGGCCCGGTCGCTGGCGAAGGCGCACGGCGGCACCGTGGAGCTGACGTCCGAGCCCGGCGCGACGGTCTTCACGGTGACGATCCCGCTGGGGGCGCCCTCGTCCCGGTGAGGATCCCGCCGGGCGCGGCGGCTTCGTCCCGGTGAACGCGGGTAGCGCGCGCCCCCGCTCGCTCTAGCTCAGCGACGGCCTTGTGCCTACCATGGGTGACGTGTCGTCACCTGAGGCTCAGGACCATCAACTGGCTCTGTTTTATCGGCAGTTGTCGTGCTTCGAGGCCGAGCGGTCGCCGTCACATACCGCGCCACACGTTGTCGTAGGCCGCGTCCTCGACACTCTTCCGCTGCCGTACGGCCTCCAGCTCCGTCACCGCGTCATGCACTACGGCGATGACCGTGTCCAGCGACTCGTCGGTGACCTTCGCGGAGTCCTCGTCCGAGACCTCGCGGATCCCGGCGGCCGCGGCGAGCTGGGCGAGGACTGGTTCGCCCTGGGCCCAGCGGTCCGCCGCGCGGCTGCGGGCCGGGGAGTCGACCAGGGCCGTGCGGCCGGTGCGGACCGGGATCCAGCGCCCGCGCTGCCGCTCGACCAGCCCCTCCGCCTCCAGCGCGGCGAGATAGGCGGAGGACAGGCGACGCCCGCGCCGCCACAGCCAGTCCTCGACCGACTCGTACGGCGTCTCCCGCACGAGCGCGGCCGCGGCCTCGTCCAACAGCCCGTCCTCCAAGGGAAGTTGGGGGTTCGGCACGATCAGGTCGCCGTCCAGCACGACGGCTTCGGCGGCCAGGAGGTCGACCACCTCCGCTCCGGCGAGCGCGAGCGAAAGATCACCCGTCTCGACGGGGCGGTCGGGTGCGACATCCATGGCGACGATCATCAGGTCCCGCGGTGTGCTCATGGGTGCCAACCTAGCGCGGCTTATGCGAGGAGGCATCGACACCCAACGTTTACATAATTCCTTCCCGCCGTCAGTGGTGTTTCGGGACTGTGAGCCTCGGATGAATAGCGGGGGCTTTTGGACCGCTTGCGCCACTGCGGTCCGAGTGGTGTGCCCTCTGAAGGAAATTGGCAGGGTTTTCGGTTGTTTGGGGGCCGGTTCCGGCTGGCTGGATCACCTCCGTCAACCAGTTGCTTACCTTGGCGTTGTTGACCGACGAGTAACCGGGGGGCTAGCTTTCCATCAGCCCTCTTGCGCCTCTGCGATTACATTCGGCGCACCCCCGCCGAAACCCCCCACCGTGCAGTTTCACCGTTTATTCGGAGAATCATGACGTCTGTCGCGCGCGCCGAAGACATGATCATTGGAATCACCCCGTTCCATGAGCCGGATGCCCGACTCGCGGCGGCCGTCAGCCGTGCCGGCGGGTTGGGCGTACTGGACCTGGGAAATGGCGACCGAAGATCCAGAGAGGCCCTGGCGCGAATCCGCCGCTGGTCCCCTGGCCCTTTCGGGGTACGGGTCGGACCGCACTGCCGGATCGGCCCCGGTGACCTCACGACGGGCACCGGCGCCGCCCCGCACACCGTCGTCCTGGCCGTGGACGCTCCCTGGCGGGTCGACGAGGTCGTCGCGTCGCACCGGGTGCTGGTCGAGGTCACCGACCCGGACCAGGCGTCGGCCGCGGTCCGCGCCGGTGCGCACGGGCTGATCGCCCGGGGCGCCGAAAGCGGCGGCCGGGTGGGCGAGTTGAGCACGTTCGTGTTACTCCAGCGCCTGCTCGCCGACCCCGCCGTGGTCGTCCCTGTCTGGGCCTGCGGCGGCATCGGCCCCCGTACGGCCGCCGCGGCCGTGGCCGGTGGCGCGGCCGGGATCGTCCTCGACAGCCAACTGGCCCTGCTCGCCGAGTCGGTCCTCCCGGAGACGGCCGCCGCCGCACTCCGCTCGATGGACGGCTCCGAGACCACGCTGGTGGCCGGACACCGCGTGCTCCTACGACGCGGTCCGGACGCCCCGCGGGTACCCGCCGACCGCGTGTCCGAACTGCTCGGCGCCCGCGACCCGCGCACCCAGCTCCTCCCGGTCGGCCAGGACGGTTTCCTCGCCGCGCGCTTCGCGGAACGCTGGGGCGACGCGGGCCGCACGGTCCGCGAACTGACCGCCGCCATACGGGAGTCCGTACGGGACGAGGCACCGGCCGCCGCGCTGCGCGCCGGTTCCCCGATGAGCCGGACCCTCGGCACCCGACTCCCCATCGCCCAGGGCCCGATGACCCGCGTCAGCGACCAGGCGGAGTTCGCCGCGGCCGTCGCCGAGGGCGGTGCCCTGCCGTTCGTCGCGCTGGCTCTGTCGAGCGGCGAACAGTCGCGAACGGTCCTGGCCGAGACCCGCGCCGCCGTGGGCGACCGCCCCTGGGGTGTCGGGGTGCTCGGCTTCGCACCCGAGGAGATGCGCAACGCCCAGCTCGAAGCCGTACGGGAGTTGGAGCCCACGCATGCGATCATCGCGGGCGGCCGCCCCTCCCAGGCCGAGGCGCTGGAGCGGGCCGGTATCTCCACCTTCCTGCACGTGCCCTCGCCGGGGCTGCTGCGGCAGTTCCTGGACGCGGGGATGCGCAAGTTCGTGTTCGAGGGCTCCGAGTGCGGCGGCCATGTCGGCCCGCGCGGCAGCTTCCCCCTCTGGGAGGCCCAACTCGCCGTCCTGGACGACTTCTTGGAGAAGGCCGACCCCGGTACGGCCGAGACCATCGAGGTGTTCTTCGCGGGCGGCGTCCACGACGAGCGCTCGGCGGCGATGGTGGCCGCGCTCGCCGCACCGCTCACCGCACACGGTGCCGCCGTCGGCGTCCTGATGGGCACCGCCTATCTGTTCACGGAGGAGGCGGTGACGCGCGGCGCGGTCCAGCCCCTGTTCCAGGAGCAGGTCGTCCTGGCGACCCGCACCGCGTTGCTGGAGACCGCGCCGGGCCACGCCACCCGCTGCGTGCCGAGCCCGTTCAGCGACAACTACCTCGATTTCGAGGCCCAGTTGCGCGAGCAGGGCGTACCCGACCGGCAGATCTGGGAGAAGCTGGAGCGGCTCAACGTCGGCCGGCTCCGCATCGCCAGCAAGGGCGTGGAGCGGGACGCGGCCGGCACGCTGACCGCCGTGGACGAGCAACGCCAGCTCGCCGAGGGGATGTTCATGGCCGGCGAGGTCGCCGTGCTGCGTTCGGCGACCACCACGATCGACGCCCTGCACCGCTCGGTGACCGAGGAGGCCGCCGACTTCCTGGCCGACAGCGCGCGAACCGCCCGCTCCCTCCTGGGAGTTGAGGAAACGGCCGAGCCGGAGGCCCCGGCCCCCCTGGACATCGCTGTCATCGGCATGGCGTGCATGTTCCCGCAGGCACCCGACCTCCCCACGTTCTGGGCGAACATCCTCGGCGGCCGCGACTCCGTCGACGAGGTCCCGCCCGACCGCTGGGACCCCGCCGTCCACTACTCCGCCGACAAGGACGGCGCCACCCCCTCGAAGTGGGGCGGCTTCCTCCCGCGCATCCCCTTCGACCCGCTGCGCTACGGCATCCCGCCGACCTCCCTCGGCAGCATCGAACCGGTGCAGCTGCTGGCCCTCGAAGCGGCCCGGCGCTCGCTGGAGGACGCCGGATACGGCGACCGGGGGCGGGAGTTCGACCGCGCGCGCACCTCCGTGGTGTTCGGCGCTGAGGCGGGCAGCGACCTGTCCAACGCGACCACGCTGCGCGCCGTACTCCCCTCCTACTACGGGAAGATCCCTCAGGGCATCGAGGAGCAACTCCCCACGCTCACCGAGGACTCCTTCCCCGGCATGCTCTCCAACGTCATCTCGGGCCGCATCGCCAACCGGCTCGACCTCGGCGGCGCCAACTTCACGGTCGACGCGGCCTGCGCGTCCTCGCTGGCCGCCGTCGACGTCGCCTGCAAGGAACTCGTGGGCGGCACCAGCGATGTGGTCCTGTGCGGGGGCGCCGACCTCCACAACGGCATCAACGACTACGTCCTCTTCTCCTCCGTGCACGCCCTCTCCCCCACGGGCCGCTCCCGCGCCTTCGACAGCTCGGCCGACGGCATCGCGCTCGGCGAGGGCGTCGCCTGCGTGGTCCTCAAGCGGCTCGCGGACGCGGAGCGGGACGGCGACCGGATCTACGGCGTGATCAAGGGAGTTGGGAGTTCCAGCGACGGCCGCTCGCTCGGCCTGACGGCACCCCGCCCCGAGGGCCAGCGGGCCGCGCTGGAGCGGGCGTACCGCAACGCGGGCGTCTCCCCGTCCGAGGTCGGCCTGGTCGAGGCGCACGGCACCGGGACGGTCGTCGGCGACCGCACCGAACTCTCCATCCTCAGCGAGGTGTTCACCGAGTCCGGTGCGGAAACGGGCAGTTGCGCGCTCGGCTCGGTCAAGTCCCAGATCGGGCATACGAAGTGCGCCGCGGGACTCGCCGGTCTCATCAAGACCGTGCTGTCCCTCTACACCGGCGTGAAGCCGCCGACCCTGCACATGAAGCAGCCCAACTCGGCGTGGAAAGAGGACAGCAGCCCGTTCGTCTTCCACGCCCGGCCGCGCCCCTGGGCGGCACCGGCCGAGGAACGCGTCGCGGGGCTCAGCGCGTTCGGCTTCGGCGGCACCAACTTCCATGCGGTGATCGGGGCCTACGGCGAGGCGGTTCCGCCCGCGCAGGGTCTGGACGCGTGGCCCGCCGAGCTGTTCTTGTTCCGAGGCGCTAGCCAGGCGGCGACACAGCGGGGCATCGAGGAGACCCTGAAACTCGCGGAGACGGGTCACTGGAAGCTGCGGGACCTGGCGTTGAGTGCGTCGCGCCGCTCGGACGCCCGGCAGGAACCCGTGCAGGTGGCCGTCGTGGCCGAGGATGTCGAGGGGCTGGTCGGGCAACTGCGGCGGGCGTTGGCGGGTGAGCATGATCCGGTAGCCGGAATTCACCTCGCCGACGCGAGTACCGACTCCGGCGAAGTCGCGTTCCTCTTCCCCGGTCAAGGCAGTCAGCGCCCCGGCATGCTCGCCGACGTGTTCATCGCGTTCCCCGAGCTGCAGCACTATCTGCACCTCGGCCGCGCCCATGCCGACGCGCTCTACCCGCCCACCGCCTTCGACGACACCGCCCGCGACCGCCAGCAGGCCGGTCTCACCGACACCCGGGTCGCGCAACCCGCCCTGGGCATCGCCGGGTTGGCCGCCCACGCCCTGCTCACCGAGGCGGGCGTGCGGCCCGACATGGCGGCCGGACACAGTTACGGCGAGCTGGTCGCCCTCTGCGCGGCCGGTGCGATCGCGCCGGAGGCACTGCTGGAGCTGAGCGCCGAGCGCGCGGCGGCGATCCTCGAAGCCACGGGCACGGACGACCCCGGAACCATGGCCGCGGTGGCCGCCGGTGCCGAGGACGTCGAACAGGCCCTGAAGGCGGCGGACGCCCCCGACTCCGTCGTCGTCGCCAACCACAACTCCCCCCGCCAGACGGTGATTTCGGGCCCGACGGAGGCAGTCGCCACAGCCGTACGGCTCCTGCGCGACGCCGGTCTCGGCGCCAAGCGCATCCCCGTGGCCTGCGCCTTCCACAGCCCGCTGGTGGCGGGGGCGGGCGAACGGTTCGCGGAGGCTCTCGCCCAACGGCCGGTGCTCACGCCCGAGTTCCCGGTGTGGTCCAACCGCACGGCGGCGCCCTACGGCGAGGACGCCGACGCGGTCAGGGCCGAACTCGCCGCGCAGATAGGCTCCCCGGTCGGCTTCGTCGCGGAGATCGAGGCGATGTACGAGGCGGGGGCGCGGATCTTCGTCGAGGCCGGTCCCGGTTCCGTGCTGACCCGGCTGGTCGACCAGATCCTCGGCGACCGCCCGCACCGCACGGTCGCCTGCGAGCCCAACCAGAACAGCGGGCTGCGCGGCTGGCTCGACGCGCTGGCCCAACTGGCCGTCGCCGGGCTGCCGGTGCGCACCGGCTGGCTCTTCAACGGGCGCGACGCCGTCGACGCGGCCCGGACCCCCGTGCCCTCGCGACCCGGCTGGACGGTCGACGGACAGCTCGTCCGTACCGCCGCCGGAGCACTCCTGCCCGGTGCCCTCGCACCGGCCCGACGCGTTGTGGAGACGACTGTGACGACGAACCCTCAAGGCGGTGCCCCCGTCGAGGCGAACAGGGACGCGCTCATCTCCGAATTCCTGCGCACCAGCCGGGAGATGGTGGCCGCGCAACGGGATGTGCTGCTGACGTACTTCGGCGCGACGCAGGGACCAGTACCGCAGGGAACATGGGTTCCGGCACCGGCGCCCGCGGTGGTCGAGGCGCTGCCGCAGATACCCGCTCTGCCTGCGGCCGCAGCACCCATACCGCAACAGCCCACTCCGGTAACGGAGTTGGCCGCCCCCCAGGCACCCGAGACCGTCACCGAAGCCGACGTGCTCCGTGTCGTCCTGGAGATCATCAGCGAACGCACCGGCTACCCCGTCGACATGATCGAGCCCGACCTCGACCTGGAGGCGGACCTCAGCATCGACTCCATCAAGCGCGCCGAGATCGCCGGCGAACTGGCCCAACGCCTCGGCATCGGCGGCGGGATGGACGTCGCCACGCTCGACGACGCCGAGCTGGAGGACCTGGCGAAGGCCCGTACGGCGGCCTCGGTCACGGGCTGGCTGTCGGCACGGCTGACGGAACCCGCCGAACCCACGGTGCCGGACAGCGCCCCCGCCCCGCAGGACGAGGTCACCGGCACCGCGCCGAAGCGCCTCCAACTCCGCCCGGTACTGCTGGCACACCAGGACGGCGACAATCCGACGGACCCGGCATCCGTGCTGAGCGGGCGACGGTTCGTCCTCTACGGCGACGGCGACAGGGGCCCCTCGGAGGCGGTCGCGGCAAGGCTCTCCTCGTACGGCGCCGACACGGTGACCGTAGGCCCCGAGCACCAACTCACCGAAGCCGACGGCCAGGTGGACGGCATCCTGTACCTCGCCCCGCTCACGGCATCGGCCCCGCCGCTGCCCGACGCCTTCCCCGTGTTCCAGGCCGCCCTGCGCCGCAACCCCCGTCAACTCCTCGCGGTACAGGGCGCGGACGGCGGAGCGGCGGGCCTGCACGGACTGTTCCGTACGGTCGCCCGCGAGTACCCGGACACCGTCGCCCGGGTCGTCGAGCTGACGGACACCGCACCGGACGCCGTCGCCGACGCACTGATCGCCGAACTGCTGGCACCCGACACCGAGCCGGTCGTCCTGCGAACTGCCGCTGGGCGCCACGGACTTGAGCTGACCGAGACACCGCTCGGCGCACTCGCGACCAACGGCGCCGGACCGGCCGGTGACGGGGTCGCCGAAGCCTCCGCGATCGGGCTCGACCGGGACTCGGTCGTGCTCCTGGTGGGCGGAGCGCGCGGCATCACCGCCAAGTTCGCCGTCGCACTCGCCGCAGCCTCCCGCTGCCGTATCGAACTCCTCGGCAGGACGGCCGCCCCGGCCGGCCCCGAGGACCCGGCGACGGCGGGCGCCCGCACCCCGGCCGAACTGCGCGCCGCCCTCGCCCGCAACAGCGGTGGACTCACCCCCGCCGAGATCAACCGCACCGCCGAACTCCTGCTCGCCCAAAGGGAGATCACCGCGACACTCGACGAACTCACCGCCCTCGGCAGCCAGGCCCGCTACCACTCCGTCGACTTCCGCGAGCCCGACGCCGCGCTCCAGGCGGTCAAGGAGATCCACGCCGAACACGGCCGCCTCGACGGTGTCGTCTACGCGGCCGGGGTCATCGAGGACCGGCTGATCGCCGAGAAGACCACCGAGTCCTTCCAGCGGGTCTACGGCACGAAGACGCACGGCGCCGAGACCCTGCTGTCGGCGCTGGAGGAACTCCCCAACGGCCCTGCTTTCGCCGTCCTGTTCGGCTCCATCTCGGCCGTCCTCGGCAACCGGGGCCAGGTCGACTACGCCGCCGCCAACGACGCGCTCCAGAGCCTCGGCACCGCCTGGGCCGCCCGGACCGGGCACCGCGCGCTCACCGTGCACTGGGGTCCCTGGGCGCCCACCGGTGGTCACCACGGCATGGTCACACCGGAGTTGGGACGCGAGTACGCCCGGCGCGGTATCTCGCTGATCGACCCCGAGGAGGGCACCGCGGCCCTGCTGCGCGAACTCGCCTGGGGCGACGAGTCAGCAAGGGCCGTCGTCTACACCGCTTCGGGCTGGTAGCCATGACGGACCGTCAAGTGCCGGTCGCCATCGTGGGAATGTCGGTGCTGCTCCCCGGCGCCGCCGACCTCGACGCGTACTGGCGGAATCTGCTGGGCGGCACGGACGCCATCAGCGAGGTGCCGGACGGGCGTTGGGACGCGGACTACTACCGGCCGGACTCCGCGAGCGGTCCGGCCGTGGCCGACCAGGTGTACTGCCGACGCGGCGGTTTCGTGGACGAGTTGGCCGAGGTCGAGGTCACCCGGTTCGGCATCATGCCGAACTCGGTGCCCGGCACCGAACCCGACCAGCTCATCGCCCTCCACGTGGCCGCCGCCGCCCTCGCCGACGCGGGCGGGGAGAGCCGCCTGCCCGACCGGCAACGCGTAGGCGTCGTCCTCGGCCGGGGCGGCTATCTCACCCCGGGTCTGGTCCGCCTCGACCAACGGGTCCGTACGGCGGGCCAACTCGTCCGCACCCTGGGCGAGTTGCTGCCCGACCTGGACCCCGGCCAACTCGACCGCATCCGCACCGCGTTCACCGAACGACTCGGCCCCGACAGCCCCGAGTCGGTCATCGGCCTGGTCCCCAACCTCGCGGCGTCCCGCGTCGCGAACCGCCTCGATCTGCGCGGCCCGGCGTACACGGTGGACGCGGCCTGCGCGTCCTCACTGATCGCCGTCGACCAGGCGGTCACCGAACTCGCCGCCGGACGCTGTGACTTGATGCTCGCGGGCGGTGTCCACCACTGCCACGACATCACGCTGTGGAGCGTGTTCTCCCAACTGCGCGCGCTCTCCCCGAGCCAGCGCATCCGCCCCTTCCACCGCGACGCCGACGGCATCCTGATCGGCGAGGGCACCGGAATCGTCGTCCTCAAACGCCTCGCCGACGCCGAACGCGACGGCGACCGCATCTACGCCGTCATCCGCGGCACCGGCGTGTCCAGCGACGGCCGCGCCGCGAGCCTCGTCAACCCCGACTCGACCGGCCAGACCCACGCCGTACGCCAGGCATGGGAGGCGGCGGGTCTGGATCCCGCGCTGCCCGGCTCGATCGGCCTACTGGAGGCACACGGCACAGCGACGCCCGCCGGTGACGGGGCCGAACTCGCCACGCTGGCAGAGGTGTTCGGGGACACGGGCACCTCCGACGGCCGTGCGGTGATCGGCTCGGTGAAGTCGATGATCGGCCACACGATGCCGGCCGCCGGAGTCGCAGGCCTGGTCAAGGCCGCCCTCGCCGTCCACCACGGCATGCTCCTGCCGACCCTGCACTGCGACGACCCGCACCCCGCGCTCGCGGCGACCCGGTTCCGTCCGCTGGAGCAGGCCGCGCCCTGGGAGACAACTCCCGAACAGCCCGTGCGACGGGCGGCAGTCAACGCGTTCGGGTTCGGCGGCATCAACGCGCATGTGGTGCTGGAGGAGGCGCCGGGAGCGCGCGCGTCACGTTCGGCGGGTGCGGCTGACCAACCGGAACGCACGAACGCCCCCACTCGCACAATCTCCGTGGCCGAACCGGAGCGCGTGCTGATGCTCGCCGCCGACAGCCCCGAGGCGCTGGCCGCGCTGCTGGACGCGGACGACTCCTCCCTCTTGGCTGTACACAACTCCCCCTCCACCACGGGCCGTTCACGGCTCGGTATCGTCGCCCCGGACACAAAGCGGCTCGCGCTGGCCCGCCGGGCGGTCGCCAAGGGCCGGCCCTGGCAGGGCCGTAGCGATGTGTGGTTCACGCCGAGCCCGCTGATCGGGCCCGACGCCGGAAAGCTGGCGTTCGTCTTCCCGGGCCTGGAGGGCGACTTCACGCCCCGGGTCGAGGACATCGCGGCGCACTTCGGACTGCGCGAGAACCGGTCCGCAACCCCCGCACAGGTAGGGGATGTTGGCCGCCACGGCTTCGATGTGGTCGGCGTCGGGCGGTTGCTGGACGCCGCGTTGCGGAAGATGGGCGTCGTCCCGGACGCGGTCGCCGGGCACAGCGTCGGCGAGTGGACCGCGATGACGGCCGCCGGGGTGTACTCGCCGGACGAGGTCAGCGACTTCATGGAGGCGTTCGACCCCGACTCGGTGACGGTTCCCGGTCTCGCCTTCGGGGCGATCGGAGCCCCGGCCGAACGCGTGCTCGCGGCGCTCGCCGCCGACTGGCCAGACGCCGGAATCGTGCTCTCCCACGACAACGCGCCGGGCCAGTCGATGGTGTGCGGACCGGACAAGGCCGTGGACGAGTTCGTGCGGTCCTTCCGCGCGCAGGGCGTCCTGAGCCAGGTCCTCCCGTTCCAATCCGGCTTCCACACACCGATGTTGAAGCCCTACCTCGCCCCGATCGAAGAGGCCACGAACCGCTTCCGCCTCCACCCGCCGACGGTCCCCCTCTGGTCCGGGACCACTGCCTCGCCGTACCCCTCGGACGAGAAGGCGGTCCGCGCACTCTTCATCCGGCACCTGTTGGAGCCCGTGCGCTTCCGCCAGCTCATCGAGGCCATGTACGCGGCCGGCCACCGCGCGTTCGTCCAGGTCGGCACGGGCCAACTCGGCTCCCTCATCGACGCGACCCTCAGCGGACGCGATCACCTCGTCGTCGCCGCCAACTCGCCCCACCGCTCCGGACTGGCCCAACTCAGGCGCGTGGCAATGGCGTTGTGGGCAGCGGGCGGAACGACGGACCCGGTGACACTGGCCCCCCAGAAACCGGCTCCACGACGGGAACGGCCCCCGGTGCGGCTGGACATGGACGGCGCACTCGTGTCCCTCGACGCCCCGACCTTGGTGAAGCTCCGGGCGGAACTACGCACACCGGCCGCCACCAACACCCCGACCCTGGCAGCCCTTTCGCCCCTGGACGCGCTCACCGACCGCTTCCCGGCCGCCGCCGAACTGCACGCCCTCATGCGCGACACCGCCGACACGGCCGCCCAACTCATCAGCGCGGGCAGCCGTCGTACCGCAACAACCGCCCCCGCACCCCGAATCGTGGCCACCGCGCCGCCCGCTCCCCCACGGGAGTGGCAGACCACGGTCCACGTCTCCCCCGAGTCCATGCCCTACCTCATGGACCACTGCTTCTTCCCGCAACGCCCCAATTGGCCGGACGTGGCGGACCGTTGGCCTGTCGTCCCCGCGACCACGATCGTCCAGCACATCATCGAGGCCGCGGAACGGGCCGCCCCGGGCATGCGCGCGGTCGCCGTGCACGACGCGCGCTTCGACCGATGGCTGACGGCCACGCCGTCGGTGGACGTACCGGTGAAGGTGGTCACCCAGACACCCGACCGCCTCGCCGTCTCCTTCGGCCCGCACGCCCGCGGTGTGGTCGAACTGGCCCCCGCCCACGCCGTATCGCCCCCACCGCGCCCCCGCCCGGACCCCGCCGCCGAACGCGTCCCCGACCACACCGCGGCCCATCTCTACGACGAGCGCTGGATGTTCCACGGCCCGGCGTTCCAAGGGGTCACCGAACTCACCGCGATCGGCGACCGCCACGTACGCGGCGTGATCACCACACCGCCCGCCCCCGGCGCCCTGCTCGACAACGTCGGCCAGATCCTGGGGTATTGGATCATGGCGACCCGCACCGAGCGGACCGTCGTCTTCCCGGTCGGCATGCGCGAGATGCGTTTCTACGGCCCCCATCCGCGCCCCGGTACGGAGGTGGAGTGCCTGGTGCGGATCACCTCGCTGACCGACACCGCGCTCGAAGCCGACGTACAACTCACGGTGAACGGCGAGGTGTGGGCGGAGCTGACCGGCTGGCAGGACCGGCGTTTCGACAACGATCCGCAGACCAAGCCGGTCGAGCGGTTCCCGGAGCGCAACACCCTCTCCGAGGCCCGCCCCGGCGGCCGGACCCTGCTCAACGAGCGCTGGCCCGACCTCGCCTCGCGCGACCTGATCATGCGCAACTCCCTGAGCAGTGTGGAGCGTTCGCAGTACGCCGAGCATCCGCCGCGCGGGCGCCGACAGTGGCTGTTGGGCCGGATCGCGGTGAAGGACGCGGTACGACAGTGGCTGTGGGGCCACGGCGAGGGACCCGTCTTCCCGGCCGAGATCCGGGTCCACAACGACGAGTCGGGCCGCCCGTACGTCACCGGCCTGCACGGCCGGACCCTGCCCCCGCTGGACGTCTCGCTCGCTCACCGCGCCGAGGCGGCGGTCGCGATCGTCCGGCCGCACGCGCCCGGTCCCGGCCCCGGGATCGACATCGAGGAGGTCGTGGAACGCCCCCCGAGCACCCTCACCACCGCCCTCGGCGAGGAGGAACTGGCGCTGCTGCGTGCCCAGTTGGCGGCGACCGGCGAGTCCGAGGCGCTGTGGTTCGCCCGCTTCTGGGCGGCGAAGGAGGCGGTCGCCAAGGCGGAGGGCACCGGCTTCCGGGGACGGCCGCGCGACTTCGCCGTCTTCCAAGTGGCCCCCGGCTCACGGCTGTTGGTGTCGGGGCGCCTGGAACGCGCCTACACCGTGCACTACGAGCCGGCCGGCAATCCCCCCAATCTGCCGGACAGGACCTACGTCGTGGCCTGGACGACGGGACCCGCGCACGAAGAGGAGTACGACCGATGACCCCCACCACCGAGGACACCGTCCTCGCCGATCTCACCGGCATGCTCACCACGTTGCTGGAGGACGAGTACGGCGTCGACGACGTCGAGATCACCATGACGACGACCTTCAACCGCGACCTGGAGCTGGAGAGCATCGACCTGGTGACCCTGGCCGGTCTGCTCCAGGAGCACTACGGGACGAAGGTCAACTTCGCCGAGTTCCTGGCCGGGATGGAGTTCGACGATATCATCGAACTCACCGTCGGCCGGCTCGTCGAGTATGTCGTGCAGAGCCTCAAGGCAGCCGAGGCGGGCTGAGCCATGGCGATGGTCGACACCGGTCAACTCCGGTTGCACGTACAGCGGATGAGCCCGCCCGACGACCGCCCGGTGACCGCCACGGCGGTGCTCGTGCACGGTCTGCTCACCGACAGCCTGGCCAGCTACTACTTCACCATCGCGCCGCCGTTCGCGCTGGCCGGCATCGACGTCGTCATGTACGACCTGCGCGGCCACGGCCGCAGCGCGCGCCCGGCCACCGGTTACACCCTCGACGACAACATCGACGATCTGGAGGCGCTGCTGGACCAGCTGGAGGTGACTGGACCGGTCCATCTGGTCGGCAACTCCTATGGCGGAACTGTCGCGTTCGGCTACGCGGCCCGCCATCCGGAGCGGGCCGCCAGCGTCTCGCTCATCGAGTCGGAACCGGCGACCACGGCCTGGGCACCGAAGCTCGGCGACATCCTGGACCGCGTGCTGCACCAGCTGGCGCACAACGAGGACGACGCGATCGCCTGGATCAGCGAGAACCGCGGCCACAACACCGCCCGCCTCGCGAAGGGCGCCGCCCGCCTGGCCCGCGAGACCTCCCTCTCCCAAGACATCCCGGCCAGCGGTGTATTGACGGAGGATCAGATCCGCGCGGTGTACTGCCCGGTGCTCGGCGTCTACGGCGGCGACTCGGACCTCGCCCTGCTCGCACCCTGGCTGGAGTCCGTGCTGCCCGACTGCCGGACCGTGGTCGTCCCCGGCCACGAGCACTCCGTGCTGGTCGAGGCTGCGGGCACGGTCGGCGGGCACATCCTCTCCCTGATCCAAAAGGCAAGCATCCAAGAGGCGAGCTTCCAGGAGGCGAGCACGGCGGAGGCCGCCGCCGAGGTGGCGGTCCGGTGAGCCGGTTCCTGTTCGTCGTCCCGCCGCTGGTCGGCCACATCAACCCGGCGGTGGGCGTGGCGGCCGAACTGGCGTCACAGGGACACGAGTTGGCGTGGGTCTGCGCCGACCCCGCTCTCGTACGGCGACTCGCGGGAGAGCCGGCGCGGGTGTTCCCCTGTGCCGGACCGGTCCCGGGTGAGGGCGAGGGCGTACGCCCGCCCGACATCCGTGGCCCCGAGGCGCTGAAGTTCCTGTGGGAGGCCTTCCTCGCGCCGCTCGCCGAGCAGATGGCGCCCGGAGTCGCGGCTGCCGTCGAGGAGTTCGGGCCGGACGCGGTCGTAGCCGATCAACAGGCCCTGGCCGGTGGCTTGGTGGCGGAACGCCTCGGCGTACCGTGGGCGACCTCGGCGACCACCTCGGCCGAGTTCACGGACGTACTGGCGGGCATGCCCAAAGTCGCCCTGTGGCTGGACGAGTTGCTGGGCGGGCTGCGCGCCGGGATCGGCGACCCGACGGGCACCGCCGACCCCCGCTTCTCCCCGCACCTCGTCCTCGCGTTCAGCACCCCGGAACTCGTCGGCCCCGAGGCGCGGCAGGGCGAGCAGATCCGCTGGGTCGGCCCGTCGATCGCGCCCCGCCCGGCGGCGCCGGACTTCCCCTGGGACTGGCTGGACCCGGCCCGGTCCCTGGTCCTGGTCAGCCTCGGCACCGCCAACACCGACGTGGGCGCCCGTTTCCTCACCGAGTGCGTGACGGCGCTGCGGGCACGGACGGACCGCGTACAGGCGGTGATCGCGGACCCCGGCCACGCGCTGGGCACGTCCGACGAACAGGACAAGGACCTGCTGATCCTGCCGTCGATCCCCCAACTCCCCCTGCTGGAAAGGGCGGACGCGGTGATCTCACACGCCGGGCACAACACGGTGTGCGAGGCGCTGTGGCACGGCGTCCCCCTCGTCGTCGCCCCCATCCGCGACGACCAGCCGGTGATCGCCGGGCAGGTCACCGGCGCGGGCGCCGGAATCCGCGTCCGCTTCGGCCGGGTCACCGCCCCCAAGCTGGGCGCGGCGATCGACGCCGTACTCCACGAACCCGACCACCGCGCCGCGGCCGGCCGCATCCGTACGGCGTTCCGCGCGGCCGGAGGCACCCGCGCGGCGGCGACCCACCTGGAGCGACTGGCCACCGGCGCGTCCCTCAAGGAGACCCCGTGAGCAACGAGGACGACCCCAAGCCCCCGAGCCGCACCGACCAGGTGGCGGCCCTACGCCCCACCTACCAGGCCGACTTGGCCGACGGCCTGGACCGCTTCTTCGAACCCCGGCGCGAGACCTGCCCCTGGTGCGAATCACCCCGCCTCCGGACCCGGCTGCGCACGAAGGACCTGATCCAGCACAAGCCGGGCACGTTCGAGCTGGACCAGTGCGAGGACTGCCGGCACACCTTCCAGAACCCCCGACTGAGCCCGGCCGGGCTGGAGTTCTACTACCGGGACTTCTACGACGGCCTGGGCGAGAAGCAGTTGGGCAACACGTTCGCGGCCCGTACGAAGATGTACGAGCAGCGCGCGCAGTCACTGCTCCCGCACTCGCCAACTCCCAAGAACTGGCTGGATGTCGGCACCGGTCACGGTCACTTCTGCGAGTCGGCCCGCACGGTGTACCCGGACACCACCTTCGACGGCCTCGACTTCACGGACGGCGCCGAACTCGCCGAGCAGGCGGGGCGGGTGGAACGCGGATACCGGGGCAGCTTCCCCGAGTTGGCCCCGGGGCTCTCGGGCCACTACGACGTCGTCAGCATGTTCCACTACCTGGAGCACAGCACGGAGCCCGAGCGTGAACTGGCCGCCGCGCACCAGGCCGTGCGCCCCGGCGGCCACCTCCTGATCGAGGTCCCGGACCCCGACAGCCGCTACTCCCGCCTGCTGGGCCGCTGGTGGCTGCCGTGGCTCCAGCCGCAGCACCTGCACTTCATCCCGGTCGAGAACCTCCGCGCCCGCCTCACCGACCTGGGCTTCACGGTCGTAGCCGAACAGCACGCGGAGCCCCACGACCCGGTCGACCTCCTCGCCGGCACCTGGCTGGCCCTGGACACGGCCGCACCGCGCGACGACCTGCCGTGGCTGCCGAAGCCGCCGTCAGGGCCGGCCCGTGCTGGTCGTGCGGCGGTGCTGATCGCGGGGATCCCGGCGCTGATCCTTGGAACGGTCCTGGACCGGTTCGTCGTGAAGCGGCTGTCGCACCGGCTGCGGGTGTCGAACGCCTACCGGCTGGTGGCGCGCCGGGACTGAGCCATGACGCGGACGGTCAGGACAGACCCTCCAGCGCACGGGCGACCGCGTCCGCCGTGACACCGTCGGCGCGGTTGTCGAACACCAGCCGCCGCCCGTCCGCCCACAGGCACTCGTTGGCCTCGGCCGTCTTCCAGAACGTGTCCCAGTCGGCGAGCTTGGACCGGTCCCGGGCGCAGCCCCGGGCGCGGACGCGTTCGCGGGCGGTGTCCTTGTCGACCTGGACCTGGACGACGACCAACTCGACGTCGGACGGCCAGTTGTGACGGTATGTCACTTCGGCCAGATAGTCCGGCTGTTGGAAGTAGCGGCCGAACGGCGCGTCCAGGACGACCGGGCGGCCCAACCTCAGATTGTCGGCGGCCAGGTCGAGGATGGTCGCGTATTCGAGGTCCATCACCACGGACTGGTAGTACGGGTTGAGATCGCGCTCGTTCGGGTCCGTGCCGGCGAGTTCGAGGAGCGCCTCGGTGAGGCGGGTGCAGGCGGTGTCCTTGTCGACGTACGCGGCGCCGCTCAGCCCGGCGATCAGCCGGGCCACGCCGGTCTTGCCCGACCCGGCGGGGCCGATCACGACGTGGACGCGTGGGGCGGTGCTCATGCGCGGCGGTCCTTCACGAAGAAGAGGTACGACATCCCGCCGAGCAGCAGGAGTGCTCCGCCGACGAGGAAGACGTACGTGTAGTTGTTGCCGGTCGCGTCCAGGATGGCACCGGTGACGATGGGCGCCATCGCGGCACCGAGGAAGCCGCCGAAGTTCTGGATCGCTCCAAGTGAGGCCACCTGGTGGGACTCGGCGATGTCCGAGGCCAGCGTCCACAGGCAGCCCATCGGGACCTGGGCGGCGAAGTAGCCGAGGGAGAGCAGGGTGAGCGCGACCGGTGTGCTGTGGACGTACGCCACTGGGAGGACCGCGGCTGCCGCCAGTACGGCGCCGCCGACGATCGGGACCTTGCGGGAGACGACCGCGGAGTGGCCCCGGCGGATCAGCCGGCCGGAGAGCCAGCCGCCGAAGAGGACGCCGAGGATGCCGCAGAGGTAGGGCAGGGAGGACAGCCAGCCGGTCTCGGAGAGGCTGAGGCCGCGGGAGGTCTGGAGGTAGCTCGGCAGCCAGGTCAGGTAGACCCACACCGTGTAGAAGATGCCGAAGGCGCCGAGGATCATGAAGTAGGTGTTGCGCTGCTGGAACAGCGCGCCCCAACTCGCGGGCCTTGCCTGCTCGTTGGCGCGTGCCTCCGCCAGCTCCTCGCCCCGGATGATCGCCTGCTCGCGCAGGGTGGGGTCCCGGTACACGCGCAGCCACACCAGCATGACGAGGATGCCGAGCGCGCCCACGGCGACGAACATGCCGCGCCAGCCGACCGTCAGGAGAAGGCCGGTGAGGATCGGCGGGGCGATGGCGTTGGCGATCTGGGAGCCGGTGTTGACGATCGATATGGGCAGGGCCCGCTCGTCCTTGTTGAACCAGCGCTCGTTGACCTTGAGGCTGGCCGTGAAGAACGGGGACTCGGCGACCCCGAGCGCGACCCGGGCGGCGTAGAGCAGGCCGAAGGAGTGCGCGGCTGCCGTGACCATCGTCATCAGGGACCAGAGTCCGGCGGCCCAGGCGTACATCCGCTTGGGGCCGAAGCGGTCGACGAGGTAGCCGGCGGGGAGGTTGGCGATGGCGTACGGCCAGGAGAAGGCGGCGAGCAGCAGGCCCATCTCCGTTGCGTTCAGACCGAATTGACCGGCAATGGTCGTGTTGGCGACGCTCAGCGTGGCGCGGTCGAGGTAGTTGACGACCCCGCCGATCACCAGGAGGGCGACCAGGACCCAGCGGATACGGACCGAGGTCCGCGGGGCGGTGCCGCCCAGGTCGAGGGAGTCGGGAGTGAGGGACTGCTGAGCCATGGTGAGCTCCTCGGTGAACCACCGTGCGGGTGCTGGGGAGTTGGGGACGGGGTGGGGCGGGGATGAGCGGTGCGGGAAATGCCCTACGGGGAGCGGGAGTTACGCCCGCGCTCCCTCGATGGCCCGCAGCATCGTCGTAGCGGCATCGGTGACGTGGCGGTAATTGCCGTCCGCGCGGGCCGCCTTGGTGACGAAGCTGCCGACGCCGACCGCGACGACTCCGGCGTCGAACCACTCCTTGACGTTGTCGGCGGTGACGCCGCCCGCGGGCATGAGCGGGGCCTGCGGGAGCGGGGCGCGGACCGTGCGGACGTAGGACGGGCCGACGAACTCCGCGGGGAAGAGCTTCACTATGTCGGCGCCGGCCTGCATGGTGTCGACGATCTCGGTCGGGGTGTAGGCGCCGCTGACCGTGACGGCCTGGTAGCGGTTGGCGGTGGTCAGCATCGCCGGGTTCAGGTTGGGGCTGACCAGGAGGCGGGCGCCGGCCGAGAGGCATTCGTAGGCGGAGTGCTCGTCCAGGACCGTGCCCGCACCGATGAGGATGCCGTCGTCGCCGTAGCGCTCGGCGAGCTTGTTGATGACGTCCAGCGCTCCGGGCACGGAGAGGGTGATCTCCAGGGCCCGGATGCCGCCCTCTATCGCTGCTTCCGAGACGGCGAGGGCTTCCTCGGCGCTCTCCAGGCGGACGATGAGCAGTGCGCCCGTGCCGGTGATTGATTCCAGGGCGTTAAACTTTGTTACCATGAGAGCACACGTTAGAACATGAATTCACACGTTGTCACGCCCCTTGTCACACGAAGTTAGGCTGACCCCGATCCACCGCCACGGCATCCAGGCTTCGAGGAGACGCATTGAGCAGGGCACCCCTGATCCCCGAGCAACGCCATCAGGAGCTGCTGCGCCTGCTGAGGGGCAGCGGGGTGCTGAGCATCCACGACCTGACCGCGGCGCTGAACGTCTCGCACATGACGGTGCGCCGGGACATCACCGCGCTGGAGAAGAGCGGTCAGGTGGTCTCGGTGCAGGGCGGGGTGCGGCTCACGGATTGGACCGGTCACGTACCGCCGCGCGAGCGGGCCTCACGCGCGGCGCTGGAGATGCCCCGCAAGCAGGCGATCGCCGGGCGGGCGGCGGAGCTCGTCGAGGACGGCATGGTGGTGTTCCTCGACGCGGGGACGACCTGCCAGTCGGTCGTACCGTTCCTGGTCGGCCGCAAGGACCTCACCGTCGTCACCAACGACTTTCACGCCGTACTGGCGCTGTGCGAACTGCCGTCCGTGCACACGGTCCACACCGGCGGCGAGGTCGATGTGTCGAGCGGTTCGAGCAGTGGCCCCCTCGCGGCCAGGACGGTCGGCGCGATCAATCTGGACCTCGCCTTCCTGAGCGCCGGCTCCTGGGACCTGGCCCACGGCATCACGAGCTTCTCGATGGACAAGGTGCTGCTCAAGCAGGCGGTGATGGAGGCGGCCGGCTCGGTCGCACTGCTCGCCGACAGCACGAAGTGGGGGGCGGTGGAGCGGTTCAACGTGACGAGGCTGGACCGGCTCGACACCGTTGTGACCGACGAGGGCCTGCCGTCAGCGGTGGTCGACCGCATCGCGGAGGAGGGCCCGGCGGTGCTCCGCACGGGCTGAGCGCTGTGCTCCGCACTGGCCGAGTACCGGCTGGCCCCCATTGAATGATGCATTCACCGCGTCTAGCATCACTCGGTGATTCCAGCAATTCCCGTCTGACTCCTGCGCGTTGACGGGGAGACGTGTCGACGGGGGACGTGACGACGACGAGCGGCCGCGGCCCGGTTCCGGGGGCTCCGGCCGCTCGTCCCACTCCGCCTCTACGTCCTGTACGTCCTCTACGTCAACTCAGCTCGCGGTACGGCGAATTCGCCCCTCGTACCGCTTCTCCAGCTCCAGGTTGCCCTCGAAGCCGCCGGGCACATTGGCCGAGACGTACACCGGCGGGCGCTCCCCCGAGGCGAGCAGCTGCGCCGCCGCCTCCGCGACCGACAGCTGTACGAGCATCGCGCCGGTGAGTGTGGACAGGGCGCAAACGGCGCCACCCGTGGGGAGTTCGAGGAGGGCGTCGCCGCGCGGGGCCGCGTTGTCGAGGACCACGTCGGCGAGGTCGACGAGCTTCTTGCCGCTCGGGTGTCCGGCCGGGACGGCACGGGTGTGGGCGAGCGAGGTGATGGCCAGAAGACGGTGGCCACGCTCCTTCACCCGCAGGGCCATCTCCACGATCACCTTGTTCACACCGGAGTTGGAGATGATGACGAACAGGTCCTCGGGGCGGGGCGCGGCGAGGTCGTAGAGGCGGTCGGCGACCCCGGCCTGGCGCTCCAGCAGCGGATCGTCGAGAACACTCGGGGCGTCACCGCCGTAGAGGACGAGGTCGGCGATGCTGAGGCGGTTGGTGGGCACCAAACCCCCGGCGCGGCCCGCGAGTTCGAGGACCATGGCCTGGGAGTGGCCGGTGCCGAAGGCCTGGATGACGCCGTCCGTGCGGACGCAGTCCGCGATCAGTTCGGCGGCGCGGGACACGGTGTCGCGGCTGGACTCGGTGATGCGCTGGAGGACGGCCAGGCTCTCGCGCGCGAAGGTCTCGGCGCTTACGGACTCGGCGGACACGCGATTCTCCCCACCGGTGGATCAAACCACCTATTCTTTCTAGATCAATGAATCAATAAATCACATGCGGTCCTGGTATTCAATCGATGGCCTCTGGGGTGGCTGATACCTTCTGCACATGCCCCCGACAGACGTCACCACCCTCATCCGCACCGAGCTGCCCCGGCTGGCCGGCTCACTGAGGAAGGTCGGCGAGCTGATCCTGGAGGATCCGGCCGCCGTCACCCACTGCTCGGCCGCCGAACTGGGCCGCCGCACCGGCACGTCACAGGCGACGGTGACCCGGTTCTGCCGGGCGGTCGGCCTCGACTCGTACCAGCACCTGCTGATCGAACTGGCCCAGGAGCGCGGTCGCGGCGAGGTCTCCGACTGGGGCACCGCGGAGATCGGCCCGGACATCTCCCCGGACGACGATCTCGAACGGGTCGTGCAGGTCGTGGGCAGCGCGGACCTTAGAGCGGTCCAACAGACGATCGACCGGATCGACCTCGACGCGGTGGAGCGCGCGGCCACCGCCGCCGCCCGCGCCCGGCGCATCGACGTCTACGGCATCGGCGGCAGCGGAGCGGTCGCGCAGGAGACCGAAACCCGGCTGTTCCGCATCGGCTGCGCGGTGCGCGGCTGGACCGAGGTGCACGCGGCCACGACCTCCGCCGCCCTGCTCACCCCGGCGGACGTGGCCATCGGCATCTCCCAGTCCGGTTCGACCCGCGAGACCATCGAGCCCTTCGAACTCGCCAAGGAGCGCGGCGCCACCACCATCGCCCTCACCTCCGACCCGCGCTCCCCGCTCGCCCGCGCCGCCGACATCCGGCTCATCTCCTCGTCCTCCGCGACGAGTTTCCCCACCGGCATCATCGGCGCCCGCCACTCCGTCCTGGTCCTCATCGACTGTCTCTACGTCCGCATCGCGCAGCTCTCCTACCAGCGCGCGAGCGCCTCGCTGGCCCTCACCGACCACATCGCCGGTGAGCACATGGTGAAGGCACGCAGGGGCCGGTGATCCCAGCCGAGACCCGGCCGTGATCTCGGCCGAGTCTGCATGGATGAACCACCGAAGTTACGCGGGGATGGTTGTTTGAATCATCTTCGCGGTGTCAGGATGGGCGCTCCGCCGAGCCTCTGGTAGGAGACCCATGCGCGTCACCGCTGCCCTGTCGACCGAGCTGTTCGTCGGCACCGCCGAGCATCCGCTCCAGGTGGTGGCCGCCGGACTCGCCCATGTCCCCGGCCGGCCGGTCCGCCTCACGGTCGAGGGACCCGGCCTGCACGGCACCGCGGAGACGGTCGTGGGCGAGGACGGCACCGCGCACGTCGAGATACCCGTGGCCACGGACCTCGCGCCCGGCGAGCGGTGCGCGATCGAGGTGACGGCGGCCGACGGCGACCAACTGGCCACGCTCACCGCCGAGTTCACGGCCACCGAACCCGGCTGGACCATGTTCATGGTCAGCCACTTCCACTACGACCCCGTCTGGTGGAACACCCAGGGCGCCTACACCGAGACCTGGGACGTGGCCGACGACCCGGCCACCACCGGCCTCCCGGCCCGCACCTTCGACTCCCGCGGCCAGTCCGGCATGAGCCTCGTCCGCGCCCACTGCGACCTGGCCCGCCGCGACCCCGCGTACACCTTCGTCCTGGCGGAGGTCGACTACCTCAAGCCGTACTGGGACGCCTTCCCCGAAGAACGGTCGTTTCTACGGCAGTTGATCCGCACCGGCCGCGTCGAGATCATGGGCGGCACCTACAACGAGCCCAACACCAATCTCACCGGCGCCGAGGCGACCGTCCGCAACGCCCTGTACGGGGACGGCTTCCAGCGCGGCATCCTGGGCGCGACCCCTGAAACCGCCTGGCAGCTGGACGCGTTCGGGCACGATCCGCAGTTCCCCGGGTTGATGGCGGACGCGGGGGTCACCTCCAGCTCATGGGCGCGTGGACCGTTCCACCAGTGGGGCCCGACCCTGTCCGTGTTCGGCGAGGAGCCGCGCGACCCCCAACGCATGCAGTTCCCGGCCGAGTTCAGCTGGATCGCCCCCTCCGGACGCGGTCTGCTCACGGCCTACATGGTCAACCACTACGGCGCCGGCTGGGCGATCGACAACGCCCCCACACTCCCCGAGGCCGAGGCGGCGGCGCTGAAGCTCTTCCGAGGGCTGAAGAAGGTCGCGCTCACCCGCAACGTGCTGCTCCCGGTCGGCGGTGACTACGCACCCCCGTGCCGCTGGGTGATGGACATCCACCGTGACTGGAACGCCCGTTACGTCTGGCCGCGCTTCGTCAGCGCGATCCCCCGAGACTTCTTCGCCACCGTCCGGGCCGAGTTGGCCGAGGAGGGCCGCAAGGCGTCCCCGCAGACCCGGGACATGAACCCGGTCTACACCGGCAAAGACGTCTCCTACATCGACACCAAGCAGGCCCAGCGCTACGGCGAGACCCTCCTCGCCGACGCCGAGGCCTGGGCGACCCTGGCCTCGCTCGTCACCCAACACCCCTACCCCGACGCGGCGTTGGACAAGGCCTGGCGACAGCTCATCTACGGCGCCCACCACGACGCCATCACCGGCTCCGAGTCGGACCAGGTGTACATCGACCTGATGACCGGCTGGCGCGAGCTGTACGACCTGGCCGAGACGGTGCACGCCGACGCGACGGACGCCCTGGCCGGGAAGGTGGCCCAACTGCCGGGTGCCACCGACGACTTGGTGGTGTTCAACGCGGCGACCTGGGAGCGCCGGGACGTGCTGACGGTCACCGACCCGGGCCTGATCCCCCTGGACGACACCGGGCTGCCCCTCCCCGCCGTACGCGACGGCGACCAACTCCACCTCGTCCTACCGGAGATCCCCGGCATGGGCCTCAAGGCCCTCCCGCTCGCCGAGGGTTCGGTGCCCGAGTGGACACCCGGCGAGGGCCTCACCATCCGCAACGAGTTCTACGAGGTCACGGTCGACCCCGCGCGCGGCGGTGGCGTCAGCAGCCTGCGCGAACTGGCCGAGGACGGGCGGGAGTTGCTGCGCGACGGTGACATCGGAAACGAACTCGTCGTACAGGAGGAGTACGCGCGCCACCCGCGTTTCGGTGAGGGGCCCTGGCATCTCACGCCGACCGGGACCACCGCCGCGCGCAGTCGGGATGTCGTCGCCGACGTCAACGTCCGGCACTCGCCCGCCGGTTCACGGATCACTGTCACCGCCGATCTCGGACTGTTCCGGTACACCCAGCAGTTGACGCTGTGGGCCGGAGTCCCGCGCCTCGATCTGACGACGACCATCGACGGGTACGACGGCGCCGACCGGCTGATCCGGGTGCGCTGGCCGTCCGACGTGACCGGCGGCCTGCCCGTGCACGAGGTCGCGGACGCGGTGATCGGGCGCGGGTTCGGGTTCGTGGAGGTGGACAGCGAGGAGTTCCCGTGGACGCTCGACAACCCGGCGAACACGTGGTTCGGGCTGGGATCCACCGCGCGGGTCGCGGTGCGGGACGAGTCGGGGCGGCTGCTCGGACACCGGTCCATCGGGGTCGCCGAACTCGTCTACGCCGACTGGGACGAGGCCGGTGAACTCGGCGCCCCGCTCGCGGCCGCGCTCGTCCGCGCCGGGGTCACCGCGACCTCGACGATCGCCGGTGGCCCGCGCTACGGCGACCTCGAAGTCGACTCCAATCTCCCGGACTTCCGCATCGCCGTGGGCGCTCCCGAGCGCAACTCCGTGGTCGCCGAGGCTCTTGGCTGGGACCCAGCGGCGGGGCGTGAGTTGCGTAGGCAGCTCTCCGAGCGGGGGGTGGCCACGGTGTGGGTCGCGCCGCGTGCCGGGCTGCGCGAGGAGTGGGTGCCCGGGGCCGATCTGCGCGACCTCGAACGGCTGCCGCTGCTCGTGGTCGCGGGCGCCCGCCCCGAGGACGACGCCAAGGCGGTCGACGCGCTGATCGCCGACCTCGACGACGCGGTCCTCACGGCCACGGCGGCGGGCGGCTGCGAGGCGTTGCCACCGGGCGACGCGTGGGACGGCCGCAGCTTCGCCGTCCTCAACCGGGGCACGCCCGGCTGTGTCGTCACGTCCTCCGGCGATCTCTACATGTCCCTCATGCGCTCCTGCACGGGCTGGCCCTCTGGCATCTGGGTCGACCCGCCGCGCCGCACGGCACCCGACGGTTCCGCCTTCCAACTCCAGCGCTGGACGCATGAGTTCGAGTACGCGGTGGTCGCGGGGGTCGGTGACTGGCGTGAGGCGCGCTTGCCCCAGGCCGGACATGAGTTCAACCACCCCCTTACGGCACGCTTGCGGACCTCCGCCCCTGCCCCTGCCGAACAGGGCACCCTGCCAAGGAAGTTCGCCCTGCTCGCCCTGGAACCGGCGGGCGAGGTCGTCCTCGACGCCCTCAAGCCGCTCGGCTCCCCGCTCGCCCGGGGCAGCGCGGTGCCGGTCGACCCAGGGCGCGGTGTCGTCGTACGGATGCACGAGGCGAACGGTCGGCCGGTGCGGGCCCGGATACGCGGGCCGCGCGACTGGGCCGAGGGTGCGCGGGCCGACGTACTGGAGGCACCCGGCGAGGAGTTGGCGCCGGAACGGGACGGCGGGCTCGCCGTCGATCTGACCGGCTTCGAGGTCGCGACGGTGTTGGCGACTCGCCACGAAGCCTCCGAGCCATCAACTCAACCCGGAACAGCGGCACATGAGCCCGCCCAACCCGTCCACACCCGCTACTGGCTCCACAACTCCGGCCCCGCGCCCCGGGGAAACATGCCGGTGTCGGTGTACCTCTCCCCCGGCACCCTGACCGTCTCCGGCCCCGTCACAGCGACCGTCCGGGTCGGCTCGGAACTCACCGATGCGCCGGTGTCGGGCACGGTGAGCATCGAGGCCCCGCCCGGCTGGACCGCCCAACCCGCCGAACTGCCCTACGCGTTGGGCCCCGGCGGCTTCACGCTGGCCGAGGTGACCGTCACGCCGCCGCCGGAACCGGAGCCCGGCCGGCACTGGCTCGCGGCCCGGCTGACGTACGGCGGGCAGACGTACGAGGACGTGGTGGCGCTGGACGTGGCGGGCGGACAGCATGGCCCAACGCTCGTGTCCGGTCTGGGAGTTGATCGGATCACCGTGCGAACCGGCGAGCGGGTCCAGGTGCCCGTGACCGTCCGCAACACCACCCTGGGACCCATCAACGGCACCCTCTGGGCCGTCTCCTCGTGGGGCACCTGGGCCGGAGTCGCACCCGGCTGCCAGGGGTTCACGGTCGCCGGGGGCGCGGAACTGGAGTGCCTCATCGAGGTGGACGGCTCGGCGGTGCCGCCGGGGTCGTACTGGCTGCTCGCGAAGGTCGCCTGGAACGGGTGTGTCGCCTACACGGAGGCCGTCGCGCTGGAGGTGACGCCGTGACGGAGCACGCGGCCGTGGTGCGCGGCAGGACCGTTCCAAAGAGGCGGGTGGACACACTGCTGGCCGCCGTACCGGCGCGGGACCGGGAGGGCACCCGGCCCGAGGCGCTCGCGCGGGCCGAGCGGCAGCGGCGGCGGTGGGCGACCCAGGTGGTGGTCATCGACGAGCTGGCCCAACGGGCGTGCGCCGAGCGGGGGTTGGAGCCTCCCGACGAAGTGGCGCCGGATCGGGTGCTCGCCGTCGCCGAGACGGACGTAGCCGATCTCGGCAGCATCGTCGCGGCGGCCCTCGCGCACTCCCCGGCCGCCCGGCTGCTGCTGGCCGAGTTGGAGGGCGAGCAGGAGGTCGCGGAGGCGGACGTACGGGACTACTACGACCGGAACCGGGACCGCTTCCTCACCGCCGAGGCACTGCGGCGCGGTGTCGACCCGTTCGGCGGGGCGTCATCGGAGGACTTCGTGCCGTACGAGCAGGCCCGTGCGGGTGTCGCGCGGGAGTTGCGGCTAGCCGCCGGACGACGGGCTTTCTTCGGTTGGTTGGACCAGGCCAAGGCCGGCGTTGTGTACGCCGTGGGGCATGAGCACCCTGGCGATCCGGCGCACCCGGACCACGAGCACCGGCACTGATCTCTCCCGGAACCTAAAAGCAACACGGGAACCCATTGACCTCCGATGAATTCTGGTCCACCTTTTCATCAATCGGAGTCGAAGTTGGTTAATTGAACCAGCTGTTGGCTGATGCTCAGGAGGGCAGCGATGCGCACAGGAAGACTGACCGGATCGATGGTGGGGATCATCGTCCTGACCCTGACGGCCGCCGGCTGCGGGCTGTCCGGCAGCTCGGGCGACAGCGACTCCACCGCGGGCGGCTGCAATGTGGACAAGGGCAACGTCGGGGCCGGGAAGCTCACCGGCGACGTGAAGGGCGGCATCACCTTCCAGACCACCAACTTGAAGAAGGACTTCGAGAGTTTCTTCAACGGGGTCATCAAGTCCTTCGAGAAGGCGCACCTCGGTACGTCGGTGAAGTGGATCGACGATCCGGGCGACAGCACCTTCACCCAGCGCACCGTGGCCGACGCCCAGGCCTGCACGCTGCCGGACGTCCTCAACCTCAACGCGGAGACGGCGACGTCACTGACGAAGGCCGGCTATCTGCTCAACCTGGGCGTCAAGGACCCCTCGGTCGGCAAGCCGTTCGTCCCCGCGTTCTGGAAGTCCAGCACCTTCAAGGACGCCTCGGGCTCCGCGCTGCACACCGTGCTCCCCTGGTACACCGGCGGCATCGTCCTGACGTACAACACCGACCTGTTGAAGAAGGCCGGTATCGATCCCGCGAAGCCGCCGACGACGATCTTCGGGCTGTTCGCCGACTACGAGAAGATCGCCAAGTCGGCGAAGGGCAAGTACTACGCGACGATGGCCAATCCGATCTGGCGGATCCCGGCGGACTTCGACCAGATGAACATCAAGACCCTTTCCAGCGACGGGAAATCGGCCGTGTTCGCCGACGATCCGCGCACCACGCAGTGGGTCGCCTGGATGGCGAAGCTGTACAAGGAGGGCGCGATGCCGAAGGACTCGCTGTCCTCCAGCAACGACCCGTCCACGCCGTACACGCAGGGCAAGGTCGCCTACGGTTCGACCAACCCGAGCTATGTGCGGTTCGTGAAGCAGAACAGCCCCTCGGTCTACGCCAAGACGGCGGTCGGGCAGCAGCCCTTCGACGCGCTCGGGCACACCACCGGCGCCCCGCAGTACATCTCGGTCGCCGCGACCAGCAAACACGCCCCCGTGGCACTGGCGTTCGCGGAGTACCTCACCAACGCCGAGAACCAGACGGCGTGGGCCAAGGACCCGGACGTGGTGATCTTCCCGACCACGACCACCTCGCTGAACGACCCGTTCTTCCAGAAGGTCAGCGGCGACGACCCGTTCTCGCAGGCTCGCAAGCTGGTCGCCGACCAGCTCAAGACGACCACGGCCTACCAGACCGTCATCTCCCCGGCCGTGCAGACCGCGATCGTCTCCCAGGTGCAGCTGGCCATGCAGGGCAAGAAGAGCGCTGCGCAGGCCGTGAAGGACGCCCAGGCGAAGGCCAACGAGCTGCTGAAGCAGGCTGGTTGACGGTGGCGACGCAGACCGCGAAGCCGGTGACCGTGCCCGGTACGGAGGCCGTCGTCTCCGCACCGGGCACGTCCCGCATACGTAAGCTCGCCCGGGCCGCCCTCCCCGGTCCCGCCCCCGGCGCCAACGGGGCGGCACTGTACCGCCGTTGGTGGCTGCCCTGGCTCTGGACCGCGCCGGCGATCGTCTGCGCGGCGGTGTTCGGGGTGTTCCCGTTCCTCAACACGCTGCTGCTGTCGTTCACGGACGCCAAGCCGCTCGGCGGCGCCGCGGGCTTCGTCGGGCTCTCCAACTACACCCGGATGATGGGTGATTCGGACTTCTGGCTGGCGACCCGCAACAGCGTCCTGTACGCCGTGATCGTCGTCCCCCTGATGGTGCTGCTGCCCCTCCTGCTGGCCGTCCTGGTGGAGAAGAACCTGCCCGGCATCGGCTTCTTCCGCTCCGCCTTCTACACCCCGGTGCTCGCCTCCAGCGTGGTCGTCGGACTGAGCTGGCAGTGGCTGCTGGCGGACGACGGACTGGTCAACACCTGGCTGGAGAGAGCCCACTTGATCCGGTCGGCGATCCCCTTCCTCTCCGACTCGTGGCTGATCCTGCTCTCCGCGATGGGGCTGACCCTGTGGAAGGGCCTCGGCTGGTACATGGTCTTCTACCTGGCCGCCCTCGGGAACGTTCCAAAAGAGCTGCACGAGGCCGCCTCCATGGACGGCGCCGGTGCCGCCCGCCGCTTCTGGCACATCACCGTGCCCGGCGTACGCCAGGCGATGATGCTGGTCGGCACCCTCACCGGCATCGGTTCGCTGCGCGTGTTCACCGAGATCTACATGCTCGGCAGCTCCACCGGCGGCCCCGGCGGCGCCGACCGCACGCTGCCCTTCTACATCCGTGACGTCGGCCTGGACCCCATCACCGGCAACGCGGGCTACGGCTCGGCGGTGAGCGTGGCGCTGTTCGTCCTGACCCTGGGCCTGACCCTGCTGGCGCAGCGCCTCACGAAGGAGGACGAGTCATGACGACGACCGCCGTGCGCCCCAAGTCCCGCCGCCTGACACCGCGTTGGCGCGACTACGGCCGCCCCCGCGAACTCCTCGTCCGCTACCTGCTGTTGCTCATGGTCCTGGGCCTCACGGTCGGCCCCCTGATCTGGCAGCTCCTGGCCTCGCTCAAGGGCACCGGTGAGGACGTCTTCGGCGCGAACGCCTCCCTGCTGCCCCACCACCCGACCCTGCACGCCTACCGCGAGGTCTTCAGCCAGGTCCCGGTGGTGACGTACATCAGGAACAGCCTGATCGTCGTACTCCTGTCGGTGGCAAGCCAGTTGCTGTTCTCCACCACCGCCGGCTACATGCTCTCCAAGCCCGCATGGAAGGGCCGCAGGGCGGTCTGGATCCTCCTCGTCGCCTCGATGATGTTCCCCTTCGAGTCGATCATGGTGTCGCTCTTCCTGAGCATCCGCGACCTGGGTCTGGTCGACAACGTGGTGGGCGTGTGGCTGCCCGGCTTCGTCGGCGCGATCAACGTCCTGCTGATGCGCGGCGCGTTCCTCGCGGTACCGCGCGAGATCGAGGACTCCGGGATGCTGGACGGCGCGAGCGAGTGGCAGCGCTTCCGCTACCTCTATCTCCCGTCCGCGTGGGGCGCGATCATGGTGGTCACCATCAACACCTTCATCAGCGCCTGGGACGACTTCCTCTGGCCCCTGATCGTCCTCCGCTCCGAGGACCACATGACGCTGACGCTGGGCCTTTCGCGGCTGCAGAGCTCGTCGTTCGGCTACGACCAGCGGGTGGTGATGGCGGGTTCGGTGATCTCCGTGATCCCGGTGCTGGTGCTGTTCGTCATCACCCAACGCTGGTTCTACAAGGGCGTGTCGGCGGGAGCGGTCAAACTCTGAGCGTCAGGCTTCGAACCGTCAAGCTCTGAGCCGTACGACGACGGGCTCGACGGCGAGCGCCGCCCGCGCGGATTGCGCGACCCGCACCTCCACGGCACCGACCTGCCCCAACTGGTCGGTGCCGAAGGGGATTTCGACCCTACGACCCTCTCCCGGGGCCAACTCGACTGCCTGGAAGGCGTGCAGTTCGAGCGTGCGCGGCCAGACCGGGGTGAGCAGCCGCCGGATGTACACCTGGACGACCGAACGGCCGTGGCGCTTCCCGGTGTTGGTGACGTCGACCTCGATCGCGTTCCCCGCGACGCGCGGCGGCCCGTACTCGAAGCTCGTGTACGACAGCCCGTGCCCGAAGGAGTAGCGCGGCTCGGCATCGGCGTCCACGTAACCGCCGTACTCGGTGTCCTTGTGGTTGTAGTAGATGGGGAGTTGGGCCACCGAGTGAGGGATGGAGACGGGCAGGCGGCCGGTCGGTTCGGCTCGGCCGAGCAGGACCTCGGCGATGGCCTCGCCGCCCCACGGGCCGGGGTACCAGGCGGTGAGCAGGGCACCGGCATGTTCGGGGACGACATGCGGGCGGCCCTGGATCAGGACGAGCGCCGTGGGTGTGCCGGTGGCGGTGACCGCGTCCAGGAGGGCGAGTTGGGCGCGGCCGAGGCTCAGGCCCGCGAGGTCCACCCCCTCGCCGCAGGTCATCTCCGAAACGGCGTTCCGTGCCGCCCCGTTGGCGTCGAAGTCCGTGTCGGGGGTCCGGGCGCTGCTGCCGCCCAGCACCAGCACCGCCAGGTCGGAGGCGGCGGCTGCGGCGACCGCCTCGGGGATGCCGGAGAGGTCGCCGCCGGTGAGGGAGCAGCCGGGGGCGTGGCGGATGTCGGTGCCGGGCGGGGCGAGTTGGCGTAGGCCGTCGAGGACGCTGGTCCCCGTGCCGGGGTGCTGGGGTGCGGTGTAGTCGCCCAACTGGTGTGCGGTGGTGGCCGATTGGGGGCCGATGACCGCGATCCGGGAGGTGGTTGCCGGGATGGGCAGGACTCCGCCGTCGTTGTGGAGGAGGGTGACGGCGGCTCGGGCGAGGGCGGTGCTCAGTTCCCGGCCTCGGTTCGGGGGCGGCAACTCGGTTGTGGCGTAGGGCTGTTCGAAGAGGCCGAGTTGGAACTTCAGGCGGAGCACGCGGGCCACGGCCGCGTCGACGGTCTCCTCGCTCACCAGCCCCCGCTCGACCGCCTCCTCCAGATGCGTGAAGCCCTCGTCCCACAGGCTCAGGTCGACACCGGCGTTGAGGGCGAGTGCGCCCGCCGAGACCTTGTCGCCGGTGATGCGGGCCAGGCGGTCCACGGCGAGGCCGTCGGCCATGACCAGGCCCTCGAAACCCCAGTTGTCGCGCAGGAGTTGGGTCAGCAGGGCGCGGTTGCCGGAGCAGGGCAGGCCGTCGACCTCGTTGTACGCCGACATGAGGGCGGCGGCACCTGCGCGGACTCCGGCGCGGGCGGCGGGGAGGTGGATCTCGTGGAGTTCGCGGAGGCCGAGCTCGGACTCGGCGGAGTTGCGGCCGCCGACTGTGGCGCCCTGGCCGGCGAAGTGCTTGAGGACGACGGGGGCTTTGTCGGGAGCGAAGCGGGCTCCGATGACCGGTCCCTTGTCCGGCGCGAACCCCGCGTGTGCGACGGGGACTTGGTCGGTCGCGGACCCCGCCGCCATGTCGCCCTGCATGCCCCTCACGAGGGCCTCGGTGAGGCGGGCGGCGAGGTGCGGATCCTCGCCGAAGCACTCCTCCGTGCGGCCCCAGCGGGGGTCGCGGGCGATGTCCAGGGCGGAGACAAGGGCCAGGTGGCCGCCACGGGCACGGAGTTCGGCGGCGGCGTGGGCGGCGGCCCGCTCATACAGGTCGGGGTCCCAGGTGGCGCCGACGGCCAGGTTGACCGGGAGGACCGTGCCGTCCAGGGCCATGTGGCCGTGCGGTACCTCCTCGACGAACAGCGCCGGGATGCCGAGTCGGCTGCTCGCGATGACATGGCGTTGCACCAACTCGGCCAGGGCGGCGCTGTCTTGGGAGCCGGGGCCGTTGGAGTGGTCGACGCCGGACCAGGCGTCGGCGCGGAACAGGCCGTAGAGCGCGCCGAGTCCGGCGAAGCGGTCGGTCTCGGCGCGGAGGGCGTCGGTGAGTTCGTAGCCCTCGGCCGTGCCGCGGTAGGCATTCCAGCCGTACATCCGCTGGTTGAGCTGGCCGACCTTCTCGCACAGGGTCATCCGGGCGAGGAGGTCGGAAACCCGCGTGCCTATAGGGGCGTTGGGGTCGCGGTAGACGGGGGTGGTGGGGTCGGTCATCGGGTGTCACCGTCGTAGGCGAGTCGGGCGAGGGCGACCGCGCCCCGGCAGCCGTCGGGTACCCAGTCGAGGGCGAGGCCGAGGGTGCGGAGGCGGGCGGTGAGGAGGGTCGTCAGCGGGCCTTCGGGGCCGAGCAGACCGCCGGTGGCGACGATTCGCTCACCGGGGCCCGGATCCAACGCCCCTACCGTGTCGGCCAGTTGGTCTGCCGCCTCGTCGAGGATGCCTTCCGCCACGGTGTCCTTCTCCCCCGCCGCCTCGACCACCAGTGGGGCGAACCGGGCGAGGCGGATGGGGAGTTCGGCCATCACGGCGGGGAGTACGTGCATGCGGTAGGCCTCGCGGCGGGCGCGGGACCAGTCGCCGTCGGCGGGCAGGACCTCGTCCGGCACCCCGAGTGCCTGGCCGACGGACCCGGCCAGCACGGTCGTAGGGCCGCGTCCGTCCGCCATGCGCAGGGCCGCGCGTACCGCGCTCCGGCCGATCCAGAAGCCGCTGCCGTCGTCGCCGAGGAGCCAGCCGTCGCCGTCCACGCTGGTCGTGGTGCGGCGGTCGGTGATGCGCAGGGCGACCGCGCCGGTGCCTGCGACCAGGGCGAGGCCGTCGGCCGGGGTGCCGGGGGCGGAGGCGAAGGCCGCCTCGATGTCGCTGCAGACGCGGATCCGGTCGGCGGGGATGCCGAGGCGTCGCAGCGCGGCGGTGAGGGCGGTGCGGGCGTTGACGTGTCCCGGGTCCTCGGTGGAGGCGGCCGTGGCGCCGGCGAAGCCGCCGGACACGGCGACAACACGGGCGCGTGCCTCCTCGGGGACGGCCTGTCCGATCGCCTCGACCAGGTGGTCGGTGAGGCGCGGGACCGGGACGGTCAGGGCGTTGCCGGGGCCGGCCGCGCCCTCGCCGAACGCGCGCCCGTCCTCGGCGGCGGCGAGGACGGCGCGGGTACGGGTGCCGCCGGCGTCGAGGCCGACGACGAGGTCCCCGGTGAATTCTTGGTTCAAATCATTGCTCATCACTGACTATGGTGGTTGATACATTCGCGCGGAACAAGAGCCGACGACACAGATGACACAGACAGGGCAAGACCGGACCTGGGGAGGATCCCATTCCTACGCTCCGCTTCGGCGTCAACTACACGCCGCGCCGCGGCTGGTTCCACTCCTGGCACGACTTCGACCCGGCGCACGCCCGCGAGGATCTGGCCCAGATAGCCGGGCTCGGCCTGGACCACGTCCGGATCTTCCATCTCTGGCCGCTGCTCCAGCCCAACCGCACGCTGATCCGCCGGACCGCCGTGGATCAGTTGGTGCACCTCGTCGACCTGGCGGGCGAGGCGGGCCTCGACGTCCTCGTCGACGGCGTCCAGGGCCATCTGTCGAGCTTCGACTTCTACCCGGAGTGGACCCGCAGCTGGCACCACCGCAACGTGTTCACCGACCCGGAGACGATCACCGCCCAGGCGGAGCTGATGCGCACGCTGGGCAGCGCGCTGGCCGACCGCCAGAACCTGATCGGGCTCCAACTCGGCAACGAGCTCAACAACTTGGTGGAGCACAACCCGGTGACGGTGGCCGAGGTGGACCACTATCTCGACACCCTGCTGGCCGCCGCGCGGGAGAATCTCCCCGCCGATCGCCTGGTCACGCACTCCGCGTACGACGCGGCCTGGTACGGCGACGACCACCCGTTCACCCCGGAGGCCTCGGCCCGCAAGGGTGATCTGACCACCGTCCACCCGTGGGTGTTCTCGGGTGACTGTGCCCGCCGTTACGGGCCGCGCTCCCCGCAGGTGCTCCATCTCGCCGAGTACGGAACGGAGTTGGCCAAGGCGTACGCCACCGACCCGGCCCGCCCGGTCTGGGTCCAGGAGACCGGCGCGCCCGAACCGCACATCCCGGCGGCCGACGCCCCGGAGTTCGCGCGGGCGACCGTGCGCAACGCGGCCGAGTGCGCGGGCCTCTGGGGCGTGACCTGGTGGTGCTCGCACGACGTGGACCGCTCGCTCGCCGACTACCCCGAACTCGAGTACACGCTGGGCCTGTTCGACTCGGCGGGCCGTCCCAAGCCCATCGCCGAGGCCTTCGCCGAAGCGATCGCGGAGCCGCACACCGTCCAACTCCGGGAGACCGCGCTGGTGTTGGACTGCACCCCGGGCACCCGCTCGGTGTCCGGGCCGGGAGGGGCGTACTTCGAGGAGTGGACGCGGCTGCGGACGGAAGGCGTCCGCCCGGCTGTCGTCCTGGCCGAACGCGCGGAGGACGCGGGGTACTTGGCGGCGCGGGGCATCAAGGAAGTCGTACGGCCGACGTGACCGTCAGGCGCCCGCGAGTACCTCCGCGACCGCGCGCAGGTTGACCCGCCCGCGGCCGTAGGAGCAGAGGGCGCCGCCCTCCGGCAACCCCGTGTCGACCAGGACGGCGTCGGGTCGCCAGGCCGCGAGCGTGTCGCGCAGCCGGGCCTGCCAGGGGTGCAGACCGGCGTCGGACGTGGCGACGACCAGCGGCGCGCCCGCCCGTACGATCCCGTCGACGAGGGCGGCGGGGTCGGCCGGTTCCGTGTTGAGCGCGGTGCCGGTGGCCGTGGGGTCGATCGCGCGGAGTTCGGTGAGGAGGTCCTCGCCGCCCCAGTTCAGGGCGGGGTGCGGGGCCGGGAACAGGTCGACGACGTGGGCGCCGCGCAGGGGCGGGGGCAGGGTCCGGGTGCGTACGGCGCGGCGGGCCGCCTCCAGGCCGGCGTCCGCGTCCCAGGCGGTGACCGTACGGCGCGGGGTCGCGTACCGCTCGGCGAGCCGTCGTACGCGACCGGCGGCCTCCCACACCCGCTCCTCGGGCAGCAGGCCCGAGTGCAGCGCGTCGAGCACGGCGTCCCGGCACGCCAGGGTGACGTCCAAGTCCGGTACGGCGACGATGACTTGGTCCGCTCCGGCGGCGAGGGCGATACGGGCTCCGGCGGCCTCGCCGTACGCGTCGGCTATCGCCTTCATCTCCAGGGCGTCGCTGACGAGGACGCCGTCGAAGCCGAGTTCCAGGCGGAGCAGATCGCCGAGGATGCGGCGGCTGAGGGTGGCGGGGCGGTTGGCGTCCAGGGCCGGGAAGACGACGTGGGCGCTCATCAGCATCGGTACGCCCGCGTCGATGGCGGCGCGGAACGGCGCGAGGTCGACGAGGAGTTCGTCGTACGGGCGCGGGTCCGTGGCGACACCGTGATGGCTGTCGGTGATTGTGCCGCCGTGGCCCGGGAAATGCTTGGCACAGGAGGCGATGCCGCGTCCGTCGGTGGCGGTGATCCAGGCGCGCAGATGGCGGGCGGCCAGAGCGGGATCGGCGCCGAAGGAGCGGGTGCGCACGATCGGGTTGCGCGGTTGGTGCTGAAGGTCGGCGACGGGTGCGTACGAGGCGGTGATGCCCAGTGTGGCGAGGTGACCCGCGAGCGCGTCGGCGCAACGGGCGGTCAGGGCCGGGTCGTCGACGACTCCGAGGGCGTAGGAGCCGGGAGCGTCCGGGGCGTCCGCGCTCACCAAGTGGCCGATTCCGCCGCCCTCGTTGTCGATGGCCACGAGCAAGTCCGGCCGGATGGAGCGGAGTTGGTCGGTGAGCCGGCGCACCTGCTCGGCGTCGCGGACATTGCGGGTGAACAGGATGACGCCGCCGAGGCCGCGGTCGATGAGCCGCTTGAGCGGGTCCGGCACGGTCGTCGCGCCCTCGAACCCGGCAACCAGACAGCGGTGGGCCGCCTCGTCGAGGTCGACGGGCAGGGCGGTGACGGCGGCGGACGTACGCTCGGCGTGGGTCATACTGGAATTCAAATGGCTCGCTCAACCTAAAGTCAACAAACCGATGGATTGTTGATTCAGGCAATGATCTGGGGTGGTGGAGTGGGCGGTGAAGTGGGCGGTGAAGTGGGCGATGTCACGGATGATGCCGATGGTGCGCCCGGTGCGTTCACCCGGGCCCTTCAAGCCATTCACGCCGTCCGCGTCGCCCAGCCGCCCGCGCCCCTTCCGCTGACGGACACCACGACGTCATACCGGACGGGAACGTTTCGCAACGTGTCCCTGCTTCCGCTCGAAGAGATCCCCGGGCCGCTCCCCGTCTCCACCCCCGGCCCCGCTCCCGCCCCCGCCCCCTTCCGCCTCCCCTCCGCCGCGCGCCTCGCCACCAGGATCCTGACCCTGCTGCCCCTGCTGCTGATCGCGGTGTGGGCGGCGGTCGACTGGCGTGCCATGTACGACGGCACGGCCCGGCTCGCCTCCGCCGACCCCTGGTGGCTGCTCGCCGCGTTCTTCTTCACCTGCCTCGGCTGGGGCACCGCCGCCCTCGTCCGCCAGGGTGCGGTGCCCGAGCGGCTGCCGACCGGGCTGCTGATCGCCTCGCAGTTCGCCGCGGGCGCCGCCAACCACGCGCTGCCGGCCAGCATCGGCGCCCACGCCGTGACGCTGCGCTTCCTCCAGGGCCGCGGCATCCCCCTCGCCCGCGCCACCGCCTCGCTCGCCCTGTACTCACTCGTCCGGCCGATCGCGAAGACCATCGTCCTGATCGCCTTCCTCATCACCTTCCCCGAGATGCTGAGGTTCGGCCAACTCGTCCCGCGGGGCTGGTCGTTGGTCCTCGCCTTCGGCGGGCTGGGCATCGCGTTCGGCACGGCCGCCCTGCTCCTGGCCCTCGTCCCCCCGCTGCGCCGCCCGGTCCTCCGCTGCTTCCGCACCGCCCTGACCGACGTACGCCAGCTGCATACCATGCCCAGCCGCGTCCTCGCCCTGTGGGGCGGAGCGGCGGCCGCGCCGGTACTGCAGGCGACCGTGATCTTCTCGGTCGGCGCCTCACTCGGCATGCCGCTGTCCTGGCCCCAGGTCGTCCTCGCGTTCCTCGCCGCCAGCACCGCGGTCGGCGCGGTGCCCGCACCCGGCGGGATCGGCCCCGTGGACGCGGCGACGGTCTTCACGATGGTCGCGTTCGGCGCCCCCATGGACCTGGCCACGGCGAGCGTCATCGGCTACCGGGTGCTGACGGTGTGGGTGCCGTTGCTGCCGGGGGCGTTGATGCTGTCGGCGCTGGTCCATCGGAAGGTGCTGTGACCTTGCCGCGAGCGGCGCATTCGCCGACGAGGCTGTACCGAGGTTCGCCATCGGCATCTGTAGTGTGCCGAAATGACGAGAAGCGAGCGGCTCGCGGACCAGCTGGACTGGTACTGGCAGAAAAACCTGCGGCCCCGGCTGGACGGTCTCACCGATGAGGAGTACTTCTGGGAGCCGGTGCGCGGCTGCTGGAACATCCGTCCGCGGGGCACGTCGGACACGCCGATGTCGGAAGGTTCGGGGGAATGGACGAGGGACTTCGCGTCCCCCGGCCCGGTGCCGTCACCGGTGACGACGATTGCCTGGCGGCTGGCGCACATCGTCGTCAGCTGCCTCGGCTACCGGGTCGGATGGCACTTCGGCGGCCAGGACATGGAGTCCGAGACATTCGCCTACGCCGGGGTCCGCAAGCTCTCGGACGCCGACCTGGAGAATCCGCCCGCGGTGGGTCCCGAGCGGTTTCCCATGGAGGGCATCGTCCTGCACGTCAACAGGGAGCTGATCGCTCACGGCGCCGAGATCTCCCTGCTGCGCGACCTCTACCTCTGGCAGGACGGAGCCGCACCGCACCGAGTATGACGTTACGGTGAGTGGGAGGGGCTACGACCGAAATCCCCTTGTACGACGGCCCGTTCCGCGTCTAACGTCCCTGCTCATCGGCGTGTAGCTCAGCAGCAGAGCACCGGGCTCTTATCCCGGAGGGCGCAGGGGCAGGACCTGCCACGTCGGCTTATGAACGACGACGCTGACCAGCAGCACCTCACCGCCAACCCCGGCTATGCCCAGGGTCAGTTGGCCAAGGCCTTCACGACCGCGCTGACCCACGAGGACGCCGACACCCGCCGTCGCGCGGAAGGCCGCGTGACGCGCTGGCGCGCCGTGCTCGCAGGGATGTCCGGCGGCCTGCTGTCGATCGGTTCGCGCACCCCGGTGGCCGGGCTCCCGGCCTGGGTCACCCCCGAGGCGGTGCACGGCGGCTTCGCCACGGGCACCCCGGGCGCGGGCGGCCCGCTCCAGCCGTACGAGACGCGGCTCGCGGAGCGGTTCGGCGTGCCCGCGGACCGGCGGGCGCTGTTCGCGCACTGTCTCACCGACCCCGGACTCGCCTGGCTGTGGGGGCAGTTGAACAGCGGGCGTTACGAGGTGACCGTGCCCGAGGAGGGCGCGCTGCTCACCATGGCCTGGCTGGTACGGCACGGGGAGACGGCCGCCGCGCTGGACCTGGTCGCGGAGTTGGAGCCGTTCGCGGATCAACTCCGGTTCCTGCCACGCCCGTCGGCCGGTCGGCCCGCGTCGGACGCCTCCGACGCGCTGCACCGCCGTACCGTCTCCGACACCGTGGACCGGCTGGTCCGGCGGCGTCCCAACGCGGCCGTGGAGACACAGCGCGAGGCACTCGCCGTATGGCAGCCGTTCGGGGACGAGTTGCTCGTCCACTGGCTGGAGACGGCGGGCGGGGAGGGTGGTCGGGTGCTCGAACTCGTCCCGGATGCCGGCTGGTTGGCGCGCGGCTCCGCACTGTTGAGCCGGTACCGGCAGCTGGCCGACGAGCACACCCACTGCGGGAAGCACCGTAACCCCAAGGAGAACCTGGGCATTCTGCGCGGCGTGCTGGAAGAGACCGTCGCCGGGCGGGCGTTGGACGCGCGGCGGCTCGGCCTGCTGCGGCACGCCGTCGCGTCGATGGTGCGGCGACGCGGTCTGCCAGGCTCCGCCCCGCACACGGAACTGCGCCGGGTGCAGCGGGCCCAGGCCGCGCTCCCCTCCCACCACGCCCTGGCGCAGGTGCTGGTGGGCCGCCTCGCCGGGCTGCCCCAGGAGTCGGGCCTCGCCGACCTCGCCCCCGTACTCGCCCCTGTTTCCGAACCGGAGGAGCAGGCGACCGGCCTGCCCGCCGGTGCTCAACTCCCGCCCGTGCTACGGCGGGTGATCGAGGGCGCGCTGAGCGCACCGGTAGCCACCCTCGTGGAGCGGGGAGTCGTCCCCTCGGCCGAGGTACTGGCAGCACTGGTACCGCGGTTGGTCGCCGTCACCACCGCACGGAGCTACGACGACCCGGCGCTGCGGACCCTGATGGCCGCGAACTACCGCGCGTTCCGCAACCGCCGTTCGCTGCTCCTGCTCAACCTGGAACGGCAGGTCCGGATCGAGGAACTGCCCTGGGTGCGGGCGGTGGCCGCGCAGCGCGGCGACGGATCCGCCGAAGCGGCCCTGCTGCTACGGCAGTTGGGCGAGCTGGCCGTGCGCGGGTTCCCGGGCACGATCCTGCCCAACCCGCTCGTGCGCGAACTCGGCGTGCTCGCCCGCCAGTCACAGCTGGGCGCCCCGCTGGTGGAGGAGCTGGCCGCCGACATCTTCATGGACGCCTTCGGCCCCAAGTTCCTTGTGGCGGCGGGGATCGCGGGCGAGTTGCTCGGCGGTTCGCTGTACGAGCGGTACTACGGCATCGACTACGCGGCGATCCGCGAACTGGCGATCGCCGAAGCGAGCGAGTCGGCCGGCCGGGGCCGCGCGGACCGGGCCAGGCCCCGTACGTCCCCGGGGTTCGCGCGGCTGTGCGCGGAGCGGGCCACGGCGGCGTCCTCGGCTCCGGACCGGTCCAAGTCCGGTTCCTCGTCCGGGTCCTGGGTCGCGGCCAACGGCAAGGTGATCGAGCAGTCCCAGATCCTGACCACGCACAACCTGGCCACCCTTGTCCACCGCGTCGGCATCGCCCCCGAGCCCGGCTGGGCCGACCTCGCGCGCCGCTGCTTCGGCACCGTGTGCCGGCTGGCGGCCCGGGTGCACCGCAACCCGTGGCCGTACCCCACGATCAAGGACGCGGCGTACGCCTGGCGGCAGTTGGTGTTCCATCTGTCCCTCTGCCCGCCCGCCGAACAGCGCCGCGTACTCGACGAGTTGGATGCGGAGGCGGCCCGCCACCCGGCCCACGTCACGGCCCGCCTCGCGCCCGCGCTGGCAGGGCTGCGCCTGGTCGCGGACGGCGGCACCTTCACCCCCGACGGCACGGCGGACGGAAGCCGCGCCCGCCGTCTCCTCGGCTGGAGCACGGACGGCCACTGGCTGGCGACGGACCCAACCGCCGTAGAGACAAAGGACAGTTGAGAGCCCGGCGCGCAGGCCCCCTCTAACTCTCCGCCGCGCGCACCGCCGCCTCCGTCAAGGTCTTCGCGGTGGCTACGGCGCTGGTGATCGCCTCGTCGGGGGTGAGGCCGCACTGGTCGGTGAGGGTGAACAGGGCGTCCGAGGCCATGACCACCGCGAGGCCCCGCTTGAGCTGGGTGAACGCGTCCGGGTCGGTCTCGCCGAGGGTGGCCGCCAGGGGTGCGAGCGCGTGGTCGATGAGGCCGAAGCGGATGCCGGGGCGCATGTTCGCCGTGTCGGGGCGGACGATGGTCGCGGCCATCATCGCGCGCACCCCGCCCTGCCGGGCCAGGGTGCCGCGCAGCAGGAACTCGCAGGCGAACGCGATCCGTTCGACCGGGTCGCGGGAGTCGGCGACCGGGCCGAGCGCGTCGACGGGGTCGGGCCAGACGCCGGCCAGGGCCTCGCCGATCAGCGACGGGAGGTCGGGGAAGTAGCGGTAGGCGGTGGCCTCGGAGACCAGGGCGACGCGGGCCACCTCGGGCATCGTCACCTCGCTGCCCGTGCCGATCAGCCCGCGTGCCGCCTCGACGATCGCCGTACGGGTGCGCTTCTTCTGGTTGCTGCGGCCCGTGTCCGTCTGTGCTGTCGCCATCGGTGCGTCACTTCCCCGTATTCGCTCGTCGCTGCCGTCCGTCACCCCTACATTATCACGCTCAGCTCTCATTGTAAGAGCGAGCTTGCATAACGAGAGGTGCCCGACTAGCGTCCGTAGGGCGCGCCACCGCGACGAGCGCACAACTGGCGCCACACACAAGGGAGTCGGCGATGAACGAGGTTTCCGTGGTCGGTCCGGACGACGGCGAGTCGATCCAGCTGGGGCCGGTCACGATGCGCATCCTGGAGGACGGCGGCACCACCGGCCACCGGCTCGGCATCGGCGAGATCACCCTCGCCCCGCACACCCAGGGCCCGCCGCAGCACCGCCACGCCCAGCACGACGAGGGGTTCTACGTGGTCTCCGGCACCGTGCACTTCACCATCGGCGAGACCGTGCACATCGCCCCGGCGGGCACCCTCGCGATGATCCCGCCGGGTGCCCCGCACACCTTCGCCAACCCCGGCGACGAGCCCGCGGTGATGGTCAACACCTTCACACCCGACGTGTTCGTGCAGTACTTCCGCGATCTGCGGGACATGATCGCGGGCGGCCGGGAGTTCAACACCGAGTCGACGATCGAGACGATGAGCCGCTACGGCACGGTCCCCGCGACCGACTACGCGTAAATCACCGCACCCGCCGCTTCATTGACTGCCCGTCAGGAGCTGCCCGAGTTCGACGGGCCGAAGAACTCGATCTCGGCGATGGCCACTTGCTTGCTCCCGGAGGTTCCGTAGGCGGACTCGATGGTGAAGCGGACCGAGGTGACCGTGCCGACGCGGAAGGAGCGGCGCTGGGCTCCCGCCCCCTGGTCCAGGGTGATCTGGCGGGTGATCGTCTTGCCCTTGGCCGTGGTGATCACCGCCTCGATCCGGTGCGGGAGCGCCGACTGGCCGATCTGGTCGGGGCGGGTGGAAACCCCCGGGGTGATCATCAGGTCGAGCAGCCGCGTCGGCTCGTCGAACTGCGCCTCCAGCCACTGACCCTGGCCCGCCTGGCTCACCCCCGGCCCCCACCAGGTGTTGTTCAGCCGGTCGAAGGCCAGCTCCGGCTTGTGACCCGGGAAGGAGCGCGAGGCGCTGACGCGGTCCGGGTAGACGGGGGCCCGCTTGGCGAAGTGGTCCTTGGTCGCGTCCACGGCACGCGGGATGTTGACGGCCAGCACGATCAGCAGCGTCAGCACGATCGCGGCACCGAGCCAGGTCAGCACGCGGTCGAAGGTGCGGCGCAGCCGGGGCCGGTCGCCCGCCCATGGGATCTCGCCGTTCCGGAACGCGAACAACCGCCGCCACCAAGGCAGTTGGCCGGGGGCGTGCGCCTCTCCGGCCATGGGCATCGCGCAGCGGGCGCAGTAGTGCCGGTCGGGGCGGTTCGCCGTGGCGCACCAGGGGCAGGGGACTCCGCCGGCGGCTCCGGGTTCGACACCGGGTGCCCGTACGGACTGGGGGCGCGCGGCGACCGGGCGGCCGGGCAGCACCGGGGCCACGGACGGGGCCTGGCGGGGCTCCGGGTCGGAGACCGGGACGAGGAGCCGCCGGGCGCGCTCGGCCTCGGACTCCGGTTCCGGTCCCGGTTCCGGTTCCGGGGAGGTGGCGGGGACCGGTTGGGTGGGGGCGGTGTCGGTCGGTGAGGGGGTGCGGGCGGTGCCGCCGCGGTTCGCGTACGGCGCGTCGGGCGCGGGCGTCGGGTCCGTGGTCGGGTGGGTCGTAGCGGCGCCGGATGCGTGAGGGGTCGTAGAACCGCCGTTCGCCGGCTCCTGCCGGGAGCCCGCGCCGACCGAGTCGTACGAGCCGCCGGCGGCGAGGGCGTCCAGGCGCAGGGACAGGGCGTCGAGTCGGGCGGCGGGGTCTTCCGAACCCGAACTCCCTTGCCCTGACGGCTCGTTCGTGCCCCGTGTGTCCCGGCGGGTGCGGGGCAGGCCCGCGCTGTCGGACTGGGGGAAGGCGTCCCAGCCCGGTTCACCGGCGGCGCCCTCGCCGCGCTCGGCCGGGGCCCCGGTGCGGGCGCCCGCGCGGTCCGTCCAGCTCAGGACGGCACCGCAGGCGTCGCAGAACGACTGGCCCGGTTCCGCGCGGGTTCCGCATTCGGCGCAGCTCTGGGTGGTCGTCATCTCTCGGGGTTCCTTTCGGCGAGCACGGTGGCGGTCACCTGGACCGTGTACGGCATATGGGCGGGACGGGCGGCCGCCACGAGGGCGTCCAGGCGGTGCGTGTCCAGGGTGGTCGGCGCGGGCAGCTGCAGATGGACGTGGAGCCGGGGGCTGCGCTCGCCTGGGACCGGTCCAAGCGGGCGGGCGTTCCAGTCGGCGGCGCCGCTCTCGGTGATCTCCGGTTCGGCCCCGAACGCGAGCCGGACGGCCTCGGCCAGTCCGCGCCGGGTACCGCGGATGCGGTGCAGGTACGTCGCCGCGGCTACGGCGGCCCGCAGCCGCTCCTCCGGTTCGCTTCCGTCGGTCTCGGCACCGACCCAACTCCCCAGCCACTGAACGAAGTCGAGCGGTGCGAGCGACGGCCGGAAGTACGTGTCGAGGCAGTCCAGCACACTCAGGATCGGCGCTACGACCTCGTCGAGACCGGCGACGAAACGCTGGGCGAGGTCGTCGTCCGCGAACACGGCGGGCAGCATGGCGCCGATCGGCGCGGACGAGCCGAGCCCGTCAACTGACCCTCTCAACGCAAGCCTCCCCACCGGGAGTTGATGGTGTTCACGCGCCGTCTCCGATCACGCGGACGCGGTGGTCGAAGGAGAACACCAGTGACGGCCGCTCCAGGTCGATGCGGTCGGTGGGGTCGCCGCGCTTGCCGGTGAGCGGATCGGCGGGGTGGAGGACGACCTCGTCGACCAACTCAACGCCGGGTACGCGCTGGAGCACCGCGAAGACCTCCCCGGACTGCACCGGGCGCCCGAACGGCCAGCCCTTCCCGTCCGATCCGCCGGTGAGCGGGTCGAGGTGGCGGTAGAGGGCGTCGTGGGCCTGGCGGCGAACCCGGTCGGTGTCGACGCCCCGGAAGGCGTGGACCGTGGCGACGACGGTGACGCCCTGATAGAAGGGTGGCCCGACCGCCAACCGGGTCCCGATGAGCCGCCGTTCGTCGAGATGCCGGGTGATGCGCTCCAACAGGGCGTCTCCGGGCACGAGTTGCTCGAAGCGCAGTCGGCCGCCCGGGTCGGGCACGGCCTGCGGGACCACCAACACCCGTACGGCGTAAGCCCCGTGCTCCTCCTCGTCGCCCTCCAGGCAGGTGATGCGCGCGGTCTCGGGGGCGGCCCGGCGGGAGAGTTCCTCGTAGTCCCGGAGGGTGACCGCCCGTTCCTGTGCGCGCAGGGTGATCGGTGCGCGAGTCTTGGCCTCCTGGACGGTCTCGCCGTCCACTCCCCCGCGTGCCGCCTCGCGGTTGACGACCTCGGAGACGTACGGGATGGAGCTGCGCAGGATCTGCACCGCGCCGCGTGCCACGTTGCCGGACCGGCCGCCGCCGGTGCGATAACGGCGGGCGCGGATCACCGAGCCCTTGGGGGCGACCATGCCGTACTGGCGCAGGGAGCCGTCGGGTTCGCGGACGGCGGGTCCGAAGGCGAGTTCGCCGGTGGCCGCGTCCAGGGTGATGTGGCGGTCGTCGGGGCCGGAGGCGGCGAAGTGCGGGACGACCTGCCAGTCGGTCCAGCCCTCGTGCTCGGCGGTCTGGAGGAGGAGGGGTACGGCGTCGCCGACGACCGGTGTGTGGGAGAGCCGCAGGCGTTGTCCGGGCAGGCCGGTGGACTCCCCGAGGGCCTCGTCGTAGACCGTGTCTGCGTGGACGACGGTGGTGGTGCCGCCGATGGTGAAGGCCTCGGCGGAGCGGACGGTCGGCGAGGTGGTGTAGAAGGGCTGGTCGGAGTGGGGTTCGGTGACGCGGCAGCGCAACCAGCCTGCTTCCTGGCCCCCGTTGCGGGACAGGGTGTGGCCACCGGGGATGTGCAGGACGACCGCGCCGGGGCGGTTGAGGCCACCGGTGCCGTCCCGGTCCACCTCGCACGCCTGCCAGCCGTCGGCGGTCCACGCCTCCCACACCAGGGGCGGTTGGCGCGGGTCGACGCCAACTCCGTCTACGCGGCTGTCGAGTTCGAGGGCGAGGGCGCAGTGCGGGACGGCGGCGGTCAGCCCGAACAGCATCGAGTCGCCGGGGTCGGGCGACTCGGCGAAGCACATGACGTGGTTGCCCTCGGCCAGGTCGTGCGTGCGGTCGACGACCTGCTTGCCCCGGTGCTGCACGACGAGATGCCTCAACGCGCTGGGTACGACGGCGAGTTCGCGCTCGGTGGCGAAGACGACCGCCTCCTCGCCCTCGGTGCGCATCGTCGCGACCTCGGTGCCGAGCGGCACCTGCACCGCTTCCTCCTGGGGCGCCGACAGCCAGAACGTGACGTCGGTGCGGGCCGCGGACGGCGGGAAGAGGGTGATGCCGACCAGGTCGAGAAACGCCAAGTGGTTCTTGTCCGGTACCCGGTTGAGGCGGTAGACGATCTGGTCGGCCATGTGCGCGACCGTCTCGACGAGGGTGACGCCGGGGTCGGAGACGTTGTGGTCGGTCCACTCCGGGGCGCGCTGCTGGATGTAGCGCTTGGCGTCGTCGACGAACTGCTGGAAGCGGCGGTCGTCGAGGTTCGGGGAGGGCAGGGCCATCGGTCAGTTGTCGCTTTCAGCAGCCGTGCCGGGCGTACCGGAGGTGTCCGGCTCGTCGTGGGACGGGATGACGTAGAAGGGGAAGACGAGGCTGCGCGGGTTGTTGGTGCCGCGGATCGAGTAGCGGACGTCGATGTACAGCACGCTCTGCTCGGTGCCCGCGGTGACCTCGACGTCGTCGACCTCGATGCGCGGCTCCCAGCGGTCGAGGCTGACGTGCACCTCGTGCTGGATCCGGCCCGCCGTCTGCTCGTTGACCGGCGCGAACACCAGGTCGTGGATCGCGCAGCCGAAGTCGGGCCGCATCGGCCGCTCGCCCGGCGCCGTCGACAGGACGAGCCGGATCGCCTCCTCGACCTCGCGTTCCCCGCTGACCAGCGCGATGCCGCCGGTCGGTCCGATGCGCAGCGGGAACGACCAGCCGGAGCCCACGAATTGTTCGGCCATCAGACAACACCCGCCCGTTCCTTGCCCGTTGGGCCACGCATGGCCCTGCCCGTTGAGCCGCTCTTGTCCTTGCCCGTTGGGCCGCTCATGCCGGAAGCACCACCGGGACAAGGCCGTTGAGGGTGACCACGCCCATGATCGGCACGGTGATGGCCCGAATGCCCACGTTGCCGATGGAGTTGACCTGCACGCTCCCGCCCGCGGTGAGCATCGCGTTGCCGAGCGCCTTCATGTTGAGGGCGCCCATCGCGTCCAACGTGATCGCTCCGGTGGCCGACTTGACGTTGATCAGCCCGCGTCCCTCGATGTTCAGCGGGCCGCCGCTCTTGATCGTGAGACTGCGCCGGGCGCTGAGGGTGAGATCGGTACCGGCCTCGACCGACACCGCGCGGCTGCCCTTGATGGTGACCGCGCCCTTGCTGTCCACCACGATCTCGGTGTTCGTGCGGTCCAGGGTGATGGTCAACTGCTTGTCCCCGGAGGCCAGTCGGACGCCTTGCTTACGTCCGCCGGTCTTCTGGCTGAGCAGGTCCATCCGGTTGCCGTCCCGGTCGGAGACGGTGTGCCGGCTCGCCTTCTTCCGTACGGCGTCGTGCAGCGGAACGTCACCGACCACGGTCGGTTTGTCCTTGCCGTTGTAGAGCCCGCCGATCACGAACGGGTGGTCAAGTGCCCCCCGGTCGAAGGCGACCAGCACTTCGTCGTTGACGTCCATGGGGAAGATCCCGCCCCCACCGAGCCCGCCCCACTGGACAGTTCGGGTCCAGTCGCTGACGTATGTGTCGTCGAGCCAGGGGAACTGCAACCTCACCCGCCCCTGCTTCAGCGGGTCATTGACGTCCGTGACCAGGGCGTTGGCGACACCGGGCAGCCGGGGCGCGGTCTCCGAGCCGCCCGAGGCGAGCCCGTACAGCGAACGCCACTGCCGTCCGCTGACCGTCACCCAGGTCTCGTAGTGCTTGCCGTCGCCGAAGACGTGCCGTACGGAGGTGGCCGTGTACTTGCCCTCGAAGGGTGGGCCCACGTCCGCGAGCGCGACCGGAACTCCCGGGCGCAGTTTGGGATTTCCGCGCGCGACGACCTCCAGCTCGGCGAAGGAGGACGTCACGTCGTCGGCGAGCGCGGCGGCGGCGAACTTCACCTCGTTCTGCTTGTCGTAGGGCGTGCCCGTCTCGACCAGCTTGGCCGTCTTGAACTTGCCGGCCGCCGCGCCCGGGGTGGTCCCGATACCGATTGACGGATTGGAGGCCCCGGGCGAGGTGGCGGTGAGCTTCTTCTTCGTGGTGACGTCCCAGCCGCGCGCCTCGACCGTGCCGACCTGGTCGGCGGCGGTCACGGCGGCCCGCAGCCGCAGGATGTCGTGCCCGGCCTGGAGCACGAACGGGCTCTTGTCGCCGTCGGTTTCGGGCGACGGCGCACCGGACGACGGCTTCGGCTCCACGAACTGGAACTTGCCGTCCGCGTCGACCGACATCACCATCTCGTTCTCGTCGGCGAGCCGGGCGAGGAAGTCCCAATCGGTCACGTTGGACTGGGAGATGAACTCATACACGGTCCGCGTGGACGTGATCTTCCCGATCGGCACCCCGTCCTGGGCGGCGAGTTTGCGGGCGATGTCGGACGCGCTCTGGTTGCGGTAGGCGGCGACCCGGCGCTGGCGCAGCAGCCGGTGCCCGAAGTCGTAGCCGCGTACGACGGTGAAGGTGCCGGTGCCGTCGTAGTCGGCCTCAAGTCCCGTGACCTCACCGGTCAGCAGCGGATCGGAGGCGCCCTGTCCGTCGGCGACCGGCGCGATGACGATCTTCGTGCCGAAGGTGACACCGAGCTTGCCGAGGATGAGCCGGTACGGGTCCCGGAAGGTGAGCCGGAACGCGGCCGGGACGCCGACGCCCTGGTCGACGTAGCTGTCGACGAGGTAACGGGCGTACTCGGAAGGGATCTTGGCGCCGCCGATCTTCACCTCGACGACGTTCGAGAACGCGGACTTCACCATCAGGAACGCACCTCCTCGGCGGACGGCAGCACGAGTTCGACACCGTTCGCGAGCCGCGTCGGGTCGTCGATCCCGTTGGCCTCGGCGATCGCCCGCCACGCGGCGGAGTCGCCGTACTCCCGCCAGGCCAGCGACTGCAAGGAGTCCCCTGCTACGACCCGGTGGACGCGCTGCGCGGTGAGCGCGCCCGAAGTCGGGTTCTGGCCCTTGGTGTTGCTCGGGATCTCGTGCAGTTGGAGTCGGCAGGTGGCGCGGATGGGTACGCCTGTGGTCCCGAAGAGCGAGTAGGCGGCTTCGACGGAGGAGACGTAGGCGGTGAAGCGGGCGGTGGAGAAGGAACCCCACTGGAACACGACCCACGGCGGTGAAGGCTGTTTGGCCGCAATGGACTTGGTGGTCACGTCGCAGCACGCGAGGAGCGACTCGACCTTCTTCAGTACGGAGTTGCTGGTCGGCTCGTCGGAGGAGTCGAGGAAGATCTCCACGCCCATCTCGCGCGGCTGCGAACCCATGAACTCCGGGAGGGAGCCGTCCCGTTCGATCTGTGCGGGGGTCGTCTTCCACTGGGCGCGGCGGGTGAGGGACAGTTGCGCGGGGTTGAAGTCGAAGGCGAAGGTCTTGATGAGCCCGCCCGGGGTGGTGCTGCCCCCGACGGGTGGCTCATGTATCGCGAGGCCGGCCCGGACAAGGCTCTTGCCGGCGCCCCTGCTGGTGGTGGCCATGGTCTTGCTCTCCCTTCCTCCGCCGCCGCGCTCAGTCCGTGAATCCGTGGTGCGCGATCTCCAGAACCTCGGTGGCGACCGCCGGTCCGGACGGGTCGAGGGAGGGGCCCTGCCAGCTGACGGGCAGCACGTCGATCAGCCCCCAGTGCGCGACCTCCGAACCGTCCGCGCGCAGGGCCGCGATCTGGCCGGTGGGGCGCTTGATCCCGGTCTGCACGGAGGAGATCCACTTGGCGACCTTCGCGGTGTCCGGGGTGAGCGGTCGGGTCAGCCGGATGGTGGAGAAGGTGACACGGGTGGGGAGTTGCCAGACGAAGCCGTTGTTGCCGCCCTCCTGTCGGTGCTCGATCTCCACCGTCGACGACAGCCCGTCGCACCCGTTGAAGTAGCCGAGGCTCTCGCCGTCGATGCTGAGGGTGAACCAGATGGTGGAGCCCGGGTCGAGGCGGGACATCGGGGGTGGGCCTTTCTGTTGTCGCGTCGGGGTGTGGTTTTGGTTCTGGGTCCGGTTCCGGTCAGTGGCGGGGGTCGCGGAGTTTGCCGATCCGTTCGCGGTCCAGGCGGAGTTCCGTGCGGATCAGGCGGGTGATGCGGCCGATGATCCGGTGCACGAGTTCGTCGAGCTGGAAGTCGGTGAGGTCTCGGGGGTCGAACTGGCCTGCGGGGATTGCCTCGTAGGCCGGGGGTGGGGGGTCGGAGGCGTTGGCGGTGGTGCTCGGGGAGTACGGGGGCTGTCTCTTATACAC